>CAWCDC010000003.1:0-645613 GCA_963794255.1 uncultured Actinomycetes bacterium | reverse complement strand
TCTTGCCGGCCACGTGGAGACCGGCCTCCTCGAGCAGCGCGAACCAGTCGCGGTAGTGCACCGGCACGCCCGCCCCCTTCTTCTCCCGCAGAAGCTCGATCGCGATCTCCTGCAACTTCTGCCCGCGTAACTCCTGCGCCTCGAGCGAGAGCTGCGGCGCGATGCCGAGCATCTCGTCCATACGACGGAGCAACCGGGCGGTCTCCTCTGCCTCGCAGTCGACCTTCCCGGCGAGACCGTGGAGCCGCGTGGACTGGCTGCGCAGCGCCTCGAGCCGGGCGGCGACTACTTCGCGCTCTTCCTCGACGGCTTGCTGTACGTGCTCGGAGAGTTGCGCGACGCCCACGAGCGGACTCTAGGGAGGTCAGCGGACGAGCAGAGCATCCGGTACGGTCGGAGCCACCGGGCCCCTAAGGGTGATGACGGCACAGGGCTCGGTGCATACACAGTTCCGGCGGGCGATCGAGAGAAAGAACCTTCTCGGACGCGGAGATGACGCTGCGAGAAATGCGGAACGTGGGCCCGCTCGAGGCGCTCGACTATCTCGTCCTACTAGCCGGGCTCCGGCCCGAGCGAGCGGCGCCCGCGGCGATCCGCTGGCACGGTCGACTCGCGTTTGAGACCACGAACCTCACGCTCGCAGAGTCACAACTCGCGCTCGCCGCGCTCGAGAACCTTTGCGTGGGGAACACGGACGCCGCGGACATCCTTCGCCGTCTTGTTCGTAGAGCTCGGCCGACGCTCGTTCCCCGTCTCGAGTGAAGTCGAGTCGGTCGTTCTCCTACCATTTCTCTCGTGAAGCGCCAGAGCCCGACTCTTGCTGAGGCTTGGGTGGAAACCAGGGAGCTGCGAGGCCGTACGGTCGCGAACGCTGCCGCTCTCGCACTGCTCGCCGCGCTCGTCTCGGAGGCGGCCTTCCATCACTGGAACGTCAGCACCGCGGTGGTGCAGATCACGGCAGTCGTGCTCCTCACGGTTGGCACATTTATCCTCGTTCTCGTCCGTTCGCTCCTAAGGGTCGAGAACAAACTGCGCGCCACGCGAGCGAATTTCGATGTCGTCCAGTACCGCATTGGTATTCACAAGGGCATCGCCGCGGTGCTCGACGGGGTCCCCACATCCGGCGAGGACGACGAAGAGCAGCTCCAGTGGCTCACGTATCGTGCTGTCGAGGTCCTGCGTACGGACCGCTTCCTTTCACAGGAGAAGGTGGATCAAGTCGAAGAGATCGCCGGCGACGAGTCACTGAGCGCGGCCGAGCGGTTGGCGAAGCTCGAGGAGCATCTTCGCGCACGGTTGATCGAAGGCCGCTACCTGCTCCCCTAATCGCCGACCTCCCCCGGCCTCTTCGCTTCCCGCCTCCGACTTCGTAGGCTGAAGTAGTGGGTCGGGGTCTAGGTCGAGTCGCGTCTTCATGCTGCCGATGACATCGGTTATGCCGCTGTCGTTGGCGAGCGGGAAGCCTCCCAAGGCGCCGAACCTCGTGGGCCCGGCGGAGCACGGGCTCGAGCACTCGCTCATCCACCTCTGGCCGCTCTGGCTGTTCCTCGGCGCGATCGTGGTCTTGAAGTTCGCCTGGCAGGGCTACCAGATGCACCGCCTCTCCAAATCGGGGATCGCCGAGATTGACCAGATGAGCGGGCATCGCTTCGAGGAGTTCCTCTCGACGCTCTTCCGGCGCCTCGGCTATGGAGTAGAGATGACGAGCAGGCACGGCGACTACGGCGCCGACCTGGTCGTCACCAAGGGGAAGACGCGCACCGCGGTGCAGGCGAAGCGCTGGAATAAGAAGGTCGGCGTGAAGGCGGTGCAGGAGGCGGTCGCCTCGAAGGGGATGTACAGCTGCGACTCAGCGCTCGTCGTAGCGAACCGCGAGTTCACGCAACAGGCCCAGAAGCTCGCGGGCGCGAACAAGGTCGAGCTCTGGGGACGCGCCGTACTCGTGGAGAAGCTCCTCGCCGTCCGCGGCAAGGAGGCGCCGACGGAGCAGCTCGCGCTCGAACCCTCGCCCGCCGAGCCCGTCGCGCCGTCGATCGAGTCGATGTCCGCCGCGACGTCGGCGACCCCGGCGGCGCCCGAGAAGCCCCTCGAGCCCGAGACGACCACAGCGCCGGCGACCTGCATCACGTGCGGGGCGACCGTGAGCGAGAAGGTGCGCGCGTACTGCGAACAGCACTCCGAGCGCTTCGGCGGTCGCATCTACTGCTTCAAGCACCAGCGCGGCGTCCGTGCGGTGCCAGCGACGGACTAGAACGGCGGACGCCGCTGCCGAGCTCTTCTCGGGCTCGGTCGCTGAGTAGGACGACCGTCCTGCGAACGCGGCACTACTAGGACACTTCCTGCTTGTTAGGCGGTGCTCCGCTTCGCGGCTCGACGGGTCGAACGGGCCGCCAGCCTGTCTGCCCCGATCTCGGCGCGGACCTCGGCGACCACGCGCTCAGCCTCCGCCAGTGCCTCCGGGGTCGAGTTGATGGTGAGTCGTGGCTCGCTTTTAGGGGTGCGGTAGGAGCGCTGTGAGACCAGGTCTGGCGGGCTGCACGGAATATCCGCGAGGGTCGTGTCTTAGGAAGCGCCGCGTGTGTGCGCAGAAGCTCGCGCGAAGCTGGTAGTGCCGTTGGCGGACGTCGGCTGCTGGCGCGCCGATCAGCCGCGTCCAGACACGGCAGCTGCGGCCGGAGACCTGCGCGCAGATCAGGTACGAATTGGAACCCGAGCCACCGGCGAGCGCGTCGTGCGGCACTAGGGGGCTGCTCGTGGTTCCGCCGCACAAGATTCGCGTGACTTGCGGCGCTGGCTTGGGCGAAGGTGCCTGGGGCGTCTGTCCCCGTACGTGGACGGAGTTGATCAGGGTGGCGAGCGTCGCGCGGTCGGCTCTCTTTGCGTGTGTTCCGACCCAGGCGATCGCCCAATAGCTCGCGCCGTTGACGCGGAACCAGGCACCCCATTGCTCAGGAGGCGGAGGTTTCTTTCCGGGAAGGTTGAGCCCATCGTCTGCTGCGTTGAACTGCCACAACGACAATCTGCGCTTGCCGAGCAGCACGTTCGCCACCCCGTTATCTGCCGGCGGTCGATACAGCTCGAGCGCGACACCCTTCGACGAGAAGTGAGCGCCAGAGCCGCCGATCTCGGGCTGCGCTTTCAAGGGGTAACTCGCGATGACGACGCCGCGATCGCAGCCGCCCTTGCGATCGCCCGTGACGGCAAGGCTGCAGCTCTTAAATTCGCGCAGGTGATACCGCCGCGGATACTTGAACTGGAGGCCTGACACGTGGCCGGGGGAATCGGTCCCCGCCGAGCCCGAGGCACTTAGCGCGACCACGGTAGGGCCTCTGAGGTGCGACATCGCCACCGGCTTGTTTCCTATGCCGAAGTCGGTTTGCCCGGTCTTCGGCGACCAGACCTCCGTGGCGATCTTCCCTCGGGCCGGCTTCGCTCCAGGCGTTGGCCCCGTGCACCCGCGGCAGACAAAGTGACCATGCAGGACGATCAAGAAGAACCCCTCTCGCTCACTCGCGACCTTCTGCACCAAGTCGCCTGATGAGGCCTTCACTAGCAGATAGCGGGAGTTCGGCCCATACACCTGGGCGGTCTTCACCGAAGGATCCCCGAGCGAGCGAGCTGTGCCTCGGGCTTCAGCGGCGAGTCGCTTCGCGAGCGGGGCAGGCAGCGTTGTGCTCGTGGCGAACAGGCGCGGACCGCCGGATATCGCTCTTGCGTTGCCGCCGCAGGCCGACAGCGTGAGCGTCGCTCCGACCAACACGGTCGAGCCGATCAACACCTTCATGCCAGCCAAGATACGACGCTGCGCACCGAAACCGTCACGTGCGTTCGCGGGCAGGGATCGCCGCCTGCGAGGCTCTACGGGATCGTCTGCGTCTTGCCATCTTTGAAGTGGACCGTGAACCCGCGGACGGCCGCCGACCACTTGCCCACGTAGACCCACACGTTGTCCTTGACCGGAACGGTGATGGTGAGGTGCCGGTTTGCCGGGAACGAGACGGCAGTGGCACCGTCGAGCGTGATGCCCCAGCTGATCGCAGGTGATTCCCCATGCGGCCCTTTGAACGCCCGAAAGCTCTCCACCGTGGAGGGCACCTTTTGGGTGAGTGGCGACGTGCATCCCTCCGTGTAGCCTCCGCGCTTCATGTTGCTGGCGAGGCGCGGCATTCGCTCCATCACTACGCAGAGCTGGTCGCCGGTCGCCGCGACGGCATAGACGCGGGCGCCGTTCGGGAGCTGCCTGACCAGGCGGGAGGTGTCAGGCTCCAGCAGGCCTCGTTTGCTGTGCGTTAGCCGAGCTCGCTGCTTGTTGTCGAAGCGGATTGACGCAACGACGGGGGGGTCGAGTCTGTCGGCTGCGGTGCGCGGATGCTGGGCGGCTTTGATCCCGTGAAACGCTCCGACGCTCGCAGCGATTGCCACGCCCACGCCGACCAGCGCTCCCCCGGCGACTGCGGCGATGAGCACTCGCCGCCACGGCTTACGAGCGGTGACGGAGCCGGCACGGCGCAGCACATCACTCCAATCCGCACGACCGCCATCCGGGAGCGGGAGCATCCGCCCCAGTTCGGAAGCGATTAGGGGCTCGACGTCGATCATCGCTCGACCTCCTCTAAAGAACGGCGAAGTGCTTGATGGGCCGAACTCAACGACGCCGACACGGTCCCGACTTCGACTCCGAGCGCATCGGCAATTGCGCGGTAGTCGAGGTCGGCGTAGTAGCGCAGATAGACAGCAAGCCGCTGCCGCTCAGGAAGCGCCGCGACCCAAGCGCGAACACCGGCCTCATCGGCGTTGTGCCCGTTCGCACTCCGAGCCTCGATTGACTCGGGAACTTCGCGTCGGGCGACACGGCGGCGTCGTGAAGCCAGAGCTGCGTTCACGAGCAGCCGCCACACCCATGCTTCGAGTGGCCCCTCGCTGCGAAACGACGACTGCTCGCGAAGAGCCTGAGCAAACCCGTCTTGTACCGCGTCATGCCCGGCCGCCTCGTCGCCAAGGATCGCCGTCGCCACCCGCAAGAACTGGCGGTAGCGCCGCCGGTAGACGGCTTCAAGCTCTCCGGTGAGCGGCCCATCTCCTGCCATCACCTAAACGATGCATCAGGCCCTCGCGTTTGTTTAGTCGCAGGCCCTGCTCTGAATTCACCCGCACATGACCCAGACGCGGCCGTGACGGCGCCAAACGTTCAGCTCGACGCCGCGAAAGCGGCTCACCTTGCTGGTCGTGTGCGCGTGGCGCACCGGGACGGCAAGCTTGGCAATCGCTCCCTCTCCGCGACAGGTGATGAGATCGCCGATTCGCGCCCCCGCGATGTATCCAGTCGGGTGGGCGCTCCGGGTGGCGTCGATGGCGAACACCTTGTGGCCGTTTTGCATGCTCACAGTCGGGTTCGGCTCGGACATGCAGGCAGCGCCTGCGACCGTCCGCGCGGTCGTCGAGCCGAGTTGCTTGCCGCTGCCATCGAGGATGGTTACGAGCGGTGTCCAGCGTGCGATCTGACACCAGGAGGCATGGGTCGTCATGCCGACAATGAAGAACCCACCAGAGCCGACTGGGACGTTGAGGGTGTTGCCGGTCGGGTCGTCGAACTGCAGGCTGGCGGCGTGGGCGTCGGTAGTTCGACCGTCGACGACGAGTGTGGTCGTGCCGTTCGGGTGGCTTGCGACCCCGCCCAGTCCGGCCCAGAACGGGAGGGAGTTCTGTGACTTCGGGGAGCAGTCGCCGCCCTCGCCATTCGGCCCCGGCCGCTTCCACGGCGCGCTGACCAGGATGCAGATGCCGCCCTGTTTGTTCGAGGTTGCGTAGAGCTGGTAGGCGCCGTTGCTTGCGACAAGGACGGCTTTCCCGGGCTGCGGGTTGAAGCCGAGCTGCGGGGCGTAGGAGCCGAAGTCGGATTTGACGCTCGGCGGTGCGGGCGATCCGACTAGCCAGCCGGTCTCCGCGATCGCCGTGCCGACGATGATCCCGGCTACGGCCAGCGCGCTCGTCACGAGCGCGATGCGATGCCGTCTCCGCGCACGAGCCTTCTGCCAGCGCCGAGCGGCGTTGATCAGTTCTCCGCGATAGATGGCGAGTGTGTCGTCGATGGTCACGAGTTGCCTCCTTGGAGGAAGGTCTGCATCGCTCGCAGTCCGCGAGAGACCCTGCGGCGCACGGTCGCCTCGCTGGTGCCGGTCGCACGGGCGATCTCGGAGTAGTCGCGTTCCTGGAGCACGCGGGCGGTAACGGCCGTCCGCTGGTCGGGGTTGAGCCGGTTGAGCCCGTTGCTTAAGCCCTCGCCGAGCTGAGCGGCCTCGGCCCGGGCGAGAGGGTCCGTCGTCTCGATTGAGATCGGAAGACCGAGCCGTTGTCGGGCCTTCGCCTCGATGGCACCGCGTCGTTGCCAGTCACGAAGGAGATTGCGGCCGCTCACGGCGAGCCAGGGCCAGATCGTTCCGTCCGAGCTCGGCCGGACCCGCCGGCCGTGAACGATCAGCCGGGCGAACATCTCCTGCGTCGCGTCTAGCGCAACATCCTCGCGAGCACCGTGTTGCTGGAGATAGCGAACGAGGCGGGAGGCGTAGCGGTCGTACAGTGCGCCGACCGCATCAGGATCACGCCTGAGCGCCTGGAGCAGCTCGGCGTCGGTCGGATCTTGGCCGCTCACCATCTACAAACGAATACGCCCCCGACGTTGTGACCAGCAACTCGATGTTCATCTCAGGCGGGGTAAACAAACGCGGCGGCTTCGGGGTCAAGATTGGTAGAGCGATGATTGAGGGGCGATCGGACCGGCGGCTAGAGGAGATCGAGGCGCTTTATCGCGATCGCTTGCCGCACCTCGTGCAGGTTGCTCGCGCGATTGTCGGCGACCGGGAACGCGCTGTCGAGTCCGTCCAGCAGGCATTTGTCGGCGTGATCAGGAGTCGCGACGGCTTCCGTGGTGAGGGCACGCTCGAGGCGTGGGTCTGGCGCGCAGTGGTCAACGCGGCGCGTGATGCAACCCGTCAGCCGTTGGTTGTCGCGGGTGAGGAAGAGGACGTTGCGTACGAGGCGCCTGCCGCCGTCCAGGGCTTAGCGCCACTGATTGCCGCGTTGCCGGAGAGGCAGCGGTTGGTGGTGTTCCTGCGCTACTACGCCGATCTCGACTACCGGACGATCGCGGACGCCCTCGGAGTCGAGGTTGGCACCGTCTCGGCGACGCTCGCCTCAGCCCACGCAAATCTCCGCACAAACCTCGAGAAGGTGAGAGCCGATGCTTGACGTCGAGCCGCTGATCCAAAACGAGCTGGCGCGCCTCGCGCCGTACGACACCGACCTGCCAGACGACTGGGGGGCACTCCTGGCGCGAGCCGGCATCAGTCCCACCGTCTCCCCGCGGCGGCACCGGATCCGGATGCTGGGACTGGCCCTCGCCGCTCTCGTGGTTGGCGTCGTCTTTGTGGCGCCGGCGCTTGGGTTGCATCCACCGTTCGTCGACTTCTTCTCGGCCAAGCACGCTCCGAAGCGGGTCGTGCGCCAGTTCGCGCAACTGAACCTCGGCGGGCCGCGGGGAATGAACCCGCAGGCGATCCCCGGCCAGACACGCCTGATCACGACCTACCACCTCCGCAACGGAAAGGCCCTGCCACTCTGGGTCACGCCGACCCGCAAAGGGGGCTTCTGCTACATCCTCGGAGGCGGCGGCTGCCTCGCCCCCGGCTCCCGCAGCCACAGTGAACCCGGCGACCTGAACCCGGGCGCACTCGACGTCGCCCGCTTCGGCGCCTGGCACTCCAGGATCATCGAGGGATCGGTCGCCGACCAGAAGACGGCGAAACTCGAGCTCCACTTCGCAGACGGCAAGACCACCGTCCTGCCACTCCTCTGGGTCAGCAAGCCGATCGACCGCGCCTTCTACCTTTACCAACTGACCCGGCCCCAGGAGAAGCCGAGCAACCGTCCAACCGCGCTCGTCGCCCTTGATAAGAACGGGCAGGTACTCGCCCGCATGACCTCGGCCTTCCGTCTGCCGCCGCCCTGGTTCAACCCCAACAACGTCAGCAACAAGGCCGACCGCCGCGTGATCCTGCGCAGCGGCCCGCTCTCGATCGCCATCGCCCCCTCGCGGACCGGCGGCAACTGCTCCTGGGTGAGATACCGGACCGCGACGATCAGCTCAGGCTGCGCACCACCACGCTTCCTGACAACAGAGATGGCCGGCGGTCTCAGCCACGGCACCGGGTTCACCTCCTTCGACGCGCAGCTCAAACCAGACGTCGCCCGCGTCGTACTCCGCTTCCAAGACGACGCAACGGTCACCCTGGCTCCCGTCCACGGATTCGTGCTCTACAACATCCCCAAGGCGCACTGGCCACGCGGCCACCGCCTGATCGCGGCGGGCGCTTACAACCGCGACGGTGAAAAGCTGGCCGCGGAAAAGTTCGACCCGCTCCAAACCGGCCTCTACGACTGCACCAAGACCATCCAGCTCGGAGCAGGCCTAAAGACCTGTCCCTGACTTGCTCTTACGTCGGTCCGTGGTCGCGTACCCACTGGAACCGAGATTGTCGGCGCGCAATGAGCGGTGTTGGCCGCGACGGCGCACCTCCGCTGCATGCGTGGACGCGTGGCCTCACCGCGTCTGGAGACGATGGGTGAAGACACGCTTGCCGCTCCGGCTCAGGCCGACAGTCGCCACAAGCCGTGTCTTGCGGTCGACGGGAGGAATCTGATGGAGCAGGAAGCCGTCGACCGGTGTCAGTCGTTCCGTCTGGCCGTTCGCGTAGCGCAACTCGACGGTGGCGATGCCCGAGCGCACTTCGGCGAAGTAGACGCCGCCGTTCCCGTAGACGCCGCCGTTGACCGCGGGCAGCTGCGAGAGCTCGCCCGGCGTCATGCACCCGAATCCGCCGCCGGCTCCAGTCCCGAAGAGGTAGCAGGAGCCGCCACCGGTGCGGGGCATGACCCAGAGGTAAGCGTGGCCGCCGCTCGTGGTGCGGAAGCTGAAGGGCTCGCGGGCCTGGACCGCCTGCGCGCGCCGCGGCAACGAATACCTCGTCCCGTCGGGCAGCGTCTGCAGGACGTCCTGGTCGAGCGGCTTGGTCACTCCGATGTCGGCCTGGCCGACGACCTTGCCGTTCCCGTCGAGGCCGACGACGGACGACAGAGCGTTATCGGTGGTCTGGTGGGTGGGCGGAACGACGTAGACGAAGAAGCCCGCGTCGATCGGAGTCGAGACCCAGGTGACCGGAACGGTGACACTCGAGCCGTCGCCGAAGCGGGCCTCGACAGTCTCCACCTTGCCGCGCACGTAGCCGTCCGTGAAGGTCGCGTAGTCGCCGGCGAGCCATTCGACGCCGAGAGGACGGGCCTCTGGATCGGTCGTGGCCGCTGCCGCATCCTCCGGGGCGGCGCAGCTGCCGCCGTAGCCTGTCCAGACGAAGCAGAAGCCTCCGGCCGTCCTTGGTGCGACGTAGAGCGTGTGCTCCGTCGGGTTCGTCGGCGGGCTGTTGTTTGCGTCGAAGCTCGCCGTCATCACTGCGCGGGCCTGGCCCACCGTCGCGTAGGGGTCTAGGCCGTGCGGCAACGCAACATCGTGGGACCGGAAGAAAGCCTCGACCCTCTCGGGCGCCGGCCGCGCCTTGAAGAAGTCGACGAAGGCACCCGGCCAGCCGAATGCCGCGGCGGAGGCTGCCAGCGCCACGACCGCAACGGCGCCGGCGAGCGCGAGGCGGATCGGCGCCCGTCCTCGCAGCAGGGTATTGCGCCTCCGAACCGGCGAGTGTGCGGCGTGGGAACGGGCGAGCACGTCCTTCCACTCGCCGTCGTCGATCTGATTCGCGACCGCGTCAAAGCGGGCCTGGATCAGCTGATCGATCGTCTCGTTCATGGTCGGACTCCTTCGTTGTCCAGGATCACAGCGAGCTCCTGCCTCGCCTGCGACAGCGTCGCGGCAACGGTGCCTACATCGAGCTCGAGCGCCTCCGCGATGGTCTGGTACGGCAGGTCGGCGAAGTAGCGCAGGAAGACGATGAGCCGGCGGCGCGGCGGCAGCGCCCGCACCGCGGCGGTGAGCGTGAGATCGCGCTCGGGCTCGAGCAGCGTCGCTTCAACCTCGCCGAGCGGGACCTCATGGCCCGGCCGTCTCTGCTCGAGCGCGGTGCGAAGCACAATCCGCCAGACCCAGCCCTCCAACGACCCCCGGCCGGAGTACTGACCGCTCGAGCGCAGCGCCCGTGCGAAGCCCTCCTGCACCGCGTCACGCGCAGCCTCATAGCTCCCCGCAACTGGCGCGACGCCATTCCGAAAGCGCACGTAGCGATCCCGGTAGAGGCGCTCGATCGCGACTGCCGTCTCGTCCACTGTGAAGAAGAGGCTAGGACGCCACTATTTCTTTAGCGGCTCACTCTCCTAGGCCATACGGTGCGGGGACCGCTCGAGTCCGGTCCGCCGTACTAGGTCTGTGCTCGCCCAGCCCTTGAGGGCACCTCCTGGTCTAGGACCGCTCTTCGCCGAGGTGCGGCTTCGGGCGTGGCACGGACGAATCCTGTTCTCTGCTCTCGCCGTCCTTGCCGTGGCAGGCGCACTCGGTTCCTGGCTCGCCTTACGCTCGAGCGGAGCTCTAACCGGCCTGTGCGTTCCCAGTCCGACCGGCTTGAAGGAGCGCTACATCCCGAAGTCTGGAGTCCAGGAGGCGACGGTCGTGCTAGCGAACTTTCGCTTCGGGCAGATGGACGACTTCTATGGATTGGCTGCCGGGCCGGGCACCCGATGGCCACGCGACGGAGTCACCGTCGCCGTGAGCAACGAAGGCCCGGCCGCGACGCCTCCGTTCAGGCGCGAGCTGCAAGTCAGTGGCGCCGATTTCCAGGGCTTCGAAGGCGACAGGTGGCCGACCGCGCACGTTGCCATGCGCTCTCGCGGCCGCGTCCTCGACGCGTACGCCGAAGTCAGGACGGTCACTCCGGCGGCGATCGCGATAGTGAACCGTGCCCTCGCCGGCGTTCGCGCCTGCTCCACCTAGGAGGCCCACCTCCGGGCCACGACCGAGGCACACTCGCCATCGGGCATCAGCCTGGCGGATCGACGTGCGACCCCGGTGCGACCTCGTGAGCCGGGAGCTACCGCTCGGCACCCAAAAACCCCTGCAAACCACGAGCTTCCGGCGTTCGTATGACCCCCTCCTTACCCGCGATTCAGCACAGACAACACGAAAACGCGATTTGCAGGGATTTTAGAGCCCTCTGACGGACTCGAACCGTCGACCCCCTCCTTACCATGAACGTGAGGAGGGGGTCGATTCATGCGGCTTTGCCTAACGATGCGGGCTAACGTCCCTCGCCGGTCGCCTTTCGTCGCCGCGTTTTGCATGGCCGTGCGACCCTGGTGCGACCCCAGGCGATCTTGCTGGTCAGGATGCGCGTCCGCCGTCGGCTCGTGCGCGGGGGTGCTTGGCTGCCGTCGCGCGGGTGGGTCTGGCGTCAGATCTTGGGCGCGGGGATAGTGACAAATACGGCGTGGCCGTTGAATCGTTGCGATCGGCACATGCCGACTCCTGCCCGACCGTCATTCCGGGTTCTTCGCGCTCCACTCGCGTTCGGCTTGAGCCTCCATTTGCTCCAGGCGTTCGTAGTAGTCGGGGAACTCTTTCATGTGAGCGAGTGCGATCTTGCCCGTCAAGATCGGGTCGTCGTGTGTGACGTCGGTCTGCGGGTCATGCGACCCGTGCTCGAACTCGACGTCCATCCCCTGACGGAACTGTTCGAGGTCGAAGTGGCTCCAATCCACCCCGATCTCATCGCCGACCCGTCTTGCCTCTTCGTTCGTGGTTCGTTTGGTCTCTCCCATCTCTCCTCCTTGGCGATGGCTCCCCATTGATGCCTGCGCTATTTGAGCCGGCATAGTTGGCGGCTAAGGCTTGCAACGGACGCTTAGGCGCGCATTTGGGAGTCATCCTAAGAAACGACTTGCGGGCGAGATGTGACGAGACCCTCCTCCGTTCTCCTTCGACGGATCGTGACAGCTGGGAGATAGTCAGGCATCGCGAGTGCCCCGGTTCTGTGGATGCGTGGTTTCCCGCAATAGTCCGGAGGAGCCCCCGGATGCTGTTTCGCCTCTGTCGGTCGACTGTGGCTAGATGCACGAGCGGTTCGCAGTTGTGTTCCGAGACGGAGGGCGTGAGGCGGCGGGTGCGCTCGACGTCGAGCAGGACCGGCTGCTGCTCCACGGGCGCGGGAGGGACGGCAGTCTCGAGCTGGAAATCCCGTTCTCCGACCTGAACGAGGTTCGGGTTGGCCACCGCCCGAGCGAGCGGCTGAACGGTTACCCCACGCTCCTCCTTGAGCGGACGACTCTGCCGGCGGTGCAGGTGGCGCCCTTCGGCCTGGCGCTGCTGCCCGAGATCGTCGCCCTGCTCGCCTCGCTCAGCCGCCGGGAAGCCGGAGATGTGCTCGCCGTCTCGGTGGCGCTGAAGCCGGGCTGCCTCGACCGGACCCGCAAGCTTCTCGCGCAGGGGCCGCCGCTCGACCCAGCCTCACTTGGACTGAGCAGTCACGAGGTCTATCTGCGTGAGGGCGAGGCGGTGTTCGTTTTCCGCGGCAGCGACGTGCGCGAACGTATCGGCGCCGCGATCCGCCATCCGGCCGTCTGGCGAGCAGGGCTGGCCTGGCAGTGCTGCTTCGCCGCCGCCCCCCAGATCCGCGACCTAGCAGAGGTATGGCTCGATCCAGTCCCCGCCTACGCCTGGGCGGCACCCGACCGGCAGGGGCGAGCATGAACGCCGCCCACTTGCCCGCCGACGGCGGAAAGGAGAGGATGAGCCATGGCCGACGAGAAGCGCTCGCGGCGTGAGGTGAGGATCCTGCCGGCGGTAATTGGCGCCGCGATAGCAGTTGCAATCGCGATTGGCGTGGTGGCCTATGCGGCCGGCCACTACGGCGAGCAGACGAAGACGGTCACCACGGAGGCGGCCGGACCGACGACGACCGCTGGTTCCTTCCCGAGCGTCTCGCCAGCCGTAGCCGCAGGTGCGCACACCTTCGTCCAGTTCGGCTGTGTCGACTGCCACGGCATGCAAGGTCGCGGCGGCGTCGATCCGGCCGTGCCGGCATTGACCAGCGTCGGCCGTAGCCTCACCGCCGCGCAGCTCAGGCACATCATCGACCACGGCCTCGGCGAATCGGCCAATCCCAAGCAGCCCTACATGCCCGTCTGGGGCGAAGTGATCTCGACGACACAAGTCTCGAACCTCGTCGCCTACCTCCGCGCCGGCCTGCCCGCCGTCGCCGACACACAGCCAGTGTCCGTCCCGGCCGGGCAGGGAGCCGCAGTCGCGGGCGCAGCGCTCTATGTCCGCTACGGCTGCGTCAACTGCCACGGCCCCAACGGGCTCGGCGGCGTGCCCAACCCGCTCTCCCCGGACAAGACGATCCCCGTCCTCTCCGGCCAGGCCTTCCGGCACCAGTTCAACACCGACGCCAAGATCGCGGCCGTGATCCGCAGCGGCAGCGTGATCGGCAAGGCTCCGATCGTGAGCATGCCCCACTGGGGCGGCATCCTCTCGACGACCCAGATCGCCGAGCTGATCGCCTACCTGAAGACCCTGAAATAACGCTCTGGCGTCTAGCTCTGCTCGCTGAACTGCCCCAGCGCGGCGTGGGCACGGTCGCGCAGTTCGTGCAGTTCGGCGATGATCGCCTCGTCCGCGATCTCGCCATCGATTCGCTCTGCCACCCCGATCAGAAGATGCTGCGCGGCGAGTTCGCGATCTCCTGGCGGTCGAGCGTTCTCGGAAATGTTGAGCGAGACCGACTGACTTTTTGAACTACCGCTGCGGGTGGGCGGCGAGCGTTCTTCCCAGTCTGGTGATCTGATCCGGCTGAACAGGAACCGAGAGTTCCGGCTAAGGCGCCTCGCGCGACGAAGGTTCACTGCGCGGCATCCGACTTTCTGTTCTTGCCCACGGCTAGCGCAGCCGTTGACCTTGGTTCTTCACGTCCGCGATCGACGCCGCTGCAGCGTCGGGGTCGAGGTAGGTGCCGCTCACGCCGAACCGCGGGTCGACCCGCTCCACGGGCCGCATCCGGGCGTCGAGCTTGTAGAGGAGCGGGACGCCGGTCGGAAGATTGAGCTCGGCGATCTCACCGTCCGGGATCCGGTCGAGGTGTTTGATGAGAGCGCGCAGTGAGTTCCCATGCGCCGACACGAGGACGAGCCGCCGCTCGAAGAGTTCCGGGGCGATCGCGTCGTACCAGTACGGGAGTACTCGTACGAGCACGTCCTTTAGGCACTCGGAGGCCGGAAGCACGTCGGGCGCGACCCCGGCGTAGCGTGGGTCGTGATTCGCCGCACCGTCCGAGCTCGGTGGGAGCGATGGTGGCGGGACGTCGTAGGAGCGACGCCAGAGCATGAACTGCTCGTCGCCGTACTCGAGGCGCGTCTGCTCCTTGCTCTTCCCCTGCAGGTCGCCGTAGTGCCGCTCGTTCAGGCGCCAGGAGCGTCTTACCGGAATCCACTCGCGCCCGGCCACCTCGAGTGCGAGCTCGGTCGTGCGGATCGCGCGCGCCAGCACAGACGTGTGGACGACATCGGGAAGTAGGCCGCTCGCTGCGAGCAGCTCACCCGCGTGGATGGCCTCCTGTACGCCGCGCTCGGAAAGCCCGATGTCGACCCACCCGGTGAAGAGGCCTTGCTCGTTCCAGACGCTCTCGCCGTGCCGCAGGAGTAGGAGCCGGTGGGGTGCCTCCAGTTCACTGCTCATGCGAACAGCCTGCTAGGCGCGAAAGAGTTCCTCCCGATCATGCGCGCCTTCTGGCCGACCGATTGCCGCGACCGCAGGCCTGGCGGGCCGCAACCGACATCGGTCAGGACTTCGGACGTTCGAAGACGACGAGTACGGCGAGCTGCTCGTAGCCGATGAAGCGGTGCTCGGCACCCGCCGGCACGTACACGGCCTGCCCCTCCCGCACGTCGACGCGCTCCCCCTCGACCTCGAGCGTGCCGTAGCCTTCGAGCACGACGTAGACCTCGTCGTCCTCGTGCGGTTGCTGGCGATCAGGCTCCGGTGCGACGAGGACGTAGACGCCGAGCTCGAGGCCGGGAGACTCGTGGACGATCTCGTAGCCTCCACCCGCTGCCCGCAGGCGCTCGATCGCGTGTCGGGTCTCGAAGGGATGCACGAGCCGACGTTACCCCTCACCAGCTCTTGGTGCGCAGCGCCTCGACACGATCCGCAACGCGCACGCGGGCGTCGACGGCGAGACAGCCGGTCGGAAGCGCGAGGACGGGGTTCAGGTCGAGTTCAGCGACCTCCGGCAGTTCGTCGACGAGGAGCGAGAGACGGACGAGCAGATCGACGAGGGCGGTCTCGTCCGCGGGCGGTGCGCCTCTGAATCCGGCGACGAGGCGGCCGGATTTGCCACTGCGAACGAGCTGCTCGGCGTCGAGGCCGGTGAGCGGTGCGAGCCGGAACTGCGCCTCGCCAATCAGCTCCGCGAGGACGCCGCCGGGGCCCAAGGCGACGAGCGGGCCGAAGACCGGATCTTGCACGGCGCCGACCAGCAGCTCCGCGCCGCCGCGGATGAAGGGCTGGACGAGGACCGGTCCGCCGAGCTTCTCGGCCGCGGCGCGGACGGCGTCCGCGTCAACGAGGTCGAGGACGACCCCACCCTGCTCGGTCTTGTGCGCTCCCGGTGCAGCCGTCTTCAGGACGACTGGATAGCCGAGTTCGTTGGCTGCCTCGACGGCAGCCTCGGGGCTCGCGACGTGCCTCTCCGGCACGAGCGGGACGGCGTAGGCCTCGAGCAAGCGGCGGGTCTGGTCGGCGTCGAGCCACCCGTCTCCACCCGCGGTGAGTCTTTCGCGCACGACGGCTCGTGCCTGGTCTCGGTCACCCTCGAGCTCGGGCGCCGAGCCGGTCGGCTGTCGCAGCCACTCTCCGCGCTCGGCGGCGCGACCGAGCGCTCGAGCCGCCGCTTCCGGATAGGCAAAGGCCGGAACATCGGCGACGTTGCGCAGGCTGGACGGCGCTCCCTTGGCGCTGATGAACGCGCAGAGAACAGGCTTGTTCACGGCGGCCGCCGCCGCCCGGCTGATCGCCGCGCCGACCTCTTCCTCGTCGGTGCCGACGGTCGGGACGAAGAGGACGATCGCGGCGTCGAAGGCGGGATCGGCGAGCACGGGCGGCAGCGCGGCGGCGAAGCTCTCGGCCGAGGCGCCGCCGAGCAGGTCGATCGGGTTCGCGCTGCTTCCCTCGGCCGGCATGACCTCGGCGAGCGCAGCGCGGGTCGCTGCGCTCGGCTGTGGCAGCTCGAGCCCAGCGGCTTCACAGGCGTCCGCGGCGAGGATGCCGAGCCCGCCCGCATTGGTGACGAGCGCCACGCGGCGCCCATGCGGCACGGGTTGGGCGGAGAGCAGCGTCGCCACGTCGATCAGCTCGTCGAGCGTCCGCGCCCGGATGACGCCCGCCTGGCGGAAGAGTGCGTCGACGGCGACGTCCGATCCGGCGAGTGCCGCCGTGTGCGAACCGGCTGCCCTGATGCCGGCGCGCGTCGTCCCGCCCTTCAGTGCAAGGATCGGCTTGCGGCGGGCGAGCCGGCGCGCGATGCGTGAGAACGCGCGTGGGTTGCCGAAGGACTCGAGGTAGAGGACGACCATCTCGGTCTCGTTGTCGTCTTCCCACCACTCGAGCAGGTCGTTCGAGGAGACGTCGGCCTTGTTGCCGATCGACACGAACGAGGTGACCCCGAGGCCGGTCGCCTCCGCCCGCTCGAGCAAGGCGAGCCCGAGCGCGCCGCTTTGGGACGAGAACCCGATCTTGCCGGGCGGGAAGCTGCGCGGCGCGAAGGTCGCGTTGAGATGAACTGCCGTAGAGGCGATGCCGAGGCAGTTCGGGCCGAGCAGGCGGGCGCCGTGCTCGCGGACGAGGGCGAGGAGCTGCTGCTGTCGCTCTCCTCCGTCGGTTCCCGTCTCGGCGAAGCCGGCCGAGATAACGACGAGCGCGCGCACGCCGGCCACGAGGGCCTCCTCGGCGGCTGCGAGCACCTGCTCCCCGGGCAAGCAGATGACGGCAAGGTCGATTACCTCGGGAATGGCGTTGACTGCGCAGTAGCCGTGGACGGCTCCGACAGCGTCCGCGTTGCGATTGACGGGATAGACCGAGCCGGTGAAGCCGCCGGCGAGGATGTTGCGGAACAGCTCGCCGCCGATCGAGCCGCGCCGCTTCGATGCTCCGACGACTGCCACTGAGCGCGGCTGGAAGAAGGGCTGGAGCGAGGCCCGCACCGCGACGTGGTCGCGCGCGGCAACGTGCTCGCGGTAGTCGCCTGTGGGCGCGATCGCGAGCCGAATCTCGACCTCGCCGCCATCGGCGCTACGTGTGATCGTGAAGCCGGCGGCGCGGAAGACGCCGAGCATCGCCGCGTTCTCCTGCAAGACCTCGGCCACGAACTCTTCGATCCCGGCCTGGGCGGCTCGCGCGGCGAGCTGCTCGAGCAGGCGCGTCCCGATCCCGTGGCCCTGGAAATCGTCGCCGACTGCGAACGCGACCTCCGCTGCTCGCGGGTTGCGCAGGCGAACCCAGTTCGCGACGGCGACGATGCGGCCCCCGAGCGAGCCGACGAGCGCGCCGCGATCCCGCCAGTCCGGCTCGAGCACGGGCTCGACGAGACTCGGCCCGAGCGCGGAGAAGCCGTGGAAGCGGAGATAGCGGCTCTGCTCCGAGAGGCCTGAGAAGAACTGCGCCAGCGCCTCTGCATCCTCCACCGCGGGGGCTCTCAGGCGGAGTGTCGATCCGTCGCGGAGGATGACGTCGGTCGACTCGGTTGCGGCGATGGCAGAGCTCATGCTGCCAAGGCGTGCTCTCCCGCCTCGCTGCGCGGCCGTACGACGAGCACGGGGCAGGGGGCGGAGTGGACGAGGCCGGTCGAGACGCTGCCGGAGAACAGACGCCTCGCAGCGCCCCAACCATGCGAGCCCACGACGATCAGCTGCGCGTCGTAGGCGCTCGCCTTCGCGCAGATCGCGTCGACGACGAGTCCGTCTGCGGCGACCGTCGAGCAGCGCACGCCATCCGCCTCGCCGGCCTCTGCGACCGAAGCGAGGAGCTTCTCGACCCGGTGGCGTTCCGCCTCGGTCAGCTCAGCCACCACGTTCGAGTAGCCGTACGCCGTATAACCCACAGCCGGCACCCCAGCGTGCACGACAGAGACAACGAGCAGCGGAGCACCGAGCCCCCGAGCCAGGTCGAACGCCTCCGTCTGCGCCTCTTTCGCGGAAGGCGAGCCGTCGGTTGCGAACAGAATTGGTCTCTTATCGTTCATTTCCATTCCTCCTTGCTGGAAGCCTTGCTCGCAGTGTCCTTCCTGTCCGAGGTCGTGGCATCGGGGGCGGAGCCCTCAGCTGCTGCGGAAAACCACGCATGCCGGCTCGGGGCGGCTGCCGATGCGATCGGCACGGCGGGGACTGACGATCGCCCTAGGGAAAGGAGGGACATCATGTTCAAGACGATCGTGTGGGCAACCGACGGCTCGGATCTCGCCGACGAGGCGCTCGAGCACGTTCGGATGCTCGCCGAGATCCACGGCTCCCGCATCGTGGCTGTGCACGCAAACGAGATGCTCGTGGGCCGGGCCGCCGGCGCACCGGTGCTTGCCGACGACCCCGACATCCGGGAGAAGCTCAAGAGCCAGGTGGAGGAGCTCTGCGCGGCAGGATTCGATGCCGCGCTGGAGGTCCGCACCGGCGCTCAACCCGTCGCAACGCTCGTGGAGCATGCGGCAAAAGACGTCGATGCCGACCTGATCGTGGTCGGAACGCACGGGCGCGCCGGGATCACCGCAGCCGTTCTGGGCAGCGTTGCCAGGGCGCTTTGTCACGTCTCTCGGCGGCCGGTGCTCGTCGTACCACCCGTAGGACGGGCCGAGCGGTCGATCGACGAGGCTGAGCGGCTGACGACTGCATAGTCGGACGAGAAGGGCGGCGCCAGATCCTGCGGCGCCGCCCTTTCGCGTTGGCTACGCGGTGACCGGCACCTCGTGCTGCTCAAGCAGCTCATGTCCGACCTTCGGTGCCTCGAGCACGACCTTGAGCGCGTGGCTCTCGGCTGCGGCTCCGAAGACGTCGTAGGCCTGCTCCGCGTCTTCGAGGGCGAAGCGGTGGGTGGCGAACGGCGTCGGGTCGAGCTTTCCGGCCTCGATCAGCTTGAGGAGCTTCGGCGTCGTGGTCGTGTCGACGAGACCCGTGGTGATCAGGACGTCGCGGATCCAGAGCTTCTCGAGGTGGAGCGTGGCGGAGTGGCCGTGGACGCCGACGTTGGCGACGCGGCCGCCCGGCCGGATCAGGTCGGTGCAGAGCTCGAACGTCTCGGGCACGCCGACCGCCTCGATGGCGACGTCCGCGCCGAGGCCGTCGGTGAGCTCCATCACTCTCGCGACCGCATCCTCCGTGCTGTTGTCGATCGTGACGTCCGCCCCGAACTCGATCGCCTTCTCGAGCCGAGAGGCGTCGAGGTCGATCGCGACGATGCGACCGGGCGAGTGGAGCTGGGCGGTCATGATCGCTGCGAGCCCGATCGGGCCGGCACCGACGATCGCGACCGTGTCGCCGGGCTCGACGCGTCCATTGAGGACGCCGACCTCGTACGCGGTCGGGAGAATGTCGGCCAGGAACAGCACCTGCTCGTCCGACAGCTCGTTTGGCACCTTGTAGACGGACGTGTCGGCGAACGGGACGCGGGCGAACTCGGCCTGCAGGCCGTCGATCAGGTGGCCGAAGATCCAGCCGCCTCCGCCGGTGCAGAGCCCGTAGTGGCCTTCCTTGCAGAACCGGCAGCGGCCGCACGACGTGATGCAGGAGACGAGCACGCGGTCTCCCGGCTCTAGCGTCGTGACTGCACCGCCGATCTCGACCACGGTTCCTACCGCCTCGTGGCCGAGGATCGTGCCCGGCACTACCTCCGGCACGTCTCCCTTGAGGATGTGGAGGTCGGTGCCGCAGATCGTGGACGAGTCGATCTTCACGATGGCGTCCGTAGGCGCCTGGATTGTCGGGTCGGGAACGTCCTCCCAGGCTCGCTGCCCCGGCCCGTGATACACGAGTGCTTTCATCTTGCGCCTCCTTTTCCCCGAGTCTCATCGTGCGCCGCACCGTTGCCATCGGCGGCGCCGCGGAGCGCACCTGCGGCTTTTCCCGTACTCGGGGGAGGCGTACGCTTGGCCGCGTGAATGCGTTGTCCGTCGGCGAGGAGCGCCTGCGCGCGTTGTTCGAGGCCGGATTGGCCGTGAGCTCCGAGCTGTCGCTGGATGTGCTGCTGCGGCGACTGGTCGAGACGGCGGCCGAGCTGACTGGCGCGCGTTACGCAGCGCTGGGCGTGATCGACGCGAGCGGCTCTGAGCTTGAGCAGTTCATCACGCACGGCATCGACGCCGAGCTGCACGCGGAGATCGGCTCGCTGCCGCGGGGGCGCGGGATTCTCGGGGTGCTGATCCGCGAGGCCAAACCGCTGCGGCTGCATGCGCTGTCCGAGGATCCGCGTTCGGTCGGCTTCCCGCCGGCGCATCCGCCGATGCGGAGTTTCCTCGGCGTGCCGATCATGATGCGCGGCGTCGCCTACGGCAACTTCTACCTGACCGAGAAGCAGGACGGTGAGGACTTCACGGAGGAGGACGAGGCGCTCGTCATCCTGCTTGCGGGCCAGGCTGCGATAGCGATCGAGAACGCCAGGCTCTACGAGGCCTCGTCCCGCTGGTCGCGCCAGCTGCAGTCGCTGGAAGAGGTCGGAAACGCGCTCGCCACCGAGACCGACCTCGAGCGGCTGCTCGATCTCGTCGTGCGCCGCCTGCGCGAGCTGGTAGGAGCGAGAGTCGTCGCGCTCGCACTACCGAGCGGCGACGACGATTTGCGCTTCGCCGCCGTGGCCGGAGACGTTGCGGCCGACCTGCTCGGAGAGACATTCTCGCGCTCTTCCTCGAAGAGCGGCCGCGTGCTTGCTCGGCGGCGCAGCGAGCGCGTCGACTCCGTGATCGACGATCCCGAGGTGAACCGGGAGGTGACGAGGCGGGCTGCCGCACGCACCGGTATGTGGGCGCCTCTGATCGCGCGTGACCAGGTGATCGGCGTGCTCGAGATCCACGACAAGGAAGGCCCCGACGCTCGCTTCACCGACGACGACCTGCGCCTGGCCGAGACGTTCGCGGCACGCGCCGCCGTCGCCGTCGAGTTGTCGCAACGGGTCGCGCGCCAAGCCGTCCGCCGTGTCGTGCAGGCACAGGAGCAGGAGCGCGCGCGCCTCGCGCGCGAGCTCCACGACGAGACCGGCCAGGCGCTCACGTCGATCCTGCTCGGGCTGAAGCCACTCGAGGAGGCGCTTGCCGACCAGCCCGGAGCGATTGCGCTGGCCGAGCTCAGAGAGCTGGTCGTGAACGCGCTCCAGAATGTCCGCCGCCTCGCCGTCGAGCTCAGGCCGGCCGTGCTCGACGACTTTGGTCTCGTGCCGGCGCTGGAGCGGCTGACCGACTCGTTCGCCGAGCAGACCGGCATCCGCGTCGATTTCCACTCCGCGCTCGGCGAGCTGCGGTTGCCGAGCGAGGTCGAGACGACGCTCTACCGGGTCGTACAGGAATCGCTCACGAACATCGTCAAGCACGCGAACGCGCACAACGTCAGCGTTTCGATCGCCCGGCGCGGGTCCACTGTCGCCGCGGTGATCGAGGACGACGGAGCCGGCTTCGACCTCCGAGTCGTGCACGAGGGCGGCATCGGGCTCCTGGGCATGCGCGAACGACTGGCCCTCGTGGATGGGCGGCTGGAGATCGAGTCGCGTCCCGGCAGCGGAACGACGATCGTCGCGGAGGTGCCTGTCGAGTGAGTGTACGAGTCCTGATCGTCGACGACCACGCCGTGGTTCGCAGCGGCCTGCGGCTCCTCATCGCCGCGGAGGACGACCTCGAGCCGGTTGGCGAGGCGGGCAACGCCCGCGATGCCGTCTTCCAGGCGCGCGCTCTGACGCCCGATGTGATCCTCCTCGACATCGTCATGCCGGAGCAGACCGGCCTCGACGTGCTGCCGCAGCTCAAGCACGAGAACCCCGACACGAAGATCCTCGTCCTGTCCATGCAGGACGAGCCACGCTACGTCCGGGAAGCGTTCGCTGCGGGAGCGAGCGGCTACGTGCTCAAAGAGGCCGCCGACAACGAGGTCGTCGCGGCGATCCGCGAGGTCGCGGCCGGGAACCGCTACGTCAACCCTGAGCTCGGGGCGCGCCTCGTGTCCGCCGACGCCGAGGCGGAAAAGCTCGCCGAGGAGGATCCGCTCTCCGATCGCGAGCGGGAGGTCCTGCGCTTGCTCGCGCTCGGCTACACGAACCAGGAGATCGCGCAGCAGCTGTACATCTCGGTACGCACCGCCGAGACGCACCGCGCGCACATCATGCAGAAGCTCCGATTGCAGACCCGGGCCGATCTCGTCGCCTACGCGCTCAAGCACGGGCTGCTAGAGACGGAGTGACACGGGTCGGTCGCGCTATTCGGCCGACTCGTTGAGCAGGTGACTGAAGAGGCTGTGCGCGGCGTCAGCAGCCACGGTTGATTCGGCAGAGGCCAGCCGCTCCCGGACATCGAGGAGCCACGACGCCAATGCGGGATCGTCGTTGATGTCGAGCTGCTCGAACGCGCAGCGTCCATCGAGCACCGCGCCGCCGGGCTCCCAGAACGGGCACGCACGTTCCGAGCAAGCCGCCGTCTTGCCGACCGCCGCTTCGAGCGAGCAGTGCCGCGTCGTTTGCATGCTGGTCACGCAGTCATCGTCGCGCGGGGTCGGGTCTGGCGCGTCGTGGCCGGCCCGGATCCTCGGCGCGGCCATTCCGAAACGAGTGAGGGCCGCTTTGCAGCGGCCCTCACTGTCCTGCGGCGGAGTCGGGCGTTTAGGCCACTGGCACCGCGGGACTCTTGGAGCGCGACCGGTGCACGAACCCGAGAGCGGTCGCCGGATTGCGGAGCGCTCCGCCGATCGCGAGGATCGCGAACCCGAAGCCCGAGAGCAGGAGGGCGATCCCGACCACGATCCCGAACAGCCCGAGCTGCGAAGCCATGTAGCTCGTGTTGAGCGCGGTCGTGAGTGCGGTCTCGGAGACCCAGACCTGGCGCGGCCCGTTCTGGATGGGCTGCTTGGTCGTCGGATCGACTGCGGCGTACTGCGCGTTGTCCGTGCCGCCGCCGACCATCAGCTGCGACTTCGGCGTTCCGGGCTTCGCCTGATAGATGCCCATCTGCGCATACGTGTAGCCGCCGGTCGCTGCGAGCGCATGGATGTGCATGTACTCGGCCATCGTGCGCGCCTTCGGCCCGGTGTCGATCTTCTGGTTGGCGACACTCGTCGTCGGCCACTGCTTGACCGCCGAGTAGATGCCGTCCTTCTTCGCCTCGGCCTTGATCGCCGACGGCGTCATGTCGGATGTCCCGACGATGTACTCGTTGGAGAGGCTCTTGTTGACCGTGTTCCTGCCCTGGACGCCCATCCCGATGGCGACTACGCCAAAGACGATGAGGACGGCCGCTGCGAGGAGGCCTCCAATCTCAAAGAACTTGCGCATGTCCCGACTCCTTTCGTACCGTGATGGTGCGTTTCGGGAAGTGTCGGGTGATGCGACTCAGGCGCCATCCGGGCGGGCGCTGAAAGTGGCCTCGGGGCCTTCCCTCGCATGTGCTGCGGTAAATCCCTTACAGCTTCGGGACTGGCTCGCCGCGGACTGCTGGTAGCGGAGAGCCGCGGCGTTCGGATCGGCAGCCGAGATGGCCCTGTGGCTGGGCTGGCTCAGCCCGCCGGCGAAGCGTAGGGTCGCGCTGCTGAGCGAGTGAGGAGAGGAGACCAGGTGGAGGCTATGACGATCATTTGGGCGACGGACGGCTCGGACCTTGCCGATCACGCTCTAGACGTTGTCCGGGACTTCGCGAAGAGCTGGACCACGCGCCCTCGAATCGTGGCCCTTCACATCGACCAGCGCTGGACTGGGCGCGAGATGAACGTGCCCAAGCTCGCCGGCGAGGAGGATCTCGAGACGAAGATCAAAGCGCAGATGCAGGCGCTCGAGAGCGACGGATTCGCTACCGGGTTCGAGTTACGACAGTCCCACCGGATGGAAGACGAATCGGCTCTCATCGCCTCGGTGGCTGGCGAGATCAGCGCGCAGCTGATCGTCGTGGGCACTCGCGGCCACGGGCGCATGGCAGGCGCCCTGCTGGGAAGCGTCGCGCAGGGTCTTCTTCACGGTGTGCCCTGCCCCGTTCTCGTAGTCCCGCCCGTCGGCAAGAAGGAGGCAACGACCAAAACGGTCGAGCAGCCGACTGAAGCAAAGGTCTCGGCTGAGACCTAGCGGGTCTTATCGTCTCGACACGGGCACCGGACGCCCATCCGGAAAACCGCGGAGATGGGTACCCGCGTGCACGCGGATGCGCAGCGCCCTCCCGTGGGGCACCCTAAGGGCATGAACTCGAAGGAAACCAACCGCGCCGAGCTCGACTCCCTCCGCTCGGAGTGGCGGCGCGCTCTACTCGCGGCTCGGGAGGCGCTACGCGCGGAAGAAGGCGTCCTCCCCCCGGAGGAGCTCGCCGCGCACGAACGTCACCTACGCGGCGAGTATCAGACCGCAGCCGCGGAGCTCCGCCAGTTTGCGCTCGATGAAGGCCTGTCGCCCGAGCTCACCGAGCCGTTCCTGCCGAGCGGGCGTGCCCGCCAGGCGCTTGGCCTTCCCGAAGCGGTGCGGGCGTGCGTCTTCGAGCTTGACGACGTGCTCGTCGGCAGTGCAGGCCTGCACCAAGAGGCGTGGACCCACACGCTCAACGAGCTGCTCGCTGCTCGCTCCGACACACCCTACGGGCGCTTGACGGCGCCGTTCGATCCGCTTACGGACTATCCGTTGCACATCGCGGGCCGAACGCGTCTGGAGGGCGTGCGCGCTTTTCTAGCCAGCCGGGGCATCCGCCTTCCGGAGGGCCAGGCCAGCGATGTGCCCGGTGCAGAGACCGTCCACGGATTGGCCAACCGGAAGAACGAGTGGCTGGGTCGAATACTCGAGCAGCGTGGCGTCCAAGCGTTCGGCGCCGTGCGGCACTATCTCGAGCTCGCCCGGGACGCCGGCATCAGGTGCGGGGTTGTATCGGCGAGCGCCCATACCGAGGAGATGATCGAGAGGAGTGGCCTCGCCGAACTCGTGGAGGGAAGCGTTCATGCCGAGACGTTCGCCGGCGAGCGCCTGCGCGCCCGGCCGGCCTCCGACCGACTCCTCGCAGCTTGCCGGAACCTCAACGTGGAGCCGGAGCGCACGGCCGTATTCGAGACGAGCCGGGCAGGCGTGGCCGCGGCGCGAGCAGCCCGATTCGGCTGGGTCGTCGGAGTCGATCCGGCCGGCGGACCAGACGAACTCAGGCTGCTTCGTCAGGCAGGCGCGAACAGCGCAGTCCGCGGGCTGGCCGATCTGCTCGAGCACGCGGTGTGAAGAGCTCGATCGTGGCGAGCGCTGCGACGCCGGCGATCGGTCATCCGCGCAGCTTTAGCTCGTTTCACGCTGGAGTTGCTCGAAGAGAACGCCGTACTGCTCTAGGTGCCGATCGCCAAGGAATTCATCGGTCACGCGCCTGTGTGCATTGCGGCCCAGCCGCCTAGCCGCGGCGCGGTCTCGCAGGAGCGACTCGACGGAGGCGCCGAACGCCTGCAAGTCGGTGGGATCGTCCACGAGCACGCCGTGAGTGCCGTCCTCGATCTGATCGACGATGCCGCCGACCGCACTCGCTACGACTGGCTGGCGCTTCCACATCGCCTCGGCGACCGTCAGACCGAAGCCCTCGGCGAGGCTCTTCTGGACCACGATGGAGGCGTGTCTCTGGATCGCGTTCACAATCGCCGCGTTCTCGTCGGGGTCGGCCATCGGGAGGCACGCGAGATGAACGCGGCTGCGTGCGGCGTGCGGCAGCTCCCGCCACCGGCGCATGCACTCGTCGAGCACGTCGGCAGCCTCGGGGTCGTCCGCAACGCCGGTCACGACCGGCCCGCAAAGGAGCAGGTGCGCGCCGAGCGACGGATCGACGTGCTGCACGAAGCCCTCCATCACGCCGGACATGTCCTTCATCCGATCCCACCGCGAGATCTGGACTACAAGCGGCACGTCGGCGGGGGCCGGCGGTCCCGTCTGAACGATGTCGACGCGCCGGTTGATCCTTCCTGGCGACCCGTCGCGCCGGGTAAAGGGGACGGCGGGCGGAGCCTCGATTGCGCCGTCGATAAGGCCGACGTAGGCGAGCGTCAGCCGGGCGTTGCGTATCGAGACCGGTTCGTTCTTCGCGGAGAAGGGGTCGATCGACGGGGGGATCACGTGCACCTGCGCCGGATCTGCCCACGGCGGCCCGAACGTGCGACGGGATGCGACGAAGGCATCCGAGTCGCTCAAGTAGGGGCGCAGGAACTCCCAGGCGCGCCTGCTCCACTCGTTGGGGCGGTCGATTCCGACGTGGCAGCGCCAGACAACCCGGGCGCCGGCGCCCTTCGCCGCGGCAGCGAGGCCGGCCGGCTGAGGATCGTGGATGAGGACCACGTCACCTGGGCGGATGAGCGCAAGCAGCTCATCGGCATTCCCTCGCAGGACATCCTCGTAGTGCCGGTGCTCGGCCGAGCCGAGGTCGCCGCCGTCCCCAGGGGACCCGTAGAGCCCGTTGTGGATCCGCTTCGTTATCGCGAAGAACGCGGGATCCCCCTCGATCACGAGCCAGCGTGCGTCGATCCCGGCACCACGCGCGTATGCGAGCAGCGTCTGCAGCATTTCGGCGACGCCTCCTCCCGCACCGGCCGAGTTGACGTTCAGTACGGAGCTACCGGCGAGCGTGCCCCGCGCGACCTCAGCCGCCTGCTCGAACCGAGCCATACGCTCGACGCCGATCAGCGGCTCGAGCTTCGCCGCATCGATCGCCTGGACGTCGACCTCGTGAAGCCTCGGCTCCTTGTGGACGCTCACAGCACGCGCCAGCCTAGACCGTCTGCCGCTCGGGTATATCCGAGCCGAGGACGCCCGAGCACCGGCTATTCCGAGCATCCGATAGAGCGCGTCTACCGACCCCCGCCCTTGCCGCAGCCGGGTTACGGGGCCTCGGTGGCCTCCGGCTGCCAGCGCCATTCGGCGACTTCTGGGGCGTCCTCTCCGTGCTCGTACACGTACGCCCGCGCTCGCAGCCGTGCGTCCTCCATCTCCTGCCGTAGGTGGCCGGCTCGGTCCGCGAGCCCCGGTACGCGGTCGATGACGTCGATCACGAGGTGGTAGCGGTCGAGGTCGTTGAGCATGACCATGTCGAACGGCGTCGTGGTCGTGCCCTCCTCCTTGTACCCGCGGACGTGAAGGTTGTCGTGGTTCGTGCGCCGGTAGGTGAGGCGGTGGATCAGCCACGGGTAGCCGTGGTAGGCGAAGACGATGGGCCGGTGGGTGGTGAAGAGCGCGTCGAACTCGTGGTCGGGGAGCCCGTGCGGGTGCTCGCTCTCGGGCTGCAGCCGCATCAGATCAACGACGTTGACGACGCGAACCTTCAGCTTGCGGCAAGCCGTCGCGGAGAATCGCCGTTGCGGCGAGCGTCTCGAGCGTGGGCACGTCCCCGCAGCAGGCGAGGACGACGTCCGGCTCGCCGGCGTCGTCGTTCGAGGCCCAGTCCCAGATCCCGATTCCGCGGGTGCAGTGGAGGATCGCGTCGTCCATCGGCAGGAACTGCGAGCGCGGGCTGCTTGCCGGCGACGATGACGTTCACGTAGTGGCGGCTGCGGAGGCAGTGGTCGGCGACGGAGAGCAGGCAGTTCGCGTCGGGCGGCAGGTAGACGCGGATGATCTCGGCCTTCTTGTTCATGACGTGGTCGATGAAGCCAGGATCCTGGTGCGAGAAGCCGTTGTGGTCCTGCCGCCAGACGTGCGAGCGAGAGGAGGTAGTTGAGCGACGCGAGCGGCCGCCGCCACGCGATCCCACGCGTGACCTTCAGCCACTTCGCGTGCTGGTTGAACATCGAGTCCACGATGTGGATGAAGGCCTCGTAGCAGTTGAAGAGTCCGTGCCGGCCGGTGAGGAGGTAGCCCTCGAGCCAGCCCTGGCACTGGTGCTCCGAGAGCATCTCCATGACTCGGCCGCTCGGCGCGAGGTGCTCGTCGACCGGCAGTCGACGCGCGGCGTCCCACTGCTTGTCGGTCACCTCGTAGACGGCGTCGAGCCGGTTCGAGGCTGTCTCGTCCGGGCCGAAGATGCGGAAGTTCGTCGGGGTTCGCGCGCACGACCTCGGTGAGCCAGCTCGCCGAGGACGCGGGTCGCCTCGGCGGTCGCCGCGCCGGGCTCGTCCACCGGGACGGCGTAATCGGCGGAAGTCCGGCAGCTCGAGGTCGCGCAGGACGAGGCCGCCGTTCGTCTTCGGGTTCGCCGACATCCGCCGCTCGCCCTCGGGCGGAGGCGGGACGAGCTCCGCGACGAGCGCGCCGTCGCTCGTCGAAGAGCTCCTCGGGCCGGTAGCTGCGCAGCCACTCCTCGAGCTGGCGGCAGGTGCGCCGGCGTTCGTCCGCACCTCGGCGAGCGGCACCTGGTGCGCGCGCCAGGTGCCCTCGACCTGCAGCCCGTCGACCTCGCGCGGGCCCGGTCCAGCCCTTCGGCGTGCGGAAGACGATCGCCGCGCGCGCCGGTCGTCGAGGCGCGCGGTCGAGTCGAGCTCGGCGAAGCGGCCGTGGATCGAGACGAAGTCCTCGTCGTCGAAGCCGGCCGTGAAGACAAGCGGCTCGTGCCCGTAGCCGCGCAGGAGCGAGACGAGCTCGTCGTCGGGGATCCGCGCGAGCACGGTCGGGTTCGCGATCTTGTAGCCGTTGAGGTGGAGGATCGGCAGGACGCGACCGTCCCGTTCCGGATTCGAGAACTTGTTCGAGTGCCAGCTTGTCGCGAGCGGCCCGGTCTCCGCCTCGCCGTCGCCGACGACGCAGGCGACGGTCAGCCTCGGATCGTCGAACGCGGCGCCGTACGCGTGCGAGAGCGCGTAGCCCGAGCTCGCCGCCCTCGTGGATCGAGCCGGGCGTCTCGGGCGCCGCGTGGCTCGGGATCCCGCCCGGGAAAGGAGAACTGCCGGAACAGCGCGCGCAGCCCGGGCTCGTCGCGCGTTACGTGCGGGTAGAGCTCCGCTGTACGTCCCTTCGAGGTACGACTGCGCGACGACCGCCGGGCCGCCGTGCCCGGGGCCGCAGACGAAGATCGCGTCGAGGTCACGTGCCCGGATCGCGCGGTTCAGGTGCGTGTAGAGAAAGTTCAGCCCCGGCGTCGTCCCCCAGTGGCCGAGCAGCCGCGGCTTGACGTGCTCGGGCCGCAACGGCTCGCGCAGCAGCGGGTTGTCGAGCAGGTAGATCTGCCCGACGGAGAGGTAGTTCGCTGCACGCCAGTACGCGTCGAGAGCGCGCAGCTCGTCGTCGGTCACGAGAATCCCCCTCTGTGGATGTCCTGGTCGTCAACGCCGGGTCCACGAGCCTGAAGCTTCACCTGGTTCACGGGACCGAGTCCCGCCGGGTGGACGACTTCGTCGCGGCGGACGCAGTCGGGCACCGCGTCGTCCACGGCGGCCGCCGCTTCGTTGGCCCGGCGCTGATCGACGACGAGGTGGAGCAGGCGATCGAAGAGCTGGCAGTGCTTGCGCCGCTGCACAACCGGCGCGCGCTCGAGGAGATCCGCCGCGCCCGTGGAGCGCTGCCCGACGTGCCGCACGTCGCGGTCTTCGACACCTCGTTCCACCGCACGCTGCCGCCGGCTGCCTCGACCTACGCGATCCCGGAGCGCTGGCGGGAGGAGTGGGACGTCCATCGCTACGGCTTCCACGGAATCTCCGTCCAGTGGGTCGCCTCGCAGGTCGAAGCGGAGCGGCTCGTGGTCTGCCACCTCGGCGGCGGCTGCTCGGTCACGGCGGTACTCGGCGGGCGGTCGGTGGACACCACGATGGGATTCTCGCCGCTCGAGGGCGTGCCGATGGCGACACGTTCCGGATCGGTCGACCCGGGCGCGCTTCTCTACCTGCTCCGCGAGCGGCTGCTGACCGAAGAACAGCTCGAGCAAGGGCTGGAGCACGAGTCGGGGCTCGCCGGCCTGTCGGGAGGGGGCGTCGGAGACGTGAGGGAGGCGTCGCAGCTGGCTCTCGACGTGTTCGTCCACCGTGTGGCAGGAGCCATCGCTTCCATGGCAGCCGCCTGCGGCGGTATCGACGTCCTCGCCTTCACCGGCGGTATCGGCGAGCACGCCGAGGACGTCCGTGATCGGATAGTCGACCGCATCCGCTTCCTCGGCGACTTCCGGGTCGAGGTCGTCCCTTCGCGCGAAGAGTTGGTGATCGCGGCGGAGACCGGCCGGCTTCTCGGAGACTGAGGCGCGCGCCTCAGGCAGAGGCGAAAACTTCGCCGGGACCGTGACCTGCCGCGATTGCCCGGGCGATGTCGAGCGTCGATACGACACCGATCGGGCGACGGGAGGCGGGATCGGTGACGGCGAGGTGAGCGATCCCGTACTGCGCCATCAGGCTGCCGGCCTCTGCGATCGAGTGGTCGGCGCCGACGCTGACGAGCGGCGTCACGGCCGTCTCGCCGGCGGTCAGCTCATCCAGGTCGAGCGGCGTCGCCGCGACGAGGTCGAGGTCGGAGACCACCGCCCAGAGCTGCGGTGCCTCGTCGTCCTCGTCCGTGTGCTCGAAGACGAAGATCGCGTGCACGCCATGCGTCGCCATCATGCGCGCCACGACGCGGAGCGGCGTCTCAGGCGGGCAGCTGAGGACGCCGTGGCTCATCGCGTCGCTGATGCTTGCCGACTCGAAGGGCACAGGCAGCTCATTCCGTGGATGCTCTGCATTGATCATGCTTCGATCCTCACCGCCGGCCGAACGAGCTGCATCCGGAGAACTACTGAACCGCGCGTGTGGTGAGCACGGACGCGCGTCGTCCTCGGCGTGACACGATGCGGCCGTGGGAGAGCCTCCGGCAAGTATCGAAGCTCTAGGAGTCCTCGAGCAGGAACGAGCCTTGATCGTCGAGGCGGCATGCGAATCGATCCGGCGCAGCCGGACGAAGTACGAGTCGGCAGGCCAGGAGGAGACGCGACGGCGAATCGAGGCGCTGTACGACGAGCTGCTGGGGGCTCTTTCGAGCCACGACCTCGGCAATGTGATCGACTACGCGCGGCAACTCGCGGCGGAGCGCTTCGAGTCGGGATACGACCTCTCCGACGTGCAGGGCGCGTTCAACGCGCTCGAGGAGGCGGCGTGGAGCGGGCTCTGCGCACGCTTGCAGCCGGAGCAACTGGCGCTCTCGCTCGGCCTGGTGAGCACCGTCCTCGGAGCCGCCAAGGATGCGTTCGCGCGTGAGTACGTCTCGCTCGCATCGCGCACGCACGCCCCCTCTCTCGACGTGCGTGCGCTCTTCACCGGCGACGCCGGTGCGTAAGGCGGTCGACCGATTCAGACGATCGCCGCCACAGGGACGAGCACCCGCTCCGCAAGATCGACGAGCCGGTTCGAATATCCCCACTCGTTGTCGTACCACGCGATCACCTTCACCTGCGTCTCGTCGATCACGGCCGTCAGGCCGGCGTCCAAGACCGCGGAGTAGGAGGACTTGACGATGTCGGACGAGACCAGTGGCTCCTCGCTGTAGGCGAGGATGCCCTCGAGCGGGCCGACGTCGGCGCGGCTCGCGAACAGCTCGTTGACCTCTTCGACGCTTGTCGGCCGCTCGACCTCGACGGTCAGGTCGACGAGCGAACCGGTCGGGACGGGGACCCGGACCGCGTAACCGTGCAACTTCCCCTCCAGCTCTGGCACTACGAGGCCTAGAGCCTTCGCCGCCCCGGTCGTGGTGGGAACGAGGTTGCAGGCCGCCGCGCGGGCGCGGCGATGGTCCTTGTGCGGCGCGTCGAGCAGCTGCTGATCGCCGGTGTACGCATGCACGGTGGTCATCAGCCCGTGCCGGATGCCGAGCTGCTCGTGCAGCAGCTTCGCCACCGGTGCGAGGCAGTTGGTCGTGCAGGAGGCGTTCGAGATGATCCGGTGCTCGTCCGGCTTGTAGGCCTCGTCGAAGTTGACACCGAGCGCGACCGTGACGTCAGGTTCCTTCGCAGGGGCCGAGATGATCACCTTCTCGGCGCCCGCCTCGAGATGCTTCTCGGCGTCGGCGCGCGCGCGGAAGCGGCCGGTGGACTCGATCACGAGGTCGGCGCCGAGATCGCTCCAGGGAAGCCGTGCTGGATCCGTCTCTCCCGGGATCGTGATCCACCTCCCATCGACGGCAATCCCGCCGTCGGCCGCCTCGACCTGGCCGGCAAACGGCCCGTAAACGGTGTCGTGCTTCAGAAGTTGCGCGAGCATCGTCGGCTCGGCGACGTCGTTGATCGCTACCCACTCGATGTCGGCTCCGCGCTCGTAGGCGGCGCGAAACGCAGCCCGGCCGGTGCGGCCGAACCCATTGATGGCAACGCGGACAGCCATGACTTTCTCCTCTCGATCGCTTACCGCGACCCTAGGGCTGCGCCGGGCAGGCCGCATCGGCGAAGACCCTGATGGACAAGAAGTAGTAGTTCCCCCTGACCAGGTCGGCGCGTTTCCCCGACGACCGTGCGTCTGCCGGCTCGTAGCGTCCCGGGCATGGAAGGGCAGTCCGAGACGCACCAGCTCGTCCTCGACGGCAACGAGGCGGCCGCGCGCGTCGCGCACAAGCTGGCCGAGGTGATTGCCATCTACCCGATCACCCCGGCGAGCACGATGGGGGAGTTGGCCGACACCTGGTCGGCCGCGGGCGAGAAGAACTTGTGGGGGCAGGTGCCGGAGATCATCGAGATGCAGTCGGAGGCCGGCGCTGCCGGAGTTGTCCACGGCGCACTTCAAGGCGGCGGGCTCGCGACGACCTTCACGGCCAGCCAAGGCCTCCTACTGATGCTGCCCGACATGTTCAAGATCGCCGGCGAGCTGCAGCCGTGCGTCTTCCATGTCGCAGCGCGTGCCGTGGCCGGGCACGCGCTCTCGATCTTCGGTGACCACTCCGACGTCTACGCCGCCCGGCCGACCGGTTTCGCCATTCTGGCCGGCGCTTCGGTTCAGGAGGCCCAGGACATGGGGGCCCTTGCGTTCATGACCAGTCTCGAGAGCCGGGTGCCGTTCTTGCACTTCTTCGACGGTTTCCGCACCTCTCACGAGATCAACGTGATCGATGCTCTCTCGGACGACGACCTGCGTGCGCTTGTCGATGAGGAGAAGGTGGCCGCGCTGAAGCAGCGCGCGCTCTCGCCCGACCACCCGAGCCTGCGCGGGTCGGCTCAGAACCCGGACGTCTTCTTCCAGGGCCGTGAGGCAGCGAGTCCGTTCTACGCGGCGGTCCCGCGCCTGCTCGAGGAGGCCATGTTCCGGTTTGCCCGCCGTACGGGTCGCAGCTATCAGCCGTTCGAGTACGTCGGCGATCCGCGGGCCGAGCGGGTCGTCGTGGCGATGGGCTCGGCGACCGCGACGATCGAGGCGGCGGTGCAGCGTCTGAATGCCGAGGGCGAGCCCGTTGGTCTCGTCAAGGTGCACCTCTACCGGCCTTTCTCCGGCCGTTACCTGGCGGCTGCGCTCCCCTTCTCGACCACTTCCCTGGCCGTGCTCGACCGGGCCAAGGACCCCGCAGCGGTCGGAGAGCCTCTGTACGAGGACGTCGTCTCGGCCCTGCATGAGGAGCAGCGGCTGCCTCGGACCGTGATCGGCGGACGCTACGGGCTGGGCTCGAAGGAGTTCACGCCGGCGATGGCCCATGCAGTGTTCGAGGAGCTGGCCCACGCGCAGAAGCACGATCTCGAGCACGTGCACCGCGACCTCGATGTGCGGCCGCACCGGCATTTCACGGTTGGCATCGACGACGACGTCTCCGCTACGAGCCTCGACTTCGACCCGACCTGGCGCGTGCCGCGGCGCGACGTGAGCTGCCTCTTCTACGGGCTCGGCTCCGACGGCACCGTCGGTGCGAACAAGAACTCGGCCAAGATCATCGCCGAGGAAGCCGGCCGTTACGTGCAGGCGTACTTCGTCTACGACTCGAAGAAGTCGGGGGCGGTGACGGTCTCGCATCTGCGCTTCGGCGACGACCCGATCGACGCGCCGTACCTGATCGAGGAAGCCGACTTCGTCGCCTGCCACCAGTTTCAGCTGCTCGAGCGTCTCGACGTGCTCGAGCACGCGCGTCAAGGCGCGACGGTTCTGCTGTCGGGCCCGTTCGGCGCCGACAGCTGGCGGCGACTGCCGCGGGTGATCCAGGAGCAAGTCGTCGAGAAGCAGCTACGCCTCTACGTCGTCGATGCGAAGCGGGTCGCGCGGGAGGCCGGTCTGGCCGGCCGCGTGAACACCGTCCTGCAGACGTGCTTCTTCTCCCTCTCGGGTGTACTGCCCGTCGACGAGGCGATCGCGGCCATCAAGCATGCGATCGAGAAGAGCTACGGCCGCAAGGGCGAGGAGCTGGTTAGGCGTAACTTCGCCGCCGTCGACGGAGCTCTCGCCGCGCTCCAGGAGGTCGAGCCGGGCGCGCTGGACGGCTCGGCCGGACTCGAGCTTCACGCCGACGCGCCACCCGTGCTGCAAGCGCTGCTCGGCGGCCACGGCGACCGGCTGCCGGTTTCTGCCTTCGATCCCGGCGGAGTCTTCCCGACCGGAACGGCCCACTACGAGCGGCGCGCACTGGCTGACGAGTTGCCCGTGTGGGATCCGGCGATCTGCATCGACTGCGCGAAGTGCACGCTCGTCTGCCCGCACGCAGCGATCCGCATGAAGGTCTGCGAGCCCGAGCTGCTCGCGCAGGCGCCCGCGGGCTTCAAGAGCAAGCCGTGGCGCGGGAGAGACCTGCCTGGCAAGCAGCTTGCAATCGCCATCTCTCCGCTCGACTGCACCGGTTGCAAGCTCTGTGTGACCGCCTGCCCCGCACTTTCGAAGACAGACCCGGGCCACCGGTCGCTCGAGATGCGCCCGGCGGAGGAGGAGCAGAAGCAGGCCCTGGAAGGCTGGGACTTCTTCCGCTCACTCCCGGAGCTCGACCGGACGCTGGTCGAGCCGGCTTCGATCAAGGGCTCGCAGCTGCTCGAGCCGTTGTTCGAGTTCTCCGGGGCCTGCTCGGGCTGCGGGGAGACCCCGTACCTGAAGCTGCTGACCCAGCTCGTCGGCGACCGACTTTTGGTCGCGAACGCGACCGGCTGCTCCTCGATCTACGGCGGCAACCTGCCGACGACGCCCTGGGCCTGCAACGCGGATGGGCGGGGACCAGCCTGGGCGAATTCCTTGTTCGAGGACAACGCGGAGTTCGGTTTGGGACTCCGCCTGAGCCTCGACCAGCAACGGCGCGAGGCGCTCGGGCTGCTCGAACGACTCGACTTGCCGGTGCCGCTCAAGGAGGGCTTGTGCGAGCCGCAGCCAGATGAGGCGGCCTTGCAGAGAGCCCGCGGGTTGGTCGACGAGTTGAAGACGATTTTGGCGGGGCGCGAGGACGCCGCTTCGCAGCGGCTTGTACTGCTCGCGGATGCCCTGGTCGAGAAGAGCGTCTGGCTCGTCGGTGGCGACGGCTGGGCTTACGACATCGGGTTCGGAGGCCTCGACCATGTGCTTGCCTCAGGGCGCAATGTCAAGGTGCTCGTGCTCGATACCGAGGTCTACTCGAACACGGGCGGCCAGGCATCGAAGGCGACCCCCCGGGGCGCAGTCGCCAAATTCGCCTCAGCCGGTAAGCGCACCCGCAAGAAGGACCTCGGTCAGATCGCGATCGGCTACGGCGACGTCTATGTCGCGCAGATCGCCCTAGGCGGCGACAACGCGCAGGCCGTGCGGGCGTTATGGGAGGCCGAGCAATATCCAGGGTCGGCCCTCGTGATCGCCTACAGCCACTGCATCGAGCACGGAATAGAGATGGAGCACGGAATGCTCCACCAGAAGGACGCGGTCGATACCGGCTTCTGGCCGCTCTACCGTTACGACCCACGCAACGCGAAGCCGCTGCGCCTGGACTCCAAGCGCAAGCGCAACGTCAGCGAGTTCCTGGCGGAAGAAAACCGCTTCGCCTCTCTCCAGCGCAACCGTCCCGAGACGGCGGAGAAGCTGGATGCGCTTGAACAGGAAGACGTCGACGGGACTTGGGCGCGCCTCGAGCTTATGCTTGCCGCACAGGAGGCGTCCTCCACTTCTGCCGCGGCCACCTAGCAAAGTGGCTCACGCGGGAGATTTTCCAGCAGGCGGTTCACTCGAGTTAACCTTCGAACGTGAGAGTCGACGCGCGAACTGAACTTGTGATCGCCGCCGACATAGCCAATCGGCTCTCGATCTCTCGCGCCCGTGTCTCAGTGCTCGTCGGGCGCTCCGATTTTCCGCGACCGGTTGGCCGGCTTGGCCGTTCCCACGTTTGGCGTTGGACCAGCGTCGAGCGCTGGGCGCGGGAAACGTGGCCGGCTCGCGCCGCCGCGCCCGTAACCCTCCGAAGACACAGAGGCACCCGGAGGGTGAGGCGTCGGGACGCAAAGGGTCGCTTCGTCACGCCTTGGGGGTTAACTCGGGTGAACCGAAAGGAGGCGGTGTGGAGTATCGGATCGACCGCGAGGCGTTGGCGGCATTCGTCGCTTCGACAGGTCGATCTCGTGGAGGCGGGAGCGATGCCGCCGCTGCTCGCGCAGGTAGCAGAACTCCGCCTTCGCCACGAGAGCGTCAGCCGCGACGAGGTGCGGGCGCTCTGGCTCGGGGCAGGTCTTGCGACCCATATCGGGCTCGCGATCTTCGAGGAGCCCGAGCGATTCATCACGGTGGGCGATCCCTCGCCCGCGACACCGGCGGCGCTCGCCGCCTAAGACGAGAGGAGGAACGAGGCATGCAGACCATCGAGCAGCCCGCGCACCGGATCGAGGAGGCACAGGCGCCGTTGTGGTTCGGCTCTGGCCCGGCCACGTGGGGCGACGTCGTCCGCACGGTCGATCCGACCGCGGCGCACAGCGCGGCGGAGATGATCGCCGCCGCTGGGCTGGACTGGCAGGTCGAGCAGCATCCGTTGGAGGCGGTCGTCGAGCACGAGGCGCGCGCGCGTGCCGGTGCCGCGCCATGTCGCGAACGTCCGCAGCGACACGCGCGCGGTGCTCGGCGTCGTCGGTGATGGCTACGAGCCGCTGCAGAACCGCGCCGCTTTCGCATTCTGCGACGGGATCACCGACTCCGGCCGCGCGCACTGGATCGGAGGGGGCGCGACGCGCGGCGGCGCTCGCGTGCACGCGCTGATGCGGCTCGATCGCGAGATCCGCATCGGCGGCGCTGAGGGAGAGGACGTGTTGCCGCTGCTCTGCTTCCGCAACGGCCACGACGGCGGCCTCGCCGTCACGGTCTCGGTTTCGCCGTTCCGGCTCGCCTGCCTGAACGGGATGCTGCTTCCGCTCGACGGCGCGCAGCGCACCTGGAAGGCGCGGCACACCGCGAACATCGAGGCGAAGCTCGCCGACGCGCGCCGCACGCTCGGCATCGCCTGGGCCTACTACGACGAGCTGGAGGAGATCGGCGGGCGGCTGATCCGTGAGCGGATGGACGCGGCGGCGTTCGAGCGCTTCCTCGCACGGCTGGTGCCGCTGCCGGAGCCGAAGCCCGACCGCAGCGACGGCGGGCGCGCCGTCCGCAACGCGGAGCGCGTGCGCGAGGCGATCCGCACCGCTTACCGGGCTGCCCCCGACCTCGAGAACGTGCGCGGCACCCGCTGGGGCGCTCTCCAATCGGTGACCGCGTACGTCGACCACGCGCAGCCGACACGGCAGACGGCGGGGCGCACGCATGCGGAGGCGCGCTTCGAGCGGGCGACCGAGCCGCAGCCGCTCAAGGACAGGGCACTCGAACTGCTGACCGAGGGAGGGATCGCAAGATGAGCGAGACGCTGACGATGGTGCCGCTGGCGAAGATCAAGACGCGCCAGGGCTTCAACCCGCGAAGCGAGTTCGCGGAGGAGCAGATGGCCGAGCTGGTCGAGTCGGTCAAGCGGCACGGGATCATCACGCCGCTGACGCTCGCGCCGGACGGTGACGGCTTCACGATCATCGCGGGCGAGCGCCGCTACCGCGCGGCGAAGGCGGCGAAGCTGAAGCAGGTGCCCGCGCAGGTGCGCGATGCCGACGGCGAGGCCCTGACGCTCGCCGTCGCGGAAAACGTGATCCGGGCCGACCTGACCCCACTGGAGGAGGCGGAGGCGTACCGGCGGCTTGTCGAGGAGCACGGCGACGCCGCGAAGGTGGCGAAGCTCGTCGGCCGCAGCGAGCGCCTGATCGGCGAGAGGCTCGAACTGCTGCGGCTACCGGAGGAGACACGGGCGCTCGTCGGCGCGCGCAAGGTGCCGCTCTCCTGCGCGCCGCTGCTCGTCCGGATCGCTGAGCGGGAGCCGCTGCTTGCCGACCTAACAGCAGCATGGCTCGCGGAGCATCCGGCCGGGGCGGGCTGGTTCCCCGCCGCGCCGGGCGAGGTCGTGGACGATGTGCTCGCCGCCGACTGGCAGGACGACGACGGAAAGCCGCTCCACCCCGTGGCGTACAGCGTTGGCGGCTGGCATGGCCCGATCCTGCCGGGGAGCCGAGACGACGCGGTGCCGACGCTGGTTGCGAAGCTCGGGCTGCACGCGGAAGCGGTCGAGGCGGCGCTCGCCGCGCTGCCGGAGATCGAGCACGCGTCCGAATACGACTGGGCCGCACGAGAGGCCGAGGACCGGCGGCAGCGTGACTGCTTCGCCCTCACGGACGAGGACGCCGACGCCGCCCGCGCGTTCGGTTGCCTGCTCGAACTGCCGTCCCCAGACGACCGCCGCGAGCACCGCTACGTCACCGATCCGGAGTGGCTCGCGGATCGACTCGTGCAGAAGATCGGCGCGCACGTCGCCACCGAGGCCGAGCGGAGCGAGCGGCAGCGCGCGCAGCACTCGCCGGCCGCGACGGACGACGCCGAGAAGGAGGCGCGCCGGCAGGAGCGGGAGCGCCAGTACGAGGAGCGCGTCTCGGCGCGGGCGCGGAACCTCGACCTAGGCGCGGCGCTCGCGCGCTGGCAGCCGAAGCTCGACACCGCCGCCATGAAGCTGCTCGGCTCGCTCGTCCTTGCCGAGCACGGCAAGGCGGCGGCCTGGGCCTACCGGCTCTGCGTCGAGCAGCCGACGACGACGAACAAGCAGGGCAAGGAGACCGTCCGCTACCCGCGCGGCGCGCAGGCCGAGAAGCAGGCCCACGAGGAGGCGCTTGCCACGCTCAAGCGCGCGCGCACACCCGAGGCGGCGCTCGCGGTCGTCCTGCGACTGCTCGTCGCGCAGCGGCTCGTCGATACGGCCGGACTCCCCAACGCAGACCGGCAGGGTGTCTACGAGCCGCAGCTACTCGCCTCGTCGCCCACCCTCGGCAAGCTCGCTGGGCGGGTCGCCCCGGCTTCCGTCAAGCGGCATCGGGCCGAGCAGGAGGCCGAGCGGGAGCGGCGCGAGCGCGCCTACCAGGAGGAACAGGCGGCGCGGCTCGCCGAGCAGCGCGCGAAGCTGGCGGCGGGCGAGCTCGTGCGTTGCGCCTGCTGTCTCGGCCCAATCGAGACGGAAGCCGAAGCCGTCGAGAGACATGCCAGCCTCGTCCACGCAGGCGACTGCGAGCAGGAGTGGGGAAGCCAACTCGACGACGAGGAGGAGGCCGCCTGATGCGCCGTCCGTCCGACTTAGTAACCTCAATAGCACGCGAGACACAGATGCACTTGACCCATAAATGGGTCTAGTGCACAATATCCCTCATGCTGAGCGTGGCCAAGCTGACGCCGGGGCAGGAGGGCTACTACGAGCGGTCAGTCGCGGCCGGAATCGACGACTACTACGCCGGTCGGGGCGAGTCGCCGGGCATCTGGACCGGACGTGGCGCGACCGCGCTCGGGCTCGAGGGAGTCGTCGACGACGGGCAGCTCGGCCCGCTCATCCGCGGCGACGACCCGCAGAGCGGCGACCGGCTGCGCCGACGGCATCCGAAGGCGCGAACGATCACCGTCGAGAAGATCGACCCGGCGAGCGGCGAGCGGCGCCTGGAGGAGAAGACGCTTCGGCCCGTCGCCGGTTTCGACCTCGTCTTCTCCGTGCCGAAGAGCGTCAGCCTCCTGCACGCGCTCGGCGACGAGGAGACCCGCCGCGCCGTCAACGAAGCGCATGTCTCTGCCTGGCAAGCCGCGCTCTCGTACCTCGAGGACGAAGCCTGCGTCGTCCGTCGCGGCACCGGCGGCATCCACCGCGAGCACGGCGAAGGCTTCGTCGCCGCCGCCTACCAGCACCGCACCTCGCGCGCGCAGGACCCGCACCTGCACACCCACGTGATCGTCGCCAACATGGCCCACCGGCCGAGCGACGGCAAGTGGCGCGCCCTCGACGGCGAGGCGATCCTGAAGACATACCGGCTCGCGGCCGGCTACCTCTACCAGGCGCACCTGCGTGCCGCTCTCTCACAATCGCTCGGCGTCGAGTGGGAGACGCCGCACAAGGGACTCGCCGACGTGAAGGGCGTGCCGCGACGCGTGATCGACGAGTTCTCGACTCGCCGCGCGCAGGTCGTCGAGCACATGGACGAGCGCGGCACGAGCGGCTTCTGGGCCGCTCAGGTGGCCGCGCTCGACACGCGCGACCGGAAAGAGCATGTCGACCTGGCGCGGCTCCGCGAGGACTGGCGTGCGCGGGCGGCCGAGCACGGCTTCGGCCATGCAGAACTTGACGCGGCGCTCGACCGCGCGCGCCGGCTGGAGCCGTCGTCGCAGGCGTTGTTGCAGATCGCACACATGCTGCTCGGCCCGGAGGGGCTGACTGAGCGGACGACGGTCTTCTCCGACGCCGACCTCGTGATGGCATGGGCCGAGGCGCACGGCCAGGGCGCGAGCGCGGAGCGCGTGCGGCGGCTCGCGACGCGCTTCGTCGGCATGCAGGGAGTCGAGAGAGTCGGCGAGGCCGCACGGCCCGGGCGGCCGGCGCGCTACTCGACCGCCGAACTCGTCGCGACGGAACGCGCCGCGCTCGATCTTGTTGAGCGCGGCGTCGGCGCCGGCGCACCGGCGGTCGTGAAGGGAGTCATCGACGAGGCTCTCGCCGGCGCGCCGACGCTCTCGGACGAGCAGCGGAAGATGGTCCGCCTTGTTGGCTCGAGCGCCGATCGAGTCGTCTGCGTCGTAGGTCTCGCCGGGACGGGGAAGACGACCGCGACGCGCGCCACGGCCGACGCGTTTCGCGCGGCCGGTGTCGCCGTTCTCGGCGCAGCGCCTTCCGGGATCGCCGCCGAGAAGCTGCAGGACGAGACTGGCATTCCGTCTACGACACTCCACCGCCTGCTCCAGCACGAGCTGCCCGACCGCTGCGTCGTCATCGTCGACGAGGCCGGCATGGCGGAAACGCGAGTCCTCGCACCTCTCCTCGAGAGGATCGAGCGCGCGCAGGCAAAGCTCGTCCTGATCGGCGACCCGCAGCAGCTTCCGGCCGTGGGCGCCGGCGGCCTATTCGCCGGCATCGTCGAGCGCCACGGCGCGATCGAGCTAAGCGAGAACCGGAGGCAGCCGGACGCCGAAGAGCGCCGCGCGCTCGAAGCGATCCGCAACGGCCTTGGGCGCGACTACCTCGCCTTCGCCGAAGGAGCAGGCCGCCTCGTCGCATGCGAGACGCCCGTCGCGGCGAAGACGCGGCTGCTCGCCGACTGGTGGGCCGCCGCCCGCAGCGACCTCCCCGCCAACGTGATGATTGCCCTTCGCCGCCGCGACGTCTCGGAGTTGAACGCGCTCGGGCGAACGCTGATGGAGACGCACGGCCGGCTCGGGAGCGAGCGGCTCACGATCGGCGGCGCCGAGTTCGCTGCCGGCGACCGCGTCGTCTGCCTCCGCAACTCCGAGGCGCTCGGGGTCAAGAACGGCACGCGCGGAACAGTCGAGCGAGCCGACAGGCACGAAGCGGCGCTGTTCGTCGTGACCGACCGCGGCGATCAGGTCGAACTCAGCGGCGACTATCTCGCCCAGGGGAATGTCCGGCACGCCTACGCCATCACGGGCCACGCCGGCCAGGGGGTGACGGTCGAGCGCGCGTTCGTCCTCGGCATCGGCGGCACGCGACTCCAGGAGTGGGGATACGTCGCCCTCTCGCGCGCGAGGCACGAGACGCGGCTCTACGTCACGGCCGTCCCGCGCGAACGCGAGAGCCACTTCCACGAGCTCGACGACCGGGACTCGGTCACGCTCCTGGCGCAGGCACTCGAGGAATCCGCCGTCGAGCGACTGGCGGTCGACCAGCGGCCGTTGCCGTCCGGGCCGCGCCACGACACACGTGCCGAGATCGAGAAGGCCGCGCGCGTGACCACCCGAGTCGTCGAGCAGCAGAAGATCGCGACTGCGAAGGTGCGGCGCGACGCGGAGCGGAAACTCGAGGAAGCAGAGCGGGACGTCCAGCGTGCGCTGCTGGGGCGGGGCCGGAAGAGGAAACTCGAGGCCGAGGTCGTCGTCCAACGCCGTGTCATCGAGATGTGCGATCGCCAGCTGGGGAAGCTCGAGGAGCATCCGACGCCTAGCCGAGTTGCACCGCCGCAGGATCGCACTCCGCCCTTGGTCGAAGCGTGGTCCGCGCGCGAGGGATCGCGCGAGCCCGCACCGGAGATCGAGCTCTGATGGTTGCGATTTGACCGGTATTTGTTCTTGCGCGGGATCGCGCTCCGCTCTATACAGGTTGCCGGCTGCTAGCCGTACGCAGTGGGCACACTGCCCGCATGACTTTTCCCCTTGAGGCGAGGCCTCACTGTCTCGGGTGCGGGACTCAGCTCGTGCGGCGGCGCGACGCGCATGTGATGTTCGGCGGCCGCCGAGATGGTTCCGCCCTAATCGCGATCGACGTGGAGCCACTCCTCAGCCGAGCAACCGACTTCGAGGAGCCGCTTCGCGCTGACAACCTGTATCTCCTCGGCTTCGCTCACCGGGGCTGCCAGGAGCTAGCTCGGAGTCGGCTCCAGGCTGGTGCGGCTGACCTACCGCCGGAACTCCTCCAGCTCCGAGTCACGGAGGATCACTCCGAACTCCCCCTCCTGCGCGTCCCACCTCCGGTGGGCTTATGCCCGTTCTGCATGAACCAAGCCGACACGGACGAGCACGTCATCGCGAAGTGGGTCTCAAGGACGCTCAACCCGGATCAGGAACGTGGACGGCTGATCGACAAGGGCTCGGATTTTGCCCGGCGGCTCGTGAAGGTCGACGACACCGTCCCTGTGTGCGCAGAGTGCAACGAGGGTTGGCTGTCGGTGCTCGAGAACGACACACGGCCGATCCTCCAGCCGATGATCCTGGGAGCGGACCGACAGCTCGAGCCGCCCGAACAGCAACTCCTCGCGACCTGGGCGTACAAGACCGCGCTTCTGCTCGACCTTTCGAGCGACGCCCCGACGGTGCCGGCCTGGCTCTTCCATGCGCTTCGCCAGCGGCGGGAGCCGTTCGGCGGCGCTATCGTCGAGATCGGCGCCTACCTCGACCGGACGTGGGCGGTGTGGGCGCGCCCCGTGCCGTTGCGGATCGGCAGGGCCGCGACGGAGCCCCCCAACGGCGTGGTCGTGACCCTCGTCGTCGGGCGGGCGGTCTTTCAGGTCATCGTCGCCCACGGGCACCTGTCGATCTCCGACACACGCGTCTACCGGGGCGGCCTCTCTCGGATCTGGCCGACTCCCGGCGTCGACCTTGAGTGGCCGCCGAACGGGCTCGCATTCGGGGATGGGCTGCTAGAGCTGCTCGCGGAGAACTTCACGAGTCCCGAGCAGCACGGCGGAGAGACCGCTGGCGACGCCGGGCGCGGCCTCCTCAGCGATTGCAAACCGTAAAATCGTTGCGATGCGGGTGGAAGACGGCGAGGTCGACCCGGCGCACGACGCCTATCTAGTGGTTATCAGCAGCCACACTGACCCGGTCGGTGACGCCATGCTCGCCATGTCCAGTTCGGCAGGCGCCGCCGCTCGGACGCTAAGCAACACGGATCTGACAACAGCAGCGCAGGCGATGGAGAGGGTGAGCGACTCCGCTTCGGACTTCCTACTCGCCCTCTCGACGACGCACTGCCCTCCATATCTTCGGGGAGCCCACGATCAACTCGAAAGCGCCCTGCGACGCATCGTCCGCAGCAGCCAGGCCGGTGCGGCGGCCGCGAGCGCACAATCGGGAGCGGGAGTGACCGCCGCTGCCACGGACATCGATGCGGCCAATCAAGACATCCTGGCCGCGGCGAGTCGCATTGCCGGCTGGCGCAGTGGCACCGCTCGCCCCTAGATTTCGCGCCTCGCTCCAACGACGTTGCAGACTGCTACGTGCTGCTCAGAGTCATGTGTGTCCGCCACCTCTCTTCGGGCCTCGACCTATCGATCAGCCCACGCTCTGAGGCGGGCGTGCGGTCCCGACTTGGTCCGATTCCGCGGCGGCGCTCGCCCGGGTTGGCAACGAAGAGGAAGCGTGCGTGCCCAGGGCTTTCTTGAGCAGCCGGTCTCGTTCGGCCTGCTTCCGCGGGGTGATCACGCTGGCTGACGGACAGGATTAGCGGGAGGATTCACGAGGAGCGAGAATTCGCGAGTCCCGTGATCGGCTCAACTAGTCACCCGCGGCGAGAACCTCGTACAGGCAGTCGCGTACCGCCGGCGCGGGAATCCACGCCAGCGGCTGCCCGGTCTGGGGGAGCTGATCGAACGCGAGCGCGAATCCCGAGGCAGCGAGAAGTAGAGGAAGCGAACTCCGCATCGCGTCACTCGCCTCGTCGCGGATGTCGAAGCGGACGACGAACGAGCATAGGACGGGGCGCTCGAATTGGGCGCGGAGCATCAGTCTCGAGTACGGATGGGACCGGCTCGGCGAGAGGAGGGACCAGCCGGTGGCGACGTGGCCGCCTGGTTCGGTCTCGAGGACGCGCGCGAGGTCGAGCACGTCGCGCCTGCCCAGCGACTCGATCCAAAGTCCGACCGTGAGTCCTTCCTCCGGGCTGGCCTCGAACGCGACTGCCGAGACGCACGGCAAAGCCTCGCGCGCCAACTCCTCCAACCGGCGCTCGAGACGCTTCGCCGTGAGTCTTGTCAGGTCTTCGAGGATGGACATCACGTTACCCCGCTGCTCCGACAGGTTCCGCGGCGGCGCCTGTTGCGATCCGCCGGAGCCGACGATCGCGGAACCACGGCCGCAGTGTGATTCGTGCCGGCGGCAGGTGCCCATACACCAGCACGCCGTGGCCGGGTCGCATCTCGCGCAGGGCGTTGGCGGGCGCCAGGCTGCGGTGGGCGACCGACTGCGTCGTGGATGTTCGTCCCTCGGCTCCGGTGGTCGATGACACCTGCTGCAGCTCCTCGTCGCCCAGGAGGCGGCCAACGTAGTCGAGCGTCTGTGCGTCGGCGACTCCCGAGAGGATGACCTTCGCGCGGTGGTTCGAGATGATCGTCGGCGCGCGATCGCGACCGTATACGGCGTTGATCTGCGCCATGTCCTGAAAGACGGACACGAGCTGGATCCCCTGCCCCGCGCCGGTCGACGCGAGTGTTGCGAGCTCTCGAAGCGGGGCGATGTTCGCGCACTCGTCGAGGACGAGGAGAAGCGGCGGGTCGAGCGGCTTCCCGGTCTCGGTGGCCCGCTCGTACGCGGCTGCGACGATCTCCTGGACGAGCGTCGCGAATAGCGGCTGCAGACGTCGCTGCTCGTGAGCCGGCGCGCACAGGTACGCCGTGTGCCGACCTCCATCTAGAAGCCGCTCCGCCTGCAGATCCGAGACGGCTGCCGACGCCAGCACCGACGGATCCGCGAAGGCGGCGAGAACCGTCTCGGTTGTGGCATACACGTTCGAACGCGTGCGCTCGTCGCGCATGGTCGTCGCCGAGAACGCGGTAGCCGCAGCGTCGTCGCCGGCCAGTTCGAGTCCCCACCTGACCTGCTCCTCCTCCTGCTTATCCACCCAGCGGACGACGTCCGCCATCGTGGCGTCGGCGTGCACCGCAGCGAGGAGAAGCGGCGCCAGCAGCTTCTCTGCCGCGCCGTACCAGAACTGGGCGTTCTCGACTCCTGGCCCGCCGCGCCGGGCGGCGCCGACGAGCCAGGACGCGACGCGCTGGGCGCCCTGCCAGGTCTCGCAGGCAGCAAGCGGCGTCCAACCGGCGGGCGGAAGGCCAGTCCCGCCGGTCGGGTCATAGACCCACACGTCCCCGTCGAGTGCGCTACGCGCGGCGAATGTCTCTCGCAGGAGATCCGTCTTCACGGAGGTCGCGACAACCGGGCCCTGCCACTCCAGGATCGCTGGCACGGCGAAGCCGGAGGTCTTGCCGGTCTGCACCGGACCGATCACGATCACTGACTGGCGCTCCTCGGTGGCGACTAGGTGGCCGTCGACGCGGCCGAGAGTGAGGCGCCCGCGCCGCGGCTCTTTGACGCGGAGCGCGCGAAGGTCGCGTGGTCGCGCCCAGCGCGCACTTGCTCCGTGTGAGCCGGACGACGTACGGCGACGCAGCACCAGCAGAGCGACTGCGACGAGCGGTGTGAGCAGCAGGGCAAGCGTGCCGTAGAACGCAGCTGGGCCGGGGATCACAGTCCGTACGGGCGCGGGCCACGCGCTCGCCGGATCGCGGACATGGGAGCGGAGCTGCGCGAGGATACCGCCCATCTCGGCCACGCTCACCTGCGGCCAGACGCCGCTGAAGACGCGGGCGGCGAGTTCGCCCGTCAGCCAGACGAGGGCACCGAGCGCGACCGCCGCACCGAACGCCCACAAGGCGACCGTCTCCAACGGATGCGCCTCGCTCTGGCCGGTCAGCGGGAACCGTGGCGGCTTCCTTGCGTCGTTCACGCGGCTCTCGTGACGGCCATGCGCGCGTCCGTGTCGACGAGCTCTCGCTCGAACTGCGAGAGCCGGTGTTGCACAAGAAAGGAGCGCTGGCCGACCTTCCAGAGCGCCCAACCGCGGCGCAGGTGGGGAAGGAGCTCCGCTTCGGTGTCGGTCAGCCCGAGCAGCTCCCGCGCCTGCGAAAGCTGGTCGGGTGGCTGCGCGTAGCAGACCTTGGTCTCGGCGTCGGCAAGCAGCCCCTCTGCGAGCCGGAGCTCGCGACTGCCGCCAGCGCCGGCGGCGTGCAGGTCCGAGAGCCGGTGCAGCACCACGACGTTCTGCGTGCCGAGCGCGCGCGAGAGCTTGAACGACTGCTGCAACCACTCTCCGATGCCGAGGTTCGCAAGGATCCGCCACGCCTCGTCGACGACAACGATCCGCTTTTCGCTCCGCTCGTCAGTCTCCGCTTCGAGCATCGCCTGCAGCCACGCTGTCGCACAGGTCATGAGGATCCCGAGCGCCGTCGTGTGCGTGTTCAGCACCGCGCGGAGGTTGAGGACGACGAGCGGCGCGGAAAGCTCGAGGCCCGGCGTCGTCGGCCCGTCGAACATGCCGCGAAGATTCCCGGAGCAGAGCTGATCGAGGGCGAAGGCCATCGGGCGGATGGCCGCGGCGAGCTCTTCCGGTTGCATCGCGAGCGCCTCGGCCATCTCCGACGGTGGGCGAATGAGGACGTCCACGACGCCGGGCAGAGTCGGCTCGCCGACGCCGCGACGTTCGAGCACGTCCAGCGCCTCCTGTGCCGCACGCTTCTCCTCCGGTGTCAGCGGCCGTTCGAGCACGGCGGCCGCAACCGAGTAGAGGAGGTTGAGCTGGCGTTCCGGCCCTCCCCGCGGGGTCAGCGGGTTGAGCCGGATCGAGCCGCCCGGGGAGAGGGCGATGGGCTGGACCCCGAGCGCGCTCGCGAGCCGGTCGTATTCGCCCTTGACGTCGACGATCCATGCCTGACGGCCGAAGACGGCCTGCCGGAACACGTACGTCTTGACGAGGCTCGACTTTGCCCTGCCGACGATGCCGATCACGACGGCGTTTGGGCTGGTCAACTCCCGGCCGTAGAGCTCCCATGGGTCGTAGCAAAACGACCCGCCGTAGACGTCTCGGCCGATGTAGGCGCCGCGGCCTCCTAGACCTCCCTCGGCGACGAAGGGGTACGCCGCCTGGACGTGGGCGGTCGTCGTCCGGTGTCCCGGCTGGCCGCGCGTGCTCATCGCAGCCCTCGGCAGAGAGGAAGCGTGTACGTGAACGCCTCGTCCTGCTGGCCGTAGAGGCGGATCAGCTCGAGGCGTGCCATCTGCGCGGCATGTTCAACCTCGGCACAGTGGTGCTCGAGCTCCTCGTCGTTGCGTGCCGAGACGGTGACGTAGCCGGAGAATCTGACCGCGGCGTGCCCGTCCGCTAGCTCCTCCTCGCGCCGCATGGTCGCCTCGGCCATCCGGCGCCGCCGTGCCGTCTCGACGAAGCCCATCCGGCCGCGCACCTCCTGATCGGCGAGGTCGGTGGTTCGCGCGGTCTCCACCTCGCGGATCGCCCGCAGCGGCGAGATCGGCTCGAGCGTCACCGCGATCGACCGCACCATCTGCGCGTGAAGCAGGAGCGGTGACAGGAACGCTGCTCCGACGTCGGTTCTAGGCCAGCTCGCGATCCAGTAGGTCGCGTGCAACGCGCCATCGGCCCGGTACATGGACCACGTCGTGTCGCTGGCGACCGGCCATGCCGCGCCCTCGTCGATTCCGTCCCTGTCGTGGTCCGTGGCGGCGAGGCGTGCCAGCCCTGGGCGGGACCAGGGGTCGAAGGCGATGCGAATCGCGCTCGCGAGCATCCCGGGGCGGAGCGCTCCGACGACGTGGACGTCGGCAGCGGTAAGCCGCTCCCCGAGTGCCTCGAGTTCGCGGAGGAGGACTGCGCAAGCGCTCGCATCGGCGCCGCTCTTGCCGCCCGCGCGCTTGATCTGCCGCCAAGCGCGCTTCGCATCGATCTGCAGACAGACGAACAGCTCATGGTCTTTCGTAGCGGCGGGCGCGGCGCCGACGAGGTCGAGGTACGACTGCATCGGCAGCGAGTCGAGCGGGACCGCGCCTCTGTCCCACGCGTTGCCGAGGTAGCGGCCGATCTCGTCGCCGTCGGCCGGGACGGTTCGCTCGATCCACTGCACGCGGGTCACGGGGCTTCCCTCGCGGGCGAGGCTCGCGAGGACATCGCCCCAGCCGGCCTGGCGGGCTTCCTGCTCTGCTCGATCGAGGAGACCGAAGGAGGTCACCCTCACCGCGAGCACCGCGGTGTAAGAGTGGGCGCGCCTGTCCTTCACCACGCCGACCGTCTCCCCGCGTAGGGGGGCTGCGAGGAGCTCGAGTCCCAAAGCAGGCTCTGGCAGAGCGACGACAGGTTCGGGGCGGCCGCCATCTCGAATCTGGACGCCTGACTGTGGGGAGCTTGACCGGTGGCGATCCCGCCCGGTGGCGCATTGCCGCCCGTGCCGGACCGCGATCGGGAGCCATTCCTCGGAAGACCGGCCGGCGATCGGCCAGAAGCAGAATCCGGCCGCAGCGAGGACGAGGAGGAAACCGGCAAAGACGCCGGCCCCGCCAGAAAGGGATCGCAGCAGGACGACTGCGCCCGCGAGGCTCGCCGCGATGACGAAGACCTGGGTCGGGCGTAGCGACCCGATCAATCCGCGGCGCTCGAGCGGGCCGAAGCGGTAGCGGCGCAGTTCCTCGTGGGCCATTCGTTACTCCTCCTGACGCGGTGGTCGTGGCGGCCGCCGCTCGGGCGGCGGCGAGTTCTCGTCGCGCGGCGGCGCCGGGTGCGGCGGTTGCCGAGTCGGCTCGCCCCCGCGGCCTGGCTCCACACCGGTCGATGCGGCCGGCGGCGCGTACGTCGCGCGGCCAGCGCCCTCGCTCGGCGCGTCAGAGCGGACGCTCGCGGTTCGACGAGTTTCGCTGCTCTCGCTAGAAGCGCCTTGTCCGCCTGATGTCCCACCGATGTAGGCGGTTCGCGGAGCACCGGACGATGTCGGCGAGGTAGACGGGCGTGAATGCCGGTCCATAGCCTGCCGCATGTACCCAGCGGGCGTTTGGATCCCCGCGGAGCCGGCGGCGTTCGAGATCGTCGAGCGCTGGCTCGCGACCGTCGCGGCCGCGACCTCCATCATTGGGATCAGCCGCAGCAGCGCGAACGGTGACCAGGCTGCCAGGACGAGAAGCGCCGAGCCCGCGATCATCCGCTCGAATTCGCCTCCGCCTCCCTGGACGAGCGTCGTGTTCGTGATCGCTGCGCTCGCGAGGCTGATGATCGAGACGATCATGAACTTCGCGAAGATCACCGCAACGAGGAACTCGACAAGGCGGCGTGCCCAGCGGCTCGTCGCGGGCCAGATCATCGCGACGAACGTGAGCGGAAGGAAGAAGAGCGCGACGTAGATGGCGGCGTCGCGAATCACCATCTCGAGCCAGAGCACGAACGCGCCGACTGCGAGGATGATCGCGCCAAGGAAGGTGCCGAAGAGCGGGACGGCGTGCGCCGAGTTGTCGTTCAGCGCGTTCTTATAGGCGTCGCCGACCGACTGCAGGAGGTTGCCAGACCCGCCGCCGAGGCTATGGACAACGGTACTGGAGAGATCGTCCGCCACGGCGATTAGAAGCTGCGTGGCGACGATCGCCGCGGCGGCGAGGATGAACGCCATCGGCAGATAGCCGAAGGCGGAACGCAACAACATCCAGATGTCCTGCCGCATGACCGCCTGGATGACGGCGAGCAAGAGCATGGGTAAGGCGAGTGCCCCCGCGACGGCGAGCATCGTCCCGTACTGACTCTGGAACCACCCAGCGCGCACGTCCGGGCTTGTAGTCGCGTCAATGAGACTGCCGACCTTGCCCGTCACCCACACGGCGGCGTCTGTGACCCAGGCTGTGACGCCGTGCATGATGTAGTCGCCCGTCGCCTTCGCCACGTTGCCCGCGACGTCGCCGACCGCAGAGCAGACGAGGTCGCCGCCCGGAAGGTCGCACGGCGTCGGGATCGGGCCGATGCTCGCCTCGGCCGGAGCAGTCAGCGGTGCCACGAGGAGCGTCGCCGACAGCAGCACAGCCAGTACCGCCGCGGTCAGACGCGCAGTGATCGTGCGCCTATGGAGTTGCACCGGCGAACTCCTGGAAGGCGGGTACGGCACGGAAGAGTTCAGTGCTCGACGTGGCCGTGACGGTGGTCGGGAGCGGGGGAGTCGGCCCTGGCGTGCTGGAGAAGGCAGCGACCCTCCAGGCGCCGTGCTGCCAGACGAGGTTCACCCTCTCCGTCGCCCACGACTGCTGGGGGTCGACCGTCGCGCCGCTCCCGACGATGCCGACCCGCCAGATCGAGATCGCAGCGCTCCCCTGGCCGTAGCTCTCGACGCGGTAGCCGACGGGTGCGGCTCGGAGGATCACGACCGGTGCCGGCACGGTGCCGAGGCCGAGACGCTCGCGCGCCTGCACCGCGGCCTGCTCGTACGCAGTAATCAGGCCCGGGCGGGATTGTGTGGACGCGACCTTGCCGACGATTCGACGCACGCGCGCCCGGTCGAGCAGCGTTGCCCCGTCGAGTTCGCTGACGTAGGTGGCCGCCGCGGCTACCGCAGATAGGCGAGTCGGTCCCGCAGCCGGTCCGGCTGATGTCGCAGCTGTCGCGCTTGGCGACGCCACGGTCACGGTCTTGGTCGTCGCCGTGTGGGCGGGCACGGCGATCCGGCTGCCAATCGCGACGCCCAGCCCGATGAGCGCGAGCGCCGCAGCGGCAGCCGCAAGCCGGCGTCGGCGAGGCCCGCGCTCGCCGATCGCCGGGACATCGACTGGGCGTCCGGTCACTACTTGACCGTCCCACCGAGGTTCTGAAAGAAGGTGACGATCGCCGGTGCGGCGCCGACGAGGAACGCGGCGGCGGCCGAGATGATCGTCCCGCGCCGGCCCACCGTCGTGTGTTGGTAGTTGCCGGAGTGGGCACTCAGAGCCCAGACCGCCGCCGAGATGATGAGGCCCGCGAGCGCGGCGAGAAGACCCCAGAATGCGAGCCCGTTGATCAACTGCTGGAGCGCCGAACTGCCGGGAAGGCCGTTCGGATTCGGCGTGCCGCCGATACCGCCGGCGGCGACGACAAGGTTCATCAAGACGGACATGAGTCACGACCTCCTTTCAGTGGTGTCGCTGAAGCCGGCGGCGATCGCCGCGGCGAGTTCGAGGTAGGCGTTGCGCGTGCCGGCGCGGAGGCCGTCGAGTGTGGCCTCTGCGCCGGAGTCGAGGTGTGGGTCCCATGGGATCCGGACGCACGTTCGGCAACGCGCGGCGAAGTGCTGCTCGATGCGCTCGAGATCGACGGCGCCGTCCGCACCGCGGACGGTGTTGAGCACCGCCACGGCGCCGCGGACGAGGTGCTCGTATCCGTTCTGCTCGAGCCAGTCGAGCGTCGAGCTCGCCGCGCGCGCGCCGTCCAGGCTTGGTGCGCTCACGACCACGACCTGGTCGGAGGCGCCGAGGATGCCCCGAGTCGCCGACTCCAGGACGCCGGTGCCCGTGTCGAGGCAGAGCAGGTTGTAGTGGTGCTCGAGCAGTTCGATCGCACGGCGGAACTCCGACTCGCCGAGCGCCTGCGTGATCTTCGGGTCGTCGTCGGCAGCCACGACTTCGAGCCGGCTCTGCGCCTGCGAGGTGTAGCCGCGGATGTCGGCATAGCGACTGATGCGGTCGACGTCGTCGAGGAGCAAGGAGACGGTGGCACTCGTCTCGCGCCGGACACGGTGGCCGAGCGTCCCGGCGTCGGGGTTTCCGTCGAGCGCGATCACGCGGTCGCCGCGGATCGAGGCGAAGGTGTGCCCCGCCAGGAGGCAGGTTGTCGTCTTGCCCACGCCGCCTTTGCGTGAGATGAAGGCGACCTTGCGGCAGCCGTGGACGGGCGCCTTCACGCTGGCGACGAGCTCTCTGTGTCGTACCTCAGCCGCGCTCGGTCCGATCCGCAGCAGCCCTCCGCTCAGGCGGTAGAGGCCGCGCCGCCAGCCTCTCGGCGGGACTGCGGCAGCGGCGCGCAGCATCCGTTCGGCCGAGAACTCGTCCGAGCTCGGCCGCTCGGTGATCGTCGCGACCTGCCTCTGGTCGCCGTTGCTCGGCGGGCGCGCAGATAGCTCTTCGGCGGCGCTGGAACCCAGCAGCGGCACGGGCTCCGCCTCGTCGCGCCAGAGGGAAGCCGCCCCTTCCAGCTCACCATTGCTCCCACTCACAGCCGCTCCTTCCGTGGATCAACTGGACTCACGCTATAGCAGGTGATCCACTGTTATAGCAGTGGAAGCACGGAGATGCGACAATGACCGCGTATAGTGGGAACATCTGGGGCGCGGCAGTGGATCGACTGCCTCTCCACGACTACAAAGGGAGCAGGAACATGGCCCGGCGACAGACTGCCCTCGGGCGGCTACTTCAACAGCGCAGGGAATCCGCGGGCTACTCGAGGGCGCGGGTAGGCGAGCTCGTCGGGATCAAGCCCGGAACGATCGAAGGGTGGGAGCTCGGTCGCGTCACACGGCCGCCCGTTCACGATGTGCTCCGGATGGCCCACTTCCTCGGCATCTCCTCGGAGGAGATCACTGCCGCTGTCTTCGAGGACGCCGGCCAGGTCGTACAGCCAGCCGATGAGTCAGGGCGGAAAGAAAGAAAGAAGGGGCGGAAACCGCGGACCGAGGGGGCGGTACCCCTTCTTGAGGCGGCCTTCGGACTCTTCGGCTGGAAGGACGAAGCGGAGGCGGCCACGGCTCTCAACGCCGAGCCCAAGCAGGTCGCTCGCTGGCGGTCGGGAGCCGACCCGATGGCCTTTGCCGACTTCCTGACACTCACGTCAATGATCGGAGTCGCGGCGGCCGAGGCCATGCGAGGTGGTGACGCGAGCATCGCGGACATTTCTGCCGCTGCGGAAGCTCTCGGGATTCAGGCTCGAGTTGAGAGTCGATGACGACAGGTTGTAAGCCGAACCACTACGCCCGTGTCCTCGACCTGCTTCGCGACGGGTTCCTCCTCTAACTCGCCGGGTTCTACTACGCCGCCGGGCAGGCTCCACCCACCCTCGGTCGACCCGTGGCGCGGTTGACCGATTTGCAAACACATTGGTCACTCGCGGCGGTCTCCTATGCAGTTGGTGCCGGGATAGAACTTCGGCTTTCGGTCGGCGGAGGCGGCGTTGGTGGTGCGGTGCCGTGTCGCCAACCTCCCCAGCGTGAGGCTCGGCGCGTGATGCGTCGTTCTGCGGCGCTCATCGCACGGGCAAGTGGGCGACCTCCTTGCGGTTTGAAGAAGAGTGCGACGCCGATTTGGGCGAGGGCGAGGTAGGTGCCGATCATCACGGCGAGGATCGCGAGGAAGCTGAGCGGAAGTGGTGTGAAGCCGAACAGGTGGGCGAGGGGTGGGATGTAGGGGAGTGCGACGCCGAGGCCGGCGCAGGCGAGGGTGGTGGCGAGTAGCGGGCGGCTCGGTTTGCTCTTGTAGAACGGAACACGGCGGGTGCGGATGACGAAGATGACGAGTGTCTGGGTGGTCAGCGACTCGACGAACCAGCCGGACCGGAAGAGAACGGGGCCAGCGTGGAAGACGCGCAGCATGACGGCAAAAGTGAGGAAGTCATAAACGCTCGAGATCGGGCCGAAGAAGCCCATAAAGCGGCGGATCATGCGGATGTCCCACTTGGCGGGTCGGGCGAGTAACTCCTCATCGACGTTGTCGGTGGGGATGGTCATCTCACTGACGTCGTAAAGGAGGTTGTTGAGGAGTATCTGCGTCGGGAGCATCGGCAGGAACGAGAGAAAGAGGGACGCGCCCGCAGCCGAGAACATGTTCCCGAAGTTGGACGAGGTGCCCATGAGCACGTACTTGATTGTGTTGGCGAAGATGCGCCGGCCTTCGACAACGCCGTCGGCGAGGATGCCGAGGTCCTTGTCGAGCAGGACGACGGCCGCGGCGTCCTTAGCGACGTCGGCAGCCGAGTCGACCGAGATCCCGACATCGGCATGGTGAAGAGCGATCGCGTCGTTGACGCCATCGCCGAGGAACGCGACATCGGCACCAAGGCTGCGCTGGGCGAGGATGATGCGCGATTTCTGCTCCGGGGTGACGCGAGCGAAGATGGTCGTTTTCGGCAGCAGCGCGACGAGGGCGGCGTCGTCGAGCTTCTCGAGCTCCTGTCCCGTAAGAACGGTTCCCGGGTCGAGGCCGACTTCGTCGCAGAGGTGCGCGGCAACCAGGCCGTTGTCACCGGTGACGATCTTGACGGTGACCCCAAGTCGCGCCAGCCGGGCGAGCGAGTCCTTGACCTCAGGCTTTAGCGGGTCGGTGAAGCAAAGAAATCCCTCGAGGGAGAGGTCGTGCTCGTCGTCCTTGCGGAGGTGGTCGGCGGTTAGCCGCCGGCTTGCGACCGCGATGACTCGCGTACCCGAGGCGAAGAGTTCGCTGAGAGTGGCTTGCGTCTGGGTGGGGATGGTCGTGCAGCGGGCAAGGACGGCTTCCGGGGCGCCCTTGCAGATCAGCATCCGACCCTGCTGTGTGTCGGCGAGGACTGAGGCGAGCTGTCGCTCGTGGTCGAAGGGCAGGCGGTCGAGCGGGACCGGAATGCTGTCGCTGTGGACGTCCCGCGGCGTGGCCCAGAGCGCGCGGTCGAGCTCGTTGCCGGTCTCGTCGCTGCAGGCCAGACCGAGCACGCGGACGTGGTCGTCCGACTTGCCCACGTTGTCGAGCGCCTGCGTGAACGAAATCTGACCCTGAGTGAGGGTGCCGGTCTTGTCCGTGAACAGCACCTCGACGTTGCCCAGGTCCTCGATCGCGACAAGGCGTTTGACGATCACGCGTTTCTTGGCCAGTCGTCGGGCGCCGGTCGAGAGGCTGACCGTGACGATTGCCGGCAGCAACTGTGGCGTCAGTCCTACCGCGATGGCGAGCGCAAAGAGGGCCGACTGGAGGATTGAGCGCCCGAGCGCCGCGTTGATCACGAAGATAGAGCCGGCCAGCAAAGCTGTCACAGTCGCGAGCAGCCGAGAGAAGTCCTGCAGCCCCTGCTGGAACGCGGTCACCCCTTGCCGCTCGCCCAGCCGCACCGCGATCGTCCCAAAGGCTGTGCGCAAGCCCGTGCGAACGACGACGCCGCGCCCACCGCCACCGCTGACGAGGGTGCCCATGAACGCGCACGAGCCTAGATCGAGCGGTGAGTCACCCGGCTCCTGAGCCTCGGCCGTCTTCTCGGTTGCTTGCGACTCGCCTGTCAGCAGCGATTCGTCGCACTCGAGCTCGTGCGCCTCGAGCAGTCGCAGATCGGCGGGAATCACATCCCCGACCCGTAGATGCACTAGATCACCCGGAACCAGCTGCGTCACGGCGATCTCGGCGGGAACGCCGTCGCGGTCGACCGCGGCAAGATGCTTGATCTCGGAGTGCAGCTCCTCGACCGCCTTCTCTGACCGGTACTCGTTGAAGAAGCTCAGCCCGATGCTCATCGCCATGATCGCGCCGATAATCAACGCCTCCGTGAGGTCGCCGACCGCGGCCGAGACGACCGCCGCGGCCAGCAGCAGCAGAAGCAGGTAGCTGCGCAACTGACGGGCCAGTACCGACCAGGCGCTGACCCCGTGCGCGTTCAGAACGTTCGGCCCGTAGAGCCCCAGACGCCGCCCTGCCTCGGCATTCGAAAGACCCGCTCCGGAGGAGCCGAGCTCACGCAGTACATCCGCGACCGGCAACGTCGCGGTGGCGGAGAGGTCGAGCTCCTGCGTAGCCGTCGGTGCATCTGGTGACCCGACCGCTCCGGCTGTCGGGTCGGGCTCCGCGCGCACCGGCACGCCTCAGTCCGGTCTCGGGACAACCCGAGGCCCGGACTCCCAGCAAAGCAGCGCGGGGAGACCGTCCGACGGGCCGATTGCTGCGACGCTGCCCGGCCTCTCGACGAAGCAGCGGGCGGCATCGACGTTCGGTGCCATCGAGCCTGACTCGAAACCCATCCTTCGCAGCTCTCCCGGTGTGGCTCTGGCGTCCTGGTGGTTCGCTTGTCCCTCAGCCCTCGACGGCGTCGACGTTGGTGACGACGATCGGGGACGGCAGCATCGAGGCTACCGACAGGCAAACCGTGCCGCGAGGTCTTTGTCCGTCACGGCATACCCGGGCGACGCGGCGTCGTTGGCGCCGCATGGGCCGATCGGAAGCAGAACGCGCATGGCTCAGTGTTCCGGAATGACCCTCGAGCGTCACCCTCCTGGGTCGCGCGGCTGGCGACAACACGGTGATGTGGGCCGGTGTTCGGGAATGACCCCTGGGCGGCAAGACCGACCTCTACCGCATCATGCTCTCACTGCCCACCGCCCTGGGGGCGACGCGCGATCGCGATCCCGGCATTCCAGCCCGGAGCCCTCCCACCGCGTGGCAGCGGGATCGCCTCGACTGCGAGCCCGCTGGTGGCGAGGAGCCAAGAGACTGTCGAGTTCGAGTTCCACATCTCTCCCGCGCCCAGCTCGTCTCGGCCCCAGACGGGCGTCGGGATCTGCGGGGCGAGTTCGAGGAGCCCCTGCGCCTGCTGGGGCTCTTCACTTAGTCGGAGGGGGCTCTCGACGGCTTCCGCGATGTCCGGAATGACCCCTTCACGCCAACTGCGGATCTCGTAGCGGAAGATCCGGAAGCGGCCTAATGCCCGTGCGCCGACGGCGCCCTCGGCCACGACGCCCCGGCGCGAGCCTTCGCCCCATGCCGGAGCCTGCTCGATGACGAAGCGCGCTTCGGGGACGTATACCTGGAGCGCCGAGTGGTAGAGGTCGCATCGGTCACGGTGCTCTCGCCGGGCCGCGAAGAATTCGAACACCTTTCCGTTCAGACGAACGGAGTGTCCGCCGGCGCCGAGCGGGAGCCAGTAGAGGTCGATGGCGGAGGGGGTGTGGGTGTTCACCGGTTGGAATCTCTGACCTTCGCTGACGCTCTGTGCGGGTCGCGGAGAGCAGAGCGACTACATCTGCGAGAACGGTCTGATCGGTAGAGGGGTCACGAGCGATTCCGTGAAGCGTTGCCCGGACGGCGAGGCGGACGGCTGGCTCGAGTGTGGACGCTGTCGCGAATACGCGCGCCACTTCCTCCGACCAAAGTCGCTGCTCACGGGTCGGCGCAGGTGTCGGGGCAGAGAGCACGATCGGAGTCTGGTCGCCATGTCTGGCTTTAGCGTCCGCAATCTTCCACAGTTCAACGCGCGTTTAGGGGGAGTTTCCTTGCGGCTGCGCAAGAACCACGGGTGTCCTGATCGTCCTCGATCTCGAGCGCCCGCCGCCGCCTGAGAGGAGTTGGCGACATCGGCGGTTGGCGCGCTAGAGCCGACGGAAAACTACGGATTCGCCCTCGTCGGCCACCTGCTTGGATTCACACCGAGCGAGCGACCAAGGGAGGCCGAACGATGACTGACAACCGCGTCCACGTCGTTGTCATCGGGGCAGGCGTTGCAGGGTTGGAGACGGCGCTCGCGCTGAATGCGATCGCCCGTGAGTACGTCACGGTCGAGCTGGTCGCACCGGAGCGCGAGTTCACCTACCGGCCGCTGGCGGTTGTCGAGCCGTTCCAGATGGGCGAGGTGCGCCGGTTTCCGCTCGATCGGCTTGTTCAGGCCGCGGGCGCGGAGTTGCGAAACGGCTCGCTCGTTGGTGTCGACGCCGAGGGGAGGCGCGCTCTGCTTGCGGACGGCGAGTCCGTCTCGTACGACATGGTGGTGCTCGCGCTTGGCGGCCAGCCACGCGAGGCAGTACCCGGAGCGTTGACCTTTCGTGGCCCGGAAGACTGGAGTGCGCTCGCGGACCTGCTCGAGCGCATGACGGCGGGCGAATTGCATCGGCTCGTGTTTGTCGTGCCCACCGGTGCAAGCTGGCCGCTGCCACTCTACGAGCTGGCGTTCTTGAGCTCCGAGTACCTCACCGAGCACATGACGCGAGGCGTGGAAATTGTGATCGTGACGCCCGAGGAGCGGCCGCTTGGGCTCTTCGGCGCCGCGGCGAGCTCGAGGATCGCCGAGCTGTTGGAGCTTCGGGGAATCCAGATCGAGACGGCAACCGTCGCCCACGCCTGGACCGACGGGGCACTCTCCGTCGTCGAAGGGAATGAGCTGCCCGCCGACGCCGTTGTGGCGCTCCCGACATTCGAAGGACCGCCCATTGACGGAATCCCCCAGGACGAGTGCGGTTTCGTCGCGACCGACGAGCTCGGCGGAGTGCTCGACCTCACCGACGTCTACGCCGTCGGCGACCTGACCCAGTGGCCGATCAAGCAGGGCGGCCTCGCTGCTCAGCAGGCTGACTCGGTGGCGACCGCGATCGCTGCCGACGCTGGCGCGCCCGTCCAGGCGGCCCCGTACACGCCGGTGCTCCGCGGCCTTCTCCTTACCGGGATGGTGCCAAGGTTCCTCCGCTCCGAGGGTTCGATCTCCGCGATGGACACGCAGCCGCTCTGGTGGCCGCCGGCCAAGATCGTCGGCCGCTACCTGAGCCCCTTCCTCGCGGAGCACTTGGGCCTGGCCACCACACTCACCGAGCCTCCGAACGAGGCTGTTCCCGTCGAGGTTGCCCTCGACACGCGCGACCACGCCAGCTGGTCTCCCGTCTGATCAGTTGTCGGGGACCTCGCCGTGGGGGTGCCCTCGCCGCGTCGTTCAACGCACGCCGCTTGGCCAGAAGAGGAGGCGGCGGCTCCACTACGCAACTTTCGCCGCCTTCTGGCTCGCTCTCGGCCCTGCTTGTCGGCACGGACCTCCGTGGACTCGGCGGTCCGATCACGGTGCTACTGGAAGCGGCCCCCCGTCATCTGGTTGACCTTCTACCGGCTCCTCATGGCGCGGACGCTTCCCAAGCCACGACCGGCCGCCCCTGCTGCAGCGACGTAGGCATGTCGCTGCCCGAGCGTTCACGCCCTGCTGCTGCTCAATTCCCTTTGCGGACGAGGTGCTCGAAGAGAAGGCCGTACTGCTCGAGGTGCCGATCACCGAGAAACTCGTCGGTCGTACGCTAACGGACGTTCTGAGGGAGCCGGTCGGCGTCGACGCGGTCTTGACAGTCGTCACCTGTACGCGCGTTCGTCTCGCGACGCAGGGTCGTACCTCGTAACGCGGCAGTGGTGAGTAACCGCCAAGCTCGCATCCTGTACGAGACTCCTGCGGCAGAAGCCTGATTTGAGCCATCGTTCCGCCCTGCCCGTTGAGCGAGATAGGGATGTAGCCTCGCCGCATATGTCAAGCGGCGTCACAGCGGTCATTGGTGAGCCTGTGATCGTCGCAACCGGCCTTTCGAAGGACTACGGCTTCGGGCGAGGCTTGTTCGGGCTCGATCTGGAGGTCGGCCGGGGCGAGGTGTTCGGGTTCCTCGGGCCGAATGGCGCGGGGAAGTCGACCACGATGAGGCTTCTCCTCGACCTCATCAAGCCGACGTCGGGTTCAGCGAGCGTGCTCGGTCTGGACACTGGCAGCGACAGCGTCGAGATCCGCCGGCGGGTCGGCTTTCTACCCGGGGATCTGGCTCTGTATCCGAAGCTGACCGGGCGGGCAGTGCTCGACTACCTGGCGCAGCTGCGAGGCGGGGTCGACCCGCGCGTGCGCGACTCGCTCGCGGAGCGGTTCGACGCTGATCTCGATCGTCCCGTTCGACAACTGTCGACGGGGAACCGGCAAAAGCTAGGCCTGATCCAGGCGTTCATGCACCAGCCGGAGTTATTGATCCTGGATGAGCCGATCGCCGGGCTCGACCCGTTGGTGCAGCAGAGCTTTCATGCCTTGCTGCGTGAGGTCACGGCTGAGGGTCGCACAGTCTTCCTCTCCTCACACACGTTGTCGGAGGTCGAGCGCGTCACTCAGCGCCTGGCGATCCTGCGTGAAGGTCGGCTCGTGGTCGTCGACACGCTCGAGAACCTCCGCAAGGTTGCCATGCAGCGCCTCGAGATCGAGTTCGGGGAGCCCGTCGACGCGGCGCGGTTCCGCATGCTCCCCGGAGTCAAGGAGGTGCGCGCGAGCGGGCGAACGCTGACGATCGGCTTCGAAGGGTCTGCGGATGCCGTGGTCAAGGCAGCCGCCGCCCACGACGTACGAGCGATCCGGCCCCGCGAGGACGACCTGGAGGACATCTTCCTGCGCTACTACCGGGAGGCTCCGGCTTGAGCTGGGCGGCGACCCGGATCACGCTCCGTCTGCGCATGGTAGGAACCCTGTCGGCAGCCGTAGGGCTCGTCGCAGTGATGCTCGCCGTCGGTGCTCTGTTCCCTTCAGTCGGGCACACGATCGGGAAGCTCGACGTCCCGACGAGCGTCGCCAATCTTCTCGGCGGCGCGGACTACGCGACCATCACCGGCTGGTTCCGGAGCGAGATCGCTGTCATCTACGCACCGCTCGTAATCGGGGCTCTGGCGATCACCGGAGCCTCGGCCGCGACCGCCGGCGAGGAGGAGGATCGGATTCTCGCGTTGGTGCTCGCCCACCCGATCCGGCGCTCACGCCTGCTCGTGGCCAAGGCCGCGGCAATCGCTCTGATCGTGGTGATCATCGCGTTCGCGGTCTGGATCGGCCTGCTCGCCGGCGTCGCCGTCGGTGGGGGCGGGATCAGCGTCGGTCACATCACCGCACTCGCAGTGCAGCTCGCGTTCTTCGGATTCGCCACCGGTGCGGTCGCGCTTGCTCTCGGTGCCGGCACCGGCCGCCGATCGCTCGCCACCGGAGGCGCCGCAGCGGTCGCCGTCCTCGGCTGGCTCGTGAACAGCTTCGCCCCGCTCGTGAGCCCGATCGTCTGGCTCAAGTACCTCACGCTGTTCTATTACTACAGCGGCCACGACCCCCTTACGCGCGGCGTCGGGGTCATGGGTCTCATCGTCCTCGGAGTCGTCACCATCGCCCTAACGGCAGCGGCGATCGTCCGCTTCGACAGTCGCGACCTGAGCGCCTAGACGAACAAGATCAGACTTCGGGCAAATGCACGACGCCCGATCAGGTATGACAGCCGTCGCCTAGGTTCGGAAGGACCGCTGAGAGGTAGCGGGACTCGACCGTTTCGCCTATACGTGGTGCAAAAACCTGAAGTAGAACGCCCCGAACACCAGGACAATCCCAACGTTGACCGCCAGTCGCTCCCAGAAATGACCTCGGAAGAACAAGACGTCCACGCCGACCACAACGGTTGCCATCGCGATCACATAGAGCACGCCGACTGCCGGCCTTCCCACGAAGCCAGATTTGCACAGGCTCCAGCTCGCTCGCCCGGGACAGTGGCGTGGAATGACTCCTGAGGCACAGGCGCGAGTGACGGGTGACCGAAAGTGGCGTGACAATGTCACGCCACTCCCTTCCACGAGAGTCGGAAGAGGACAGGGGCGAGAGGCGGCGCCCCTACGACGCCGCCTCCGTGAGGCATCTGCTTAAGCCGCCGGCGGGAGTTGGGCCGCAGCGGACGGAGGAGCGAGCTCGAGGAGATCGACGGTGGCCAGGGCCGGCCCCATCACTCCCTGAAGGTCGCCGTAGATGCTGGCGCTGCTGACCTCGAGGCGCTCGATCTGCTTCTCGCGCTTCTTCCACTTGGCGATGTAAGCCCGCTTCTCGCTCTCGAGATCCTCGCGCTGCTCATTGGCGATCTCGACGAGCGTGATCAACCATTGCCGGAACTCGTCGCCAGCGAGGTACTCGTAGAGAGCATCCCGAGCCTGGTTGCGGTTGATGTCGATCGCCCGCGAATGGTCGACCTTGATCAGCGTCTGCCGCAGGGCGATCGCCAGCGCTGAGACGCAGCTCGGCTCGATGATCCAGACGCCGTCCCGCCACTCCATCCTCTCGCAGTCGGCGGGGAGGACGGTCGAGACGATGACGGCGATATCGGCCCTCTTCTCGGCCGCGTCCTCCTTGACCTTGGCGACCCAGCCGTTGCTCCAGGCCTTCGTCCGCTTCGACTCCCAGAGGATCGAGCCGCATTCCTGGCCGCGCCGGGAGCGAACAGCCTCGAGGACATCCGCGCCCTTGATCCCGGACTTGATCGGATCGATCCGATCCTCGGGGAAGCGCTCGCGCAGGACATCTTCGAGATCGCGCTCGAGAACCTCGCCCCGCAGGCCGGAGCGCATCTGCTCCGAGGACTCCTGGAGCTCCTTGATCTGCCGCTTCATCTGCTCCAGCTGGATGTCCTTCTCGCCCAGCTTCAGCCGGTACTCCTCGGCATGCCGCTCCGTCGCCTCAGTGGCGACCTTGTCACGCTCTGCATCGAGGCGGCGGGCGATCTCGAGCTCGAACGCCGCCCGCTCCTCGTCGAGCTTGCGCTTGTCGCGCCGAAAGGCCAGCTCCTGCGCCTGGGCCTTCTTGAGAGCGCCCTCCTGCTCCTCAACCCGAGCCTTCAAGTCGGCGAGCTCCGTCGAGACTTCAGCCGCAGCCCGCTCGCGCAGTTCTCCTTCGCGGGCCTCATTCTCGGCAGCGAGGGCCGCCCGCAGCTCGGCCTCCTGGGCCTTGAGAGCCTCGGCCTGGTCAATCTCGGCCTGCTCAGCCCTGGCTGCTAGCCGGAGCTCGAGCTGCTGCTCGATCTGGCTCTCGATTACATCGGTCAGCGGGATGTCGCTGCCGCAGTTGGGACATCTGATTGGTTCGTTCATCATCTCTTCCTCCTTGACCCCGGCACTCGAACGCCCGTTCCGAGGGAGAAGCAATATGGCGCTGCCATCGGACGGCTCCCCGCCGCGTGCCGGGTGATCGAAAGTTGAGCTTGCGTTATACGGTTCACGGGCGTTACCGTATGACGGATGCAGTTAGATGTAAATATTCAACTTCGTATCACCACCTGGCCCGGCGGTCCACTGCCGCTGCCGAAGGCCGCCAAGGTTGCGAGCTATCTCGATCAAGGCGGGAAGGTGACCCTCCCGGCGCCGACCGCCAACGAGGACGGGGAGTACGCCTTTGACCCTAGGCCAGTTGAGCTCTCCGGCGAGACTTACCTCCGTCTCGCCGAGGTCGATCTCGACGACCCCCGGGCGATCCTCACCTTCGTCAACACCTATGGCCGGCTCGACGGAGCGACCGCCTACAAGGTGCTCTCGGAGGGGCAAGGGCAGCTCGCCGAGTGGAGCAAAGGCGCGCTAGCGCCACGCCGCGAGCGCCAGGTCAAAGAGCGAGCGATCGAACGCGAGAAGGCCCGCTTCTATCCGATCAGGAAAGAGGAGGAGGGCGGAGGCATCGGCTACGCCTTCATCTTCACGAAGGAGGAGCTAATCAGGGATGCGGGCGATTGGACGACCGCTGAGGAGTGGTCGCCTCTGCACGTCCAAGCCCTGCTGGAACACCATCCAACCCTCGTCGAGACTCTGAACGAATTTCGCTTTGCCGCTCACTGCCTCCGTGATGTCGAGACCGCCTGGCAAGCGCTCCGGACCAATGCTTGGGGCCCTCAATCTGAGGGCGACGGGATCGGCTTTCGCTCTGTTCTCAACCCGCCCGATGAAGGCTGGAACGCCCCCACGCTCTCCGGGTTTTTCATCTCGATGCTCGGCACTCTTCTCCAGCCGCTCAGCCCACAGCTCGAGGTCGTCTTTGAATTCGCCGGGTTCGACGGGCGAGAAGGAGAGCATCGCGGGGCGACCATCGAACCTCAGCGCGAACCCTCCGAGCTGCCGCTCTACACCTTGTGCGCGCTAGAGCTCTTTAATCACATCGTCGGCGGCGTCGAGTACCGCTTCTGCCAGAACGAACGCTGCGGCCGGCGCTTCGTCCATCAGCAGGGAAGCTCAAAGAAAGGCCAACACCGCAGCCGTGGCGTGCTCTATTGCTCACCGGCCTGCGCGCGGGCAACGGCGCAGCGTGAGTACAGACGCAGAAAGCGAACCGCTTCGGCAACCGGGGTGTGAGGCGCTCCCGTTTGAACGGGATCCGGTCGCAGGAGCCATGGCGTGAGCGAAGCGTCGGCTGCTGTCCGTCTACGCCGTCCTGCGGCGGAGCGTCGCTGCCCCCAGTGCGATCGCCAGGGCGATGGAGGCGAGGACGACGAGACAATCGACGACGAACCACACGTCGTCGATCTCGTTCGCTGCCGTGCGCGCGAGTGCGTCGTATGCGTAGGTCAGTGGGAGGGCATACGAGACAGCGCGGAGCCAAGTTGCCATCTGGTCGCGTGCGACGAAGAGGCCGCAAAGCAGGATCTGGGGGAGCACGACTGCGGGCATGAACTGGACCGCCTGGAACTCGGTCTCGGCGAAGGCGCTTACGAACAGCCCTAGCGTGCTTCCGAGAACGGCGTTCGCGACGGCCAGCACGACGACGAGCCAGTTCGGTCCGGCGACGTCGAGGCCGAGCAGGCCGAGCGCGAGGAGCGAGACGACCGTTGCCTGCACGACCGCGACGACGGCGAACGCGGCGCCGTAGCCGGCGAGGATGTCGATCTTGTGCAGCGGCAGCGTCATCAATCGCTCGAGCGTCCCCGAGGTGCGCTCGCGGAGCATCGTGACCGAGGTGACCAGGAACATCGTGATGAACGGGAAGAGTCCGAGCAGCGGGGTCCCCACCTCTTGGAAGACGGTCGAGTGCCGGCCGAACAGCTGCTGCAGGAGCACCATGAGCACGCATGGCACGCCGACGATCAATGCGATCGTTCTCGGGTCGCGGCGAAGCTGGCTCACAACCCGCAGCGCAACCGCTCTTGTGATGCGCAGGCTCATGCCCGTTCCTCGATGAGGCGCAGGAACACGTCCTCGAGGCTGTTCGCCCCCGTGCGACGACGCAGCTCGGCCGGCGTCGCATGGGCGAGCAGTGTTCCTTCGCGCAGGAGCAGCAGCGTATGGCACCGATCCGCCTCGTCCATGACGTGGCTGGAGACGAGCAGCGTCGTACCCCGGTCGGCAAGGGCGTGAAAGAGCTCCCAAAGATCGCGGCGGAGAACCGGATCGAGACCGACCGTCGGCTCGTCGAGTACGAGTAGGTCAGGCTCAGCCAAGAGTGCCGCCGCGAGCGAGACGCGCGCACGCTCGCCACCGGAGAGTCGGTTCACAGGACGCCCGCGGAGCGACTCCAGCGACACTTCCGCGAGCACTCGGTCGATGGCCGCCTCGGGCTCGTTAAGAACGCGGGCGAAGAAGACAAGGTTCTCGGCGACGGTGAGATCGCCGTACACCGAAGGAGCTTGCGTCATGTATCCGATCCGGGAACGAAGGTTCGCGGACCCGGCGGGACGCCCCAGCACGTCGACGCTACCGCTCATGACCTTCTGGACGCCAACGATTGCTCGCAAGAGAGTCGTCTTCCCGCTCCCGCTCGGTCCAAGGAGACCGGTCACCGAGCTGGCTTCCACCTCACAACTCAGACGTGGCAAGACGACCGTGTCGCCGCGGACGACCCGTAGGTCGACCACCCTGATCGCGGTCCCTGCCGTCACCGGCCAGGATCGTAGGCACTCGCCCGCGCCAATGTTCCGGAATGACCCCTGGCGGTTCGCTGCGTGATGGGGTGCTTACGCGAGTCTGAAACGCGGACGGTGGGAGCCGTCTATGACCGTCGGGCCGAAGACACGGCGTGGATGGAGTCGTGGATGAGCATGAGGCGCATCGTCCAGAGCCTGGGTCGGGGCTCGGGTATCTCGCGCCGCGCCCAGAGGAAGCCCGTCAACGTCACGGGGACGGTGGCGAGCCAGATGATGACGCCGTCGGCCAGGATCCAGGACGTAGATCCGAACACCAGCGCAACGAGGCCTGCGAAGGCGATGACCAACCCGAGATACCCGACGCGGAGAGCCCAGACGGCCATCCTCCAATGTCTGTTGCGCGGCATTTCTGGCGGCTCGCCCACCCCGGCGATTGTGCCAACGCCTGCGGTTGTGCGACCGGGTCGGTCATCTGGTCCAGTGTTCCGGACTGACCCCTGAGCGCGGCGTGGACCTGATTGAGCTGCCGGGGCTGGCTAGCGAACGCCGTCGCGCTTCCCACCTTGCCCCGGCACCCTGACGCTAACCGTTTGCTTACTTTTCCTTAGGGCTCATTTAGGTCAATCTTCGCCTGCGAGAGGGCCGGGCTCTGCGCTGCGCGAGGCTCAGGCCACAGGACTGTCCGGTGGGCCAGTCTTCCGGAATGACACCTGGGCTAAGTAGCGCCTGCTGACCAGCGATCAGGGCTTGCCCGGATGGCTGCAGCGGCGTTCGGCCGTACTCTGCGTTTCTCAAGAGGAAAGGAGCGATTATGGGCACGCTCTTTACGGTCATCGCGATCGCTTTGGTCGTTGGTGTGCTCGGCTTGGTGGCGTTCGTGCTCTTCGTAGAGCCGTTCGTGAATCACGTTGAGCGCTTCCGCGACTCGGGCGGCCGAAGGCTGGGCTCAAGCCCGCATCTCGATTGAGCGGGCACATCGAGGCTGCGGAACGCCACAGCGACCAAGACGCTCGCTACTGAACCGCGGCCGGCGTGGGCACGGAGCGCCGGGCGGATCCGGTCGTCTGCGCCGCCTCGGCTACCGCGGCGGCGACGGCCGGCGCGACGGAGCGGTTGAACACGCTCGGGATCACGTAGTCCGCGGAGAGCTCGTCGGCCGTGATCGCCGCTGCGATCGCTCGAGCGGCGGCGAGCTCCATCTCCGGGTCGATCGTGCGCGCGCGGACGTCGAGTGCACCGCGGAAGACGCCCGGGAAGGCGAGAACGTTGTTGATCTGGTTTGGGTAGTCGCTCCGGCCCGTGGCGATTACCTCGGCGAGGCCCTCGATCGACTCCGGGTCGACCTCGGGATTCGGGTTGGCCATCGCGAAGACGATCGCGCGCCGCGCCATCCGGCGCACGCCTTCGACGCTGATCGCACCCGGGACGGATACGCCGATGAAGACGTCTGCTCCCTCGAGCAGCTCGTCGGCAGGGCCCTGGAGGTTCTCGGGATTCGTCTGCTCGGCGTACTCCTGCTTCGCCGCGTTCAACCGCTCGCGGCCACGGTAGAGCGCTCCGCCCTCGTCGCAGCCCACGATCCAGCGAGCGCCGGCGCTCTGCAGGGTGCGGGTCACCGCAATGCCGGCGGCGCCGCAGCCCGTTGTGACGATGCGTACGTCTTCCAGTCGCTTGTCGACGACGCGCAGCGCGTTGAGGAGCGCCGCGAGCACGACTATCGCCGTGCCGTGCTGGTCGTCGTGGAAGACGGGGATCTCGAGCCGTTCGCGCAGTCGCCGCTCGACCTCGAAGCAGCGCGGTGCGGAGATGTCCTCGAGGTTGATCCCGCCGAAGGCCGGAGCGATCGCCTCGACCGTGCGGACGATCTCGTCGGGGTCCTTGGTGGCGAGGCAGATTGGGAAGGCGTCGACGTCCGCGAACTCCTTGAACAGGACGGCCTTGCCCTCCATCACGGGCAGGGCCGCCTCGGGGCCGATGTCGCCGAGCCCCAGTACCGCGGTCCCGTCGCTGACGATCGCGACGCAGTTGCGCTTGATCGTGAGGTTCCAGACCTTGTCCGGATCCTCCGCGATCGCGCGCGAGACGCGCGCGACGCCCGGCGTGTAGACCATCGAGAGGTCGTCGCGCGTCTTCAGCGGCAGGCGAGGGCGCACCTCGAGCTTGCCGCCGAGGTGGGCGAGGAAGACGCGGTCCGAGACATGTATTACCTCCACGCCCTCGACGGATCGGACGGCGGCGACGATCGCCTCGAGGTGTTGCTCGTCGTCGGCGAGGACGTTGACGTCGCGGATCTTCGTCGACCCCTCGACCCGGACGAGGTCGATCGCGCCGAGCAGGCCGCCCACCTCGCCGATCGCGGCTGCCAGGCGGGCGAAGGCGCCCGGATGGTTCTCGATCCGGACGCGGATCGCGGCGCTGAAGGACGCAGACGGATGCATGGTCGCAGGCTACGCCGCGCTTCTCCGCCTGGCATCCGCATTCACTACGGGCTCGAGAACGGGGTTCCCCGGCCGCCGCCTGGGCGACATGACGCGATCAGGCCGAGAGTTCGAGACGCTCGAGCGTCTTCTCGTGCTCCCGCTCGTCCTCTTCCATCTCTTCGAAACGCTCGGCGACGGCGACTTCGTCGGCGGCGCCGGCCTGCTCCGGCGCCGGCCTGCTCGGCGTACCGGGATATGTCACCTCGACTTCGCGGTTCTCGTCGAGGATAGCGGTGCGGATGTTGTCCGCATCCGTCCCGGCGAGTTCGGCAAGTTCGGCGAAGTGCTCTTGCAGCTCGACGGCTGCGATCCCCGTGAACACCGAGGCGAGCCGCTCCTCTCCTCGCTTGCCCTGGCTTTGCTTGGCACTGGAGAGACGTAGAGTTTGGGCACCCGAACGCGAGGAGGCGAACGTGGCAATCGCAGTGATCCAGGAGTTCCCGATTGAGGGCAACGACCGGACAACCACGCGCTATGACCGGCTCCAGGAGGCCGTTGACGCCCGCACTAATCCTCCTGCGGGTGGACTTGTGCATACAGCCGGATTCGACGAGCAGGCGGGGGTGTTCCGGATCTTTGACGTGTGGGAGTCCCAGGAAGCATGGGAGGCGTTCTTGAGCGACCGCTTGATGCCGATCGTCGAGCCGATGATGGAGCAGGGCGGCGGCCGTGCACCGGAGACCCGCGTCTACCACCTCCACGACTTCATGAGTTAGTCAGACTCGGGCAAGCGCACGTTCGCGTAGGCCAGTGTTCCGGAATGACCCCTGAGCAGCTAGTCGCTCGGTCCGGTCGCTACTCGCTCGTGGTGGAAGATCTCGCGGAGGCGCGCGACATCCACTGCAGGAGCGTGGCTCTCGACGAGGTCGTAGGTCTCAGTGATCAGTTGGGTGAGGATTGACGCCTGCTCTGCTGGCGGGACGGCGAAGCTGTTTCGTAAGCGCGGGGCGAAGTCCGGCGGCGCAACGTCGAAGCGTTGCCAGAGAGCGTCGGCCGACTTCAGACTCGGTCCGTACCTCTTGTTCAGCGCCAGCATCGTGGCGTAAAGGCGGCTTGCGACCTCACCGGAGGCGGAGGCGTTTAGCATCGGGTTGCGGCGATCCACGAACATCCGCCAGCGCCAGAAGTGGTCGATCTGGGCGTTTCGTCGGATTGCCGCTAGTTGGAGCTGCTCGGGGTATACGGCGAGCCGTCGCTTCCAGCTCTCGTAGAGCGTCGAGCCGTGTGCCGGTACTGCGTCGATGATTCCCTGGGCGAGGTTCAGAAGCAGGGGATCCGGATCGCAGACGTCGAGCAGTCTGTTGAGCTGCTCGTCGGCGGTTGCGACGAGCGCATGGGTGACCTCGACGAGGACGCCCTCTCCCCCCACGGACAGGTCGTCACACCAGACTCGCTCGTCGGCATCGAACGGGAAGAACCGGCGAACCTCTAAGCCCGCTCGCTGCGCCGACTGTCGGCGCTCCTGGTCTCCGGGCGGACGCGACCAGAAGACCATCACCTCGACATCGGACCATCGATCTGCCGCCCCACGTGCCACCGAGCCACTCACGGCAGCGGCAGCAACGTCGGGAACCGCGGCATAAGCCGCCAGCAACGGCTGAACCAGCGCTCGCCGCCACGCGGACGCAGCTCCTCCCACCGGGCGATCATAGGAGCAGAGATCAACACCGCTCGCCTGCTCGAGCGTCCTCACGCCTGACGGCACATAAGCCGTCTCTTCCGGGCCAGGGCCTACCGCCCGCCGCCTTTGCGCGATCTCTTCTTCCAGGATCGCAGCGAGCTCGAACCCGGTGTCCTCGATCAGTTCACGCATCCGGCCTTCGGTCCGTTCGTCGGCGAGGTTCAGGAGCTCGGCATAGGCGATCTGGATCGCCCGAATCTCGGCGTTGGCGCGGGCTAGATCGTCGCGCGTTTGCTCGGTCTCGGCGAGAGCGCGGTCGAGCCGGCCGTACGCGCTCTCCGCCGACCCGATCGAATCGGTCGCGCGGAATGCCATCGCGACGCCGATCGCCACGCAGGAGGCGACCCCGGCGATTGCCAGTCCGCGACTGCCGATCGTCAGGCCGTAGCCAGCGACGCCGCAGGAGAGTAGGAGCCCGCCGAGCGAGACAAGAAGCACCCGGGTCGATCCGACCGGATGACCAGGGATACGCGCGGCTGCCCGCAGGCGTACGGGCCGGTCGACGCGCAGGATCAGCGTGCTCGCGGCAAGGAGCGCGGCGATGGCCCCTCCGCTCCAGGCGAGCGTTGCCCAGCGCTCGTCGACGTACGTGTTCTGGACGGCCTCGAACGCGTAGACGAGGTTGCCGACGGTGAGGATCCCCTCGGCGAGCGCGAGCATCGCGATCGACAGCGGCACTCCCTCCCACGACCGGAGCGCTGCTGACGAGATCAGCATCAGGACGACGATGCTGAGGATCGGGCGGTTGAGCGTGACGATCGACGCGGCGTCGGCACCGTGCTCGAGCCCGTGGCGGACGAACGGCGCGGCGAGGGCGATGCCTGCCGCGGTCACGATGACGACGTCGAGCGTCGCGAGGCGGACCGAGATCAGCGACCGCATCGCGAGGACGAGCGCCGCAATGACGAGGAGTTGTGCCGCGATGAAGAAGGCGTCCCAGATGCCCGGCGGGTGCGGGACCTTGTTGCCGGCCGCTAGATAGAAGGCCTCCCAAACAACTGAGCCGATCAGCCACATGGTCGCGCCTAGTGCGAGGAGCAGGACGGGCCGGCGCAGCTGTGCGGGGGCTCGGACGTATGCCCACCAGACCGCCGGTGGGACGAGGAGCATCAGCCCGTTGAAGACGAAGGTGAGGACAGGTCTCGGCGCCCCAGTGACGACCGCCAGCGTGTAGGCGACGAACGCGGCGATCCCGGCCAGCGAGAGACCGCGGAACCATACGGCGCCGCGATGCGGGCGGCGCTGCATCTGCCCAGCTTGGTCGGCCAGTGCGGTCACGGCTTCTGTTTCCCGTGGCAGTAGTTCTACTGCCATGCTCTATCGTCACCATGATCGTGCCGAGCCAAACCCAACAGTCCGTCGTCGATCCAGTCGAGCTTCTTCGGGAGCTGATCCGGTTCGACACTTCGAACCCACCCGGGAACGAGCGGGCGTGCCTCGAGTTCGTCGCCGAGACCCTCGCCGGCTGCGGGCATCGACTCCCGTCTCGTCGCGAAGGAGCCCGAGCGGCCCAACCTCGTCGCGCGCGTGCCGGGGAAGGCGAAGGCTCCGCCGTTGCTGCTGTACGGGCACGTCGACGTCGTGCCCGCGCAGGTGAGCGAGTGGAAGTACCCGCCGTTCTCCGGCGACCTCGTCGACGACGTCGTTTGGGGTCGGGGCGCGCTCGACATGAAGGGCGGAGTCGCGATGCTCGTCGCCGCGTTGGTCAGCGCCGCGAACGACTCCACGCTCGAGAGCGAGCTCATACTCGTGCTGACGAGTGACGAAGAGAGAGGCAGCCGACACGGCGCCAAGTTCCTTGTCGAGGAGCATGCGGATCTCTTCGAGGACGTGCGCTACGCGCTCAGTGAAATTGGAGGCTTCACGGAGTGGGTCGGCACGCACCGGCTCTATCCGATCCAGGTTGCCGAGAAGCAGCGCTGCCTGATCCGAGCAACGGTTCGAGGCGTTGGTGGCCATCCGTCGGTGGTCGTGCGGGGAACGGCGGCCGGGAAACTGGGGCGATTCCTGCGCAGGCTGGATGTGAAGCGGCTTCCGGCGCACGTGGCGCCCACTGCCCGCGAGATGCTCGCCGCAATGGCCGAGGCGCTCCCGTCGTACGAGCGCCTGGCCCTGCGCGGGCTCGCGCGGGAGCCTGCAACGAATCCGCTGCTGCAAGTACTTGGCAGGACGGCAGCGCCGCTCGACGCGATCCTTCACAACACGGCCACGCCGACTGTCATCCGTAGCGGCGGGAGTTCGAACGTGATCCCGACCGAGATCAGCGTCGAGCTCGACGGACGAGTCGTTCCGGGGCAGCGGCCCGAAGACCTGGTACGAGAGCTCGAGGATCTCGCCGGCTCCCTCGCCGAGTTCGAGCTTGTCGAGGCGGAGCCGCCTCCTTCGGCAGAGCCCGACCTCACCCTCTACCCGATGCTCGCCGCCATTCTCCGCCGCCGCGACCCGGACGGGGTCCCCATCCCGGCGCTCCTGCCTGGGTACACCGATGCCCGATACTTCGGCCGGCTCGGAATCCAGACGTACGGGTTCCTTCCCATGCGCCTGCCGACGGAGATCACGGTCGACCTGATCCACGCGCCTGACGAGAGGGTGCCGGCCGACGCGATCCGGTTCGGGACGGAGTGTCTGGTCGAGGCGATCCGCCAATATCCGGCGACCCTAGCAGCGAATCAGCGGTAATACAGTAGATCCACTGCTATAGTCGCTCCCCATGGCAGGAGCGAGCATTGCGGCTCCCTCGACGCGATCGGGCGCAAAGCTCGTCCTAGCCGGCGCAGCAGCGTTCGTGCTGCTGATCTCGGTTCTCGGGGCGCTTGCTGCCCAGGAGTTGAGTACCGGTGAGTCGCAGCCGTCTGCCGCAGCGATCGCCGACATCCCGACCACCTACCTCGCGCTTTACGAGCGCGAGGGGTTGCGCTTCGGCGTCGACTGGGCCGTCCTGGCCGCGATCGGCAAGGTCGAGTGCGACCACGGACGGAGCCAGGCGCCGGGATGCAACCCACCGGGAACGATGAATGCGGCAGGCGCAACGGGGCCGATGCAGTTCCTCGGCTCGACGTGGCGAGCCGGCACACCGCCGATGACAGTGCCTCAGCCCGGCCCGACTGCCCGGGACGGAGCCGGATACGCGACCGACGGGGATGGCGACGGCATCGCGAACGTCTGGGACCCGGCTGATGCGATCGCTGGCGCGGCTCGGCTTCTTAGGGCGAACGGCGCGCCGGCGAACTACCGCGCGGCGATCTTCGCGTACAACCATTCGTCCTCCTACGTCAACGAGGTTCTTGCGCAGGCGGCGAAGTACCGCGGCGCATTCGCTCCGGGTGCGACAAGCGGTGCGCTCCGTGCGCTCGCGTGGGCTGTGTCGCACGTCGGGCGCTTCAGCGGCTACAGCCAAGGCCCGACGACCGACCGGGGCGGCTCAGTCCAGGACATGCAGAGTCGCGAGCCTGTTGGGGGCACGTGTGACTGCTCGATGTTCGCGCGCTGGGCGATGGCGCAGGCGGGAATCGACATCGGCCTGACGACGGTTCAGCAGTGGCCCGCGAACGGACTGCTGCCCGACACGGACACAGCGGCATCGACGCCGCTCGTCGAACGCGGCGTGGGTCCGGACCCGCCGCCCGGCGGGTACCGGCCCGCCGACCTCATCTTCTTCGGCCACGGCGCCGGCGACGCCGGGCACGTCGCGCTCTGGCTTGGCAACGGGCTGATCGTCCAGTGCTCGGGAAGCGACAACGGCGCGAACATCCGGCCGCTCGCCGGCTACGTCACGCCGACCGGATGGGTTCGCTGGCGCGCCGATATCGGGCTGAGCCTCTAGATCTCGATGCCGCGGCTGATCTCGAGTTCCGCGAGCCGGCGCAGGGCGAGGAGCTTCGGCATGTCGTCTTCGCGGCCGAGCGCGGACAGCATGCGTGAGAGGTCGCCGACGGAGGCCACGGAGGGGCGAAGACCCTGTCCGAGCGGCTCCCGCGTTGCCGCGCGCCGGAGGTCGTCGTAGCCACGGGTTCCTTCGGGCTCGGGGACCACTTTGAGTTCGCCGCGGTCGGTCATGAACGCCGTGACAGGCTCGAGCGTCTCCGTTTCGACGAGTGCCGGTTCCCGGCCATCGGAGGTGCGCGCGCCAAGGTCGTTCAGTGCAGCGTCGAGTCGGCGCAGGTTCTCTTCCCGGGTGGAGGGGACGATGTCGACGCCGCGGGTTATCTCGTCCGCTCCCTGCACGACGCGTGCGAAGGCGCCGACGACGATGTAGGTGACGCGGTGCTCGTCGAGGGTCGCGAGCATGCCTCGCGGATCGAACTTCGGCGGCCGCTTAGCCACCGCCGTCGACTCTCTCGAGCAGCCGGTCGACGCGACGCTCGGGCGACAGCAGCCGGCCCGCCTCGAGGCTCTCGTCCTGGCTCGTGTCCCTGGGGACGAGAACGAGCGGCAGCTCGAAGCCGCAGGCGTGGACGATCGCGAGCAGGTTGTCGATGCTCGGCGAGACGGAGCCCTGCTCCCAGCGGGCGATGACCGAGCGCTCGCGCCCGGTGCGCTGGGCGAGCTCGGCCTGGGTGAGGCCGGCTCGCAGCCTCGCCTCGCGGATGAGCGGCCCTCCTTGCATCGAGCAGATTCTAGCCCTGTACAGCACACGACTTGCAAAGAGACTACGACCCATATAAGCTACACGTGTAGTGAGAGGAGCAAGCGTCTCTCATCTCAGAAGCGAGAGCGGTCGAAGTGCTTCGTCGCCGCGGCTCGTTCTCGCCCCGTTCTCGACGCGCCTGCCGCCGGAGCTACTCGAGCGGCTACGCATCGCAGCCCCGCAGTTGGGACTCCGCCAGGGCGAGATCACTGCGGCGGCCATCGACCGCTTGCTGAAGGAGCACGGCTTCTGACGATGGCCGCGGAGCGAGAGCAGGTTCGGATCGTCGACTTCTACACGGAGGTCGTCCTGCCCGCGCTAGCCCAGCGCCTCGACCAGGCGTTCCCGGAGTTCGGCTGGCGCCGCGACGCGCGCGGTTGGGTCGCGACGAACGAGGAGCACACCCACGCCAGGCTCGGCGTCCGCGCGGAACGCGTCGTCGCACATGGCCCCGCGCCGCGTGGCTTTCTCGTCCACGGAGGAGAGCCGATGCTGTGGACGGCGTACCTCGCGGGCGGAGAGCCGCCGCGCGGTGCGGAGTTCGTCCGGGTTGTCGCCGAACTCGCCGACCGTGCCGGCGTCGACTCTGCACCTATCGAGCGGGAGACGCCGCGCGACCGCAGGGCTGAGCTGCTCGAGGAGTTCTTCAAGCTCGCCCAGCGCGAGCTCGTCAGCGACCGCGGTGACACGGCGCGCGCGTACCTCGAACAGCGCGGCTTTCCTCTCGACGCCATCGAGACTTCGGCGCTCGGCGTCGTCCCGTCGTTCGCGCTCACGGAGCGCGCCCTGCGGGCGAGCGGCTACAGCGACGACGAGATCAAGGCGAGCGGACTCTTCGCCGACGGACGGTGGCCCGGCCGGTTGTGCGGCGCTTGGCGTAACGAGTGGGGGAGGATCGGCACCTTCTGGGCGAGAGCTGTCGACGACGCCGAGCCTGACGCAGCGCGCTACCTGTACCTGCGCGGTGCCGCGCGGACGAACCTGCCGCCGTACGGACTTCAGCGCGGCGTGCGCGATCTCGTGCTCGTCGAAGGCTTCTTCGACCACCACCAGCTGCGCGCCCATGGAGTCGAGAACAGCGCCGCGATCGGCGGCACGGCGACGAACCCGCGCCTGTTCGAGCGGCTCAGCCATCTCGGCATCCGTCGAGGTGACCCTTTGCTTCGATGCCGACGACGCCGGCCGGGCGGCGACCGCGCGCGCGGTCGAGAACGCCGCCCGCGCGGTGGCGAGTCCGAGCATCTTCGTCGCCACGCCTCTCGCGAAGGATCCGGACGAACTCGTTCGTAAGCATGGGATCGAGGCGTGGCACAGCTCTGCAGTCCCGCGAGTGCGGCGTGGGTTGGCGCGCGAAGGAACTTCTCGGTGGCGTCGTCAGCACCGCTCCAGTCGTCGCGCGTCGCGAAGCGCTCGCGCGTGCCGGCGCCTGGCTCGGCTCGCTGCCGCCTCGGCTTGCGCTCGAGCAGGAGGACGCGTTGCGGGCAGTGTCAGATCGCAGCGGCTACAGCGTCGAGGCGGTTCGGCGAGCCTTTCAGGCGCGGTTCTTTCGAGAGATCGGGTCCGACTTGAGTCTGCGCTGCTCTGCTGCCCGACCCGACTGCAGCCGCGAGGTCGAGTTCTAATGGAGGCGAACGCGGTGCGGTCCCCATCTCCGCAACTGAAACTGGATGAGCAGCTTCCCGGTAGCCGCCTCGTCTCCGTCGCAGATGTCGCCTCGATGACGGGCCTGTCCGACACCGCGGTGTACCGAGCGATCGCCGCTGGTGAGCTTCGGGCCACAAAACTCCGCGGGCGGCTCCGGATTCGATTCGCAGACATCGATGCTTGGATCGAGTCAAACGCAGTGAAGCCCGTACCTAGTGAACGCGAACCCACCGTCGCACGGCCTCGCGCAGGCGGCTTCACGGCAGTACCTCACGCAGCGGCCTCCAGAAACGGGCGTGGGCTGCGCCAGCTTCTGCACGCGCAGGCGTAGCGGCTTGTTATGGGTTTGATGAGCTTCGAGGCTTCCTTTCTACTCAGCATGCGAGAGGGGGTGAAAACAAGTGATTGAGAAGCGGAAGTTGAAAAACGGCCGCACCGTCTATCGCGTCCGCTGGCGGATCGGTGGGCGCGGGACGCGCGAACAGGTCAGGTCATTCGACCGCCGAGCCGACGCCGAGCGTTTCGAGACCGAGATGCGCAGGCGTAAGCAACTCGGCGAGCTTGCGAGCGTGAAGCCAAACCGGGTCACCCTCGACGAGTTCGCGAGAGAGTGGTGGCAGCGCTACGCCTCCACCGAACTCGCGCGAAAGACGCAAGAGCGGTACGCCGCAATGTGGGATCTGCACGTCCTGCCGCGGCTGGGCGGGGTGCAGCTGGGCCAGCTCAATCCGGGCGTGATCGACGCGTTCCAGGCGGAGCTGCGAAAGGCCGGTGTCGGGGAGCCGACGATCCGGAAGACCCTGGCTCTGCTCCAGGCGATCTGCCGCGAGGCCGTGACCTGGGGACGGATCCCGGCGAACCCGGTGAAGCCGGTCCGCAAGCGGGCAGTCGTGCGGAAGCGCGTTGTTCGGCCGCTAACACCTGAGTCCGTTGAAAAGGTGCGGCGTCAGCTCAAGAAGCCGCGTGACCAAGCGCTCGTGTCGCTCTTGGCTTACGCGGGGCTTCGTCCTGGCGAGGCCCTCGGTCTCCGGTGGGGCGACATCGGCGAACGGACGATCCTCGTCGAACGAGCCATTTCGTACGGCGAGGAAAAGAGCACGAAGACGCGGGCTACCCGGTCCGTGCGAATGGTCAAGCCACTCAAGTCGGAGCTGGCGAAGCTACGAATGCGGAACGGCCGCTCTGACGACGACGAGCTGATCTTTCCGGCACACGACGGCGAGCTATGGCACGAGGACGACTGGCGCAACTGGCGCCGACGTATCTTCGAGCCCGCCGCTGAGCGGGCAGGGCTCGGCCGCGTCATACCGTACGACCTGCGACATTCGTTCGTGTCCCTCCTGATCGCGGAGGGGCGCTCGATCGTCGAGGTTGCGCGCCAAGCGGGCCATTCCGCAACGATGGCGCTCGACACCTACGGGCACGTCTTCGACGAGCTCGAAGGGGCAGAGCGGATGTCCGCGGAGCAGGCGATCCGGAAGGCGCGCGCGGGAGCGCGTGCGACCCTGGTGCGACCTGCGCCGGATCGCGTTGCCCAAAAGAAGAACGAAACCCCGCGGATTGCGGGGCTTTCGTAAGAGCCCTCTGACGGACTCGAACCGTCGACCCCCTCCTTACCATGGAGGTGCTCTACCAGCTGAGCTAAGAGGGCTGGAAGCCGGATTGTAGCCCCGTCTCGAGCGGCCGCCCGCCGACGCTGGCCGTAGCCTCGATCCGTGGACGTGCGCCGCGTGCTCGCGCCTTCCGAGGACCTCGGGGAGTCGCCGGTTCTGCCGGCGGCTGCGCTCGTCACCGCCGCCGTGCTCTACGCCGACCTGCCGACTCGCTTCATCGCGGGACCCGGCGCGGGGGCGCTCAGCTCTGTGCGCTGGGTGGTGCCGGCGCTGACTCTCGTCGTTCTCTTCGCCCTCGGGATGATCCGGACGAGCGGGCCTCTCGCTCGCGCTCTCGACTGGGGACCGCAGGCGCTTCATCTCACGCGCCGCCGGCTCGCGCTGACCACGATCGCGATCGTCAGCGCCGCGAACGCGGTGTCGATCATCGTCCTCGTCCACCTGCTCGTGCACGGCGTCAGCGACAAGGCGACAGCCGCGCCGCTCCTGCGGGCCGGCGTTCATATGTGGGTCGTGAACGTGCTCCTCTTCGCGCTCTGGTACTGGCAGCTGGACGGCGGCGGGCCGCTCGACCGCCCGACCTGCGTGCCGCACGAGCGCGACTTCCTTTTTCCGCAGCACACCGAGCCGGTGCTCGCCCGGTCGGGCTGGCGGCCGGAGTTCGTCGACTACCTCTACGTCTCGTTCACGAATGCCGCGGCGTTCAGCCCGACCGACACCATGCCGCTGAGCCGCTGGGCGAAGGTGCTGATGCTCGTCCAGTCGGCGATCAGCCTCGCCCTCGCCGTGATGGTCGTCGCGAGGGCCGTCAACATCCTTGGCTAGACGAGCGCCGGGGACCCGAGCTCCGCGTCGCGGCTGACGAGCGCGGCGTAACGCCCGCCCGCGGCGAGCAGCTCCTCGTGCCGGCCGCGCTCGACGACGCGGCCGTGGTCGAGTACGACGATCTGGTCGGCATCTCTCACGGTCGAGAGCCTGTGCGCGATCGCGATCGTGGTGCGCCCCTCCGAGAGCCGGTCGAGCGCCTCCTGCACAAGCCGTTCCGTCTCGGTGTCGAGCGAGGACGTCGCCTCGTCGAGGACGAGGATCGGCGGGTTGCGCAGGATGGTGCGCGCGATCGCGATTCGCTGCTTCTCGCCCCCCGAGAAGCGGTAGCCGCGCTCGCCCACCACCGTGTCGTAGCCCTCGGGGAGCGCCGCGATCACGTGATGGATCCGCGCGGCCTCGGCTGCCGCGTAGAGCTCCTCGTCGGTCGCGTCGGACTTCGCGAAGCGGAGGTTCTCACGCACAGAGGCGTGGAAGAGATACGTCTCCTGCGAGACCACGCCCACCAGGCTCGAGAGTGCGGAGAAGGTCAGGTTGCGGACGTCGACGCCGCCGATCGAGACGGAGCCGCGTTCGACGTCGTACAGCCGCGCCGCGAGGTAGCCCAGCGTCGTCTTGCCGGCACCCGTCTCGCCGACGAGCGCGGTGGTGGTCCCGGCCGGCGTCACGAAGCTCACGTCTTCCAGCGTCCACGCGTCCTCCGCGTACCGGAACCAGGCATGGTCGAAGACGACGTCGCCCGCCTGGGCGGCGGCGATCGTGCCCTCCTCGATGTCGACCGGCTCGTCGAGGTACTCGAAGATCCGGTCGAAGAGCGCGAGCGAGGTCTGGACATCCAGGCCGACCCCCAGCAGCGAGCCGACCGGGAAGAAGAGTCGCGCCTGCAGCGTGGTGAAGGCGATGATCGTCGCGACCGAGATCGTGCTGCTCAGGACCGTGCCGCCGAGCCAGTAGACGGCGGCGGGCATGACCGCGAAGCTCGTCTGGATCGACGCCATCACCCAGCGGCCGGCCATCCGCTGGCGCACCTCGAGGTCGGCGAGCCGCAGCGACTCGCCCTCGAAGCGGTCGGCGAGCTCCTCGCCCCTTCCCATCGTCTTGCCGAGCAGGATCCCGCTGACCGACAGCGACTCCTGCACGATGCTCGAGATGTCGGCGAGCGACTCCTGCGTCGACTTCGCGATCCGCCGCCGCTCGTTGCCCACCCGCCGGGTCAGCACCGTGAAGATCGGGATCAGAGCGAAGGCGAACAGGGCAAGCTGCCAGCTCAGAAACAGCATCGCGATCATCGTCGCGATGACCGTCGCGACGCTCGACGTGATGCTCGTGGCGGTGTTCGTGACGACGTTTTGCACGCCGCCGATGTCGTTGTTGATCCGCGACTGCACCTCGCCCGTGCGCGTGCGCGTGAAGAAGGCGAGCGAGAGCTTCTGTAGGTGGCGGAAGACCTTCGCGCGCAGGTCGTGCATCACGCGTTGACCGACCTGGTTGGAGAGGAGCGTCTGAATGACGCCGAGGATTCCGGCGACGATCGCGATCACGATCATCCCCGCGGCGTTCACGGAGACCCCGTGCTTGTCGTGTGCCTCGATCGCCACGATCAGGCGCCGGAGCAGCAGCGCCGGCAGGACCCCGAGTCCGGCGGTCACGACGATCAGGCTGAGCAGGAAGGACAGCCGCCGCCAGTACGGCCTGAACAGCGGCCAGATGCGCCGCGTGTTGGCCCGGCGCACCTCGGGGTCGACCGGCCGGTCGGGCGGCGTCTCGCCTCGGTCATGGAAGAACATTCCCATCAGGATCTTTCTAACGAGCGGCGAGTGACGGGGCATCCCCGCTGCGCCGCGCTCATCAGGATGGGGGCGGGAGGATTCGAACCTCCGTAGGCTGAGCCGACGGGTTTACAGCCCGTTCCCTTTGGCCGCTCGGGCACACCCCCTGGGGGAGGCGCATTGTAGTCCGGGCAGCTGCGGATACGTTCTCGGGGTGGGGGACGCGCCGATCCGGACCGAGCAGCTGAGCAAGGTCTACGGAACGCTCGTCGCGGTCGACGGCCTCGACCTCGAGGTGCGGCGCGGCGAGTTCTTCGGGCTGCTCGGCCCGAACGGCGCAGGCAAGTCGACGACGATCGGGATGCTCACCACGACCGTGTTCCCGACCGGCGGACGCGCGCTCGTCTCCGGCCTCGACGTGCAGCCGGCACGCGGCCGACGTGAAGCGGCAGATCGGGGTCGTCTCGCAGGCGAACACGCTCGACCGCGCCCTCACCGTCTGGGAGAACCTCTACTACCACGGCCGCTTCTTCGGCGTCCCGCGCGCGCGGCGCGAGCGCGGGCGGACGAGCTGCTCGAGCAGTTCTCGCTCACCGAGCGCGCCGGCTCGATGGTCTTCCAGCTCTCCGGCGGTCTCGCGCAGCGGCTGATGCTCGCGCGCGCGCTCGTGCACGAGCCGCAGGTGCTCTTCCTCGACGAGCCCACCTCGGGCATCGACCCGCAGACGCGCATCAACCTCTGGCGGATCCTCCGAGGACCTCAACCGCGCCGGCCAGACGACGCTTCTCACGACGCACTACATGGAGGAGGCCGACGAGCTCTGCGAGCGGATCGCGATCATCGACCACGGCAAGGCGCTCGCCGTCGACACGCCGGCCGAGCTGAAGCGGCGTCACGGCGCCGAGACGGTGATCACCCTGACCGTGGAGGGCGACCCCGCGCCGCTCGCCGAGCGGGCGGAGCGGCTCGACGGCGTCCGCTCGGTCGAGCGGGACGAGCAGATCGTCCGCGTGCGCGCCGCCCGTTCCGAAGGCGTGCTCGTGCAGCTCGTACAGGAGGCCGCCGCCGCTCGACCTGTCGGTGCGCGACGCCTCGAGCCTGCCGCCGAGCCTCGAGACGGTCTTCCTCAACCTCACCGGGCCGGGAGTACCGCGAGTGAGGCCGTGGCTGCAGACGTTCGGGGCGCTGCTCGCCCGCGACATCCGCGTGCTGCGCCGCAACTTCGGCCAGTTCCTGATCCGGACGGTCATGCAGCCGCTGCTGTTCGTGTTCGTCTTCGCCTACGTCTTCCCGAAGATCGGCCAGGGCTTCCACGGCCTGCCGAACGGCGTCTCGTTCTCGACCGTCCTCGTGCCCGGCCTGATCGCCGTCGCGATCAACTTCCAGGGGATCTCAGGCCGTCGCGCTGCCGCTCGTGCAGGAGTTCAGCGTCAGCAAGGAGATCGAGGATCGCGTGCTCGCGCCGGTGCCCGTCTGGGTGGTCGGGTTCGAGAAGATCTTCGCCGGCGCGATCCAGTCGCTGATGGCGGCGGGCGTCGTCTTCCCGATCGTCTACCTCGTGCACGCCGCACGGGGAAGCGCCGGTCGTGCACGTCTCCGATCCCGCGCTCTTCGCCGTTCGTGCTCGTCTTCGCCTCGTTCCTCGCCGCCGCGATGGGGCTGTTCATCGGGACGGTGCTCGACCCGCGCAGGGTGACGCTTCTGTTTGCCGTCGTCGTCCTGCCGCTCACGTTCCTCGGCTGCATCTACTACCCGTGGGCGACGCTGACCCCGATCCTGTGGCTCAAGGTGCTCGTCCTCGTCAATCCGATGGTCTACATGAGCGAGGGGCTGCGGCACGTCGCTGACTCCCGATCTGCCTCACATGCCGGTCTGGGCGTTCATGTTTGCGCTCGTCGGGGGATCGATCGGGCTTGGGATCTTTTCGCTGCAGACGTTCCGGAGGCGCGTCGTCACGTAGCGTTTGACTCGTGAGCCTATGACGTCGCGATCGTCGGAGCCGGGCCTGCGGGCTCTGCTGCCGCATACCGGCTCGCGGATGCCGGTGCGAGCGTCCTGCTTCTCGACAAGGCGAGCTTCCCGCGCGACAAGCCCTGCGGCGGCGGTGTGACCGGCCGCGCGGCGCGCCTGCTGCCGTTCTCGATCGAGCCGGTGGTGGAGGACGTCGTCGACCGGCTGGATTGCGGTCTCCGCTACGGGCAGCACATCACGCGCCAGGCCCGCGCCCCGCTCGCGTACATGACGCAGCGGCGGCGGCTCGACCACTTCCTGCTCCAGAAGGCGGCCGAGGCCGGCGCCGAGGTGCGGGAACGGGAGACGGCGGACGTGCGGGAGCTCGACGCGCGGATCGTGATCGGAGCCGACGGCTGCAACGGCTCGTCGGCGAAGCAGCTCGGCCTCGCCGACCGCGTCGCGCACGGTGTCGCGCTCGAGGCGAACTATCCGTACGACAAGCGCTTCACCGGCGCGATGGTGCTCGAGATCGCGGTCATCCGCGGCGGCTACGGCTGGATCTTCCCCAAGGGCGACCACATCAACGTCGGCGTCGGCGGGAACGGGGCGGAGGGGCCGAAGCTGCGCGCCGAGCTGCAGCGCATGTGCGAGGCGTACGGGATCGACCCGGACTCCGCCGAGGACACGCGTGGCTACCGGCTGCCGATGCGCCTCTCGGGCACTCGCCTCGCCAAGGGGAACACAGCCGTGATCGGGGACGCGGCCGGGCTCGTCGATCCGCTGTCGGGCGACGGGATGTACGAGGCGTTCTACTCCGCGAAGCTCGTCGCGAGCGCGGCGCTCGACGTGCTGGCCGGGCGCGCGCAGGACCTCTTGCCGTACCAGGCTGCCGTCGAGCGCCGGATCGCGCCGCTCACGCGCGCCGGCTGGGGAGCGAAGCGCGCCTTCGAGCGCTTCCCGCGCGCGACGTACGCGGTGGCGCGCCTTCCGATCACCTTCCGTGCGCTCGAGAAGCTCCTGCAGGGGGATCTGCCCGAGCCGGGCGCGGCCCGCGGTGGCGAGCTCGCCGCGATCCGGGCGATCTATGTCCTGTCGCGCGCCGCCGGGGAAAGCGCTACTGCTGGTTCCCGATCAGCTGCATGAGCTTGAACATCGGCAGGTACATCGAGATGATGATGATGCCGACCATGAAGCCGACGCCGATCATCATGAGCGGCTCGATGATCGAGGTCAGGGACGCGATCGCAGCGTCGACCTCGTCCTCGTAGAAGTCGGCGATCTTCGAGAGCATCTGCTCGAGCTCTCCCGTCTCCTCGCCGATCCGCACCATCTGACTGACCATCGGCGGGAAGATCGGGTCGGCGGTGAGCGGATCCGCGATCGGGACGCCCTCCTGCACCTTGATCCGCGCCTCGGTCAGCGCCCGCTCGACGACCCAATTGCCTGCGGTCGAACCGGCGATGTCGAGCGCCTTGATGATGTCGACGCCGGCGGCGACGAGCGTGGCAAGCGTCCGCAAGAGGCGCGCCATCGTCACCTTGAGCACGACCTCGCCGATCTTGAGCGGGACCCGCAGCTTGAACTGGTCCCACTTCTGCCGGCCCGACTCGGTCTTCTTGTAGCGGAGCGCGCCCCAGACGATGAGGGCGATCAGCGGGAAGACGATGAACCAGTCGTCGCGGAGGACATTTGAGGCCTTGAGCACGATCCGGGTCAGCAGGGGCAGCTGGCCGTTCAGCGAGGTGAAGATCCTGGCGAAGATCGGCACGATGAACATGAGCATCGCGGCGAGCACGAGAGAGGCGAAGGTGAAGACGACGGTCGGATAGACCATCGCGCCTTTCACGCGGCGCTTGAGCTTCGTCTCCTTCTCGATCTGCTCGGCGACGCGGTCGAGGACCTGGTCGAGCATTCCCGAAGCCTCGCCCGCCTGCACCATCGAGACGTAGAGCTCGTTGAACACCTTCGGGTGCCGTGCCATCGCCTGCGAGAGCAGCAGGCCGCCTTCGACGTCCGCCCGCAGCTCGCCTGATGATCTCGGCGAGATACGTGTCGTCGGTCTGCTCCTCGAGGATCACGAGAGCGGCGACGATGTTCAGGCCCGCCTCGATCATCGTCGCGAACTGGCGCGAGAAGATCTGCATCGAGCGGGGCTTGATCTTCCTGAACGTCGTGCGCATCCCCTCCTCGCCGGAGGCGGGAAGCTCACGCAGCGAGTGGGCGAGCAGGCCGCGGATGCGCAGTTGCTCGCGCGCCGTCTCGACGTCCGGGGCGTGGACCTCGCCGACGGTCTCGAGACCGTCGATGCTGATCGCGCTGTAGGCGAAGCCGGCCATCTCGGACTACGAGACCAGGCGAATCTGGTAGCGGATCCCGTCGGCCGTGTCGACGAGCGTCAGCGACCGGCCGGCCCGGAGCGAGACGCTCTTCGCGCCGCTGGAGTACGAGCCGGTGGCGATGCCGATCTTGGCGACGCCGTTCGTCACGGAGACGAGACGGAAGAGCGGATTCCCGCTCGGGAAGCTCGCTCCGACCCGCACGACCTGCACCCGGCCATTGACCGCGATTCTCGCCGCACCGGTCACCGCGAGCGTGCGCGTGGGCCGGTGGTGGGTCACGGCAGCGGTCGTCCCGGTGGAAGCGGTTGTGCTGCTGCTGCTCGTGGTGCTGCCCGTCTGGGTCGGGTTGCCCTGGGCATCCCCACCCGAGGCGTCGGTCTGTCCCGATGTCGCGTCGATGATCTGCTGCGCGAACGGGTCCCGGCCGCTGAACTGGCTGAACGAGTAGAGCTGTGCCTTGCCGACGTTCGGTGCCTGGTCCGAGTTCGTGAGCTTCGTGCTCGTCGCGGTCGGCGTCACTGCGGCGACTGCGGAACCTGCAGGCGTCGTCGCCGGAGCAGGCGTGCCGGTCGCCGTGGTGGGTGCGGGAGTCGCCGTGGTAGGCGCGGAGGTCGTCGGCGCGGCCGCGGGAGCCGCTGCGGGACTGCTGCCACCGCCGTGCATGACGAGGGGCAGCACCTCGTAGGCGAGCACCGCGACGAACACGACCGACAGTCCGATGGCGACCTTCCTCATCTTCTTGTCCTTGGCCACCCGGATGTCTTCCATTCTCTTCTTGCGGCTTTTCATGAGGTTCCTCCGCTGGTGCTCGGGGCGGCCGAGGTGGACGGCGTCGTCGTGGCCGGCGTGGTGGTCGACGTGGTGTCGGTCGTGGTGCCTGTCGTCGCCGGAGCGATGCCTGTCGCAGCCTGCGGCACGAACTCGTTGATGGTGAGCGTCGCGCCGACCTGCGGCCAACCCTGCTGGCCCTGCCCGAAGCTGACGTTGCTGACGTCGAACAGGCGCCCGGCGGTGAAGAGCTTGCCGTTCTGGACGCGAACGAGATTGCGCATCCGCTGCAGGAAGGTGAGGAGGCTGTAGTAGCTGCCGCTGAATCCGACCGTGATCGGCTCCACTGCGAACGGATCCGTGGATCCGGTGGCCGCAGCCGACGCACCCTGAGGCGAGATCTGGTCGAAGCTGAGGCCCGACTCGTGGGCGAGCTGGTTCAGCGTGAGGATGACGTCGGGCGTGTCGAGCTTGGTCGGCATCGCCTGCGTGAGGGCGAAGACGCTCGCCGAGCGCACGGCCGGCAGCGCCTGCTGGAACGCGGTCGAGCGGTTGGCGGTGATCTGCGCCTGCACGGCGGCCGTCTGCTTCTTCAAGCTCGTCGCCGTCGAGCGCTTCGGCGCGATCAGGGCGAAGTAGCCGATACCGAGCACGAGCACGAGCAGGCCCGAGACGATTGCGATCTGGGCGGCCTTCGGCAGGGTCGCGAGGCGGGCGGTCACGAGGCACCCCTTCCTTGGCGGATGTCCGAGACGATCGTGAACTGGATGACCTTCTGGCCCCCGACCACGGAGGACTGGCTGTTCTGGAGCTGGACGTTCTCGAGATCCGGGATCACCGAGAGCCGCTCGAGGAGCCGGGCGACGCCGTCCTGGGTGTACGTGTAGCCCGAGATCGTCAGTGCGGTCGGCGTGGTCGGCAGCGCGCTCGGCGTCGTCGCCAGGGCTGTGTCGGCGGTCGGCGCGTCGAGCGGAACCGTGCCCTGGAGGCTCGTGAGCCAGACGTCGTCCGGCAGGACGAGCGCGAAGCGGCGGAGGATGCGATCCCACGCGACGCGCTTGCCCAGCGCCGCGTCGAGGGCGAGCGAACGCTGCTCGCGGTCGTTCAGCACGGTGGAGCGGAACGACTGGGTGCTGGCCGAGAGGTGGTGCGCCGGCGTCACCGCGAGCACGGCGTGCGCCGTGGCGAGGTTCTGGCGCTGGCGGTCGACGCTGCGGCTGGCGAGCAGGAAGCCGCCGACGAGCGCGAGCACCACGGCCGCGCCGCCGATCGAGGCGACGAGGATGACCGCGTTCGGCCGCTCGCGCGTGCGTTCGGCCTGCTGGCGCGGGAGAAGGTTGACGGCGCGCATCAGTCCTCGATTCCCAGTCCGATTGCGACGGCGAGGGCGCCGTCCTGACCGTTGGAGCCGGCGCCGTTTGCCGAACCGACGCGTGCGAACGGGTCGGCGACGCGGACGCTGATGCCGATCAACTCTTCGAGTTGCTCGGCGAGCCCCTGAAGGTGGGCGCCGCCGCCGGTGATCGTGATCTCGGCGAAGCCCAGCGAGTCAGGCTGATCCTGGTAGAAGTGGAGCGAGGAGGCGAGCTCGCGGGCGAGGCCGTTGACCTCGCGGCGCGCGGCCTCGGCGGCGCGGGTCGTCCGCTCGTCAGCCGGCTCCTCCGCCGGCTTGTCGGAGAGGTCGAGCGACCGCTTGACCCGCTCGGCCTCGGCAGGTGTCGACGTCGAGCGCGCGCTCGATGGCGGCGGTGACGCGCGCGCCGCCCCAGTCGAGGACTCTCGTGAACTCGCAGAGACGTCCGTCGGAGACGGCGACCGTCGTGCGATCGTGGCCGATCGAGACTGCGACCCTGGCAGCCTCGGCGCGCTGGCCGGTTGCCAGCGGCTCGCCGCCGACTGCGCGGAGCAGGGCGAAGGCCTCGATGTCGATTCCGACGAGCTCGATCTTCGCCGCGGCGCACGTCGCCGCGAAGCGGTCGACGAGGTCGCGATAGGCGACGGTGAGGAGGACGCGGTCGGGCATGTTCTGCTCCTCGACGACGTGGTAGTCGAGCATCGCCTCTTCGATCGGGATCGGCAGGGTCTCGTACGCGCGGAAGCGGATTGCATTGGCGAGCTGCCGCGGATCGTCGACGGCGGGGCGCTCGAAGACGCGGACGCCGGTCCGGCTCGAGCCGATGCCGAGGCGCACGTTCTTGCGCGGGAGGTCGGCCTCGGTGAAGAAGGCGGCGATCTCGTTCGAGAGAGCCTCGGAGTCGCGCACCTCTCCGCTCGCGACGACGTCAGGCGGAAGCGGATGCTGCGCGGTCTTGACGAGCTTCGGCCGGCCGTTGTTCACGACCACAGCGGCGGAGAGTTGCGACGCGCCGATGCTCAGCCCGACGACCTGCTTGTGCCGGCCGCCCGAGAGAGGGGTCGAGGTCTTGCGCTGCTTCGGCGCCTTCGGCTCCTTCGGCGCCTTATCCGCCTTCGGCTCGTCGGGATCCTGCTGCTCCTTCGGCGTGCGCTTCGGCAGCGAGAGGTTGAGCTTCGGCAGCGACAGCGAGCGGCCGCGCTTCGGAGACTCCTTCTGCGGCGCCTCCTCCTCGGTCGTGGTGGCCGCGGTCTCGACCTGCGGGGACGGGGATTCAGCCTGCGGCGACGGGGTCTCGGCGTTCGTCGCCTTCGTGTCGACCTCGGGCTCGGCCTCGGTCGCCGTGGCCTCGGCCTGGAGGGTGTCGTCCTCGGTCTTCGCCTTCGGCTTGCGCTTGAAGGAGATGTCCTTCTTCAGAACTTCGGAGAATCCGCTCACAGTCAGGCTCCTGCTACTCGGAGGCCGCGGAGGGCCTCGGGAAGGTGGTCATCGGAACGCGGTGCGACGCCGGCGCGTGCGAGCAGCGCCTCGAACTCTTCGCGCCGGCTCGTGACGGCCAGCGCGGTCTCCTGCGTGATCTGCTTGCGCACGACGAGATCGGCGAGGCACTGCTCCATCGTCTGCATGCCGCGGGACGTGTTCGTCTGCATCACGGAGTAGATCTGCTCGGTCTTGCCCTGGCGGACGAGGTTCCGGACTGCGTCGTCGGGCAGCAGGATCTCGAGCGCGGGAACGCGCTTCCGTCCGTCGGCGCTCGGGAGGAGCGTCTGCGTGACGATCCCCTGGAGGCCGGCGGCGAGCTGCATCCGCACCTGTCCCTGCTGGGAGGCCGGGAAGACGTCGATGATGCGGTCGATCGTGCTCGGCGCGCTCTGCGTGTGCAGCGTCGCGAGCACGAGGTGGCCGGTCTCGGACGCTGTCAGGGCAGTCGAGATCGTCTCGAGGTCGCGCATCTCGCCCACGAGAATCACGTCGGGGTCCTGGCGCAGCGCGCCGCGCAGTGCCTCGGCGAATCCCTTGGCGTCGGCGCCGACCTCGCGCTGGTTCATGACCGACATCTTGTGCTGGTGCAGGAACTCGATCGGGTCCTCGATCGTGACGATGTGCATCGGCCGGCTCTCGTTGATCGAGTCGATCATCGTCGCGAGCGTCGTCGACTTACCGGAGCCAGTCGGCCCGGTCACGAGGACGAGGCCGCGCGGCTCCCGTGCGAGCTGAAGGAGAACCTCGGGGAGGCCGAGCTCCTGGGCCGACTTGATCAGTCTCGGCACAAGGCGGAATGCGGCGGCGAGCGTGTCGCGCTGGAAATAGATGTTGACGCGGAAGCGGGCGACGCCCGGGACCGAATAGGAGAAGTCGATCTGGCGGTCGATCTCGAGCCGCTTCTGCTGCTCGGTCGAGAGCACGCGATAGAGAAGGTCGCGCGTCTCTTCCGGTGCGAAGGACTCGAAATCCTCGAGAGGCGCGAGCTTGCCGCGGATGCGCAGCAGAGGCGGCGACCCCGCAGTGATGTGGAGGTCGGACGCATCCTCGGCGGCTACGCGCTCGAGAAGCGTGTCGATGGAGAAAGGCTGCGGCGTCATGCGACCGAGCTATCGGCGGACGCTGTCGCTCGCTTTAGGGAGCCCCCCGGGAATCACTCAATCGAGGGACGGGCGGGTGCTGCACACGGAAAGGCATCCCCCAGCGCGGGTGAGTCGGCGGGTGATGCGAATCACTCGTCTGGGGGGAACAGCCCGGGCGGGCGGTGCCGATACAGGGCGGGTCTGGGTTACCCGTCCTATCCAAAGGAGACTGCATGAATCTCCTCAGACAGAGGCTCAACGTTCGGGACGAGAGCGCGTTCACGCTGATCGAGCTCTTGGTCGTCCTGATCATCATCGGCGTCCTGCTCGCGATCGCCATTCCGTCGTACCTCGGCTTCCAGAAGAAGGCGCAGCAGACGGCGGCGCAGTCGGACGTCCGCTCGGCAATTCCTGACGCCGAGGCGTACTACTCGGACAACAGCAACTACACCGGGATGACCGCTCGGAACTGCAGACCGTCTACGACTCCGGCATGAATCTCTCGACCTCCGGTTCGACCGGCATCGTGCTGGCCAAGCCCCTCACCGGCAACCCCCAGGGCTACTGCATCTCGGCCGTCGACGGTCGGCCACTGGGCGCACTACGTAGGCCCGGGCGGGACGACCGACTCGAAGACCCGTCTACGGTCAGCGCGGATCCCTGCGCCGGCTCTGTAGAACGTCCCCTAGTACGTGCACTGCCGAGGGCGCGGGAAACCGCGCCCTCTTCCTTTGCATGGCCTGCCGGGGCGCGTATCCCCCTTTTCAGGGAGACCCGCACCGGCGGGGCTGCCGATAGGAGGGCCATGAACACGACGTTGAGCACGCGCCAGATCCAGCTGTTCGGCCTGCTCGCAGTGATCATCGTCGCCATCGGCGGCTACCTGGTCACGACTCACAAGTCGAGCACGTCGACCACGCACGCCGGCGGTGACCACACCCGCGACGAGCACTCCCGCACAGACGACCGCGACGCCCAGCACTTCGCACTCGCACACCGCGACGCCTCCGGCGAAGCTCGATACCCATGGGCTGCCGGTTCCCGTCGCCCGGGCGCTGCAGAAGCACGCTGTCGTCGTCGTCTCCGTCACCGATCCGCGCGGCACCGGCGACCAGTTCGATCGGGCCGAGGCGCAGGCGGGCGCGGCCAGTGCAGGCGCGGCGTACGTCTCCATCGACGCCTTCCATCAGAAGCCCGGCACGGCGATCCTGCGCAAGCTCGGAGTCGTCGACACGCCCGCGATCCTCGTGGTCACGCGGCCGGGCACGATCAACTCGGAATTCAAGGGCTTCGTCGACCGCGCCGTGGTCTCCCAGGCCGTAGCCGACGCTCGCTGATGAGACGGGGCGGGCGCCCTCAGGCACAGGCCGCGCCCGCGGCCGCCGAGCCGGAGCCGCGCGAGCTCTTCGTCCGCAGCGCGAGCCGGAACGGGCGCCAGGTGGTGACCATGCGCGCGCGTGACCTCGGCGACGCCTGCGTCGTCGACGTCGAGGTCGAGGGGCGGAGCGTGAGGAAGGAGCCGAGCCGCGGTCGTACAGCTTCGCCGACGCGCAGCAGGCGAGCACGTTCGTGACCGAGGCCGTCGAGGCGCTCGTCTATCTGGGCTGCGAGATCCACGCCTGAGAGAAGCGAGCGGGAGGGAGGTGGATCCCGTGCAAAGAGGTGAGGGCGAGGTTCGTCAGGAGGCAGAGCCGGTCGCCGACGTGATCGCGCTCCCTCAGCTCGAGCGCCTGCCTCCGAACCCCGACGCTTCCCGACGTCGCCTCGAGCTTCACCGCGGACAGCCGCTCCGCGCGGCTCGAGGCGCTCGAGCTCGTTCGGGCGGCGGTTGAGCTCGCCGACCGCATCGAGCGCGACGCGCAGGAGACGGCAAAGGATCGGCTCGCGCGCACCGAGGAGGAGGTCCGGCTGCGGCGGCTCACCCTCGACGAGCGCGAAAAGGAGCTCGACCACCTCAAGCGCGACCTCGAAGCGGCGCGCGAAGAGGCGACACAGGCTCAGCAGCAGCTCGAGGAGCAGCGCGGGCAGGCGGCCGAGGCGCTGCGCGAGACGCAGGCCCGGTTGGGCAACGTCGAACAGGAGGCCGCCGCGACGATTGCCGCCGCGAGCGAGCGCGCCGCAGGCTCTGCAGCAGGAGGCGCGGCCGAGGCCGACGGCATTCTCGCCGCCGCCCGGACCGAGGCCGAGGGAGTGGCGGGCACCGCGCGTTCGGAAGCGGACGCGACCCTCGAGGCGGCCCGCTCCGAGGCCGACTCGGTCCTCGCCGCCGCTCGCGCCGAGGCCGAATCCGCGACGGAAGGCCTGCGGTCGGAGGCGGAGACCGCGCTGAACGCTGCGCGCTCGGAGGCCGAGTCGTTGCTCGGCAATGCGCGCTCGGAAGCGGAGACCGTCGTCGGGACGGCACGCTCGGAGGCAGAGACCGTTCTGGGAAGCGCCCGCTCGGAGGCGGAGACGGTGCTCGGGACAGCGCGTTCGGAGGCAGAGAGCGTCGCCAGCGCAGGCCGAAGCCGCACGCGCCGCTGCCGAGGAGCTGCTGGCGCAGGCCCGCGTCGAGGCCGGCGAGGTCTCGGACAACGCACGTCGCGAAGCCGAGCAGCTGCTCGAGGCGGCGAATGCAGCCAAGACCGAGCCGGCGCCCCAGCTGGTCGTCGAGCCGGAGCCCGAGCCGGAGGCCGAGTCGGAGCCGGAGCCCGCAGCTCCGATCGAGGCCGAGGCAGAAGCTCCCGCGCCGCAGCCGAAGCCGACACGCCCCACGGCGGGCTTCACACCGCCGCCGAGCTCGCTCGAGGACCTCGCGGCGGCCAGCCGGCCGACGAAGTTCAGCATGGGCCGCTCCGACAAGAACAGCTAGCCGCTAGCCGGCGACGCTGAGCACCGGCTCGAGCCCGAGGAAGGCGCCGATCCTCTCCGCCTCCTGCTCGAGCTCCGCGCGGGCGGGTTTCCCGAGACGCGCGGCGAGCCGGACGTCGAGCTCGATCCGCTTGCCGCGCCGCCGGCGCTCCCAGAGTCCCGCAGCCACGCCGTCGACGAGTACCAGGCGGACACCGGCCGGTCCTTCGTAGCGGCCGCGGCCGTGGCGCGCGATCAGCTCTCGCACCGGCTCCGGCACCAGCAGGTCGCGTTCGCGGAAGCCCATCACGTAGACGTCGTACTCGGGCAGCAGCCGCACCAGTTGACCTGAGGCCGGGCTGCTCGCGGCCGGGAACGAGCCGTCGCCGGCGAGGACGAAGCACCGGCGACCCTCGACGTCGACCTCTTCGAGCTCCGCGCCGAGCTCCTCGAAGAGAAGCCGCGCGTCGGGAACCTTGAACGCAGGCGAAGCGAGCCACTGGCAGAGCTCGCCGGGCCGGCTCGGGCCGTAGGTACGCAGGAACCGGCGGCACACCTCGCGCAGGGCATCGTCGGGGTCCACCTCCTGCCAGCCCTCGATCCACTGGTCGGGCCGAGCGAGCGTGATTCGCGCGCCCTGCGGCGGTCCCTGGCAGAGATCGGCGAGGAAGAAGGCGAAGCCCGAGCGGAGACGTTCGCGCGCCCTCGCTCCGACCCTCTCCACGACCGCCTCCGCGAGCTCCTCGCGCAGCAGGCAGCGCCCGTCCATTACCTCCCAGACCGTCGCCCGGACCCTTTCGACCTCGCGAGCGCCGAGCGCCGGATGCACGTCGCCGGCCGGGTCGCGCCACTCGGGCAGCCCCTGGTCGGCCGAGCGCAGGACCGCGCGCCGCGCCGCGTGCCACAGCGGCAGCTCGGAAGCGGGGTGGAGGTGAAGGGTTCCGCGCAGCGTCCAGGCCTTGACGAGCGACCGTTGCTCCCACAGCGCCGCCCGAACGTCGGCCTGACCGATTCCGTCGACCCGCGTGGCGAGCTGCAGCTCGGCCGCCGCCTGAACCTGTGCATGAACGCCGCAGAGGTCGCCGACGACCTCGACGAGCCGGTCGCTACCCGCTCGCTCGATCAGAGAGGAGCGCGCCAGGCGGCGCGCCCGAACGTCGTCCCAGCCGACCTCCGCCACCGCCGGATAGTTGCACCGTCGTGGTCGGACTCAGAGCGTGGTGACGCGGGCGAGCTCTTCGAGCGACGTCAGGCCGCCGACGACCTTCTCGATCCCGTCGGCCCACATGCCGCTCATCCCGCCTTCCATCGCCGCGCGTTCCAGTTCTTCATGGCTCGCCTTGCGTGCGGCGAGCGTCGACAGCTCCTCGTTCATCCGCAGGAGCTGGAAGACCCCGACGCGGCCTCTGTAGCCGGTCTGCCGGCAACGGACGCAGCCGTTGCGGCGGAAAAGCTGGGTCTTGCCCTGCCGCAGTTCGTCGGGGATGCGTGCCGCCGCGAGCTCCTCCTTGCCGGGCGTGTAGAGCTCCTTGCAGTGCTCGCAGAGCCGGCGCGCGAGCCGCTGTGCGAGGACGCCGGTGACCGCCGCGCCGGTGAGGAACGGCTCGACGCCCATCTCGTTCAGGCGCGTCAGTGCGCTGGGCGCGTCGTTCGTGTGCATCGTCGAGAGGACGAAGTGGCCCGTCAGGGCGGCCTCGATCGAGATCTTCGCCGTCTCGACGTCGCGGATCTCGCCGACCATCACGACGTCGGGGTCCGAGCGGAGGATCGAGCGCAGCACCGTGGCGAACGTCAGGCCAGCGCGCGGGTTGACCTGCACCTGGTTGAGGCCGGGGAGGCGGTACTCGACCGGATCCTCGACCGTGATCACGTTGATCTCCGGGCGGTTGATCTCGGCCAGGGCGGCGAAGAGCGTGGTCGACTTACCGGAGCCTGTCGGCCCGGTGACGAGCAGGGCGCCGGTCGGCCGGTGGACGACGGTCGCCAGCAGCTCCTGCATGCCGGCACTCAGTCCGACCTGCTCCATCGTCGGCGGCTTCTTCGACTTGTCGAGGAGGCGCATCACGACCGACTCGCCCTCGACCGTCGGCAGGGTGGCGACGCGGACGTCGAGCATGCGGCCGGCCGCGGACGCAGAGAGCGAGATGCGGCCGTCCTGCGGCTTCCTGCGCTCGGCGATGTCGAGCTTCGACAGCACCTTCAGGCGCGTCGTGATGCCGATCGCGCTTCGCTTGGGGATCCGCTGGGTCTCGTGCAGCACGCCGTCGATGCGGAAGCGCACGACCAGCGAGTCGGCCTGCGGCTCGAAGTGGACGTCGCTGGCGCCGTCTTCGGCGGCCTCGAAGATGATCGAGTTGACGAGGCGCACGAGCGGCGCGTCGGAGATCCCGTCCTCCATCTCGAGATCGTCCAGGTCGTCGCCGTCGGCGATGACCTCGAGCTCGACGACCTCTTGTTCGCCGAAGGCCGAGCGGGTGCCGCCGAACGCCTCGGCGGTACGCGCGAGGCGGCCGAGCTCGGCCGCGATCTCCTCGCTCGCGGCTACGCGGAGCGCGATCGGGCGGCGGCTGGCGAGGCGCAGCGAGTCGATGCCGTGGATGTTCTGCGGGTCGGAGATCGCGACGCAGAGCGAGTCGTCCTCGAACGCATAGGGGAGGGCGTTGACCTGCTCGAGCACGTGCAGCGGCACCGAGTTAGCCGCGATCGGGTCGATGGCGGTCGAGCCGAGCTCGATCACCTGAAGCCCGTACTGGGCCGCGACGATGCGCGCGATCGCCTCGCTCGAAGCAAGCCCTTCGTCGATCAGCACCTGCACGACCGGGGTCGTCTTCGCCGCTTCCCGCAGGACCTCGAACTTCGCGTCCGGAATCAGGCCGGTCGTCTCGAGCAGGTCGACGACGAGCTCGCCCATGAGCTGCGAGATCGGCGCGGGAGTCGCCGGCGTCTTCGGCGCCGGGCTTCCGTCAGGGGTCACGGACGCCTGAGCAGACACCGCAGGCTCGTCACGTGAAGTGGTGGAGGTAGCCATTGAGGATGAACTCACCGGCGAACAGGGCGACGATGGCGCCGAGGGCCAGGAAGGGAGCGAACGGGATTGCGAGCTTGCGGGCGCCGCGGCCGTTGCGGGCGATCATGACGAGGCTCGGCATGAGGGCCGCGAACAGCGCGATCATCATCGCCACCGGGGCAGTGCGGCCGAGCAGCGCGCCGATCATGAGCGCGAGCTTCACGTCTCCCATCCCCATCCCACCCGGGTAGGCGAGCGCGGCGAGGAAGAGGAAGCCGGCCAGGCCGACGGCGCCGAGCGCCCACTCCGGCGACGGGTCGTACGCCGTCATCAGCACGAGCACGGCTGCCGCCGCCGGCAGCGCGACGTTATTGGGGACGATGCGGCGCTCGAGGTCGGTTGCGGTCGCGACGACGAGCGCTGCGCAGGCGATCCCTGCCGCCGCAGTCTTCAGCGTGAGCCCGAACGCGAGCACGCAGGCCACGAGCAGCAGCGCCGTCGAGAGCTCGATGGCGAGATCCCGCGGCGGGATGCGCACGCCGCAGCGCCGGCAGCGGCCGCGCAGAAGCGCGTAGGAGAGAACGGGCACGTTGTCGTACCAGCTGATCGGTGTCTCGCAGCTCATACAAGCCGAGCCCGGCGTCACGATCGAGCGGCGCAGCGGAACGCGCGCGGCGACGACGCCGAGGAAGCTGCCGAGGGCCAGTCCGGGCACGAACACGAGCGGGAGGACGAGAATCATCCCGTTTGTTATCGACACTTCCGCGGCGTCGCTTGAGAGCGAGCTAGCAGCCGCTGCAAGGAGACGTCGGCGCCCGCGGACGAGCCGGCCGCGATCGCTACTTCGAGGAGGAGGGATGCACGATCAGGCTCGCTCCGTACGGGGAGCGATTCTGCGGCGTGCCGACCTGTGCGCCCTTGCGCTCGAGCCCGAGAGTGATCGTCGGTTCGCCCGTGTCGAGCACGTGCGTGCCTGCCTTCGGCGACTGCGAGACGACCAGGTTCGACTGATAGCCCCCGACGGAGCCGCGGACCTTCCAGCCGAAGCCGGCGTCCTCGAGCGAGCCCGAGGCGAAGACGAAGAGCTGGCCGGTCACCTTCGGCACGACCATCACCTTCTGCTGCTTCGTGCTGTGCGTCTTCGGCTTCGTCGCCGTGGTCGGCGTGTCCGCTGCGAGGCTGATCGTCGCGCTGACGAGCAGGCCCGCCGTGGCGACGGCCAAGACACGGGGAAGCGTGAGGATGCGCCTGGACACGGCTGGTGCATCGGAACGTTGGAACACGGTCGCGACCCCCTAATGGGTGAAGTAGACGATGTCGGAGGAAAAGTCCGTGGCACCCGTGGCGGGCTGGAACCCGTCGAGCGAGGCGCCGACGATCCGCCGCGCGCCCGCGTAGTTCGCGCGCTCCCAGGCACCGTCGAGGCTGTCGATGCGCACGAAGGCGCCGGTGTGCGGGGCGTCGATGAAGTCGCCGTTGCCGATGTAGATCCCGACGTGGTCGAGCTTGGCGAAGAAGACGAGGTCGCCCGGCTGAAGCTGGTTGCGCGGCACCGGGACCGCGTTCGGCGAGTTCCACTGAGCCACCGTGTTGTGCGGCAGCGAGACGCCGAGCTGCGCGAACACGTACTGGACGAGGCCCGAGCAGTCGAAGCCGGTCTCCGGGGTCGCGCCGGCCCACTTGTACGGGATGCCGAGATACTGCGCCGCGATCGAGACGACGCCACCGTACTGGCCGGTTCCTCCGAGGCCGCCGTACAGCTGCGTCGAGACGAGCTGGCCGGTGGATGCCTGGTCGCGCAACCGGCCGAGTCGGGCGGTCGCCGAGCGGAGACGGTTGCGCAGCTGGGCGACCCGGTGCACGACGGCACTTCTCCGGACGCCGAGCTGGATCGCGCGCTTGCGAGCCTCGAGCTGAGCGGAGAGGACGTGGGCGGTCGACGCGACGTGGAGGAGCCGCCGCTCGGCCTGCGCGAGCCTTCGGGCCTGCGCGCTCGCAGCGGCGATTTGCGTTTTCGAGTCCGCGATCTGGCCGCGAACCTTCTGCAGCTGCGGCTTCAAGTCGACGCTGGACGAGACGAACGAGCCTGTCGAGAAGTCCGTGTTGCCGGCGCCCTGGCTGTACAGGGCGGCAAGGCCCATGACCTCGTTCACGTACCAGGTCGCGTGGTTGTAGCAATACACCGCGCGCTTGATGTCGAGCTGTCCGCCGCAGGCGGCGAGATAGCGGGCGGCGCTGAAGATCGCGTCGGTCGGGTTGTCGGGGTCGGCGACGCCGTCGCCGTTCGCGTCGACGCCCCAGCGCGCCCAGGTCGACGGCAAGAACTGCATCCAGCCGACGGCTCCGGCCGAGCTCGGCCCGAGATTCTGGCCGAAGTTCGTCTCGACCTTGTTGATGGCGGCGAGGACCTCCACGGGATCCCGTACGCGCTGCCGGCCGCCTGCCAGATGCTCCGCAGCCCGGCGAAGGACATCGGCCCCGTCTGCGAGGTGGTGAAGGGAATCGCGGTCGTGGTCGAGCTCGGAGCGAACGTCACGGCGCTGCCGCCGCCGCTCGTGTGCGACCGCTCGACGCGGAACGTGTCGGCGCCCGCGGCGCTCGAGAAGGCGAGGGCGAGAACGAGCACGGCCCCGAGGAGGGGGAGAAGGCGTCTCATGGCTACGACTGGCCGGCGACGCGGAGTCTCGGCAGCTCCTGATCGTCGGCCGCCTCGTCCGCGACGTCGTCGGGCTCGAGCTCCTCGCTCCGGCGGCACGGAGTCGAGATGCGCTGCAGCGGTCTGCTCCTTGATGGTGCGGTCGAGCGCGATCAGGAAGTCGTGACGGTTGGGCGCGGCGTTGGCCGCGATCTCCCGGTCGACCTTCTCGGAGACGACGAGCTCGATCAGCGCCTTGCTGAACGTCTGCATCTCGAAGAAGTCGCCCTCGGCGATCGCCTCGGTGATCTCCTCCGGCCGGTTCTCGCGGATCAGGTCGGCGATGCGGGCGTTCGCGATCATGACCTCGACGGCCGGGACGCGTCCGCCGGTGATCTGCGGGAGCAGGCGCTGGCTGATCACGCCGCGGAGGACGCCGGCAAGGATCGAGCGGATCAGCTGCTGCTTGGCGGCCGGGAAGAACTCGACCATCCGGCCGATCGTCTCGGAGGCGTCGGTCGTGTGCATGGTCGAGAGGACGAGGTGGCCCGACTCGGCGGCTGCGAGCGCCGTTTCGGCCGTCTCGGCGTCGCGGAGCTCGCCGATCAGGATCACGTCGGGGTCCTGGCGCAGACCGCGGCGCAGGGCCTGGGCGAACGAGGCGGTGTCGAGCCCGACCTCACGCTGGTTGACGATGCAGCCGTGGTCGGGATGGACGATCTCGATCGGGTCTTCGATCGTGACGATGTGCTGGCGGCGCGTGCGGTTCATGTGGTCGATGATCGCCGCGAGCGTCGTCGTCTTTCCCGAGCCGGTGGCGCCGGTGACGAGGACGAGACCGCGGTGTTCCTCGGCGAGGCGACGGACGCCCGGAGGCAGCGAGAGGGCCTCGAAGTTCGGCACCTCGCGCGGGATGACGCGGAAGGCGATCGAGATCGAGCCGCGCTGCCGGAAGCCGTTGACGCGGAATCGCGGCAGGCCGGGCGGCGAGTAGGCGCTGTCGAGCTCTCCCGTCTCGAGGAACGTCTGCAGCCGCTTCGGCGTCTCGGCGCAGACCTGCTCGAGGGCGAGCTCGAGGTCGCGTTCGCTCAGCTCGGCTTCGCCGTCGAGCTCACCGAGATTTCCGTCGCAGCGCAGAATCGGAGGACGCTCCACCTTGAGGTGGATGTCGCTGGCGCCTTGTTCGACGGCGCGTCTTGAGCACGAGTTCGAGATCCATCGGCAACCTTTCAAATCGGCGGGCCGGAAGCGCCGCCTTTAGCCCGTATCCCCCGGACGGGAAGACGCTTGCAGGGCCATGATCATCCCTTCGGGGTCTGCGACGAGACGACCGGCGCCGCGCAGCGCCAATACTGGCGGCTCGGGTGCACCGCGATCAGGTTGCACGACTGGTTCGTCATGTCCGGCCAGCCGTCGAGGCGGCCTTTCGAGCAGCTGAGAACGGTGGGATCCTGCCTGCCGTTGACGGTGACGGTGTTGCAGCGGCTGAGCAGGCCGGCGTCCCTGAGGACGCTGCCGTCTCTGATCACGGCCATCGCTCCGACCAGCAGGACACCGATGACGATGATCTTCAGCAGCATCGGTCTCTCCCGACTAGCGGGCGATCAGCGCCTCGAGCTCCCGCTTGAGCTCGGCGATCTCGTTGCCGTGTCGGCCGATGCCGCCACCGAGCTCGTCGAGGGTCCGCTCGAACCGCTCCCGCTCCTCGGTGACGATCAGCAGGAGGCCGTCCCGTTCGGAGACGAGCTCACTGATCTGCTCCTCGAGCTGCTCCTTGGTCTGACGGGCCTCTTCCGACTCGCGTGAGAGCTGGGTGGCGAGATTCGCGAGCGCGCGGCGATGTTCCTCGAGCTCCGCGCCCCTTGCCACGAGCTCGAGCTGGAGGTCGGCGATGATGCGCGACTTGCGCGTCCAGCGCGGCGTCTTCTTGCCGGACCGTCGGCGTCTCGCCGTCTCCGGTCAGCTCGATGACGGCCTGCTTCGGCTCGGGCCGGCTGCCGACGATGGCGATCGCGCCGAAGACTGCGGCGACGCAGAGCCCCGCCGCGTAGAGGACGCCCGGGACGCCGCGCACGGCGAGGTACGCCGCGGCTGCCGCTGCCGCGCCGAGTCCGGCGACGGCCGCGGCCGCGAGCGTGCGTGCCGGGCGCCTTTCTCATTGCAGGCGACCGCCCTGGATCACAGCTGCAAGCTCCTGCGTCTTCGCGAGGGCGCGGTCGAGGCGATTGTCCCGATCGGACAGCTCGTGCCGAAGGCGGTCGACCGCCTCCTGGTCGCGCAACCGCTCGACCTGCATCCGCTGGAGTCTCCGTCTCGAGCTCCTGCACCCGCGTCTCGCGCGCGGCCATCTCGCCGCCGACCTGCTGCAGCTGCCCACGCAGCTCGTGCAGCCGCGTCGCCTCGGCGTCGAAGGCGCTCAGGACACGCTCGAGCGAGCGTCCCCACACGGGTGCGGCGGGTGCGGCCGTCAGGTCTGCGTCGTCGGCGGAAGACACGGCGGATTCCGACGCGGCGTCGAGCAAGGAGACGAGCGTCGAGGCCTTGACGACGCCGATCTCGACGCTGCCGGAGAAGTGCTCGCGCACGGCGGCAACGCGCTCGGTCGTGGCTTCGGCGATGACGATGCGGACGACGCCGTCGTCGCAGCGGATGGGAGCTGCGCCGATGCGCGAAAGCTCGTTGCCCCCGACGCGCGCGGCGGACTCGCTGTCGAGCACGAGCGGCGCATCATCGAGGTAGCGGAGCTCCCAGCTGCGAGCCGTCTCCATCGCTGCACTGTGCTCATCGCCTGGCACGTCGCCGGGCTCGACGGACTGCTCGTAGTCGACGGTCGTATCGCTCTCGAAGTAGTAGTCCACGTCGGGCCTCCTGTTCGCGTGTAGACGCACTTATCGGCGCCCACCGCCCGCTTCTTTAGGTCGCCGTTTCCTCAGACCGGCGCGAGATAGACGCAGATGTCGCCGGCGGGGAGAGTGCGGCTGCTGCGCAGGACTTCGAACCGGGCCGGCTCCTCCTGGTCGGTGACGGACGAGCTCGATGATGTCGCCTGCCTGCGGCGGCGCGCCCGACCGAGGGACGAGCTCGTAGCCGTTCGGCCCAGGGACGAACAGCGAATAGTCGACCGGGTCGGTTTTGGTCTCCGCCGGCTCTGCGGCGGGCTCGTCCTCGGTGGCCTCGCTCGCAGGCTCCACATCCTCGTCCTCGGTGGCCTCGCTCGCAGGCTCCACATCCTCGTCCTGCGGCCCCTCGTCCTGCGGCATTGCGTCGTGGGCCGGCTGGACCTGCGGAAGCTCGCTGCCGGACACGAGCCCGCTCGTGGCGCTTCGGACTGCCTCGAGAGCCTCGGCCAGCTTCTGCGAGCCGAGCTGCAGCTCCGTCTCGCGGGACTCGGCGGCGGCAGAGGCAGCGGCGAGCTGCGTCGACGGCGGAGCTCGAGCTCCTCTTCGAGCTCCGTTTGCCTGGCGGCGAGCATCTTCCCGTTCGGCAAGGTGGCGATCCTGTTCCTCGGCGAGAAGCCTCGCCTGTTCTTCGGCCTCGGCCTGGGCTGCCGTGGCGACGGCCTCGATGCGCTCGAGCTTGGCGACCAGGCGGTCGCGCTCGCCCTCGAGGGCGATCTGCGACTCCCGCACGACCTCGGCGAGGCGCAGCAGCTCGTGCGCTTCCTCGAGCTGGGCCGTCAGGCCGTCGCGTTCGGCTGCGACCTTGCGCAGCTCGGCCTCGGAGCTTTCCCGAACCACGTCGAGTGTCCTCTCCAGTTGCCCGACCTCGGCCCGGAGCCCGTCACGCTCTTCCGCGGCGGACGCGAGGGCCGCGGCGAGGCTCTCGAGCGACTCGCCGAGTTCCTGCCGGACGCGATCGCGCTCCCTGACGAGCTCGGCCACGTGCCGTTCCCGCTCCTGGGCCAGCGTGCGCTCCTTCTCGGCGGTCGCAGCCTGTGCCTCGGCAAGCGCAGCCTGTAGGCCGTCGAGCTCCTGCTGGATCCGGTCGCGCTCCGCGCTGAGCTCGTCCCGCTCGCCGGCGTGCCTTCCTGCTCCTCGGCCAGCGTGCGCTCCTGTTCGGCGATGGCGACCTGTGCCTCGGTCGAGCGCCGTCTGCAGGCCGTCGCGCTCCTCGGAGGTGCTCTCGAGCTTTGCGTCCAGCCGGCTGAACGCCTCGTCGTGCGAGGCCTGTGCCTCACGGAGGCCTGCTCGCGTGTGGCCTGCGCCTCGGCGATCGTGTTCTCGAGCCGGTTGAGGTCGCTTTGCAGGCGCTCCTGCTCGGAGGTGGCGGAAGCCTGCGTCTCGGCGAGCGTGGACTTCAGCTGCTCGACCTCGGCGCGCAGCTCTTCGCGCTCCTCGGTGGCGGAGGTGAGGGCGGAAGCGGAGCGTTCGAGCGAGTCGCCGAGCTCCTGCCGGATGCGGTCGCGCTCGGTGACGAGCTCGTCGAGCTCGCCGGCGTGTCTCTCCTGCTCTTCGGCCAGCTTGCGCTGGTGCTCGTCGGTCGCGGCCTGTGCCTCCTCGAGCGCCGCCTCGAGGCCGTCGCGCTCCTTGCGGGTGCGCTCTTGCTTCGCTGCGCAGCCGGGCGACCGTCTTTTCGAGCCGGTTCGCGTCGCTCAGCAAGCGCTCGCGCTCGGCGGCGGCGGTGGTCTCGGTCTCGGCGAGGGCGGTCTTGAGCTGCTCGAGCTCGGCGCGCAGCCCGGCGGTCGCGTCTTTCGCCTCGGTGAGGGCCGACTGCAGGCTGTCGCGCTCGTCGCGCACAGCGTCGTGCTCGGTGCGGAGCTGGGTCTGTGTCTGCTCGTGTGAGGCCCGTGCTTCGGCGAGCGCAGCCTGGAGCTGCTCGATCTCGGCGCTCAGTGCATCGCGCTCTTCCGCGACGCGTTCGTGCTCGGTGCGCAGCTGGCTCAGTGCGTGCTCCTGCGAGCCCTTTGCCTCTGCGAGGGCGATCTCGAGCTGTGCCAGCTCGCCCTGCAGGCGCTCGTGCTCGGCGGCGGAGTGCTCCGTTTCGGCGAGCGCGGACCTGAGCTGGTCGACTTCGGTGCGCAGCGTGTCGCGCTCTTCGGTGGCGCGTTCGTGCTCGGTGCGCAGCTGGACGAGGGCCTGCTCCTGCGAGCCCTTTGCCTCTGCGAGGGCGATCTCGAGCTGTGCCAGCTCGCCCTGCAGGCGCTTGTGCTCGGCGGCGGAGTGCTCCGTTTCGGCGAGCGCGGACCTGAGCTGGTCGACTTCGGTGCGCAGCGTGTCGCGCTCTTCGGTGGCGCGTTCGTGCTCGGTGCGCAGCTGGACGAGGGCCTGCTCCTGCGAGCCCTTTGCCTCTGCGAGGGCGATCTCGAGCTGTGCCAGCTCGCCCAGCAGGCGCTCCTGCACGTCGGTGGCGGCAGTTTGCGTTTCGGCCAGCGTGGCCTGGAGTTGCGTGATCTCGGTGCGCAGCTCGTTGCGCTCGCCGGCGTGCCATTCCAGCTCCTGGACGGCTGCGGCCTGCGCTTCGGCGAGTGCTTGCTCGTGTGATTCCTGCGCTTCGGCAAGAGTGTTCTCGAGCCGGGCGACGTCGCTTTGCAGGCGCTCCTGCCCGGTGGTGACGGAGTTCGCCGTCTCGGCGAGCGCGTACTTGAGCTGTTCGACCTCGGCACGCAGCCCGTCGCGCTCCTCGGTCGCCGAGCCGAGAACTGCGAGCTGTTCGCGGGCCGCGTCGAGCTCCTGCTGGACGCGCTGCTGTTCGGCGGTGAGCTCGTCGTTCTGGCCGGCGCGCTGCTCCCACTGCTCGTCGCGTTCCGCGAGCTCGCGCTCGCGCTCGGCGACCGTGGCCTGGGCCTCGGTGAGAACGCTCCGAAGACGTTCGAGCTCGGCCGCGAGATCTCCGCGATCCTCCTGCAGCCGAGCGAGCTCCTGTTCGCGCTCGTCGACGGTCGCGGCGAGGGTGGTCTGCAGGCGCTCGACCTCGGCACTTGCGAGTGCGTGCTCTTCCTGCAAGCGACTCAGGTTCTGCTCGTGCTCTGCCTGCGCTTCGGCGAGGGCTGCTTCGAGCCTCTCGACGTCGGCGGCGAGCCGCTCCTTGTCGGCCGCGGTCGTTCGGAGGCGCTCAAGCTCCGCGGTCGCCCGCTCGTGCTCCTCGCGCAGCTCGGCCAGCATCTGCTGGTGCTCTGCCTGCGCTTCGGCGAGCGCTGCTTCGAGCCTCTCGGCGTCGACCAACAGCCGCTCCCGCTCGCCCGAGCTGGTACGCGCATCGGCGAGAGCACCTCTGAGGCCTTCGACCTCGGCGTGGAGCTGCTCGAGCTCCGCGAGGTGGGCTTCGAGGCGCTGCGTCTCCGCGCTCGTCTCACCCTCGGGTGTCTCGTCGCCCACGCGGAGCGCGTCGAGCCGACCGGCCGCGGTCTCGGCGATCTCCTGCACTTCCTCGACAGCCTTGGCCTCGACGATCTCCTCGGGCTCGGCATCCATGGTCTCTTCGGCGTGTTCCTCGGCGACCTCCGGCTCCGCGCCGTTGTCCGCCTCCGGAGACTCGACCGGCGCGGCGTCCTCCCGCACGACCGGCGCTACGGCCGACGCCGCGAGTCGGAGCCTCGGAATCCCGGCAGGCGTTCCCGTGCTCCCAGCCATCTCCTCCGGAGCGGCGCCGAGTGCAAAGCCGTACTCGGTTTTGAGGGCGCCGCCGCTCTGCATCGCAAGCGCATGCGCGACCGCGGCGCCGGACGCGAAGCCGAGCTCCACGATGATCTGGCCGAGGGGTCGCTTCGACTGCTGCTGAACCTCGAGGACCGTCGCGAGCTGGTCCTCGCTGATGAGGCCGAACTCGGTCATGAGCTCACCGAGTTGGCGCTGAGGCGCGTTCTCTCTCTCGGAGGAGGCGCTCATTGCTGCGTTTCTGCCTGCCGCAGGCCAGTCACGCCGCTTTTATCGGCGCAAAAAGCGTCGATCTTGAATTGAGCGGACTGCGACGAACAAGCGCTGGTTCGAGGGATCGTTCGGCCGCGCCCGTGGGACGACTATTGAGTCAGGAGAAATACGACGTCCGGGGTAACACCGAGTGGAGGAGGGAGCCCAGATGTCCAGCACCATCGAGGAGCGCAGCCAGGGGGAGAGCCTGCTCGAGGTCGAGTACGACGTGGCCAAGCGAGAGGCCGAGCGCCGCGAGCTCGCCCGCGACGTGGAGGCGCAGCACGAGCGGCTGCACACCCTGCGAGCGATCGTGCTCGAGGAGCTCACGAAGCAGCGGCGCGTTGCGATGCCGCGGTGGCCGAGTGGGCCGAAGGTGAGTGCCAGCCTCGTCGACGAGAACGAGTGGTGGTCGAAGATGCTCGGGAAGAACAAGGCCGCCTAGCCGCCCGGTAGTAGCCGCAGCGCGGAGCCCGGGCGTCCGGGCTCCGCGGTGGATCAGGGAGGCCCGCTCGTCCTTGTCGTGTCTGTGGTGGTCGGCTCGGTGGTCGTCGTGGTCGGCGGTGGCGTGGTCGTGGTCGCCGGCGGCTCGGTTGTCGTGCCGGGTTCCGTGGCCGGGACCGTCCGAATCGTCGTCGTCGTGCGCGTGGTCGTCGTCTTGGCGGTCGTGGTCTTCCGCCCGGTCTTGGTCTTCTTCTTCCTCTCGCGCGACTGCTTCTGCTTGCAGCCGCTCTGCTTGCGCGCGTCGCGCCAGGTGCGCGCGAACTGGTACCGCCCACACCACGGCTTGAACGGCGGGGCTCCCGGGCTCGCGAACTGCTCGACCGGTTGACCCTGCAGTGCGTCCGTCATGTACGTGTGCCAGATCTGGGCCGGAAGCGTGCCGCCCGTGACGCCTGCGATTCCGTGCACTCCTCGCATCGGACGCTCGCGCGTCGGATAGCCGACCCACGTGACGGTGGCCAGCTGTGGCACGAAGCCTGCGAACCACGCGTCGGCGAAGCTGTCGGTCGTGCCCGTCTTGCCGGCGGCGGGCCGTCCCGAGAGCGCCGCGGCCGTCCCCGTCCCGCTCTGCACGTTCGCGGCGAGGACGCGTGTGACGACGGCGGCGACCTTGGCGTCGACGACCCGCGTGCCCTTCGGCTTGGAGGCCTGCTCGGTGTCGCCCCCGGGGAAGACGACCTTGCCGAGGATCGTCGGATCGTGCGCGACGCCGCCGTCGGCGAGGGTGGCGTACGCGCCGGCGAGCTCGAGCGGGCTCACCGCATTGACTCCGAGCACGATCGACGGAACCGGCTTCAGCTTCGTCTGGATTCCCATTCGGTGCGCGAGCCCGGCGATCGCTTTCGGCCCGAGGTCGAGCGTGAGCCGGGCGAAGACGGTGTTGTCGGACAGCAGGGTCGCCTGGGTCAGCGGGATGCGGCCGGAGTACGTGTTCTCGAACGTGTGGACGTGCCAGTTGTCGGGCCCGACGAACGGCGCCGACAGGTACTGCGTCGTGTACGGGTTGATCTCCCGCTCGACTGCGTCCGTGAGGACGAACATCTTGAACGTCGACCCCGCCTGTCGGCGTCCGTCCACGGGAAGGTCGTACGCGAGGTGCTTCCCGGTCTGCGCGAGGGCCATCGCCCGGATTTCGCCGGTCGCGGGGTCGATCGAGACGACGGAGCCGGCAGGATCGCCCTTGCGATCGAGCGTGCCGCGGATCGCGTGCGTCGCCAGGCTCTGCGCCTTCGCGTCGAGCGTCGTGTAGATCTTCAGGCCGCCCCGGCGGACTCGCTCCGCTCCGTACTGGCTCACGAGCTGCGACGTGATGAAGTCGGTCAGATACGTCTGCCCCGACAGCCCGGGCGCGGCTCGCGGATGCAGGCCGAGTGGGCTGTACACCGCCTGCCGGTAGCGGGAGGCCGAGATGTCGCCCGCCTCCAGCATCGCCTTCAAGACCTCCGCCCGTCGCGCTTTGGCGTTGTCGGGCCGGCTGACCGGGTCGTAGGCCGACGGCGCCTGGGGCAAGCCGGCGAGCAGGGCCGCCTGGTCGAGCGAGAGATCCTTCGCGTGCACCCCGAAGTACGCCTCCGCCGCGGCGTCGATCCCGTACGCCTCCTGCCCGAAGTAGATGTCGTTCAGGTACGCCGTGAGGATGCGGTCCTTGCTCCACTGCTTGTCGAGCTGGACCGCGAGGCACGCTTCGGTCAGCTTTCGGCCGAGCGTCCGCTGCGGCGAGAGGTAGAGGTTGCGTACGAGCTGCTGCTCGATCGTGGACGCCCCCTGCGCGATGCCGCCCGCGGAGACGTCGCTCTTCAGCGCGCGCATGATCCCGACGTAGTCGATCCCGTTGTTCTCGTAGAAGCGGCGGTCCTCGGTGTCGACGATCGCCTTGCGCATCACGGGACTGATCCGTTGCAGCGAGACGGGCCGTCGGTTGCCGGCTGCGCCGAGCAGCCCGAGCCGCGTGCCGTCGCTCGCGAGGAGGACGCTCGCCTGGGACGGGCCCTGCGCCTCGAGGCCGTTGAGGCTGCACGAGTACCAGAAGAAAGGCCCCGCGACCGCGGAGCCGACCGCATAGGCGCCGACGAACACGACGACGCAGGCGGCTGCGATCTGCAGCCCCCGTTTCCAGCTCAGCCGTCCCGTGCGCGCGTCGCCCTCTCCCATGTGACGTTCGGTAAACGTCACGCAGGGTTTCTGGTTACCGGCTCAGCGTCCGAGCAGGCGGTCGAGGAGGCTGCGCTTCGGCGGCGGCGGCGCCTCGACCGGGGTCGGAGCCGGCGGTTCGGGCAGCTCGTCCTCGGGCGGGAGCATCGAGCGCGGAACCGCTCCCCGCTCACGCTGGGCGCGGATCGCCTCGTTCATCTCCTCGCGCTGCGACTCGTCGTCCACCGCAATCAGGGTACGCCGCAGAGGCTGCGCCTCCTCTCGTACGCTCGCGGTCATGTGCTTCGACGTCGATTCCGAACCGCCGATCCCGAGGATCTCCGGCGCCTCGGTCTCGCACGAGGACGTCGTGGGCGAGAGCGAGGACGGCAACCGCTTCGCGGCGTTCCGTGCGATGCCTGAAAGCGAGCCCACGACCGGCGTCGTGATCCTGCCGGACGTCCGCGGCCTCTACCGGTTCTACGAGGAGCTCGCCCTGCGCTTCGCCGAGCGCGGCCATGCCGCGATCGCGTTCGACTACTTCGGCCGCACCGCCGGCGTCGAGAAGCGCCCCGACGACTGGGACTACATGCCACTCGTGCAGCAGCTCACGCAGGAGCAGGTGCAGGCCGACGTCGGCGCCTGCGTCCGCGACCTGCGCGCGCTCGGCTGCAGCGCGAGCTTCACCGTCGGCTTCTGCTTCGGCGGCAGCGGCTCGTGGGCGGCGGCCGCCTCGGGACACGGGCTCGCCGGGGCCGTCGGCTTCTACGGCCGGCCGAGCAGGATGATCGAGCTCGTGCCGCAGCTCGACGCGCCGATCCTCGCGCTGCAGGGCGGCGCCGACCAGGGGATCCCGCACGAAGACAACGTCGCGTTCGAGCAGGCGCTGAGCGAGGCCGGCAAGGACTACGAGCTGATCGAGTTCGAGGGCGCGCCGCACAGCTTCTTCGACCGCAAGCAGGAGGAGTTCCAGGCCGCGTCCGACGACGCGTGGCAGCGCACGCTCGAGTTCATCGAGCGCTACTCCTCCGAGTAGTCAGAGCGCCGAGGTTAGAGCGCCGAGTCCAGCAGTTCCGAGGCCTCGCTCTCGGGCGGGTAGCCGTACGCGTAGACGAGCAGGTCCTCGTCGCCATGGTTCGCGGACTGGAGCGCGGTCCCCGGGTCGACGCGGACGAGGCCGCCGGTCGGCACGTCCACCCGCTCCGGCGGCTCGCCGACGTAGAGCGACAGTGTGCCGGCGAGGACGACGAACGTCTCCTCCTGTGTCGGATGCCGGTGGCGGCGTCCCTGCGCGCCCGGCTCGTAGCGCCAGACGTTGCCGCGCACGTGCGCGAAGCCGGCGCGGTCGCTCAGCTCGGCGACATCCCGCGCAGGCTCGCCGGGCTCGTGCGGGCGCGTGATCCACTCGAACTCGTCGGGATGGACGATGTCGTACGCCACTGCTCGAGTCTAAAAGAGCGTCAACGGCTTCGCGTTTCCCGTTCGAGCCGGCCGTCCACAACCTCGGAGAGAGCAACTCCGAGGAGGACCGACATGGGCGAGCTCGTCGCCGACTTTTTCCTGAAGCGCCTGCGCGAGTGGGGCGTCCACCGCATCTACGGCTATCCCGGGGACGGGATCAACGCCTTCCTCGGCGCGCTCGGCCGCGCCGACGGCGACCCCGACTTCATCCAGGCCCGGCACGAGGAGATGGCCGCGTTCATGGCGTGCGGCCACGCGAAGTTCGCCGGCCCCGACGCGCTCGGCGTCTGCATGGCGACGTCCGGCCCCGGTGCGATCCACCTGCTCAACGGCCTCTACGACGCGAAGCTCGACCACGTTCCGGTCGTCGCCATCGTCGGCCAGCAGAAGCGCTCGTCCCTCGGTGCGCACTACCAGCAGGAGGTCGACCTGCAGGTGCTGTTCAAGGACGTGTCGGAGTACGTCCAGTACTGCATGGTCCCGGAACAGGCGCGTCACCTCGTCGACCGTGCCTGCCGGATCGCGCTCGACCACCGCGGCGTCTGCACGATCATCGTCCCCAACGACGTCGCGGAGCTGGAAGCCGTCGAGTCACCGCCGCGCACGCACGGTTCCGTCTACTCGAGCGTCGGCTACAAGCGGCCGCGAATCCTGCCGCAGGAGTCCGAGATCCAGCACGCGGCCGAGATCCTCAACGAGGGGGAGAAGGTCGCGATGCTGATCGGCCAGGGCGCCCGCGGCGCCGCCGAGGAGCTGGAGCGCGTCGCCGACCTGCTCGGCGCCGGCGTCGCCAAGGCGCTGCTCGGCAAGGACGTGCTCGCCGACGACCTCCCGTACGTCACCGGCTCGATCGGCCTGCTGGGGACGATCCCGAGCTACGACATGATCGAGGACTGCGACACGCTGCTCATGGTCGGCACGAGCTTCCCGTACGCGGAGTTCCTGCCGAAGGAGGGGCAGGCGCGCTGCGTCGAGATCGACCTCAACGCCGACATGATCGGCATCCGCTACCCGGTCGACGTCTGCTGATCGGCGACGCGAAGCAGACGCTGCGCGCGCTCGAGCCCCACCTTGTGCGCAAGGAGGACCGAGCCTGGCGCGAGCAGATCGAGAAGAGCGTCGGCGACTGGTGGGACATCGTCGAGCGTCGCGCGATGATGGACGCCGAGCCGATGAACCCGCAGCGGGTGGTGCACGAGCTGTCGCAGGTGCTGCCGGAGGACGCGATCGTCACGGCCGACTCCGGCTCCTCCACGAACTGGTACGCCCGTCAGCTGAAGCTGCACAAGGGCAACCTCGCCTCGCTCTCGGGCACGCTCGCGACGATGGTGCCCGGCGTTCCGTACGCGATCGCCGCGAAGTTCGCGCACCCCGGCCGTCCCGTCATCTGCTTCGTCGGCGACGGCGCCTTCCAGATGCTCGGCATGAACGAGATGCTGACGGTCAAGCGCTACCACGAGCGCTGGCCCGACCAGCGCCTCATCTTCTGCGTCTTCAACAACCAGGACCTGAACCAGGTCACCTGGGAGCAGCGCGTGCTGGAGGGCGATCCGAAGTTCCCGGGCACGCAATGGCTGCCGAACTTCGACTACGCCGGCTACGCCGAGCTCTGCGGGCTGAAGGGCATCTTCTGCGACGACGGCGACCGTGTGCGCTCGGCCTGGGAGGAGGCGCTCGCAGCCGACCGGCCAGTCGTGCTCGAGGTCAAGACCGATCCCGAGATCCCGCCGCTACCGCCGCACATCCGGCTCGAGCAAGCCGAGGAGATGGCGAAGGCGATGGTCAAGGGTGATCCCGAGCGCATGGGCGTGATGGAGAAGTCGCTGCGCGGGAAGCTCGTCGAGTTCACCGAGCGCATCAAGTCGTAGTGGTTCTCTCAGCGCCGATCGAGCGGCTAGAAGTCAGCGCGTACACGATCCCGACCGACGAGCCGGAGTCGGACGGGACGCTCGAATGGGACTCGACGACGATCGTGGTCGTCGAGGCCCACGCAGACGACAGGACGGGCCTCGGCTACACGTACTGCGACGCGGCCGCCGCCGAGGTCATCTCCGGTCAGCTCGCCGGCGTGGTTGAAGGCGAGGACGCGCTGGACGTTCGCGCCGCCTGGCTCGGCATGTGCGCCCAGGTCCGCAACGCAGGCCAGCCCGGAATCGGCTTCTGCGCCGTGTCTGCCGTCGACCAGGCGCTCTGGGATCTCAAAGCGCGTTTGCTCGAAGTTCCGCTCGTGGTCCTGCTCGGAGCGGCGCACGACGACGTCCCGATCTACGGCAGCGGCGGCTTCTGCTCGTACTCCGAGGAGCGGCTCTGCGAACAGCTCGGCGGCTGGGCCGAAGCCGGGATCCCACGCGTGAAGATGAAGGTCGGGCGCGAGCCCGAGCGCGATCCGGTCCGGCTCGACGCGGCCCGCGAGGCGATCGGCGACGACGTCGAGCTCTACGTCGATGCGAACGGCGCCTTCGCGCGCAAGGAGGCGCTCGCCTGGGCGGCGCGCTACGCCGACTCGTGGGGCGTCACCTGGTTCGAGGAGCCGGTCTCCTCCGACGACCTCGAGGGTCTGAGGCTCATCCGCGACTCGGGTCCGGCCGGGCTCGAGATCGCGGCCGGCGAGTACGCCTACGTGCCGGCCGACTTTCGCAACCTCGTCGGCTCGGTCGACTGCCTGCAGGCGGACGTCACGCGCTGCGGCGGGATCACCGGGCTCCTGTCCGCCTCGGGGCTCGCGAACGCGCACTCGATCGACATCTCCGCGCACTGCGCGCCCGCGATCTCCACACACGCCTTCTGCGCGGTCGAACGCCGGCGCCATCTCGAGTACTTCCACGATCATGTTCGCATCGAGGCGATGGTGTTCGACGGCGTTCCGGAGCCGGCAAACGGCGCGCTGCGCCCCGATCGCTCGCGCCCGGGCAACGGCCTCGCGCTCAGGCACCGCGACGCGGCTCGATACAGCGTGCAGCTCGCCGAGGTGACACGCTGAGCCTCGCGATGCGAGGAGCGCAGGACGTCGACCGGCGAGGCATGGCCGCCGACCTCCGTGCTGCGATCGAGGGCGAGGTTCGCTTCGACGCCGGGAGCCGCGCCCTCTACGCCACCGACGCCTCGAACTACCGGATGCCGCCGATCGGCGTCGTGGTGCCCCGCCATGTCGACGAGCTCGTCGAGATCCACCGCGTCTGCCGCGAGCACGGCGCACCGATCGTGCTGCGCGGCGGCGGCACGAGCCTTGCCGGCCAGGGCTGCAACACCGCGGTGCTGATCGACTTCTCGAAGTACCTCCACCACATCCTCGAGATCGACCCCGACCGGCGCCTCGCGCGCGTGCAGCCCGGGTGCGTGCTCGACCACCTCCGCGGAACCGCGAGCGAGAAGTACGGCCTCACCTTCGGCCCGGATCCGTCCACTCACGCCTACTGCACGCTCGGCGGCATGCTCGGCAACAACTCCTGCGGCCGCCACTCGGTGCAGTCCGAGTTCCACGGCCCGGGACCGCGCGTTGCCGACAACCTCGTGGAGCTCGAGGTGCTGACGTACCGCGGCGAGCGACTGCGGATCGGCCCGGGCGGGGTCGGCACGCCGGAGCCGATTGCCGAGCGGCTGCGCGCACTCGCGGAGGCGAACGCCGACGAGATCCGCACGCGCTATCCGCAGATCCCGCGGCGCGTCTCGGGCTACAACCTCGACGAGTTGCTGCCCGAGAACGGGTTCGAGGTCGCGCGCTCGCTCGTCGGCACCGAGTCGACCTGCGTGACGATCCTCGAGGCGACGCTCGAGCTGATCCCGAAGCCGCCGTGCGTGTCCTTGCTCGCCGTCGGCTACCCCGACAAGTTCCGCACGGCCGACCACGTCACGATCGCGCGCGAGCACGAGCCGATCTCGATCGAGGGAATGGACGACACGCTGATCGACGACATGACGCTGCTCGGGATCCACGATCGCGAGCGCTCGATGCTGCCCGACGGCCGCGGCTGGCTGCTCGTCGAGTTCGGGGGCGAGACGAAGGACGAGTCCGACGCGAAGGCGCGCGCGCTGATGCGCGATCTCGAGCGCGACGGCCAGCCGCCGTCGGGGATGAAGCTCTACGACGACCCCGACAGCGAGCAGCACATCTGGGAGGTGCGCGAGGCCGGGCTCGGCGCGACGGCATTCATCCCCGGCAAGGAGGACACGCACGAAGGCTGGGAGGACTCGGCCGTGCCGCCCGAGCGGCTCGGCGAATACCTCCGCCGCCTCTCCAAGCTCGCCGACCGGTACGGCTACGAGAGCTCGCTGTACGGCCACTACGGCCAGGGCTGCGTCCATGCGCGCTGGAACTTCGACCTCGTCACCAAGCCGGGGATCGCGAAGTTCCGCCGCTGGCTCGACGACGCGACCGACCTCGTGGTCGAGCTCGGCGGCTCGATCTCGGGCGAGCACGGCGACGGACAGTCGAAGGCCGAGCTGCTGCCGAAGATGTTCGGCGACCAGCTCGTCGGCGCCTTCGAGGAGTTCAAGTCGATCTGGGATCCCGACTGGAAGATGAACCCGGGCAAAGTCGTCAAGCCCTACCGCGTCGACGAGAACCTCCGGCTCGGCGCCGACTACGAGCCGTGGCGGCCGCAGGTCAAGTTCGGCTATCCGCGCGACCACGGCGACTTCGCGCACGCGACCGTCCGCTGCGTCGGCGTCGGCAAGTGCCGCACGCCGGGCGGCGTCGACGTGATGTGCCCGTCCTTCATGGCGACCCGCGAGGAGATGCACTCGACGCGGGGCCGCACGCGGCTCCTGTTCGAGATGCTCGAAGGTGAGGTCATCACCGACGGGTGGCAGTCGGACGAGGTGATGGAGGCGCTCGACCTCTGCCTCGCGTGCAAGGGCTGCACGCACGACTGCCCGGTCGGAGTCGACATGCCCACCTACAAGGCCGAGTTCCTCCACCACCGTTGGAAGCACAAGCTCCGCCCGCGGCATGCGTACGCGTTCGGGCTGATCGACCAGGTCTCGCGGGTCGCGTCGCGTGCGCCCGGTGTCGTCAACTTCGTCACGCACACGCCGCCGTTTGCGCAGGCGTTCAAGTTCGCCGCGGGGATGACGCAGGAGCGCGAGGTGCCGGAGTTCGCGCCGCTCACGCTGCAGCAGTGGTTCGCCCGGCGCGGCGGGACGACGAACCCGAACGGCCGCAAGGTCGTGCTCTTCCCCGACACGTTCAACAACCGCATGCACACCGACGTGGGCGTCGCCGCCGTCGAGGCGCTGGAGGCCGCGGGCTGGCAGGTCATCGTCCCCGAGGGACACGTCTGCTGCGGCCGGCCGCTCTACGACTACGGCTTCCTCGACCTGGCCGAGCGCTACCTCCGGCGCAGTCTCGACCAGCTGCGCGAGTGGTACCGCGAGGGAATCCCGATCGTCGGGCTCGAGCCGAGCTGCGTTGCCGTCTTCAAGGACGAGCTCGGCAAGCTGCTGCCGCACGACGAGGACGCGAAACGCCTCGCAGAAAGCACGTTCCACTTCGCGGAGTTCTTCGAGCGCTTCGACGTCGAGCCGCCGCGGCTCGAGCGCAAGGCGTTCGTCTGGGGCCACTGCCACCAGAAGGCGACCGGCGGCATCGACCCGGAAGTCGAGCTGCTGCAGAAGATGGGCGTCGAGGTCGAGACGCTCAAGGCAGGCTGCTGCGGTCTCGCCGGCTCGTGGGGCTTCGAGGCCGGCCACCACGAGATCTCGATGCAGATCGGCGAGCAGGGCCTCCTGCCGAGGGTACGGGAGCTCGACGACGAGACGATCGTCGTGGCCGACGGGTTCTCATGCAAGACGCAGATCGAGCAAGGAGGCACCGGGCGCAGAGCGCTGCACGTCGCGCAGGTCCTGAAGCTGGCACGCGAGCACGGTCCTTCCGGCCCGGAGGGGCCGAAGCCGGAGCGCCTCTATTACGAGGTGCGTCCGCGTTCGTCGCTCTCGCGGAAGGCCGCGAGGGCCGGCGTGCTCGTCGCCGTGGCGGCGGGAACGGTTGCCTTCGTCTCCGCTACTATGCGCCGGCGCTAGGCGCCGTAGCTCAGCTGGTTAGAGCGCTGCACTCATAATGCAGAGGTCGGTGGTTCGAACCCACCCGGCGCTACTGGAGCGCGTACAAAGTCGGAACGAAAGACAGAGATGGCAACCGGAGTCAGAGTCGCAATCACGCTCGCCTGCACCGAGTGCAGGCGCCGGAACTACCAGACGCAGAAGTCGAAGCGCAACTCGCCCGACCGCGTCGAGTTCCGCAAGTACTGCCGCTGGTGCGGCGGTCATACGCTGCATCGGGAGACGCGCTAGGCAATGGCCCGCTCGACGCGCCAGCAGCGCCGCCAGCGCCGCGCGCAGGCCGCGGGTACTCCGCCGCTGCGGCCGACGCCTCGGGCTCGCCCGACCACCGAGGAGGAGCCGCCGAAGCAGCCCGCAGCCGAGGCGAAGCCGGAGCGGACCGACGACGTCCGGCCGGGCATTCCCGGCATCCGCTTCCTCCGCGAGTCCTGGGCCGAGCTGCACAAGGTCGAATGGCCGAACCAACAGCAGCTGATCAGCGGCACCACCGTCGTCCTCGTGGCGTGTCTCATCACGGGCGTCTACCTGTACGCGAACGACCGCCTGTGGGAGTACGTCGTCAAACATCTGCTGCTGAGGTAGGAGAGAAATGTTCCGCTGGTACGTGATCAACACCTATTCCGGGCACGAGAACAAGGTGAAAACCAATCTCGAGCACCGGATCGAGTCGATGAACCAACGCACGCGCTTCCGGCGCGTCGTCGTCCCGACCGAGCAGGTGATCGAGACGAAGGACGGCCAGAAGGTGCAGGCCGAGAAGCGCACGCTGCCGGGCTACGTGCTCGTGAACATGGATCTCAACGACGACGCCTGGACGGTCGTGAAGAACACGCCGGGCGTGACAGGCTTCGTCGGTGCCGGCGCGAAGCCGGTGCCGCTCTCGCAGCCCGAGGTCGACCGGATCCTCCATACGGGCGACGGGGGAGTCGCGCTGCAGACGCGATCGCAGGTCGAGTTCCAGCTCGGCGAGTCGGTCAAGATCACCTCCGGCCCGCTCGCGGACTTCGACGGCGAGATCACAGACGTCAACCCGGACGGGCAGAAGCTGCAGGTGATGGTGAACATCTTCGAGCGGCAGGTGCCGGTCGAGGTTGGCTTCGACAACGTCAAGAAGCTCGACTGAGGAAGTAAATGGCCAAGAAAGTTCTCACTCTGATCAAGCTCCAGATCCCCGGCGGCCAGGCGAACCCGGCCCCGCCGGTCGGTCCTGCGCTCGGCCAGCACGGCGTCAACATCATGGAGTTCTGCAAGGCGTTCAACGCCCAGACGGCCGACCAGAACGGCCGCATCACCCCGGTCGAGATCACGGTCTTCGAGGACCGCTCGTTCACGTTCATCACGAAGACGCCGCCGGCCGCAGTCCTGATCAAGGAGGCGCTGCGGCTGGACAAGGGCTCGGGCGAGCCGAACCGGCTGAAGGTCGGCCGCCTCTCGCGCGAGCAGGTCAACCGGATCGCCGAGACGAAGATGCCCGACCTCAACGCGCGCGACGTCGAGCAGGCGGCGAAGATCATCGCCGGCACGGCGCGCAGCATGGGAGTGGAGGTGGACTGGTAATGGCTCAGCACGGCAAGCGCTACCGCGACGCGCGCGCGGCATTCGACCGCGAGCAGGTCTACTCGCCGGTCGAGGCCGTCCGTCTGCTCAAGGCGATGGGCGCGACGAAGTTCGACGAGACGGTCGAGCTCCACTTTCGCCTGGGACTGAACGTCCGTCACGCCGACGAGCAGTTGCGCGGCACGCTGATGCTTCCGCACGGCAGCGGCCGGGAGGTTCGGATCGCTGTGTTCGCCGAGGGCGACAAGGCGCGCGAGGCCGAGCAGGCCGGCGCGGACGTCGTCGGCTCGGCCGACCTCGCGAAGCAGATCGAGGAAGGCTTCACCGAGTTCGACGTCGCGATCGCGACGCCCGACCAGATGGGCAACGTCGGCAAGCTCGGCCGCATCCTCGGTCCGCGTGGCCTGATGCCGAACCCGAAGACCGGCACGGTGACGATGGACGTCGCCAAGGCCGTCTCCGAGGCGAAGGCCGGCAAGCTCGAGTACCGCACCGACCGCGGCGCGAACGTCCACGTGGTGATCGGCAAGAAGAGCTTCACGGAGCGCGCGCTCGTGGAGAACTACGCCACTGTGCTCGACGAGATCGTGCGCGCGAAGCCGTCGGCCGCCAAGGGCCGCTACATCCGGCAGATCACCCTGACGAGCACGATGGGCCCCGGCATCCACGTCGATCCGGCGCGGATTCGCGGCGTTGTCGAAGAGCTGGACGAGCAGCAGGCGCAGGAGGCCGCTACAGTTCCGGCCTAGCAGCTGACCCGCCTAAGACCACTGGCGGCCCTCCTTGCGAGGGCAGAAGACCAGTCGAGGTGAGATGAAGAGAGAACACAAAGAACAAGTTGTCGACGAGCTCACGCAGCGCCTCAAGGCTGCGGAGACGTTGCTCGTCGCGGACTATCGCGGGCTGACCATGCCGCAGATCGACGAGCTCCGCTCGCGCCTGCTCGATAGCGGCGCGCGCTTCACCGTCGTCAAGAACACGCTCACCCGCCGTGCGGCCGAGGCCGCCGGCGCCGATGCGCTGCTCGCGCTGCTCGACGGACCGAGCGCGATCGCCTTCCTCGAGACCGACGGCGACATGGTCGCCGCGGCGAAGGCGCTCGCCGACTCGGCGCGCGAGACGAACGTGCTCGAGATCCGCGGCGGGATCATGCAGGGACGCACCCTCACCGCCGCCGAGGTCGAGAGCCTCGCGAAGCTGCCGCCGGAAGACGTGCTGCGCGGACAGGTGCTCGGCGCGATCGTTGCCCCGCTCACCGCGCTCGCCGGCCTGCTCAACGCGCCGCTGCAGAACCTCATCGGCCTGATCGACGCCCGTATCGAGCAGCTAGGGGGCGAGGAGAAAGCACCGGAGCCGGAGCAGGCGCCGGAGCCCGAGGCGGAGGCAGCACCGACCGAGGAAGCGTCGGAATCGGAGCAGGAGGTGGCCGAAGCCACCCCCGAGGCGGACGCCACAGCGTCCGCCGACCAAGAAGTCGAGGTCGAAACGTCAGATTCGGAAACTCAGGAGGAGAGCTAGATGGCAGTCGACAAGGTTTTCGACGAGCTGGGGAAGATGACCGTCCTCGAGCTGGTCGAGCTGAAGAACAAGATCGAGGAGGAGTGGGGCGTCACCGCCGCCGCTCCCGTGGCGGTCGCTGCACCCAGCGGAGGCGCCGGCGACGGCGCGGCTGCGGAGGAGAAGACGTCGTTCGACGTCGTCCTCACCGCGGCCGGCGGCCAGAAGATCCAGGTGATCAAGGTCGTGCGCGCCGTGACCGGCCTGGGCCTCAAGGAAGCGAAGGACCTCGTCGACTCGGCTCCGAAGCCGGTCAAGGAGGGCGTCGCCCAGGAGGAGGCCGACCAGATCAAGGGCCAGCTCGAAGAGGCCGGCGCCACCGTCGAGCTCAAGTAGGACGGCTGCGAGCCGAGGCTTGCCGAAGGGGCGCTCAGGCGCCCCTTCTTGCCGATTGGAGGCGCCGGAGCTACAGTTGGGGCCGATACCGGCGATCGCCGCGGCTTAGGCTTGCGGTGAGGGGGGTCGTTCCGGTACCCTGGCTGGTTGCGCCGACGCACGGCCGCTCGCAGCTCTGACGCCGATTTCTTGCCTGTTTTCGTTCGCTTCAAGGGAGGCTGTTCTTCTTGACCACCATGGTCTCTTCGCCCCGCGCTCGTACGACGTTCAGTCGACTCGAGCACGTTCTCGACCTACCCAATCTCATCGACATTCAGAAGTCCTCGTTCGACTGGTTCAAGAACGAGGGTCTACGGGAGACGATCGACGACATCTCGCCGATCGAGGACTACACCGGCACGCTCGCCGTCGAGTTCGGCGAGTTCGAGTTCGGTGAGCCGCAGTTCTCCATCAAGGAGTGCCGCGAAAAGGATCTGACCTACCAGGCCTCGCTCAACATGAAGGTCCGCTTCGTGAACAAGGACACGGGCGAGATCCGCGAGCAGGGCGTCTTCATGGGCGACTTCCCGATGATGACGGAGTTCGGCACGTTCATCATCAACGGGACGGAGCGCGTGATCGTGACGCAGCTCGTCCGCTCGCCGGGCGCCTACCTCATGGAGCCGAAGGACCCGACGAAGCAGGTCTTCACGGCGAACCTCATGCCGAGCCGCGGTTCGTGGCTCGAGCTCGAGATCGACAAGAAGGGCATCGTCTACGCGCGCATCGACCGCAAGCGGAAGCTGCCGATCACGACGCTGCTCCGGGCGCTGCCGGCCGAGGATCCGTCCACGGGCTTCGCGCTCGACACGTCGACGAACGAGGCGATCCTCGCCCTCTTCGACAACTCGAACTACATCGTCAACACGCTCGACAAGGACCCCTCGACGCGCGAGGAAGAGGCCCTGATCGAGGTCTTCAAGAAGCAGCGGCCGGGCGAGCCGCCGACGCTCGACAACGCACGGAACCTCCTGCGCTCGCTGTTCTTCGACCCCAAGCGCTACGACCTGACGAAGGTCGGCCGCTACAAGCTCAACCAGCGGCTCGGCGTCGAGGTTCCCGAGGACACGCGCGTGCTCACGACGGAGGACATCGTGGCGCTCGTGCGCAAGCTCCTCGAGCTGCCGGTCAAGATCGGCGTTCCCGAGGACTCGAAGGACTTCGCCGCCGAGGCGGCTCAGCTCTCACGCGCGCCGATCATCAACGATCTCGACGAGTACGAGCATTTCGGCAACCGGCGCCTGCGCACCGTCGGTGAGCTGATCCAGGAGGCGTTCCGCGTCGGTCTCTACCGGATGGAGCGCGTCGTCCGGGAGCGGATGACGACGGAGGACGTCGACACGATCACGCCGCAGACGATCATCAACATCAGGCCAGTCGTGGCGGCGCTGAAGGAGTTCTTCGGCTCCTCACAGCTCTCGCAGTTCATGGACCAGACGAACTCGCTCGCCGGCCTCACGCACCGGCGGCGGCTCTCGGCGCTCGGCGCCGGCGGCCTGACCCGCGAGCGCGCGCCGATCGAGGTGCGCGACGTCCATCCGACCCACTACGGCCGGATGTGCCCGATCGAGACCCCGGAAGGCCCGAACATCGGCCTGATCGGCTACCTCGCGTCGTACGCGACCGTCTCGGAGTTCGGCTTCGTCCAGACGCCGTACCGCAAGGTCTCGAGCGGCAAGGTGAGCGAGGAGATCGTCTACCTCGACGCCGTCGAGGAGTCGCGCTACGTGATCGCCCAGGCGAGCGCCCAGCTCGACAAGAACGGCAAGTTCGTCACCGACGCGGTGCTCTGCCGCTCGTCCGAGGGCGAGGCCGTGATGGCGGCGGCGAAGGACGTCGACCTGATGGACGTCTCGCCGGCGCAGATCGTCTCGGTCTCGACGGCGCTGATCCCGTTCCTCGAGCACAACGACGCGAACCGCGCGCTGATGGGCGCGAACATGCAGCGCCAGGCCGTGCCGCTGCTCGTGCGCCAGGCGCCGCTCGTCGGCACCGGCCTCGAGTACCGCGCGGCCGTCGACTCCGGCGACGTCGTCATCGCGTCACGGCCCGGCACGGTCGTCGACGTCGACGCCGAGCGCGTCGTGATCGAGGCGAAGGAAGGCAAGGACGACTACACGCTGACGAAGTTCATGCGCTCGAACCAGGGCACGCTCATCCACCACAAGCCGATCGTGCGCCTGGGCGACAAGCTCAAGGCCGGCGACGTGCTCGCCGACGGCAGCTCGACCGACAACGGAGAGCTCGCGCTCGGAGCGAACCTGCTCGTCGCGTTCATGCCGTTCGAGGGCTTCAACTTCGAGGACGCGATCGTGATCTCGGAGCGGATCGTGAAGGACGACATCCTCACGTCGATCCACATCCACGAGTACGAGATCGACGCGCGCTCGACGAAGCTCGGCGACGAGGAGATCACGCGCGACATCCCGAACCGCTCGGAGGAGTCGCTGTCGCAGCTCGACGAGCGCGGCGTCGTGCGGATCGGAGCCGAGGTCGGTGCCGGCGACCTGCTCGTCGGCAAGGTCACGCCGAAGGGCGAGACCGAGCTGACGGCCGAGGAGAAGCTGATCCGCGCGATCTTCAAGGAGAAGGCGCGCGAGGTCCGCGACACGAGCCTCAAGGTGCCGCACGGCGAGGGCGGCGTCGTGATCGACGTCAAGACGTTCTCGCGCGACGGCGGCGACGACCTGTCGCCGGGCGTCAACGAGCTCGTCCGTGTCTACGTCGCGACGAAGCGCAAGATCGCCGAGGGCGACAAGCTCGCCGGGCGCCACGGCAACAAGGGCGTCATCTCGAAGATCGTCCCCGAGGAGGACATGCCGTTCCTGCCGGACGGCCGTCCCGTGGACATCGTGCTCAACCCGCTCGGCGTGCCGAGCCGGATGAACATCGGCCAGGTGCTCGAGACGCATCTCGGCTGGGCCGCAGCACATGGCGTCTTCGGCGAGGACGGGAACGGGAACGGCCAGAAGAACGGCGACGTCGACTGGCGGCACCGGCGCCAGATCATCAACGGCGGCAACCCGAGCGCGGTGGCGACGCCCGTCTTCGACGGAGCGACGCCTGACGACGTGGACGAGGCGCTGATCGAGTGGGCGAAGCAGAACCCCGACTCGCCGATCCAGTTCCTCGTCGATCCGAAGCGGCCGAAGGGGCGCCAGTGCTCGGGGAAGGTGCAGCTCTACAACGGCCGCAGCGGCGAGCCGTTCGAGCAGAAGGTCACCGTCGGCTACATGTACATCCTGAAGCTGCTCCACCTCGTGGACGACAAGATCCACGCGCGGAGCACCGGCCCGTACTCGCTCGTCACGCAGCAGCCGCTGGGCGGCAAGGCCCAGTTCGGCGGCCAGCGCTTCGGCGAGATGGAGGTGTGGGCGCTCGAGGCCTACGGCGCCGCGTACACGCTGCAGGAGATGCTGACCATCAAGTCCGACGACACCGTCGGACGCGTGAAGGCCTACGAGGCGATCGTCAAGGGCGAGAACATCGCCGAGCCGTCGATCCCCGAGTCCTTCAAGGTGCTCCTGAAGGAGATGCAGTCGCTCGCCCTCGACGTCCACGTCCTCTCGGACGAGGGCCGCGAGGTCGAGGTGCGCGAGGAGGAGGACGAGTTGCTCCGCGCCGCGGAGGAGCTCGGAATCGACCTCTCGCCCGGCTCGCTCCGCGCAGTCGGGCAGCAGCCGACGACGGAAGAGGTCGAGGAAGGGCAGGAGCGCGTCGACCAGGACCTCGTCCTGCCGGCCGACGAGTCGCTCGGCGACCTCGAGGACGTCGAGGTCTCGCCGAAGCAGGAGGCCGCGGAGGAAGTCGAGGAGGAGGTCGGGCCGCTCGGCGAGCCGGACCTCGTCGATGTCGAGATCGAAGACTAAGAAGGGACTGAGGGAGAAACTTGATCGACATCAATGATTTCGACGCAATTCGGATCGGCCTCGCCTCGTCGAAGCAGATCCGCGACTGGTCGTCGGGCGAGGTAACGAAGCCGGAGACGATCAACTACCGCACGCTCAAGCCCGAGCGCGACGGCCTGTTCTGCGAGCGCATCTTCGGGCCGACGCGCGACTGGGAGTGCTACTGCGGCAAGTACAAGCGCGTCCGCTACAAGGGCATCATCTGCGAGCGCTGCGGCGTCGAGGTGACGCGGCAGAAGGTGCGGCGCGAGCGGATGGGCCACATCGACCTCGCGGCGCCGGTCTCGCACATCTGGTTCTTCAAGGGCGTGCCGAGCCGCATCGGCTACCTCCTCGACATCGCGCCGCGTGAGCTCGAGAAGGTGCTCTACTTCGCCGCCTCGATCGTCACGGCCGTCGACGTCGAGAAGCGGGCGTCCGACCTGAACGGGCTCGAGGATCAGGTGCGCGCCGAGGCCGAGCGGATCGACGTCGACCGCGACGAGGCGCTTGCCGCGCTCGAAGACCGGCTCAGCCGCCGTCGCGACTACTTCGCGAAGGGCAAGGAGCGGAACTTCGACGAGGACGACGACTTCTGGGGCCGCGGGCTCTCGAACTGGGCGGAGGAGCAGGTGCTGCCGCCGCTCGAGGAGGCCAGGGCCCTCGTCGGCGGCCTCTTCGTCGAGCTCGTCCCGAAGATCACGACGGAGGACTCGAAGAAGATTCGCGAGCTCGTCCGCAACTCGGCGATCCGCGACGACCGGCGCCTGACTCCGCGCGAGGTCGAGCTGGTCGCGTCCGCCGCCGAGCAGATCAAGGCGGCGATCGCTCCGCTCGAGAAGGAGGCCGAGAAGGCGACCGGCTCGAAGAAGGGCGCGGTCACCAAGCACATCCACCGCATCGTCGAGGGCCTCCTCACGGGCGGCGAGCTCAACGCGGAGGACGCGACGCTCACCGAGGGCGTCGACCGGAAGAACCTCGAGAAGGCGCGCGACCTCGGCAACGGGCTCCTCCGGGAGGTGCTCGACACCGCCGACGACGAGAGCGACCTGCGCGAGCTTGCGAACGACCTCTGCCTGAAGACCGACGGCCGGATCCAGAAGGAGGATCTGGACGCGATCGTCCAGTGGGCGCTGAAGGTGCGCGAGATGTACCTCGACATCGAGTCGCGCCGCGAGGACGCACGCGAGGCCGCCGTCGACGCCGTGAACCGGCTCGAGGAGACCTGGCGGCTGTTCCGCGAGCTCGAGCCGAAGCTGATCGTCAACGACGAGCAGATCTTCCGCGAGCTCAAGGACCGCTTCGGCTCGCCGTACGGGTTCGGCGTCTACTTCAACGGCGGCATGGGAGCGGAGGCGATCCGCGAGCTGCTCAAGGACCTCGACCTCACCGCCGAGGTCGCTCTGCTGCGCGAGACCATCCGCACCGGGAAGGGTCAGAAGCAGCAGCGGGCGATCAAGCGGCTCAAGGTCGTCAGCGCCTTCATCACCAGCGAGAACAAGCCCGAGTGGATGATCCTCGAGGCCGTCCCGGTCATCCCGCCGGAGCTGCGCCCGATGGTGCAGCTCGACGGTGGCCGCTTCGCGACCTCGGATCTCAACGACCTCTACCGCCGCGTGATCAACCGGAACAACCGCCTCAAGAGGCTGCTGGACCTCGGCGCGCCGGAGATCATCGTCAACAACGAGAAGCGGATGCTGCAGGAGGCCGTCGACGCCCTGTTCGACAACGGCCGCCGCGGCCGTGCCGTGACCGGCCCGGGCAACCGGCCGCTCAAGTCGCTGTCCGACATGCTCAAGGGCAAGCAGGGCCGCTTCCGCCAGAACCTGCTCGGCAAGCGCGTCGACTACTCCGGCCGCTCGGTGATCGTCTCCGGCCCGCATCTGCGGCTGCACCAGTGCGGCCTGCCGAAGCTGATGGCGCTCGAGCTCTTCAAGCCGTTCATCATGAGCCGGCTCGTCGAGCGGAAGATCGTCCAGAACATCAAGGCGGCCAAGCGGCACGTCGACCAGATGCACGCCGAGGTGTGGGACATCCTCGAAGAGGTCATCCAGGAGCACCCGGTGCTGCTCAACCGCGCCCCGACGCTGCACAGGCTCGGCATCCAGGCGTTCGAGCCGACGCTCGTCGAGGGCAAGGCGATCCAGGTGCATCCGCTCGTCTGTCACGCGTTCAACGCGGACTTCGACGGCGACCAGATGGCGGTGCACGTGCCGCTGTCGTCGGAGGCCCAGGCCGAGGCGCGGATCCTGATGCTGTCGGCGAACAACATCCTCTCGCCGGCGCACGGAAACGCGCTCACGACGCCGACGCAGGACATGGTGCTCGGCGCCTACTACCTCACCTACTCGGACAAGGACCTCGACAGCGCCACGGCCGAGAAGATGGATCCGCGGCCGCCCCGTTTCCGCACGGAGGAGGAAGTCGAGTTCGCGGTCGAGGCGAAGCAGATCGGGCTCCAGCAGCCGATCGAGTACCTCTGGAAGGACGAGCTCGTCGTCACCACGGCGGGCCGGGTCATCTTCAACGCGGAGATCGACCGCTCCCTGCACGAGGCCGTCTGAGCAACGGCGACGGCGGCCCGTACCACGCGTACATCAACCGGACGATGTCGAAGAAGGAGCTCGGCGACTTCATCTCCGTGCTCGTCGACAGTCACGGCGCCCACGCGGTGGCCCACGTCCTCGACACGATCAAGGACCTCGGCTTCAAGTACGGCACGCTCGCCGGCGTGACGATCTCGAAGAACGACATCGTCATCCCGCCGAACAAGGAGCAGATCCTCGCGGGCTACGAGGAGCGGGTGGCACGCGTCGAGGACGCGTACGACCAGGGCCTCATCACCGAGTCGGAGCGGCACGAGCAGATCACGTCGATCTGGACGGAGGCGACCGACGAGGTGGCGAAGGCGATGGTCGACAACCTCAACGAGCTGAACCCGATCTACATGATGGCCAACTCCGGCGCCCGCGGCTCGTTCGCGCAGCTGCGCCAGCTCGCCGGTATGCGCGGCCTGATGGCGAATCCGAAGGGCGAGATCATCGAGCGGCCGATCAAGGCGAACTTCATGGAAGGCCTGTCGGTGCTCGAGTACTTCATCTCGACCCACGGCGCCCGTAAGGGTCTCGCCGACACGGCCCTGCGCACCGCCGACTCGGGCTACCTGACGCGGCGTCTCGTCGACGTCTCGCAGGACGTGATCATCCGTGAGGAGAACTGCAAGACGAAGGAGTTCGTCGAGCTGCCGCTCTTCCTGCCGGACGGGCTGAACAAGTCCGTCGCCGGCCGGATCGTCGCGGAGGACGTCCACAAGCCGCTCGCGTCGGGCAAGCCGGGCAAGACGGTCGTCGCCACCAAGGGCGAGGAGATCACGGTGCCCCGGCTGCGGGAGATGGTCGAGGAGCTCGGCGAGATCGCCGAAGACTTCTCGATCCCGGTCCGGTCGGTGCTCAAGTGCAAGGCGGAGACAGGCGTCTGCCGTCAGTGCTACGGCACGTTCCTCGCCACCGGCGAGCTGTCGGAGATCGGCGACGCGGTCGGGATCATCGCCGCGCAGTCGATCGGCGAGCCGGGCACGCAGCTCACGATGCGGACGTTCCACACCGGCGGTGTCGCCGGCGCGGACATCACGCACGGCCTGCCGCGCGTCGTCGAGATCTTCGAGGCGCGCAACCCGAAGGGCGCCGCTGCGCTCGCCGAGGTGGCGGGCACGGTCGCGCTCGAGGAGACCGAGCGTCAGCTCCGCATCACGGTCGTCGCCGACACCGGTAACGAGGAGGACGACTTCTCGATCCTCGTGCCGCGCCGGACGCGGCTCAGCGTCGTGCACGGCGAGCACGTCGAGGCGGGCGATGCCCTCCACGAGGGCTCGATCAGCCCGTCCGACCTCCTGCGGCTGAAGGGCTACACCGAGACCGAGCTCTACCTCGTCGGCGAGGTGCAGAAGGTCTACAAGTCGCAGGGCGTCGAGATCCACGACAAGCACATCGAGCTGATCGTCCGGCAGATGCTGAAGAAGGTGCGCGTCGAGAACAACGGCGGCACCGACCTCCTCCCGGGCCAGCTCGTGGACAAGATCGTGCTCGAGCGCGAGAACGTTCGCATCAAGAAGGAGAAGAAGGAGCAGGCGACGTCGGAGCCGCTGATCCTCGGGATCACGAAGGCGTCGCTCGCGACCGAGTCGTTCCTCTCGGCCGCCTCCTTCCAGGAGACGACGAAGGTGCTGACCGACGCCTCGATCGAGGGCAAGGTCGACCGGCTGCTCGGGCTGAAGGAGAACGTGATCATCGGGAAGTTGATCCCGGCGGCCACCGGCCTGAAGCGGTACCGGACGATCGAGATCAGCCCCTCCGACAAGGTGCCGGCGAGCGCGCTCACGCGCCCGCAGACCGAGGAGCAGCTCCTGGCCGCGCTCGAGGAGATCGGGACCGACGGCTCGGATGCACTCGCCGGGCTCGGGCTCGACTTCGGCGGCGAGGTGCAGGCGGACGGCGATGCCGAGCCGCGCTCCGACCTCGAGGCCGAAGAGGTTCCCGAGGTCGAGACGCCGCTCGACGACTAAGTCCCGAGCGTCAGCAGTTCGCAAAGAGGGCGGCGAAGAGCCGCCCTCTTTGCTACACAGGACACGGTCGTGAAGAGGGTCTTCCTAGCTGTCGCGCTCGTCGCCGTTTCCGCCTGCCTGTTCGCGGCCGGCCGCGCCGCGTCCGATCCCGCCTTCGCCGGGCAATGTGGCATCCGGTCGCAGCAGACGGTCTGGGGCGAGTACGGCTGGCCGACGCTGCTCCCGATCCTCGCCAAGCCGGGGACGCTGCTCGCCGCCTCGACGCACTCGGGAACCGACTACTCGGTCAAGGCGAGGGCGCGCGGCGCCGCGACCTACGCCTTCAACCTGAAGCTGGGGACGCAGGTGGGCACGCCGACCGCGCCGGCCGATCCCTCCACGCTCGAGGCCGCGGCCGAGACCCAGTACCAGAAGGCCGTCGCGCGCACGGGCGGCTGCGCGACACCGCTCGTCGTCGAGAACGAGCTGTTCGGCGCCGTGACACCGACTCCCTGGACAGCATCGACCGCCCAGTACCGCGCGAACGTGCTGCAGTTCCTCACCGACCTCGCGGCCACGGGCGCACACCCGGTTCTCCTCGTCAGCAAGTCGCCCTACCTCGGCTCGACCGACGCCGTCGCCTGGTGGCAAGCGGTGGCGAAGGTCTCCGACATCGTCCGCGAGGTCTATCTGCCTGCGACCAAGGTCTGGCCGCTCGGGCCGATTCTCGGCAACCGCCTGCTGCGGGTGAGCTACCGGAACGCGGTCACGACGTTCACGTCGATCGGGATTCCGGCGAACCGGCTCGGCGTCATGATCAGCTTCCTCAGTGCGAAAGGGGTCGGCGGCCGCAACGCCCTAGAGCCGGCCTCCGCCTGGTACCAGGTCGTCAAGTGGGAGGCTCTCGCGGCCAAGCAGGTCGCCAAGGAGCTCGGGCTCGGCTCGATCTTCTCCTGGGGTTGGCAGGAGTGGAACGCGAAGGAGATGGATCCGGACAAGCCCAAAGCGGCGTGCGTCTGGCTCTGGGCGCGGACCCAGAGGCTCTGCAACGCGCCCAAGACGCTCGGCAAGACCTTCGACCGCTCGCTCACCGCGGGGCAGATCCAGCTGTCACACGGGACGGTCTGCCGCGCCGAGGGCTACGGCTCGCTCGGCGCCGGGGGAATCGGGTCGCTCGAGGCTCTGATGGGCGACCGGAGTGCGGCGCTCAGCGCCCTGTTCGAGCGGCTCGTCGAGTCGACCGAGCAGAAGGTGCCGCAGAAAGCGGTGCTCGCGGCAGAGCGCGAGGTCATCCTGGAGTCGTTCCACGGCAGTCGCAGCGCCTACCTCGCGGGGTTACGCCAGTCGCACGCGACGCTCGGGCTCGCGCGCGCGATCCTCACCGACGAGATCCGGCGTGCCCGGCTCGAGCAGCCGCGGTACGCGCCGCAGCCCACGGGAGCCGAGGTGTCGGCGTTCTACTCCGCCTATCCGGACCTGCTCGTCCGGCGGGTTCGCGTCTCGCCGACGCCGCCCTGGCTCGCGAAGGGGACGGGCTTCGCGCTCGCCGAGGCAGCTCCGCAGCGCGTCTTCTCGGTGCCGACGGGGAAGAAGTCCCAGATCGCGACGCTGCTCGGGACGTTCACCGTTCGGCCGCTCGCGGCGGCGCAGCCTCTCGGCGCCTTGCCGCTCTCGACCGCGCGGCCGTCGATCGTCGCCACGCTCCGCGGCTTCGAGCGCGCGCAGTCCTTCGAGAACTGGACGATCGCGCAGCAGGATCGCGCGCTGAACAAGACGATCTGCCTCCGAGATCAGCTGCCGCAGCCGGCCGCGATCGACCTCACGGAGTACCTTCCCTTCCTCCGGCTGCAGTAGGGACGACACCGCAGGGCATAGCCTTGCGGGATGCTCGAGAAGCTGTGGGGGGAACATTCCCGTCGGCCCTGAGACGCAGGGAGTGCGCGTCGTCGGGGCCGTCGGCAAGCGGTGGCTGCGCGTCGCGGCGCGTTATGCACCCCTACCGCCGGCCGCGCGCGCCTTGCTCCATCGGCGGCGCGGGGTCCACGTCGGTCAGCGCGTCTTCATCGGCACCGAGGTGTGCATCGATGACGCCGTGCCTCCTCGGTCACGCTCGAGGACGACGTGACCGTGATCGCGCAGATGACGATCCTCGGCCACACGTACTACCCGCGCCACTTCCGCCCGCTGCTCGGCGACGAGGCGACGCGGGCCGAGTTGCGGACGACGATCCGGCGCGGCGCCTATCTCGGCCTGCGCAGCACGGTCCTGGCGGGCGTCACGGTGGGGGAGTTCGCGATCGTCGGCGCCGGGAGCGTCGTCACCGCGGACGTCCCGCCCTACACGATGGTCGCGGGCGTGCCGGCCCGCGTCGTGCGTGAGTTTGGCCGGGACGAGCTCGACTCGGCCGGTTAGCCGGCCTGCGGGCCGAGGACCCAGCTCGACCCGAAGAGGCCAGCGGGCTGGAAGGCGAACGTGGAGGCCCCGCCGTCGATCAGAATGCACGAGGTGAGTACGGCGAGGTTCGCGGTTCCGCCGACGGCATCGGCGAATTCCGCCGTGTTCGCAGGCGCGTAGAACGAGCCGGAGACCGAGCCGAGCGGTCCATTGGAGCCGCTGCTCGCCATCGACATCAGCGCGAGGTCGTACTCGTCGGTCTGCGCCTGGGTCGGCGCGTCCGGATTGGGGTTGTTGTTGAAATACGTCCTGTTCTCGCAGGTGTCGTTCGGCGCCACGGCGAGGTTCGGGTCCTGGAAATACGTCAGGCCTTCGTATGCGCCGGAGTTCTGGGGACCGAGCGAGATGCTGCCCGTCGTGTTGATCTCGACCTGGTCGATCGCACCGCTTCCCGAGGTGTGCGAGGAGTCCTGCGTGTTGTAGATGAGCACGTCAGGCGCCGAGAGGGTCGACAGGCCGCAGACGAAGAGACCGCCGCCGGCCATGATGTACGTTCCCGGCGCGAAGGTCACGTTGGCGGTGCTGACCGGCGGCTCCTGGGTCACCGCGGAGTTGTTGCTGTGCGTCGCGGCCGTGGTGCCGTTGTAGTGGCGCGTGACGGTCAACGTCGCAGAGCCGTTCGTGGCCGGGGCATTGGTCACGAGCATCTGCTCGCTGCCGATCAGGATCACGTCTCCAGTCGAGACGGGATCCGCCGTACTGGAGCCCGACCAGTCGACCGGAATGCTCGTCGTCGTTGCGGAGATACCCGAGCTGGCATTCACCGCCACGGCCGGGCTGTACGCGATCGGGGCGTTCCCGGACTGGCAGTTGCCTCCGATGTTGCTGCCGCAGCTGCTTCCGCTCCAGGCCCCGATGCAGATGCCTCCGTAGTAGGTGCCCGGCTGGAGCGTCACCGTCCCCGACGCGACGGTGCAGGGGGCTGGATTGGCAGCGCTTCCCAGGGTGACCGTCGGAACCTTCTGGATCTTCACGCGGGAGCTGTGAGTGGCGGCCGTCGTGCCAAGGTAGGCGCGCTGGACGGTGAGATTCCTCGTCCCGCCGCCTGCCGTGACGAGCAAGTCCTCGCTGCCGATCTGGATGACATCGCCGTTCTGAAGCGCCGTCCCGCTGGACGTGAGCGTCGTCTGGGACACGGTCATGGTGGTGCTCACGGTCTGCGACGGGCTGTAGTTGACGGGCGTCGTGTAGCCGGTGCTGGTGCAGGCAGGCGAGCCGAGCGTCGGAGGCGTCACCTTCCCTGCGAGCGGGTCGCCGATCGAGGGTTGCCCGGTGAGCGGGCAGCCCGTGGGCTGGGAACTCGTGACCGGGTTGTTGCCCTTGGCCAAGGGGCACTGGATGCCGTTCACGGTCACCGTGTGACTGTTGGGGGTGACGCCGCCGTCCGTCTCCCAGCCGCCCACGACCTGGATCGACGGCGCGGAGATGTTGCCGTGCCCGGCCGTGCCGAAGATGTCGAACGCGTCGGGCTTCACGCCGACCTGCACTCCGTTGCACGAGTTGATGTACATCTTGTTCGTGACGTTGAGCTGGCCGCTCGAGTCGACGATCAGCGTGTGCACGTCGCATCCCGTGTCGAGCGCAACGAAGTTGAACGGCGGCGGCGTGAGGGTCGCCGTCTGGGTGAGCGTGCGCGTGATCGCGCTCGCCGTCGGCCCGGTCGGGTTAGGAACGGCGCCGATCGACTTGAGCGTCCAGACCTTCGTCGTTGCGTTGAAGCTGCCGCCCCAGGTCGCGGTCGCGCCCCCGGTGAGCGACGTCACCGTCGCGTTCGTGTCGCCTGCGTAGGTGGGCGACGGGCTCATCTTCGTTGTATCGCTGCCGGCCACCTCAACGGCGGCCAGCGCGTCGTTGAGCCCGGCCTCGGCCGCAGCGTACGCCTTCTGGGTGCCGACGCTGCGGCTGGCATCGCGCGAGTCGGAGCTCGTGAATGCAAGAGTGGACGTGACGAGGACGGTGAGCACGAGCATCACTGCGATCGCCATGATCAGGGCGATCCCGCTCTCGTCGGACAGCCGCTGCGTCAGGCGGGCAAAGACCGGCCCCGAAACAGGCCGAGGAGACGCGGGCGAACGCTGCAAGAAGCTCATCGCTCCCACTGTCGACGGAACGGGCCGAGTTGTCGCCCCTAAAACGGGGGATTCGCCCGAACGGGGATTCGCAGGGCGGAGCTCACTGCCCGGTAAGCGAGGTGAACGCCGACTGCTCGCGCACCGTGATCGTGCCCGCCGACCCGCTACCCGAGCCGCCTATGGTGCGCACCACGACCGTGACGAGCTTGACCGGCGTCGGCTGGTTCGTTCCGCAGGTGAGCGAGGGCGACGTGCTCAGCGTCCCGCTCAAACAGCTGTACTCGACGTACGTGTCCAGCCGATAGGAGCTGCCGTCCGGCCCTGTCTTCGTCTGCGTCGGAAGGCAGGACGAGTCGGTGGTGGCGCAGCCCGTCACTGCGGCCGTCGCACTGTAGACGGAATCGCCATGGTAGGTCGAGTCCTCGGCGCAGCTCGTGCCGCAGGTCGTGTCCAGCGCGATGTTGCTGTAGCTGAGTGCCCGGAAGCGCTCCATCTGCGAGTCGGCGATCACCTGGGCGCTCGAGACCCGGGTCGCCCGGTTCAGTGCGACGTACCCTGAGGTGTACGCGGCCACCAGGGCGAGGATGCCGACGGTGAGGACGATCATCGCGATCAGCAGCTCGATGAGGGTGAAGCCGTTCTCGCGGCGCATGTCAGGCCTCCGCCACAGAGGGGTCACGACCGCGTCCCGTTCCGCAGCGCGATGTCGTCGACGAGGTTGTACTTTTCGACGGTCGAGCTCGGCCCGTTGATGTCAACAGGCAGGCTGACATGCAGCATGGGTAGGCTCGCCGTGGGTTTCAGCACACCACTGCACGCCGCGCTCGAACTCGGGAGGCAGAACGGCGTCGACGTCTGCAGGTAGTCGGCCCACTTGATCTTGCCGCTCGTGCTGCAGGTCGGACGCGACGAGGTGGAGGTCACGCGATAGAGGGCGTAGTCGCCGGTCGTCAACGTGCTGGCCGCCGTGCACCACGTGACGTAGGTCGTCGTACCGAGCGTGCTGGGGCAGACCGAGCTCAGCTGCGTGGTGATCGCGTTGTACGCCGTGCCGGCAGTGAGGGCGGTCCCGCTCGTCTGCGTGACCGAGCTCGCGCAGTGGAGCTCGCGGCGGATCTTGTCGAGCGCCGTGCGATCCTGCACCTGGGCCGTGAATCGGTTGTTCGCGTCGATCTCGGTCGTCGTGGACTGCACGAGCACGGACGCGAGGGACGCGACGACGATGAGCAGGATCGCCATCGTGACGATGAGCTCGGGGAGCGTGAAGCCGCGCTCGTCGAGCAAGCGCGCGCGGGCGCGGCGCGACAGGCGCGCTCTCGCGGTGAGAACCATGCAACGCCTATCGGCGGTGCGGGCCGCTTGCTTGAGCGCTGAGTCGAGCTACTCGGCGGCGGCGAGGCCGCTTCTGGCCGGCGTGCTTCGCCGAGTACAGCGACTCGTCGCCGCGCTCGAACATGGTCGTGGGGCTGTCGTTCGGCTGCAGATCGGCCACTCCAGCTGAGACGCGTACCCGGCCGGCGCGCGCGATCGGCTGGGACGAGACCGCCCGCTGGATCCGCCCGACGAGCTGCCGTGCCTGGCCGACCTCGACCTCCGGCACGATCACCGCGAACTCGTCGCCGCCGACGCGACAGGGGATGTCGGCCGAGCGCACGACCTGCCGGATCCGGTCTGCGATCTCGGCGAGGACCGCGTCGCCGGCGAGGTGTCCGATGCGGTCGTTGATCTCCTTGAAGCCGTCGACGTCGACGATCACGAGCGACAGGAGCCGCTGATAGCGCTGCGCGCGGTCGATCTCGCGGCCGAGGGTCTCGTAGAAGTAGCGGCGGTTGTGGAGGCCGGTCAGCGAGTCGAGGTCGGCGAGCTGCCGCGCTTCACGGAAGCGGCGCGCGTTCTCGATCGCGGGCGCGACTCGCTCCGCGAGCTCCTCGAGCCGGCGGACGTCCTCGTCGCCGAACCGCACGTCGGGATCGCGCGAGAAGACGCCGAGCCAACCGATCCTCCCGGCCTTGCCGATGAGCGGCACGCCGAGAGCCTCGTGAACTGCGCCGGCGGCCTGCTCCTCCGCGTAGAGGTACGAGAGCTCGATTGCGCGCGCCTCCCGCCGGTCTGGAGCGCCGGTGAAGATCCGGATGCCTTTGTCCTCTTCGTCCTCGCCGTCGGCGCCCCGGTCGAGCCCGATCGAGCCGAGGAGGCGCTGGTCGCCCACTCCATTCGGATCGAGCTCGACGACCGCCGCGTCGACCTTCGGGAGTGCGGCGACGGCCTGAAGGGTCGAACCGATCGCGTCGTCGAGGTCGATCGTGGTGGCGATCTGGCCGAGGAGCCGGCTCCGCTGGGACTCCTCCTCCGCACGACGGACAGCGCTCGACAGCTCGCGCGCGAGTTCGTCGAGCCGTGCCTCGAGCGTCTCGACCGTCGCCGTCACCTGGGCCTCGGCGTCACGAGCGCCCCGGCGGCGCAAACGGCGGATCAGCTCGACGACCGCGACGAGACAGACGCCAAGCGCCACAGCCAGCCCTATGAGTAGCCAATCCATCGCAGTCCTCACGCCGCAGTGCCGGAATTTTGGTGGGCGTACTCTAGGTTCGCGTCGGTGCTCGAGCTACTAGCCGAATCGGTGGATTTCTCGCTGATTGGCGGGGTTGGCGCGTCTTCGCTACCATGCCGCGGGCCGGTTGGCCGGGGTGTTTTGCCCCCGCCGACCGTCTCTTCACGAAAGGACTTATTTGCCGACCGTCAATCAACTCGTGCGCAAAGGCCGGAAGGCCGCGAAGGCGAAGACGAAGACGCCAGCGCTCGCCGGCGCGCCGCAGAAGCGCGGCGTGTGCACGCGCGTCATGACGCAGACGCCGAGAAAGCCGAATTCGGCCCTGCGCAAGGTCGCACGCGTCCGTCTCACCAACGGCGCGGAGGTCGGCGCCTATATCCCGGGCGAGGGCCACAACCTGCAGGAGCACTCCGTCGTGCTCGTCCGCGGGGGCTCCACCAAGGACCTCGCCGGCTACCGCTACAAGATCATCCGCGCGGCGCTCGATACGGGCGGCGTCGCGGACCGCAAGCAGGGCCGCTCGAAGTACGGCGCCAAGCGAGGCTCGTAATGCCGCGTCGAGGCGAAGTACAGGTTCGCGAGGTCCAGCCCGACTCCGTCTACGGCTCCCCGCTCGTGACGCAGGTGATCAACAAGATCATGCTCGACGGCAAGAAGTCGACTGCGGAGCAGATCGTCTACGGGGCACTCGAGACCGTCGGGACGAAGACCGGCCGTCCGCCGGTCGAGGTGCTCGAGCAGGCGGTCAAGACGGTCACGCCGGTGCTGGAAGTGCGCAGCCGCCGCGTCGGCGGCGCGAACTACCAGGTCCCGGTCGAGGTGCCGCAGCGACGCGCCCGCACGCTGGCGGTACGCTGGATCGTCAACTTCGCGCGCGAGCGGCGCGAGAAGGGCATGCCGGAAAAGCTCGCCAACGAGATTCTCGACGCGCTGAACCAGCAGGGCGGCGCGTTCAAGCGAAAGGACGACGTCTACCGGATGGCGCAGGCCAACAAGGCCTTTGCGCACTACCGCTGGTAGACGGAGGGGGAAGGAAGACTTAACGTGAGCACCAAGCTGACAGAACAGGCCGTCGCGCTCGACCGCGTCCGGAACATCGGGATCATGGCCCACATCGACGCGGGCAAGACGACGACGACCGAGCGGATCCTCTACTACACCGGTCGCACCCACAAGATGGGCGAGGTGCACGAGGGCGCCGCGACGATGGACTGGATGGCCCAGGAGCAGGAGCGCGGCATCACGATCACGTCGGCTGCCACGACGGCGTTCTGGCGCGACCATCGGATCAACATCATCGATACGCCCGGCCACGTGGACTTTACGGTCGAGGTCGAGCGGAGCCTCCGCGTCCTCGACGGCGCGGTCGCCGTCTTCGACTCGGTCGCCGGCGTCCAGCCGCAGTCCGAGACCGTCTGGCGGCAGGCGGACAAGTACAAGGTTCCGCGCATCGCGTTCATCAACAAGATGGACCGCACCGGCGCGAACTTCTTCGCCGCCGTGCAGTCGATGCGCGAGCGCCTCGGCGCGAACCCCGTGCCCGTGCAGATCCCGATCGGCCAGGAGGACTCGTTCACCGGCGTCGTCGACCTCGTCGAGATGCAGGCGATCATCTACAAGGACGATCTCGGCCAGGAGTTCGAGACGACCGAGATCCCGGCCGAGCTGACCGAGCAGGCGCACGAGTACCACCACCAGCTGATCGACACGATCTCGCACTTCGACGACGAGGTGCTCGAGGCGTACATCGAGGACGAGTCCTCGGTCACGCCGGAGATGATCAGGCGCGCCGTCCGCATCGGAACGCTCGCCGACGAGATCACGCCGGTGCTGCTCGGCTCCGCCTTCAAGAACAAGGGCGTGCAGCCGCTCCTCGACGCGGTCATCGACTACCTGCCGAGCCCGCTCGACGTCCCGGCGGTGCAGGGCTTCGATCCGAAGACCGAGGTCGAGAACGAGCGCGCGGCCGATCCGAGTGCTCCGTTCTCGGCGCTCGCCTTCAAGGTCATGTCCGACCCGTTCGTCGGCAAGCTCACCTACTTCCGCGTCTACTCCGGCACGCTCAAGGCCGGCGACCGCGTCCTCAACACGATCACCGGCAAGACCGAGCGGATCAGCCGCATCCTCCAGATGCACGCGAACCACCGCGAGGAGCGCGAGGCGATCATGGCGGGCGAGATCGCCGCCGGCGTCGGCCTCAAGGACACGACGACGGGCGACACGCTCTCGGCCGAGAACGCGCCGATCGTCCTCGAGTCGATGACGTTCCCCGATCCGGTCATCTCCGTGGCGGTGGAGCCGAAGTCGAAGGGCGACCAGGACAAGCTCGGCACGGGCCTCCAGCGCCTCGCCGAGGAGGATCCGACCTTCCGGGTCACGACCGACGAGGAGACGGGGCAGACGCTCATCTCCGGGATGGGCGAGCTGCACCTCGAGATCATCGTCGACCGCCTCAAGCGCGAGTTCAACGTCGACGCGAACGTCGGCCGCCCGCAGGTTGCGTACCGCGAGACGGCGGGCCGGGACGTCGAGAACATCCGCGAGAAGTTCGTGCGCCAGACCGGCGGCTCGGGCCAGTACGCGGACGTGGTCATCAACCTCCGCGCGCAGGAGCCCGGCGAGGGCTACGAGTTCAGCGACAAGATCGTCGGCGGCAAGATCCCGCGGGAGTACATCCCCGCGGTGGACGCCGGGATCAAGGAGGCGATGCAGTCGGGCGTGGTCGCGGGCTACCCCGTCGTCGACATCGCCATCGAGCTCGTCGACGGCTCGTACCACGACGTCGACTCGAGCGAGCGCGCGTTCAAGATCGCCGGCTCGATGGCCTTCAAGGAGGCGCTCAAGCGCTCCAAGCCGAAGCTGCTCGAGCCGATGATGGCCGTCGAGGTGACGACGCCGGAGGACTACCTCGGCGACGTGATCGGGAACCTCAGCAGCCGCCGCGGCCGCATCGAGTCGATGGAGCCGGTCGGCAACGCCCAGGTCGTCAAAGCTCTCGTGCCGCTGTCCGAGATGTTCGGCTACTCGACCGACCTGCGATCGATGTCGCAGGGCCGGGCCGACTACCACATGGACTTCGACCGGTACGAGGAAGTTCCGCAGTCAATCGCCGCCGAGATCACCGAGTCCGGCGCAAGCAGCTAGCGAAAAGGGAGATAGGGAGAGCCACCAATGGCAAAGCAGAAGTTCGAGCGGACAAAGCCGCACGTCAACGTCGGCACCATCGGCCACATCGACCACGGCAAGACCACCTTGACCGCGGCGATCACGAAGGTGCTGGCGGAGAAGGGCGGCAACACGGTCGCGCGCGACTTCGCGTCGATCGACGCGGCTCCCGAGGAGCGTCAGCGCGGCATCACGATCAACACGGCGCACGTCGAGTACGAGACGGACAACCGCCACTACGCGCACGTCGACTGCCCGGGGCACGCCGACTACATCAAGAACATGATCACGGGCGCCGCCCAGATGGACGGCGCGATCCTCGTGGTCTCGGCGGCCGACGGCCCGATGCCGCAGACGCGCGAGCACATCCTGCTCGCCCGCCAGGTCGAGGTGCCGGCGATCGTCGTCGCGCTCAACAAGGCCGACATGGTCGACGACCCGGAGCTGATCGAGCTCGTCGAGCTGGAGGTGCGCGAGCTCCTCTCGCGCTACGAGTTCCCCGGCGACGACATCCCGATCGTGCACGTCTCGGCGCTGAAGGCGCTCGAGGGCGACGCGGAGTGGACTCCGAAGATCCTCGAGCTCATGGACGCCGTCGACAGCTACATCCCCGAGCCGACGCGCGCGCTCGACAAGCCGTTCCTGATGCCGATCGAGGACGTGTTCACGATCACGGGACGCGGCACGGTCGTCACCGGCCGCGTCGAGCAGGGGGAGGTCAAGATCGGCGAGGAGGTCGAGATCGTCGGCATCCATCCCGAGGTGGCGAAGACGGTCGTCACGGGCGTCGAGATGTTCAACAAGACCCTCGACACCGCGCAGGCCGGCGACAACGCCGGTGCGCTCCTCCGCGGCACCAAGCGCGAGGAGGTCGAGCGTGGGCAGGTGCTCGCGAAGCCGGGCTCGATCACCCCGCATACGCACTACAAGGCCGAGGTCTACGTGCTCTCGAAGGACGAGGGCGGGCGCCACACGCCGTTCTTCAACGGCTACCGGCCGCAGTTCTACTTCCGCACGACGGACGTGACAGGCTCGATCAAGCTGCCGGACGGCCAGGAGATGGTCATGCCGGGCGACAACACGAACATGGAGATCGAGATGATCCAGCCGATCGCCATGGACCAGGGCCTCCGCTTCGCGATCCGCGAAGGCGGCCGCACCGTGGGTGCGGGCGTCGTGACCGAGATCATCAAGTAGGAAGGTCGAGGAGGCGCCGGTGCCGCAACAGAAGATCCGTATCCGTCTGAAGGGCTACGACCACCAGCAGGTGGACAAGTCCGCGCGCGACATCGTGGACACGGCCCAGCGCACCGGCGCCACCATCACCGGTCCTGTGCCCCTGCCCACCGAGAAGAACGTCTACTGCGTGATCCGGTCTCCGTTCAAGGACAAGGACTCGCGGGAGCACTTCGAGGTGCGCACGCACAAGCGCCTGATCGACATCCACTCGCCGACCCCGAAGACCGTCGACTCGCTGATGCGGCTCGACCTCCCGGCCGGCGTCGACATCGAGATCAAGCTGTGAGAGGACTCCTCGGCAAGAAGCTGGGCATGACCCAGTTGTTCGACGAGGAGAGCGGCTCCGTGACGCCCGTCACGGTGATCGAGGCGGGCCCGTGCCCGGTCGTCGCCGTCCGCACGCCTGACGCCGACGGCTACGAGGCCGTCCAGCTCGCGTGGGAGCCGGTCGCCGAGCGCAAGATCTCGAAGGGCGAGCTCGGCCACCTGGCGAAGGCGGGCGTCGACGGCGCCTACCGCCATCTCGTCGAGTTCCGCGGTCACTTCGCGGACGCCGTGCAGGGCGAGAACGTCACGGTGGAGATCTTCCAGCCGGGCGACAAGGTGAAGGTCTCGGGCACCGGCATCGGCAAGGGCTTCCAGGGCACGATCAAGCGGCACAACTTCAGCCGCGGCCCGGTCACGCACGGCTCGCACAACGTCCGCAAGCCGGGCTCGATCGGCGCCTCGGCGACGCCGTCGCGCGTCTTCAAGGGAATGAAGATGGCCGGCCGGATGGGCGGCAAGCGCGCCACCCAGGTGGGCCTCACCGTGCACTCGGTCGACCCCGAGCGGAACCTCCTGCTCGTCAAGGGCGCCGTGCCGGGCCCGAAGAACGGCTTCGTCGAGATCAGAGAGGACGTTAGGTAATGGCCGCGCCGAAGGCACCCGTGCTCGGTGGAGACGCGAAGAAGGAGGTCTCGCTCGACGAGGCCGTCTTCGCCGCCGAGATCAGGCCGCACCTCGTGCACGAGGCCGTGCGGGCGGAGATGAACGCCCGCCGGCAGGGCACGCGGGCGGCGAAGAGCCGCGGCCTCGTGGCCGGCGGCCGCGCGAAGCCGTGGCGCCAGAAGGGCACCGGCCGCGCGCGCCAGGGCACGATCCGCGCCCCGCAGTTCACGGGCGGCGGCGTCGCCTTCCCGCCGACCCCGCGCGACTTCTCGCTCAAGGTCAACAAGAAGGCGGCGCGCGCTGCGTTGCGCGCCGCGCTCAGCGACCATGCGCAGGCCGGCACGCTCGGCCTCGTCGCCGGCGACTCGTTCGAGGCGCCTTCCACGAAGCAGGCCGTCGAGCTCCTCGCAGGCTGGGGCCAGGCGACGCCGACCGTCATCGTCGTGGGCGAGGACGAGGAGATGCTGATCAAGTCGTTCCGCAACCTCCCTCGCGTGCTCGTGACGGTTCCGGCCGAGCTCGAAGTCGCGCACGTCGTGTGGGCGCGCTCGCTCGTGGTGAGCGAAGCCGCGCTGCCGCTGATCCAGGGGAGGGCCAGTTGAGCCTTCATCCCGGGCAGATCCTGATCAGGCCGGTGGTCAGCGAGAAGAGCTACCACCAGATCACGGAGAACCGCTACACGTTCCGCGTCCACTCCGACGCGCACAAGACGCAGGTCCGCCAGGCCGTCGAGGAGCTCTTCGAGGTCAAGGTGCTCTCGGTGAACATCGTCAAGATGCCGCCGAAGCCGAAGCGGCGCGGGCTGATCAAGGGTGAGAAGCCGGGCTGGAAGAAGGCGATCGTCGAGCTCAAGCCCGGCGACAAGATCGAGATCTTCGAAGGAGCACAGTTGTAATGCCGATCCGCCGTTACAAGCCGACGAGCCCCGGGCGCCGCTTCATGTCCGTCTCCACGTTCGAGGAGGTCACGAAGTCGGAGCCGGAGAAGAGCCTGCTCGCGCCGCTCACGAAGAAGGGCGGCCGCAACGTGAACGGCCGCATCACGACCCGCCACCAGGGCGGCGGGCACAAGCGCCGTTACCGCATCATCGACTTCAAGCGCCGCAAGGACGGCATCCCGGCCAAGGTCGCGTCGATCGAGTACGACCCGAACAGGTCGGCCCGCATCGCGCTGCTCCATTACGCCGACGGGGCCAAGAGCTACATCCTCGCGCCCGCACAGCTTCGCGTCGGTGCGAACGTCGAGTCGGGGCCGACTGCGGACATCCGCGTCGGCAACGCGCTGCCGCTCGAGAACATCCCGACGGGCACGCTCGTCCACGCCGTCGAGCTGAAGCCCGGTCAGGGCGCGAAGATGGCGCGCTCGGCCGGCTCCGGAATCCAGCTCGTGGCCAAGGACGGTGCCTTCGCGGTCCTGCGCCTCCCGTCAGGGGAGATGCGCCGCGTGCCGCTCACCTGCCGCGCGACGATCGGGCAGGTCGGGAACCTCGACCATCAGAACATCACGGTCGGCAAGGCCGGCCGCAGCCGCTGGCGCGGCAAGCGCCCGTCGGTGCGCGGCTCCGCGATGAACCCCGTCGACCATCCGCACGGCGGCGGCGAGGGAAAGTCGAAGGGCGGTCGCCACCCGGTCACGCCGTGGGGCGTGCCGACGCTCGGCAAGCGCACCCGGCGCAAGCACAAGGAATCGAACAAGCTGATCGTCCGCGGCCGTCGCCGCGGCAAGGAGGGTCGCCGCTAAATGAGTCGGCAGTCGAAGAAAGGGCCATTCGTGGAGGACCGGCTGATGAGCCGGATCGAGGCGATGAACGAGTCCGGAAACAAGAACATGATCCGCACCTGGTCGCGCGCCTCGACGATCTTCCCGGAGATGGTCGGACACACGATCGCCGTCCACGACGGCCGCAAGCACGTGCCGGTCTTCATCTCCGAGCAGATGGTCGGGCACAAGCTCGGCGAGTTCGCGCCGACGCGGACGTTCCGCGGCCACGCCGGCGATCGCACGGCGAAGGTGAAGCGCTGATGGCAGTAGCCGAGCAGGAGCAGACGGTGCGCGCGCAGGCGCGCTGGGTGCATTCGAGCGCGCGGAAGGCGCGGCTCGTCACCGACCTGATCCGCGGCCGCTCGGTGCCGGAGGCGCGGACGATCCTCGCGTTCTCGACTCGCGCCGTCGCCAAGGACATCGACAAGGTGCTGCGCTCGGCTGTCGCCAACGCCGAGTCGCGCCCGGACCTCCACTGGCACGGCGACGAGCTCGTCATCGCCGCCGCCTACGCCGACGAGGGGCCGACGCTGAAGCGCTGGCGCGCCCGTGCGCGCGGCCGCGTCGCCCGCATCCGCAAGCGGACCTGCCACATCACGATCGAGCTCGCACAGGGCGCCCAGGACACGGCTCTTGCGTCCATGCCTGCGATGGCGGCTCCCGAGCCTGAGCCAGAGGTCGTCGAGGAGCCGGAGGCCGCCGAAGAGCCCGAGGCGACCGACGAGGCCGTAGAGACGGTCGAGGAGCCCGAGGCCGAGGCAACGGAGGAGCCCGCAGCCGAGGCCGAGCAGCACGACGAAGAGACCGAGACCCCCGAGGAGCCGTCGGCCGAGGCGGACGCCGAGGCTTCGACAAAGGAGACTGAGCAGTAGTGGGACAGAAGATTCATCCTGGGGGCCTCCGCGTGGGTGTCATCCACGACTGGAAGTCCAACTGGTACACGGGCAAGAAGGAGTTCGCGGCCTACATCCTCGAGGACGTCCGCATCCGCGAGCACATCTACAACAAGCTCGCGCACGCGGGCCTGTCGGACATCCTGATCCGCAAGGACAAGCAGCGGATCACCGTCGACATCTACACCGCCCGCCCGGGGATCGTCATCGGCAAGTCCGGTGTCGAGGTGGACGCGCTGCGTCGCGACCTGCATGCGCTGACGCAGAAGAACGTCCACATCAACATCAACGAGATCAAGCGGCCGGAGCTCGACGCGAAGCTCGTCGCGCAGTCGATCGCCGAGCAGCTGTCGAACCGCGTTGCGTTCCGGCGGGCGATGAAGCGCGCGCTCGCGTCGGCGATTCGCTCGGGTGCTGCCGGCGTGAAGATCCAGTGCTCGGGCCGCCTGGGCGGCGGCGAGATGAGCCGGCGCGAGATGTACAGCGAGGGACGCGTCCCGCTGCACACGATCCGCGCGGACATCGACTACGGGTTCGTCGAGGCGAAGACGGCCTCGGGCCGGATCGGCGTCAAGGTCTGGATCAACAAGGGCGAGATCATGCCGGAGGGCTTCGGCGACGCCGACACGCGGCTCGGCGACCAGGACACGCGCCGTCGGCGCGGCGGAGCGCTCGAGGGCCTCGGAGCCTCCCGCGAGAGCGGGCGCGGACGCGGCCCCGACCGCGAGGGCCTCGGCCCGGTGCGCCCAGGGCGGCGGCGCGGCCAGGGCGGCGGCGGTGGCCAGGGTCGTCCCGGACAGCGGCGCGGCCCCGGCTCGGGTCGTCCTCGCCGCGACAGGCAGCCCGACCAGCCGCGCGCCACGGAGCCGCAGGTCGAGAAGCCGCAGGTCGAGACGCCCGGCACCCGAGCAGGTTGTCGAGACGCCGCCGGCTGCGCAGACCCCGGCTCCCGAGGCGACGACCCCCGCGGAGGCCGAGAAGCCGAAGCGGTCGGCGAAGCCGAAGGCCGAGACAGAGCAGCCAAAAGCAGAGCAGCCAAAAGCAGAGCAGCCGAAGGCAGAGCAGCCAAAGGCGGAGAAGCCGGAGGGTGACGCCTGATGTTGATGCCAAAGAAGACGAAGTACCGCAAGGTGCATCGCGGCCGCCGGGCCGGGTATTCGAGCGGCCAGACGGCCGTCCAGTTCGGCGACTACGGGCTCAAGGCGCTCGACGCCGGCTGGATCACGAACCGCCAGATCGAGGCAGCTCGTATCGCGATGACGCGCAAGATCAAGCGCGGCGGCAAGGTCTGGATCAACGTCTTCCCCGACAAGAGCGTCACCAAGAAGCCGGCCGAGACCCGCATGGGCTCCGGCAAGGGCTCGCCCGAAGGCTGGGTCGCCGTGATCAAGCCCGGCCGCGTGATGTTCGAGCTCGCCGGCGTGCCGGAGCCGCTCGCCAAAGAGGCGCTTCGCCTCGCCGGCCAGAAGCTCTCGGTGAAGACGAAGGTCGTGAAGAGAGAGGAAGATCTCTTTTGACCAGGGCATCCGAGCTGCGGGATCTGACCGACGACGACCTCGAGCACCGGCTCGCTGAGCGGCGCCAGGAGCTGTTCAACCTCCGCTTCCAGTCGGTCACGGGCGCGCTCGAGAACCACGCGCGCCTGAAGCTCGCGAAGCGCGAGATCGCGCGCATCCTGACGGTCGTAAACGAACGCGAGGCAGAGAAAGCGAAGACGGGTTAGAGAGAGATGGCTGAAGAGACCGAGAACACAGAGAACCCGAAGAGCAGATCGAGCGAGACCCCGGCCGAGCCGGAGTCGGTCGAGGAAACCCCGGTAGAGGCAGAGGCTCCCGCCGAGGAGCCCGAGGCCGCCGCGGAAGAGCCGGCTGCGGAAGAGCCTGCCGCGGAAGCGGAGCCTGCTGCCGACGAGCCGGAGGCTGCCGGCGAAGAGCCGGTTGCCGAGGAGCCTGCGGCTGAAGAGCCGGCTGCGGCTGAAGAGCCGGCTGCGGACGCGGAGCCTGCTGTCGACGAGCCTGCCGCTGAGGAGCCTGTCGCTGCCGAGGAGCCTGCCGCCGAGGCGGAGCCTGCGGCCGACGAGCCTGCCGACGAAGCGGCGGCGCCTGCCTCCGAAGAAGCAACCACTCCGGCTCCCCAGTCCGAGCCGAAGAAGAAGCGGAAGAGGCTGCCGCGGCATCTGCGCCCGCAGAAGAGACGCAAGCGCGTGGCGCCGGGCGGCGACCGCAAGCCGATCGTCCGCGAGCCGAAGCCGGAGCACGACCGCGGCCGGCGCCAGGAGCGCCGCGGCGTCGTCGTCTCGAGCGCGATGGACAAGACGATCGTCGTCAAGGTCGACCTGATCAGCTCGCACCAGCGCTACAAGAAGGTGATCCGGCGCAGCGTGAAGTTCCACGCGCACGACGAGCAGAACACCGCCAACGTCGGCGACGTCGTCCGCATCGTCGAGACCCGCCCGCTCAGCGCCACCAAGCGCTGGCGCCTGGCAGAGGTCGTGGAGGCAGCGAAGTGATCCAGCAGGAATCCCGCCTCAGGGTGGCCGACAACACCGGCGCCCGCGAAATCCTCTGCATCCGCGTCAAGGGCGGTCACCACCGCCGCTACGCGCGGGTCGGCGACATCATCGTCGCCACGGTCAAGACGGCCACGCCCCAGGGCGCCGTCAAGAAGGGCGAGGTCGTCCAGGCGGTCGTCGTCCGGACGAAGAAGCCGTTCGGCCGCGACGACGGCACGACGATCGCCTTCGACGAGAACGCCGCGGTGATCATCGACCAGCAGCGCAACCCGCGCGGCACGCGCATCTTCGGGCCGGTGGCCCGCGAGTTGCGCGAGAAGAACTTCATGAAGATCGTCTCGCTCGCCCCGGAGGTGCTTTGACAGTGGCCCAAACGATGAAAGTGAAGAAGGGCGACACGGTGCGCGTCCTCCGCGGCAAGGACGCCGGCAAGGAAGGGCGCGTCGTCGAGGCGCTGCCCAAGGACGGACGCGTCGTCGTCGAGAACATCAACGTCGTCAAGCGGCATCGCCGGCCCGCGCCCGATCCAGAACTCGAGCGCCATCGGCGGAGCCGCGATGGTCCCGGGCGGGATCATCGACCTGCCGGCGCCGCTGCCGGTCTCGAACGTGATGGTCGTCTGCCCCACGTGCGGCAAGCCGACCCGCGTCGGGACGGTCGAGCGGACAGTCAAGGACAAGATCGTGCGCGTCCGCGTCTGCAAGCAGTGCGGAGAGGACATCGACCGGGTATGAGTGCCGTAGCCGACACGTACACGCCGCGCCTGAAGGAGCAGTACGAGAACGAGATCCGGCCGCAGCTCAAGGAAGAGCTCGGGCTCGACTCGATCATGCAGGCGCCGCGCCTCGAGAAGATCACGCTCAACATGGGCGTCGGCGAGGCGAAGACCGAGTCGAAGCTGCTCGACTCCGCGATCGAGGAACTGACGACGATCGCCGGCCAGCGCGCCCAGATTCGGCGCGCCCGCAAGTCGATCGCGCAGTTCAAGCTGCGCGAGGGAATGGCCGTCGGCGCCCGCGTCACGCTGCGCGGTGCGCGGATGTACGAGTTCCTCGACCGGCTCGTCTCGATCGCGCTGCCCCGCATCCGCGACTTCCGCGGCCTCAACCCGCGCTCGCTGGACGGCCGCGGCAACTTCTCGCTCGGCATCCGCGAGCAGCTCATCTTTCCGGAGATCAACTACGACGACATCCAGCAGGTCCGCGGCCTCGACGTGACGATCACGACGAGCGCCCAGACGGACGAGCACGCGCTCGCGCTGCTGCGGGCCCTCGGCCTGCCGTTCGCGGCCGAAGGCGAAGGAAGGAATCAGTAATGGCGAAGACGTCGCTCGTCGTCAAGCAACGGCGACCCCAGAAGTACAAGACACGCAACTACACGCGCTGCAACCGCTGCGGCCGTCCGCGTGCGGTCTTCCGCAAGTTCGGCCTCTGCCGGATCTGCCTCAGGGAGCTCGCGCACCAGGGCGCGATTCCCGGCATGACGAAGTCGAGCTGGTAGGAGAGAAACGGTGCTGACCGATCCGATCGCAGACATGCTCACCCGCATCCGCAACGCCAACAAGGCGCTGCACGAGCACGCCACCATGCCGAGCTCGAGGATGAAGGTCGAGATCGCGCGCCTCCTCAAGGAGGAGGGCTACATCCGCGACTACCACGTGGAGAAGGGCGAATCCTTCGATACCCTGGTCGTCGACCTCAAGTTCGGCCGCAACCGCGAGCGGGTCATCTCCGGCCTGAAGCGCGTGTCGAAGCCGGGCCGCAGGGTCTACGCCCGGAAAGACCGTCTTCCGCGCGTGCTCGGTGGGATGGGCGTCGCGATCCTCTCGACCTCGTCCGGTCTCGTCACGAACCGCACCGCGCAGGAGCGCGGCATCGGCGGCGAAGTCGTGGCCTTCATCTGGTAACGCAGTGCAGCTTTTAAGACAGTGAGCAGAATCGGCAAAGCACCCATCCCGGTCCCTGACGGTGTCACCGTCACGATCGAGCCTGCGCGAGTCGCGGTCGCGGGGCCGCTCGGCACGCTGCAGCAGCAGGTTCCCTCGCGCATGAAGATCGAGCAGCGCGACGGCGAGGTCGTCGTCACGCGGCCGACCGAGCGCGGCGAGGATCGCGCGCTGCACGGGCTGACGCGGACGCTCGTCGCGAACATGGTGCAGGGCGTCACCCAGGGCTTCGAGAAGAAGCTCGAGATCCAGGGCGTCGGCTACCGCGCCGCGCTCAAGGGCACCGACCTCGAGCTCAGCGTCGGCTACTCGCACACGGTCACGATCAAGCCGCGCACCGGCATCACCTTCGAGGTGGCGACGCCGACCGAGATCCTCGTCAAGGGAACCGACAAGCAGATGGTCGGCCAGACGGCCGCCGAGATCCGCAAGGTGCGGCCGCCCGAGCCGTACAAGGGCAAGGGCATCCGCTACGAGGGCGAGTACGTCCGCAGAAAGGTGGGCAAGCGTGCCTAGCCTCACCGTCAGAGACGCCCGCCTGCGCCGTCACCGGCGCGTGCGCGCCAAGGTGCGCGGCAGCGCCGAGCGGCCGCGTCTCGTCGTCTTCCGCTCGAACCGCGGGATCGAGGCGCAGCTCGTCGACGACGACGCGGGCAAGACACTCGCTGCGGCGTCGCATCTCGCGCTCGCCAAGTCGTTCAAGGGCGACAAGACCGCACAGGCGGAGGCAGTCGGGAAGGCGCTCGCAGCGGAAGCGAAGAAGGCCGGGGTCGACACGTGCGTCTTCGACCGCGGCGGTTACCTCTACCACGGACGCGTCAAGGCGCTCGCAGACGGCGCCCGCGAGGGAGGACTCGAGTTTTGAGCAACACCGAATACACCGAGACACGCGAGCTCAAGGAGCGCGTCGTCGAGATCAACCGCGTCGCGAAGGTCGTCAAGGGCGGCCGGCGCTTCTCGTTCACGGCTCTCGTCGTCGTCGGCGACGAGGTCGACCGCGTCGGCGTCGGCTACGGCAAGGCGCGCGAGGTGCCGCTCGCGATCACGAAGGCCGTCGAGGACGCGAAGAAGAACCTCTTCACGATCCCGAAGCACGGCTCGACGATCACGCACGAGGTGCTCGGCCGCTTCGACGCGGCCAGGGTGCTGCTGCGGCCGGCCTCCGAGGGAACCGGCGTCATCGCCGGCGGCGGCGTGCGCGCCGTGCTCGAGCTCGGCGGCGTGCGCAACGTGCTCGCGAAGAGCCTCGGCACGACGAATCCGATCAACATGGCCAAGGCGACCGTCGCGGCACTGCAGGATCTGCGCCGGCCCGAGGACGTGGCGAGGATCCGCGGCAAGCGGATCAGCGAGGTTCTCCCGCTGCCGGCTGTATCGCGGACGGCCGAGGACGAGGCCGCTCCGGCCGAGGAGGCTGCGGCGGCAGCCGCCGTCGTCGAGGAGCAGCCGGCTGTAACCGAGGAAACGCCGGCCGAGGAGCCGACCCCTGCCGAGGAACCCGCCGCCGAGGCAGAGCCCGAGGCTCCCGCCGAGGCAGAGCCGGCCGCTGAAGCGCCCGCGGAGCCGGCGGCAGAGAAGCCGAAGCGGCGTACCCTGCGCAGGAAGAAGGACGACTCCTAGTGGCGAAGCTCCGCATCACGCAGATCCGGTCCCAGATCGGGCAGTCCGAGCGGCATCGGGGTACCCTGCGTGCGCTCGGGCTCGGCCGCATCGGCCGCAGCGCCGAGCACGAGGAGTCCCCGGTGCTCGCCGGCATGCTCCGCAAGGTTCGCCACCTCGTGAAGATCGAGAGCGCCTGAGTCGATGCCCGAGAAGCAACTGAATCTCTCCAATCTCCAGCCGGCTCAGCCGCGCGAGGACCGCAAGCGCGTCGGCCGTGGCCTTGGCTCCGGCAAGGGCCGGTACTCGGGCCGCGGGATCAAGGGCCAGAAGTCGCGCTCGGGCTCGCACAAGATGCGCGCCGGCTTCGAGGGCGGCCAGACTCCGATCTACATGCGGCTCGGCAAGCTGCGCGGCGCGACGTCGAAGGACGCGATGCCGATCGGCCCGTTCCGCACGTATACGCAGCCCGTCAACATCCGCGACCTCGACCGGTTCGACGCCGGCGACGAGGTGACGCCCGAGACGCTCGTCTCCAAGCGCCTGATCAAGAACACGCGCACCGACGTGAAGCTGCTCGGCGTCGGCGAGGTGACGAAGAAGCTCACCGTGCGCGTCCACGCGATCTCGGCCTCGGCGCGCGAGAAGATCGAGGCCGCCGGCGGCACCGTCGAGCTGCTGCGCGAGCCGAAGGTGAAGAAGGTGCGCCACCGCAAGGCGAAGCCCGCGACGGCCGAGGAGCCAACGGCAGACGAGCAGGCCGAGGCGACTGTCGACGAGGACGCAGCCTCGCCGCAGAAGCGGCGGACGGAAGACGGAGGACTAGATGTTCGCCTGGATCACCAACGTCTGGCGTGTTCCCGAGCTACGCCGACGCCTGCTGTTCACGGCCGGCATCCTCGCGGTGTACCGGTTCGGCTCGTGGGTGCCGGCGCCGGGAGTCAACCAGGCGGCGCTGAGCAGCTTCTTCGGCTCCCAGGGCGGCGTGCTCCAGCTGCTGAACCTCTTCTCGGGCTCCGCGCTGTCGCGGTTCTCGATCTTCGCGCTCGGGATCATGCCGTACGTCACCGCGTCGATCATCTTCCAGGTCATGGCGGTCGTCGTCCCGTCGCTCGAGCGCCTGCAGAAGGAAGGCGAAGCGGGCTACGCCAAGATCACGCAGTACACCCGCTACCTCACCGTGGCACTCGCGGCGGCGCAGGCGACCGGGTATGCGTTCCTGTTCAAGTCGCAGGCGGCACAGGCGCTGCCGAATGCCAACGCCGGCCGGATGCTCATCATCATCCTCACGTTCACGGGCGGCACCACGCTGCTCATGTGGATGGGCGAGCAGATCACGAAGCGCGGCATCGGCAACGGGATCTCGATCATCATCTTCGCCTCGATCCTCGCGTATGCGCCGTCCGGGATCAGCGGCTGGATCAACGGCAGCACGACGGCGCGCCTCTTCTTCCCGATCATCGCGCTCGGGATCCTCGTCTCCGTCGTCTTCGTGATGGAGGGCCAGCGCCGGATCCCCGTCCAGTACGCGCGGCGCCAGCTCGGCAACCGGCAGACGACGGGCGGCGCGACCTACATGCCGCTCAGCGTCGTCATGGCCGGCGTGATCCCGATCATCTTCGCCGCCGCGATCCTCGCCGTCCCGCAGACGGTCGGCAGCTTCAAGGTGGGGTGGAGCAACTGGCTCCAGGTCAACTTCAGCCCGACAGGCTGGAAATACCTGCTCCTCGAGGCGATTCTGATCATCCTGATGACCTACTTCTATACGTCGGTCGTGTTCAACCCGGTCGAGCAGGCTGACAACCTGCGCAAGTACAACGGCTACATCCCCGGGATTCGGCCGGGGCCGCCGACGGCGGCGTACTTCGACCGCGTGCTGAACCGGCTCACCTTCCCCGGCGCCCTTTTCCTGGCGGCCGTCGCCGTGGCGCCGTCGGTCTTCATCGCGCACTTCCACTTCTCGCAGGCGACCTACCGCGCTCTCGGCGGCACCTCGATCCTGATCGTCGTGGGCGTTGCGCTGCAGACCATGCGACAGATGGAGTCGCAGATGGTCATGCGCCATTACGAAGGGTTCTTACGCTGAACGTCCTGGTCCTCGGGCCACAGGGCTCGGGGAAGGGCACACAGGCGCAGCGGATCAAGGCGATGTACGGGATTCCGCACATCGCCACCGGCGACATCATCCGCGAGATGAAGGAGCTCCCGACCGAGCTCGGCCGGGAGATCAAGGCCGTCTACGACCGCGGCGACCTCGTCTCGGACGACCTGATGATCCGGCTCGTTCGCGACCGGCTCGAGCGCGAGGACACGGCCGACGGCTTCGTGCTCGACGGTTATCCGCGCACGATGCCGCAGGCAGAAGCGCTCGACGAGCTGCTGCGCGAGCTCGGCCGCAGCCTCGACGTCGTCTTCGACTTCCAGGTGCCCGACCACGACGTGCTGCTGCAGCGGATGCTCCGCCGCGCGGCCGAAGAGGGACGCTCCGACGACACGCCCGAGGCGATTCGGCGGCGGCTCGAGCTCTACGAGAAGGAGACGGCCCCGTTGACCGACTACTACCGGGCGACCCAGGCGAACGTCGTGGGTGTGCACGCCGACCGCACGGTCGAAGAGGTCTTCCGCGAGATACAGGACTCGCTCTCCTCCGTCGAGGCGCGCGCGTGATCGTCCGCAAGTCCGAGGCCGAGATCGAAGGGATGGCGCGCGCCGGCGCGCTCCTCGCCGAGACGCTCGCCCTCGTCGCCGAGCACCTCGAGCCGGGCATCGAGATGCGCGAGCTCGACCGCATCGCCGACGAGCACATCGCCTCGAAAGGCGGCCATCCGACCTCGAAGGGCTACAAGGGATTTCCCGCGGCGCTCTGCATCTCGCCGAACTCGATGGTCGTGCACGGAATCCCGGACGACTACCGCGCCCGGGAAGGCGACCTGATCTCGCTCGATCTCGGCGTCACGCTCGACGGCCTCGTCGCCGACAGCGCGGTGACGCTGCCCGTCGGTGACATCTCGCCCGAGGCACAGCGGCTGCTCGACGTCTGCCGCGAGGCGCTCGCCGCGGGCATCGAGCAGGCCCGGGTCGGCAACCGGCTCTCCGACATCTCGCACGCCGTCCAGGTCGTCGTCGAACGGAACGGCTTCTCGGTCGTGCGCAGCCTCGTCGGTCACGGAGTCGGCCGCTCCTACCACGAGGATCCCCAGATCCCGAACTACGGGCCGCCGGGCCGCGGCCCGCTCCTGCAGGAGGGGATGACGCTCGCGATCGAGCCGATGATCACCGCAGGCGAGCCTGACGTCTACGTCCACGCCGACGAGTGGTCGATCTCCTCCGTCGACGAGTCGCTCGCAGCCCACTTCGAGCACACCGTCGCGGTCACGCCTGAAGGCCCGCGCGTGCTTACAACGGCCAAAACCGCTTTGCTACGATGATCCTCTTCGCGCACGGCTCTGCCGTGCGCGTGCGTACGTCTGAGACTCCTATTCGGCTGAAGGGAATGCCAACCAAGGAAGAGAAGATCGAGGTTGAAGGCGAGGTCGTCGAAGCGCTCCCGAGCACGATGTTCCGGGTGCAGCTCGACGGGGGACACGACGTGCTCGCGACCATCTCCGGGAAGATGCGAAAGCACTACATCCGCATCCTGCCGGGCGACAAGGTCAAGGTCGAGCTGAGCCCCTACGACCTCAACCGCGGTCGAATCACCTACAGGCACCGCTGATCATGAAAGTCCGTCCATCCGTCAAGCCCATGTGCGAGCGCTGCCGCGTGATCAAGCGGCACGGCACGACCATGGTCATCTGCTCCAATCCTCGGCACAAGCAAAGGCAGGGCTGAGCCATAGCACGCATCGCCGGAGTCAATCTCCCGAACCAGAAGCGCCTCGAGATCGGGCTGACCTACATCTACGGGATCGGCCAGTCGACGGCGCGCAAGGTCGCCGCCGAGCTCGGCCTCGATCCGGACACGAAGGTCAAGGACCTCACCGACGAAGAGGTCACCAAGCTCCGCAACTACATCGACTCGGAGCTCGAGGTCGAGGGAGACCTGCGCCGCGACCGGCAGCAGGCGATCAAGCGGCTCTCCGAGATCGGCGCCTACCGCGGCATCCGCCATCGGCGCGGCCTGCCGGTCAACGGGCAGCGCACGAAGACGAACGCCCGCAGCCGCAAGGGCCCGAAGAAGACCGTCGGACGCGGTAAGAAGGCGGCCAAGTAGCGTGCCCGGAGCCAGGAGACAGGCGGCCACGCGCGGCCGCACGCGCCGTCGTGTCCGCAAGAACATCGCGATCGGCCAGGCGCATATCAAGACGAGCTTCAACAACACGATCGTGGCGCTCACCGACCGCGAGGGGAACGTCATCGCCTGGGAGTCCGCCGGATCGGCCGGCTTCAAGGGCTCGCGCAAGTCGACGCCGTTCGCGGCGCAGGTGACGGCCGACGCTGCCGCCCGCAAGGGGATGGAGCACGGCCTGCAGAAAGTCGAGGTCTTCGTCAAGGGACCGGGCTCCGGCCGCGAGACCGCGATCCGCTCGCTCCAGGCCGCGGGCCTCGAGATCCTGTCCGTCAAGGACGTGACGCCGCAGGCGCACAACGGCGTTCGCCCGCGCAAGAGGCGGAGGGTCTAGTGGCCAGGGACCTCGGGCCGAAGTGCCGCATCTGCCGCCGCGAGGGGATGAAGCTGTTCCTCAAGGGCGAGCGCTGCCTGACGGAGAAGTGCGCGATCGAGCGCCGCTCGTATCCGCCGGGCGAGCACGGCCGCGGCCGCATCAAGCAGAGCGAGTACCTGCTGCAGCTGCGCGAGAAGCAGAAGGCGCGCCGGTACTACGGCCTGCTCGAGAAGCAGTTCCGCAACTACTACGAAAAGGCCGCGAAGCAGTCGGGCATCACGGGCGAGGAGCTGCTGCGGATGCTCGAGACCCGGCTCGACAACGTCGTCTACCGGCTCGGCTTCGCCGTCTCGCGGGCGCAGGCCCGCCAGCTCGTCCGCCACGGCCACTTCCAGGTCAACGGCCGGCGGGTCAATATCCCGAGTTACCAGGTGCGGCCGAACGACGTGGTCACGGTCGCGGCGAGCTCCTCGGCGCAGCAGGTCATCCGGGACGCAACAGATCTGGTCTCGACGGTCGCTCCATGGCTCCAGGCAGATCACGACGGGCTCACGGGCAAGGTGCTGAAGCAGCCCGAGCGCGACGAGATCGACACGCCGGTGCAGGAGTCGTTGATCGTCGAGCTTTACTCGAAGTAACGAAGAGGGAAAAGAGGGAACTTTCTTGGCTACACGCGAAATGGATTTCCAGATCCCGAAGATCGTCCACGAGGACGTCGACGATCACCGCGGGGTCTTTGCGATCGAGCCGCTCGATCGCGGCTTCGGTCACACGTTCGGCAACTCGCTGCGGCGCGTGCTGCTCTCCTCGCTGGAGGGCGCGGCCGTGACGTCCGTCAAGGTCGAGGGCACGGCCCACGAGTTCACGACCCTGCCGGGCGTCCGCGAGGACGTCACCGACATCATCCTCAACCTCAAGAACCTCGTCGCGCGGCTGCACGGCGAGTCGCCCGAGATCGAGGTGCACATCGCGAAGAAGGGGCCGGGCTCGGTCACCGCCGCCGACATCGAGGCGCCGGCAGATCTCGAGATCCTCAACCCCGAGCTCGAGATCGCGAACCTGTCCGACAAGGGCCGGCTCGAGATCACGCTCACGATCGGCCGCGGACGCGGCTACTCGCCGGCGGAGCTCAACCGCGGTCTGCAGCACACGATCGGGGTCATCCCGATGGACTCGATCTTCTCTCCGGTACGGCGCGTGGCGTACCAGGTCGAGGCTGCCCGCGTCGGCCAGCGGACGGACTACGACAGGCTGACCATGGACATCACGACCGACGGCTCGGTCGAGCCGAAGGACGCGCTCGGCGAGGCGGCCGAGATCCTGATCAGGCAGCTCGCGATCTTCACCGACCTCGACCGGATCGAAGGCTTCGGCGAGGCGGCGCCCATCGAGGGCGGCGTGGCTCCCGAGGCGGCGCTTGCGCACGGGATGGAGAACTTCCCGATCGAGGAGCTCGAGCTCGGCGTCCGCTCGTACAACTGCCTCAAGCGGGTCGGGATCGAGACGATCGGCGACCTCGTGATGAAGACCGAGCAGGAGCTCGCGGCGATTCCGAACTTCGGCAAGAAGTCGATCGAGGAAGTGCGCGAGACGCTCTCGCAGCACGGTCTCCATCTCCGCGGCGAAAACGGCTCCGGCGGATTCGAGTAGGTAGGGAACTGCGATGCGCCACGCTCGTACAGGAAAGAAGCTCGGCCGCGACGCGGCGCATCGCAAGGCTCTCTACTCGAACTTGACGTGCTCGCTGATCGAGCACGGACGGATCCGGACGACCGAGGCGAAGGCGAAGGCCGTGAAGCCGTTCGCCGAGCAGATGATCACGCTCGGACGGCGCGGCGATCTCCACGCCCGCCGGCAGGCGCTCTCGGTGCTGCGCTCGCAAGAGGTGGTGCACAAGCTCTTCGCCGACGTCGGTCCGAGGATGGCCGACCGCCCCGGCGGCTACTCGCGGATCGTCAAGCTCGGCAACCGGGCCGGCGACGCAGCCGAGATGGTCTATCTCGAGCTCGTCGATTTCCAGCCGTAGCCGCTAGCCGCTGATCGGCGACCCGAGCAGGCTGCCGAGCCCGGCGCTGATCGCTGCGATCAGGACGCCCGCGAACGTGACGATTCCCAGGGCGCGCACGAATGTGTCCTGGAAGAAGCGGTAGCGGAAGTAGGCGAGCATCAGGAGCTCGAACGCCACGACGATGACGGCGAGGGAGAGGGCTACGCGGTAGTTCGAGATCAGGAACGGCAGCGAGTGGAGGATGCCGCCGAGGAAGGTGCCGCCTCCTGTGATCAGCCCGCGGCTCCAGGGGCTGCCGCGGCCCGTGAGCTCCCCCGTGTCGGAGAGGCCTTCGGAGAATCCCATGCTGATCGCAGCGCCGATCGACGTCGCGAGGCCGGCGATGAACGCGTAACGCGTGTCGTGCGACGCGAGAACGACTGCGAAGATCGGTGCGAGTGTCGAGAGCGAACCGTCGATGAGGCCGACCATGGCCGGCTGGACCTTCTGCAGAAGAAAGGTATGGTCGTCGCTCACGAGTTAGAGTATATCAATCGATGTGCAAACGTATAGAGCATAAGGCATGCCTCACAAAGAGAGTCAGGATGGCCTGACGTGCGTCTCATCCTGACGCTCGAGTACGACGGCACGCCGTTTCGGGGCTGGGCAGTACAGCCCGGACTTGCTGACGATCGAAGGCGCGCTGCGCAAGGCGCTCGAAGAGACCTTCGCGTCGACCGCGAATCTCGCCGTCGCCGGCCGCACCGACACAGGCGTGCACGCGCTCGGCCAGGTCGCCTCGGTCGACGTCGAGGGCGGGCCTGCGCCGGATCGCGCCGCGGCGGCGCTCAATTCGCGCCTGCCCGACGAAATCAGCGTGATCTCGGCGGCGGAAGCTCCGGACGGGTTCCATGCACGCCACTCCGCACGCTCCCGGAGCTACCGCTACCGGGTCTTCACGCGGGCGACCCAGTCGCCGTTCGAGGTGCGTCGCAGCTTGTGGCTGTCGCGGCCACTCGACGAGCAAGCGCTCGCTGCCGCGGCGGCCGCCGTCGTCGGCCGACACGACTTCCAGGCCTTCACGCCGACCCAGACGCAACACAAGGTCTTCGTCCGCAACGTCGAGCGGGCGGAGTGGATCCGGCGCGGCGACCACCTCGACTTCGAGATCACGGCGGAGAGCTATCTGCGCCACATGGTGCGCAGCCTGGTGGGAACGATGGTGGAAGAGCCGGGCGCGATCCCGGAGCTGCTCGTTGGCCGTGCCCGCTCGGAGGCGGGGACGACCGCCCCGCCGTGGGGGCTGTACCTCGTTTCAGTCGCGTACTAGAAAGGTGGCGATCTCGTTCGGCGCGAGCTCCAGGCCGCCGTCGACGTCCTCCTCCTCGTCGAGACGGATGCGTCGGGCGCGTCGGCTCAGCGTCAGCTCCTCGGGTTGCGGGTTCGGGTTGAAGACTCGCAGGACGAGGCCGTTGCCGTTCTCGGCCTGTTTGAGGCAAGAGAAGACGACGTCGCCGGCGAGCTCCAGGGGAGGCTCGAACGGGTCGCCAAGCAGGAAGTCCGTTCGGTAGTCCTGGCTCGCGCGGACGAGCGCCGCGTTGGAGAGGTGGTCGCCGTCCCAGCGGAGCGCGTACTCGAAGACGTGACGGCCGCGGCACTGGCCGTCCGGTGTGGCGATCTGCGGCCCGGCGGCAAGAGGGCGCGTCGCCATGCCCGGCGGCCGCGAGATCGTGCCGACGCAGCGCAGCAGCGTCAGCCGTAGTCCGTCGAGCGAGGCCTCGTACTCTGGCAGCCCTTTCGTGAGCAGGACGAGTCGGCCGAGTGCGACGGCGCCGAGCGTGTGCGCTGTGGGCACCGGCGGCTCGATCCAGGCCGCGCGCGGGGCCGGCGGCGAGAGCGGCCGGCGCACGACGGCGAACTGGCTCTCGGCCCGCACCTCGTCCGCGCCCTCTTCGGAGCGAATGAGGAGCCGAAGCCGATGATCCTCCGCGTCGTTCTCGACGACGCTCGTCAGCTCGACGCGGTCGAGTCCCGGAATGTCACGAATCGTCGTCTCGATCCGGATCCCCGGTAGCTCGTGCTCGAGCACGAGCGCACGCGGCCTCCCGTCGCACGGCGACCAGGCGAGCCGGAGTCGTCCCGCCTGAGGGACAAAACGTGTAGAGGTCGCCGCTGTCGGGCTCGTCCTCGAACGTGAGCAGCTCCGCGATCGCCTCGAGGTCGATCGGCTCGTCGTGGTTCGCTCCAGGGGTCCGGACGGGACCCCGAGAAGCCGTCGAGCTCGTAGACCTCTCCGTCGACCAGACGGCGGCGCCGAAAGGGAAGCGTGTTCACGAGTGCACCGCCGACGCCGAGCGCCGCCCGCTCGACGAGGTCGAGCGTCCGGTCGAGCTGTTCGTAGCGCACGAGCATGTCCCGGTGCACCTCGTCGCACGAGCAGCCGCAGATCGAGTCGTGGGGATGGTTGCGGAGCAGGTCGCGCCAGGCGAGCCGCAGCTCGGCGGCGGGGTACGGCGCGTCCTCACGCAGCGTCCTCAGCGCGGCGGCGGTCTCGATCGAGAACAGGCGCTGCTCGGCGCGCTCGTTGGCCTGCTTGAGATAGATCCGCGCGGAGTTGACGCCGCGCAGGACGTTCTGGAGCCGGCTGCCGACGAGCTCGCCCTCGTGCGCCGGCAGCCCGTCGCCGGCCGGCGTGTGCTCTTCGTACCGGCCGATCCGGAACGGCACGCCGAAGGTCTGGGTCAAGTCCTCGAGGATCGTCGGTAGCTCGGGCTCGATCGGCAGGTGGTCGGAGCCGCTTGCGAGCAGGATCTCGTTCTGGCCCGCGCTGTGCGCCAGGTCGCCGAAGCGCTCGACGATCCCGCGAACACGCTGCTCGGCGTCGTGGTGCCACGTCAGGCGCGCGAAGTTGTCGTAGTGCGGGAGCATCTGGCAGGCGACGACCTCCGCCGGGCCGGCGCGCCAGCGAAAGACGACGCCGACGTCGTCGATCTCGTCGCCCAGGCCGCGCGAGAAGAGGAAGGTGCGGATGCCGAAGCCCGCGAGGATCTGCGGCAGCTGCGCCGGATGCCCGAAGCTGTCGGGCAGGTAGCCCGCGCGGCTCGGCTCGACACCGAACCGGCGGCACACTCGTCGGCCAAGCAGGAGGTTGCGGACGAGCGACTCGCCGCCGACGAGGATCTCGTCGGGCAGGACGTACGACGGGCCGACCTCGAGCCGCCCTGCGGCGAGCAGCGCGCGCAGCCGCCCCTCGTGCTCCGGCCGCACGTCCAGATAGTCCTCGAGCACGATCGCCTGCCCATCGAGTGTGAACGAGGTGAAGGAGGGGTCGCGTTCGAGCGTGTCGAGGACGCCGTCGACCCGCTCCCCGAGCAGCAACCGGAACTGCTCGAACGGCAGATACCACTCCCGGTCCCAGTGCGTATGCGGGACGACGAGGTAGCGAAAGTCCGACACCTCGGGCACCCGCCGGACCCTACTGACAGGCGCCGATACGATCGACGCATGCGCTTCGAGACCGTTCTGTTCGACCTCGACGGCACCGTCGTCGACTCGGGCGCGATCATCCTCGCCTCGATGCGGCACGCCACGCGCGAGGTCCTGGGGCGCGACTATTCCGACGAGGAGCTGTTGCAGGCGGTCGGCGGTCCCGGCCTCGAGGCCCAGATGTCGGCGCTCGCGCCCGACCACGTCGAGCGGCTCGTCGATGTCTATCGCGCGCACAACGAGCCGCTTCACGACGAGCTCGAGGCCTGCGCCGGGATGGAGGACGTGCTCGTGCAGCTCCACGACGAAGGTCGGCGGCTCGGTGTCGTGACCGCGAAGCGCCGTTCGACCGTCGAGCTCGCGTTCGCGCAGGTCCCGCTCGGCCACCTTTTCGAGACCGTCGTCGGCGGCGACGAGACCGAGCGCCACAAGCCCGACCCGGAGCCCCTCCTGCTCGGCGCCGAGCGACTCGGAGCAGACCCGGCCGCAACGGCGTACGTCGGCGACTCGCCGTTCGACGTCCGTGCGGCGAAGGCGGCCGGGATGTTCGCCGTCGCCGTCACCTGGGGTCGGATCCACGACCGCGAGAAGCTCGAGGCCGAGTTCCCGGACGCGGTCGTCGACCACGCCGAGGAGCTCCTTGGCCTCCTCTAAGACCACGACCGCGGCCACCCGCGCGGCGGAGCTTCGCGACGTGCTCAACCGCGCGCTCATCGCCTACCACGTCGAGGACTCTCCGATCATGGAGGACGCGGCGTACGACGCGCTCTTCGACGAGCTCGTCGCGCTGGAGGAGCAGCATCCCGAGCTGGCGACGCCGGACTCCCCGACGCGGCGCGTCGGCGGGCTCTCGGACAGGTTCGTGAAGGTCCAGCATCTCGAGCCGATGGGCTCGCTCGAGAAGGTGACCACCGAGGAGGGGCTGCGGAAGTGGGACGAAGACGTGCGCAAGCGGCTTCCGAGCGGCGAGTCCGTCGCCTACGTCGTCGAGCCGAAGATCGACGGCCTCGCCGTCAACCTGACCTACGAGGACGGCGTCCTCGTCCGCGGCGCGACCCGCGGCGACGGGGTCCAAGGAGAGGACGTCTCCCCGAATCTCCGCACGATCAAGGCGATTCCACTGCGCTTGACGGGCGACGCGCCGGCCTTGATCGAGGTCCGTGGCGAGGTCTACCTCCCGATCTCGGGCTTCCTCGAGTTGAACGAGCGCCTGGCCGGCACGAACCAGAAGCTCGCGCCGAACCCACGCAACGCCGCGGCCGGAAGCCTGCGCCAGAAGAACTCCGCGATCACGGCCGACCGGCCGCTCTCGATCTGGGTCTACGGAGCCGGCAGGCGCGAAGGTGTCGCCTTCGAGACGCAGCTCGAGATGCTCGAGTGGCTGCGCGAGCACGGCCTGCGCACCAATCCGTACGCGGAGCGGCTCGAGTCGATCGACGAGGTGGCCGCCGCCTGCGTCGAGTGGGAGAAGCGGCGGCTGGAGCTCGACTACGAGATCGACGGCGTCGTGGTCAAGGTCGACTCCCTCGACCAGCAGCGACGGCTCGGCGCGCTGCACCAGCGTCCGCGCTGGGCGCGCGCGTACAAGTGGGCGCCCCTGACGGCGGTCACGCGACTCCTCGAGATCCGCATCCGAGTCGGCCGCACGGGCGCGTTGAACCCGTGGGCGATCATGGAACCGGTCCACGTCGGCGGTGTCACCGTGACGCGCGCGACGCTGCACAACGAGGAGGACATCAATCGCAAGGGCATTCGCGCCGGCGACGACGTGATCGTGCAGCGCGCGGGCGACGTGATCCCGCAGATCGTCGGCCCGGCCGGCCGCCACCGCCGCGGAACGAAGGAGTTCCGGATGCCGAAGCACTGCCCGTTGTGCGGCACCGAGATCGTGAAGCCCGAGGGCGAGGCGATGCACCGCTGCCCGAACCGGGCCTGCCCGTCCCGAGGTCTCGAGACGCTGATCAACTGGACGGGAGTCGCCGACATCGACGGCGTCGGCGAGCAGACGATTCGCATCCTGTGGGAGAGAGGGCTCGTCCGCTCGCTGCCTGCTCTCTACCGCCTGACGAAGGAGGAGCTCGTCGGGCTCGAGGGGTTCGGGGAGACTTCTGCGACCGCGGCCATCGAGTCGATCCAGCGCTCCAAGCAGGTCCCGTTCTCGCGTGTCCTCCTCGGCCTCAACATCCCGTCGATCGGCTGGGTGCTGGCCCGGAACCTCGCGAGCCACTTCGGCACCGTCGACCGGCTGGTCGCCGCGAGCCCCGAGGAAGTCGCGGAGGTCGAGGGGTTCGGCTCGGACCGCGCAGAGGACGTGGTCGACTGGTTCGAGGACGACCAGAACCGCGCTCTCGTCGAGGAGCTTCGGGAGCTCGGGCTTCGGTTCGAGCTGAGCGACGACGAGCGCCCGCGCGAAGGCCCGCTGACCGGCAGCACGTATGTGATCACCGGCACGCTCGAGCGCTTCTCCCGCGACGAGGCGAAGGCGCAGCTCGAGGCGCTCGGCGCGAAGGTGACCGACTCCGTCTCGGCCAAGACGACGGGTCTCGTCGTGGGCGAGGAGCCGGGAGCCTCGAAGCTCACGAAGGCTCAGAAGGCCGAGGTGCCGATCCTCTCGGAAGACGAGCTACTCGCGTTGCTCGCCGAACCGTCCTAGCCGGCCGCGTCGTGCGCGAGCACCTGCGCGAAGCGGTTCTGCGACTGCTCCGCGCTCAGCGCCCGGACCGGGTAACCGTTTTCGAGGATCGAGAAGGCATAGCGGTCGCCGACGAAACCCGACAGCGCCGAGGAGTTGTCGGTCGTGCCCGTCTTCGCCCGCACGACGCCGTGCGCGGGGCCCGAGCGCATGCGGTGCTCGAGCGTCCCGGTCTCGCCGGCGATCGGTAGGGCGGGGAGGACGTACGGCCGCAGGGTCGGGTCGTCCCACATCGTTCGCAGCAGCGTCGAGAGGCCGAGCGGCGTCCAGCGGTCGAGCAGAGAGAGCCCGGAGCCGTCGACCATGCGGACGCTCGCGAGCGGCACGCCGGCGGCGCCCAGCAGACGCCGCTCGACCGCGACTCCCGCGACCGACGAGCCGCCGCTGCCCTGCACGGCGCCGACCTCCTTCAGCACCATCTCGGCGTAGAAGTTGTCGCTGTAGACGTCCATGTGGCGCAGCAGCGCGGACAGCGGCGCCGACTCGACATCGGCGAGCGGAACCGCCTGTGCCGACGCGACGCCGAGCGCGCTGCCGCCGTCGATGGTCACGCCGGCGTCGGCGCAGGTCGCTGCGGAAGAGCTCGGTGGCCATCAGGGCCGGCCTCGCCGTCTCGTAGCGTCCCGTCCAGCCGCGGTTGACGATGAGCGCCGATAGCGCCGGCGACTCGTGGAGGTAGAACTGCGGCTTCCAGCCGATCCCGGTGCGGCGCGTGTCGAACCAGCTCTCGTCGCCGAGGATCCGGCCGCTCACATGCTCGATCCCGTCCGCGACCACCTGCCGCGCGAGCTTGTTGAGCTGGGCGGCGGACAGGGCCGGGTCGCCGTAGCCCTTGAGCACGAGATTGCCCAGCCAGGTCGTCCCGCTCAGTCGCCCCTCGCCCAGCACGTCGGTCTCGATCCGGAAGGAGGGGCCGAGCGCCGTCAGGGCGGTGAAGGTCGTGGCGAGCTTCTCGTTCGACGCGGGTCTGAGCGCCAGGCGCGAGTTCTGCGCGAAGAGCGTCTCCCCGGTACGCAGGTCGAGAACGATCGCGCCGGTGCGCGACGGGCTCACATGCTTCGCGTGCAGCGCCCGGGCGAGCTGCGACTGGAACCCGCTGCGGGATCCCGCCTGCGCAGCCGGGACGAGGCACAGTGCAACGATTGCCACTGCGAGGGCACGAAGATGGAGAGGCACGGCCTTTCCATTTTTCAAGCGTGAGGCCAAACGTCAAGTCGAATGGGTCGACTCGCGCTTGAAAATGGGCCGTGCGGCCCATTCCGGTCTACGCGTCGGCGCCTGATAATCGTGAGTTCGATGCCGCTGCGGGAGGAAATCACGGATCTGCTGAGGATGCCCGAGAACGGTGCCGGCGCACCGAGCATCGACGCGATCGAGTCGACGCTGACGGACGGGTACGCCGAGGCGCTCTCCCTCGAGGCGAAGCGCTCGCGGATCGAGCGGCGCCTCGGCGAGGTGGCGCGCGATGCAGGCGACGAGGCACGGGTCAGCGAGTTCGCCCGGCTCTCGAAGTGCCTCGAGACCGCCGACGGCGAACTCGAACGGCTCCGCTCGCTGTTGCGCAATCTCCAGGCTCGCCGCCGCGTCGTGCTGAGCGCCGCGGCCGAGAGCTAGACGATCCCGCTCCGCACGGCGTAGACGGCCGCCTGGATGCGGTTGTCGATCTGCAGCTTCATCAGGATGTTCGAGATGTGGTTCTTGACCGTCTTCGGGCTGATGTGGAGCTCTGCGGCGATGACGGCGTTGTCCTTGCCGTTCGCGATCAGCTTCAACACCTCGATCTCGCGCTCGGAGAGCTCCGCGCGGATCATCTCCTCGATCTCGGGCTGTGCGCTCGTGGCCCGGATCCGCTGCAGCACCTTCGCGGCGATGTGGGGCGAGATCAGCGCCTCGCCGCGCGCCGCCGCCCTGATCCCCGAGACGAGCTCCTGGATCGAGGCGTCCTTGAGGAGATAGCCACAGGCACCGGCGAGGATGGCGTCGGTCACGTCCGAGTCCTCGTCCGAGATCGTCAGCATCACGACACGGGTGAGCGGCGAGACCTCCGCGATGTGGCGGGTCGCCTCAACACCTCCCATCGCCGGCATGTTCAGATCCATGACGACGACGTCGGGCGTGAGCTCGCGAACGTGCGCGACTGCCTCCGAGCCGGTCGCCGCCTCTCCGACGATCGAGAGCTCCTGCTCCTCGAGCAGGTTCCGCAGGCCTGTCCGGAAGAGGTCGTGATCGTCGACGAGAAGCACACGGAGCGGCTCCGTCTGCCGTTCGTCGGCCGTTTCCACCAGCTCGGTCACCGCGAATCCCCCCTCTCGCGGCGCCAGTCTAGTCAGGAAAGCGTGATGGTGACGGTGCGCCGGCCCCAGGCGGCGCACTGGCTCGGGGTCATCCAGAGGTCGATGGTCGCCCCCTGGATCCCGCTGCCGACGTCGGCGGCAACCCCGTTGCCGTAGCCGGGGACGTACAGGCGCGTGCCGAGCGGGATGACGGACGGATCGACCGCGACGACGCCTTGCCCCACCGGCATCCCGGTCGCGGTGCGGCCGGACAGGTCGTAGCACGTTGCGCTCACGACGAGCTGTCGCTTGCCGGCAACGGGAGACGAGGTCGTGGGCTGGAGCGGCTGTGACTTCTGCTCGGCGGTCTGCGCGGCGGCTTCGACGCTCTGGACCTGCGTGGCCTGCAGCGCCTGTGCTCGCAAGGAGGAGATGTAGGCGCGCCTCGAGGCGATGGTCGCGGCCAGCCGCTCTTCGGCGTCACGTGCTGCGGCCAGCGCGCGGTCGAGCCTGCGCTCCTCGGCCGCCAGAAGGAGCCGCGAGCGGACCAGGCGCTGCCGCGCGGTCCTCGTCGCCTCGACGATCTGCCGGCTCTCGTCGGCGACGCGCGACAAGTCGTCGAGCTGCTTGAGGCCCTTCGTGAGCGAGTTCGCCCCGAGCACGACGGCAACGGCGTTGACGTCGCCGCGCTCGTACAACGCGCGGAGGTCGACGGCCAGATTCCGTCGGCCGGTCTTGAGGGAGGCTCTGTCGGCACCGAGCTCGGCTCGGAGAGATCGGCGCTGCTGTCGCACCGCGGTGGCCTCGTGCCCGAGCGAGGCGAGCCGGGCGCGCCAGCCATCGAGCCGTGCGTCGAGCGAATACAGGCTGAGCAGCGCTGAGTGGGCCTGCGAATCGAGCTGCTGACCCGTGCCGTCGCCGTCGCCGGCACCGCGCTTGTTCGCGACTCCCGGCGCAGCGAGAGCGGCCGACGCAGCCATGAGCGCCAGCGCCGCCGCGAGGCCGCCAAAGCGCGCAGCGCGATATCTCCTCCCCCGGAGCATGACGGCGGACCGTACTCGACTCCGCAACTTTGTGCAGCGGCTATCGTCGGCCATTTCCAGGAAGTTGTGCCCAAATTGCAGCATTTTCGCGACGGTTGTCCGCGCGAGCATCCGACAAGCTTGTTACCGTCATGCGCTTGTGACGGGCGGGAGGACGTCATTGCGCGTGCGGCGGCGGCAAGTCGCGCTGTCTGCACTCCTAGTCGGGCTGCTTTTGGCAGGCCTCATCGGCGCCTCCGCAACCGGAGCGCGCGCCGACGGGATCGGTGCGAAGCGTGCGCAGGCTCAGGCCGTGCTCGGGAAGCTGCAGCAGCTCGATGCCGCCGCCCAGCGGGCCAACAGTCGCTATCAGGCGGCGACCCAGAAGCTCCGGCTCGTCAAGCGACAGCTTCGCGTGAACCGGCAGGCCCTCGGCGTCGCCCGCGGCAACTTTGCTCACGCGCAGCGCACACTCGCGACGCGGCTCGTAGCGCTCTACACGTCGCAGGATCAGCAGTCGTCGCTCGCCGTCATCCTCGGCGCCCGCAGCCTCGACGACCTCATCTCCCGCATTCAGGCCGCAGACTCGATGTCGAAACAGGACACGACGCTCATCCACGAGGTGGTTGGGTACCAGCACCAGATCGTGCACCACCAGACACTCTTGCGCGGCGAGCGTGCGAGGCAGAACCGGCTCGTCTCCGTCCGCGCGACGGAGCGAGGCCAGGCCGAGGGGCGGGTCGCTTCCGAGCAGCGGCTCTATGCGTCGGTCAAGTCGCAGATCCAGCAGATGATCTCGGCGCAGCAGGCACACCAGGCGGCGGCTGCCCACGCCGCGAGCGTCGCGGCACAGGCGCAGGCAGCGGCACCGAAGGGCAGCTTCGGCGTCGGCAATCCCGTCAGCACCTCGATCCCGGGAGATCGCTACAGCAGCGTCGTCGGGATCGCCGAGCAGTACCTCGGCGTCAAGTACGTGTGGGGCGGTGAGAGCCCGCTCGGCTTCGACTGCTCCGGTCTCGTCGCGTACGTCTACGCCCAGGTCGGCGTGTCGCTCGCGCACTACACGGTCGCGCAGTACAACTACGCAGACTCCGTCTCTGTGCCGCGGAACCAGCTCGAGCCGGGCGACCTCGTCTTCTTCGCCGGTCTCGGCCACGTCGGGATCTACGTCGGCGGCGGAAACTTCATCCACGCGCCGCACACGGGCTCGAGCGTTCGGATCGACAGCCTCAGCGAGGGCTGGTACGCGTCGGAGTACGACGGCGCGAAGCGGATCCTGGGCTAGGAGGGTCTGGCGAAGCACCGGCTGAGCCGCCGGCGCACGCTCCTCGTTCGCTGAGCGGCGTCCTCGGTCGCCCGAATAGCGCTGCTATTCGGGCTCCCTGGTCCTTGTCAGCGAACGACCATCGGACGCCGGCAGCGAGCAGCGTTCCGCCAAACCCTCCTAGCTCTCGTACAGCGCTTCGATCTCGTCCGCGAAATGCTCGTGGATGACCCGGCGGCGCAGCTTGAGCGTGGGTGTCACCTCGCCCTCCTCCAGTGAGAAGTCGCGAGGGAGGATCGCGAACCGCTTGATCTGCTCGACTCGCGTCCGGTCTCGGTTGACATCGTCGACGAGCTCCTGCACGAGCTTCTGCGGCTCCTGGCCGCCCGAGTCGATCTCCGCTTCGTCGAGGGTCACGAGCGCCGTCACGTAGGGACGCCGGTCGCCGATGACGAGCGCCTGCGAGACGAAGCGCGAGGACTTGAGAGCGTTCTCGAGGTTCTGGGGGGCGATGTTCTTGCCGCCGGCGGTGATGATCAGATCCTTCTTGCGGTCGGTGATGCGGAGGAAGCCCTCGTCGTCGATCTCGCCGACATCGCCGGTGCGGAGCCAGCCGTCGTCGGTCAGCGCCTCGGCAGTCGCATCCGGCTCCTTGTAGTAGCCCGCGAACACCGAGTCGCTGCGGATCAGGATCTCGCCGTCCTCGGCGAGCCGGACCTCGGCGCCCTCCACCGGCCGGCCGACGGTTCCGATCCGGAAGTCGCCGGGCTCGTTGACGGTCGCCGAGCTCGCGGTCTCGGTCAGGCCGTAGCCCTCGATCACCGGCACGCCGAGCGCGTGGAAGAACTCCATCACGTCGGTGGAGAGGGGCGCCGCGCCGGAGACGCCGACGCGCAGCCGCCCGCCCAGCCGGTCGCGCACCTTCGCGAACACGAGCCGGTCGGCGATTCGCTCCTGGAGCGCCAGCAGGCCGCCGACGCGAGAGCCTTCCCGCCGCGCGCGGCTCGTGCGCGCGCCGACGCCGAGCGCCCACAGCCCGATCCGCCTGCTGCAGCCCGCCGGCGCGCTCGATCTCGCCGAGCGTGTTCGCGTGCACCTTCTCGTAGACGCGCGGGACGGCCGGCAGGACCGTCGGCCGCACCGACTGCGAGCGCCTCCGGCACCCGCGCCACGTCGGCGACGAGAGCCACCGTCGCGCCGCGGTGGCTCGCCGCCTGGTGCGCGAGCCGGCCGTAGCTGTGGGCGAGCGGCAGGAAGAGAAGGACGACGTCGCCGGTCTGGTGCATCCCCTCCACCACGCGGATCGCCGCGGTGACGAGATTGCGGTGCGTGAGCATGCAGCCCTTCGGCGGCCCGGTCGTGCCCGAGGTGTAGATCAGCGTTGCGAGGTCGTCCTCTGCGACGGGCTCGGGCTGCAGATGCCGGGCGAGGCGTCCGTCTGCCTCGAGCTTCTCGAGCCAGTCGAACGGGATGATCTCGCGGAGGTCCGGGAGGGTGCCGCGAATCGAGACGAGCTTCCGCGTCTGCTCTTCGTCCTCGGCGAACGCGAGCACCGCCTCGCAGTGTCCGAGGATGTATTCGCACTCCTTCGCCGAGCTCGTGGGATAGAGCCCGACGACGACTGCGCCGATCGACATCACCGCCCAGTCGAGGAGGATCCACTCGAGCCGCGTGCGCGACAGGACCGCGACGCGGTCGCCGTGACGCACGCCGCGCGCCAGCAGCCCGCGCGCGAGCGCGTCGACGCGCTCGGCGGCCTCGTCCCACGACACCGGCCGCCAGCCGTCCGCCGTCTCCTCGAGATAGGCGGGCTCGTCCGGCGCGTCGCGGACGGCGTCGCGCCACAGCTCCGGCGCAGTGCGCTGTTTCCATGTCCGGGAATCGTATGCAGGGAAGGCGATGAAAACACGAGAATTCGGGCAGTCCCAACAACTGAACTGGGACTTCGTCATGCGGACTATCTGGAACGGATCCATCAGCTTCGGCCTCGTCAACATCCCCGTTGGGCTGGCGCTCGCGACCCAGCGGCAGGACGTCTCGTTCCGCACGCTGCATCGCGAGTGCGGCACGCCGATCAAGCAGAAGCGGTGGTGCCCGGTGCACGAGCGCGACGTCGAGCCGGACGAGCTCGTCAAGGGCTGGGAGTTCGCGAAGGGCCAGTACGTGCTCGTCGAGGAGTCCGACCTCGAGGCGGTCGCGCTGACGCGCTCGCAGTCGATCGCGATTCTCCGCTTCGTGCGGCTCGAGGACGTCGACCCGTCTTCTTCGACCGCACGTACTACCTCTCTCCCGCGGACGCCGACGCGCAGCGCCGGCCGTACGTGCTGCTGCTGCGCGCGATGGAGGACTCGGGAATGGCGGCGGTCGGGAAGTTCGTGCTCTGGGGCAAGGAGAACCTCTGCCTGATCCGCGCCAAGGCGGGCGCGCTCCTGCTCGAGACGCTCTTCTTCGCCGAGGACGTCCGCGCGCAAGACGAGATCGAGGAGGCGGTCGCGGCGACCGACGTGCAGGACGCCGAGCTGAAGCTCGCCGAGCAGGTCATCTCGAGCCTCGCCGGCGAGTGGACGCCCGAGGACTTCGAGAACGACTACCGCCGCGACCTTGCGCAGATGCTCGAGGCGAAGCTCGCCGGCCAGGAGATCGTCGCGCCGGAGCCGGTCACCGAGGCGCCGGTCATCGACCTGATGGAGGCGTTGCGCCAGAGCGTCGCCGACGCGCAGAGCCGGCGATCGGCGAGAAAGGCTCCGAGACGGGAAAGCCGCGCGCGAAGGCGCGGCTCCCGGTCTCGCAAGGCGACGGCGAAGAAGTCCGCCTGACCGCCTAGCTCAGCAGTCGCTCAGTGCTGGGGCTGCGTCGCCCCGATCGCCTGCAGCTGTGCCGGGAAGAGGAACTTGTCGATCTTGCCGTGGTAGATCGGCACGCCCTCTTCGACGCACACCCGGATCACCTCCTGCCTGTCGATCCTGAGCTCCTGCGACAGTTCTTCGGGCGTGAGGTGATTCGCCATCGACGTCTCTCCTTCCTCGGAACGAAAAAACCCGCCGCGCGCAACGCGCAGCGGGTTAGGTCGCACCCTCGCTTGTCGACTTCGCGGACATCACTCGGTCCGCCCTGCGTAAACATCCATCGAACGAAGAATATGCCTCACTGGTGACGGAGGGCAAACACCGGACTGCAGCGGATTCGAGGAGCGCGAGCTCGACTGGCGCGGAACTCGGCTTCGCTATGCGGTCGGCGGCTCGACGACGCGGAGGTCCGCCGCTCGTGCTCGTGCACGGCCTCGGCGGGACGATCGAGAACTGGCGGTCGCTCGCGCCTCGGCTCGCCGCGAGGCACCGCGTGCTCGTGCCCGACCTGCCGGGCCACGGCCGCTCGGGTCTTCTCCCCGAGGCGCGCGACGTCGACGCGCTGGCCGACGCCGTGCTCGGGTCGTTCGCGCCGAGGAGTTGCCCCGCGCCGTCTGGATCGGGCACTCGCTCGGCGGTGTCGTCGGGCTGCGCGCCGCGGTGTTGCAGCCGGACGCGGTGCGCGGGCTCGTGCTCGCGGCGGCCGCAGGGATCGGCTCGGCGACGCGTGGCGCCCAGGTCACGCTCGCGCTGCTCGGCATCACGAAGCCGGGTCGCCTGATCGCTCCGCATCGCCACGCTGGGCCCGCTCGCGCCTCGGTCGTCGCGCTGCGTTCGGCTGGTGGGGGGTAGCCGATCCCGACGCGCTCGAGCCGGAGCAGGCCGAGGCGTTCCTCGTCGGCCCGGCGCACCACACCGACACGCGCCAGGCGGGCCGTGCGCTCCTCGCCTCGGACCCGCGCACCGAGCTCGACCGCGTCGCGTGCCCGTGCCTCTGCCTCTGGGGAGCGAGCGACAACTGGGTTCGGCTCGACGACGGCATGGAGTACGCGCGCCGCCTGCGCGCGCCGCTGCGGACGATCGCCGGCTGCGGCCACCTCCTGATCGGCGAGCGGCCGGACGCCTGCCTCGCACGCGATCCAGGAGTTCGTCGCCTCCCTGCGAGCGCTAGCCCGCGGCAGCCGGTGCTTCGAACGGGATCACCTCCGCCGCCGCTCGTCCTCCTCGTCGCGCCTCGGCCCGCCGCCGAGGAACTCGACCCGCCGGGCGACCACCTCGATCGCGCTCCGCCGCTTGCCCTCCTCCTCCCACGAGCGCGACTTGAGCCGTCCGTCGACGGCGATCGCGCCGGCCCTTGCCGAGGTACTCGGCGCAGAGCTCCGCCTGCCGGTCCCAGGCCGACACGCTGACGAAGTCCGCGCCGCCGTCGCGGCTCGCGCGGTCGACGGCGAGCAGGAAGCTCGCGACCTTCTTGTCGGACCGACCTCGCGCAGCTCGACCTCGGTCGCGAGGTTGCCGATGAGCGTCACCACGTTCACGTCGTGCGACGCTAGGCGGGAATCCGTCACGGGAGGGTCGCGGCTTTGTGCGACTTTCCGGGTTTTCGCGGTTAGAGCTCGGCGCCGCGATGGGCCTCTTCTCCTGGATTGACCGGCTTCGGCGGCCGCGACATGGCCGTCGACCTCGGCACGGCGAACACGCTCGTCTACGTGCGCGGGCGCGGCATCGTCCTCTCCGAGCCTTCGGTCGTCGCGATCGACCAGCGCTCGGGCGAGGTGCACGCGGTCGGCGTCGAGGCGAAGCGGATGCTCGGCCGGACGCCGGGGACGATCCAGGCGATCCGGCCGCTGAAGGACGGCGTGATCGCCGACTTCGACGTGACCGAGCAGATGCTCCGCCACTTCATCCAGAAGGTGCACCAGCACCGCTTCGCGCATCCGCGCGTCGTCGTCTGCGTCCCGTCGGGCGTCACGGGCGTCGAGAAGCGCGCGGTCGAGGAGGCGACGCTGTCGGCCGGCGCGCGCCAGGCGTACCTGATCGAGGAGCCGATGGCCGCCGCGATCGGCGCCGGGCTGCCCGTCGCCGAGCCGACCGGGAACATGATCGTGGACATCGGCGGCGGCACGACCGAGGTCGCCGTCATCTCGCTCGGCGGCATCGTCGTCTCGCAGTCGCTGCGCGTCGGCGGCGACGAGATGGACGAGGCGATCATCAACCACATCAAGCGCGACTACAAGCTCCTGATCGGCCAGCAGACGGCCGAGGAGATCAAGCTCGAGATCGGCTCCGCCTGGGACATGAAGGAGGAGCTGCAGGCCGAGGTGCGCGGCCGCGACATGCTCACCGGCCTGCCGAAGACGGTCATCCTCACCTCCGAGGAGATCCGCCGCGCGCTCGACGAGCCGATCACGCAGATCATCGAGGCGATCAAGTCGACGCTCGACAAGACGCCGCCCGAGCTCGCCGCGGACATCATGGATCGCGGCATCGTGCTCGCCGGCGGCGGCTCGCTGCTCACCGGCCTCGACGAGCGGCTGCGCCACGAGACGCAGATGCCGGTCCACCTCGCCGAGAGCCCGCTGACCTGCGTCGCCGTCGGCTCGGGCCGCAGCCTCGAGGAGTTCGAGGCGATCCACCGCTCGAACAAGGCGCGCTCGCGCAACGGCCGCCACCGCTACTAGGCCGCTGGTGGACTAGACCCAGCCCGATCTACTCGGTCGGCGGACAGCCGCGGTAACCTGGCGGGTGGCTCCCCCGAGTCGCAGCGCGCGCGCGGCGGTGCTCGCCTCGTCGGTCCAGCGCTCGAAGCCGACCCCGTACCCCTCGAAGGCCCGCAGCGCGCTCGTCCGCCGGGCGGTCGTCGTCGTGCTCGTCCTCGTGCGCGCTGGCGCTCCTCACGATCTCGTTCCGCTCGCCGACCTCCGGCGCGCTGCACGAGCGTCCAGGGCGCCGGCTCGACGGCGCTGCGCCCGTTCCAGGTCGCCGCGACGCGCGTCGCGCAGCCGTTCCGCGACGCCTACGACTACGTCGACGAGCCTCACGAAGCGCGAAGTCGCAGAACGTGAAGCTGCGAGAAGGAGCGCGCTAGCTGCAGGCGCGCGAGGCGCTCGCGAACGCGGCGGCGGCCGCAGAACGCCAGCAGACCTGAAGAAGCTGCTGCACTTCGAGCAGGGCCCGACGCTCCCGAAGGACTACCGCGCCGTCAACACCGCGGTCATCTCGTCCCCGGGCGGCGCCGTTCGCGCAGCAGCTCGCGATCGCCGCCGGCTCGAGCTCCGGGCGTCCGCGTCAACGCGCCGGTCGTGAGCGGCGACGGGCTCGTCGGGCACGTCACGAACGTCTTCCCGCACACGGCGATCGTGACGCTGCTCACCGATCCCGACAGCGTCGTCGCCGCGCGCGACCTCAAGACGAGCGTGCGCGGGCTGATCCAGCACGGGCCGGGCGGGACGCTGATCCTCGACCAGGTGCCGAAGACAGACGCGTGAAGAAGGACGACCTGATCGTCACCGCACGGGACGCGCGACCCGCGCTACCCGGACCTCTACCCGTACGGGATCCCGATCGGCCGGGTCACGTCGGTCGGCGCCAGCGACACGGCCGTCGTACCTCCAGGTGCAGGTGCAGCCGTTCGCGAACCTCGGCTCGCTCGACTCGGTCGCCGTGCTCGTCCCGACGAAGCGCCAGCCGATGACGCTCGGCGACGGCGTCAAGGCCGCCGTCCTGCTCTTCGTCGCGGCGATCGCGCAGGTCTCGATCTTCTCGCAGATCCACGTGTTCGGCGGCGTGCCCGACCTGCTGCTCGTCACGCTCGTCGCGGTCGCGCTGCTGCGCGGCAGCGTCGCCGGCGCGGTCGGCGGCTTCTTCGCCGGCCTGCTCGTCGACACCGCCTCGCTCGGCACGCTCGGCCTCACGTCGCTCGTGCTGACGCTCGCCGGCTACTGGATCGGCCGCTACGGGGAGACGACCGGCCGCGACCGCGCGCACGCGCCGTTCCTCTCGGTCGCGGTCGTCACCGTCCTCTACGCAGCTCGGCCTGCTCGTCGTCCACTTCGTGCTCGGCGAGAGCGCGCCCGCCGGCGCCGTCTTGCGCGAGCCTCCTGCCGGCGATCGTGCTCAACCTCGTCCTCACGGCGCCGGTCTACGCGCTCGTGCGCCGGCTGCTGCGGCCGGCCGAGCCGGCGGAGCTGACGGCGGAGGTGCAGCTCCTTGGCTAGCACGACCGCCGAGCCGCCCGCCGGCCCTCGGCGCCGCGCGGCGCAGGACGGCCGAGCGCGAGCGCTCGTCGAGCCGTACCGCCTGACGCCGAAGCTCGCGCGCGCGTCGCGCTGCTCGGCGGCGCTCGTCCTCGTCGTCTTCGCGGCGCTCTTCGCTGCGGCTCTGGGCGCTGCAGGTGCTCGTCCGGCACGCAGTACGTCGCCCAGGCGCAGGCGAACCAGCTGCGCACCGTGCGCGTGCAGGCGCCGCGCGGGCACGATCGTCGACCGGAACGGCGACGTGCTCGTCACGAACCGCCGGTCACCGCCGGTCGAGCTCTGGCCCGCCGGCCTGCCGAAGGTCTACGCGACCGGGTCGAGCGAGCTGCGCCAGCTCGCGCGCGTCACGCGGGTGCCGCTCTACGAGATCGCGGCGAAGATCATCGGTCGCAGGGCGGCCGACGACCTGCTCGACCCCGTCGTCGTCCGCGACGCAGGCGCCGGGCCGCTGGTGACCTACCTCGAGGAGCGCGCGGACAATTCCCGGGCGTCGATCCTGGCGCGACTACGTCCGCCACTACCCGCACAGCTCGCTCGCAGCGCAGCTCCTCGGCTACGTCGGCGAGATCTCGCAGCAGAGCTGCGACGCTCGCAAGAGCGGCTACCAGCCGGCGACGAGATCGGCCAGGCCGGCGTCGAGTCGTCCTTCGACACGTACCTGCGCGGCGTCGCCGGCGCGGCGCGCGTCCGCGTCGACTCGCTCGGCCGGCCGCGCAGCGCCGCGGCCGCTGACGACCGCCGCCGCAGCCGGGCACACCGTCCGGCTGACGATCGACACTCAGCTGCAGCACGCCGCGGAGAACGCGCTCCACGTACGGGATCCAGCTCGCGCCAGCAACAAGCCAGTGGGCGGCGGACGGCGGCGCGATCGTCGCGATGAACCCGCAGAACGGCTCGATCCTCGCGCTCGCCTCGTCGCCGACCTACGACCCGTCCGTCTACACCGGCCGGGTGACCGAGAAGAAGCTGAACGCGCAGGGCCTCGACGGCGAAGACGGCGCTCGCCAAGAACTACCCGTCGCTCGACCGCGCGCTCGACGGCGACGTATCCGCCCGGCTCGACCTTCAAGCCGCTCACGGCGATCGCGGCGATCAGGAGCACCTGATCAACCCGTACGCGTTCTAGCCGTGCACCGGCACCTACATCGCGCCGGAGGACAACTCGCACGCACGTCTGGCACAACTGGGACCCGAACGTCGACCAGGGGATGGACCTGCCGACGGCGCTCGCCTACTCGTGCGACACGTACTTCTACCGGCTCGGCAACATCTTCTACGAGCTGCCGCCGAACCGCGGCCAGCCGCTGCAGAAGTGGGCGCGACGCTTCGGCTTCGGCCGCTCCACCGGCATCGACATCGGCCCGCAGGCGACCGGGCTCGTGCCGACGATCGGCTGGAAGCGCGCAACTACACGCGGACGAGCGACCCGTGCTGCTGGCAGGTCGACCGGCTCTGGAAGCCGGGCGACTCGATCCAGCTCGCGATCGGCCAGGGCGACCTGCTCGTGACGCCGCTCCAGATGGCCCGCCTCTACGCCGCGATCGCGAACGGCGGCAAGCTCGTCACGCCGCACGTGCTGCTCGACGTCGAGAACCCGAACGGGACGGTCGTCCCGACGTCCGGCGCCGCCCGCGCCGCAGCCGATCCCGGGGCTCGACCCGGCGGACCTCCAGATCGTCCAGCAGGGCCTCTACGAGGGGACGCACGACTCGTTCGGCACCTCGTACGGCGTCTTCGGCGACTTCCCGGTCCCGATCGCCGGCAAGACCGGCACGGCGCAGAAGGTCGTCACGCTCCCCGGCTACAAGGGCGAGCAGGACCAGTCCTGGTGGTGCGGCTATGGTCCGGCGAACGACGCCGAAGCTCGTCGTCTGCGCCGTGATCGAGAACGGCGGCGAGGGCGGGGCGGCGGCGGCGCCGGCGGCCGCGCGCGTGTTCGCGAAGTTCTTCAACGTCCCGTGCCGCGAGGCAGGACCCGATCCACTCCGACTGATGCTCGAGTACGCGGGATCACAGCGGGCGGGACTCCGCGGAGCGCGAGGCTCCGCGCCTGCTCGCCGTCGTCCGCTCGCTCGACTGGGTCCTGCTCGCGCGGCGTCGCCGCGCTCGTCGGCGTGGGGCTCTGGGGCGTGGCGGGCGTGACGAAGTTCATCGTCCCGGACGACCCGTCCTACTACCTGGACAGGCAGATCGTCTATGCGTGGTCGGCGGAATCCTCCTCGTCGTGGCGGCGCTCGTCGATCCCGACCTCTACCGCCGCTACTGGCGGGCGATCTTCGGGGGCACTGCCGCCGTGATCGCAGTCGTGCTCCTGCTCGGGCACGCGGCCCGCGGCTCGACCCGCTGGATCAGCCTCGGCTTCTTCACCTTCCAGCCGTCGGAGTTCGGGAAGCTCCTGTTCGTCCTCGCCCTCGCCGGGCTGCTCGCAGAGCGCCAGCGCCTCGTCGGGGCCTGGGGGACGACGCTCAAGGTCGTCGGGCTCGGCCTCGTGCCCACCGTGCTCGTCTTCGCGCAGCCCGACCTCGGCACCGCCCTCGTCTACCTCGCGGCGCTCGCGGGCGATGCTCTTCGTGGCGGGGGCGCCGTGGCGCCACCTCGCTGCGCTCGGGGGCGTCGCGGTCCTGATCGTGGTCGGGATCCTCTGGATCGGCCCCGCCTCCGGCGTGACCATCCTCAAGGGCTACCAGCAGCAGCGGCTCACGTGCTTCACGCATCCCTCCACCTGTCCCGTCTCGGCCCGCTACAACGTCGAGCAGTCGATCGCCGCCGTCGGCTCGGGAGAGCTGCGCGGGCGCGGCCCGAACGGCGCCACCCAGGTGAAGTTCGACTTCCTGCCCGAGAGCCAGACCGACTTCGTCTTCGCCGGCTTCGCAGAGCAGCGGGGCTTCATGGGCGCCGCGCTCCTGCTCGCGCTCTACCTGCTCGTGCTCTGGCGAGGGTTGCGGGTGATCACCGTCGCCCGCGACCTCTTCTCGGCCGTCGTCGCGGCGGGATCGTCGTCGCGCTGCTCTTCCAGACGTTCGTCAACGTCGGGATGACGATGGGCATCGCCCCGATCACCGGCATCCCGCTCCCGTTCGTCAGCGTCGGCGGCTCGTCCCTGATCGCGAACCTCGCGGCGATGGGCGTCCTGCTCGCGATCCACGCGCGCGGTCGCGCGCTCCCGCTACTCGCGCCGGCGATGGCATGCCTGCCCGTCTCGGCGGGCGCGTCCGCAAGCTGTTGAGCGAGATCGAGGCTTCCGGGCGGAGGGAGCAGCGTTCTCGCGCTCGGCGGGGCGAAGGGGCTGGCAATGGCGCTGCGACGCCAACTGCTACGGGACGGTGCCGAGCTGCCGCGATCCGCGTCGGCGACCCGGAGGGCGCGGCCGCGTACGTCCACGTGCTCGCGACGAGCCGAGCCACGAGGATGCCGCCGTGCTGCGCCGGGCGCGCCGCGCGCGGGTTCCCGTGGTCGCGATCGCGGCCGGGCCGGTGGCGGACGACGTCTCCATCCCCTACGTGCTCGCGACCGACGTCGTGCGCGTCGCGCCCGGGGAGGGCCTTCCACTCGAGCCGGTCGCGCAGAGGATCGCCGCCCGGTTGGCGGAGGACGGTGCGCCGCTCGCCGCCCGCATCCCGAGGCTGCGCGACCCGTGTGCGAGGCCCTCGTGGCCTCCTTCGCCCGCAAGAACGGCTCTCGCGGCCGCGGTGTGGTCCCGGCGCCGACCTCCCGGTGCTCGCGCTCAACCAGCTTCGGCTCGTGCTCCGATAGCCCAGGCGTACGGGGAGAACGTCCGCGAACGCATGCCGGAGCTCGCCGCGACGCTCGGCGCCGGCCTCGGCCTGCGCGCGGTCGCGCGCGAGCTCCTCGACTCTTGTTCCCGTCGCGCGGCTGGGCCGTGCAAGGGCGGCGTCGCCTACACAGGCACGCGCGGGCTGGGAGAGGCGCCGCTCGGCTCGCGCTTCGCTCTCGCCGCTAGGCGGCGGCCGGGCCGAGCCGCGCCCGCCGGGCGCTGATCGCGCGCAGGCGTTGCATCAGGCGTGCCCAGGCCCAGGGCTCGATCTCGTGGTAACGGCTCTCCGACTGGCTCCGCGTCGTCTCGAGATACTCGAACCAGGCGTCGGCCTCCTCGATCAGCAGGAGCTCCTCGGCCTCGCGCTTGCCGCCACCGCCCACCTCCTGGTCGTGAATGGCCGGGATCGTAGGTCCGGGATCGGACGGCATGCCCCCGGCTCCGGGCCGGCCGGGCGCACTGCTACCCTGGCTCGCAGGCTATGCCGATGCTTTTCACTACCAACGAGCGCGCGCGCACCCCGACAGTCGGGGTCGCCGGCGCGCGCCCCCACGAAGGAGTTTTTACTTGCCCTGGTTCCGTTTCCGGAAGAAGCATCTTCCGACGACCACGCCGACGCGCCGAGCTCGAGCCGAGGCCCGAGCCCGAACTGACCGACCCGGCCGCCGCAGCGCGGCCGAACAGAACGATCCGACCAAGCCGAAGCGCCGCCGCGGCAGCCGTGGCGGGCGTGGGCGCAAGAAGCCCGGCTCCGGCTCCCCCCCGGCGCGACGCGCCCGAGCGCAAGGACACCGGCGCGAAGGAAGAAGGCAAGCGAGCCGAAGCAGCCGCGTTCCCCTACGCCGGCAGCCGAGCGGGCGCCAGCTCTCGCAGCGCCAGGAGCGCCGCCGTGACCAGTCGAGCCGCCGCCGCGAGCCGCCGCGCCGCGCACCGCTGCCCGAGGCGAAGCGCGAGCTCCTCGTCTCCGTCGACGTCGGCGAGCGCCGCGTCGCGGTGCTCGAGGACGACCAGGTCGCCGAGGTCTATCTCGAGCGGCCCGAGCGCCGCTCGATCGCCGGCAACATCTACCTCGGCAGCGTCGACAACGTCCTGCCGGGGATGGAGGCCGCCTTCGTCGAGATCGGCCTCGAGAAGAACGGCTTCCTCTACGTCGACGAGATCGTCAGCCCCGAGCTCGAGAAGGGCCACGGCCGCAAGATCCAGGACCTGATCAAGCGCGGCCAGACGATCCTCGTCCAGGCCGTCAAGGATCCGATGAAGACGAAGGGCGCGCGGCTGACGACGCAGATCTCGCTGCCGGGCCGCTTCGTCGTCTTCGTGCCGCAGGGCGAGGGCCTCGGCGTGTCGCGCCGGCTCGACGACGACGAGCGCAACCGCCTCAAGGACATCCTCAAGCGGCTCGACGTCAAGGAGGGCGGCGTGATCGTGCGCACGGCCGCCGAGGGCGCCTCCGAGGAGGACATCGAGCTCGACCTCGTCTTCCTGCAGCGCCTCTGGCGCTCGATCGAGGCGCGGGCGAAGAGTGCGAAGGCGCCGGAGCTCGTCTACCAGGAGGCCGAGCTGCCGCTCCGGGTCGTCCGCGACCTCTTCACCGGCGACTTCGAGAAGGCGTACGTCGACGACGAGCGCACGTACAGGCGCATCGTCGGCTACCTGAAGAAGACGTCGCCGCACATGGTCGAGCGAGTCGTCCGCTACAAGGAGAAGACGCCGCTCCTCGAGGCCTTCGGCGTCGAGCAGGAGATCCGCTCGACGCTCAGCCGCCGCGTCGACCTCCCCTCCGGCGGCTATCTCATCTTCGACTACGCCGAGGCGTTCACCGTCATCGACGTCAACACGGGCGGTTCGTCGGCTCGCGCGGCAAGAACGCCGGCGGCCGGCTCGAGGACACGATCACGAAGAACAACCTCGAGGCGGTGAAGGAGGTCGTGCGCCAGCTGCGGCTGCGCGACATCGGCGGGATCATCGTCATCGACTTCATCGACATGGCGAACCCGAAGAACCGGGCGACGGTCGAGGAGGCGCTGCGCTCGGAGCTCGAGCGCGACCGGACGAAGACGTACGTCGTCGAGATCTCCCCGCTCGGCCTCGTCGAGATGACGCGCCAGAACGTGACCGACGGCCCGCGCGAGATCATGACGCGCAAGTGCCCGACCTGCGGCGGCGACGGAATCGTCTACTCGGAGGCTTCCGCCGCGATCGACGTCGAGCGGCGGCTGCGCGCGCTAGCGGCGGGATCGCGCTCGCAGGCGTTCCGGGTCGAGCTCGCCGACTCGATCGCGAGCGCGCTCGTCGGGCCCGGCGCGCGGCGGCTGCTCGAGCTCGAGGCGCTGACGAAGAAGCAGTTCTTCCTCGAGGGCAAGCCGGAGACGCACCTCGACCACTTCGTCGTGCTCGCGAGGGCAAGCTCGCCGACCTCGCGCCGGAGTCCCCGGTGGAGGAGGGCGCCGAGCTCGATGCTCGAGCTCGTCGAGGTCGACCGCTACGACAGCGCCGCGGCCGTCGGGAAGCTCGACGGTCTCGAGGTCGTCGTCGCCGACGCGGCCACGCTCGTCGGTAAGCGCCTCAAGGTGCGGATCGAGCGCGTGCTCGACGGCCGCGCCTACGCCGTCGCTCACCCGCAAGACGAAGGCGGTGCCCGAGCCGCTGACGGCGGAGGCCGAGGCCGAGAAGCCGACCCGCAAGCCGCCCGCAGCGGAAGGGCGCGACGCAGCCGCGAAGGAGGGAAGCCGCGCGGCGAGGAGGAGACGAGCCCGCCGAGGCCGAGCGAGGCGGAGGCGGAGAGCCGCGCCGAGGCGAGCGCCGAGGACGAAGACGAGGGCGAGGAGCGAGGGAGCGCCGAGGGCGAGGAGCCGAAGCCGAAGAAGAAGACGCGGCGCGGCTCGCGCGGCGGCCGCAACGCAAGAAGAAGCCGGCGACCCCGGAGGCGGAAGCGGCGGAGCAGTCGAGCGGAGGAGGAGCGGCAGGCGACGCGACGAGGAGTCGCCCGAGCCGCCGCGAGCCGTCACGATCCACGTCCCGGGCGAGGATCTCGGCCGCGACGGGAGGCGGAGCCGGCGAGCCGAGGCCGGCCGCAGCGGAACGCAGACGGAGCCGCGAGCGGCCGAGCCTGCCGAGGAGGGCGCCGAGGGCGGCGAGGAAGCGCCGAAGCCGAAGAAGAAGACGCGGCGCGGCTCGCGCGGCGGCCGCAACGGAAGAAGAAGCCCGCTGCCGCGTCGCGAACGGCGCCGAGGCAGCGGCGAGCCGAGCAGGGCCGCAGGAGCCGACAGCCGCGAGGTCGAGGCCCGCCGCAGCGAGGAGCCGTCGACGAACGGCGACTTCGAGTACGTCCCGATGTCCGAGTGGGTCGACGAGATCGAGACCAATCGTTAGCTACACTGCCGACTCGCGGGCGTCAGGCCCGCGTTTCCACGCCATGAGCTCCTACGCGATCATCAGTCTCGGCGGCAAGCAGTACCGCGTCCAGGAGGGCGAGCGGCTGCTCGTCGACCGGCTGCGCGCCGACGAGGGCGCGACCCTCGAGCCGCGCGTCCTGCTCGTCGGCGGCAACGGCGCGCCCGATCTCGCGCCGTCCGCGACGGTGACGGCGCGCGTCGTCGGGCACGAGCTCGGCGAGAAGATCCGGATCGGCAAGTACCGCCGCCGCACCGGCTACAAGAAGCACACCGGCCTCCGCAGCCGGCTGACGCGGATCGAGATCGAGTCGATCGGCGCGCGAAGCGAAGGCTGCGGCCAAGCCGAAGGCGGAGACGAGAAGCCGAAGGCCGCGGCAGAAGCCGGCCGCCGAAGGCCGAGCAGCGCAGCTGCCGGAGGGCCACGCGTCGATGACGATCGCGCAGCTCTCGGAGGCAGCGGCCGGCTGGAGCCGCGAGCAGGTCGAGGCGGCGCTCGAGCACGAGCGCTCCGGCAAGGCCCGCAAGGGCGCGCTCGCGGCGCTCGAATCGCGCACTGGAGGAGAAGCTAATGGCGCACAAGAAGGGACTCGGCTCGTCGCGGAACGGCCGCGACTCGAATCCGAAGATGCTCGGCGTGAAGCTGTTCGCCGGCCAGGACGTGACGGCGGGGATGATCCTCGTCCGCCAGCGCGGCACGCGCTTCCGCCCCGGCCCCGGAGCCGGGATCGGCAAGGACGACACGATCTTCGCGATGCGCGACGGCAAGGTCGCGTTCCGCACGAGCGGCGAGCGCCGCTTCGTCAGCGTTGACCTGCTTCGCCCGCTGCGGGCTAGCAGACGCCGGCTTCCCGGGCGCGCGCCACGCCCTCCGCTTTCCGCTCGCTCGCGAGCGAGCCGGCTTCGCCACGTCGCCGCCTGCTGACGGCGAACCTCCGGCGTCGATGCCAAGTACCGTTCCGCGTCATGTTCCACGACCGGGCGCGGCTGACGGCCGTCGCCGGTCGCGGCGGCGACGGCTCGATCCACTTCCGGCGCGAGAAGTACGTGCCGCGAGGCGGTCCCGACGGCGGCGACGGCGGCGACGGCGGCGACGTCGTGCTGGTCGCGGACCCGCGGCGGCGCGACCTCTCGGGCTTCCGGCCGAACCAGAAGCTGCGCGCGGGTCGCGGCGGCGCCGGCGGCGGCCGCCTCTCGAACGGCGCGCGCGGCGAGGACGCGGTGCTGCCGTCCCGGTCGGGACGCAGGTGTTCGAGGGACGAGCGAGCTCGTCGCCGACCTCGCGCACGCCCGGCGCGCGCGTCGTCGTCGCGAAGGGCGGGACGGCGGCCGCGGCAACAAGCACTTCGCCGGCCCGACCCGGCAGACGCCGCGCTTCGCCGAGATCGGCCTGCCCGGCGAGGAGCGGGAGATCGAGCTTCGGCTGAAGCTCCTCGCCGACGCCGCGCTCGTCGGCCTCCCGAACGCCGGCAAGTCGTCGCTTCTGACGCGGATCTCGAACGCGCGGCCGAAGGTCGCCGAGTACCCGTTCACGACGCTCTCGCCGGTGCTCGGGACGGTCGAGGCGCTCGGACGGCCGCCAGCTCGTCGTCGCCGACGTGCCCGGGCTGATCGAGGGTGCGAGCGAGGGCGTCGGGCTCGGCCACGAGTTCCTCGCCCACCTCGAGCGCGCCCGGCTGCTCGTGCACGTGATCGACTCGGCCGAGGACGACGCCGACGAGCGCTGGCGCACGATCGACGCCGAGCTCGCCGCGTACGGGGCCGGCCTCGACGAGCGGCCGCAGATCGTCGTCCTGAACAAGATCGACCTCGACGCCCGCGAGCCGCCCGCGCGTTCGGCGATCGAGGACGAGCGGATCCTCCGCGTCCTCCGCGTCTCCGCCGCGACGGGCGCCGGCCTCGACGAGCTGCGCAGCACGCTGTTCGAGCTCGTGCCGCAAGAGGCGCGGACGGAGCCCGTCGAGCCCGCGGACGAGATGGTCGACTTCCTCGTCTACCGGCCGCGGCCGGCGCGCCGCGGCTTCCGCGTCTTCCGCACCGAGCGCGGCTTCCGCGTCACGGGCACGCCGCCGGCGGAGGACGAGCTCGAGGCGATCCTCAGGGCGGCCGGCGCCCGGGCCGGCGACGAGGTCGAGCTGGGGGAGGAGCTGCTCGAGTGGGAGTGACCGTGCTCGCTACGGCGGCGCGTTCGACCCGCCGCATCTCGGCATGTCGCCGGTCGCCGACGCCGCGACGCAGAGCGCTTCGGCGTCGAGCGGCTCGTCGTCCTCGTCAGCGAGCGTCCCGGCGCATCGCGACGTCCACGCGCCCGCCGAGGACCGGCTGGCGCTCGCGCGCGCCGCCTTCCCCGCCGACGACGTGCGCCTCGACCCGCACCCGCGCACGGTCGAGCTGCTGCGCGCCGAGCGCTTCGACGATCCGGTCTTCGTCGTCGGCGCCGACCAGTTCCGCGACTTCCTCGCCTGGACGCGAGCCGGCCGAGGTGCTCGAGCGCACGCGGCTCGCGGTCGCCACCCGGCCCGGCTTCCCGCGCAGCGAGCTCGACGCGGTGCTCGAGCAGCTCGCCCGGCCGGAGCGCGTCGCTCTTCTTCGAGATCGAGCCGAATCCGGCCGCCTCGACGGACGTCCGGGCCCGCGTCGCCGCCGGAGAGCCGCTCGACGGCTGGTTCCGGCCGCCGTCGCGCGGCTGATCGAGGAGCGCGGCCTCTACCGTCCGTGAACCAGGGCTACACTGCAGAAAGAAAGCGATCCAAGGACACGAAGCAGACTCTGACCTCCCTCGAACAGGCCCGCCGCATCGCCGCTCTCGCACAGGAGAAGCTGGCGGAGGACGTCGTCATCCTCGACATGCGGCCCGAGTGCTCGTTCACGGACTACTTCGTGATCGCGACCGGGCGCAACCCGCGGCAGACCGCCGCGATCTGGGACGAGGTGCACGCGCGGCTGAAGCAGGACGAGCGGCTGCTGCCGCGGAGCGTCGACGGGGTGCGCGAGGGCGCCTGGATCGTCGCCGACTACCTCGACGTCGTCCTGCACGTCTTCACGCCGGAGGCGCGCGAGTACTACCGGCTCGAAGACCTGTGGAACGACGTGCCCGCGGTCGACGCTCGACGCCGCCGCGGTCTAAGCCGGCCGGACTCGACCCGGGCGGGTGAGCAGCACGTTGCCGACCTGGGTCGGCAGCCCGTGCACGAGCTTGCCGCCGAGTCGGATGTGGATGCTGCCCGGGTCGCCGATGCGGATCCAGACCGGGCCGTTCTTCAGGTTCACGGGCAGCGTCTTGCCCTGCAGCAGCGTGCCCTGGTAGACGGTCGGCCCGTTCGCGCCGCCTGAGCGGATCCAGAGCCAGGAGCTCCCGCGGGAGGCCACGACCACTGCCGTGCTCGGAAGCGCGGACGTGGTGACGTGCGTCGTGTGCGACTTCTTCGGCTTGGTCGAGTGGTGTGAGGCGGTCGTCGGTCGGAGTGGTCGTCGGCGGCGGCGCGCTCTGCTTGCCGTTCGAGGAGCCGCTGAGCTGCCACGCCGCGAGGCCCGCGACGATTCCGACGATGACGGCGATGACGATCAGCGGGCGGAGGAAGCCGACGCCGCCGAGGCGCGTGCCCGTCCGGGCGAAGCGCGCGGGGACGAACGCCGGCTCGTCGGGCCTGGCGAAGCGGCTGTTGTACTCCTCGACGTAGAGATTGCCGTCGAGGCCGAGGTAGTCGGCATACGTGCGCAGGAATCCCTTGACGTACGCGTCTCCGGGAGGAGCTCCCAGCGCTCCTCCTCGAGCGCCTGGAGGTAGCGGTCGCGAATCCGGATCGCCTTCTGGACGTCGGCAGGCGTGAGATTGCGCTTCAGGCGGGCCTCGCGAAGGCTCCCACCGATCTCGAACATGCCTCATTGTCACGGACCCCGCGCGGGCGTGCCAGGTGCGACTCAGGTGAGCGCCGGTCGCCTCCTCGCGGCACGCGCGAGATCGGTCAGGTCGGCGAGCGCGCGCCCGGCCTCGGCGGCGTCGCGGTCGCGCAGCGTGGCGTGGACGGTGCGCCCGGCCGTGTCGACGTGGACGCTCGCGAGGCGGAGCCGCCGTTGCACCGGCCCCTGCACATGGCGAAGGCTCTGCACCTTCTCCAGCGGCACCCAGCAGGTGACGCGGCGCAGCCGGCCGCTCGTCGTCGCGACGCAGGTGTCGCTCCGGCCCCAGCTGAGCGCCCGGTAGCGGAACGGGCTCTTCCAGAAGGACCCGCCGCGGCGGCGGCGAGAGCTCGCGCGGCCGGTCAGGCAGGAGACGATCGACGAGCTCGATCCCGAGCGAGCGTTTCCCGACGGGGATCAGCGCGCGCAGCTGGCCGCGCTGCGCCTCGCCCTCTCCCTTTCTGCGCTGCCGGCCCGCGACGTCGACCTCCAAGCCGGCACCAGCCGAGCGGCCGCCACAGCAGCGGCTCGACCAGCCGCACCGCCTGCACGCGGCCCGGCCGGATCACCTCGGCCGTCAACGCCACCAGGCCGCCGCGCAGGTGCAGGCCGTCGGGCCCTTCCGCGACCGTCAGCCGGTATTGCTGGTTGAACCGGCGCCAGACGAAGGTCGCCATGCTGAGCGCCCAGACGAAGCCGCTGCCGGCGAGCAGGCCGGCGACGGTGTGCGGTGAGACGGCGAGGCCGACGAGCAGGCCCACGAAGATCACGACGAGCCACCAGTTCTCGAGCAGGATGGAGGCGACGAGCGGCCCGGTCGGCACGACCGCCAGCACGTGTTCCTCCTGCGGGGCGGGTGCCGGCTCGGCGCGGTGCGGGAGCCGCGTCTCTCGTGACGCGCCCCTCGGGCCAGCGCGAGGAGCTGGTCGCGCAGCGGCTCGACCTCGTGCTCGGCGACGTACGCGAGCCGGGCGGTCGCGCCGCTCGACCCGCCATCCGCAGGCGCAGCTCGGCGACGCGAAACAGTCGCGCGAGCCCCGGCCGGACGACGTCGATCGCCTGCACCTGGGCGAGCGGGAACCGCAGCGACTGCCGCCGGAGCAGCCCGGTCTCGATCCGCAGGTCGTCGTCCTCGATCCGCCACCGCGTGACGAGCCAGGAGACGACGCCGGCCAGCACGATGAGACCGATGACCCCGAGCTGAGGCGTTCTCGTGGGTCAGCGAGTCGCGGCCGTAGGCGATCGGGACCAGGATGATGAAGACGGCGATCGTGGCGCGGCCTCCCCGCACCAGGGGCGAGAGCGGATGCAGGCGGTGCCAGTGTCGGGCGGGTCGGCGTGCTCACAGTCCCGCCGCCTGCGCCTCACCGAGCTCGGCGAGGCTGTCGCGCAGCCGCGCGGCCTCCTCGCGCTCCAGGCCGGGGATGCGCGCGTCCGTGGAGGCCGCCGCCGTGTGCAAGCGCACGGTCGCCAGGCCGAAGGCGCGCTCGAGCGGGCCGGCCGTCACGTCGATGAACTGCATCCGGCCGTACGGCACGACCGACAGGCGGGCGAACATCACGCCGCGCCGCACGAGCAGGTCTTCCTCCCGCTCCGCGTAGCCCCACGAGCCGAACGGCGACCGACGAAACGCAACCCGATCGCGCCGAGCACGAGCGCAGCAGCCCCGAAGCCGTACGCAATGCCGGATCCGGACACCGCGCCGATCACGCCGAGCGCGACGGCGGCCAGGAGAGCCGGGACCCCGACCTCCAGTCGGCGCAACGTCAGCAGCTGCCGCGAGGGCGTCCGCCACTCTTCCGGTTCAACACCCACCGCGATGGACCCAGCCGGGCTCGAACCGGCGACCTTCGCGCTGCCAGCGCGACGCTCTCCCAGCTGAGCTATGGGCCCCTGGGACGACCCAGTGTAGACAGCTCTTGGCGCCGCCTAGACTCGTTTGCATGAGCCACGAGAGCGCCGACGTCCTGCTGCGCGGCTACCACGCATTCGTCGACGGGGACTTCGACGCGATGGCGTCGATGCTCGACCCCGACGTGGAGTGGGTGCCTGCCGGAGAGTCGGACGCCGTGGTGATCAGCCGCGAGCGAGTGCTCGAGGTCGTGGCCGAGCGCGCCGCCGAGAACTACCACGTGGTGGTCGACCGCGCGATCGGGCTCTCCGACCGCGTCGTCGTGAGCATGCGCTTCTCGCGGGTCGAGCTCGATCCGTCCGACGAGCGGCCGTTGCAGAGCCGCCGCTCGTACCTCCTCGGCCGCTGGGCCGCCGTCGTCTACATCCGCGACGGCCGGGTCGTGCGGGTCGAGGAGCACCCGCACCTCGAGTCGGCGCTCGAGGCGGCGGGGCTCGAGGACGAAGTCACATGACGCGCGTGCTCGTCACCGGCTTCGAGCCGTTCGGCGGCGCCGACGTCAACGCGTCGCAAGAGCTCGTGCAGGCGCTCGCCTGCCGAGCCTCCGGACGAGCTCGAGCTGGCGACCGCGGTGCTGCCGGTCGTCTGGGCGCGCGCGGCAGACGAGCTCGCACGCGCGCTCGAGCGGGAGCGGCCGGAGCTCGTCGTCTGCTTCGGCCAGGCAGACGGCCGCGCGCACGTCGAGATCGAGCGCTTCGCGCTCAACTTCGACGACGGCACCGACGAGGACGGGCGAGGAGCGCCGGGCCGAGATCGACTCGGCGGCGCCGGCCGCCTACCGCTCCTCGCTGCCGGTGGACGCGCTCGTGGACGCGCTCCGCGCGGAGGGAATCCCGGCAGCGGCCTCCCGTGACGCCGGCGCCTTCCTCTGCAACCACGTCTTCTACGCCCTCATGAGAGACCTCGCGGAGCGGCCGGGGTACGCGGCGGCTTCGTGCACGTGCCGCTCCTGCCGGAGCAGGCGCTCGACCGGGCGGCGCCGACGGTGCCGCTCGCGACGCTCGTGCGCGCGGCGCGGATCATCCTCGCGACCGCCTAGAGAACGCAAGACGGACGCCGCCTCCAGTCGGTACAATTTCGATACCTACTACAGCTTGGAGTGTGAATTTGCCGTGACCGATCTGCTGCTCGTCCCGCTCGAGGACACCGTCGTCTTCCCGGGCATGAACGTCACCCTCACGGTCGACGTCGGCGACGAGGACCGCGTCGTGCTCGTGCCGCGGCACGAGAGCGAGTACGCCGCCGTCGGCACCGTCGCCGAGGTCACCGACCACGTCCGCATCCGCGGCGGCGGTCACGCCGTCAGCCTCGACGGCCTGCACCGCGGCGTCATCGGCGCCGCCCACAGCGACGCGCTCGGCCGGCTGCGCGCCGAGGTCGAGGAGCGGCCCGACGAGAATCCGCCGCCGGTCCAGACGCGCGAGCTCGAGCGCGAGTACCGCGCGGTCGTCGAGGAGATCCTCGACCTGCGCGGCGCCGACGACCGCGTCCGCGAGTTCCTGCGCGCGATCACCGAGGCCGGCGCGCTCGCCGACACGTGCGCCTACGCGCCCGACATCACCTTCGCGCAGCGCGTCGAGCTGCTCGAGACGGTCGACGTCGTCGAGCGGCTCAAGCTCGCCCTCGAGCTCCAGCGCGAGCGGCTCGCCGAGCTGCAGGTGCGCGCGCCGCATCCGCGACGACGTCGAGGAGGGCGCGCAGAAGCAGCAGCGCGAGTGGTTCCTCCGCCAGCAGATGAACTCGATCCGCAAGGAGCTCGGCGAGGACGAGGGCTCGGTCGTCGACGAGTACCGGACGAAGATCGAGGAGGCCGGGATGCCCGACGACGTGCGGGCGCAGGCCGAGCGCGAGCTGCGGCGGCTCGAGACGATGGGCGACGCGAGCGGCGAGGCGTCGATGATCCGCACGTACCTCGACTGGCTCATCGCCGTGCCGTGGTCGAAGCGGAGCGACGAGACGCTCGATCCGCAGGGCGCGCGGGAGGTGCTCGACGCCGACCACGCCGGCCTCGAGGACGTCAAGGACCGCATCGTCGAGTACCTCGCCGTGCGCAAGCTGCGCCAGGACCGCGGGATCCCGAACGACAAGCGCGTCGGGCGCGATCCTGACCCTGATCGGGCCGCCCGGCACCGGCAAGACGTCGATCGGCGAGTCGGTCGCGCGCGCGCTCAACCGCGAGTTCGTGCGCATGTCGCTCGGCGGCATCCGCGACGAGGCCGAGATCCGCGGCCACCGGCGCACCTACATCGGCGCGCTGCCGGGCCGGCTCGTCCGCGCGCTGCGCGACGCCGGGACGATGAACCCGGTGATCCTCCTCGACGAGGTGGACAAGGTCGGCGCCGACTGGCGCGGCGACCCGTCGGCGGCGCTGCTCGAGGTGCTCGACCCGGCGCAGAACCACTCGTTCCGCGACCACTACCTCGACGTCGAGCTCGACCTCTCCGAGGTCTTCTTCATCGCGACCGCGAACGTCGCCGACACGATCCCGGGGCCGCTGCTCGACCGGATGGAGGTCATCCGCTTCGACGGCTACACGGTCGACGAGAAGACCGCGATCGCGCGCGGCTACCTCTGGCCGCGGCAGGTCGAGCGGAACGGGCTGCGCGAGGACGAGGTCTCGATCTCGGACGAGCACGATCCAGACTCGTCGTCTCCGAGTACACGCGCGAGGCGGGCGTCCGCCAGCTCGAGCGCGAGCTCGGCACGGTGCTGCGCAAGACGGCGACGCGCATCGCCGCGGGCCAGGTCGAGCCGCCCGTCGAGGTCGACGTCGACGTCGTGCGCGACGCGCTCGGCCGCCAGAAGTTCTTCCAGGAGGCGGCGGAGCGCACGGCCGTCCCGGGCGTCGCGACCGGCCTCGCCGTGACCGGCACCGGCGGCGACGTCCTCTTCGTCGAGGCGACCTCGATGGACGGCCGAGCGGCGAGCTCGTCCTCACCGGCCAGCTCGGCGACGTGATGAAGGAGTCGGCGCGCATCGCGCTCTCCTACGTCCAGTCGCACGCCGAGGAGCTCGGCATCGAGCACGACGCGTTCAAGGACCAGCTCGTTCCACGTGCACGTCCCGGCGGGCGCGATCCCGAAGGACGGGCCGAGCGCCGGGATCACGATGACGACCGCGCTCGCGTCGCTCCTGACGGAGCGGCCGGTGAAGCACACGGTCGGGATGACCGGCGAGGTGACGCTGCAGGGCCGCGTGCTGCCGATCGGCGGGCTGAAGCAGAAGGTGCTCGCCGCGCACGCCGCCGGGCTGACCGACGTGATCATCCCGGAGCGGAACCGCGCCGACCTCGACGACGTGCCCGAGGACGTGCGCGAGGCGATGCGCTTCCATCCGGTGATGACGCTCGGCGAGGTGCTCGAGCTCGCGCTCGAGCCGAAGGCGAAGCCGAGCCGTCTCCATGCGGTGTAACCAGTGCCGCCCGCTGCCCGAGGAGGTCGCCCGCGCGGCGGACCTCCTCGGGCGGCGCTGGGCGCTCGCGATCCTCTGGGCCGCGGCCGAGGCGGGCGCCGTCCGCTTCAACGAGTTCAAGCAGACGCTCGAGGGCATCCCGCCGCGGACGCTCGCCGCACGGCTCGCCGAGCTCGAGGAGGCGGGCGTGCTCGAGCGGCGGGTCTTCGACACGCGCCCGCCGCGCGTCGAGTACCGGCTCACCGAGGCGGGCGCGGAGGCTCCGCTACGTCGTGGAGGCGTTGAACGCCTTCGCGGCGAGCGCGCTAGGCACTAGGCCGGCGCGAGCGCGGCGATCTCGCGCTCCCGGGCGAGGCGCTCGAGCGCCTGCGTCTCGATCTGGCGCACGCGCTCGCGCGTCAGGCCCATCTCGCGGCCGATCTGCTCGAGCGACTTCGGATCCTGGTCGCCGTTCAGCCCGTAGCGGAGCTTGATCACCTGCTGCTCGCGCTCCGGCAGCTTCGACGACCGCGGCCGCAGCAGGTCCTCGCTCGAGCCCGACGACGACCTCCTCCTCGACGTCGCCTTGTCGGTGGCGACGATGTCGCCGAAGGCCGTGTCGCCCTCGTCGCCGAGCGGCTTGTCGAGGCTCGCGACCGCGCGCGCCGCGGCCCGCACCTCGCGGACGTGCTTGAGCGACAGCTTCGCCGTCTTCGCCACCTCCTCGTCCGTCGGCGGCCGCTCGAGCTTCAGCGTCAGCTCCCGCTCGGCGCGCGCGATCTTCTGCTCGCGCTCGACGATGTGGACGGGGATCCGGATCGTGCGCGACTTGTTCGCGACACCGCGCTGCACCGCCTGGCGGATCCACCAGGTCGCGTAGGTCGAGAACTTGTAGCCGCGCCGCCAGTCGAACTTCTCGACGGCGCGGATCAGCCCGATGATCCCCTCCTGGATCAGGTCGAGCAGCGAGAGCCCGTGGCCCTGGTACTTCTTCGCGATCGAGACGACGAGGCGGAGGTTCGAGTTGATCATCCGGTCCTTCGCCTGCCTGTCGCCGCGCTCGATCCGCTTCGCGAGCTCGACCTCCTCGGCGGCGGTCAGCAGCGGGTAGCGGCCGGCCTCGTTGAGGAAGAGCTGCAGCGAGTCGGTCGTCATCGCGGCGACCGTCTCGTTCGAGAAGTGCGTCTCGTCGACGTCGGGCAGGCTGCAGTCGTCGGTCAGCTCGATCCCGCGCTCCTCGAGCTGCTCGTAGAGCGCGGCGACCTCCTCGTCGTCGAGCTCGAGCTCGGTCAGGACCTGCGTGAAGGCGGAGAGGTTGACGCAGCCGGCCTCCTCGGCGTGCTCCATCAGCGCGCGTAGCTGGTCATGGCTCATGGCCTGCTTCTCCCCCTGACTTCGGATCGATAACGCGTGCGGATTCGAGGCCGCATCCGGGGGTAGACTCAAAGGCAGTGGAGGGGCCGGACACGCTCTGGGAGCTCGTCTTCCTGATGGTGATCCTCAAGATCCCCATCGCCTACCTCTGCTACGTCGTTTGGTACGCGATCAAGGCCGAGCCGCGGGGACGCGGAGGCCCGGCCGGGGTTCGCGCGAGCCCCGACTCGCCGCCGCCGGCTCGACCGCCTCCGCCGCGCGCTCGCGTCGCCGCCCGCCGCGCCCGCACGGCGGCCCGGCCCGCGTCTACGCGCGCACCGCGCGCGCGGCCGCTGCGCGCGCCGATAGGATCGCCGACCGTTGAACGCCGACGGACGAAGATCTCTCATCGGACGCCGGTCGCGAGGCGCCCGGCGGAGACCGTCGCCGGCTACCTCTCGGCGCTCGCGATCTTCGTCAGCGTCGTCGGGCTCGCCTGGCACCCGCTGCGCCTGATCCTCCCGTCGCTCGCGATCGCGCTCGTCGCCGCGGGCATGGGCCGCGGCAAGGGGCGCCTCCAGTTCGCGGCGGTGATGATCTGCGCCGCCTGCTTCTTCCTCGGGCTGACGATCGCCGTGGCCATCAGCAAGCCGCTCTGGTAGCGACGCCCCGCTGCTACAACGGACCTGGACATGGGACGCCCCGACGTCGACGGGCTGAACACGGGCTACGCCGCGCTGCTCCTCGAGCAGTACCTCGACAACCCGGGCGCCGTGCCGGAGGAATGGCGCGACCTGTTCGAGAGCGAGCCGGAGCTGCTCCTGCAGCGCCAGCCCGGCCTCGCGCGGCTGCTCGAGCTCGCGGCCGCCGACGGCGACGGCCACGCGGCGCCGGCCTCCCGCGCCCGCTGCGCCCGCGCCGTCGGCCGCCGCCGCGCGGACGAGGAGCTGCTCGGCGGCATCGCCGCCGCGATGGCGCTCGTCAAGGCGTTCCGGATGCACGGCCACCTCGCGGCGCGCCTCGACCCGCTCGGCTCGGAGCCGCCCGGCGACCCGGCCCTCGAGCCCGAGCGCCTGATCCCGAAGCTGACGCCGGAGCTGCAGGCGCGCATCCCGGCCTCGCTCCTGCGCCTCCACGTCGAGGGCGAGACGCTCGCCGAGGCGCTGCCGCGGCTGCGCGAGACGTACACCGGGACGATCGCGTACGAGATCGAGCACATCTCCGACCACGAGGAGCGCGTCTGGCTGCGGCAGGCGATCGAGTCGGGCCGCTACCGGCGCCCGCTGTCGCGCGACGAGCGCGTGCGGCTGCTCGGGCGGCTGAGCCAGGTCGAGGGGATGGAGCGCTACCTGCGGCGCGCCTTCCTCGGGCAGAAGCAGTTCTCCGTCGAGGGGCTCGACGTGATGATCCCGATGCTCGACGAGGCGATCGAGCTCGCCGCCGACGGCGGCGCCCACGAGGTCGTGGTCGGGATGGCGCACCGCGGCCGGCTCAACGTCCTCGCCCACGTCGTCGGGCGGCCGTACGAGACGATCCTGCGCGAGTTCGAGGGCGAGCGGACGATCGAGGCCGTCGTCTCGAGCGAGGAGGGCGGCAGCGGCGACGTCAAGTACCACCTCGGCGCGCAGGGGACGCGCTCGACGCCGACCGGCGACATCACGATCACGCTCGTCTCCAACCCGAGCCACCTCGAGGCCGTCGACCCGGTCGTCGAAGGGCGGGCCCGCGCGGAGCAGACCGACCGCTCGTCGCGCCAGGGCTACCACGACCCGAGCGTCGCGCTGCCGATCCTCATCCACGGCGACGCGTCGTTCGCCGGCCAGGGAAGCGTCGCCGAGACGCTCAACCTCGAGGCGCTCGCGGGCTACTCGACCGGCGGCACCCTCCACCTGATCGCGAACAACCAGGTCGGCTTCACGACCGACCCCGAGAGCGGACGCTCGACGCGCTACTCGAGCGACCTCGCCAAGGGCTTCGACATCCCGATCGTCCACGTCAACGCCGACGACCCCGAGGCGGCGCTCGCCGCGATCCGGCTCGCGCTCGCGTACCGGCGCCGCTTCGGCCACGACGTCGTCGTCGACCTCGTCGGCTACCGGCGGCACGGCCACAACGAGCAGGACGAGGCCGCGTACACGCAGCCGCTCCTCGCGGCGGCGATCGCGGAGCACCCGACCGTGCGCGAGCAGTTCGCCGCGCGGCTCGTCGCCGACGGCGACCTCACCCAGGAGCAGGCCGACGAGCTCGAGCGGAGGTCGTGGCGGAGCTGCGGCAGGCGCACGAGGCGCTGAAGGAGACGTTCGGGCAGGCGGAGCCGCCGCCGCCGAGCGACACGCACGTCCCCGCCGCGACCGGCGACGAGGTCGTGACGGCCGTCGCCGCCGACCGGCTGCGCGCGCTCAACGAGCAGCTGCTCGCGTGCCCGACGGCTTCACGCCCCATCCGAAGCTGATGCGCCAGCTCGAGCGGCGGCGCGACGCGCTCGAGGAGGGCGGCATCGACTGGGGCCAGGCCGAGGCGCTCGCGTTCGCGTCGCTGCTCGTCGAGGGGATCCCGATCCGGCTCACCGGGCAGGACACCGAGCGCGGGACGTTCTCCCACCGGCACGCCGTCCTCCACGACGTCAACACGGGCGCGACGTACACGCCGCTCCAGCACCTCGACGACGCCGGCGCGGCGTTCGAGATCTACAACTCGCCGCTCTCGGAGTACGCGTGCGTCGGCTTCGAGTACGGCTACGCGGCGGCGGCGCCCGAGGCGCTCGTCCTCTGGGAGGCGCAGTTCGGCGACTTCGTCAACGGCGCGCAGATCGTCATCGACCAGTTCATCGCCGCCGGCCTCTCGAAGTGGCGCGAGTCGACGCGGCTCACGCTCCTCCTGCCGCACGGCTACGAGGGCAACGGCCCCGAGCACTCGAGCGCCCGCCTCGAGCGCTTCCTCCAGCTCGCGGCGCAGGAGAACATCCGGATCGCGAACTGCACGACGTCGGCGCAGTACTTCCACCTGCTGCGGCGGCAGGCGCTGGACGCGACGGCGCGGCCGCTCGTCGTCATGACGCCGAAGGGGCTGCTGCGGCTGAAGCAGGCCGGCTCGACGCTCGACGATCTCGCGAGCGGCGAGTTCCGGCCGGTGCTCGACGACCCGCACGCCGACCGCGAGCAGCGTCGAGCGGCTCGTCCTCTGCCAGGGGAAGGTCTACTACGACATCGCCGGCCACGAGGAGCGCGGGAACGCCGCGGGCGTCGCGGTCGCCCGGCTCGAGCAGCTCTACCCGTTCCCGGTCGAGCGGGCGAAGGCGCTCGTCGCCGGCTACCCGAGCCTGCGCGAGGTCGTCTGGGCGCAGGAGGAGCCGCAGAACATGGGCGCGTGGCGCGCGATCCGGCACCGGCTCGAGGAGGCGAAGCCGCGAAGGCGTGCCGCTCCTCTACGTCGGCCGCCCGTGGCGCGCGAGCCCGAGCGAGGGCTACCCGACGGCGCACCTGCGCGAGCAGGACCGGATCGTCCGCGCCGCGCTCGGCGTCTAGAGCGTCAGCCCTTCCCCTTTCGTTGCCGTCGTGGCGTGCTGGGGCCGTGCCGTGCGCTACTTGCGGCGGTTCGGCGCCTCGTGGCCGCCTTTTCGCGCGGGCCGCCGAGCTTGGGGCCGTGCTTGCGGGCGAGGATGAGGAGCTCGCGGCGCTGGGCGGGCGGCAGGCGGCGCCAGATGTCCCACGCCACGATGGTGAGGGCCCACGGGGTGGGGCGGAGCTTGCGGAGCTTCTTTTCGCCATGTCCTGATCCTGGCAGATCCCTAGTGGCCTTTATCCTGTTTTTTTTTTCGCATGCCCTGGCGACGTGTTGGCCCGGCCCGGTGGAGTTTTTTCCTTTTTTTTTTTTTTTTTTTTTTTTTTTTTTTTTTTTTTTTTTTTTTTTTTTTTTTTTTTTTTTTTTTTTTTTTTTTTTTTTAAAAAAAAAAAAAAAATTTCCGTGACCGGGAGGCGTACCTTTCCGTGTCCGGGCGGCAGTGCCGCTTTGGCCGCCGGGCCTCTGACGGCGGCCGGCTGACCGCGGAGGGCCCCCTTTTTTCGGTTTCTTCGGCGGCAGCGGCGGCAACGGTGTTCTTGCTCGGCTTTTCGGCCTTTTTTTTCGGAGCGATGCGCGGCCGGCGGAGCGAGGGACGGCCGGCTTCGCAGATGGAGGCGGGTGACCGGGGCCACCGGACAGCGCTTATCGGGAGCGAGCGAGGTTTCGGCCCGTCGACACCACTCGAGCAGGCGGCCGCGACCCGTGCGCCGCGAGGTGGTGCGGCGTGCCCGCAGCGCAAAGGGGAAGCCGCCGGCGCCTGAACGACGCTGCGGCTCGGGCCTCGGCCCGAGTGCGAATGCCCCAAGGAAACCGGCGGCGACGACGAGCAGTCGCGGGATCAACGCGCCCCCGGCGACAGCCACCACCAGCAACAGCGCCGCAGCAACACGCTCTTTCCGGCTCATGTTGATCCCCTTTCCCGCCGACAACTTCCCCACAGGGATTATCGGCAGGAGGGGGAACCGGCTTGAGAACGGGAGGATCAAGCTAGAGCAGCTTCAAGCTCAAGCTCGTTGCGTACTTCGTGTTGCTCTCACTCGTCCCGCTGGCGGCGACGTACTGGGGGTTCAGCACCGTCGCCGGCGTCAGCGAGGCGCGCCAGGTCACGCTCCGGCAGGAAGCCGGCCTGCGCGCCGCGCTGGCGCTCTACGCGGAGCGGGCCGATCGGGTGAGGCACGGGCGGAGCAACTCGCTCGCTCTCGGCCGCTGCAGGTCGCGCTCGCAGCGCCGCGACCGCCGCGCGCTGCAAGCGGAGTGGTCGCCGGCCGGCCGTCGCTCTACATCGAGGGTGCCGCGGCGGCCTTCACGACCGGCACGGTGCCACCTCTCGCCGCTCGGTTCCCCGTCGACGTGGTCGCCGGCCCGCATCGCCTCGGCGAGGTCGTGGCGACGGTGCCGCTCGATGCCGGGCTCGTCGCGCGTCTCCGGCAGGGCGCGGCGTTCGGCTCCGGCGACGTGCTCGTCCTGCTGAAGGGATCGCGGATCGTGGCGTCGACGCCGGCACTCCAGGGGCGCATCCCGGTTGGGGCCGGCAGAGCGCGACGGTCAGCGTCGCCGGCACGCGCTACCGCGCATTCGTCGCGCCGTCGCTGCCGAGAGCGCCGGCGGCTCGGCTTGCCCATCTTGACCCGACAGGCAGTGATCGACGCGGCGAACGCGCGCACGCGCAACCGGCTCCTCGCCGGGCTGCTCGCGTCCCTGGCGCTCGTCGGCGTCGTCGCCTACCTCCAGGGGCGGGCGATCGTCCGGCACCTCGGCCGCTTCGCCACGGCCGCCCGGGCGATCGCGCGCGGCGGCCTCCACGAGCGTGTGCCGGTCCGGGGGCGGGACGAGTTTGCGGAGCTCGGTGCTGCGCTCAACGACATGGCCGCGCAGCTGGAGGCGCGACTCACCGAGCTCGAGACCGAACGCGGTCATGTCTCGCGAGGCGCTCGCGCGCTTCGGCGAGGCGCTGACGGCTACGCACGACGCGAAGCAGCTGCTCGGCATCGTCGCCGCCGACGGCGGCCGAGGCGACGTCCGCCCGCGGCAGCCGGATCGTGTTGCCCGACGGCACCGTCCTCAAGGACCGGCGATGCCGGTGGCGACGGCGAACGGCTGATCCTTCCGCTGACCGCTTCCGGCGAACGCTTCGGCACCCTCGAGCTCGTCGGCGACTCGTTCAGCAAGGAGCAGCGGATGAATGCCCGCGTCGCTCGCGGCGCACGCGGTGGTCGCTCTCGAGAACGCCCGCCTGCACGGCATGGTCGAGCGGCAGGCGCGCTCGTCGACGGACTCACCGGGCTCGCGAACCGCCGCGCGGCCAACGACGCGCTGCACGCTGAGGCGGCTCGCCGACCGAGCGCCTCGAGACGCCGCTCTCGGTCGTCCTCGCCGACCTCGACGGGTTCAAGGACGTCAACGACGAGCACGGCCACGCGGTCGGCGACGCCGTCCTGCGCGCCTTCGCCGAGGTGCTCCGCGAGACGCTCCGCGAGTCGGACCTCGCCGGCCGCTGGGGTGGGGAGGAGTTCCTCCTCCTGCTGCCGGGCGCCGACGAGGAGGGAGCCGCGCAACTCGCCGAACGCATACGCAGCGGTCTCGCCGCGCGCCGCATCCCGAGCGCGCCGGGGCTACGGGTGACCGCGAGCTTCGGCGTCGCCGAGTACGCCGGCGAGACCACCACCGAGCAGCTGGTCGCGGCCGCCGACGACGCGCTCTATCGCGCCAAACGCGGAGGCAAAGACCGCGTCGAGCCCGCCGCGCGAGCCCCGTTTTGACACCCCTCTACACGGAAACCCGCTGCAATCCGCGGTTATCATGCGCGCGGACGACGAGCACGACCCCAGGGAGGAGCACATCTATGCCGGTAGAGACACCGTCTATTTTCGCGCAGGTCATCGAGGAGCACCTCGCCCTCAAGGAACGGAACGCGAGGCTCGGCGGCTCGATGCCGATCGACCATTACAAGGAGGACGGGGATCCCTTCGAGAACCACCCGCTCTTCAAGAGCGAGGAACAGGCGCGGATCGAGGAGACGATGGACGGCGTCGATCCGGACTTCAGCGATGCGAGCCTCGAGGATGTCGGCGGTCTGGCCCGGCGAGGAGCCGGTCGAGGAGGTCACGGCCGAGACCACCGAAGTGGCCGCGCCGGCCGTCGAGGAGTCGGCCTTCTGGGGCCACGGCGGTGCACGCGACTTCGACTGGGGCGACTAGCCGGCCCGCAACTGGGCTCTAGCCGGCTGCCGCGAGCTCCGGCTCGCCGCCCTCGAGCGAGTGAGCGAGGCGGCGGAATGGCCCGTCGACTGCGAGCAGCTCGCGTTCGGTTCCGCGCTGGACGATCTGGCCGTGCTCGACGACGAGGATCTCGTCGGCTCGGCGGACGGTGGAGAGGCGGTGGGCGATGATGATCGACGTCCGTCCGCGCAGGAGCCGGTCGAGAGCGCTCGATCAGCACCTCGGTCGGGCGGTCGATGTTCGACGTCGCCTCGTCGAGGACGAGGATCCGCGGGTCGGCGAGCAGGGCGCGCGCGATCGAGATCAGCTGCCGCTCGCCCGCCGAGAGGCCGGCTCCGCCCTCGCGCACCTCGTGCTCGAGCCCGCCCGAGAGCCGCGCGCGACCCGGTCGACTCCGACCGCCGCGGCCGCGGCCGCGACCTCCTCGTCGGTTGCGTCCGGCTTCGCGAAGCGGATGTTCGAGGCGATCGTGCCGCTGAAGAGGAACGGATCCTGGAGCACGACGCCGAGCTGGCGCCGGTACGAGCGGAGGTCGACGTCGCGCAGGTCGCGTCCGTCGACGCGCACGGCGCCCCCGGTCGGGGTCGTAGTGGCGGCCGATCAGCCGCGCGAGCGTCGACTTGCCGTGACCCGACTCGCCGACGAGCGCGAAGCAATCGCCCGGCGGCATGCGGAACGAGACGCCGTGGAGAACCGGCTCCTTCCCGTACGCGAAGACGACGTGCTCGAGATCGAGATCGCCGACGATCCGCGGCAGCGGCGCGCGCCGGGCCGGTCGCGGATCTCCGGCTCCTCGTCGAGGATGCTCGCGATCTTCACCATCGCGGCTGTGCCGACTGCAGCTGGCCGTACACGTCCGAGAGCTCCTGCAGCGGCTGGAAGACGAGCTGCAGGAGGTAGGTCGCCGTGATCAGCGTCCCGATCGTCAGGTCGTCGTGCGCGTAGAGGTGCGAGCCGAAGCAGAGGACGGCGTCCCGTGGCGAGCACGCCGAGGAACTCGATCGAGGGGAAGAAGACCGAGAAGATCTTCTGGACGTACGTCGCCTGCGCGCGGTTCGCCGCGTTGAGCTCGTCGAACTCCGCCTGGAAGCGGCGCTCGCGGTTGAACGCCTGCACGACGGCCATCCCGGCGACCGACTCGGCGATCTGCGCCGTGACCGCCGCGATCCGGTTCCGCTGCTCGACGTTCGCGGCGTGCGAGATGCGCTGGAACCAGCGCGAGAGGATGAGCGCCGGCGGCAGCACCGCGAACGCGATCAGGCCGAGCCGCCAGTCGGCGATCAGCAGCGCCACGACGGCGGCGGGCAGGAGGATGATGCTCGAGACGAGCGTCGGCATCCCCTGCGAGAGCGTGTCCGAGACGGCGTCGACGTCGCTCGTGAGGCGCGCGATGATCCAGCCCGCCTTCTGCTGGGAGAAGTAGCGGAGCGAGAGGCCGGTGAGGTGGTCGAAGAGGTCGCGCCGCAGGCCGATCACGATCGCCTGGCCGATCGCCGCGAGGCCGCGGATCATGACGCCTGCAGCACCCAGCCCACCGCGGCGACGCCGAGGTAGATCGCGACGATGATCGTCAGGTGGTGCTCGTTGCCGAGAGGCGATCCCGTTGTCGATCGCGTTGCGGACGAGCAGCCAGCCGCCGGTCTGGCCGGCCGCGTTGCCGGCGCCGACGAGGATCATCAGCGCCGCGATCAGCCTGCGTCCCTCCAGGTACTTCCAAAGCCGCCTCATGCGGCGATCACCTCGTCTCCGAAGAGCGTCGCGAACGGGCCCGCCCGCCCGCAGCAGCTCGGCCGGCGTGCCGGACTCGACGATCCGCCCGTCGACGAGAACGACGGCGCGGTCGGCGAGCTCGACGGTCGAGAGCCGCTGCGTCGCGACGAGCACGGTGCGGCCGGCGAGCGCGGGCCGGAGTCGCTTGACGAGGCGCCGCTCGGTGAACGTGTCGACCGCCGAGAGCGGATCGTCGAGCACGACGACGCGCGCGCCGGTGACGAGCGCGCGGGCGAGCGCGACCCGCTGGCGCTGGCCGCCGGAGAGGTTGACGCCGCGCTCGCCGATGAGCGTGTCGTAGCCGTCCGGCAGGGTCGGGCCGAACGCGTCGACACCGGCCGCCGCGCAGGCGGCGAGCACCTCGTCCCAGTCGGCGTCCTCGCGCCCGGCGAGGAGGTTCTCGCGCAGCGGCACGGAGAAGAGCACCGGCCGCTGGGTGACGAGCGCGACCGAGGCGCGCAGCTCGGCGATCGGCACGTCGCGCGTGTCGACGCCGCCGACGAGCACGCGGCCCGCGGTCGGGTCGTAGAAGCGCGGCAGGAGGTTGAGCAGCGACGTCTTGCCGGCTCCGGTCGGCCCGCAGACGGCGACGATCTCGCCCGGCTCGACGACGAGGTCGAGGTCGTGGAGGACGTCCGCCTCGCCGCCGTAGGCGAAGCCGACCTTCTCGAAGCGGACCTCGAGCGGGCCGTCCGGCAGGTGCCGCGGGTGCGCCGGCTCGGGCAGCGGCTCGATCCCGTCGAGCCAGGCGAAGCTCCGGCCTGCCGAGGCGAGCGCGCGCTGGGCGAGGTCGAGGATCCAGCCGATCGCCTCGAGCGGCCAGACGAGCTGCAGCAGGAGCGTCTCGAAGAGGACGAACTGCGCCGATCGTGAGCTGGCCGTCGATCACGGCGCGTGCCGCCGAAGAAGACGACCGCCGCGATCGAGAGCGCCGGCAGGTAGTAGAGGCCCGGCAGGTGCGCGCCTCGACGCCGGCCTGGCGAAGCATCTCCGCCCGCACGCCCTCGGCCTTGTCGCCGAAGCGCTCGCGCACGTCGTCCTCGCGTCCGAACGCCTGCACCATCTCGATCCCGACGACGGCTTCGTCGGCGGCCTCCGTCACGTCGCCCTTGCGCGCCTGCACCTGGCGCGAGATCGGCGAGACCCGCCGCGCGAAGCGCAGCGCGAGCACCGCGATCGGCGGCATCGCGACGGCGGTGTAGAGCGCGAGCCGCGCGTCGACGAGAGCGAGGACGATCCCGGCGCCGACGATCATCATCATGCTCTGCATCCCCTGGACGAGGCCCCAGCCGATGAAGTAGCGGATCGGGTAGAGGTCGTTCGTCGCGCGCGAGAGCACCTGGCCGGTCGCGTGCCGGTCGTAGAACGCGCGCGGGTAGCGGAGGTACGCCTGGTAGAGGAGCTCGCGCATGCGCGCCTCGATCCGGACGCCGATCCGCGCCGTCGCGAAGCGGCGGTTGAAGTTGATGACGAAGCGGAGGACGGCGAGGCCGGTGATGGCGGCGAGATACGGCCAGAGCGTGCCTGCTTGGTGACTCGTGTCGATCGAGTTGTCGATCGCAGCTGGACGAGGATCGGGATCGTGATCGAGATGAGCGAGTAGCCGAACGAGCACCCGAGGCCGAACACGCCGAGCGGCCACTGCTCGCGCCAGATGCGGAGCAGCCTGCGGAAGGTCGGCATCAGGCCGAGGTCGGGCGGATCGACTGGGTTCACGTACGTGGACATGCCGAAAAGCCCGGCGCAGAGACCCCCTCCCGCCGCGTGACGGGCGACCGCCGACGATACCACCGGGACGGTCGCCGTGCGGAGAGCCGACTCTTTCCGGGCTACGTCGGCCGCCTGCTGCTGCGGCGACGCTTCGCCGCGGCGGCGGCTCGAGCTCGGGCTCGGAGGGCGGTTGCGGCAGCGGCGTCGGAGCCGGCGGCTCGCCTCGGGCTGCGGCTCGCCGGCGGGCTCGGGGTCGGCCGGGCGCTGCCGGTGCCGCCTTGCGGCCACTCCTTCTCGAGCTGGACGCGAAGGCCCGCGAGCTCGCGCTCGACCTTGCGGATGCCGCTCGCGCTCGTCGAGTTGCTCCCGCTCGGCCTGCGCGAGGGCGAGCTCCTGCACGGCTTCCTTCTCGCGCTTCTCGGCCGCGGCGATCGCGCGGCTGAGGTCGTCCTGGCGAGCCGGGTCGGGTGCGGCGGCCGATCCGGCGGACGGCGCGGCGTCCTGCGGCCGGCTATTCGAGGCGCACTGCTCGAGCTCCGCTCGCGTGCGGCGACGTGCTGCGCATGCTCGGCAGCGTCCGCTTCATCTCCTCGACCTCGGCGAGCGCCTGCTCGTAGCGGCCGCGCATGTCCAGCCGTTCGGTCACCGCAGAAGTGTGGCGGCGAGACGGCTGGTCGCAACCAGGGATCGACGAAGGAGGCAGGGATGGAGCGTACCGGGATCGAACCGGTGACCTCCGGCTTGCAAAGCCGGCGCTCTCCCAGCTGAGCTAACGCCCCGCGAGCGCTTCAGTGTAGAGGCAGGTTCGGCCCGGAGCTCAGGCCGCGCGCTCGAGCCGCTCTTCGACCCGCGCACGCGCGACGATCTTCTCGCGATCGCCGAAGCGCAGCCGGGCGCGGACGGCTCGGTTCTCGTCCCACAGACGTTCGAGCCGCTCGTCGATCGCGTGGATCTCGGCCCGCACGTCGGGATCGTGCTCAGCGGAGAGCCGGTGCCACAGCTCCGTGCGCTCCTCGCTCAGGCGTCTCGATTTCGGTGTGGATCTCTTCGGTGGTTCTCATGCCGTCTAAAACGGACGGTATGCCCGCCGCATTCCAGGCGAATCCTCAGCGTTACCGGAGGTTCGGAACTCAGGCCGCGGCCAGGGCCTCGCGGATCCGGTCGCCGACGGCGGCGAGCTCGAGCTTCTCGCCGGCCACGTCGCGCAGGAGCTCGTCGGCGGTGGGCTTCTGGCCCTCGGCCCAGAGCTCGCGCAGCAGCGAGCCCGCCTCGCGGCGGGAGAACCAGGCGTTGCCGAAGCGCTCACGCAGGTACGCACGCAGCTGCGCTTCGAACGCCCAGGCGCGCAGATACTCCGAGGCGTAGAAGCCGTCGTCGATGTCGCGGAGGTAGTCGGATGCGGCCGGCTCGACCTTCGTCGCATCGGCGAGCAGCTCCACGTAGCGCGGCCGCAGCGCGGTGAGGTCGTCTGCCGCATGGAACTCGAGCTCGTAGAGGAGCTTCGCGCAGTAGCGCCGGACGATCCAGAGGAGCTGGGCGGCGCCCTCGGCGGCGAACTCGTGCGGGCGCGGGAAGTCGAGCCGCCGGTCGAGCCACACGGGCTCGGTGGTCAGGTACTCGACCAGCATCGCCCAGCCCTCGGTGACGGCGTTGTCGCCGAGCCGGCGCTCCTCGGGCGAGAGCGACGGGGTCGGTGTGGGCGAAGTGCTCCGTGTGGCCCGCCTCGTGGAAGAGGGCGCGCCAGTCGTCGGCCCGCCCTGCGGTTTCAGCACGAGGACGACGCGGCCGGGTACCTCGATCGGCGAGCAGAACGCGCGAGGGTCCTTGTTCGGGCGCTCCTCGAGGTCGAGCTCGACGTTCGGCTGTGCGCGCAGGTCGATGCCGAGATCGGCCAGCGTGACCTCGAGCGCGGGCAGCATCCCGGCGGCCGGGAACGCGGAGTCCCACTCCACGCCGCGCCAGGCCCGCCCGACGTCCCAGCGCGTGACCTCGCCGAGCCCGAGGCCGATGCGTGAGCGAAAGAAGCGGTCGCCCGTCCTCTCCCAGAGGTCCTCGGTGTCGGCGAGCAGGCGCCTGCACTGGTCGGCGAGATCGTCGAGGGGCAGGCCGAAGCTGCGGTAGAGGTCGGCGTAGCTCTCGGCTCCGAGTCGCCGGGTCTCGCGCTGGACGACCTGCGCAGCCTGCAGTTCGAGGGTGTTCAGATGCTCCTCGGTGAGCTCGTTCCTGGCCGCCTCGATCCGCTCTCGGACGCCGCGGTCTTCCTCGTTCATCAGCCGAGGCCTGAGCATCCGGTACGGGATCTCCTCGCCGTCGACCTCGGCCGTCAGGGTCGCCTCGAGCTCGGCGACGCGTTCCGCTTCTTCGCTCACGAAGTTGCCGAGATACCCCACGCACGCGAACTTCCACAACTCGCGCCGGCGGCGGTTCCCCTCGACCGAGGCCCCGAGCGCGAGCGCCGTATCGAGCTGGGTCAGGCGCTCGTGCCGCTCGTAGATCGGCGCGAGCTCGTAGGTGTCCTTGTGCCCTGCGAAGTGGAGATAGGACTCCTCGTCGAGCTCGGCGATGAAGCGATCGGCATCCGCACTGAGCGCGTCGATCTCCCGTTGCTCAAGCGGCTCCGGCATGCGGGTTCGTAGGATAGACCCGTGCGGGAGATCTCCCTCAAGACCGATCGCAAGACACAGCTGATCGAGATCACCGAGCTCGTTCGCGAGGCGCTCGGCGGGACGAACGGCGCGACGGCCGCGCTCATCTACGTGCCGCACACCACGGCCGGCGTCGCGATCAACGAGCGCATCGACCCCGAGCTCGTGACCGACCTCGAGAACGCGTTCCAGCGCGTCGTGGGCGACGACTGGGAGTGGCGGCACGACGACGAGGACGGGCCCAATGCCCCCTCGCACGCGCGTGCCTCTCTCGCCTCGAGCCCGCAGGTGCTCATTCCGCTGCGTGATGGAGGCCTCGCCCTCGGCACGTATCAGGGCGTCTTCTTCTGCGAGTTCGACGGCCCGCGCGAGCGCAAGATCTACGTCACGACGCTGTAACGCCGTTACGGTGGGCGGCATGGCCGCGCCCGTGACCAAGGGAGAAGAGCTCGAGCTCGACGTCGACTCGCTCGCGCTACGGCGGCAACGGCGTCGCGCGGCTCGACGGTTTCGTCGTCTTCGTGCGGCGCGGGCTGCCGGGCGACCGGGTGCGCGCCCGGGTCACCAAGGTCAAGCGCAGCCATGCCGAGGCGCTCGCGACCGAGGTCTTGAGGCCGGGGCCCGAGCGGGTCGAGGCGCCGTGCGCCCACTTCCCCGCGTGCGGCGGCTGCCGCTTCCAGGATCTCGCGTACGACGCGCAGCTCGCGCAGAAGGAGATGCAGGTGCGCGACGCGCTGCAGCGGCTCGCGGGCATCGCCGAGCCGCCGCTCGAGCCGATCCTCCCCTGCGAGCCCGAGATCTTCCACTACCGCAACAAGCTCGAGTACTCGTTCACCGCGACGCCCGAGGGCGCGGCGCTCGGCTTTCACCGGGCCGGCCGCTGGGACGAGGTGCTCGAGATCGAGCGCTGCTGGCTCACCGACGAGCTCGGCAACGGGATCCGCGACGCAGTCCGCGACTGGGCACGCGAAGAGGGGCTCGAGCCGTACTCGCAGGAAGACGGGAGCGGCTACCTCCGCCACCTCGTCGTGCGGCAGGGCCGCAACACACGGCAGGCGCTCGTGCAGCTGGTGACCGGGCCCGGTGAGCGGTTCGAGACGGGCTACCTCGTCGACGTCCTCCGCCGCTTCCCCGAGGTGCGCTCGATCCACTGGTCGGTGAACGACACGCCCGCCGAGGTGACGAACCTGCCGACCCGGCTGCTCTGGGGTGACGAGTGGATCGAGGAGGAGCTCTGCGGGCTTCGCTTCCGCGTGCGTCCGAACGCCTTCCTGCAGACGAACACGGCGATGGCCGAGCGGCTCTACGCGCTCGCGCGCGAGGCGGCCGGGCTGACCGGCGACGAGACCGTCTGGGATCTCTACTGCGGGATCGGCACGATCGGGCTCTCGCTCGCCAAGGACGCGCTGACGGTGTGGGGGATCGAGGTCTCGGAGGAGTCGGTCGCCTGCGCGCTCGAGAACGCCGAGCTCAACACGATCACGAACGCGGCCTTCTTCGCGGGCAACGTCGGCGAGGTGGTGGAGGAGCTGCTCGAGCGCTCCGGCTCGCCGGAGGTCGTCGTCGTCGACCCGCCTCGCGCCGGACTCGCCGGGAAGGCGCTGCGCCGGCTCGGTCGGATCGGCGCACCGCGGCTCGTCTACGTCTCCTGCAACCCCACCACGCTCGCGGGTGATGTGAAGGCGCTACGCGCGGACTACGGCTACGAGTTGCGCCGCGTGACTCCGGTGGACATGTTCCCGCACACGCCGCACGTCGAGTGCGTCGCGCTCCTCGAGCAGCGTCTCGGCTCCGCGTCATGTGGCCTTTCAGAACGCGCCTGAGTCCCGGAGGAGATCGCCGCCGAGAAGCGCTCGACGAGGTGACGCGCGAGGTCGCTTGGGGGAGTTCGACAAAGAGGCTGCACGCACGAAGCCCCGCTCGGCCCCGTCGAGCCGCTCGGGATCGACCGGAGTCGATACACATGGGAGGTGGACGCGACCCGATCCCGGCACGAACGCGGCCTACGCGACGCTCTTCGCAGCGAAGAGCGAGAAGAGCTGATCAGCGCGCGGCCTGAACCGCCGCCAGAGCAGGTCGCCGTTCGCGAGCAGGAAGCCGAAGGAGAGGAACGGCAGCGCCGGCAGGCCGTTGACGTCCGTGGCGTTCGCGAGCACGAGTGTCAGCGAGTACATCGCGGTCATCGCCAGCCACGTCCAGCCTGGCCGCAGGCCCCAGCGCACCGTCGTCGCGAGGAAGAGGGCGAAGAAGAGGACGTCGGGGGGCCCGAGCCCGGCCGCGACTCCGCCCGGCCCCACGAAGGCGATTGCGACGGCCGAGTAGACCTCGACGTGGTGGTTGACGATGTCCTTGGTCGGCCCGGCGGCGACCGAGAACGCGTCGACGAACGGAATGATCAGGGCCACGATCACGACCCAGCTGAGCTCCTCGAAGAGGGAGAGGAACAGCCAGCCGGCGCAGGTGTAAGCGGCGAGCTTCATGAAGTTCGAGGCGAGGTGCGCGTCCGCGCGCCACGTCAGGACCGCGGCGACCAGGAACACGACGAGCCCGATCGCGATCACCCGGCGATTCGACCAGAGCGGCAGCGCCAGGTAGATCAGCCCGAGGGTCGCCGGGAGGACGCCCGCGGCGATGATCGCGACCGTCGGCCAGAGCGCGACCGGATCGAGGTGCGGCGCGATCGCGTCCCACGTCACGACCGCCGCCGCGAGCGCGACGAACGCCGCGACGCGGAGGCGAGTGCTCAGTACGGAGGAGTCTGACTCCACCACTCGCCGAGCACCTTGAAGGCGTTCCAGAACGCCGTCTTCGCCGGCTGCTCGTCGAGCGAGGAGTCGATGTCGGGCGTGACGAGCCCCTGGATCGTCGGGGTGTACTCCTGCAGCTCGCCCTCGATCGACGTCAGCTCGCGCGACGAGCGGGAAGGCCGCGGCGTTGAGGAACGCGAGGGCGGGCTCGCCCATGGCGACGACGAGCTTCGGCTGGACGATGTGCAGCTCGCGCAGGAGGAACGGCCGCGACTCGTCCTCGTCGCCGCCCGCGAACTTGAGGCAGTTCGTCCCGTAGATCGCCATCGGGTCGACGTGCAGGCGCTGCAGCGACTTGAGGAGCGCGGTTCCGGCGCGGCCGTAGAAGGCGACTCCCTCCTGCAGCTCGGAGGCCTGCGGCGCGTACTTGAGCAGGAAGACGTCGGCGAGTGGGTGGCCGGAGCCGAGCACGGGCACGCGCGCGCCGCCGGCGGTCTGCGCGAGCTCGTCCCCGAGAGCGTTGCTCTCGGTGATCGCCTTTTGCAGGTACTTCTCGTAGATCTCGTCCGTCGCCACGGTCAGCTGGTCGTCTCGATAGGCGGCGTCACCATGCCGGACGTTCTTTCGACGCGTCAGGGTCGGTGCCTGCCCGTGGAAGATTAGATCGCGCCCGCACGTCATACAGACGAGGATGCAGACGCGTGTCGTGAAGCCGAAGTACGGGCCGGAACTTTTCGTCCGGCCGCTGCGGCATGGCGACACGGCCACCGTCCAGGCCGTCTTCGAGCGGCTCGGCGAGCGAGTCGCGCCGCACGCGGTTCAACGGGTCGAAGCAGCGCCTCGGCGAGCAGGAGCTGCGCTGGCTCGCGACCGTGGGGCCGAACCACCACGCCCTCGTCGCCTACGTCGACGGCGACCCGGAGCCGATTGCGATCGCCCGGCTCGTGCGCGCCGGCGCGACCGCGGAGGTCGCCTTCGAAGTGGCCGACGCCTACCAGGGCCGCGGCATCGGCTCTGCGCTCACCCAGGAGCTCGTCTGCGACGCCTGCGCGGCCGGCATCGCCGAGGTGACCGCGCTCGTTCGGAGCGACAACCCGGCGGCGCTCGCCATCCTGCAACGCACGCTCGGCCAGCTCGAGGTTCGGTTCGAAGGCCCGGAGATGCTCGTCCGGGCGCCGCTGCCCGCCGTCTGTTAGCGCACGCGCTCCTTCGCCTGCGCGACCCACTTCAGCCCCTGCAGGTAGACGAGCGACTTCGGGCGGCGCAGCACCTCGGCGTCGTGGAGCGAGACGAGAAACTCCTCGGGGCCGCTGAAACGGCGCATCCGAACGGCGCCCGTGCCGACGCCGGCGAGGACGTGCGCGTCGGATCCCGCCCCGGGAGTGAGGTTGTACTTCCGCGCGAAGCGGAGCGCCTCGTCGTTGTAGGCCTCGAACAGCAGCCGTGCGTTGTAGACCTCGAGCACGTCGATCTCGGCGAGGTGCCTGTGCAGGGTCGCGGGGTCGGGGATCGCGTGCATCCGGTCGAACGGGTGCGGCACGTAGACCAGGCCGCCCTGGGCGCGGATCGCCGCGACGGTCTCGCCGAAGGACATGCCCCGCGGAATCTCCTCGCGCAGGAAGAGCCCGATCACCTCGCCCTGCTCCGCCGTCTTCACCTCCTCGCCGGGGATGACGATCAGGCGGCGGCCGCGCGCCTTCTCGGCTGCCTCGAGCGCTCCGCCGAGCACGTTGTGGTCGGTGACCGCGATCGCGCCGAGCCCCTCGGCCTCGGCATGGTCGAGCAGCTCGTCGACGTCGATCGAGCAGTCGTGCGACCAGCTCGTGTGCAGGTGGAGGTCGGCGACGATCCAGTCGCGCTCCTCGAGTGGAGCCCGCTCTGAACGGCCGCGCCTGCGTCCCGCGAGCCGTTCGTAGATCTCCTCGACACGATCCGCGAGCGCTGCGGCCGTCTGCGAGGTCGCCGCTTCCAGGCTTTCCGCTGCGCGGCGTGAGCGGAAGGCTTCGTCTTCGATCATCCGCGCGGTCTCGGCGGCGGCGAGCTCGGGCTGCTCGGCACGGCCCGGCGGTGCGACGATCGCGACTCCTGCGGTCTGCGCCTCGGCGACGAGGCGCGACAGGCCGTCGGCGGCGGGGACGAAGATCGACGCGGCAGCGGAGGAGCTCCGCGCGGGCAGCACCGGTGCGCGCGGTGCGCACGCGCATCCTCCCCCGCAGCCGGCGCGAGACTGCGGGCCGGGACGCCGGCATCCGCGTGCGCAGGAGGACGAGCTCCCAGTCGGGCTGCTCCGCGAGCTCCCGCACGAGCGCGCGCAGGAGCGGTCGCTCGGACTGCCGCCACTCGACCACGACCAGGTTGCGCTTCTTCGCCGGCGCGAAAAGCTCGGGGTCGATCCCGTGCGGCACGAGCTCGTAGCGGCCGGGGAAACGGACGGCGGCCGCCTCCGCGACCTCCTCGTTCGTCGCGAGGAGGGCATCGACTCGGGCGAGCAGCCGCTCCCGCTGCGCGCGGGCGGGCGGGTACCCGAGCCGATGCGGCGAGAAGAACGTCGCGGCGGTCAGCGCGGCGGAGTCGCGCAGCGCCAGATACGACAGGCTCGGCAGTCCCGGCTCGAAGCCGTGCACCACGTCGAAGCGGCCCCGCGCGAGTGCGAGCGAGAGGCTGCGCGCGGACGCCGACCGGCACGCCCATCCGGCTCCGACGGGAGATCCGGACGGCCGGGCCGATCGCGATCAGCTCCGGGTCGTCGAAGTCTCCGAGCAGGGCGCGTCGCCCGGCTGCCAGATCGCGCGCGCGGTTCGAGGGAGCCAGGATCGTGACCGCATGACCGCGTCGGCGCAGCTCACGCGCGAGCCCGTCCACGTGCTCGTTCACGTCGTGCGGCTGCGACCAGGCGAACGGCGTGACTAGCGCGATCCGCACTCGCTCGAGTCTAGTCCCGGCCTAGACCTCGAGGAGCATCTCGTGCTGGCGGACGGCGACCGAGCCGCCGAGCTCGCGCAGAACCGGCGCTGCCGGGTCGTCGACCGGGAGGTTGAGCACGTAGGCGTCGCCGAAGGTGCGAAGCGCGCGGAGCAACGGTTCGGGATCGCCGGCGTACTGCTGCAGCTGCGCCGTGGAGCGCACGCAGAAGAGCATCGCGCCGCTGTCGGTGACGAGGCCGCGCACGTCGTCGTAGTGCTCGAGAGTTCCGCCGGCACGCTGCCACGGCTCGTGCCGGTCGGGCAGCTGGGCCTGCACTTCGGCGGGGGAGACCTCGCGGCCCGTGTGAGCACCCTCGGCACCCGGGAGCGTCCAGACCTCGACGTCCTGCACCTGCTGGTAGCCGAGCTTCTCGTAGAGCGCGAAGGCGGCCGTGTTCTCGACGATCACCTCGAGCCAGACGCGGCGCACGGCGCGACCACGCGCCTCGTCGTGCAGCGCACGCATGAGCACTTCGCCGACGCCCGACCTGCGCGCCGCAGCCACGACTCCGACGCCGCCGATCCAGGCGTCCTCGCCGCGCAGGCCGAGATTCCCGAGCCCGACCGGCTCGCCGTCGCGGTACGCGATCCGCGAGGCGTCGAGATCGAGATCGAAGGCGTCGTCCATGAACGCGAGCTGGTGCTCGTCGAGGTGGAACGGCAGGAGATAGCCCTCGTACGCGGCGTTGAACAGCTCCGCGCGCTCGGCCGGTGAGAGCGAGCGGGCGGAGCGGATTTCGAGGCCGTCCATCAGCTCAGGCTACGTCTCGCAGCTGCCGACCAACAGCGGAGAAGAACAGCGAGCGGTGTCAGCCAATCCCTCGCCGACACCGCCCGCGCGACCACTTTCCTAGACCTCGGTCGGAGCCTCTTGCTTCGCCGCGACGCGCGCGTTCTCGCGGATGAACTCCTCGGTCAGCTCGTACGCCTCGTCGTCGACGATCTGCTGCGGCGGCGACTTCATGAGGTACGAGCTCGGGCCGACGAGCGCGCCCGAGACGTTGTTGTTCAGCGCGAGCTTCGCCATCCGGACGGCGTCGATCACGATGCCGGCCGAGTTCGGCGAATCCCAGACCTCGAGCTTCAGCTCGACGTTGAGCGGGACGTCGCCGAAGGAGGACCCCTCCATCCGGATGTACGCCCACTTGCGGTCGGTCAGCCACGGCACGTAGTCGGACGGGCCGACGTGGACGTTCCCCGGGCCGAGGTCGTAGTCGAGCATCGACGTGACCGCGTTCGTCTTCGAGATCTTCTTCGACTCGAGCCGCTCCCTCTCGAGCATGTTGAGGAAGTCGGAGTTGCCGCCGACGTTGAGCTGCATCGTCTTGTCGAGATGGACGCCGCGCTCCCTGAAGAGCGAGGTGAGGACGCGGTGCGTGATGGTGGCGCCGACCTGCGACTTGATGTCGTCGCCGATGATCGGCAGGCCCTTCTCCTCGAACCGCTTGCCCCAGTAGTCCTCGCGCGCGATGAAGACCGGCATGCAGTTGATCATGGCGCAGCCGGCCTCGAGGATCTGCTCGGCGTACCACTTCGTCGCCGCCTCCGAGCCGACCGGGAGATAGTTGACCACGACGTCGGTCTTCGTCTCCTTGAGGATCCCGACCACGTCGTCGGTCTTGCCGTGCGCCTTCTCGACGACCTGCGAGAGGTACTTGCCGAGGCCGTCGTGCGTCATGCCGCGCGAGACCTTGACGCCGGTCTGCGGGACGTCCGCGAACTTGATCGTGTCGTTCGGATGCGCCCAGATCGCGTCGGCGAGATCCTCGCCGACCTTGCCCTTGACGACGTCGAACGCGGCGGTGAACTCCACGTCGCGGACGTGGTAGCCGCCGAGGTTGACGTGCATGAGCCCGGGGACGAACTGGTCGTCCGGTGCGTCCTTGTAGTACTCGACTCCCTGGAGCAGCGAGTTCGAGCAGTTCCCGACGCCGATGATCGCGACGCGGACCTTGCCGTCGTCGAGCCGTGCCCTACCGTTGGTCGATGCCACTGGTCCCTCCGGAAAGTTGCTTTCTGACATGCAGGATGCGTTGGACGACCGTGAGCCAGGCCGTCGCAGCGAGCACGACGATGGCCCACGGGAGGCCTCCCCACGGCGCGAAGACGAGACCGGCCGTGATCAGCACCACGCGCTCGGCGCGCGAGCCCAGGCCGACGTCGCCCTTGAGGCCGAGCGCCTCGGCGCGGGCGCGTGTGTACGAGACGAGGAACGAGCCGACGACCGCCGCAACGGCGACCACGACGGCCCAGTCCTGACCGTGACGCGAGAACACGAGCGCGATCGCGGCGAGCATCGCTCCCTCGCCGACGCGATCGGTCGTGGAGTCGAAGAAGGCGCCGAACGGAGTGGACTTGCCGCCAACGCGGGCGAGTGCGCCGTCGAGGATGTCGAGCAGCGAGCCCACGACGAAGATCCCGGCGGCGAGCCAGTAGACGAGCAGCGTGTCGGCTCGGTTCTCGAACGGCACGAGGATCGCCGCCACGAGACAGAGCGAGACGCCTGTCGTCGTGAGGACGTTCGGCGTGACTCCGGTCTTCGCGAGGCTCGTGACCGAGCGGCTGGCGAGTGAGCGGGCTCCGACCGTGTAACCCTGCTTGACGCGGCGGAGGCGTATGGTCGCGTTCATCTCCGACATAGCATTCCTGCTATGTGGACTATAGCAGGTTTGCGATAGCCGGGCCAAGCCCGCGAGCGCGCGCGAAGAGCCGCGGAGTCCAGCGGATGGCGAGCAACGCCACGACCGCCACCGTGATCCCGGCCAGCACATCCAGGAGGTAATGGTTCGCGGTCGCGATCACGCAGAACCAGACCCACACGGGCCACAGCGCCCAGAGCGCCTTGGCCCAGATCGTCCGCGAGGTCGAGACCATGAAGAAGCCGACGATCAGCGCGTCGGCGGCGTGCAGGCTCGGCATCGCCGCGTACGAGTTGCTCAGAGACTGCAGGAGGGCGCTCGAGTGGTTGACGCCGTCGACGAATCCCTTGCCGGGGAACATCCACGGCGGGGCGGTCGGCATCAACCAGAAGCCGAGCAGTCCGATCAGGTTCGCAAGCAGGATCGTGTTGCGGAAGCGGATGAAGCCGTCATGGCGCCGCAGGTAGACCCAGAGCAGCGTGAGGCCGATCACCGTGAACTCGGAGTTCCAGTACGTCCAGGCCGTCGCCGTCAGGAGCCATGAGGAAGAGTCGGTGACCCGCTCGACCGTCACCTCCCAGAGGTGGTGGGTCAGATGCTGCTCGAGCGAGATGACGCGCAGGCCGTTGACGATCGCCTTGCCCGTGTCGCGATCGGTGAAGTGCCGTACGCCGAGGTACGTGAAGTAGAACCCAAACCAGATCCCGAGCTGGAGGCCAAAATCTCGCCAACCGCGAGGTAGGACCTTCTGTCCGAGAGCGACGACCCGCTCCATCCCCCAACTCTAATCGCCGCGGTTACATGAACGCTAGTAACCGTCCGTCAACCGCCGATATACGACATCTCGACCTTTGCGGATGCCGCGGTTTGAGCCGTTCTGAGCTCGGAGTAACGGTCGGTTCGGCGTGACCAGATCCCGCGGAGGCGTTCGGCGATCTCCTCGTCGGAAGCTCCCAGACGCAGCGGCGCGCGCAGGTCGTGGCCGCGCGCGGCGAACAGGCACGTGTAGAGCCGGCCTTCGGCCGAGAGGCGGGCTCGTGAGCAGCCGCCGCAGAACGGCTGCGTGACCGACGCGATTACGCCGACCTCACCGGCGCCGTCGAGATAACGCCAGCGGCGAGCAGTCGAGTCCGCCCGCTCGGGCGCGACAGGCTCGAGCGGCCACTGCTCGGAGATGCGCCGCACGATCTCCTCCGCGCTCACGACGTCCTCGAGCTGCCAGCCGTTCGTCGAGCCGACGTCCATGTACTCGATGAAGCGGAGGACGTGGCCGCTGCCACGGAAGTGCTCGGCGAGCGCGACGACGCCTTCGTCGTTGGCGCCGCGCTTCACGACGGCGTTGACCTTGACCGGAAGCCCGGCCGCGGCGGCCGCGTCGATCCCGTCGAGCACCCGCTGGACGGGGAAGTCGACGTCGTTCATGGCGCGGAAGGCCGCGTCGTCGAGGGAGTCGAGGCTGACGGTGACGCGGCTGAGACCTGCGGCGGCGAGCGCCTCTGCCTTCTGGGTGAGGAGCGAGCCGTTCGTCGTCAGCGCGAGCTCGAGCCTGTCGCCGTTCTGCGTCTCGATCGCGGCGAGCAGCTCGACGAGGTTCTCGACGTGGCGGCGGACGAGCGGCTCGCCGCCCGTGAGTCGCACCGTGCGGACGCCGAGGCCGGCGAAGAGGCCGACGACGCGGGCCAGCTCTTCGAACGTGAGCAGCTCGCGGCGCTCGAGGAACGCGTACTCGCGGCCGAAGACCTCCTTCGGCATGCAGTAGACGCAGCGGAAGTTGCAACGGTCGGTGATCGAGACGCGCAGCGTTTCGAGCGGACGCCCGAGCCGGTCGAGCAGCGGTTCCATCTCTGCAGTATTGCCGTTGTTATTCGGCCCACACGCGGGCGAGCTCGACGAGCGCCGCGGCTGCGAGGCCCATGTCCTCGACGCAGATCCACTCGCGCTCGCTGTGTGCGTCGTGGCCGCCGGTGAAGAGATTCGGCGTGGGGAGGCCCATCTCGGTCAGCGCCGAGCCGTCGGTGCCGCCGCGGATCGATGTCTGCTTCGGCTCGAGTCCCACTCGGCGGACCGCTTCCTCGAGGTTCGCGACGATCTCGGGGTGTGGCTCGAGCGCGTCGCGCATGTTGCGGTACTGGATGCGGTCCTCCACGTCGATCGAGCAGCGCGGCTCGGCCGCGGCGACCTCTTCTGCGAGACCGCGAAGGAACGCGATGTGCTCGTCGAGCTGGTCGTCCTCGAAGTCGCGGACGATGAAGCGCAGCTCTACTTCTGACGAGTCGCCCTGCACGACCACTGGGTGGACGTATCCCTCCCGTCCCTCGGTCGTCTCCGGCGACAGCGAGTCCTGCGGCAGCCGGGCGAGGATCTCGCCGGCGAGCTTGATCGCGTTCACGAGCTCGCCCTTCGCCCAGCCGGGATGGATCGCGCGGCCGCGGATCCGCATGCGCACCTGTGCGCCCGAGAACGTCTCGGACTGCAGCTCTCCGGCGGTCGAGCCGTCGACCGTGTACGCGGCTGTTGCGCCGAAGCTCTCGACCGGGAAGTGGACGACTCCGCGGCCGATCTCCTCGTCCGGGTTGAAGGCGATCTTGATCGTCCCGTGGGGAATCTGAGGCTGCGCGATGAGATGCGAGACCGCGGCCATGATCTCCGCGATGCCGGCCTTGTCGTCGGCGCCGAGGAGCGTCGTGCCGTCGGTCGTGATCAGGTCGTGCCCGACGTGGTTCTCGAGCTGGGGCGACTCGTCGGGGCGAATCGTCTGGCCCGAGTTGCCGAGCGGGATGTCGCCGCCCTCGTAGCGGATCCGCTGCGGCGAGACGCCGGCTCCGCTCACCTCGCGCGCCGTGTCGACGTGGGCGAAGAACGCGATCGTCGGCACCTCGTGGTCGACGGTGGCCGCGAGCGTCGCGGTCACGTAGCCGTGCTCGTCGATCGCGGCGTCCGCGAGCCCGATCTGCTCGAGCTCGTCACGGAGGAGGCGCAGCAGGTCGAGCTGTTGCTCCGTGCTCGGGTAGGTCTCCGACTCCTCGTCGGACTGGGTGTCGATGCGGACGTAGCGGCAGAGACGCTCGGCCGCGTCCTCGGCCAGCTGGGCGACGAGCGTCGTCTCCGTGGACACCGCGCGAGTGTACGTTCGGGAAGTGCGTCTGCGTCTCGCTCAGCTGTACGGCGGGCTTGTCCTCTACGGAATCAGCTCCTCGCTGCTCGTGCTCGCGAACCTCGGGCTGGATCCGTGGGACGTGTTCCACCAGGGACTGTCCCGCACGTTCGGCCTCGCGATCGGGACGTGGGCGATCATCGTCGGCGTCGTCGTCCTCCTGTTCTGGATCCCGCTGCGGCAGAAGCCCGGGCTCGGCACCGCCAGCAACGTCGTCCTCGTCGGCCTGACGATGAACGTCGTGCTCGGGCACGTCCAGCCGCCGCATGCGCTGTCGGTCCGCATCGCCTGCTTGCTCGTCGGCGTCCTTCTCAACGGCATCGCGACGGGTGCGTACATCGGCGCCGGGCTCGGGCCCGGGCCGCGTGACGGCCTGATGACCGGGCTCGCCGCGCGCGGCCACTCGATCCGGGTGGTTCGCTGGGGGCTGGAGTTCACAGTGCTCGTCACCGGCTTCCTGCTCGGAGGCAAGGTCGGGATCGGCACGCTCGTCTACGCGGCCGCGATCGGTCCGCTCGCGCACGTGTTCATCCCGCTCTTCTCGCACGGCAGGCGGGTGCCAGAGGGCGCGCTGGAGGCCGTATAGCCGCCGTCGCGCTCGCGCTCGCCTCGGCGTTCCTGTTCGGTGCCATGAGCGTGGCGCTGCGGATGGCGCTCCAGCGCGACCCCGACGCGGCGCTCGCCACGATCGCGACCTCGGCCACCGCGCTCGTCGTCGCGCTCGTCTTCGCGGCGGCCGAGACGCCGTCGCGCGGGCTGCATCTCTCCTCGGCGTGGCCGTTCATGCTGGCGGGGCTGCTCTCGCCCGGCGCCGCGCAGATCCTCGTCACGCTCGCGATCCGCGACTCGGGCTCGTCGCGCGTCTCGATGATCTTCGGGACGGCGCCGCTCGTCTCGGTCACGATCGCGCTGCTCTTCCTCGACGAGCCGGCGAGTGCGCCGCTGATCGCGGGAGCGGTGCTGATCGTGGTGGGAGGCGTCCTGCTGGTGCGCGAGCGAGACCGGCCCGAGCACCTCAACAGGCTCGGCCTCGTCTTCGCGTTCGCGGGCGCGACCCTGTTCGCGATTCGCGACAACCTCGTCCGACACCTCGCGGTGGGGCAGACGCCGGTTCCGCCCGCGGTCGCGGCGGCCGCGGCGCTGCTGGGCGGCACCGTCCTGATCGCGGTCTGGGCGAGGCGGTGGATCAGCCGGCGCTGGCTTCCGTTCCTGCCGGCCGGCCTTCTCTTCGGCGCCTCGTACGTGTCGCTCTTCGAGGCGTACTACCGCGGCCGCGTCACCGTGGTGGCGCCGCTCGTGGCGATCGAGTCGCTCGCCGGCGTCGGGCTCTCGGTGCTTCTGCTGCGCGACTCCGAGCTGGTGGGGAAGCGGTTGCTCGTCGGCGCGGGGTTGATCGTGGCGGGCGGTGCGCTGATCGGCGCGGTTCGCTGAGCAGGCGTAGCGCAGATCTGCTATAAATCGACTTAGATTTTCTCACCATAGGAGGCAGAAGACAACATGGCGAAGACCATCGGCATCGACCTGGGCACGACGAACTCGTGCATGGCCGTGCTCGAGGGCGGCGAGCCGACCGTCATCCCGAACGCCGAGGGCGGGCGCACGACGCCGTCCGTCGTCGCGTTCACGAAGGACGGTCAGCGGCTCGTCGGCGCTCCCGCGCGGCGGCAGCAGGTGACGAACCCGACCAACACGATCTTCTCGATCAAGCGCTTCATGGGACGCAAGTTCGACGAGGTGACCGAGGAGATGACGATCGTGCCGTACGAGGTCGTCAAGGGCCCGAACGGCGACGTGCGCGTCGAGGCGGAGGGCAAGGAGTACGCGCCGCCGGAGATCAGCGCGATGATCCTGCAGAAGCTCAAGGCCGACGCGGAGGCATACCTCGGCGAGACCGTCTCGGACGCCGTCATCACCGTCCCCGCGTACTTCAACAACGCGCAGCGCGAGGCGACGAAGGACGCCGGCAAGATCGCCGGCCTCAACGTCCTGCGCATCATCAACGAGCCGACCGCGGCCTCGCTCGCGTACGGGCTCGACAAGGAGTCCGACCAGACGATCCTCGTCTTCGACCTCGGCGGCGGCACGTTCGACGTGTCGGTGCTCGAGCTCGGCGACGGCGTCTTCGAGGTCAAGTCGACCGCCGGCGACAACCACCTCGGCGGCGACAACTTCGACAAGGCGGTCGTCGACTGGATGGTCGCCGAGTTCAAGCGCGACCAGGGCATCGACCTCGCGGCCGACCGGATGGCGCTGCAGCGGCTCTACGAGGCGGCGGAGAAGGCGAAGATCGAGCTGTCGTCGACGATGACGACGCAGATCAACCTCCCGTTCGTCACGGCGACGCCGGAAGGCCCGAAGCACCTCGACCTGCAGCTCACGCGGGCGAAGCTCGAGGAGATCACGGCCGACCTGCTCGAGCGCACGGTCGGGCCGACGAAGCAGGCGCTCACCGACGCCGGGCTCGACGCCTCGAAGATCGACCACGTCGTGCTCGTCGGCGGCATGACGCGCATGCCGGCGGTGCAGGCGAAGGTCAAGGAGATCGTCGGCAAGGACCCGCACAAGGGCGTCAACCCGGACGAGGTCGTCGCCGTCGGCGCCGCGCTCCAGGCCGGCGTGCTCAAGGGAGAGGTCAAGGACATCCTCCTGCTCGACGTCACCCCGCTCTCGCTCGGGATCGAGACGAAGGGCGGCGTGATGACGAAGCTGATCGAGCGCAACACGACCATCCCGACCAAGAAGTCCGAGGTCTTCACGACCGCCGAGGACAATCAGCCCTCGGTCGAGGTGCACGTCCTCCAGGGCGAGTCGGAGATGGCGGCCTACAACAAGACGCTCGGCAAGTTCCAGCTCGTCGGAATCCCGCCGGCGCCGCGCGGCATGCCGCAGATCGAGGTCACGTTCGACATCGACGCGAACGGGATCATCAACGTGTCCGCGAAGGACATGGGCACCGGGAACGTCCAGCAGATCCAGATCCAGGGCGGATCCGGGCTCTCCGAGGACGAGGTGCGGGAGATGATCAGCAACGCAGAGGCGCACGCGGAGGAGGCGCACCGGCTGCGCGAGGAGGCGGACACGAAGAACCTCGCCGAGACGCTCGCGTACCAGACCGAGCGCTCGCTCTCCGAGCACCGCGACAAGCTCGACGAGTCCGAGGCCTCGACGATCGAGGGCCGGATCATGGAGCTGCGCCAGGCGCTCGAGGGCGATGACCTCGGCGAGATCAACACCAAGATGAACGCGCTGCAGGAGTCCTCGCACAAGCTCGCCGAGGTGCTCTACGCCGAGGCGGCGCAGCAGGCGCAAGCGTCTGCGGGTGACGGCGACGGCGAGCCTGCTTCCGACGACGAGGTCGTCGAGGAAGGCGAGTACGAGGTCGTCGACGAGGAGGCTCCGACCTCGTGACCGAGGAGCACCTCCAACAGGAAGAGACCGAGCAGGTCGAGCAGCGAGAGGAGCAGCAGCCGGAACCGCAGAAGGACGACGACCGGCTGCTGCGCTTGGCCGCCGACTTCGAGAACTACAAGAAGCGGGCGGCCCGCGAGCGCCAGGAGTACGTCCGGCTCGCGAACGAGCGGCTGATCGCCGAGCTCATCCCGATCCTCGACGATCTCGAGCGGGCACTCTCGGCTGCCGAGCAGCACGAGGAGGCGCAGCTCGAGGAAGGCGTCCTGCTCGTCCATCGCTCGCTCGCCGGGCTGCTCGAGCGGCACGGCGTGAAGGCGATCGAGACGGACGGGAAGTTCGACCCGTACGTCCACGAGGCGCTGCTGTCGCAGCCGTCGGAGGCCGAGGAGGGCTCGGTGATCGACGTCGTCCAGAAGGGCTACAAGCTCGGCGACCGCGTCGTCCGGCCCGCCCGGGTCGTCGTCGCCGCCCCGCAGTCGCCGCCGTCCGCGCAGGAGGAAGCCGAGGGCGATGCCTGAGTCGCTCTACGACACGCTCGGCGTCAAGAAGGGCGCCTCGGCGGACGAGATCAAGAAGGCGTACCGGAAGCTCGCGCGCCAGCACCACCCGGACACGAACCAGGGAGACAAGGCCGCGGAGGAGCGCTTCAAGCAGGTGCAGACGGCGTACGACGTCCTCTCCGACGACGAGAAGCGGAAGGCCTACGACCGCTTCGGCTCGACGAACGGCCGCGGGCCGACCGGGCCCGGCCCGGGCGGCGTCAACGTCGACTTCGGCGACCTGGGCGACTTCGGCGACATCCTCGGCGGCCTCTTCGGCAACGTGGCCGGCACCGCACGGGGTGGTGGCCGGCGGGCGCGCCCGCAGCCGGTGCGCGGCGCGGACGTCGAGACGGAGGTGCGCCTCTCGTTCGAGGACTCGTTGCGCGGCGCCGAGGCCAAGGTTCCGGTCGAGCTGACCGTCGCATGCTCGAAATGTGGCGGCACGGGCGCGGAGCCGGGCACGGCTCCGGTCATCTGCCCCGAGTGCAACGGCCGCGGCGTCATCTCCGAGTCGCAGGGCCTGTTCGCGCTGTCGCAGCCGTGCCCGCGCTGCCGCGGCAACGGCACCGTGATCGAGAAGCCGTGCTCGAAGTGCCACGGTTCCGGCCGCGAGCGGCGGCGGCGCACGTTCACCGTGAAGATCAAGCCCGGCGTCAAGGACGGCACGAAGATTCGGCTCAAGGGCAAGGGCGAGGTCGGCCAGAACGGCGGGCCGAACGGCGACCTGATCGTCGTCACGCGGGTCACGCCCTCGGATCTGTACGAGCGGCGCGGCGACGACCTGATCGTCGAGGTGCCGGTCTCCTTCCCGACGGCGGCGCTCGGCGGCAAGGTCGAGGTGCCGACGCCCGAGGGCCCCGTGTCCCTCAAGATCCCCGCGGGCTCCGAGGACGGCAAGCTGCTGCGGATCAAGGGCCGCGGCGCGCCGCGCCTCAAGGGCTCGGGCAAGGGCGACGTGCTCGCCCGCGTCCGCATCGAGGTGCCGAAGCGCGTGAACAAGAAGGAACGCGAGCTCCTCGAGGAGCTGCAGAAGGCGGTCGGCTGATGCAGGCCTCGGACCGGGAACGGCCCATCTACATGATCTCGGTCGCGGCCGAGCTCGTCGGCATGCACCCGCAGACGCTGCGGATGTACGAGACGAAGGGCCTCGTGCGGCCGCAGCGGACACCGGGAGGGACGCGGCTCTACTCCGATGCCGACATCGTGCGCCTGCGGATCGTCCAGCGGCTCACCTCGGAGCTCGGCCTCAACCTCGCCGGCGTCGAGCTCGTGCTGCGGCTCGAGGACGAGCTGCGCAAGGCGCACGCGCAGGTCGAGCGCCTGCAGCGGCAACACCAGCGCGACGTCCAGAAGGTGCACAAGCACTACCGCCGCGATCTCGTGCACGTGCGCGACGAGCGGCTACCCGAAAGGCAGTAAGTCATGGACTTCAACAAGCTCACGATCAAGGCCCAGGAAGCCGTCGCGGCCGCGCAGGAGCTCGCGCGCCGGAACGGCAACCCCGAGCTCTATCCCGAGCATCTGCTCCTCGCGCTCCTCGACCAGGAGCTGCCGCGCGAGCTCGTCCCCGACGCCGACGCGCTGCGCGCGCAGGCCGAGGCGACGCTCGCGCAGAAGCCGCGCATCGAGGGCTCGCAACAGCAGCCGACCGTGTCGGCCGCGCTGTCGAAGGTGCTCGACCGCGCCTTCGACGAGGCGAAGAAGCTCGAGGACGAGTACGTCGCCGCGCAGCACCTGCTGCTCGCGCTCGACGTCGTGCCGCGCGATCAGTTGCTCGCGAAGATCGCCGAGGTCACGGCCGGCCGGCGAGTCACGTCCGCCGATCCCGAGGGCACCTACCAGGCGCTCTCGAAGTTCGGGCGCGATCTCACCGAAGCAGCGGAGTCGGGGAAGCTCGACCCGGTCATCGGCCGCGACGAGGAGATCCGCCGCGTGATCCAGGTGCTCTCGCGCCGGACGAAGAACAACCCCGTCCTGATCGGCGAGCCCGGCGTCGGCAAGACCGCGATCGTCGAGGGCCTCGCGCAGCGCATCGTCGCCGGCGACGTACCCGAGTCGCTGAAGGGGAAGCGCGTCTGGGCGCTCGACATCGGCGGCCTGCTCGCCGGCTCGAAGTACCGCGGCGAGTTCGAGGAGCGGCTCAAGGCCGTGCTCGAGGAGATCGAGAACGCGGCCGGCGAGATCATCCTCTTCATCGACGAGCTGCACACGATCGTCGGCGCCGGGGCGGCAGAGGGCGCCGTCGACGCTGCGAACATGCTCAAGCCGATGCTCGCGCGCGGCGAGCTCCGCTGCGTCGGTGCGACGACGCTCGACGAGTACCGCAAGCACATCGAGAAGGACGCGGCGCTCGAGCGTCGCTTCCAGCCCGTCTACGTCGGCGAGCCGTCCGTGGCCGACACGATTGCGATCCTGCGCGGGCTGAAGGAGCGCTACGAGGCGCACCACAAGGTGCGGATCCGCGACGCGGCGCTCGTCGCCGCGGCGGTGCTCTCCGACCGCTACATCGCCGACCGGCAGCTGCCGGACAAGGCGATCGACCTCGTCGACGAGGCCGCGTCCCGGCTGAAGATGGAGATCGAGTCGTCGCCGGTCGAGCTCGACGAGGCGAACCGGCGCGTGACGCAGCTCGAGATCGAGCTCGCCGCGATGGCCGGCGAGTCGGACGACGTGCGCGCGCCGCTCGAGGCCGAGCTAGCCGAGGCGAAGGAGCGCCGCGACGGGCTCGCCGCGCGCTGGGCGCGCGAGAAGGAGGCCCTCGACCGCATCGGCGAGATCACGCAGCAGATCGACGCGCTGCGCATGGAGGCGGAGCGCGCGGAGCGCGAGGGCAACCTCCAGCGCGTCGCCGAGATCCGCTACGGCGAGCTGCCCGCGCTCGAGCGCGAGCTCGAGGAGCGCGACTCGCAGCAGGCCGACTCGATGGTCAAGGAGGAGGTCGACGAGGACGACGTCGCCGCAGTCGTGGCGCGCTGGACGGGCATCCCGGTCGATCGGCTGCTCGAGGGCGAGACCGAGAAGCTCGTCCACATGGAGGAGCGGCTCCATCAGCGGGTGGTCGGCCAGGACGAAGCGGTCGAAGCGGTCGCGAACGCGCTGCGCCGCGCGCGCACCGGTCTGCAGGATCCGAACCGCCCGATCGGCTCGTTCGTCTTCCTCGGCCCGACCGGCGTGGGGAAGACCGAGCTCGCGCGCGCTCTCGCAGAGTTCATGTTCGACGACGAGCACGCGATGGTCAGGCTCGACATGAGCGAGTACCAGGAGCGCCACACGGTCGCGCGCCTGATCGGCGCGCCGCCGGGCTACATCGGCTACGACGAGGGCGGCCAGCTGACCGAGGCGGTGCGGCGGCGGCCGTACAGCGTGATCCTGCTCGACGAGATCGAGAAGGCGCACGCCGAGGTCTTCGACGTCCTGCTGCAGGTGCTCGACGACGGGCGCCTCACCGACGGCCAGGGCCGCACGGTCGATTTCCGCAACACCGTCTTGATCATGACCTCGAACGTGCGGAGTGAGGACGCGCTGCGCGACGTCTTCCGGCCGGAGTTCCTGAACCGGATCGACGAGATCGTCGAGTTCAGGCCGCTCTCGAAGGAGCAGATCGCGGAGATCGTCGAGCTGCAGCTCGCGCGGCTGCGCGACCGGCTCGCCGAGCGGCGGATCGAGCTCGAGCTGACCGACGCCGCAAAGGAAGTGCTCGCGGAGGCGGGCTGGGATCCGGCGTACGGCGCCCGGCCGCTCAAGCGTGCGATCCAGCGGATGGTCGAGAACCCGCTCGCGCTGCGCCTGCTCGAGGGCGACTTCGCCGACGGCGACACGATCCGCGTCGACGCCGAGGACGGCGAGCTCCGGTTCGAGAAGGTCGGGACCGCCGCAGCGGTGGCCGCTTTGGCCTAGTCGAGCTCCGGCTCCGGAAGAGTGTCGGCGGCATCGGCCACGGCCGGCGCCCCGTAGGCGAGGAACGTCAGCTCGACGTCGCCCTCGTTCCGCACGTGAATCGCCGTGCCGGGCTGAACTGCGGCCACGCTGCCCGCCGGCAGCTTTTCTCGCACCGGCGGGTCGCCGAGCACGAGCGTCAGCGTCCCGTCGAGGACGACGAAGACCTCCTCCTGCTCGCGTTCGCTGTGCGGAACGCCGGATGCGCCCGCCGGGTAGCGCCAGAGTCGGGCGCGAGAGCGCTCGAGGCCGAGTACCGACGTGAGGTCGATGCGAGTCCGGCCGTGCGCGGCACGGGTGCGCGTCGCGATCCACGTTCGCTCCTCCGGCCGGTCGATCGCGTAGCCCGCCACCGGCACGAGTCTAGGCCCCTTCCGCCTTTGAGGGACCTCGCGCCGAGCGCCGGGTGCCGATACCTGCCCGCGCGCAGCTCTGGAAGCTGCAGGACGCCCCACGGCGCCAGTAGCGTCCGGGCAGTGCTCGTCGTCGCCGCCACCGAGAAGGAACTCGCGCTGCTTGGACGGGCTCGACACCTTCTGCTGCGGCATCGGCCCGGTCGAGGCGGCGCTGCGGACCGCACGGGCGCTCGACGAGCGCAGGCCGACCGCCGTCGTCCACGTGGGGATCGCGGGCTCGCGGACGCTCGAGCCGCCGACGCTCGTGCTCGGCAGCGAGGCCGTCTACTGCGATGTGATCGATCCCGGTTCGACGTTTCCGCGGATCGAGCGGACGCGGCCGGACCCTGGGCTGCTCGAGAAAGCACGCGCCGTGCTTCCCGAAGCGCAGGTTCTCCCGATCGCCACGTGCGGCAAGGTCGGCGCCGGAACCGGCTTCGACGTCGAGGCGATGGAGGGCTTCGGTGTCCTGCGCGCCTGCGAGCTCGCCGGAGTTCCGGCGGTCGAGCTCCGCGCGATCTCGAACTCGCCGGACGAGGCGGACCGCACACGCTGGCGCTTCGACGACGCCTTCGCGGCGCTCGCCGAGGCTCTACAGCGTCTCGACGTCCTCTAGGAACTCGGCGTTGCCGTACTGCGTCGGCGCCCCGTACGCGAGAACCAGGATCTCCTCGTCGGTCTCGTTCCGCATCTGGAGCGGCGTGCCGGGATGGACGACGACGACTCCGCCCGGGTCGACGTCCACCCGTTCCCCCGGCTCGCCGAGCAGCATCGTCAGCGTGCCGCGGAGCGGGACGAAGACCTCTTCCTGATCGGGATCGAGATGCCGGCGGCCGCGAGTGTGGGCCGGATAGCGCCACATCCGCGCCCGCGACTCGGTCATCTGCGCGGGCTCGGTGAGCGCGGCGGCCTGCCGCGGCTCCTGGCCCTCGTGACCCGGCCGCTCCTCCCACTCGAGACTCTCGAAATGGACGACGTCGTAGCCCACGAAGGCGACGATACCCTCCGCGCCGATGGCCGAGCCCCCTCGAGTCGAAGGTCGTCCTGCCGCACTGCCGCCCGCCGAGCGGACCGTCGGCCAGCTCGTGGCGGAGTCGATCCAGTTCTACGGAGCGCATTTCTGGGCCTGTCTGGCGATGGGGATTCCCGCTGCCGTCATCGCGGTCGTCTTCACGCAGGTCTCGCGCCGCGTGGGCTTGCTGCTTGCTCCGACGCTCTCGGCGGCGCTCATCAGCGCCACGTTCGTCTACGCGTGCACCGTCGTGCTCGACGTGTCGCCGCCGCGCCGGACCCTCGTGGCCGCCTGGCTGATCGGCTGGCTCGTGTTCGCGCCCGCGCCGTTTCTCGTGATCGCGTTCGTCATCCCCGGTCTCCTCTGGCTTGCGGCGCTCGGCCTCGTCGTGCCGGTCCTGGTGAAGGAGGACGTGCCGCCGCGGGCTGCCCTCGCGCGCGCCTGGCGCCTCGCTCGAGCCGACTTCGTGCACGCGCTCGGCTCCCTGTTCACGCTCGCAGTCGTCGTCCTGCTCTCGCAGTCCGTGCTCGTCTTCGTGCTGCGCGGCTTCGGGGACGCGGCAGGCTCGGTCGCGCTCTTCCTCGCGAGCGTCGTGATCTCGCCGCTCCTCTTCGTCGGGACCGCGTTGCTCTACGTGGATCAGGCGGCGCGCGTCGAGTAAGGTCGCGCCATGCCGATCTACATCCTGCTCTCGCGGCTCTCCCAGCAAGGCGTGCAGACGCTCCAGAGCAATCCGGCGCGGCTCCAGGAGGTCAACCGCGACGTCGAGGAGCTCGGAGCGAAGGTGCTTCACCAGTGGGCGACGCTCGGCGAGTTCGACTTCGTCAACGTCGTCGAGGCGCCCGACACTGCGACGATCGCGAAGGTCTCGGTCGCTCTGGGCGCACGCGGGTCGACCAAGATCCAGACCCTGCCGGCGCTCACGATCGACGAGTTCGTCGCGACGATCCAGTAGCTAGCCGGAGACGGCCACCCGACGCACGGTGACGCCCCACGCGGCGCCGCTCGCGAACAGCTCATCCGGATCGACCTCGCCCAGCCAGCCGAGGAAGTGCGGCTCGGGATCGTCCTCCGTGCAGCCGAAGACAGCGGGCTGGAGGTCGGGCGCCGGCTCCTCGACCTTCCCGCTCGCGGCCTCCTCCGCTCGCCGTTCGGCCTCCTCGGCCGCCGGCCCTTCCATGTAGCCCCGAGGCATGCCTGGAACTCTAGGACGCCAGGGCGACCGCGACCTCGCCCGCGAGCCGCGCGTTCTGCGCCACGAGCGCTTTGTTCGCCGCCTCGGTGCGGCCGCCGCTCTCGGCATGCAGCTGCCCGAGGACGTACGGCGTCACGGCCTGACCGCTCACGCCTGCCGCTGCGGCTGCCGCCAGTGCCTCGCCGACGAGCGGTTCGATGTCCTCCAGCGGCTCGTCGGGCGGCCTGCCGAGCAGAAGGCCCGAGCCGCCGAGTCGCCAGTGTTCCTCGGCGACCGCAGCCGCCTCCTCCGCCGACTCGACGCGGGCCGAAACCGGCGGGCCCCCCGCCGCGGCATAGAAGAGCGGGAGCGTGTCGACGCGGAACCCGAGCACGGGCACGCCGAGCGACTCGAGCAACTCGGCGGTCGCCGGGACGTCGAGCAGCGACTTGACGCCGGCCGAGACGACGAGCGCAGGCGTTCGCGCGAGCTGGGCGAGATCGGCCGAGACGTCGGGAGGATGGGGGAAGCCGCGATGGACGCCGCCGATGCCGCCGGTCGCGAGGACCCGGATCCCGGCGGTTCGCGCAACCGCCAGCGTGCCGCCGACGGTCGTGGCGCCGACGGCGCTCTGAACCGCGGCCGCCGCGAGGTCGCGCGGCCCGGCCTTCCGCGCCTCCGGCCCGAAGCGGGTCAGCTCCTCCGGGGTCAGCCCGACGCGCACCTCTCCGTCGAGGACGCCGATCGTCGCCGGCACCGCACCCGACTCGCGCACCTGCCGCTCGGACTCGAGCCCGACCTCGACGCCTTCGCCGGGCGGGAAGCCGTGGGCGACGAGCGTCGTCTCGAGCGCGACGACTCGGCCGCCCGCGGCGAGCGCTTCGCGGACCTCTTCGGCGATGCGGATCATGCGGACAGCTCCATCTCCGCGAAGCGGCTCTCCTCGCTGCGCCGCACCTCGTGGAAGCCGGCGCGCCGGTATGCACGCAGCGCCCGCTCGTTCCAGCGCGCGACCCAGAGCCGGAACGTTCGCGGCCGCCATTCGCGGCGCGCGTACTCGAGCCCGGCCTCGATGAACGGCTGAGCGAGACCGCGGCTCGTGAGGTCCGGCCGCATGCCGAGCCCGAGTCGCACCTCGTGTCCCTCGGGGACGAAGTTGAAGAAGCCGACGAGGTCTCCGTCGTCGCCGACCACCGCGCGGAGGTGCGTTCGGCGGGCCGGATTCGCGAACAGCTCGACCCGGCGCGGATCGGCCGAGGTGTCGTACCACTCGTACGGAAAGTCGTACCGCCACGCCGCGATCTCGGCCGCCTGCTCGTCGGTGATCGGCTGCACTTTCACGGCATGGAGCCTACGGTCGCGACACAGCGAGCTGCGGCGTCGAGACCGCGTCGCGCCGCCTCTTCCAGCGAGCCCTCCAGCCCAACGAGCAAGCCGGCGGCGAGCGCGTCTCCTGCGCCGGTCGGGTCGACGACCTCGGTGTCGAGGGCCGCGAAGTCGAGCTTCGCGTCATCGGTGAAGACCGTGCAGCCGCGCGCGCCGCGCTTGAGCACGCCGACCGGTGCGCACAGGTACGCGCCGCCGAGCAGCTCCCACTCGGCCTCGGTCGCGAAGAGGACGTCCGGCTCGAGCTCGTCGAGCAGCTCGCGGAACCGGCACCGGCCCGTAGCCGCGGATCTCGGTCCACGCCGCGACGTCGACCGAGACGCGCGCGCCCTGCTCGCGGGCGAGGCGTGCGGCCAGGAGCGCAGTCGCCGCGATCGGCTCCCGCAGCAGTGCGTAGCCCGAGAGGTGAAGGACGTCGCAGGCGAGCCATGCGGCGTCGAGCTCCTCGGGTGCCAGCGACGGCGCCACGCCGCGGTCGGAGGCGAGCGAGCGGTCGCCGTCGCGGACGACCGAGACGACGACGCCGGTCGCGCCCTCGGGCGCCGGGCCGACGAGCTCGACCCCGCGCGCGGCGAGCTCTCGCGCGACGAGCTCGCCTGCCGGGTCGTCTCCGCGCTTCGCGATGCAGCGCGCGTCCGCACCGAGCTCGGCCGCCCAGGCCGCGACGTTGGCGGCCTGGCCTCCGGCTCCCGCGCGAGTCGACGCGCGCACGTCGCCGCCCGGCACGAGTGGCTCGGACAGCAGCACGACGACGTCGAGCAGAACGTCACCCAGGGTTAACAACCGCAAGGCACAATCGTCCCATGGAAGGGGAGAGAGGAAGGGCGAGAGCGAGAGACTTCCTGCTGGGCGGCCTCGTGGGCGCCTCGGCGGCCGTCGCTGCTGCCCGCCGCCGGCGGCTGGTGCGGCGGCGGCGCGAGCAGCGGATCGAGCGGCCCGGCCGGGCTCGCCGCGTTCGAGGGCGCACCGTGCTTCGAGGAGCTGCTCGAGGAGGCCGAACGGTGAACTGTTCGTTTCGCGGTCCACTTCGGTGAGAATGCTCAATTGATGGTCCGGCCGGTCCGCCTCCTCGCCCTGCTTGCTGTGCTCGCGTCCGTCGGCGTGGTCCTCGCCGTGCCCGGGACGGCGTCGGCGCGCCAGACGCCGACCGGCGCCCCGTTCCACGTCTACGTCCTCGACCGCATCGGCGATCCCGACCTTCAAGCTGCTCGCCGAGCGCGGCGCCGTCGGGCTCCTGCGGCCGGGCTACGGGCCGACGACGAATCGCCGCCGCGCGCTGGCGGAGCTCGTGCGCGGAAGCGAGGTCAACGCCCGGCTCGGTGGAGTCCCGAAGGGCAAGCCGCTGATCGACGTCACCCGGGCCGCCGTCTTCCCGAACTGCCACCACCTCTGCATCGTGCTGCAGCTGCCGCCGAAGGGCGCGCCGATCGCGAACAACCGCCTCTACCGCGTCGCGGTGATCGGGCGCGGCTTCCACGGGCTGCTGACTTCGCCGACGACGCACATCCCCGGGCTCGTCTCGATCGTCGACATCGCGCCGACCGCGCTGGGCGGACATCCCGCCGACCACGCTCGCCTGGACGCCCTCGGCGAGCTCGCTCGGCCAGCTGTCCGCGTCTCGGCCACGCCATCGGCGCGAACAACCGGCTCAAGTTCGCGGCCCTCTTCATCCTCGCGGGAGTCGATGCTCGCCCTCGGGCTGCTCGGCCTGCGGGCGGCGGTGACCGCCGTTCCGGCGGCGCTGCTCGTGAACCTCGCGCTCGGCATGGGACAGATCTCGAACGAGGTGCTTCTGTGCGCCGCGGTCTCGGCGGGGACGGTGCTCCTCGCGCTCGGCTTAGCGCGGCTCTGTCGCAGCGAATCTGCGCTCCTCGCGCTCTACGGCGGAGTGGTCGCGCTGTACGCGGTCGTGATGGTCACCCGACCCGAGTGGCAGGCGGTGAACCCGTTCGGTCCCGACGCAGAACTCGCGGTTCTGGGGGATCGGGAACCAGGTCGAGACGCTGCTGCTCGCTCCGCTGCTTGCCGGTGCGTTCCTCGCGCGTCGCCGCTTCGGGATCGTCGGCTTCGTCGCTCTTCGGCTTCTTCGGTCTCGTCGTGATGACGGACAACCGCATCGGTGCGGACGGCGGCGGAGCGATCGCGCTCGGGATCGCGCTCGCGGTGCTCGGCGCACGACTGTTCCGCCTCGGCGTGAAGGGCTTCGTCGGGCTGCTCGCTTCCGCGGCGCTGGCCGTGCTCTGGATCGTCTCGCGCGGTCTCGCGCAGCGCGGCCCGAACCACCTGCGCAGTGCGTTCTCGGATCACGGCGCCGCGCTGTTCTCGTCGCTCGAGAGCCGGGTGCCGCTGTCCTACGTGCCGGCGGTACATGCCTGGCAGATCGTCCTGCCGCTGTTGCTCGTGCTCGCTGCGGCGTTCGCGCTCGCGTGGCGCGGCGCGCGCAGCAGCAGTCGACACGCGACGTCCTGCTCGCCTTCGGGGTCGCGATCGTGACCTCGCTGCTCGTGAACGACTCCGCTGCGTACGAGCTCGCTGCGGGAATCGCGGTCGTCGGCGCCATCGCGCGCTTCGCCCCGGCTCCCGCGACCGCGCCGTCGCGCATCCTGGTCTTCGCTCGCGGGAAGCTCCGGCCCGAGCCGGTGCCGGTCCCGAGCGAATCTCCGCCGGGCTGATCCCGGCCTGAACGCTGGTACCGTCCGCAGCCGTGCCGATCTACGAGTACCGCTGCCCGAACGGCCACACCTTCGAGCGCTTCCAGTCGATGACGGCCCCTGCGCCCGAGAAGTGCGACGTCTGCGGCGCCTCCCCGGTCGAGCTCGTCCTCTTTCCGGTCGCGATCCACTACAAGGGCTCGGGCTTCTACACGACCGACTACGGCAAGGGAAAGAAGAAGGAGGGCGGCGACGGCGGCTCGTCGAGCGGCGACAGCGGCAAGAAAGAGTCGAAGCCGGCGACCGAGAAGAAGGCCCCGGCCTCCGGCGACTAGCTACTTCAGCTTGCGTTCGCGCCGGCGATGCAGCCCGGCGCGTACGGCTCGCCCTTCGGTGGGGCCTGGAGCGCAGATTGGCCCAGCACCTCGTCGATCACGGCCCGGTTCTCGGGGCTGCTGAGGATGTAGTCGGAACCGCCGATCGACTCGCCCGTGCCGCCGAGACGGCAGTGGATGGTGCTGCCCACGCGGAACTTCACCCACGCGAGCTGCATCAGCTTCCAGGTCGACAGATCCGTCGCGATCGGCTTGAGCAGCGAGCTGCCCTTGAACGGGAGCGAGAAGAAGAGCGAGGGGCTCGACAGCTTCCTCAGCGTCGCCTGCTCGACGAGCTGCTGGTCGCGCTGGCGGTCGAAGTCGGTGAACGAGGAGTCGAGCTGGTTCTCGCGCACGCGCGAAAAGATCAGCGCCTGGTGCCCGGTCATGTGGGTCAGGCCCTTGTGGAACCGCCAGCCCTTCCACTGCAGGCACCGCTGCTCGGTCTTGTAGGGGCAGTCGAAGCGGTTGGAGAGGATGTTCTCGGGCACGTTGACGGTGATGCCGCCGACCGCGTCGATGAGCTTCTCGAACTGGTTGAAGTCCACGATCACGACGTGGTTGACGGGAAGACCCGGGCCGAGGAGCCCATCCAGGGTCTTCACGGCCAAGGCCGGGCCTCCGAACTGCATCGCGGCGTTGATCTTCTGGTACCCGTAGCCCGGAATGTCCACCCGCAGGTCGCGCGGCACCGAGAGGTAGACGAGCCGGTGGCGGCTCGGATCGGTATGCAGGAGCGTGATCGAGTCGGAGTGCTGGTCGGCGCTGCGACCCGCACCGCCCTTGCCGGTCGCGTGGTCGGTGCCGAGCAACAGGATCGTCGTCGGGCTGGAGAGCAGCAGCCCCGAGTCGGACGTCAGCGTGGGCGCCACGCTCTTCGGGAGGCGCTTGTTGGCGTCGTGCACTCCCCTCGAGACCGAGAGATAGCCCAAGGCCCCCCAGATCACGAGCAAGAAGATCAAGCCGAGGATCACGACCAGCGTCCAGCGCCGCCTCGTCCAGCCGAGCCACAGACGCCGCCGGCGCGGAGACCGCTCGACCACCCGGCCCGGGCCGCCGCCGTCGCTCCGGACCGCCCTCCGCGAATCGCGCTCGCGTCGCTGGAGTGGCACCTTCCCCTTCGTCCGGCCGCCGCGATAGACGCGATACGGCTTCTCCCCGGAGGCCGACATGCGGGGGATTACGGTACCCACTGTGCAGGCGGGCCATGCGATCGGAGTCGACCTCGGCGGCACGAAGATCCTGGCCGGGGTCGTCGCCCGCGACGGGAGCGTCGTTCGCCGCCATGAGCGGGCGACCCCACAGGACTCGCAGGAGCACGTCCTTCTGGAGCTCGAGGCCGCGGTCGCCGAGCTGCTCGACGACTCGGTCGCCGCGGTCGGGTTCGGCACGCCGTCGCCGATCGACCAGGCGCGCGGGGTCGTCGTGCGCTGCGTCAACCTGCCCCTCGAGAACGCGCCTCTGCGCGACCGGATGCACGAGCGCTTCGGCATCCCGGTCGGGCTGGACAACGACGCAAACGCTGCCGCGATCGGCGAGTGGCGGGCCGGCGCCGGAATGGGCGAGGACGATCTCCTCATGCTCACCCTCGGAACGGGCGTCGGCGGCGGCGCCGATCTCCGGCGGCAAGCCCTTTCGTGGCCGCAACGGTGAGGGCGCGGAGTTCGGCCACGTCGTGATCGTGCACGGCGGCCGTCCCTGCCAGGGCGTCTGCACCGGCCATGGCCATCTCGAGGCATATGTGAGCGGGAGCGCGGCGACGGCCGCGGCGCAGGAGACGTTCGGACCGTCGGCGGATGCGCACAGGCTCGTGCGGCTCGCGGACGAGGGCGACCAGAACGCGAAGGACATCCTCGAAGAGGTCGCCCGCTACCTCGGCTCCGGGATCGGCTCCTTCGTCAACGTCTTCGGGCCGAGGCTGGTGATCCTCGGCGGTGGCTTCGGCGTCGCTGCCTACGACTACCTGCGCGGCCCCGCGGAGGAGGTCGCGCGACGGGAAGCCCTCGAGCCGATGCGCAGCGCCGTGCGGCTGGCGAAGGCCGAGCTCGGCACGGCGGCCGGCCTGATCGGCGCGGCGTTCGTCGGCTTCGAGGCGCTGGATGCCGCCTGAGCGCTTCGCGTTCAGCATCCCCTTTCGCGACCTGGCGCCGGCCGTCGATGCGTGGAGGGAGCGAACGTGCGAATCCAAGCCCTCGCACGGCGTCCCGCCGCACGTGACCCTGCTCATTCCCGCGCCGCCGGACACTGGTGGTGCTGCCGAGGCTCTGGCGTCTTTCGGGGCATTCGACGTCACGTTCGCGCGGCTCGATCGCTTCCCCGGCGCGCTCTGGCTTGCGCCCGAGCCGACCGAGCCGTTCGTTGCGATGACGGGTGCGCTCATGGAGCGGTTTCCAGATCACACCCCCTACGGGGGGCTCTTCGAGGGGATTACGCCGCACCTCACGGTCGCGCAAGGAGAAGATCTCGATGCCGCAGAGATTGCCGTTCAGCAGCTGCTACCACTGCGCTCCCGCGCGTCGGCGGTCGTGCTCTTCGAACAGGTCGCCCCCGATCGCTGGCGCGAAATCGCCGAGCTCGCGCTCTGATGCCGCTCGCGGTCTGCGCGACACCGATCGGGAACCTCGAGGACGTGACGCTGCGCGTCCTTGCCGAGCTGGCGGCCGCCGACGTCGTGCTCTGCGAGGACACGCGTCACACCCGCGTGCTGCTCGAGCGGCACGGGATCAAGGCGCGGCTCGTCTCGTACCACGAGCACAACGAGGCGAAGCGGACGGCCGAACTCCTGCCACGGCTCGAGGCGGGGGAGCGCGTCGCGCTTGTCTCCGATGCCGGCCTGCCCGGCGTGTCCGACCCCGGCGCGCGGCTCGTGCGCGCGGCGCTCGACGCCGGCGTCGAGGTCACGGTGCTGCCCGGGCCGTCGGCGGTCGAGACGGCGCTCGTCGCCTCCGGTCTCGTCGCGGAGCAGTACCGCTTCCTCGGCTTCCTGCCGCGCGGCGAGCAGAAGCTCGCTGCGCTGTGGGAAGAGCTGAGCGGCTGGCCGTGGCCGGCGGTCGCCTTCGAGTCGCCGCAGCGGCTGCCCGCGACGCTGCGCTCGCTTGCAGTCGCCGACCCTGAGCGGAAGGTTGCGGTCTGCCGCGAGCTGACGAAGCGCTTCGAGGAGGTCGTGCGGGGCACAGCCGCAGAGCTCGCGGGCCGGTTCGCGGCGCCACCGAAGGGCGAGATCACCCTGGTTCTCGGGCCGGTCGTTCGGTCGGACCGTCGCGAAGGCGAGGAGCGCGCCCTCGCCGCCGTCCGAGAGCTCGTTGCGGCGGGCGTGCCGCGAGGTCAGGCGGCCGAGATCGTCTCGACGCTCGTCGGCATCTCGCGCAACCGGCTCTACAAGCAGACGTTGTAAGCAGATTTGACAACGAGGATCGGCCGCGCTATCCTGCGCCTCCTGTTGCTCATTTTGACAACGACAAAGCGGCTGGCTCTTCTTCTCTTCCTCTTCCTGGTGTGGACGCCGGCGGCCTCCGCCTGGAGCTGGCCCGTGCAGGGGCCGGTGCTGCAGGCGTTCTCCTTCGACGAGGCGCACCCCTACGCCGCCGGGCAGCATCGCGGCATCGACATCGGAGCCGACGCCGCAGGCGAGACCGTGATCGCGCCGGCCGCGGGCACCGTCAGCTTTGCGGGGACGGTGCCGACGAGCGGCAAGTCCGTCACGATCGAGACGGCGGACGGCTACTCGGTCACCCTCACGCACCTCGGGTCGATCGGTGTGGCCAAAGGCGTCTCGGTCTCCGAAGGCGGCGCGGTCGGAACCATCGGCCCAAGCGGCACGCCCGAGGTCGACGGGCCGTATGTCCAGCTTGGAGTTCGTCTCACGACCGATGCGAACGGCTACGTCGATCCGCTCGGGCTTCTGCCGCCGCTCCCGACCGGAAGCACTTCCGACACCGACGCGGCCGGCTCGCAGCCGAGCTCTGGCGGCGGTTCCTCGACCGCGTCCGGAAGTGGGTCGAGCGCGACCCCGCCGGCGCCGCCTACGACCCAACCTGCGAGCTCCGAGCCTGCAAGCTCCCAACCCGCGAGCCGACCCGCGTCGAGCAGTCCGACCACACACGTCCGGACGCGTGACGCGGGCCAGGCAGGCGAGCGCACGTCGCAGCCTCGAGCAGAGACGCGCTCGACGAGTCACGCGCAGGGCCGTGCCGAGACCCGGCCGGAACGAGACGTGACCACTCCGCGCACCGTTCGCCCGGCGAGCGCTGCCCGGCGGCCGGTTGTCGAGACAGCGGCTCCCGCCGAGCCGGCCCGTCTCGACGCCGGCCACGAGATCGGTTCGAGCGTCGCCGACAGTGGGTCCGCACCGACGCGCAGACCGGCGTCCGCAACGCCGCTTCCGCTCATCCTCAACGGCGCGGCGGCGATTGTCGCCGTCGGCGCGGCGTTCATGGCCGGGCGCAGCCGGCGTCGCCGACCCGTCGTGGGCTCGACCACTCCGGCGCAGGTCTTCCGGTTGCCGTTGCGCACGGTGGAACGTCCTCCTACGTCGCGTGCCGCGTAGGACTTCGGGGAGCCTCGTATGATTCCGAGCCTTCCCCGAGCCCTGGAAGGAGCTGTCGCCGGTGGCGGAGACGCCGCAGAAGATCCTCGTCGCGGTCGCGTGGCCATACGCGAGCGGCCCGCGGCACCTCGGCCACGTCGCCGGTCCGGGTGTGCCGTCGGACGTCTTCGCCCGCTATCACCGGCTCAAGGGCAACGACGTCCTGATGGTGAGCGGGACCGACGAGCACGGCACGCCGGTGATGGTCTCGGCGGATCGCGAGGGCGTGACTCCGCGTCAGCTCGCGGACCGCAACAACGCGCTGATCCTCGACGACTACGTCCGCCTCGGCATGTCGTTCGACTGCTTCACGCGGACGACGACCCGCAACCACTACGCCGTCGTCCAGGACATGTTCCGCGTGCTGTACGAGAAGGGGTTCCTGATCGAGCAGACGACGCTCGGGGCGATCGCGCCGGCGACCGGCCGCACGCTCCCCGACCGCTACATCGAGGGAACCTGCCCGATCTGCGGCTACGGCGAGGCGCGTGGCGACCAGTGCGACAACTGCGGCAACCAGCTCGATCCGGTCGACCTGATCGACCCGCGCTCGATCGTGGACGGCTCGACACCGGAGTTCCGCAAGACGACGCACCTCTTCCTCGATCTGCCGGCGTTCCGCGAGCGGCTGGTCGAGTGGATCGAGGCGCAGACGCACTGGCGGCCGAACGTCCGCAACTTCGCGCTCAACCTGGCGCGAGAGGTGAAGCCTCGCGCGATGACCCGAGACATCGACTGGGGCGTGCCGGTTCCGGTCGAGGGCTACCCCGAGGACACGAAGCGGATCTACGTCTGGTTCGACGCGGTCATCGGCTACCTCTCAGCCGCCATCGAGTGGGCGCACAACGTCGACCGCCCCGAGGCATGGCGCGAGTGGTGGCAGAACCCGGACGCGCGCAGCTTCTACTTCATGGGCAAGGACAACATCGTCTTCCACGCCGTCATCTGGCCCTCGATGCTGATGGGCTACGGCGACGATCTGCAGCTTCCCTACAACGTCGTCTCGAGCGAGTACCTGACGATGAGCGGCAGCAAGGCGAGCACGAGCCGCGGCCATGCGATCTGGGTCAAGGACTTCCTCGACCGCTACGAGCCCGACGCCTTGCGCTACTACCTCACCGCCGCCGGACCGGAGACGCAGGACAGCGACTTCACGTGGGAGGAGTTCGTTCGCCGCACGAACGACGAGCTGCTCGCCAACTGGGGCAATCTCGTCAACCGGACGCTCGTGAACGCGCAGCGAAACTTCGGGGCCGTTCCCGAGCCGGGCCCGCTCACCGAGGGCGACCGCGCGCTCCTCGACGCGGTCGAGAAGGCGTTCGACTCGGTCGGCGAGCACATCGAGAACGCACGCTTCCGAGCCGCCTTGGCGGAGTGCATGGCGACGAGCGCGCTCGCGAACCAGTACCTCTCGGACCAGGCGCCGTGGGCACTCGTGAAGACGGACCGCGAGCGCGCGGCCACCGTCCTCTACGTCGCGCTTTGCGCCGTCGACTCGCTGAAGACGCTCCTCACGCCGTTTCTCCCTTTCAGCTCGCAGGAGCTACACGAGCTCTTGGGCTACGAGGGCTGGATCGCCGGCCCGCTCGAGCGCCGCATCGTCGAGGAGGAGGACGGCTCCACGCACGAGATCCTCACGGGGGACTACGCCGGTTGGGTCGGCGCCTGGGCGCCGAGCGAGCTTCCGCCCGGCCAGACGCTGCGCGAGCCGCGGCCGCTCTTCCGCAAGCTCGACGCGGCGGAAGTCCTCGCGGCCGAGCTCCCGTGATCGACACCCACGCGCACCTCACAGCGCTCGACGACGCCGACGAAGTGGTCGCGCGTGCAGCCGAGGCAGGCGTCACGCGCATCCTCACGGTCGGCACCGACGTCGACGACTGCCGCCGCGCGCTCACGCTCGCCGAGCGGCACGACGGCGTGTTCGCCATCCTCGGCATCCATCCGCACGAAGCTGCACGAGTCGACGGGGCTGTCGGCGAAATCTGTCGCCTGCAGAACCACCCGAAGGCAGTGGCCGTGGGAGAGATCGGTCTCGACTGGTTCCGCGACTACGCACCGCGCGACGACCAGCTACGGCTCTTCGACGCGCAGCTGTCGCTGGCGGCCGACATCGACAAGCCGGTCGTGATCCACACCCGCGCCGCCGACGAGGACACGCTCGCCGCGCTGGCCGGATTCGACGGCACGGTCGTCCTCCACTGCTTCTCGTCGCCGCACCTGCTCCCGACCGCCCTCGAGCGCGGCTGGTACGTCTCGTTCGCCGGCAACGCGACCTTCCCCAAGGCCGTCGATCTCCGCCTCGCCGCGACCCAGGTCCCGCCCGACAGGATCCTCGCCGAGACCGACTCGCCGTACCTCGCGCCGCAGCCCGTGCGCGGACGCCGGAACGAACCGGCGAACGTCGTCCACACGCTCGCTGCCCTCGCCCAGGCGCGCGGCGAGGAACCGGCCGAGCTCGAGCGCCAGATCGACCGCAACGCCACCGCATGCTTCGGCCTGTCGTGAGCACGAGGTCGAAGAAGGAGTACGGCCAGCACTTCCTGGTCGACCGGAACATCCTGGAGGTGATCGGCCGCCTCGCCGATCTCGCGCCCGACGACGTCGTGCTCGAGATCGGCCCCGGCCAGGGCGTGCTCACGCGCTACCTGGCAGAGCGCGTCCGCCGCGTCCATGCGGTCGAGATCGACCGTGCGCTCGAGCCCGAGCTCAGCGGCCTCCCCGACAACGTCGACGTGGTCTTCGGGGACGCGCTTCGGCTCGAGCTGCCCCAGGACGCGACGAAGCTCGTCGCGAATCTGCCCTACAACGTGGCGACGTCGCTCGTCGTCGAGTCGCTCGACGGGCAGCCGAACGTCGGGCTGTGGTGCGTGATGGTGCAGCGGGAGGTCGCTGAGAGGTTTTTTGCGAGGCCCGAGACGAAGGAGTACGGCGCCGTCTCGGTGCTCGTGCAGCTGGCGGCCGAGCGCACAGGATTCCATGCGGTTTCGCGGACCGTCTTCCGGCCCCAACCGAACGTCGACTCCGCGCTCGTCGCGTTCAGGCGGACCGAGCTGCCGGCCGATTACGCCCGGGTCAAGGAGGTCGTCGCCGCAGCGTTCGCCCACAGGCGGAAGACGCTGCCGAATTCGCTCGCGCTCGCGGGGACGGCGTCGCGGGAGCAGGCGGCAGAGGCGCTCGCCGCGGTCGGCCGTCCGCCCGAGACACGCGCGGAGGCGCTCGCGCCCGCGGATTTCGTCGAGCTTGCGAAGGCGCTGGGATGAAGCGCGCGCCTGCTCCGGCCAAGATCAATCTCGCGCTCGTCGTCGGCCCGCCGCGCGACGACGGCAAGCACGAGGTCCTCACGGTCCTGCAACGGATCGACCTCGTCGACCGGATCGAGCTCGAAGAGTCGGCGGAGCTCGGCGTCGACGGCTTCGCCGGTGACACCCTCGTCACGACGGCGCTGCGCGAGCTCGCGAGCGCTGCCGGCGTCGAGGCGCACTGGCGGGTCCGGATCGAGAAGAAGATCCCGGTCGCCGCCGGCCTAGGTGGCGGTAGCTCCGACGCGGCAACGGCGCTGCGCCTCGCCAACGAGACGCTGCCCGAGCCGCTCCCCGCCGATGAGCTCCAGCGCATCGCCGCCGGTCTCGGCTCCGATGTCCCGTTCTTCCTCGTGGACGGCCCGCAACTCGGCACCGGCGACGGGAGCGAGCTCGAGCCGGTCGAGCTCCCGCAGGACTTCTGGGTCGTCGTCCTCCTGCCGCACGGAGCGGTGAAGACCTCGACCGCCGACGTGTACGCGGCCTTCGACGCCCGAAAGGACGTGGCCGGGTTCGCCGAGCGCCGTCAGGCGCTCCTCGACGGGCTCGCCCAGATCGAGCGGCCCCGCGACCTCGCAGCGCTGCCCATGAACGACCTCGCCAGATCGCCCCTCGCAGACGACATGCGAGCGGCCGGAGCCTTCCGCGCAGACGTCTCGGGAGCCGGCCCGGCTGTCTACGGCCTGTTCCATCACCGTCGAGATGCGGACGCTGCGAGAAGTGCTCTCGGACGTCTCGGCCGGACCTGGCTGGCAGCACCTGCGTGGTACGGTTGAACGGTGGTTACCGAGACGCCGTCGCAGCCGGTCGAACGGGGGCCCGGCGTCTGGCTGAGGGCCCGTCGCCACCGAATTGCGCTCTGGATCGCCGCGGCGGAGGGCGTCGTCGTCCTCCTCTCCCACGACCTCACGAAGTGGACCGTGCTCGCGCTGGCCGCGATCGCTGCAGTCGCCTGGTTGCTCGGCCGGAACACGCATTCGGTCGGGCTGCGCCAGGGCCTGTGGATTTTTCTCGTCTCGCAGCTCTTGGCCGTGGTCCTCGTGCTGTTCGCCGTCTTCTTCAAGTGGCTGCTGATCCTGGGTCTCATCGCCTGCGCCGTCGTCGCCCTCGCGTTCCTGTTCCTCGACCGCCGATAGACTTCCGTGCCCCTGGGGCGTAGCCAAGTGGTAAGGCAACGGGTTTTGGTCCCGTGATCCCAGGTTCGAATCCTGGCGCCCCAGCCACCTCTGATTGACATGGCAGAAGAGCTCGCAGCAGTCGTGATGGCCGCCGGAATCGGCACGCGCATGAAGAGCGCGACGCCGAAGCACCTGCACCCGATTCTCGGTCGTCGGCTGGTCGACTGGGTCATCGTCGCTGCGCGCGGCGCCGGGGTCGAGCGGCTCGTCGTCGTTGCCTCGCCGCAGACGAGCGACCTGCTCGAGGGCGTAGAGGTGGCCGTGCAGGAGGAGCCACGCGGGACCGGAGACGCCGTCCGCTGCGCCCAGGCTGCGCTCGAGAGCTTCGACGGCGACGTGCTCGTGCTGAACGGCGACGTCCCGGCGCTGCGTTCCGAGACGATCCACGCGCTCGTAGAGACGCATCGCGCCGCCGGCGCGGCCGCGACCGTCCTCTCGTTCGAGCCGGCGGACGCCGGGGCCTACGGCCGCATCGTCCGAGACGCGAACAGGCAGCTGGCCCGGATCGTCGAGGCCGCCGACGCCTCGCCGGAGGAGCTCGCGCTCGGCGAGGTCAACTCCGGCATCTACGTCTTCCGCGCGGCAAAGCTCTGGCCGGCGCTCGAGCGGCTCGACGCGCACAACGCGCAGGGCGAGCTCTACGTGACCGACACGCTCGGCCTGCTCGTCGCCGACGGCGAGACCTGTGCCGTCGCGCTTGCCGGCGATCCTTTCGAGGCCGAAGGCGTGAACACCCGTGTCGAGCTCGCGGCGGCGGCCGCCTTCCTTCGCGACCGGATCAACGAGGAGCACATGCTCGCCGGCGTCACCATCGTCGATCCGGCAACGACGTGGATCGAGACAGGCGTCGAGATCGAGCCCGACGTCGTCCTGCACCCCTTCACGGTGATCCGCGGCGGCGTTCGTATCGAGGGCGGCGCCGAGATCGGTCCATTCGCCTACATCCGGCCCGTGAGCGTGATCGGCGAGGGAGCCAAGATAGGCACCTTCGTCGAGGTCAAGAACCTCGCGCTCGGTGCCGGGGCGAAGGTCCCGCACCTCTCGTACATCGGCGACGCCGAGGTGGGGAAGGGAACGAACGTCGGGGCCGGCAACATCACGGCGAACTTCCCGCACGAGGCCGGCGTGCCGAAGCAGCGGACGACGATCGGCCGCAACGTCAGGACCGGCGTGGACACTGTCTTCGGTGCTCCGGTCGAGATTGGCGACGACGTATGGATTGCAGCCGGGTCCGTCATCACGGATGATGTCCCTCCCGGTTCGCTGGCCGGTTTTCCCCCGCGACAGACGACGAAGGAAGGATGGGTCTACGACGAGCATGGAAAGCCCGACGGCGACTGAGCTGGCCCTCCCCGGGCTGGAAGGCAGCGTGGTAAGCGAGCCCTCGCCGCAGCACTACATCGTGCGCGGCCCGGAGAAGCGGCTGATGGTGTTCTCCGGCCGTTCGCATCCGGAGCTCGCCGCCGCCATCGTGGAGAAGCTCGGCGTCGAGCTCGGCGACGTCGAGCTCAGCACCTTCCCGAACGACGAGACGTACTGCCGCTACCTCGAGTCGATTCGCGGCGCCGACGTGTTCATCGTCCAGACGGGCGCGCCGCCCGTGGACAAGAACCTGATGGAGCTCGTCCTGATGATCCAGGCGGCGAAGCTCGCATCGGCGAAGCGGATCACCGCCGTCATCCCCTGGTTCCCCTACTCGCGGCAGGACCGGAAGGCGAAGCCGCGCGAGCCGATCTCGGCGCGACTCGTCGCCGACATGCTGCAGCTCGCCGGCGTCGACCGCGTACTGACCATGGACCTGCACGCCGGCCAGATCCAGGGCTTTTTCACGATCCCGGTCGACCACATGACTGCGCTGCAGCTGTTCGCGACGCACTTCCGGGACCTCGGGCTCACCGGCGAGGACGTCGTCGCGGTCGCGCCCGATGCGGGCCGGGCGAAGCACGCGGTTCGCTTCGCGGAGATGATCGAGGCGAGCTTCGCGATCATGCACAAGATGCGCGTCGCGGCCGACCAGGTCGAGGTGACCGAGGTCACGGGCAAGGTGCGCGGCAAGAGGGCGATCGTCGGCGACGACGTCTCGACGACCGGCGGAACGCTCGTGGCCGGCGCCAAGGCGCTCAAGGCGCACGGCGCCTCGGAGGTCAACGTGTTCGTGACCCATGCCCTGTTCTCGGACGCCGCGCTGGAGCTGATCGCGAACTCGGAGATCGACCGCATCGTCGTCACGGACAGCATCCCGGTCGATCCGCGGAGGCGCCCCGACAACATGACCGTCCTCAGCGTCTCCGGCCTGCTGGCGGAAGCGATCATGAACGTCTTCGCCGACGACTCGGTCTCGGCGATCTTCGGCGGCGAGAACCAGCTCTTCTGACCTGAGCGGCTCAACCATGCGGTCGGGCCGCTCTTTCTACCAGAACCTTCTACCGGGACAGTCCTAAGGGTTGTGTAATTCCCCCTTCCGCGGGTAGACGAAAACGTCTACATTGCCGAATACACGAGCGGTTACATCACGTTCGCCGAAAGGGAGGCCCGAGTGGCAGCGGCAGGCACGACAGTGAGGATTCGCGAGGAGACGCGGGAGACGCTTCGTGATCTCGAGCGCGAGACGGGCGAGAAGACGCCCGATCTGCTCGCGCGCGCGGTCGACCAGTTCTATCGGAGCTTGCTCATCGCCGAGACGAATTGCGGCTATGCCGCACTTCGCGAGGTTGACGAGCGGCTCGAGGAGCTCGACGTGCTCGAGGGCTCGCTCGCGGATGGACTGGACTAGATGCCGAACCGCGGCGAGGTCTGGCTAGCGGACTTCGACCCGGTTCGAGGGCATGAACAGGGCCGGCAACGACCGGCCCTCGTTCTTTCAACAAGCGAGTTCAGCAACGGCCCGGCAGGCCTCGCTGTCGTTGTCCCGTTCACGACCACCGAACGAGCCCGAATGCTTCTTCGTGTGCGGGTCGATCCACCCGACGGAGGACTCCGCGAGACCTCGTTCGCCCTGTGCGAAGCGCTGCGGTCAATCTCGACTGAGCGGTTGATCGATGGGCCCTGGGGCACCGTGTCGGCGCGGACGATCGCAGCCGTCGAGTATCGAGTACGCACACTCCTCGATCTCTAGATCAGAGGCCAGCGTCTCGCGGCCGGAGCGTCGAGCAGCTTTCCAGCGGCCAAGCGCCGCCGATCTCCTGATCGCGGAACTCCTTGCCCGCCAGATCCGCGGTGTCGGGCCGGACCTCGATGCGCCAAGCGAAGCGCTTTCGTCTCCACGCGTCGGTTAGTTCAGGAACCAGGTCTTCTAACGACGCCCCGGGAGCGGAGGGTGTCCCGGGGCGTCGTCATTGCTGCTCGTGACTCGCAAGCCCTCGGGCTTGTCGGCAGGAGTCGCTGCGACGATACTGCGGTCGGTGGAAGCGAGTGGGCCGCGATCTTGTTACGGCCTGGGGTCACTCGGGCGAGCAAAGCGAAAGCCTTACGCGGCGATCACTCGCCCTTCACACCTGCTCGGCACGGTTGCGCCTGGAGCCGGGGCGGCAGATTCTCGGCCGAGCAACCAACTCAGGGGTTTCTTCGGACCGAGCCGCCGCCCCGCTCGACCAGCCGCCGGCGGACGAGCCGGTCCGCGGCCTCGACCGGAGTGATGCCCTCAGCGTCCGCCTCGGCGAACAGCTCTCGCAGCGTCTCGCCGACCCCCGCCAGCCGCTCTTCGAGCTGCGCCTCGTCCCAGCCCTCGTCCTCGAGGCCGATCAGCTGGATGATGCCGCCCGCGTTGACGACGTAGTCGGGCGCGTAGAGGATTCCGCGCTGACGCAACCGCTCGGCGTCAGCGGGCTCGGCGAGCTGGTTGTTCGCACAGCCGGCGACCGCCCGGCAGACGAGGCGCGGTATCGACTCCGCGTTGAGCGTTCCACCGACCGCGCACGGCGAATACACGTCGACCTCCGTCTCGAGCGCGCGCTCCGGCGGCACGGTCTCGCAGCCGGTCGCGGCGGCTCGCCGCTCGTCGACGTCGCTGACCAGCACCCGTGCGCCGGAGTCCGCCAGCTCCCGCGCGAGGATGCCGCCAACCGAGCCGGCGCCCTGCACGAGAATGCTGCGTCCCTTGAGCTCCGGCGTGCCGAAGGCGTGCTCGACCGTCGCGTGGACTGCGTGCAGTGTGGCGCGCGCGGTGCCGCGCCCGCTGTTCCCGCCGCGTCCCGTGGTGCCGTAGACCCAGGGGCACGTTTCCGCCACGACGTCGAGGTCCTCCGGCGTGATGTTCATGTCGCCGGCCGTGCGGTAGGTGCCGCCGAGCGAGGCGACGAGCCGGCCGTACCGCCGCAGCAGGCGCTTCCGCGGCTCGCCGGTCGGCAGCTCCGGCACCGCGAGGACGGCCTTCCCACCGCCGCGGGGCATCCCGGCGGCCGCCATCTTGCTCGTCATCGCCGCCGAGAGACGCATCGCGTCGGCCAGGCCGTCGGCCGGCGCCGGATAGACCCGCATCCGCGTGCCCCCGCCGGCCGGCCCGAGCACCGTGGAGTGGACGCAAACGAACATCCAGGCTCCGCTCTCGGCGTCGTAGCGGACGACGGCGTGCTCGCCGTCCCAGCTTCCCAGGAGGTCTGCGAAGTCCACATCGAGGACCGTACCGAACGGGCTCTCGGCTACACTCCGGCGCCGGAATGGCCGGAGAACGCACCAAGCTCATCGTCGTCCAGCGCGAAGGTCTCGGCTCAGCCGAGTCGCGCCGCCTGCGCAAGGAGGGGCTGATTCCCGGCGTCCTCTACGGCAACGGCGAGCCGGTCGCCATCAGCATCGCCGAGCGTGAGCTGCGTCGCGCGCTCACGGGTGCCTCCGGACTGCACTCGATCCTCGACGTCGAGATCGACGGCAAGGGCGAGACCCACGCGTCGATTCTCAAGGAGTACCAGGTCGATCCGGTGCGCGGCGGTGTCACGCACGTCGACCTGCAGGAGGTGCGGCTCGACCAGACGATCCAGGCGTCGGTGTCCGTCCAGCTCCACGGCGGGGACGACGCGCCCGGCGTGCGCGAGGGCGGTGTCCTCTCCCAGCCGTTGCGCGAGATCCGGGTCGAGGCGCTGCCGCTCGAGATGCCGGAGCACATCGACCTCGACGTGTCGGGTATGGAGATCGGCGGGACCCTGCGCATCTCCGACCTCACCGCGCCGGAAGGCGCCACGCTGCTCGACGATCCCGAGATGGTCGTCGCCACCGTCACCGCTCCGACGAAGGTCGTCGAGCCCGAGCCGACCGAGGAGGAGCTCGCTGCGCTCGAGGCCGAGGGCGGCGAAGCGGCCGAGGGCGAGGAGGCCGCCGACGGCGAGGCTGCAGAAGGTGCGGCCGAGTCGGATGCCTCCGGCGGCGAAGGCGACTCCGAGGCCTAGTTGCACCTCGTCGTCGGTCTGGGGAACCCGGGCCGAGAGCACGCTCGGAACCGCCACAACGTCGGCTGGATGGTCGTGGATGAGCTCGCGCGGCGGCACGGCGGGTCGTGGCGCGGGAAGTTCGCCGGCCAGATGGCGGAGGTGCGCGTCGGCGACGAGCGGCTCGCTCTGCTGAAGCCCGAGACCTACATGAACGAGTCGGGCCGCTCGGTCGGGCCTGCGGCGGCGTTCTTCAAGCTCGAGCCGAGCGAGGTTCTCGTCGTGCACGACGAGGGCGACTTCGACCTGGGCCGCCTCGAGCTCAAGGTGGGAGGAGGGCTCGCGGGCCACAACGGCCTGCGCTCGATCGCCCAGCAGCTCGGCACGCAGGACTTCCTGCGGCTGCGCATCGGCGTCGGACGCCCGGAGCGAGGAGATCCACGGCCGCTGGCCGACTGGGTGCTCGCCGACTTCCAGTCGCACGAGGATCCCGAGGCGCTCATCGGGCGTGCGGCCGATGCCGTGGAGACGCTGCTCGCGGAGGGCGTCGAGCGCGCCCAGCTCGAGATCAACCGGCGCGAGAGCTAGCCGCGTTCGCGGAGTGCGGCGTGCGCTCCAGGGTGCAGGTCGAGACCCGCAGCCACGCGCTGCAACAGCTCGAGCAGCTGCTCGAGCTCCGTCTCGCTCAGCGGCTCGGTCACCTGCCCGTCGAACTGCCGGGCTCCACGTTCCGCCTGTCGCAGCAGCTTTGCGCCGGCGGCTGTCAGATGAAGAGTGCGGACGCGCCGGTCGCGCTCGTGGGGTCTGCGCTCGAGCAGCTCGCGCCGCTCGAGGTCGTCGACGATGGCCACCATCCAGCTGGGGGAGATGTGGAGCTGCTCGGCGAGCGCGTTCTGCGGCGCGCCGTCGCTTGCGGAGACCGCGCGCAGGAGCGCGAACTCGCCGGGCTCGAGCTCCAGCGGCCGCAGGATCTCGTGAAAGCGCCGCGAGACCGCGTAGCCGAGGCTCGAGAGCAGGAAGGCGACGCTCCGGAACGGAGGTGTCGGATCGGTTACAGGCTTGCGCGACGCCATGTGCGTATGCTACAGCTACCGAACAGTTCAGCAACCGAACGATTAATCGAGAAGCGAACAGACGAGAGGATGGCATGACACAGGCGGACTCGACCTTGCTCGGCAGACTCGCTCACCTGGTGGCCCGAAACCGCTGGAAGGTCATCGCCATCTGGATCGTCCTCACCCTCTTCGGCGCCTTCGCCGCCGGCCAGGTGCACAAGCGCTGGTACCAGAGCTTCTCGATTCCGGGCAAGTCCGCCTACGAGGCGAATCAGCGCACGCTGAAGGCGTTCGGCACGGGCGTCCGCCCGCCGGACGTCGTCGTCTTCCACACGTCCGGTGATGCGACGAAGAGCACTGCGATCGCCGCAGCGATGCAGCGCGCCGGCGCGGCCCTGCCGGGCTCGCGGACGAGCTCGTACTTCTCGACGCACAACCCGATGTACGTCTCGAAGGACCGGCACACGACCTTCGAGGAGGTCTATCCGCCGGGGCCGGCGACGTTCTCCACCACGAGCGAGGCCACCAAGGTCCGCGCCGCCGCGGCCCGCGGGCTGCCGGCCGGGTATCCAGGTCCAGGTGACGGGCCACGATCCGCTCGAGGAGGCGAGCTCGCACGGGGGCGGCGGGAGCAACAGCATCCTTCTCGAGGCCGTGGTCGGTGCGCTCGGCGCGATCGTGATCCTGCTCTTCGTCTTCGGCACCCTGCCGGCCGTCCTGATGCCAATCGCGGTCGCCGCTGCGGCGATCCTCAACACGTTCACGCTCGTCTGGGCGCTCACCTACATCACGAACGTGTCGATCATCGTGCAGTTCCTGATCGCGCTGGTCGGCCTCGGGGTCGCGATCGACTACTCGCTGCTCATGATCTTCCGCTACCGCGACGAGCTGCGGGAAGGCAAGGACGTCGAGACGGCTCTCGTCGAGACGATGACCCACGCGGGACGGTCGGTGATCGTCTCGGGCTCGACCGTCGCCGTCGGCCTGCTGTCGATGATCATCCTGCCCCTGCCGTTCATCCGCTCGATCGGGATCGGCGGCATGCTGATCCCGGCCGTCTCGGTGGTCGCCGCGATCACGCTGATGCCCGCGCTGCTCGCGGTGCTGGGCGAACGGATCAACAGCCTGCGGGTGATGCCGAAGCGGTTCGTCGACGAGGGCCACCCCGAGGACGGCGCCTGGGGACGCTGGGCCCGCTTCGTCCTGCGGCGGCCGTGGCCCGTCGCGGCTCTCGGGATCACGATCGTGACCGTTCTCGTCGTGATCGGCCTGCAGCTCAACCCGAACGAGTCGCAGCTCAAGAACTTCCCCGGTACCGGCACCGCCATCGCGGGCCGGACGATGCTGGCCGACGCCGGCATCTCACCCGGCGTGATGAAGCCGTTCGTGACCCTCGTCGAGAACGGCGGGAACGCGCAAGCAGTGGCTGCCCAGGAGCGCCGCGTGTCGGGGATCCTGGGCGCGACCGTGCCGGCCGCCCCCGGCTGGCATCGCGGGCAGGACACGCTCGTCGAGGCGTTCCCGGCCATCGACGGTGCGGCGCCGGGGATCGGGGGCGTCATCAGCCGCGTCGATGCCGTCCTGCAGGGGACGAACGCGACCCTCGGTGGCGTGCCCGCGCAGGATCGCGACTTCGTGCACGCGATCTACGACAACTTCCCCTACCTGCTCGCGTTCGTGCTGATCCTGACGCTCGTGCTCCTCACGCGGGCCTTCCGGTCGATCGTCCTGCCGATCAAGGCCGTGATCCTCAACCTGGCTTCGCTCGGCGCGGCGTTCGGGATCGTCGTCCTCATCTTCCAGGAGGGCCACGGCTCGTCGCTGTGGAACATCACGGCCACGCAGGCGATCACCGCCTGGATCCCGCTGATGATCTTCGCGTTCCTGTTCGGCCTCTCGATGGACTACGAGGTCTTCATGCTCACGCGCATGCGCGAGGCGTACGACGAGACGGGCTCGACGCCGCGCGCGATCGAGCTCGGCCTCGCGCGCACCGGCAAGCTCGTGACGAGCGCGGCGCTGATCCTGATGTTCGCGTTCCTCGTTCTCTCCTCGAGCCCGGGCTTCGAGATCAAGGAGTTCGCGATCGGCCTTGCCGCGGGGATCATCTTCGACGCGACCGTGATCCGAGCCCTGCTCGTGCCGGCGCTGATGGCCCTGCTCGGGAACGCGAACTGGTGGCTGCCGCACTGGACCCGCCGGGTTCTCTTCATCGGGGAAGAGCAGGCGCACTCGCCGGCGCTAGAGAGCTGACCTCGGCGGACTCGCGCCGTCGCACCCTGCGCACCTCCGGCACGAGCCCGAGCACGAGGAGGTTCGGCACGCACATGAGCGTCCCCGCGATGACGAGGGTCGCGTCCATGCCGATCGCCTCGGAGATCGGCCCCGCCAGCGCCTGCCCCGCGGGCATCAGGCAAAGCGAGAGCAGCAGGTCGATCGAGGCCACCCTGGCGAGCCGGCCGGGCTCGACCTCCTGCTGCATCGCCGTCTCCAGCAGCGTGTTGCCCACGAGGATCGACCCGCCGAAGAGCAGCGCGGTGGCCATCACCACCGGCAGCGGGAACGGCTTGACGAGCGCAAAGGGCGGCAGCGCGCAGAGCGTCCAGACCGCGAAGGCCATGGCCACCGGGTGGCTGGGGCGGATCCGGTACACGACGAAGCCGCCCAGCACGCCGCCGAGCGCAGCAGCTCCCACGATCAGGCCCCACGCCGGAGCGCCGCCGAGCTGGTGGATGGCGACGAGCGATCCCACGACGATGTAGAGGCCGACCCCGAAGTTGCCCACGGCGTACCCGGCGAACCCGGCGGTGAGCCAGCGCAGGCGCCGGACCTCCCGCCAGCCCTCGGCCAGATCGCCCCGGAAGCGGTGCGCAGCCGGCCGCGCGTAGGGCGCGACGCTCATCGCCGCGATGAAGATCACGCTGACGAGGAAGCTCGCTGCGTCGATCGTGAAGACCCAACCTGCGCCCGCGACCGCGACGATCGCTCCCGAGAGGGCAGGCCCGAAGACGTTCGTCGCGCTCCGGGGCAGCGAGATCAGTGCGTTCGCCTGCTGCAGGCGGTCGGAGCTCACGGTCTGCGGGATGAGCGCCTTCGACGCCGGGTTGAAGAGGCCGGCCGCCGCTCCGGCGAGCAGTTGCAGCACGGCGAGCTCCCAGACGTGCGCTTCTCCCCGGAAGAGGAGCGCGGCGGTCACGCTCTGGGTTCCCAGGCGGACGAGGTCGGCGAAGATCATCACCGTGCGCCGCGGCAGCCAGTCGGCCCAGACGCCGCCCGCGAGCGTTACCGAGGCGCCGCCGATCGTGTAGCAGGCGAGGACGATCCCGACGCCTGTCGCGCCGCCGTTCAGGTCGTGTGACACCGCCCAGATGAGGGCGACGGGAATGAGCGAGTCGCCGATCGCCGAGCCCGTCCGCCCGAGCCAGAGCAGCCTGAACTGCCGTTCCTTCAGCGGTCCGAAGCGCCCGACCCCTCGCACGTCTTCGAAATCTACGCCTCGTGGGCTCTCGTTACCATCGAGGCACGCGGAACCGCCGGTTCCGCCTTTGGTCATGGACCGTCCGGTACTTCACGCCTTCGTCCAGGAGCTCGTCGAGCACGAGCGTCTCGTCGAGCTCGCGGACGCACTCCCGACGCGCGCCCGCGTGTCGGAGTCGGCGCTGCCGCTCTTGCTCGCCTCGTTGCACGAGCGCCTCGAGCGAGGCTTCGTCGTTCTGCTCCCGGAGGACGCGGACGCGCGCGACGCAGCCGAGAGCGCGGCGTGGTTCCTCGGCGACGAGACGGTTGGCTTGCTGCCGAGCCGCGGCGTCACCTGGGAGTCGGGACTCGCGCCGCCGCCGCACCTCGTCGGCGAACGGGCGCGGGCGCTCCACGTGCTCGCGCGCGGCGGGCTCGTCTGTGCCTCGGCGAGAGCGCTGGCCGAGGGGCTGCCGCCGGCCCGGGCGCGCCCGGAGCCGATCGAGCTGCGGCCGGGCCTCGAGCCCGGCGTCGACGGGCTGGCGGAGTCGCTCGCGCTCGCGGGCTACGAGCGCATCGACCGCGTCGACGACCGCGGCCAGTTCGCGGTGCGCGGCGGCATCGTCGACGTCTTCCCGACCACCGGCCGCGAACCGCTGCGCATCGAGTTCTTCGGCGACGAGATCGAATCGGTGCGCGCCTTCTCGCCGTTCACGCAGCGCGCGCTCCACCCGGTCGCCGAGGCGACGCTCTACCCGGCGGTCGAGCGCCGATCGGACACTGTCGAACTTAGTAACAGTCTGTTACTTGGCGAGGAGGGGGAGGAGCCGGTCGAGCCGGTGCCGGACGACCTCGTCCCGCCGCTCGACCGCTCGCCCGACTTCGTCTTCCAGCCCGACGACGTGCGCCGCGTCTGGGAGGAGGACGGCGTCCGTGAGCCGCCCTCGCTGGCCGGCTCGACCGAGCTCGATCCGTTCCCGCAGGCGCAGCCCTTCTCGTTCGAGGCGCAGCGGCCCGCCATCGCCGCCCGTGGGCTCGCGGAGGCGGAGAACGAGCTGGCGTGCGCTCCTTCGCTCGGGGCAGCGCATCGTCGTCGCGTTCCCTCATCGCGGCGAGGCGCTGCGGACGCAGAACCTCCTGCGCCGGGTGGAGGCGCGAGTGCTCGAGCCCGGAGACGAACTGCCCGAGGAGCCCGAGCTCTTGTTCGCGGTGGCGCCGGCGCGGCGCGGCTTCGTCTGGCGCGATCTCGGCCTCGTCCTCCTGCCCGACCACCAGGTCTTCCGGCGCCGCGTGCCGCGGGAGCGCCGCCTCGGCGGCCGCGCGCTCCAGTCCTTCGCCGACCTCCGTACCGGCGACTACGTCGTGCACGAGGATCACGGCGTCGGGCGCCTGCTCGGGTTCGAGACGAACACGGTCGCCGGCATCACCCGCGACTACCTCTTGCTCGCCTTCCGCGGCGAGGATCGTCTCTACGTCCCGCACGAGCAGCTCGGCAAGGTCTCGCGCTACGTCGGCGCCGACGCCTCCGCGCCGGCGCTCTCGAAGCTCGGCGGCAAGGCGTGGCAGACGCTCAAGTCGCGCGCGCGCGAGTCGGTTCGCGAGCTCGCCGGCGACCTGATCCAGCTCTACGCGCAGCGCCAGACCCGCGAGGGAATCGCGTACGACCTCTCGAGCGAGTGGTTGCCGCAGCTCGAGGCGAGCTTCCCCTATCGCGAGACGCCCGACCAGGAGGCCGCGATCGAAGCGGTGAAGGAGGATCTCGAGGCGCCGCGGCCGATGGACCGGCTCGTCTGCGGCGACGTCGGCTTCGGCAAGACCGAGGTCGCGGTGCGCGCCGCGTTCGCCGTCGCCGTGAACGGCCGGCAGGTGCTGCTGCTCGCACCCACCACGATCCTGGCCGAGCAGCACTACAACACGTTCCGCGAGCGCTTCCGCGACTTCCCGGTGCAGGTCGAGATGGTCTCCCGCTTCGTGTCGCCGAAGGAGACGAAGCGGATCCTTGCCGACTTCGCGGCCGGCAAGGTCGACGTCCTCATCGGCACGCACCGGGTGCTCAGCCGCGACGTCATCCCGAAAGAGCTCGGGCTCGTCGTTCTCGACGAGGAGCAGCGGTTCGGCGTCGCGCAGAAGGAGCTGCTCAAGTCGCTGCGGCTAGAGGTCGACGTGCTGACGCTCAGCGCGACGCCGATCCCTCGCACCCTGCACCTCTCGCTCGCGGGCATGCGCGACATCTCGATCATCGAGACGCCGCCCGAGGGGCGCCGGCCGATTCGCACGACCGTGGGCGAGTACGACGAGGAGCTCGTGAAGCTCGCGCTCGAGCGCGAGGGCGAGCGCGAGGGCCAGGCATTCTTCCTCCACAACCGGGTCGAGACGATCGAGGAGCGGGCCGAGCAGTTGCAGCAGCTCTGCCCGGGGCTTCGCTTCCTCGTCGCACACGGGCAGATGCGCGAGAAGGAGCTCGAGGAGCGGATGCACTCGTTCCTGCGCGGAGACGCCGACGTGCTCGTCTCGACCACGATCATCGAGTCGGGAATCGACATCCCGCAGGCGAACACGCTGATCGTCGAGCGCGCCGACATGCTCGGGCTCGCCCAGCTCTACCAGATCCGCGGCCGGGTGGGCCGCTCCGACGCCACCTCGTTCGCGTACCTCTTCTATCCCGACGCTCACGAGCTGACCCCGGAGGCGCGGGCGCGGCTCTCGACGCTCGCCGACCACACGGAGCTCGGCGCCGGGTTCGCGATCGCGATGCGCGACCTCGAGATCCGCGGCGCGGGGGAGCTGCTCGGCGGGGAGCAATCGGGTCATGTCGCCGCCGTCGGGTTCGAGCTCTACGTCGAGCTCCTGAACGAGGCCGTCGCCGAGCTGCAGGGACAGAAGCGAACGGCGGCGCGGCCGGTGCGCGTGGACGCGCGAGTCGACGCCTACGTTCCGGCTGCGTACGTCGACTCGGAGGCGCTACGCATCGACGTCCATCGCCGGCTGGCGCTCGCCGAGACCGAGGACGAGCTGCGTGAGCTGCGGGCGGCGCTCGAGGACCGGTATGGGCCGCTGCCCGAGCCGGTCGAGAATCTCTTCCTGATCCAGGAGGCGAAGATCAAGGTCGCCGTCCTCGGCGCCGACTATCTGATCTTCCAGGGCGGGAGGTCCACGGTCGGTCGGCTCGTGCTCGGCTCGGGCGAGTTGCGCGAGCTCCGGGACCGCGCGAAAACCGCCGTCTACGTCTCGTCTAAGCAGGAAGTAAGCATTCGCGGGCAGGAGCAAATAGCCCAAGCGGTTCAGTTGGTCGATGCTATCTTGGACGCGCGCCGAGCAGCCTGAGACCGCCTCTCGCGCCGGCGCTTTCCCGCGACATCTACCCACTGGATGGAAATGAAGACTCGCCTGCCTCTCCTGCTCCTGACTCTTGCGCTCGTCGCCCTTCTCGCCGCGTGCGGCGGCGGCAGCGGAAACGGCAATGTGCCAAACGACGCGATTGCCACGGTCGGCTCCACGCCGATCACGAAGGCGAGCTTCAACTCGCTGATTGCCGTCGGCTGTGCGCGCTACAAGGCGCAGGGACAGTCCTGTCCGAAGGTCGGCACCACGGCGTATACGACGCTTCGCGACCAGGCCGTCAGCTTCCTCGTGCAGCAGGAGGAGCTCCAGCAGGAGGCTCAGAAGCTCGGCGTGAACGTGACGCAGAAGGACGTGGACAGCCAGCTCGCGCAGATCCAGAAGACGTACTACAAGAACAGCAGGCCGAAGCTCCTGGCTGCGCTGAAGAAGGACGACATCACGCTCGCGCAGCTCGAGCAGTACAACCTCCGGCCCAACCTCCTCAGCACGAAGTTGCAGGCGAAGGTCGCGTCCAACGTCCAGGTGTCGACCGCCGCAGCGCAGAGCTACTACGACAAGAACAAGACGTCGTTCAAGACCCCCGAGACGCGCGAGGTGCGGCACATCCTCGTCAACAAGAAGGCTCTCGCCGAGCAGATCGAGGCCGAGCTGAAGAACGGGGCGAGCTTCGCGACGCTCGCGAAGAAGTACTCGAAGGACACGGGCTCGGCGGCTCAGGGCGGCAAGCTCTGCGTCGCGCACGGGGGCACGAGCGGCGCCTGCCAGCAGACCGTCGCGCCGTTCGACAAGGCCGCGTTCTCGCTCAAGACCGACGAGATCTCGCTCGTGCACAGCGTCTACGGCTGGCACGTCATCCAGCCGATCGCCGCGATCAAGCCGGCGCACACGCAGACGTTCGCCGAGGTGAAGTCGCAGATCCAGGCCAACCTCGAGTCGCAGCAGAAGCAGTCTGCGTGGACGGCATGGCTCGCAAAGATGGCCAAGGACTTCAAGAACAAGGTCTCGTACCAGACGGGCTACACGCCCGCGGCGACCACGACAGCGTCCGCGACCGCGCCCGCAACTACGACGGGCTGACATGACCGAGACTCGAGAGGAGCCGGGGGCGGCTCTCCTCGAGCTGCAGCGCCTGACCGAGCGCCTGCGGCGTGACTGCCCGTGGGATCGCGAGCAGACCGCCAAGAGCATCGTCCCGCACACCGTCGAGGAGGCGTACGAGGTCGCCGACGCGGCTCTTGCCGCCGACGACGCCAAGCTGCTCGACGAGCTCGGCGACCTGCTCTTCCAGGTCTACTTCCTCGCGCTCCTGCTCTCCGAGCGGGGCGCCGGCGACCTGGCGCAGGTAGCCCGCGGCGTGCACGAGAAGCTCGTACGCCGGCATCCGCACGTCTTCGGCGACGTCGAGGCGCGGACCGCCGACCGTGTTCGCTCGAACTGGGAGCGGATCAAGCGCGAGCAGGAAGGCCGCGAGGGCATCTTCCACGACGTCGGCGACGGGCTGCCGGGGCTCCTCTACGCGCGCAAGACGCAGGTCCGCGCGAAGGCGGTCGGCTTCGAGTACCCGGACCTTGCAGGTGCGATGGCCGACCTCGCCGACGAGCTGCGGGAGCTGCAGGAGGAGCCGTCAGGCGACGAGCTGGGCGACGTCCTCTTCGCGGCAGTCAACGTGGCGCGCAGGCTCGACGTGGATCCCGAGCTCGAGGTGCGGCGTGCGTCCCAGCGCTTCCGCCGCCGGGTCGAGGTTGCCGAGGAGCTCGCCGCGGAAGCGGGGGAGAATTGGAGCGAGCTGCCGCTCGAGCGGCAGGACGAGTGGTACGACAGGGCCAAGGAGAAGCTGTGAGCGCGATCACCGAGGTGAAGGCCCGGCAGGTTCTGGACTCGCGCGGGAATCCGACGGTCGAGGTGGAGGTCGTCGCCGGCGCCGCGGGCAGGGCGATCGTCCCGTCGGGAGCCTCGACCGGTGTGCACGAGGCTGTCGAGCTGCGCGACGGCGGCGAAACGTGGAACGGCAAGGGCGTCTCGACCGCGGTGGCGAACGTCAACGGCGAAATCGCCGACGCAGTGCGCGGCCGCGACGTGATGGACCAGGAAGGGCTTGACCGCGTCCTGGTCGAGCTCGACGGGACGCCGAACAAGGGGCGGCTCGGCGCGAACGCGATCCTCGGCGTCTCGCTCGCCGCAGCGAAGGCCGCCGCGGCCGGCGGGGGCGTCTCGCTCTTCCGCCATCTCGGCGGCGAGGACGCCACCACCCTGCCCGTCCCGATGCTGAACGTGATCAACGGCGGCGTGCATGCCGACAACTCGATCGACCTGCAGGAGTTCATGCTTGTCCCGGCCGGGGCCGAGTCCTTCTCCGAGGGGCTCCGGATCGGAGCCGAGACCTACCACGCGCTGAAGAAGCTGCTCTCCGAGCGCGGCCTTTCGACCGCGGTGGGCGACGAGGGTGGGTTCGCGCCGGATCTCGACTCGAGCGAGCTCGCGATCGAGGCGATCCTCGAGGCGGCCGAGCGTGCGGGCCATCGCGACCGCGTGGCCATCGCCCTCGATCCGGCCTCGAGCGAGTTCTTCTCCGACGGCCGGTACCGGTTCGAGGGACGCGAGCTCGCGCCGGACGAGATGCCCGGCTTCTACGGCGATCTCGCCGGCCGCTTTCCAATCGTCTCGCTCGAGGACGGCAACGCCGAGGACGACTGGGACGGCTGGCGCGACACGACGGAGCAGCTCGGCGACCGGCTTCAGCTCGTCGGCGACGACATCTTCGTGACGAACGTCGATCGGCTCCGTGAGGGCATCGACCGTGGCGTCGCCAACTCGATCCTCGTCAAGGTCAACCAGATCGGGACGCTGACCGAGACGATCGCGGCCGTGCGTCTCGCGCAGGACAACGGCTACACGGCAGTGATGTCGCATCGGTCGGGCGAGACCGAGGACGCGACGATCGCGGACCTCGCGGTCGCGCTCGGCACGGGCCAGATCAAGACCGGCGCCCCGGCGCGCAGCGACCGCGTGGCGAAGTACAACCAGCTCCTCCGGATCGAGGAGGAGCTTGGAGGGCGGGCACGGTACCCGGGCTGGGATGCGTTTCCGCGCAGCACCCCGTTAGTACCCTGAGACGGATGGCGATCGAACGGCGGACCAAGATCGTGGCGACGCTCGGCCCGGCGTCGGACTCGCGCGAGCGCCTGCGCGCATTGATCGAGGCGGGCGTCGACGCCGTCCGGTTCAACCTCTCGCACGGAAGGCACGACGAGCACTCCGCGCGCGCCTGGCTCGTGCGGGAGATCGCGGCCGACGTCGGCCGCCCGATCGCGTTGATCGCCGACCTGCAGGGACCGAAGCTGCGCATCGGCGAGCTCGAGGAACCGGTCGTGCTTCACACGGGCGACCAGATCAAGGTCTGCGCGGAGGAGAACGCCTCCGACGGCGAGCTGCCGATCGCGCCGGCGGTGATCGGGGACGTCCTCGAGCCTGGCCACGACATTCTGATCGACGACGGACGCGTGCGGCTCCGCGTCGACAAGGTCGAAGGCGGCGGCGCGACGTGCGCCGTCATCGTGGGCGGTCTCGTCAGCTCACACAAGGGCGTCAACCTGCCGGGCGTCCCGGTGCCGATTCCGTCCTTGACGCGGAAGGACCTGGCCGACCTGGAGTGGGCCATCGAGACGGGGGTCGACTTCGTCGCGCTCTCCTTCATCCGCTCGCCCGCGGACGTCCGCGACCTGCGCGCGCTGCTCGAGCAGGCAGGCTCGCACGCGCACGTGATCGCGAAGATCGAGAAGGCGGAGGCGATCGACGTCCTCGACGACGTCCTGGCCGAGACGGACGCCGTGATGGTCGCTCGCGGCGACCTCGGGGTGGAGATCGGCCCTGCGCTCGTGCCGCTGATCCAGAAGCGGATCATCCAGAAGTCACTCGAGCGCGGGAAGCCCGTCATCACCGCGACCCAGATGCTCGAGACGATGATCCACTCGCCCGAGCCCACGCGCGCCGAGGCGAGCGACGTCGCGAACGCGATCCTCGACGGCACCTCCGCCGTGATGCTCTCCGGCGAGACGGCGGTCGGCGAATATCCGGTCGAGGCGGTCGCCTACATGGATCGGATCGCGCTGGCGGTCGAGCCGAGCCTCGACTACCGCCACGAGCTGCCCTCGGCCCGTGAGCAACCCACCATCGGCCAGGCGATGTCCAACGCGGCGTGCGACATCGCCGAGGCGCTGCAGTCGAAGGCGATCCTCGTCCCGACCTTCACCGGCCGGACGGCGAACGCCGTCGCGCGCCTGCGCCCGCGACGCCCGGTCGTGGCGCTCACGCACGTCGACTGGGCGATGCGCCAGCTCGCGCTCGAGTGGGGCGTCACGCCGCTCCTGATCTCCGAGACGTCCGACGTGGAGGAGCTCTGGCGCCTCGCGGTCGAGGCCTCGCGCGACGCCGGCATCGTCGAGAGCGGCGACGCCGTCGTGATCACGGCGGGGACGGCCGTCAACATCCCCGGCACGACCAACGTGATCAAGGTCGACGTCGTCCCCTAGTCCTCCGCCGCAGGACCCCGACGGCGGCCGGAGAACTCCGGCTGGATGGCTACGAGGAAGAAGCGCACCCGGCGCATCGGTGGGCGGCATGCCCGCCGTTGGTTCGCGGTCGGCGCGCTCGTGCTCGTGGGGCTCCTCTACTACCGGCCCTTGCACGACTACGTCGACGCCCGTTCGCAACGCGGCGACCGGGTCGCCGCCGTCCGGAAGCTCGAGAGGCACCAGGCCAGGCTCGAGCAGCGCCTCGAGCACGCATCTTCACTTTCCGCGCTCGCGGCCGAGGCGCGGACGCTCGGCTACATCCGGTCCGGCGAGCACCTCTTCATCGTCAAGGACATCCCGCAGTGGCGGCGCAGGCAGCATGGAGCCAGTCATGCTGCCTCCGGTGGTCACTGACGCCGATCGAGCGGCCGTAGCGCGGCAGCTCGGCCGTGAGCCGCGGACGCTGCGCCGCGTGGCGGTGAGGTGCCCTTTCGGCGCTCCGGCCGTCACCGAGCAGAGCCCGTACGGAGCGGACGGCGAGCCGTTCCCCACCACGTACTACCTGACGTGCCGGCACCTGGTCGCTGCGGTGTCACGTCTCGAGGCCGCGGGAGGTGTCGAGCGGTGGAGCGAGGCGACGCGCGCCGACGCCGCGCTGGCGGCGAGCCTTGCCGCCGGCGACGAGGAGCAGCGGCGCCTGCGCAGAGAGCTCGCCGGCGACACGATCGGCAGGGACGGCGGCGCCTCCCTCGACTACGGCATCGGCGGCTCGCGGCGGCGCGGCAGCCTCAAGTGCCTCCACGCCCACGTCGCGTTCGCTCTCGCGCGTCCGGGCTACGAGCTCGGCGAGCGCATCCTCGCCGAGGTCGAGCCGCGCTGGCCGGAGCGGTGCTGCAGCCGATGAGCCAGGTCGAGGTCACGCGGCAGGAGTGGGAGGAGGGCACACGCGGGCTCGAGGCGGCCCGCGACGACGAGCGTAGGTACCCGCGGCTGCTCCGGTCCCTCGAGCTCGTGCTCGACGAGCTGCGGAAGCGCGTCGGGCAGACGTACACGCTCCGAGAGCTCGTCACCGTCTACGGCGAGTCCGACCGCTGGGCTCGCGAGGTGCTCGAAGAACGCGCCGAGACGACCGGCTGGGCGCGTGACCTGTCGCTCGTCGTCGCTGCCGCTTTCGACGCATATCAGCGGGGAGCTACCGATTACGAACCATGAGGATGTGGGTCTTGCGTCACATCCAGGTGTAATAAGCGTCAGTTTTGGTCAAGATTCGCTCATGGCCTACCGCGAAGACAGCGCGCGCCGTGAGCCGGAGTGGCTGACCCTCGGGCAGGCCGCTCGCTTCCTGGGCGTCGCCCAGAGCACGATCCGGAAGTGGTCGGATCAGGGACGCGTGCCGGCTTTCTATACGCCGGGCGGCCACCGGCGGTTCCGGCGCGGCGACCTCGAGACGTTCCTCGCGCGCTCCGGGCCCGGGCGCCAGCAGGCCGGTCCGAGCGTCCTGCTCGTCGACGACGACGACCGCATGCGCGAGCTCGTGCGGCTCCAGCTCGAGCGGGAGGGGTATGCCGTGCAGGAGGCCGCCAGCGCGGACGAAGGGCTCGCAGCGATCGAGAGCCGCAGGCCCGAGCTCGTCCTCCTTGACGTGATGATGCCCCACGTCGACGGGTGGGAGATGCTGCGGCGCATCCAGGAACGCCACGGCGCCGGCGCGATTCCCGTGCTGATGTTCAGCGGCCAGGTCGACGACGAGGCGAGCCGCCAGGCGGCGTCGAGCGGCGCCCGGGGATTCGTGGGCAAGGGTTTCGACCTCGACGAGCTCGTCGAGCAGGCGAAGGCGATCGTTCCGGTCTAGTTCCCGCTCGCCTCCGCCTCCGGCGGCAGCGGGAAGGCGAGCGCGACGCCGACCGAGAGGGCGAGCGCCGCCGCGAAGAGCACCATGGCCCAGCCGGCCGATGCCTCGTTGACGACGAGGCCGCCGACCAGGGGTGCGACCGCGGCGAGCCCCGTCGCCACCTGGAAGAGCCCGGCGTTGACCCTCCCGTGCATCGACGCCGGTGCGCGGCGGAGCACGATCCCGAACAGCGCGGCATTCGTCGCCGGAGAGAGGATGAGCGGCAGGGCCAGCGGAATCGCCACAGCCGGCGACGGCATGATCGCCGCCGCTGCGAGAAACAAGATCGTCCCGCCTCCCGTGAGCAGCAGAAGCGCCTGGCGCACGGTCAGGCGCGCGCGGATCCGGGGAGCGAGCACGGCCCCGACGATTCCGCCGACCATGATCACCGCCTCGGCAGTGCCGATCACGACCGCAGACACACCGTTCCGCCGCAGCCCGAGGATGACCGTGAAGATCGCCCCGCTGAAGGCGAAGTTGATCAGCGGCGCCTGGATCAGGACGGCGCGGAGAAACGAGTCGTGCCAGAGCAGCTTCAGGCCCTCGAGCGACTCGACCCAGAGGCCGCGGCGCTCGGTGCGCTCCGACTTCGTCGCGAACTCGCCGGTGATCGCTCGCGAGGTCAGGACCGAGACCCCGTACGAGACGGCGTCGGCGAGGAAGGGAATGGCCCGGCCCAGCCCGTAGAGGAACCCGCCGAGCGGCGGGCCGATGAGATTGGCGGCGTACTGGCGGCCTTCGCTGACGGCCCAGCCGGCTTCGAGGTGCTCGTCGGGGACGATCAGCGGCAGCGCGGCGATCGAGGAGGGCGTGAAGAGCGTGTCGCCGGTTCGATCGACGATTGCGACCACCATGACGATCGGCCAGCTCACCGCGCCGATCGCGACGAGAACCGCGAGTGTCGCCAGAGCGATCGTCCGCGCGGCGTCGACGAGCATCATCGCGCGCCGCCGGTCGAGCCTGTCGGCCAGGGCTCCCGCCGGCAGCCTCACGACGAAGGCCGACGCTTCCGCGGCCGTTCCCACCGCACCTGCGACGAGCGCCGAGTGAGTCAGCGCGAGGACGAGCAGCGGATAGGCGAGCGTCCCGATTTGCGTGCCGAGATCGGAGAGAATCTGCCCGATCCAGAGCAGCCGGAAGTTCCGGTTGGCGCGCAGCGCGCGTAGCGCAGACGCGCCGTGGGCGACGTCGGGCGCCGTCCTCATCGCGGACTACCCGCCGGGATTACGGAAGTTCTTCGGCGGTGCGGAGCATCCCTGCGCCCAAGAGGCCCAGTGCTCCGAGCAGGCTGATGTAGAGCCCGATGCCGCGTGCCGGGTCGACGAAGTACGTGTCCGGGACGGAGATCAGCCGGACGAGGACGAAGATCACGGCGAGCGCGCCGAGCGCGATCAGGAGCAGCCGGTCGGGGATCGCCGCCGGCAGCAGGATCCCGGCCTCGCGCGATGCCTCGAGGATCAGCGTGACGAGCCCGACGAAGAAGACGAGCTTGCCGAGAGTGCCCGTATGCCACCCGGTCACCGACAGCGTCAGGCCGTTCGGCAGGGTCCCCGAGTACCAGTCGGTGAACGCCGAGATCGTGAGGACGAGCCCGGAGACCCAGGCGAGCCGCGCTCCCCAGCTTCCCGCCAGCGGCGTCGCGCGCTCGGGCCGCGCCGGTCGACGTTCCGGCCGGATGCGAAACGGGCGGGCTGGCTCCGGCGTTTGCACAGGCGCAGTATGGGCAAAAAAGCGCACCGGCGCACACGGGGTCGCGCCTTCTCCGAGGACAACGAGGCTGTTGCAGGACGTAGAGGTTCAGGTCGACGATCCTGTTCTTGTCGACTTCGCAGTCACGGAAACCGACGTCACCGGCGAGTTCCGCTGCACCGACTGCGGGTACGGCGCGGTCGTCCGCCGTGCACTTCCACCGTGCCCGATGTGTGGCGGCACGTTCTGGGAGAGCCGTCCAACGCGCCCTCGGGACTGAGGCGCAATCGCCGCCCACATTGCCGGCCCGGAATACTTTCCAGTGGTGACGACTCTGCTCGATCCGAGGGACGCGCGGCTTGGGGCCACGTCGCTCGCGGCGCTCGTGCGTGCCGTGACCGCTGCGGCCGGGTCGGCGGGCGCCGCCGAGGCGTTGCGGACTCTGGCCGAAGCGGCGCAGACCGTGTCGGGGGCCGAGATCGCGCTCGTCCGCGCGCTCGACGACAGCGCGACGCGGCTCGAAGTCGTGGCGGTCGCAGCACCGCAGGCGCTCGCGGCCGAGTTGTACGGGACGGTTCTGCCGACGTCAGAGCTCCCGGAAGCGCCGCTCGACGACCTCGCCCAGGCTCCGGCCGCGGTGCGCCGGCTTGCCGGGCGCGTCGGCGCCACCCGGCTTCTGCTGATGCCGGCGCGGGCAGGCGGCTACGCCGTCTCGGTCGAGCTCTACGGCTTGGGCGAGCCGTTCGGGGCAGAGCAGCGGGTTGCCGCCGAGCTGTGTGCCGCGGAGGCTGCGCTCGTGCTGCGCGCGTTCGGCGGCGGCGGCGACGTCTCGTCGCTCGTGCGGCCGGCACTCGAGCTGGCCGGCGAGGCGCTCGCGGTCGCGCTGGAAGAGGAGGACGCCGCGGCCGAGGTCGTCCGCCTCGCCGCCGGGGTCGCAGGGGCTGCCGCCGCCGTCCTCTGGGAGGGTCGCGACGGTTCGTTCGTCCCCGCCGCTTCGTGGGGAATCGAGCCTGCCGCGGGTCTCGAGACGGCGCGAGAGGTCGCGAAACGTGCTCTCGCAGAGCCTGAACCCACCTCTGTGCAGGTCGCCGGGCTCCCTCAGGACTCGGCGGTATCGACCGCGCTGCCGCTCGGCCGGCCGCCGCTCGGCGTGCTGCAGCTGTTCCATCGCGCGGGCGAGGAGCCTGATGCGGAGCAGCTCGCACGGCTGGCGACGTTCGGGGTCCGCGCAGCGCATGCGCTCCGGACGGGCGAGCACGCGCGCCTCCTCGCGCTCGAGCTCGAGCGGACGCAGGCACTGCTCGAGGTCATCGTCCAGGCGACGGCGGAGCTCTCTGTCTCGCACACCCTGGAGACCGCCGTCGAGCGGGTCGCGGAGCTGCTCGAGGTGGATCGCGTGGCCGTCTACCTCTGGGGCACGGGCGACGGCACGCTCGAGGAAGCGGCCAGCCGCAACCTGGCCGGCCCGCACTCGCGCGTCGCCGACAGGCTGCTCGACGTCGCGCTCGGCCCGGCGCGCCAGGGTGCCGTGCTCGAGGTCGTGGACGTCGCGCGGGACCCCCGGCTCGCCGAGGCGGCGGACGCGGCCCGGGAGACGGGCATCGGCTCGGCTCTCGCAGTCCCGCTCACGGCGCGGGGCGACGTCGTGGGACTTCTTGCGGCGTACCCGGCGGGGCGGCCGGCCGCCGGTACGCACGAGACTGCGTTGCTTGCCGCGCTCGCCGGACAGCTCGCGATCGCAGTCCAGAACGCGCAGCTCCACGAGCAGGCGACGTTGCTCGGCCGGGAGCGCGAGGCAGCGCTTGCAGCCGAGCGCGCGGCGGCGCGGCAGATCCGCGCGCTCTACGAGGTGTCGCGCTCCTTCGCGCAGAGCCTCCGGCTCGACGAGACGCTCGACGCGCTTGCGCGCACCGTCGTCGAGGTGCTCGATCTCGACGCCGCGGTCGTGAGGATGCCGGACGAGCGCCGCGAGCAGCTCGTGCCGCACGCGGTCCACATCCGGGACGCTCCGTTCGCCGACGCGGTTCGCGCCATCCTCACCCAGCCCGTCCCGTTCGGACAGCGGAACGTGCAGCGGCTCTTTCGCGACCGGCGTGCCTTCCGGCTCGGCTCCCGGCCGCAAAGAGCAGTTCTTGCCGGCGCTCGTCCCGTTCCTCGAGAAGGGGTGGACGGCGGCCATCGTCCCCGTCGCCCTGCCGACCGAAGTCATCGCCTCGCTCGGCATCTTCTCCTTTCGCCCGGGCAGCCCGCTCTCGCAGGAGACGGTCGAGGCGGCCACCGCGCTCGCCTCCCAGGCCGCCCTCGCGATCGACAACGCCCGGCTCTACCAGCAGCAGAAGCAGTTCGCCGACACGATGCAGCGCTCGCTGCTGCCCCGTTCCCGGCCCGTGATCGAAGGGCTGGAGGTCGGCGAGGTGTACGAGCCCTCGGCGCGCGTGGACGTCGGCGGCGACCTGTACGACTTCCTCGAGCTCGACGACGGCCGGCTCGCCGTCGTGCTCGGGGACGTGACGGGACACGGCGTCGACGCGACGGCCGACATGGCGATGGCGAAGTTCGTCTTCCGCTCGCTCGCCCGGGAGCATCCCGAGCCGGCCGACTTCCTGGCCTCTGCGAATGACGTGATCTGCAGCGAGATCGGCGCCGGCAAGTTCATCAGCATGAGCTACGTGGTCGTCGACGGCCGGAGCGGCACGGTCACCGGCGCAAGTGCAGGTCATCCCGCACCTCGCATCGTGCTTCCCGACGGATCGACGCGACCGTTGGAGGCACACGGCCTCGTGCTCGGGATCGACGGCGGCCAGGAATACGCGGAATCCGGCGCAGACCTGCCGCCGGGAGCGTCCCTCGTGCTCTACACCGACGGTGTCGTCGAGGCGCGGCGCAAGGGCGAGCTCTACGGGGACGACCGTCTCGATGCGCTACTCGCGCAGCGTCGCGAGCTGCCGGCTCGTGCACTCGCCTCCGCCGTCGCGGAGGACGCACGAGAGTTCGCCGGCGGCGACCTCTCCGACGACCTCGCCGTCGTGGTGATTCGGAGGACCTGAGCCGACCGCTCCCTGGGCGGAGGTTTCCCGTCCGAAAGCTAGAATCGAGCCGTTCCGTGGCGAAGCGCGCCGGCTTCATCGGATGTCTCGTCGTCTGCGCCCTCGGCGTGGGGGCCGGGCATGCCCGCGCCGACACGCCTCCTACTCCGGCGGTGATCGCGGACGGCGTCCAGATCGGCTCGGTGGACGTCAGCGGCCTCACGGCGGACGAGGCGACTGCGACCGTCCAGGACGCCTACTTCGCTCCGGTCGCACTGCACGTAGGGCACCACGGCTACTCGGTCTCGCCGCACCACTTCCACACGGCGCTTCCGGTGGGGCCGGCCGTCCAGACCGCACTCACGGCGCCGGCGGACACGGCAATCCCGCTCGAGCCGACGCTGGACATGACGCTTGTCGCGAAGTGGGTGAAGACGCTGGCCGCCAAGACGTATCGCGCGCCCGTCGCCGGCACGCTGCGCCTGCGCAAGAGCCGTCCGTTCTTCGGTAACGCCCATCCGGGGCGCGCATTGCGGCCGTTCGCAACCCGAATGATGGTCAACCACGCAATCGTGGCCGGCACGCGCACCGTGATCGCGGCGCCGCTGCGGACGCTCAAGGCGCCGTCCGTCAAGGCCGAGCCGGTGATCGTGATCCATCGCGGGATCAACCGTCTCTACCTCTACGACGGCACGAAGCTCGTGCGTGTCTTCCCCGTGGCGACAGGCCAGGCCGCGTGGCCGACGCCGCTCGGCCAGTTCCAGATCGTCGTCAAGCAGAAGAACCCGTGGTGGTTCCCGCCGACGCAGGATTCGTGGGCTGCGGGCGCCAAGCCCGTTCCGCCCGGTCCCGACAACCCCCTCGGCACGCGTTGGATGGGACTGAGCGTCTCGGGCGTGGGGATCCACGGCACCGACGAGCCGTGGTCGATCGGGCACTCCGAGTCGCACGGCTGCATCCGGATGCAGGTGGCGTCCGCGGAGTGGCTGTTCAACCGCGTGCGAGTCGGGACGCCGGTCTTCATCATCTCCGGCATAGCGCGTCGTGTCGGGGCCGCTGAAGCTCGGGGGACAGTCGCTTGCAGTGGCAGGGGTCGGAGTCCTCGCGGCCCTCCTCGTCTGGCATCTGACGCACCAGACGCCGCCGCCCAAGGCCGGCGCGCGAGCGCCCGCCTTCTCGCTCCCGCGCCTGCAGGGCGAGCGGCAACATCTCGCTTGCGTCGCTTCCACGGGAAGACGGTCGTGCTCAACTTCTTCGCCTCCTGGTGCGAGCCGTGCAAGCGCGAGGCGTCCGACCTCGAGTCGGTCTGGCGGCAGAACCGCTCGCACGGCGTCGTCGTCCTGGGGGTCGACAGCGGAGACGCGAGAAGCGACGCGCGGCGCTTTCTGACCGCTCACGGCATCACGTATCCGACCGTGTTCGACCCGAACGAGACGCTCGCGCAGGGGCCGTACGCGGTGCCGGGGCTCCCCGTGACCTACGTGATCAACCCTGCCGGGCCGCGTGGTCGGCGAGCCCGTCGCCGGGCCGGTGCAGCGACCAGGCGAACGCAGGCCTCTTCGCGCGCGAGCTGAAGGCGGCGAGGACGGCGTGACGAAGCGGGTGAAAGGGACGGCTCAGCTCGTGGCGCTCGCGTGCGTGGCGGGGCTGCTCGCGCTCCTCGTCTGGCAGCTGGCGCACCAGCAGCACGCGCCGACCGTGGGCTCGATGGCGCCGGCGTTCACGCTGCACCGGCTCGAGGGCCCCGGCAAGGTCTCGCTCGCCGCGTACCGGGGCAAGCCGGTCGTGCTGAACTTCTGGGCGTCGTGGTGCCAGCCGTGCAAGAGCGAGGCCGCCGTGCTCCAGCGTGACTGGACGAGCTACCGCAGACGCGGCGTCGTCTTCCTCGGCGTCGACTACCACGACCTCGACAGCGACGCTCGCCGCTTCGTGAGCGCGCACGGGCTGACCTTCCCGATGCTCGAGGACGGGTCGGGCGCGGTGACCGGGCGGTACGGGATCTCGCAGGTGCCGGAGACGTACGTGCTCGACCGGCAGGGACGGGTCGTCGCTGCACCTCGCCGGCCCGATCACGGATCCGGGCTTCGCCGGCAAGTTCCGCGACGCCCTGGCGAAGGCCGACGCGTGATGCTGCGGTTCGCCGTGGTGGTCGTCGTCGCGCTGGCGTTCGCCGGGCCGGCCGCTGCGGCCTGCACGCAGCCGCGCACCTCGCAGACGTACCTCGACGGCCAGGTCATGTGCCCGACCTGCCACACGACGCTCGACATGTCCGACTCGCAGGCAGCGGTGCAGATCAAGGGCTTCATCGCGCAGAAGATCGCGGCCTGCTGGACGGCGCAGCAGATCGAGACGGCGCTCGTCCGCGAACTACGGCGCAGGGGATCCTCGCCGCTCCGTCGCACAAGGGATTCGACCTGCTCGCGTGGTGGCTGCCGATCGTGGGCGTTCTCGCCGGCGGCCTCGCGCTCGCCTTCGGCGTCTGGCGCTGGAGCCGGAGGTCGGGACCCGAGGAGCCGGTCGAGCCGGCGGGATCCGGGCTCGACGACGAGACCGAGCGGCGCCTCGACGAGGTGCTGGCGCGCTTCGACTGATGGGAGGGCGGCTCGGCATCTCGTTTGCCGCCGGCTTCGTCTCGGTCGTCCTGCCGTGCGTGCTGCCGCTCGTTCCCGGCTACCTCGCCGCGCTCTCGAGCGTCGAGGCCGGCCAGCTCGGCGAGCGCGGCACGGCCAGGCGCGTCGTGGTCTCGAGCCTGCCGTTCATCTTCGGCTTCACCGTCGTCTTCGTCGTCCTCGGCGCCGGCGCCGCGCCGATCGGCAGCGTCCTCTCGGCGGACGCGCGCACACGAGATCGCCGGCTTCATCCTCGTCGTGCTCGGCCTCGCGTTCGTCGGCCTGCTGCCCGTGCCCGAGCGCGTCGCTCGCGCCCGGGCCTGCTCGACGGGAGCCCGGCGCCGCGGCTCGGGCGCGCTGCTCGGCGGCGCGTTCGCCGTCTGCGCCGCGCCGTGCATCGGCAGCGTGCTCGCCGCAGTGCTCGTCCTCGCGAGCACGAGCGGGACGGTGCTGAAGGGCGCGGTGCTCCTCGCTGCGTACGCGCTCGGCCTGGGCGCGGCGTTCCTCGTCGCCGGCGTCGCGTTCGCCCGCGCGATGGGAGCGTTCCGCTGGCTCCGCGACCGCTACATGCTGATCCAGGTCGCGAGCGGCATCGTGCTGTCGCGCTCGGGCTGCTGCTCTTCTTCCACCGCGACTGGTGGCTCCAGGTCGCGTCAACCGCGCCCTGATCGACCTCGGCCTCGCGAAGCCCTAGAGCTGAGGCGGCGCGAGCTCGAGCGAGCCCCCGGCCACGCGAGTCCGGGCCGCCTCGACCTGCAAGAGCAGTCCTGCGACGTCGACCCCGCGATGCTCCGGGGCGAACGGCGCCAGTCGCCGCGCGGCCTTCTCCAGCTGCCGCGAGGTCGCGACGGGACGGCCGCGGCCCGCCTGGTACCACGCGACGGCGACGTGGACGAGACCCTGGAAGAAGTCCCGCTCGTCTGCTGGTGCCGCGCGCCACGCCTCTTCGAGCTCTTCGTGCGCCTCGAAATAGCGTCCGCCGCGAATCGCCTCGAGTCCGCGCTTGAACGCAACCTCCATCGCGCTTTAACCTTCCCTCGTGGCCACGATCCTGCTGTGTGGGGTCGACCTCTTCATGCGGGGGAAGCTCGACGCGCTCCTGCCCGGCCATCGTCTCATCACGGCCGACCATACGGAGGACCCGGAGCTCGTCCTCGCGGACGTCTCGCGCATCGACGCGGAAGAGGTCGCGGACGCGTATCCGGACGTCCCGATCGTCGGCTTCACGAACCACACGGACACCGCCGGGCTGCGCGCCGCGCACGCCGCCGGCTTCGACCAGGTGCTCGCGAAGTCGGCACTGGCGGAGCGGCTCGCCGACGTCGTGGCGGAGCTTTCAGGATCTCCTGAACCCTGACGGTTGAGGGTGCGTCCGTCCGCGGCGGCTATCTACAGTAGAGCGCGCTGTGACGTACATCATCGCCGAGCCCTGCATCGACATCAAAGACCGCTCCTGCGTGGACGTCTGCCCGGTCGACTGCATCCACGAGTCCGAGCGGATCCTCGATCATCGACCCCGAGGAGTGCATCGACTGCGGAGCGTGCGAGCCGGAGTGCCCGGTCGAGGCGATCTTCCCCGAGGACGCGCTGCCGGACAAGTGGAACGCGTTCGTCGAGATCAACTACGCCTACGACAAGGGCGCAGACGTCATCAACGAGCTCACGCAGAAGTACGCGGACGAGAACAACGTCCAGAACGAGCCGATCGAATAATCGCGGTGCGTTCGGGTAAGCGCCCGTCATGAACCCGAAGACGCTCGACCACGTCGCCTACTGGCTCGCCGACCGCGATGCCGTCGCGGATTTCGCCGTCCGCCACCTCGGAATGCACGTGATCGACCGGACGGACGCGTTCACGCTCGTCGGCGCCGACGCGCGGCGCGGAAAGCTGACGCTCTTCGCGGCCGACGGCCCGCGGGAGCGTGGGGCGCTCGAGCACGTCGCGCTGCGCGTCCGCGACCTCGAGCGCGGCGCTCGCCGAGCTGCCGGACGGCCTCGAGGTCGAGAGGCGCCGCGAGGGCGAGGCGTACTTCGAGCTCGGCAGAGGGCGTCGCGCTCGGGCTCGTCGAGGCCGAGACCGACCTCGACTACGACCTCGACCACGTCGCGCTGCGCTCGGCGGAACCGCAGGCGACGGCGTCCGAGTACAGCTCGCTCGGCTTTCGGCCCGCAGCGCCCGGAGCGATCCGGCTGTCCGCGGGTCGAGGTGGGCGGCGCGTGGGTCGAGTTCCAGCCGGGCGAGCCGGGAGCGCCGGAGCGGCCGCTCCTCAACCACTTCGCCGTGCTCGTCGACTCGGCCGACGAGCACGAGGCCGCCGCGCGCGACCTCGGCGTGGAGATCGACGACGTCGTCGACGCGCCGAACACGCTCGCGGTCTTCGTCTGGGGCCCGGAACGCGTGCGGATCGAGTACGTCGAGCACAAGCCGACGTTCTCGCTGACCTGAGCTCTCAATTGCGCGTCACCGTCGCAGGCGCGGGGATGGCGGGGCTCGTCGCCGCCGCGCGCCTGCGCGAGCTCGGGCACGAGCCGCGCGTGCTCGAGAAGGGAACACGGCCGGGCGGCTCGATGCTCCTCTCCTCCTGCGTCGTCTGGCGGCATCTCGAGTGGGAGCGCTTCCGCGCCGAGTGCCCCGGCGGCGACGAGCGGCTGCAGCGGCTGATCTGGGAGCGTCTCGACGACGCGCTCGCGCTGGCTCGAGTCGCTCGGCGCCGAGCCGGTCTGGCGCGACACCGAGAACCCGCTCACGACCGGCCGCCGCTACGACCCGCGGGCGCTGACGGAGCTTCTCGTCGAGGCGCAGGAGGGTGGAGCTCGAGCACGCCGCTCCCGGCAGACGCCGAGCCGCCCGTCCTGCTCGCGACCGGCGGCTTCGGCGGTCGGCTCGCGCGCGAGCGCGATCTGCTCCTGCGGGCGAACCCGTGGAGCGAGGGCGACGGCCTCGACTTCGCCGTCGCGCGCGGCGCGGAGACCACGGCAGGCATGGACGAGTTCTACGGCCGCGTCGATGCCGGCGCCGCCGGCGCGGATCCGGGAGGAGGACTTCGTCCCGCTCGCCCAGCTCTACGGCCGCGAGGCGCGCGTCTTCACGGACGACTGGAGCGAGATCACGCCTCGACGCGTCGCGTGGCACGAGAACGACCTCGCGCAGCTGATCGGGCGCCGCGCGTGGTACTGCGTCAGCGAGACGAACGACCGGATCGAGGCCGCCCGGGCGGCCGGCGGCACCGTCGTCGACCAGGAGCTCGGCCTCGCCGTGCACGTCGCGGCGGCGGTGACGCACACGATCGGCGGCCTGCAGGTGGACGAGCAGGCACGCGTGGCCGGCGTCGAGGGCCTCTGGGCGGCCGGAGTCGACGCCGGCGGCGTGGCGACCGGCGGCTACTCGAGCGGCCTCGCGCAGGCGCTCGTACTCGGCCTGGCGGCCGCCGACTCGATCGCGGCGAGCTAGCCGGCCAGGTACGCGCAGACGCGGCGGTCGCCGGGCAGCGGCGACGGGCCGAGCTTCGTCACGCGTAGCTGCTCGCCCTCGACCTCGACCTGGGAGCCGATCGACGGCGCGTCGCCGTCCTGCTCGACGAGCTCGTAGCCCGAAGGCTTCCAGACGAAGAGAAGATGCTGCTGCTGTGCGCCGTTGCCGTCCACAGCGCGAAGACTAATCGTCGGCCGTCGGCTGGCCGCGCAGTTCGAGGCTCATCGTCGTGCCGTCGACCTCGTGGTCGAGCGTGAGCGTGGCGCCGAGCGTCCGGGCCCGCTCGCCGAGCACTTCGAGAGCGCGCCGCCGGCGCTCGGTCGGCGCGTCGTCCCTGATCACGAGGCTCAGCGTTCCGGGCGCGTCGGAGGTGGCCGCGACCTCGAAGCGGGAGGGAGGCCCGCGGCGAATCGCCTCCTCGAGCGCTTCGCGCACGATCTGGTAGAGCGCGGCCTGCGTCCGCTCGCCGAGCTCGTCGATCAGCGCAACGTCGAGCGAGATCGCCGATCCGGTGCTCGCGGCCGCGGGACTGCACGAGCGCGTCGACCGCCGCCGTGAACCCGTGGTCGCGCAGGGCGACCGGCTCGAGGTTGAAGGAGAGGTCGCGGAGCTCCCCGACCGTCGTCCGCGTCCGGGCCAGCGCGCGGTCGAGGATCTCGCGCGCCTGGTCCGACTCGCCGCGGCCGATCAGGTCGAGCGACGCGTCGAGCATGAGCGCCACCCCGGCGAGCGACTGCACCGGGCCGTCGTGGAGAAAGAGCGCGATGCGCCGCCGCTCGTCCTGCTCCGCCGCGAGCACCTGCTCGGCCGGCTCGCCGTTCGCAGATGCGACCGCGTGGTTCTCGGTGCCGGTCGACGCCTTCACTAGTCGATGATCGCTTCGCGCAGCGCGATCGCGACCGCGTGCGTGCGCGTGTCTGCTTCGAGCTTGGCGAGGATGTGCCGGACGTGGCTCTTCACCGTCTCCTGGCTGATGAAGAGCTGCGTCGCGACGTCGGCGTTCGACATGCCGTCGGCGAGGAGCTGGAGGATCTCGCGCTCCCGCGCCGTGAGCATGTCGTCCTTGTCGCGGCCCGTCAGGAAGGCCGGCATGAGCGCCGGGTCGACGTAGCCCTCGCCGCTCGCGACCTTCTCGATCGCGCGCAGCAGCGTCTCGTGCGGCGCCTCCTTCAGGACGTAGCCCTTCGCGCCCGACTCGAGGCCGCGGCTGAGCAGGCTCCGCTCGCTGTAGGCGGTGAAGATGAGGACGGAGCTGTCGGGCACCTTCTCCATCAGCACCTTCGTCGCCTCGAGCCCGTCCATGCCGGGCATGCGGACGTCCATGATCACGACGTTGGGACGGCGGCGCTCGGCGAGCGCGACGGCGGCCTCGCCGTCGGCGGCCTCGCCGATCACGCGGATGTGCGGCGCGCGGCTGAGCGACAGGCGAAGCCCCTCGCGCACGACCTCGTGGTCGTCCACGATCAGGCAAGTGATCTCGGCGGCGGCTATGGCCGGCAGATCATAGATCGGCCGATCAGATGTCACATCGCCGCGATCTGGAGCTGCTCGGCCTGCGCGGCGGGCTCGAGCCGCACACGGCCGGCGGTCGCGGACGCCGTGGCTCGCGGGCGAGCGAGCGCACTTGCTCCCGCACCGGATCGGTCTCGTGCCGCGGGAGATACGCGCCGCGGCGGTAGAGCCGCTCGTACCTCGGGCAGCAGCTCGGGCCAGTCGCGCTCGAGCGCGGCGAGGAAGTGCTCGCGCGTGCCGGGACGCAGATAGAGGAGGTTCGCCCAGATCCCCGTCGCACCCGCCGCCCGCGCCTCGCGCACGACGTCGGCGAGTAGCTCGGGCCGGTCGCTCAGACCCGGGCAGGATCGGCGCCATGCCGACGCGCGCGTCGATGCCCGCCTCCACCAGCCGAGAGAGCGCACGCAGCCGCTGGCGCGGCGGCGCGCGTGCCCGGCTCGGTGCGGCGCCAGATCTCGGCGTCGAGCGTCGGGACGGAGAAGGTCACGGACACGTCCGCGCGGCGCGCCGCCTCGACGAGCACGTCGACGTCGCGCACGATGAGCGGCCCGCGCGTGATGATCGAGAAGGGGCTGGCGCGCCTCGGCGAAGCGCCTCGATGCAGCCGCGCGTCAGGCGGTAGCGGCCCTCGGCCGGCTGGTACGGATCGGTCGCGGCGCCGACCGCCGACAGGCTCGCGCTGCCAGGACGCGCGCCCGAGCTCCCGCCGGAGCACGTCGACGACGTTCGTCTTGACCCGGATGCTCGCGCCGTAGCGGTCGTCCCACGGCCGGTCGGCGCGCGCCTCGAAGGCGCGGACGTAACAGAACGTGCACCGGTGGGCGCAGCCCATGTACGGATTGAGCGACCAGGCGAACGGCATGCCGCGGACGCGGTTGAGCGCGTTGCGGCACGGCTCCTCTCGGTACTCGGCGCGCATCCCTGGAGGATAGCGAACGTATGTTCGTGTAAGCGGCGCGCTCCGAGGCGCTCCCTATACTCCGGCCGCGAGAGTTGGTCGAGAACCCTCCTAGTACCTACGCCCTCGAGGTGAGGGCGTGACACTCCTCTTCGAGCTGATCGGGGTCGCAGTCCTGATCCTGCTCAACGCGTTCTTCGTGGCCGCGGAGTACGGCCTCGTCACGGCGCGCCGGACGCGGATCATCGAGCTGCAGCACCAGGGGAACCGCCGCGCGCGCGACGTCCTGCGGATCACCGGCGACCCGGGCCGCTTCATCGCCGCGATGCAGCTCGGCGTCACGCTCACCTCGCTGGGCATCGGCGCCCTGGGCGAGGCGACGCTGTCGCAAGAGTTCGACAAGTGGATGTCCACGGTGCTCGCCGTGCTCATCGCCTACGCGATCCTCAGCTTCTTCCACGTCGTCTTCGGCGAGCTGGTGCCGAAGGGCGCGGCGCTCGGGCACGCCGAGGGGACGGCGCTCTGGGTCTCGATCCCGGTGCGCGGGTTCCTGACGGTCTTCCGCCCGTTCATCTGGGCGCTGCAGAGCCGCGAGCGACGCGATCCTCCACTCGTTCGGGCTCGAGCCGCCCGGCGCCGAGCGCGAGGTTCACTCCGAGGCCGAGCTGCGGATGCTCGTCTCGCGCTCGACCCAGCAGGGGCAGATCGAGGAGGGCGAGCGCGAGATGATCGACAAGGTCTTCGTCTTCGGCGACAAGGACGTCGCCGACGTGATGGTGGCGAAACCGGACGTCGTCCGCCGTCTCGGTCGACATGCCGGCCGAGGAGGCGCTCGCCGTCGTCCTCGACTCGCCCTACACGCGCTACCCCGTCTTCCGCGAGTCGCTCGACGACATCGTCGGCGTCCTGCACGTCCGCGACCTCTTCAAGGCGATCCACGACCGCGGGCTGGAAGGCCTCGATCTCGCGTCGTTGCTGCGCCCTGCGTACGTCATCCCCGAGACGAAGGACCTCGCCTCGCTCCTGCAGGAGTTCCGGCGCACGAACAGCCACTTCGCCGTGGTCGTCGACGAGTACGGGGCGATGGTCGGGATCGCGACGCTCGAGGACCTGCTCGAGGAGATCGTCGGTGAGATCGAGGACGAGTTCGACGTGCCCGAGGAGCCGGTCGAGCAGATCGCCGAGGACGAGTACCGCGTCGACGGGATGTTCTCGATCGACGAGTTCAACGCGCGGTTCGGCACCGAGCTGCCGGACGAGGACTTCCACACGGTCGCCGGCTTCGTCTTCGGCCAGCTCGGACGGGCGCCGGAGCCGGGCGACGACGTCTCGTACGACGGAATGCGCTTCGACGTGCTCGAGGTGGAGGGCAACCGCATCGAGCGAATCGCGGTCACCTTCGAGCAGCGCCCCGAGCCACGCCGCGACGCGAACGGGGACTACGTCGACGAAGACGACGTCGAGTAGGGGTCGTCTCTACCTGCTCAGCGCCGCGAGCAGCTTGGCTCTTGGCACGAACACGAGTTTGCCGGGGCGGGTCTCCGTCAGGGGGTTGACCGCGTAGACGAGGCCGCGCCGACCGATCGCCAGGTCGCGGTAGCGGCCGTTCGTGGTGGTTGCGATCACGACGTCCTTACCGGTGGTCAGGTTGAGCAGGTGCAGGTTCTTGGGGTTGACGGATTGCCGGCGGTAATTGACCGAGTAGACGGCGAGCTGCCCGGCTACCGCGAAGTCGAAGGGTGACCGTATGACGGGCCAGGTGTGCAGAAGTGCGCCTGTCTTCCAGTCATAGACCGCGAATGTGGCCGTGGATCTCCCGTGCAGCACGACCAGCAGGTTCCCGCTGAGCGCGACCTCCGCGACCGGGCCACCGGTCTCGATCTGCCGCAACAACGTGCCGTCCACGGAGTAGACAGCGGCGCTCGTCGGCGCAGTTTTGACGCAATAGCCCTCCGCCGGAACCCAGACCGGCGTCGGGAGCGGGACGACCGCGATACGCCCACGGTCTGCCGAGGTGGACACGATCGTGGTGGATCCGGTGGCGATCGGCCTCAGCCCCGTACGTGTGATCAGGTTGAGCCGTTGCTCGGCCGGGGCTCTGCCGTCCGACTTCGATTTCCAGGTGCTGACCGCCAGGATGTTTCCGGAGCCGACCAGGCCTGCGATCTGGCTGCCGCCCGGACCACAGCCCATATCGGTGTAGCCGAGCACCCGCCGGAGCCGGGTGGCCGATCCTCCGACCGGGGCGGTGTAGAGCCGCTGGGGCTGCTCGGTGTTGCCGAGTTGCTGGCGCTTGATCCACGCGACCCGCGTACCGGCGATCGCGATCTCGCTGGCGTTGTCGCTGTGCTTGGCGTTGCTGTACGTGCCTTTGACGACGGAGGTCGCACCCGTCACGACGTTCCAGACGTAGATTCGGCCGCCGCTCGCATATGCGACACGAGGTCCGTCCATCGCGAGCGTCCAGACCGGCTTCGCCGTCTGCTTCGTCTTGGCCAGTGGCGGCTTGGCCGCCCCCGCTTGTGTCGAGCCAACGAGCAGCGCCAACAGCAACAAGGCGAGGGACAACCCCGCAACACGGCAACGTTTTCTCTTCATCCTCCTCACCACAACCCAAATGCTTGCGCACGGCAAGGCGGACGGCATCAGGGCGCGACCCGAGCGAACCTGCTCGGATCTACGGAGCCCGAAGGCTTTACAAGAGGCTTGTCAGCCGAGCTCGAGCGGCTCGATCGCGCCGTCGGCGATCGTCCACGCGGCGAGCTCGTCGCGCGCGACCGAGTAGATGAGGTACGGCCGGCCCTGCCAGAGGCCGACGTTCTCGACGTCGGTGCGCGACGGGCGCGGCGGGGCGGAAACGTGCGAGTGGACGACCGCGAGCTCGTATCCGTCGTCCTCGAGGAACCACAGCTCGGGGTCGACCTCGAGCTCGAAGCGGTACGGCGACCCGGCGCCGTTGCGTCCCGGCTCGTAGCGGTCGGCGACGCCGTCGCGGAGCACGAGCAGGCCGCAGCTCTCGTTCGGCAGCTCCTGTCGCGCGTGGTCGGCGAGCGCCTCGCGCACCGCGGCCGGCACTACCACCACAGCTTGCTCTCGTCGATCTCCTCGCCCTGCCAGAAGCCCGGCCGAGAGGTACTTCCAGCCGCCGTCGGCGAGGACGCAGACCACGACTCCCTCCTCGAGCTCGGTCGCGAGCCGGCGGCCGACGTGGAGGACGGCGCCGCTCGAGACTCCCGCGAAGATGCCCTCGCGCTCGAGCAGCGCCTGCGCACCGGCGACCGCGTCCTCGTTCGAGACGAGCAGCTTCCGGTCGAGCTTCGAGACGTCGAGGATCGGCGGGACGTAGCCGTCGTCGAGCGAGCGGAGCCCCATGACGGGATCGCCGGGCAGCGGCTCGGCGGCGGCGACGACGACGTCGGGAAAGCTCTCGCGCACCCGCGCGCCGGCGCCCATCAGCGTGCCGCCGGTGCCGAGGCCCGCGACGAGCACGTCGACGCGGTCGAGCGCCGCCGCGATTTCGGCGCCCGTGCCCTCGTAGTGGGCGCGCGGGTTCGCCTCGTTCGCGTACTGGAACGGCATGAAGTAGCGCGGCTCCCGCTCGGCGAGCTCGAGCGCGACGCGGACGGCGCCGTTCGATCCTTCCGCGCCGGGCGACTCGACGATCGCCGCGCCGTAGAGGCGCAGGAGCTGTCGCCGCTCCTCGGTGGCGTTCTCCGGCAAGACGCAGGTGAGCGGTAGCCCTTGAGCTTGGCGACGAGCGCGAGCGCGATGCCGGTGTTGCCGGAGGTCGGCTCGAGCAGCTCGCGTCCCGGCTCGAGCTCGCCTGCGGTCTCGGCTGTTTCGATCATGGCCAGCGCGACGCGGTCCTTGATCGAGCCGGTCGGGTTCTGGCCCTCGAGCTTTGCGTACAGCCGCACCGACGGCTTCGGTGAGAGGCGCGGCAGCTCGACGAGCGGGGTGTTGCCTACGAGCTCGAGCAGGGAGCCCGCGGTGCGGACGCTAGAGCCCACCGGCCATCGCCGGGAGGAGGATCACGGTGTTCCCTTTCGCGACCGACGTGTCGAGGCCGTCGAGCGTGCGGACGTCCTCGCCCTCGACGTAGACGTTCACGAACGGCGCGATCTCCTCGTTCTCCACGAGCTGCGGGCGTAGCGAGGGAAAGCGGTCCATCAGGTCGTCGAGCAGCTCGCGCACCGTGCCGCCTTCCGCCGGCACCTCGCGGGCGCCGCCGACCTCGCTGCGGAGCTGGGGTGGGATGCGGACGACGCTCATGCGTGCGTCGGCCTTCCGGAACAAAACTCCACGTAGTCGACGTACTCGGTGATCGTGGGATGGTCGCCGCAGACGGGGCAGTTCGGGTCGCGGCGGAGCCTGACCTCGCTGAACTCGGTCGCGAGCGCGTCGAACAGGAGGAGCCGCCCGACGAGCGGCTCGCCGATCCCGAGGCAGAGCTTGAGCGCCTCGCTCGCCTGCAGGGAACCGATGATCCCCGGCAGGACGCCGAGCACGCCACCCTCGGCGCAGCTCGGGGCGAGCTCGGGCGGCGGCGGTTGCGGGAAGAGGCAGCGGTAGCACGGGCCGTCGTGGCTGGAAGCGCCGGCGGCGAAGCCGCCGTCGCCCGGCCCGTCAAGACCCCGCGCGCCATTGGCGCGCGGCCGGGGCTTGAAGACCGTGGCCTGCCCCTCGAAGCGGTAGATCGAGCCGTGGACGAGCGGGATGTCGTGCCAGACCGCGGCGTCGTTGATCAGGTACCGCGTCGGGAAGTTGTCGGCGCCGTCGACGATCACGTCCCAGCCGTCGGCGAGGATCCGCTCGACGTTCTCGGACGTCAGCCGTTCGATGTACGGCACGACCTCGACGTCCGGATTGAGCTCGGAGAGCGTCCGCTTCGCCGACTCGGCCTTCCAGTCGCCGAGGCGCCCGGTCGAGTGGAGCACCTGGCGCTGCAGGTTCGACGCGTCGACGCGGTCGTCGTCGACGATCCCGAGCCGTCCGACGCCTGCGGCCGCGAGGTAGAGCGCGGACGGCGAGCCGAGTCCGCCGGCGCCGAGCAGGAGCACGCGCGAGTCGAGCAGCTTGAGCTGGCCCTCTTCGCCGACCTCGGGGATGAGGACGTGCCGGCTGTAGCGCTGGCGCTTCTCGCCGTCGAGCGTGCGCGGCAGCTCGGTGGGGAAGCCGCTGCGCTTCCAGTCGGTGTAACCGCCGGCGAGCGAGACGACGTTTCGTAGCCGAGCTCCTCGAGCGACTTCGCGGCGAAGGCCGAGCGGTTGCCGGCGGCGCAGTAGAGGAAGATCGGTTGCGCGTGGTCGGGCGCCGCCTGCTCGATCCGCGACTCGAGGTTGCCGCGCGGAATGTGGATCGCGCCCGGAATCCGTCCCTCGGTCCATTCGTCGAGCTCGCGGACGTCGACGACGAGCGGGCGCTCGGGCGCGTCGAGCAGGTCGCGCCCCTGCGTGACGTCGACCTCGTCGATCTCCGACTTGACCTGCTGGAGCAATTCTCTGTAGCTGGGCATCGCTTTCGTAAATGTAGCGACCCGGTTCGCGGCTACGCTCGAACTCGTGGCCACAGCAGTTCGCCCGCTTGCGGCGGCTCGGAGCCGGCGCATCGTCCTCTTCGTCGTAGTGATCGCGCTCGTCGCCGCAGGGGCCGTCGTGGGGGCGACGTTGTGGCAGACGCGCGGCGAGAGCACCACCGTGCCGAATGCGGCGATCAAGGCGCAGTCGGGCACGCCGCCGGTGTTCTTCGACTTCGGCGTCCGCGGCGGCCGCGAGGTGCAGGATCTGTCCCGCGCTGCCGACCTCCTCAACGCGAAGCACGTCGCTGCGGCCCGCGCGATCTTCGAGCGCTACCACTCGCTCCAGGCGCGGATCGGGCTTGCCTTTGCGGATTGGTCCAACGGCGACGGCCTCGTCACGCTGCAGACGCTGGCCGCGCAGTACCCCGACAGCCCGGCCGCCCAGTATCACCTCGGCTGGGCGCTGTACTGGTCCGGGCGCGTCGCCGACGCAGCTGCCACATGGAAGCGCGTCGATACGCGGTTCCCCGACTCGCCCGAGTCGGTCGAGGCCGAGAACCAGCTCTACTCAGGCGACCAGTCGGGGCTGCCGGATCTCTTCCTGCCGGTGAAGCTGCCGCTGGCGGCGAGCCGTGCCGCGCAGCAACGCGCGCTCGCGACCGCTGCCCGCGGGCCGCACGTCGAGGCGAAGCTCCGCTACGGCTACTTCCTCTGGGAGCTCTGGCATCGGGTCTCGGCGGAGCGCCAGTTCGCTGCTGCAGCCCGGCTCGCGCCGCACAACCCGTATGCGCGGACGGCGGCAGCGGTCGCGCTCTTCAGCAAGGCGGCGCCTCGCCGCGCGTTCTCACGGCTCGGCCCGCTGACCGCCGTCTTCCCGCACGCGCCCGTCGTCCGCTTCGAGCTCGGCCTGCTCCTCATCTCGACCGCGCAACCGGCGAAGGGTCTGAAGCAGCTTCGGCTGGCCGCCGCCGAGGCTCCTCATTCGCCCTACGCGAAAGCAGTACGAACCCTGCTTTCCAGCATTGGGAAGCATGGGACCAAGTAAAGAAAATATGAGCCGAACGGCCTATGGCGGTGGCGGCTCCGCGCGTGGCATCCTCCGGCATCGCACGGAGGGGGAAATGGTCGAGACAGCAGTAGTAGAGGTGGCGTCACCTGGCGACGTCTTCGAGGTCGAGGAGGCGCGGAGCCTGCTCGAGGCGGCACAGGCCGCCGGTCGGGTGAGCGCCGAGGAGATCGCGCTCGCGCTCGACGAGCTCGACCTCGAGCCGGCGCAGATCGAGGATGTCTACCGCGCGCTCGAGGAGCTGCAGGTGGAGGTCTTCGACCCGCAGGCGATCGAGCCCGCGAAGGTGGAGGCGCCGCTCGACGAGACCGTCCGCGAGGTCTCGACCGACGCGCTGCAACTCTTCCTCAAGGACATCGGCAAGGTTCAGCTGCTGACCGCGGCCGAGGAGGTCGAGCTCGCGAAGCGGATCGAGCGCGGCGACCATCGCGCCAAACAGGAGATGGTCGAAGCGAACCTCCGCCTCGTCGTCTCGATCGCTAAGCGTTACCGCAACCAGGGCCTGCCGTTCCTCGACCTGATCCAGGAGGGGACGATCGGCCTCGTCCGCGCGGCAGAGAAGTTCGACTGGCGCAAGGGCTACAAGTTCTCGACGTACGCGACCTGGTGGATCCGCCAGGCGGTTGCCCGCGCGCTCGCCGACAAGGGCCGCACGATCCGGATGCCCGTCCACGTCGTCGAGAAGCTCAACAAGATCGTTCGCTCCGAGCGGAAGTTGCGCGGCGAGCTCTGCCGCGAGCCGCTGCCGATCGAGATCGCGGCCGACATCGAGCTGCCGCTCGACGAGGTCGAGCAGATTCTCCGCACCTCGCAGGCTCCGGTCTCGCTCGAGAAGCCGGTCGGCGACGAGGACGAGTCGGAGTTCGGGCACTTCCTCACCGACGAGAACGCCCCGCTCCCCGACGAGGTAGCCGACACGACGCTGCGCCAGGAGTTGCTCGGCGACATCCTCGGCACGCTCTCGCAACGCGAGAGGCGCGTGCTCGAGCTGCGCTACGGCCTCGGCGGCGAGCAGCCGCGCACCCTCGACGAGGTCGGCCGCACCTTCAACGTGACGCGCGAGCGGATCCGCCAGATCGAGAACCAGAGCCTGAAGAAGCTGCGCGCTCTCGCGGCGACGGACTCGCTCAAAGACGTCGCCTAGACCGGCGTAGACTCGGCCGGTGCACAAGCTCGGCCCCGACGATCTCGGCGACCTGCTCGAGCTGCCGCTCGTCGCCGTCTTGGCCACCTATCGCAGGGACGGCGGCGTCCTGCTCTCGCCGGTCTGGCATCAGTGGCGGGACGGCGGCTTCGACGTTGCCGTCGGCCCCAACGACGTCAAGCTGAAGCATCTGCGCCGCGACCCGCGGGCAAGCATCGTCGTCTACGAGCACGAGCCTCCGTACCGCGGCCTCGAGGTGCGCGGCGAGGCGCGTCTCGTCCCGGGCGGCGGCCTGGAAGCACTCGGCTCGATGGCTGTTCGCTACCTCGGCCCGGAGGGCGGCCCGGCGTATGTGGAGTCGGTCTCCGCTGCGGATACGGTGCTCGTCCGGCTCGAGCCGGGGACGGTTCGCGGCTGGGACTTCGCCGACGACCTGGGCTGACCTACCGGTCCAGGAAGCCCTCGAGCGAGCTCGCGATTCCGGCGGCGTCGAGCCCGTGCGCAGCGCGATGCTCAGCTCCCGTGCCGTAGCGGCGGAACTCCTTGTTCGGGACGCCGAGCGCAAGCAGCCGGTGCGGCCGGTCCTGTAACGCGACGCCGATCTCGGGCGCCGACGTGCCGGCGAGATACGGCTCCACGAGGACGACGTCCGTCCCGGTCCCGAGCGCGTCGCGCACCTCGTCGTGCGGGAACGGGCGCACGGTTGCGATGTACGCGACGGTCACGTCCCGGTCGGCGGTCGCCTCGAGGACGGGCGTCAGCGTCGGGCCGACGGCGACCACGAGCGGCGCCCCGGCCGAGCCGTGCCGCAGCACGGTTAGCCAGCCGCCGTCGACGCGGGCGTGGTTGGTCTCCTCGCTCAGCCGGAGATAGGTGCGACCGTCGCCGCCGAGTGCCTGGCGAAACAGCCGGTCGGCTTCGTCGACATGGCCGGGGACGTGGATCGTCCAGCCGGGCAGTGCCGCGACGAGCGCGACGTCCTCGGGCGCCTGATGCGTGCGTCCCTCGGGCGCCGCGTCGTAGGAGGCGCCGATGCTGACGAGGACGGCGCCGAGGTCGTTGTGGCCGAGGTCGAGCTTGAGCATCTCGTACGGGCGCTCGACGAGGAACGGCGTGTAGGAGTGCGCGATCGGCCGGTAGCCCTCGAGCGCGAGGCCGGCGGCGACGCCGATCATCAGCTGCTCGCGGATGCCGACGTCGAAGTGGCGGGGATGCTCGCCGATCGAGTCGGCCCCGATCTGGGCCGTGACGACGGCGACCCGCTCGTCCTCTCCGAGCGCGGTGCGGGTGAGGTCGTAGAAGCGCTCGCGCATCGTGGTCATTTCGCCTCCACCTCCGCAACGACGCAGCGCGGCCGCGTTCCGTCGGCATCCGGCATCAGAGCTGCTTCGAGCTGATCGTGGTCGCGGCCGTCGACCCGCTGCGCCGCCCAGCCTTCGAGCATGAAGCGGCGCTCGACGCCTTCCGGCCAGCCGTGCGAGGAGGAGTCGTTGTCGATCACGATGGTGGTGAGCGAGGCGAGCCCGATCCGCCCCGCGTATTGCACCGCCTCCCAGTTCGAGCCTTCCTCGAGCTCGGCGTCGCCGAGGAGGCAGAAGACGCGGCGGCCGGTGAGAGCGCTGCCGACGGCGACGGCGAGCCCATGGCCGAGCGAGCCGCTCGAGAACTCGGCGCCTGGCACGAGCTTGCGGTCGGGATGGTGGCCGAGCGGCGAGTCGAACTCGCCGAAGCCATCGAGGAGCTGCGCCGGCAGCAGCCCTTTCGCCGCCAGCACGGCGTAGTACGCAGCCGGGCCGTGGCCTTTCGAGAGGATGAAGCGGTCGTCCCTGTCGAGGACGCGGTCGTAGAGAACCCAGAGGACGTCGAGCGTCGAGTACGAGCTCGGGTTGTGCTTCTCGTCGCCGATCAGCCGCGTCAGCAGCGCCGGCAGATCTTCATAGCCGAGTGTCGTCGAAATAGCCATTCCCGCAAGGTAGAACCTCAACTATAGTTGAAGTCAAATGGCGAGAGAACTCACGATCGGCGAGCTCTCCGAGCGGAGCGGCGTCTCGCAGTCGGCCCTTCGTTTCTACGAGCGCGAAGGGCTCATCTCGGCCCGGCGCACAGACGGCAACCAGCGGCGCTACGCGAGCGTCACCCTGCGGCGCGTCGCGCTCGTGCAGGCCGGAAAGGCGGCCGGCGTCCCGCTCGAGCGCATCCGGGCGGCGCTCGACGAGCTGCCCGCCGGCCGGACTCCGACGAAGCGCGACTGGGAGCGGCTCTCGCGGAGCTGGCAGCGCGAGCTCGACGAGCGCATCGCGACGCTCGAGGCGATCCGCGCTCGCCTGACGACGTGCATCGGTTGCGGCTGCCTCTCGCTGCGGACGTGTGCCTTGCTCAATCCCGGCGACGAGGCGGGTTCGCTCGGCGGCGGAGCACACTATCTCCGTAAAGTCTCCCCTCGTGGATGAGGCCTGGCGCGCCGAGCTGGCGGAGTTGATCGCGATTCCGAGCGTGAGCGCCGACCCGGCCCACCGGGAGGACGTGAAGCGCGCGGGCGAGTGGGTGTGCGAGCTCATCTGCCGCATCGGCGGCACCGCCGAGCTGACACCGTTCGGCGAGCGCGAGCTCGTGCTGGGCGAGATCCCCGCGTCGAACGGCGCCGGCGATGCGCCGACCGTGCTCGTCTACAACCACTTCGACGTCCAGCCGCCCGCGCCGCTCGAGCTCTGGGAGTCGGACCCGTTCGAGCTCGAGGTTCGCGGCGAATGGGCCTACGGGCGTGGCGTCGCCGACGACAAGGGACAGCTCTGGCTCGTCCTCAAGGCCGCGCAGCGGCTCGTCGAGGCGGGCGCGCTGCCGGTCAACCTCCGCATCGCCTTCGACGGCGAGGAGGAAGTCGGCGGCCACACGATCGCCGACTGGATCGCGCAGGACGAGCGAGGCGCGGATGCCTGCGTGATCTTCGACGGCGGAATGCTGCGCCGCGACGTGCCGACCATCGAGCTCGCTACCCGCGGCCTCGTCGGCGTCGACGTCAAGGTGCGGACGGGCGATCGCGACCTTCACTCCGGGATGTACGGCGGCGTCGCGCTGAATGCCATCCACGTGCTCATGCGCTGCCTCGACGCGGTGCTCGCCGGCCCGGACGGCCGTCTGCCCGAGCCGTTGCGCGCGGGGATCGCGGCACCGACCGCGGAGGAGCTCGACGCGTGGTCGAAGCTGCCGTCCGGCGCCGAGGCCATCTCCGACGCAGGCGCGAAGCCGCTCGATCCGAAAGCGGCGGAGGAGTTCTACGTCCGGACGTGGGCGGAGCCGTCGACGGACGTGAACGGGATCATCGGTGGCAAGCCGGGCATTCGCAACACGACCCTCAGCGTCGAGGCGTCCGCCGAGTTCTCGATTCGCCTCGCGCCCGGGCAGGATGCCGAGACCGTCGGCGACGCAGCGGCTGCCCTTCTGGTCGCCGCCGCTCCCCAGGGAGCAGAGCTCGAGATCGTCGTGAGCGGCTCGAACCCCGGGCTCGTCCGAGCCGACGCGCCTGCGGTGCAGCTCGCGCTCGACGCATTCGAGCAGGCGCTCGGCAAGCGCCCGCTCCTGACGCGCGTCGGCGGTTCGATCCCGCTGATGCCGGCGCTGACCGAGAAGGGGATCGACACGATCCTCAGCGGCTTCGCGCTGCCCGAGTCGAACATCCACTCACCGAACGAGCGCTTCCTCGTGCCGTACTTCGCGGCCGGGATCGACACGGTCGCGGCGCTCTTCACCGCGCTCGGCCGGCTGAACTAGGAGGCCGCCGGGCTAGAAGTCGTGCGGGTGCGGGCGGCCGCACTCGAGCCACTCGTGGCCGAACTCGCGCATGGCGTCGATGATCGGCAGGAGCGCCTCGCCCTTCGCCGTCAGCCGGTACTCGACGCGCGGCGGCGTCTCGGCGTAGCTCTGCCGCTCGAGGATTCCCTCGGCTTCGAGTGCCCGCAGCCGCTCGGCGAGCGTCCGCGGGCTGATCCCCTGGCACGAGCGCTCGAGCTCGGAAAAGCGGCGCGGCCCCTCGGAGAGGTCGTGGACGAGGAGCGCCGTCCACTTCGCGCCGACGATCTCGGCCGTCGCCGCCACGGCGCACTCGCCCGCTACGTGGACAGGGTTCATCGTCCGCATGGCCACGTGCCTGATTGTACGCCGCGGGCCAAAAAGGACATCAGCCGGTGTCAGACACCGGCTGATGTCCCGAAGGGACCTGGACACGCGCCGATCTTCGGGATCGAGAAGCGCGCGATCGTGCCGAAGCCCTCGCACGGCTTGCACGCCTGCGCGACTCCGGCGTCGCACGCGACCGAGAGGAAGATGAACGCGTCCTCGATCGTGAAGCCGTGCTCGTCGACGAGCAGGCGCGCGGCCTCCTCGGACACGAGCGCGAGCGCCTCGGCGTACTCGGGCGCGGTCGCGTGCGGCAGCCAGCGGTCGGTGAGCTCGGTGACGGGCCAGGTCGCGTGCTTGCCCTTGAGGACGTCGAAGCGGATGTCGACCTCGCCGGCGATCTCGACTCCCGTGAAGCAGATCTCGGCGTCGCCCATCGCGGCGTGCATGTCGCCGACCGCGAACATGCCGCCCGGCTGCCGCACGGGGAAGAAGATGCGCGCGCCGGCTCCGTGCCAGTGGTCGTCGAGGTTGCCGCCGTGCCGTCCGGCCAGCCCGTTCGAGAGCTCCTCGCCGTCGGTTGCCACGCCCACCACCCCGACCATCGGCATGGCGGGGAACGAGACGCGGTCGTTCATCTTCACCATCCCGTCGCGCACCTCGAAGAGGCGCGTCAGCGGAGACTGAACCATGCTGCTGAGCTGGCCGAAGCCGGGAATCAGCGTCGCCACGCCCCATTCAATCGGCCGCACGTCGAGGATCTCGGCCACGAGTGTGTCGCCCGGCTCTGCGCCCTTGACGGCGACCGGGCCGGTCGCGCTGTTGATCCGCGAGAGGTCGATCTCGGTCACGAGGTCGTCCTCGCTCCGGATCTGACCGGTGAAGCAGTCGTTCGTCTCGAAGGTGACCACGTCGCCGGGCTCGACTTCCAGCACCGGCTCCAGGTCCGGCCCGAACGACCAGATCACCTCGCTACGCGGGACTCGATGCTCCGTCACGTCAGTCCCAGGGCGGCGGGTTGTGCGTCCAGCGGCCGCCGAGCATCGTCGCCACGACCTGCACCTCGCGCAGCTCCTCCGGCTCGCACGTGAACGGGTCGCGGTCGAGCACAACCAGGTCGGCGTAACGGCCCGGGATGAGCGTCCCGCGCACGCGCTCGTCGTGCGACAGCCACGCGGGCGCGACGCAGACGGCGTGCAGCGCCTGTTCGAGAGTCAGCCGCTGGTCTTCGCGCCAGTGGTCGAGGACGGCGGCGACGACGCCGGCCCACGGCTCGAGCTCCTCCACCGGCGCGTCCGATCCGTTCGCGAGCAGAGCTCCGGAGTCGAGCAGCGAGCGGAACGAGTACGTCCCGTCGAGCCGATCGGGCCAGTAGCGCTTCGCGAGCTCCTCGTCGGACGGAGCGTGCGTGAACTGGAGAGAGACGGCGATGCCGAGCTCGGCGAAGCGGCCGACGTCTTCCGGAGCGAGGCACTGCGCGTGCTCGATTCGCTGGCGCAGGCCGCGCGGCTGCCATACGTCGCGCGAGCGCTCGAAGGCGTCGAGCGCGGCCCCGTTCGCCGCGTCGCCGATCGCGTGGACGCCGACCGGCCACCCCGCCTCGGCGCCGTCGCGCACGATCTGCTCGAGCTCTTCGCCCGTCGTGATCATGACGCCGCTCCCGTCCGTCATCCACGCGGTCTGGGAGCCGAGCGTCCCGTCCATGAACGTCTTCAGGTAGCCGAGACGGAGGAGTGGAGAGCCGACGCCGCTGCGCAACCCGATCTCGCGCAGCTCGGGCAGCCGCTCGGCCGGTGTCGACTGCCAGACGCGCAGTGGGAGTGCGCCCTGCTGTTCGAGCTGCTGCCAGAGCCCGATCGCGCCGAGCCAGCCGTCCTTGTCGTGCAGCGCCGTCACACCGCGAGACGCCGCGACCTTGACGCCGGCGCGCATCGCCTCGACGTACTCGTCGTCCGGCACTTGCACGAAGCGGCCCTTGAAACGCCACGCGGCCTCCTCGTAAAGGACGCCGGTCGGCTCGCCGTGCTCGTCGCGGACGACGACGCCGCCGTCGACGTCGAGGTCGCCGCCGGCGAGCGAGAGCGCCGCCGAGTTGAGCCAGAGGGCGTGGTAGTCCTTCGAGATCAGCATCGCCGGACGGTCGCTCACGACCTCGTCGAGCGCCTGCCGGGTCGGCGGCCCGTCGGGCCAGTCGGCGTCGCGCCAGCCCTGCCCGCGCACCCAGCTCCCCTTCGTCGGCGCGGCCCGCACGCGGTCGAGCGCCTCGGCGACCGACGCGCAGCCGTGCAGGCCGACGTCGTTCCTGCGACAGCGCCCACGTGGGGAAGTGGACGTGCGAGTCGGTGAAACCGGGCAGCACGCAGCGCCCGCCGAGGTCGACCGAGTCCGTCGTCGGCAGCGAAGTCTCGTGCACGCCGACGCCGCCGGCGATCCGCTCGCCCGCGATCCAGAGGGACGAGACGGTCGGCAGCGACGGGTCGAGCGTGCGAATCGTGCCGTTGCGGAGGATCATGTGCCTATGTTCGATCATGTCGGTCCAAACGTGCGTGACTACGAGCGCAGCCGCGCCTTCTACGAGCAGGCGCTGGCACCGCTGGGCTGGAGCGTCCTGGCGGAATGGCCGGAGCACGGCGTGGTGGGGTTCGGCGACGAGGGCAAGCCGGTCCTCTGGCTGCACCAGCGAGAGCCGTACACGACGGGTGTGCACATCGCGTTCACCTGCGACGACCGCGCGACCGTCGACGCGTTCCACGCCGCCGGGCTCGCCGCCGGCGGCACGGACAACGGCGCGCCGGGCATCCGGTGGTACCACGAGAACTACTACGGCGCCTTCGTCCTCGACCCCGACGGCAACAACATCGAAGGGGTCTGCCACAAGCCGGAATAGACTTTCGCCCGTGGCCTGGCACGTTCTGACCGACGAGCAGCGGGAGCTGCGCGACCTCGTGCGGCAGCTCGCGCGCGAGCGGATCGCGCCCCGCGCCGCCGAGATCGACGCCTCCCACGAGTTTCCGTGGGACATCGTCGAGCTCTTCCGCGAGAACGACATCTTCGGCCTCTTCTTCGCCGAGGAGTACGGCGGGCTCGGCACCGGCGCGCTGCTCTCGCTGATCGCGATCGAAGAGGTCGGGAAGGTCTGCGCGACCTCGGCCCTGATCCTCGCCGTGCAGGAGCTCGGCTCGCTGGGCCTCAAGCTCGCGGGGAGCGACGAGCAGAAGGAGCGCTATCTCCCGAAGTTCGCCTCGGGCGAGTGGCTGCCGGCGTACGCGCTGACCGAATCCGGCTCCGGCTCCGACTCGGCTGCGATGCGGACGACGGCGCGGCGCGAGGGCGACGAGTACGTCCTCGACGGCTCGAAGCGCTTCATCACGAACGCTGGCGTCGCGAGCCTCTACACGGTCTTCGCCAAGACCGACTCCGACGCGGGCCACGACGGGATCTCGGCCTTCGTCGTCGAGGCCGACACGCCCGGGTTCGCCGTCGCACGGCTCGAGCCGAAGATGGGCATCTCGGGCTCGACCACCGGCGAGCTGACGTTCGACGGCTGCCGCATCCCCGCCGCGAACCTGCTCGGCTCCGAGGGCGAAGGCTTCCGGATCGCGATGCGCATCCTCGACCGCTCCCGCCCGGGAGTCGCCGCGCAGGCGCTCGGCATCGCGCAGGGCGCGACCGACTACGCGCTCGAGTACGCGAAGACCCGCGAGACGATGGGCAAGCCGATCGGCCAGCACCAGCTGATCCAGGCGAAGCTCGCCGACATGGAGACGGAGTGCGAGGCGGCGCGCGGTCTCCTCTACCGCTTCGGCCGCATGGTCGACGAGGGCGCCGACGACGCAGAGCTGACGAAGGCATCCGCGATGGCGAAGCTCAAGTGCGGCGACGTCGCGATGGCGGTCACGACCGACGCGGTGCAGATCCTCGGCGGCTACGGCTACATCAGGGAGTACCCGGTCGAGCGCTTCATGCGCGACGCGAAGATCACGCAGATCTACGAGGGAACGCAGGAGATCCAGCGGCTCGTGATCGCCCGCGAGATGCTCCGCGAGTCACGCGCGTTCCTGCTCGCCGGCGTCGGCTGAGCGCTTGCTCGCGTGTGTTCGTCCCAACCGCGTTGTACGTTTCAGCGCGTGTTGCGCAGGCCACGCTCACTTTTGCTCGTAGGCTCGCTCGCGCTCGTCGCCGTGACGAGCGCGTCGGCCGCCTCCTGGGGTGGGAAAGATCCCGCGCACAACACGCGGATCGGGCGGATGCCGAGCTCTTGCCGCCGCGGCGCGACGACTGGCACGCAGTGCATCGACGCCGTCGTGTACTACCTCGACAAGGCGCGGTCGCGTGTTCATCTGCCGCCGTACGCACTCCCGGCGAACTTCCCGTCGCTGTCGCCACCGGTGCAGTTGTTCATCCTCGTCAACCTCGATCGCGTCCAGTACGGGCTCCCGCCGATCACCGGAATGACGGCAGCGCTCGACCACGACGCGCTGGTGAGCGGCGTCTGGCGGGCGGACGACCCGCACCCGAGCAACGCGACCGGCCTCACCACCTGGTGGCCGGGCTGGGCCGGCGCGTTCTACAACGCCCCGATGGCCTACGAGGCGTGGGTGTGGGATGACGGGCTAGGGAGTAAGAACCCCCGCTGCACGCCGACTGATCATTCGCGCTGCTGGGGGCACAGGCACAGCGTGCTGTGGAAATACGGCCCGGTGCTCGCGATGGGCGCGGCCGCGGGACGAGATTCGCGCCACCACCGCGGCTACGCGTATCTCTTCGTCGGCGGCACCGCGGCCTACACCCCGGCCTACACGTACACGTGGAAGCAGGCCGTAGAGGACGGAGCGGGTACGAACGCGTACGACCCCGGCCCAGCGCCGAGCTCGCTGTGCAACGTCCCGGTCGTCATCGGGCGGAAGCTGGCCGGCGCGTCACGGGCGATCGAGAAGGCACACTGCAGCGTCGGCGAGGTCGTCCGCAAGCACGCCAACTACCTGCCCGGAATCGTGATCCGGCAGTACCCCGGGTGGGGCACGGCGCTCGCGCGTGGCGCGAGTATTGGGCTCACCGTCAGTCTCGGCCCGCGCTAGATCACGCCTTCCCGGTCACCTCACCAGAGGTCGCCGCCGGTGAGCACGTAGACGAACGGCACGATCGGGAAGATCACGAAGATGCCCCAGGCGAGCTTCTGCCCGCCGGACAGGTCGCTCCGGCCGGCGAGGTTGATCCACGCGAGCACGACCGCGATCGGATGCAGGAAACAGACGAGGATCTCGAGCAGCTTCTTCACGCAGCCTCCTAGCGCCGGACCGCCCGCGCCGCCCGACGCGACTCTTCCGCTGCCTTGGCGTAGAGCTTGTGAGCCTGCTCGCTGCGGGCGAGCTCGAGTACCCCGACGGTGGTCGCAAAGAGAAGCCTGCGTCCGGTCCTGGTCTTCATGAGCATGAGGATTCCTTTGGCGAGCAACGGCATGGCGATCACGGTAGCCGTCTAAGCGTCCTCTCACACCTGTCCACTAGACCTGGCTCCGCATGGAAGCCCCGGACCAGCAGCGTGAGCGACGGCTGAACCCGGCCGGCAACGAGCGGCTGACCGCTGCGGTCGGGCTGCTCCTGCTGGCTCCGATCCTCGTCGAGGTGGCGACGATCCTGCTCGGGGTGCACACGTTCATGTCGGTGCACGTGTTCGTCGGTCTCGCGTTGATCCCGCCGGTGCTCCTGAAGCTCGGGAGCACTACCTGGCGGTTCGCGCGCTACTACACGCGCAGCCGGCCGTACGTCGCGCTGGGGCCGCCGCAGATCGTGATGCGTCTGCTCGCGCCGCTCTTCGTGGCGGCGACGGTCGTGCTGTTCGGCAGCGGCGTCGCGATGGGGCTCGTGCACGGCCAGGCGCTCGACTGGGCTCGCCGGCTTCACGGCCCGGCCTCCGTGATCTGGCTCGTGCTGCTGGGCTTGCACGTGCTCGTCTATTTCACGCGCGCGGTGAGGAGGACGGCCGAGGATGCCGTCTCCGACGAGCGCAGCAGAGCGCGCGGCGCGGGCGTCCGAGCCCTCGCCCTCGCAGCAGCGATCGTCTCGGGAGTCGTGATCGCCGCGGCGGCCGTGCCGGCGCAACATCGCTGGATCGACATTCGGCATGACCGGCACGACGCCGCACGAGTAGCCTTCACCCCGTGGCGGAAGACGGCACAGTCGTCGTAAAGGTCGTGTCCGGGCAGTCCGAGGCCGAGGTGGTCTGCGGCCTGCTCCGGTCGGCGGGGATCGAGTGCGCCTACCGCGACACCGAGGCGATCGACTCCTCGCTCGAGGACTTCATGTCCGCCGGCGCCCGCGAGGTGATCGTGCGCGAGGCCGACCTGGAAGCCGCGAAGGAGCTCCTCGCGGACGCGCAGGGCTGACGATGCGCTTCGACGGGATCCATCACGTCACGTGCATCACCGGCGACGCGCCGCGGAACGTCGACTTCTACACCCGCGTCCTCGGCCTGCGGCTCGTGAAGAAGACGGTCAACCAGGACGATCCGACCGTCTACCACCTCTTCTACGCCGACGAAGAGGGGCACGCGGGCTCCGACATCACGTTCTTCGAGTACCCGAACGCACAGCCGGGCCAGGCCGGCGACGGGATGGTCCATACCGTCGTCTGGCGCGTCGCCTCGCCCGAGGCGCTCGAGTTCTGGGCGAATCGGCTGAGTGCGGAAGGTCACGAGGTCGAGGCCGACGGGGAGTCGCTCCGCTTCGCCAATCCCGAAGGGCTGCAGCACGAGCTCGTCGTCTCGCACGTCGCGGACGCACCGCTGGTGGCGCACCATCCCGAGATCCCGCGCGAGCACGCGCTGGAGGGCTTCGAGGGCGTTCGCGCCTACGGCGAGCCGAACGCGGAGTTCATGACGACGCTCGGCTTCGAGCTCGAGGACGGCCGCTGGGACACGCGCGGCGAGACGCGCGAGGGTTGGATCGAGTACGGCGACGCGCCCGGGCTGCACGGAGTCGGCGGTGCCGGCACCGTCCACCACGTCGCGTGGGCCTCGACGATGGAAGACCACCAGGCGTGGCACGACCTCGTCGCCGAGGCCGGCGGACACCCGACGCAGATCATCGACCGCTTCTGGTTCCGCTCGATCTACTTCCGCGAGCCCGCCGGCGTGCTGTTCGAGATCGCGACGCTCGGCCCGGGCTTCGCGACCGACGAGGATCCGGCGCATCTCGGCGAGAAGCTCATCCTGCCGCCGAACTTCGAGCACCTGCGCGAGCGCGTCGAGCCGCTGCTCACCCCGCTGCCCGACCCGCGCGCGGACTGGTCCCGGGCTTGAGCCTGCAGGTGCGGGAGCGGCCGGCCGCCGGCGAGGCGGCGGGCGCGCTCGTCCTCCTGCACGGGCGCGGCGCCGACGAGAGCGACCTCTTTCCGCTCCTCGACGAGCTCGATCCCGAGCGCAGGCTGCACGGCTACACGCCGCGTGGCCCGCTGTCGCTGCCGCCGGGAGGGGCGCACTGGTACGTGCTCGGAGGGCTCGGCACGCCCGAGCGCGAGACGTTCGCGGCGAGCTACGAGGCGCTGTCCGAATTCCTCGACGGGTTGCCGTACGAGCGGCTCGTGCTCGGCGGCTTCTCGCAGGGCTGCGCGATGGCCTACGCGTTGGCGCTCTACCGCGGCCGGCCGCGCCCGGATGCGCTGCTCGCGCTGAGCGGCTTCATCCCGAGCGTGGAGGGCTACGAGCTCGACCTCGTCGCCGCCGTTCCCCCGCATCGCGATCGTGCACGGCGCCCTCGACGACACGATCCCCGTCCAGTGGGGACGGGCCGCGCGCGAGACGCTGGAGGAGGCCGGCGCCGAGGTCGTCTACCGCGAGTGGCCGATCGGGCACTGGATCGACCCCGAGGCGATCCCGCTCCTCCGCGAGGTCGTCGCGGCCTAGCGCCCGGGCTCGGGGAGCGAGGAGGTGTCGACGACCTCGAAGTCGGCTCCGGTGAGGCGGCCGAGCGCGTGGAGCTGGTCGTTCGACCAGTGCTTGTCGGGTGCGCCCGAGATGTACCAGGGCGAGCCGTTGTCGGCCAGGATCATCCCGTAGCGCTCGAGCGCCCGCAGCACGACGCGCGCCTGCGGCGGAAACGAGGAGACGTTCACGCTCGCCTTCAGCCTCACGCGGAGCCCCATCGGCGGCAGTGAGGGTTCGTTCGAGCTCGACGCGTAGTGGCGCGCGGGATAGACGTACGCGCGCCGCGTCTCGGGCGCGGTGAAGCGCAGCGCGTGGTCGATCCGGCCGCGCGCCGCCTCGTCCCAGCGTGCGAGGCCGGGAAAGATCGGAAGGCCCGCCGCGTCCGCCGACGTCCAGCCGGCCGGCCGGAGGTGGTTCGAGCGCAGGTTCCAGACGGCGCCCGAGCCGGCCGTCCAGCCGTGGCCTTTGTGGCGAAGGTCGTACAACTCGTAGAGGCGGCACGTGCTCCTGTCGACGAGGATCGCGTGCCGGTCGCCGGTCGCGTGCGCGCCGCCCTCGATGTGGACGTGCGACGGAATCGGATAGCGGATGCGGTCGGACTCGTCGGCGTACTCGAACGAGACCCGATGGGTCGGCGTCTTCTTCGAGACGACGTCGTAGGGGATCCCGATCGGCCCGCCGTCCCACGTGCCCGAGCCGAAGTCGGCGTGAACGGGCGCGTCGAGGCCGATCGAAGCGATCAGCTGCGCCGAGTCCGCCGCCACGGGGAGCTTGTCGACCCGCTGGTTCCACGGATTGTTCGCCGGGAAGACCGGGCAGTGCGCCGCCGCGGGCAGCCGCAACGCCCGTGCCGACGCGCCCGTCAGGAGTGCGACGGCGCCGAGGGTTACAGCGAGCGCGATGCGCTTCACGGCGTTCCTATCGGCCGGAGCACTACTCATACTGAGCGCCGTGGGGACCGCACCCTTGCGGCGGGTGCTTGTCGTCGACGACGACGACGACATCCGCCTTCTGCTCGAAGAACTGCTGCGAGGCGCAGGCTACGACGTCGCGCCGGCCAAGGATGGACGCAGTGCGCTCCGCATGTTCTACGAGAGCCCGACCGACCTCGTCGTCCTCGACCTCTCGATGCCCGGACTCGACGGCTTCGAGACGCTCGACCGGTTGCGCGACCTCAGCGACGTGCCCGTGATCCTGCTCACCGCGCGCAGCGGCGAGATCGACAAGGTGCGGGGCTTCCGCGCCGGCGCCGACGACTACGTCGTAAAGCCGTTCGGCCGCCAGGAGTTGCTGGCGCGGATCGAGGCGCTGCTGAGGCGGGCTCCCGAGCCGACTCACCTCGACCACTACGACGACGGGGCGGTCTCGGTCGACTACGGCCGGCGCCACGTCATCTGCCGAGGCCTGCCCGTCCGCCTCACGCCCCTCGAGTTCCGCCTGCTCGCGACCTTCGTGGGGAACGCGGGGCAGGTGCTCTCGTCCGACCAGCTCGTGGAGCGCGTGTGGGGACACGCGGACGGGGTCTCGCGCGACCAGGTCAAGCTCTACGTCTCCTACCTGCGCAAGAAGCTCGGCCAGAGAGCGAACGGCTTCGAGCCGATCGAGACGGTGCGCGGGTTCGGGTACCGGTACGTCCCTCCCGGCTAACTCGACTCATCCCCTTCGCGGTCGCCGCAGGCGGTCCAGAAGAACACGCCGAAGGCCGCGAAAAGCGCCAGGAGGACGGGCATGTGGAAGACGCGCAGCACGAACCAGGCGTTCGGGATCCGCAGCTCCTGCGCGCCGATCACGTCGTGGTTCGTCGGATACCAGAGATCCGGCGCGGTGCGGTTGTCGCCCTTCATCGTCCAGCCGGCCGTGCCGTTGCCGCCGCTGATCCGGTGGATCACGACGTGGCCGGCGCCGATCTCGTGCTTCGGGACGCGGTAGGCGACGACCTCGCCGACGTGATAGCTCGACTGATGCTCCACGAGGACGAGGTCGCCCGTGTGGAGGCGCGGCAGCATGCTCGTGCCGCTCACCATCACCCAGCCGGCGCGGCCGCCGAGGCTCTGCGGCAGGCCGAACCAGAGACAGGCGGCGATGACGAGACCGAGCGCGGCGAGCTTCGCGATCGCGAAGGGAAGGCGCAGCCGCTCGAGCGCGGAGCGCGGCCGGGCGAGCGGCGGCAGAACGACGTGATCGCTACTTCTCATAGGAGAGCGTCATCGAGGGACGGTTCCCGGCCGTCGGATTCCCGGACGGAGCCGAGCACGACCGTGGCGGTACCGGTCGTCGCTCGCAGCTCCCAGCCCCACAGGGCTCCCGCCTTGATCGCGGCGTCGACGTCCGCCGTCACCGTCACGGTCTTCGCGCCGGTCGAGTTTCCCGAGAACGTGCCGGTGGCGGTGGAGCCGATCGTGAGTCCTCCCAGGCCGTTCCAGTTGAGCGTCGCCGAGCTCCAGCTGGAAGTGACCGGGAAGAGCGAGATGGTGTCGTTGCCCTTCGTCGTCACGTTCACCGTCAGGACGGCGCTGTCGGCCCCGCCCGTGGTGGGAAGGCCGCAGCCGCTGAGATCGAACCGGATGAACGCGTAGTTCTGCGAGCCGGCGGTCGGCTTGATCGTGAGTGTCGTCGCCGTACCGCCGGTCGTGCTCGTTGGCAGTGCCTGCTGCACGTACGTGTCGTCGGCGGTCGTGGATGTCTGGTTGCACGATCCCCTTCGTGAGAGTTTGGCTCCAGACGAAGAGCTTGCCGGAGCCGAGCCCGAGGCTCGCCGCGTAGGCGACGCCGGTGAAGGCGAATCGAGCCGAGCACGATCGCGGCGGCGAGGCGGAGCGGCGTGAGGTGGAGGCGGCGCATTCGTCGTCTATCGCGTGAGAGAGAAGGCGTAGGCGGTGAGGCTCGCGGCCGCGACGGTGCCGAATCCCGTGAGGGAGACGGTGCAGCCGCCGGTGCACGTACCGACACGTGGTGGAAGCGGAGCCCAGGCTTGTGTGCGAGCTGTTCTCCAGCGTCACCGCGAGGGTCTCGCCCGCGCACGCCTGCGGGACGTTGAGAACGTTGACCTGGGTGACGTTGTTGCTGTTGTTGACGTTGCGGTTCGCGGTGAGGGCGGACGACGTGCAGCCCGCGACCGCGGCGCTACCGGCGGCGAGCTTTCCCGAGCCGAATCCCAGAGAAGCGGCAGACGCGACGCCGACGGTGAGTAAGGTCGTCGCCGTGGCGATGCCGAGAATGCGGATCAACCTCTTCACTGCTACCTCCCTCGGAATCGGACGAGGCGGGGCGCCCGTGAGCGCCCCGCCTGTCCGCCGGTACGCCAGATCGAGAACTACGAGACGACGACCGAGATGCCGGTGACGAGGCTCGCGTCGGGAGTGCCCGACGTGGCGATCGACGCCGTCGTTCCGGAGGCGGGCAGCGTGCCCGACATCTCGGAGCCGATCCCAGCGCCGCTCGCGCCGGTGAGCTGGATCTTGTACGTCTTGCTCGAGGCAGGTCGCCGGGATGGCCGTGAGGTTCACCTGGCTGACGGAGTAGCCGGGGATCGACGAGGCGTACGCCGTCGTGTAGGCGGCGTTGATGCCGGTGCCGCACGCTGCGACGACGCTCGAACCGGCGCCGAGGCCGTTCGTCGTCAGGCCGAGCGAGGCGGCGAAGCCGTAGGTGCTCGCGAAGACGACGAGCGCGGCGACCGCCGCAAAGACCATCTTCGTCGTCCGTGTCGCGTTCCTGATCTTGCGCATGTGAGAACTCCTCTGGTCTGATTGGGTACCGGTCGGGCTTCTTGCCCGGTGACCAGGGGATCGGCCGGGGGCCGATGAATTCAGGTGGCGCGAAGGTATGTGGGTGGTATCAGCCGGAATCACCCGGAAGGGTGACGGCCGGATAGCGCCCGCGTACCTCGTCGATGAACGCCGCGAGCCGTTCCGCGAGCTGCGGATCCGTGAGCTCGACCACGTTCTCGGCGTTCAGCTCGCCCGAGTGCGAGAGGTTGAAGCTGCCGACGAAGACGGTGTCGTCGGCGACCGTCACCTTCGCGTGCATGTAGTCGTGCACCGAGCCGGGCGCGTAGGGGGTCGTGATCTTGCCCGAGAACGGCGCGCGCGTCAGCACGGTGCGCAGCAGCGGCCCCTTCCAGTCGACGTTCTTGTTCTCGCGCCACTGCTGCAGCACCTCGACGATCTGGGTCGCGTCGACCACGCCGGCGAGGTCGACCTTGCCGTCCGAGGCGACCTCCGCGAGCGTGCCGAGGATCGGCGCCGAGCTGATGACCGGGGACGCGATGCGGACGCGGCGGCGGGCCGATCCGATTGCCTTCGCGATCCGGTGGGCGAGCTTCTCGCCGCGACCGGGACAGAACCACGCGCGCATCCCGTCGACCGGCGCCGTGTCGACGCGGCCGCTGCGTGCGACGTTGCGCGTCGTCCAGAGCTGCTCGAAGTCCTCGCGGTAGCGCGCCGCGAGCGCGGCGGAGTCGAACGTGATGATGACGTTCTCCTCCCGCGTCCACGAGTCGGCGGTCCAGTTCGTCGAGCCGGTCCAGACCGAGGCCGCGTCGCGGACGACGTACTTGTGATGCATGAGATCCGGCACGCCCGGGATCGCCTCGGTCGGGAACGGGAGCCCGTCGATCACCTCCGGATTCGTGATGGGCGGCGGTGGCACCGGGATTTCCTTGGCGTGATCGAGGTTGTACGCGAACCTGATCGCGACGCCTCGTTTTTCTGCGGCTCGGAACTCGTCGCCGACGATCTCGACGAGGTTCGGCGGCAGGTTGACGTCGTAGATCGCGATCTCGAGCGTCTGCTTCGCGGCGGCAACGAACTCGGCGAGCGCGTGCGCGGTCTGCTCGGCCGGTTGGCCGCCGTCGATCAGCGTGCGGATCTGGACCTGTCTTTCCAAGTAACAGACTGTTACTTGGTGGTTGCGCGCGACGCCGCCCACTCGGCCTTGTGTGCCCTCTTCGCGGCCTGGTAGTCGGCGAGTGCCTGCGCCGAGTCGACGTCGCCGAGCGTGGGATGAGGCGGGACGAGCTCCTGCGCGACCGGCACCCCGAAGCGCTTCGCGAGGACCGAGCCGAGCGCCTTGACCTTCATCTCGCCGAAGCCGGGCAGCGCGGCGATGCGCTTGCGCAGGTCGGCTCCGTCCGCGGCGTCGGTCCAGAGGCGCGACGCGTCGCCGTCGTAGTCGTCGGCGACGGTGGCGGCGAGGTCGCGCACGCGCTCCGCCATCGAGCCGGGGAAGCGGTGGATCGCAGGCTTCTCGCGGAAGAGTGGCTCGAGGTCGGCCTTCGCGACCTTGCTCGGTTCGAGCGTGCCGAGCCGTTCCTTCAGGCGCAGCGGGCCGAGGAAGGCCTGCTGGACGGTGACCTGCTGGTCGAGCGCGAAGCCGACGAGCAGCGCGAACGGATCGTGCGCGTTGAGGCGGTTGGCCGCCTCGTCGTCGGTGAACCAGAGCGCGTCGGGCACGGCTTGATCCTACGGCGCTAGGCTCGATGCATGGAGCCGCTGTCGCTCTTCCGTCCCGAGACGCGCGACTGGTTCGAGCGGAATTTCGCCGCGCCGACGCCCGCACAGGAGAAAGGCTGGCCGGCGATCGCGGCCGGCGGCCACGTGCTCATCCAGGCGCCGACCGGCTCGGGCAAGACGCTCGCCGCGTTCCTCTCCGCCATCGACCGCTTGACCGCGGAGCCAGGCACGGGACTCCGCGTCCTCTACGTATCGCCGCTGAAGGCGCTCAACTACGACGTCGAGCGGAACCTGCGCGGGCCGCTCGCCGGTCTCCGCTCGGATCTGCGCGTAGCCGTCCGCACCGGCGACACGCCGCAGAAGGAGCGCGCGGCGATGCTCCGCGAGCCGCCGGACATCCTGATCACCACTCCGGAGTCGCTCTTCCTGCTCCTGACCTCACGCGCACGAGAGCTGCTGCGGAGCGTCGACACGCTGATCCTCGACGAGGTGCACGCGGTCGCGGGCACCAAGCGCGGCGCGCATCTCGCGCTCTCGGTCGAGCGGCTCGAGGCGCTCGCGTCGCAGCCGCCGCAGCGGATCGGCCTCTCGGCGACCCAGCGCCCGCTCGAGGAGATCGGCAGGTTCGTTTCCGGCGGCCGCCCGATCGAGCTCGTCGACGCGGGCGTGGCGAAGGAGCTCGACCTCGAGGTGGTCGTCCCGGTCGACGACATGCGCGAGCCGGGCGGCGAGAGCAGAGAAGAGGGCTGGGAGGCGCGCTCGATCTGGCCGTCGATCTATCCGGCCCTCGTCGAACTCGTCAAGGCGCACCGCTCGACCATCGTCTTCGTCAACAATCGCCGGCTCGCCGAGCGGCTCGCGCTGCGGCTCAACGAGGCCGCAGAGGAGGAGCTCGCGCGCGCGCACCACGGCTCGCTGGCGCGCGAGCAGCGGGAGCAGATCGAGGAAGACCTGAAGGCGGGACGGATCCCGTGCCTCGTTGCGACCTCGTCGCTCGAGCTCGGGATCGACATGGGCGCCGTCGACCTCGTGATCCAGGTCGAGTCGCCGAAGTCGGTGGCGCGCGGCCTGCAGCGAATCGGCCGCTCGGGCCACTCGCTCGGCGAGGTCTCGCGCGGGCGGATCTTCCCCAAGTTCCGGGCCGACCTGCTCGAGTGTGCGGTCGTCGCGCAGCGGATGCGGGCGGGGCTGATCGAGGAGACGCAGATTCCGCGCAACCCGCTCGACGTCCTCTCGCAGCAGATCGTCGCGATCTGCGCCGACGAGGAGGTCGAGGTCGCGGAGCTGCATCAGCTCGTGCGCCGCGCCTATCCCTTCGCCGACCTCTCGCGCGCGCAGCTCGAGAACGTCCTCGACATGCTGGCGGGGCGTTATCCGTCGGACGAGTTCGCCGAGCTGCGGCCGCGGATCGTCTGGGATCGCACCGCGGGTGTCCTGCGCGGCCGGCCCGGGTCGCGGCGGCTGGCGGTCACGAATGCGGGCACGATCCCCGATCGCGGCCTCTTCGGCGTCTTCATCGCCGGCTCGGAGCCGCCGAGCCGCGTCGGTGAGCTCGACGAGGAGATGGTCTACGAGGCGCGGGCCGGCCAGGTGATCGTGCTCGGCGCCTCGTCGTGGCGGATCGAGGAGATCACGCGCGACCGCGTGCTCGTTTCGCCTGCGCCGGGCGTCCCCGGAGCCGTGCCGTTCTGGAAGGGCGAGGGCATCGGCCGCCCGTACGAGCTCGGCGAGGCGATCGGCAAGTTCGCGCGCGAGCTGCTCGCGGCGCGCGACCCGAAGGTTCCCGATCTCGACGAGCGGGCCGAGCGGAACCTCCTCACCTTCCTGCGCGAGCAGGAGAAAGCGACCGGCGCGCTGCCGTCCGACCGCACCGTCGTCGTCGAGCGGTTCCGCGACGAGATCGGCGACTGGCGCGTCTGCATCCTCACTCCGTTCGGCGCTCGCGTGCACGCGCCGTGGGCGATGGCCGTCGGCGCGCGGCTGCGCGAGTCGCTCGGCCTCGAGGTGCAGTCGATCTGGTCCGACGACGGCATCGCCTTCCATCTGCCGGACGCCGACTCGCCGCCCGCCGCGGACCTGCTCGTTCTTGACCCCGACGAGCTCGAGGAGCTCGTGCTCGCCGAGGTGGGGCAGAGCGCCCTCTTCGGCGCCCGCTTCCGCGAGAACGCCGCCCGTGCGCTGCTCATCCCGCGTCGCCGGCCCGGCGAGCGGACGCCGCTCTGGCAGCAGCGCCTGAAGGCGCAGGGCCTGCTCCAGGTCGCGCGCAAGTACTCGAGCTTCCCGATCGTGCTCGAGACGTACCGCGAGTGCCTGCAGGACGTCTTCGACCTGCCGGCCCTGAAGCTGCTGCTGGGCCGGCTGCGTGCGCGCGAGCTCGACCTCGTCGACGTCGAGACGGCGACGGCGTCACCGTTCGCGTCCTCGCTGCTCTTCGACTACATCGCGACCTACATGTACGAGGACGACACGCCGCCGGCCGAGCGGCGTGCGCAGGCGCTCTCGCTCGACCGCGACCTGCTGCGCGAGCTGCTCGGCCAGGAGGAGCTGCGCGAGCTGATCGATCCCGCGGCGCTCGCCGAGGTCGAGGCGTCGCTGCGGCCGTTTCCCACCGATCCCGAGCGCCTCCATGATCTGCTTCGCCTGCGCGGCGACCTGCGCAGCGGCGAGTTCGACGAGGCGCATGCGGCGATCCTCGAGGCGGAGCGGCGGGCGATTCGCATTCGCATCGCCGGCGAGGAGCGGCTGGCGGCGGCCGAGGACGCGGGCCGCTACCGCGACGCGCTCGGCATCGTCCCGCCGTCGGGCCTTCCCGCTGTGTTCATCGAGCCCGTGGAGGATGCGCTGCGCTCGCTCGTCGCGCGCTGGGCGCGTGGACGCGGGCCGTTCACCACCGCCGAGGTCTCGGCGTGGTTCGGCGTCGAGGTCGAGGAGGAGCTGCGCGAGCTCGAGCGCGACGAGAAGCTCGTTCGCGGCGAGCTCCGGCCGGGCGGCAGCGAGCGCGAGTGGTGCGATCCCGACGTCCTGCGTCGGCTCCGGCGTGCGTCGCTCGCCGCGCTCCGCCGCGAGGTGGAGCCGGTCGAGCAGGCGGCGCTCGGGCGCTTCCTGCCGAGCTGGCACGGCGTCGACCGCCGCGCATCGCTGCGCGAGGCAATCGTCCCGCTGCAGTCGCTGGCGCTCCCGGTGGCGCTCTGGGAGGCGGAGGTGCTGCCGCGGCGCGTGCCCGAGTACCGCCCCGAGCAGCTCGATGCCCTCTGCGCCTCGGGCGAGCTCGTCTGGGTCGGAGCCGGGCTCGACCGCGTGGCTCTCTTCTTCCGCGACGACGCGGCGCTGCTCGGGCGGCCGTCTGCGGCGACCGCGCCGGAGGGCGAGGCGCACGACGCGATTCGCGCGGCGCTCACCGGCGGCGCGCTCTTCTGGGACGGGCTCCTCGCAGCGACGGAGCTCGACTCCGAGACGGCGCTTGCCGGCGCTGTGGGATCTCGTCTGGAGCGGCGAGGTGACGAACGACTCGTGGTCGCCGCTTCGTGCCGAGCGCCGCTACCAGCCGCCGCGGCCCGATCGCCGTGCGCGCCGCTTCTCGCGCTCTCGTGCCCATCGACCGACGGCGACGCAGGGACGCTGGTCGCTCGCCGCCGAGCTCTTTGCCGGCGACGCGCCCGACCGGCGCGCACTCGCCGAGCTGCTCCTCGAGCGGCACGGCATCGTGACGCGCGACGCGGTGCGCGCCGAGGGAATCCAGGGCGGCTACAGCGCCGTGTACGGCGAGTTCCGCACGCTCGAGACGCTCGGCTCCTGCCGGCGCGGCTACTTCGTCGAGGGCCTCGGCGGAGCGCAGTTCGCGCTCGGCGGCGCCGTCGAGCGGCTGCGCGAGCTACGGCCGCGCGAGGGAGACGAACCGGAGCCGCTCGTGCTCGCGGCGGCCGATCCGGCCCAACCGTACGGGGCCGTGATTCCGTGGCCGAAGCGCGCCGGCGCTCGTGCGGCGCGCGTCGCGGGAGCGCACGTCGTGCTGCTCGGAGGCGAGGCGGCGCTCTTCGTCGAGCGCGGCGGCCGGTCGCTGGTTCCGCTCCGGGAGCCGGACGACGAGTGGCTGCGCCCGGCGCTCGAGGCGCTGGTCGGATTCGTCAAGCGTGGCGGCGCGAAGCGCCTGGCGGTGGAGCGCTTCGACGGCGAGCCGGTCACCGAGACCGTCGCGATGCCGCTGCTCGTGGAGGCCGGCTTCGTCGCCGGCCCGCGCCGCGCGGTGCTGCGCGCCTAGACCCTCAACAACGGAGGTCACATGAGCACCATCGATCAGGACCTGGTCGTGGCCCACTTCATCGTCTCGGACGATGTCGAGCGCTCCCGGCGCTTCTACACGGAGGTACTGGGCGGCAAGACGGTCATCTCCGGCGAGTCGGGCGACGAGGTGACGTACGTCGCGCTCGCCAACAGCTGGATCATCATCAACGTCGGAGGAGGCCCCACCGACGACAAGCCCACGGTCACGCTCGAGACGCCGCCCGACCCGGACCGCGTGAGCAGCTTCCTCAACATCCGCGTCGCGGACATCGAGGCCGTCTACACCGAGTGGAGCGCGCGCGGCGCCGAGTTCCTGACGCCGCCGAAGCAGCACGAAACCGAATGGCGCTGCTACATCCGCGACCCCGACGGCTATCTGATCGAGGTGGGGCAGACGACGCTGGCGAGAGGGTGGCATCCCCCGTCCTGACCCGAGGGCGCCTACGATCGGGCGCCCATTGCGTTGACAGGGTCAGACCGCTCGACGGCCCGAGAGAATCGCGAACACCGCGACGACCAGAGCGACGATCAGGACGAGCCAGAGAAAGCTGCTGACAGCGGCGCCGCCGGCGACCGCGAGAATGATCAAGGCGATGACGAGAATCCAAAGCAGTGGCATTCGGGACTCCTTCGAGAGAGGACGTGTGGCTGACCACCAGACGGGCCGGTGCGTCGTCTAAACGAACTCGGAAGGCGCCGGGATACGCCGCGCCGTTGAGCAGTGCGGCACTGCCCTGTAGGGTCGCCCCGTCGATATCACGGGAGGTGCGGCGTGCTGTTTCACACGACCTGGGAGTACACGGACACCGGCGAGGCGGCTATCGAGCGGAATCTCGCCTTCTTCTCACAGTGGCAGCCACCCGACGGCTTCGAATTCAAGGGCTTCTGGGGCTGTGCGGACAATTCGGGCGGCGTCGCGATCGTCGAGGCCGACAGCGCGGCGACGATCGCGAGGGCGACTGCCCCGTTTACGCCGTGGCTGCGATTCAGCATCACCCCGATCCTCCCGATCGAGGAGTCGTCGGCAATCGCCGGAGAAGCCGCGGCCGCCCGAGCATCCTTCAGCGGCTAGGTCGGGCCGAACCTGGATGCTCGCTTGGGCCGGTGTTCCGGAATGGCCGCTGAGCGGTCGGCCCTCCGTGCAGCTCTGATCAGCTAAGACATCGAGGGTGCGACACTCTGCGCGTCTACCTCGAGGCGTGGGGACGCCGTAAACGTGTCTGTGGAGGAGGCGACCCACGGTGCAGATCGCGCTCGCGCTGGTGCTCACGATTGTCTCGGCCTGCGCTCTCGACCTCGGGTATCTGTTCCAGCACGACGTCGCAGCGAGCCTGCCCCCGCTCTCGCTGCGCCGGCCGATCGCTTCCCTGCGCTCGCTGCTCGTCGAGTCGCGGTGGCTCATCGGTTCCGGCCTCCAGGTGGGCGGCTTCGTCCTCTACGTAGTCGCGCTCGCGCTCGCACCGCTCTCCCTCGTGCAGGCGACCGCCGCCGGCGGCATCGGAATCCTCGCCATCATGGTCTCGCGTATCAGGCACGTCGCGCTCAGCAGGCGAGAGCAGGTCGGAGCCGTAATGTCGGTGCTCGGCCTGGCGCTGCTCGGCGTCTCACTTCTCTCCACCCACGGCGAGGGAAGCGGAGCGACGTATGCCTGGGTCGGGATCTGGCTGGGAGCCTCGACGGCCGGCGCGATCCTGTGCATGTGGTTGCTCGCACCCGCGATCGGGCGCGCACCAGCATGGGGCATCGCCGCCGGCATCCTCTTTGCGGCCGGGGACGTGGCGACCAAGATGGCGGTCTCCGGCGGACTCCAAAACGTTGCTTTCCTCGTCTGCCTGATCGTCTTCTACGGCGCGGGAACAGCGGTCCTCCAGGCCGCCTTCCAGCGAGGTGGCGCACTGACGACGGCCGGCCTCTCGACCCTGCTGACGAACGCACTCCCGATCGTCGCGGGCACGGTGCTCTTCCACGAGCCACTCCCCTCCGGGCCGATCGGCGTGGTTCGCGTCGCGGCGTTCGCTGTAGTCGTCGCCGGGGCGGTCCTGCTCGCTGCGCGTAGCGAGGAAGTCGAACCGCGCCCGCCCGGGCACGATCCGGCTCGCGTCAAAGCGATCGCCGGCTGAGCCACAGGCACGCCCACGCAGCCAGTGTTCCGGAATGACCCCCGAGCGGCGCGCGGCGATACCTGCGCCCGAGCGATGGCAGCCGACTCGATAGCTGATCTCTGGCCAGGATTCTGTCCATGGGCGACGAGGACGACGAGCGGACGCCACCGCCTACGCAATTCAGCTCGCCGCGCGGTAGACGGCCGCCCGCGTCCCTTCGATGTCGAAGCAGGCGTATTGGTTGTCGCGCATCAACCGGTGCGCGACGGCGATCGCCTGGCGTTCCGTCAGCTCCCCTGCGGCGACCTCGGCCTCGAGCGCGCGCGCCAGTCCGCGCCGCGCCTGCGCCGCATACGCCACGGACGCCGTCGGCCAGCTGGTGTCGCCGCCGTACGCGAAGAGCTTGTTGACGGGCACGGCGTGCAGGAAGCGGCGCACGAAGTCGGTTGCGCTATACGGGTTTATCGACCACGCCCAGCACAGATCGACCCAGACGTTCGGGAAGTGCTTCGCGATCGAGATGAGCTCGTCGCTGTACGGATAGGAGATGTGCATCAGCACGAACCGCGTCTGCGGGTAGCGCGCGAGCAGCCCGCAGAGATGGCTCGGCCGCACACGATCGACCGGCATCGAACCGGTGCCTGCCAGATGGCCGGTGTGGATCTTGAGGGGCAGGTCGTGCTCGGCGGCGTGCTCCGCCGCGCGCGCGAGGCACCAGTCGCCGAGCACCAGACGGGCGCTCTCGTCAACGTCGCCGCCGGCCAACACCGCCGCCAGGGCGCGCGAAGCTTCGTCATCCGAGCGCTCTGTCCACGCCAGCGTGCGGAAGTACGCGTGCTGCGTCTTGACGGCGATCGCACACGCCGCGTACCGCTCGAATACCCCGCCGATAACAGCGCGCAGCTCGTCGAGGTTCGACACGTCGAGGCCTGTCAGGTCCCCGCTGGACAATTTCTCCCAGGAGATGTCGTAGAGAAAGAAGTCCGGCCCCGACGCGTCCGGCAGGCACGCAGGCTCGAAGTCGTCGACCTGCACGTGGTCGAGCCCCGCCACGTCGCGGAGCAGCCGCAGACGCTCACCCGGACGCCGCAACGACGTAAGAGTTACCTGCGCCGCTTCGAGCCCGTCGACCGTCAGTTCCTCGAGCCCGTAGATCTCGCGCGCGATCAGCCGCACCGCCTCGCCGTAGCCGGTGAGCTGGATCGCCTCCCAGGCCTCCCGAACCGGCAAGAAGCGCGAACCCAGGTCGCCCGCCGACGAGTCGAGGAGCCGCTCGACAGCGTCCGGCGGCGCCCCTGCAACGAGCAACTCGCTCGTCGCGTAATTGCCGAACAGATCCTGAAGGATGTCGGGGCCGTCGCCGACCCACCGATCCTCCTTGTGGAGATGCTCGTGCGTGTCGACGAGCGGCAGCGAGTCGATCTCATGCTGAAGATCGCTCTGTACGCTCACAGCCTCAATCCTACGGCGGTCATGAAGCGGTAGCCGCCGCGGTGAGCGTGCTCAGGCGAGTCGGCTCAGTACTCGCCGCAGTTGCTCATCGAGGTGCGCGAGTGACAGTTCAAGGTCGGGTGCATGGCCTTGTTCTCCGTACGCCTTGAGGGCCACCTGAGCGTAATGCCGGATATTGAACAGCCACATGACGTCGTACACGGCAAGGTCGTCGGAGCTAGCGCCGACCATGTCCGAGTATGCGTCGGCCAGGCGATCGGCGACATCAGGCCCCAGGAGCAGACACACGTCGGCCCTGCAATACGCCAGCTCAGACCATCGAGCGTCCAGCCGTGTTGCGCTCCAGTCGACCACGCCACTAATACGGCCGCGTTGCCAAAGAACGTTGCCCGGATGGAAGTCCCCGTGCGCAAGGACACGGTGCGGCGAGAGTGAAGGCAGACGAGCCGTGACGGCGCTTACTGCGGCTGCGGTCAGGGGATGCTCTTCTCCCGCTTCTGGGTGCCACGTCTCGACCGGCGGGGGCGGCGTGAGCGCAGCTGCGTCCCCGTCCAACACCGTTTCGTGTATCTGGACCAGCGTCTCCGCGAGGGCGCCGACCCATGAGTCGATGTCTTTGGGGGTCACGACGGGGCGTCCCGGCAACCACGACATGACAAAAGCGGGCCTGCCGAACCAGACCGACTCCAGATCAGCCGCGACCGGCTCAGGCACCGGTGCCGCTACCCGCTGGGCAACCTCAAGACCACTCCACTCCGACGATGCCCTGCCGTCACCGTCGGGGTAGAGCTTGACGACAGCTCTGCGCGGGGCCTGGTCGAGTGTTACGTCGTAGGCATCGGCTCCCCCGCCGCCCCCGGTGAGGCGACGTAGGCGCGTTACCCGAGCACCCGGCGCTACAGCTTCGGCCAACGCCTTCCACCCCGGGTGTCTCCGCGACATGAGCCCACCGTATCCAGCCATGCATCGGCTGAGAGCTTCGCCAAGGTCGCGCCGACTCACTCGTTGCGCTGGAGTCAAGAGCCAGCACTCTCGGCTGAGCCAGTGATGCTTCTATGTTTGTCAAGTCGCGATTGGCTGTCCGTGTTCTAGTAGCCGGTAGAGGTTGCGGGCGAGGTAGCGCTTGAGGCAGCGGTTTGCTTCGCGTCGTGTCTTGCCTTCCTGGGTGCGGCGCTCGATGTAGGCGATCGTCGGGGGATGTGTGCGTTTGCGTGTGACGAGGATCATGTGCAAGGCGCGGTTGAGTTTGCGGTCGCCTGATCGGTCGAGGCGGTAGCGGATCGTCTGGCCGGAGGAGGCCGGGATCGGGGCGGCGCCGGCGAGCCTGGCAAAGGCTGCTTCGGAGCTGATGCGGCCTGGGTGTGACCAGGAGAGGACGAGCTGGGCGGCGGCGTGTGGTCCGACGCCGGGCTGGTCGAGCAGCTGCGGTGCCAGCTTGCGGGTGAGCGTTTCGATCTCGCGTGCGAGCTCGCGCTCCTCGGCGGTCAGCTGCAACACCCGACGGGCGATCGAGCGCAACGCGAGCAGGCTGCCGCGTAGCTCGGCATCGCCTCGACCGTGCGGGCGGGTTGCTGTCAGCCGTTGTAGTAGCCGTGCGCGGGTGAGTGGTCGCAGCTGGCTGCGTAGCGGCTCCGGCGTTGTGATCAATAGGTCGCGCAGCTGACAAAGCCCGGCGCGCTTGGCGTTGACGGCGCCCTCGCGTGCGGCGACAAGTGCCTGCAACGCTTGCCGTTCGCCGCCTGCGCGGGGTGTCGCGGGCCGCTGCTCGCTGAGGACGCTACGGGCTGCACGGACGGCATCGAGTGCGTCGGTCTTGCCGCCCGAGCGGCGTTCGCGGCGTAGCCGACTGACCTCGAGCACCCACTCACCCTCCGCGGTCAGAAAGCGGGTCAGACCGGCACCGAAAGAGCCGGTGCCCTCGATCGCGAACGCACGGCGGCCCGATGCGTGCTCGTCGACGAGGGCCAGCGCCTGCGCATAGCCGTCGCTGTTCGCGTCGATCGTCGACTCAAAAACAACGGCGCCACTGACGATATGCACGACCGCGACTGAGTGCGAGTCGCGGTGTGGATCGACACCCACGATGTAGTCCAGCTGATCTGCAAGCATCCGAGAACCGACCTCCAGCCAAGCGTTGGGGGACACCAACCGGTGCCGGTCTGGGGATGCAAACCGCGAGCGGCAGAACTGTGACGGGTCACGCGCTCAGAACGCGGACAGGCTTCTGATCAGGCCAGCAAGCGGCCGCCAGGCCGACACCGGACTCTCCGCCCGGACACATCACTGGAAAGACACCGCAACAGCGGGTCATTCGAGAATCGAGTCACGAACAAAGAGCACCGGCACCAACCTGACAACAGCCCCAGACGGGACAGCCACACACTCACAGTTCCGGAATGACCCCTGAAGGCGAACGCACGGGCATACTCCCGCGATGCAGACCTTCAATCTCGTCAACGGCGAGACCGACAGCGGACCGGACGGGACCGAGCCGCCCGGCTATATCTCCCATGCGGCTCGGCTCGGACCGAAGCTCGGGGCGTCGCTGCTCGGGATGAGCATCTACGAACTGCCGCCGGGCGAGGCGATCTGCCCCTACCACTTCGAGTGGACCGACGAGGAGTGGCTGATCGTCGTCGCCGGTTCTCCGACCGTGCGCACGCCGGACGGTGAGACCGTTCTAAGTCCCGGCGACGTGGCCTGCTTCCCTGCCGGACCGAGCGGAGCGCACCAGATAGGAAACCGGTCAGAGGAGCCTGTACGTGTTGCCATGTTCTCCACGAAGAGCGAGTTCGGGATCGCCGAGTATCCAGACAGCGACAAGGTGGGCGTCTGGGCGGGCGATGCCCACTACATGCTCCGCAGAGCCTCGCACCTCGATTACTGGGACGGCGAGCGATAGGTCCCTCGCCTGGGCCAGCGTCCTCTCGCCTGAGCGTCCGGAACCTCAGGCTGCGACGAGCTTGTAGCCCGAACCGCGCACCGTGACGAGCCGCTCCGGCTGCGTGGGATCCCGCTCGATCTTGCGGCGCAGGTTCGAGATGTGCACCTCGCAGGCGTGCTCGTCGCCGACGTGCTCGCTCGCCCAGAGATGCTGCATGAGCTCGCGGCGCGAGACGACCGCCTCCGGCTGCTCGGCCAACAGGGACAAGACCTTGAACTCCGACAGGGTCAGGTGGACGCGGTCGCCGTCGACGAGCACTTCGTGCCGGCCGAGGTCGATCTGGAGGCCGCCGAGCTTCCGCACCGTCGCCCCGCCGCCGGCTCGGTCGAGCTCGCGGCGCCGCAGGATCGCCCGCACGCGGCTGAGCAGCTCGGCGCTCGAGAAAGGCTTCGTCACGTAGTCGTCCGCGCCGAGCTCGAGCCCGAGCACGCGGTCCGACTCCGCGTCCCGCGCCGTCAGCATCAGGATCGGGACGTCGCTCTCCGCCCGCAGCTCGCGGCACACCTCGACGCCCGACAGCCCGGGCAGCATCACGTCGAGGACGACGAGCGCGTATCGGCCGGTGCGCCCGGACTCGAGCGCCGACGGCCCATCACGCTCCTCGTCGACCTCGTAGCCCTCGCGCCGCAGCGTGAAGGCCACGACGTCGCGGACGCCCGCGTCGTCGTCGACCAGCAGGATCCGCTCGCCGTTTCCGCTTGCCGGCACGACGCTCACGCCGCGGGCACCTGCTCTCGCACTCGCGCCGGCGCGAGCAGGATCCGGAAGACGGTTCCCTGGCCGGGCGAGGAGTCGAGCTCGATGCGGCCGCCGAGCGTACGCACCGACTCGCGGACGATCGCGAGGCCGAGCCCGAAGCCGTCCGCGTCGCGCTCGCCGCGGTAGAAACGGTCGAAGACGTGGCGCTGCACCTCCTGGCTGATTCCGGGGCCGGAGTCCTCGACCTCGATCGTGACCGCCCGACCGACGCCGTACGCACGAAGGGCGACGGAGCCCTCGGCCGTGTGCTTCGCGGCGTTCTCACCGAGGTTGCGCAGCGCCTGCTCGAGCAGGTCGCGGTTCGTCTCGACCGCGAGTCCCTCGTCGACCTCGACGTCGACTGCCACGCCGTCGTGCGGCTGCAGCCCCGCCGCAATCTCGTGCAGCAGCGGCGCGAGCTCGACGGCCTCGATGCGCGGCGGCTCCTGCCCGGAGTGCGCGCGGGCGAGCGTCAACATCGCGCGGGCGAGGCGCGCCAGCCGGCCGGCCTCGCGCTCGATGTGGGCGAGGAAGCGGTCGCGCTCGGCGGGATCCTCCTTCGCGCCCGCCTGGAGCAGCTCGACCGCGCCGATGATCGTCGTCAGCGGGGTGCGCAGCTCGTGGGCCGCGTTCGTCACGAACTGGCGCTCGGCGAGCTCTCGCCGCTCCTGCTCGGTCAGGTCGTCGACCACGATGAGTGCCCAGTCGGTTTCGGGTTGGGACGGAATGCCGACCACCCCGTACGCGTGCTGCTCATCGGGTCGCACGTGCACCTGCGTCACGCTCGCCCGCTCGTCGAAGAGGGAGTGCGCGAACTCGCGCAGCTCGAAGGTCTGCCACGGCTCGGGCAGCGCGTCTCCCTCCTGCACGCGGCCGCCGAGCAGACGGCGCGCCTCCGTGTTCGCGAAGTGGACGACCAGGTCCTGATCGATCGCAAGCACGCCTTCGTGCAGGCGCTCGAGCAGGAGCCTCAGCCGGTCGCGCTCCGCCTCGATACGGCGGAAGGAGCGGCGTAGCTGCCGGCGCATCCGGTCGAAGTTCTGCGCCAGCGTGCCGAACTCGTCGCCGAAGCGGTAATGGAGCGGCGTCTCGAAGTCTCCGTGCGCGATCGCCTCGGCGGCTGCGCTGAGACGGCGCAGTCGCAGCGCGATGAGCTGAGCGAGCAAGAGCCCGACGATGACGCCGATCACGCCGGCGATGACGCCCGCCCGGAGCGCCTCGCCGTTCACCGTGTCGATCGCCTCGGCGACGTCGGGCAGGCGGTTGATCGCGACGAGCGTCTGGCCGTCGTACGGGACGGCCGCGACGAACACGCCTCCGTCCTTGTCTCCCTGGACGAACGACTTGCCGCCGAGCGCGGCGGTCACCGCCTCGCGCTGGAGCGGAGAGCGCGCCGCCGACGGCGTGCCGAGAATCCGGAACTTGACGTTCTGCTCCTCTGCCAGTCGCTCGAGCTGTGCGCGCGGGAGCTGGGCGCCACGTTGCGCGTCCTTGAGGGTGACGTTCGCGCCGTGGCGGCGGAACGCGTTCTCCGAGCGGTCGGAGAACTGCGAGACGACGATCGCGGTCGAGGTCGCGGCGACGACCGCGAATGCGATCCCCAGCCACCAGCGAACACCGATAGAAGGCCGAATCACGACTCAATCGTAGGCTTCCCCGCGTGCCGGAAGGCGATTCGCTGCATCGGGCGGCCCGTCGGCTGCAGGTCCTCGTCGGCGAGCGCGTCGAGGTCGAGACCCCGCATCCGCGCGCCGCGGTGAAAGGGCTCGCTGCGCGGCTCGACGGCCGCCGGCTCGAGCGGGTGGAAGCGGTGGGCAAGAACCTCCTGCTCCACTTCGACGGCGGCCTCGTCCTGCGCAGTCACCTGCGCATGAACGGCAGGTGGCGCGTCGAGCGCCGGGGGACGACTCGGGCGGGTCGGCCGTGGCTCGTCCTGCGCGGCGCCGAGTACGAGGCCGTCCTCTGGAACGGCTCCGTGCTCGAGCTCGTCGGGAGTCGATCGGCGCCACGTCTCGGGCCGGACATCCTCGGCGAGCCGGCGGATTTCGAGACGATGCTCTCGCGGCTGCGCGCCACGCCGCAGGAGCGGGAGATCGGCGACGCGCTCCTCGACCAGCGTCTCGTGGCCGGCATCGGCAACCTCTGGCGGGCCGAGGTGCTCTGGGAGGCGCGCATCTCGCTCGTGGCGGCCGCTCGGCGACGCTCGACGACGAGCGAGCTGCTGGGCGTGCTCGAGATCTCGCGCCGGCGGATGCGAGCCGCGCGTCGACGGGGCGCGACCGCCGCGGCACGTCTACCGGCGCGCGGGCCGCGCCTGCCCGCGTTGCGGAGGCGTCGTTCGCTCGGCGCCGCAGGGCGAGCACGCGCGCACGGCGTACTGGTGCCCGGGCTGCCAAAAGTAGGAGGCACTGCCGCTCGCCGTCGTAGGAGAGCCGGATGCGCTCGCCGCACCTTCACGACACGCTCCGCCGCTTCTGCCTCGGCGCCTTCGCCGTCTTCACGCGCGAGCTCGAGGACGGCGTCGAACCTCCCGTTCGCCTTCGAGGAGCACGGCTCGTACGGACGTCCGACGCTCTACGAGTACCGCCCGCTCGTCCGCGGCTTCGTCGAGGCGCGCACGGAGCGGCTCTTCTCGCGCGTCGACGTCCAGGACGCCGTCTCCGAGCTGCTGCGCGAGCCGGCCGCGCGGATCTTCGCCCGCGCGCACGAGGGAGACGTCCGAGACGAGCGCTCGCGCCGTCTACCGCAGCGTCCTCGTCCCGCTCCTCGTCCGTACCGCCGAGGGCTGTGGCGGCTTCGACTGGGACGACAGCGCCTTCGCGCGCGCGTACGAGGAGCTCGAGACGTCGCTCTACGGCGAGGGCCACTCGTACGGCGCAGTTGCTCCCCTCGTCGGCCTCTCGGTCGGCACCCAGATCGAGCTCGGCGACGGGATCCGCGTCCGGCACGCCGCCACGGGCGAGATCGCGGCCATGTGGCCGGAGGCGTCGGGCCTCCTGCCGCGGCACTTCGGCCGCGAGCCTGATCGGATCTGCGTGCTCGAGCTCGAGCGCTCGCTGCCGAGCGGCGCTGCGGAGGCGCCCGACGCGCCGGGCGAGCTGGCCGACGCGGTCACGGCGATTCGCCTCTCCACGGCCGCGCCCGTCGCGGCCGGGCCCGTCCTCTTCGAGCGTCTCGATTGGCGGCCGTACGGGATTCGGCCGGTGCTGCCGATCGCCGCGACGGCTCCACCCGGCGAGCCGACGCGCCTCGATCCCTTCCGCGCCTCGGTGGCGAGCGACCTGCGCGTCCGCCTCGCGTCCGCGGACGACGACGCGCACCTCGGCGACGCGCTCGACCGCTGGGAGCTCGCGCTCTTCCAGTCGGAGCCGTTCCGTGGCGAGCAGCTGCGCCATGCGCTCGAGGCGGCGCTCGGCGAGGGCGACGGTGGGTGGGCCGCGGCCATGCGCGGCGCCGCGCTGCTCGGCGCGACGCCGGCAGAGCGTTCCGAGCTCGTCGCGCAACTGCGGGAGCCGAGCTGCGAGCTCTTGCGTCGCCTCCTCGTGGCGGTTCTCCTGCACGACGACCGGCGGGCGCTCGTTCGCGAGCTCGACGAGGCACTCCTCGGCGCCACGGGCGCGGTCGCGAACCTCCAGCAACGCGCGAGCTAGACGGCGACAGACACGTCACGAGTTGCCGCCTACCTTCGGGGCATGGAGGAGGCGCGCGCAGTGCTGGCCCGGCTGGAGCGGATCGAGGCGCTCGAGCGTGAGGGTGCCGGTGTGCCGTCGCTCCTCGCCGAGCTGCGTGAGCTCGTGCGCGAGGCCGGTGTGTGGGCGGAGCGAGAGCGCGATCCGCGGGCGCAGGAAGCGGTCGCAGCGCTCGCCGCTGCCGAGGAGCCGCGAGTCGCGGTCGGGGACCCGCTGATGCGGCGCGCGGCGTTCCTGCTCGCGTCGCTCGTCGCCGGGCTCGCGTCGTTTCCGGCGGCCGCCGCCGCGACGCCGTCGCCGGTGACGGCCTGGTACGTCTACGGATCGTCGCCGGCCGCGCTCAGCTCCTACGCCTACGCGCGCGGCTGCGACTTCGCCAAAGCCCAGCCGGGCACCGGCCTCCGGGTCCTGTTGCTCGACTTCGGAGCGGCGAGAAAGCTCGACGCCGGCACCTGGGGAGCGATCGACTTCAGCAACACGACATTCTCGAACGCCGACATCCTCGCGGCTCTCGAGCGGGCGGCCGACGGGTACCACAACTGCCACGTCCGAGGCTCGGTGGACATCGTCTACGGCGAACAGCAACTACCACCTGTCCGGCTCGGGGATGTCGAGCACCGACGGCTGGTATGCGGGCTACCACCAGTCGGCAACGCGCCGAGGATCTCGCCGGCTACCAGGCGTCGAAGGGCTACGACAGCCAGACGGCGGATGCCGCGTCCGACCTGGAGCCGAGCTGGGACGGCGTCTCGATCACGAAGCAGCTCGTCAACGGCGATGCGGCGCAGGGCTGGGCGCTGTACTACGACTTCGGCTCGGCCGACGGCTGTCCGCAGAGCGGTAGCGCCGACGGCCCCTGCAACAACGGCTGGCACGCGAGCGACGTCGGCTACGTCTCGGATCACGGGCTCGCGCTGTCTCTGCCGGAGATCTACTACGCGGCCAACGCGAATCAATGGACGGTCGTGCGGAAGTGGTGGACCGCCAACAAGAGTCGCTACTCCTTCGCCGGCGTGACCGCCTCGACCGGCGTCGGACTGACGCCGTCGGCCGCATGGAACACGCTCGGCTCGCTCAACAACGGCCTCGTCGGCTCGGAGCTCGCGTGCTTCGGCTGCTGACGATCGCCGCGTGCGCGCTCGTGGTCGGAGGCGGCTTCGCGATCCCGCGCCTCGGCTTCGCTGCATCCGCGCAGCCGGACAAGGCCGCCGCCCTGCAGCGTCTCGGCTCGGTCGCCACGACGGATTCGAACACCGAGCCGGTTGCTCCTCCCGACGCGGTGCTGCGTCCGATCTCCGGCCCGGATGCTCGGTCCCGACTCGCCCATCCCGATCCCGCCGTCCGTCCTCCGGGTGCGGAACGGCTGGCTCGTGAGCGACGGCCGCACGCTCGTCGCGGTCTATGCCGGCGCGGCCGGCAACGATCCTTCCGCCGGCCGTCTCGTGATCGTCCGGCAAGACCTCGCCTCCGGCGAGCAGACGGTCCGCAGCCTCGACGCGGGGGCGACGGGCGCGCTCGTGATCGTCGCGGCTCCGCTCGGCAACGCGGCCGAGACGTCCGCGCGGACCCGAGGCCTCCGGGTACGGACGAGCGGGGGCGGAGTACTCCGTCTCGAACTGGGCGCGGGAGGGTCGGCAGCCGTTGACGCCCCGACCTCACACGATGCTCACGAAACCCGGCTACGTGGCTGTCGAGGCCGACCCGATCGAGTGACCAAGCTCCATACCCATAGGGCCGATAGCACCGTTGCGACCGTGGTGCTGCGGCTTCTCTCCAACCGGAAGGTTCAGCTCGTGCTGAACACCGGATTCGGCCTCGTCCTGCTGGGCGTCGCGTATGTCAGCGTGCGCCATTTCGTGGGCGGCGGCTGGCCGATCCACCACGCCGACCCGGTGCTCACCTCCGGCGCGGCCCTTCTCTTCCTTGCCGCCTACGCGTTCAAGGCGTGGGGCTGGCAACGGCTCTTCCATGCGAGCGAGCGGCCGACCGCCGACGCACTCGCCTTCGCGGGCGGCGCCGCCTGCGTAGGCGGAATCGCGTTGCCGGGCCGGGTCGACGACGCCATTCGCATCGCGGTCGTGAGGCGCTACCCGGGCACCAAGACGGGCATCGGGACGCTCGGGCTCAGCCTGATCGTGCTGGGGATGCTGGACAACGCGGCCCTGACGCCGATGGCCTCGGTCGCCGCGGCCGGCTCGAACCACTGGACGACGCGCGCAGGCTTCGCCGTCGTGGCCGCAGCGGGTATTGCCGCTGCCTTCGTCGTCGCCTTCCTGCCGCGGATCGCCGGGCTGTCGTTCGTGACGCGCTGGCGCCTCGGCCGCTGGGTCGCCGCACACACGCATTGCACGAAGGAGGCGTGGGCCGCGTGGTTGCTCATCTCGGTCTCGTGGACACTCCGCGCTGTCGCGGTCTTCCTGCTGCTCAACGCACTGTCGATGCCTGGCTCGTTCGTGCTTGCGCTCGCGTTCCTCGTCGCCTCTGCCGCGTCCGCAGCTCTCCCGATCGCTCCGGCCGGCGCCGCGACCCAGGCGGGCGCGGGTGCTGCGATCCTCGCCCTCGGCGGCTTCCACACGGCCGACGCGATCGCATTCTCGGTCGCCGCCCAGGCGCTCGTGATCGTGACGGGAGCGGCCGTGATCCTGCTGATCGCCAGCTGGCAATTGGCGCTGCGAGTCAAGAGCTCGCGCACCGCGCGCGCGGCGGCGGCAGCGGCCTAGCCGGCAGCGGCCTCGCCGGCCTCCACAGCAGGACCGCTCGCGACGAAGTCCTTCTGTCGCACGAGCACGAAGGCGAGGACCGCGCCGGCGAAGAGCACGAATGCGGCGATGAACAGGATCCCGTTCAAGCCGCTGGATGAAGGCTGCGTGGGCAGTCTGCGTCGAGACGGCGTCCGGAAAGCCCGGACCCGTACTCAGCCGGCCGGCGCCTGACGCGATTGCCTGTGCGAAGGGCTTCACGACGTTGGGCGGCAAAGAGTGCGTCGCTGTGAGATACGACGCGATCCGGCTCTGGAAGATCGCCCCGAGCGCCGCGATGCCCGTCGCGATCCCGATCTGGCGGAACGTGTTGTTCGTTCCCGAGGCCATCCCCGCGTGACGCGGTTCGACGACGCTGACGGCGGTCGACGCAAGCGGCGCGTTGACGAGGCCGATGCCGACACCGGCGACAAGGAAGCCGGGGAGGAGCGTCGTCCAGGTCGAGTCGACGGAGATGCCCGACATCAGCAGCAGCGCGACGCCGCAGAGCGCGAGTCCGCCGGACAAAAGGAGCCGCACGGGCACGCGTGTCGACAGCCGCCCGGAGATCGGCGCGACGACGAACGCGAGCAGCGAGAGCGGCAGGAAGATCACGCCCGTCTTGACGGCGGAGTAGCCCAGAACGTCCTCGAGGTAGAGCGGCAGGAAGAGGAACTGAGCGAACATTCCGGCCGAGATCGCAAAGGCAGTGATCTGCGCACCGGTGAACGTCGGCACCTTGAAAAGCCGGATGTCGAGCATCGGCGACTCCCGCCGCAGCTCGACCATGCCGAAGGTGACGAGCAGCACGGCCGCGGCGACGAAGAGGCCGACGACGCGCCCGCTCGACCAGCCCCAGTCGCTGCCGCGAAGGAGGCCGAGCACGAGCGCGAACAGGCCGCCCGTGAGTGTGATGAGGCCGGCCACGTCGAAGCTGCCGGCTTCCTCGTCGCGCGTCTCGTGCAGGACGCGCAGACCGGCCGCGACGCAGGCGATCCCGATCGGGAGGTTGACGAAGAAGATCCAACGCCAGCCGACGTAGGTCGTGAGCGCGCCTCCGACGAGCGGCCCGACCGCGACGGCAGCACCGACCGTCGCGCCCCAGATCCCGAACGCGGTGCCCCGCTCGCGGCCGTGGAACTCCTGCGAGATGATCGCGAGCGAGACGGCGAACATCGCGGCCCCGCCGATTCCCTGCACACCCCGCGCCACGATCAGCCAGTTCGGCGACTGCGCCGCGCCGCACAAGGCCGAAGCCAGCGTGAAGAGGGCGATCCCGCCGAGGAAGACACGCTTGCGTCCTCGTATGTCGCCGAGCGAGCCGGCGTTGAGCAACGTCGCCGCGAGGGTAAGGGCGTAGGCGTCGACGACCCACTGCAGATCGGTGAAGGAGGTGTTCAGCTCCTTGTCGATGTTCGGCAGCGCGACGTTGACTACGGTGATGTCGAGGAGCAGCATGAAGACCGCCACGCACACGACGATGAGGACGCGCCATTTCCGCTCCATTGACGGGAAACTAATCGAGAAGGAGTCGACTACGGCGGTACGAAAGGTCAGCAGGGATGGCGCTCACGCGGTTACTAGCTCGTCCGCAGGCGCGGACGGCCGATAGCGGACCTTCGATGGCCCGCGTCATCGCGTTCGCCAACCAGAAGGGCGGCGTTGCGAAGACGACGACGACCCTCAACCTCGGCGTGGCGCTCACCGAGCAGGGACTGCGCGTGCTCCTGGTCGACCTCGACCCGCAGGGCAACCTGACGATGTCGCAGGGGTGGAACCCCGACGAGATCGACCGCTCGATGTTCGACGTGCTCTGCCACCGGCTGCCGATCGGCGAGATCGTGCGCACGAACGAGCTCGATGTCGCCGTCTCCTCGATCGACCTCGCCGGCGCCGAGCTCGCGCTCGCTTCGATGATCGGCCGCGAGCGTGCGCTCGAGAAGGCGCTGGCGCCGGTGCGCGAGAACTACGACTACGTCCTCATCGACACGCCGCCGTCGCTCGGCCTGCTGACGATCAACGCGCTCGTCGCGGCCGACGGCGTGATCGTGCCCGTCCAGTGCGAGTACCTCTCGCTCCGCGGACTCGTGCAGCTCGAGAACACGCTCTCGATGATTCGCGAGAACCTCAACCCGAACGTCGGGATCCAGGGCATCCTGGCGACGATGTTCGACCGGAGGCTTCTCCATTCACGCGAGGCTGTGGAGATCTTGAAGGAGAACTTCGGCGACCTGGTGCTCAACACGAAGATCCGCAAGACGGTGCGCTACGCGGAGGCGCCGGTGAAGGGGCAGTCGATTTTCAAGTACGACCCGAGCGGCGAAGCCGCCTCGATGTACCGTGATCTCGCGAAGGAGGTGCTCGATGGCGCGTCGGCGCGCAAGCATGCGTGAGGGCCCGTTGGCGGAGCTCTTCCGCGCGACGGAGGCGGCGCAGAAGCAGGCGGAGCAGAGCGGCGAGACCGAGCCGCAGCCGCCTGAGGACGCCGCGACCGCCGCTCCGGAGGCGCCGGCAGAGCCGGACGAGCGGACGGTCGAGCACGTCCCGAGCTGGGAGGAGTCTGGGGTCGAGACGCCGGCCCCTGCGCCGCCGACGCCCACGCCCGAGCCCACGCCGGTGCCCGACCCGGAGCCGCCTACACCTACGCCTACGCCGGATCCCGATCCGCTGCCGCCGCCTCAGCCGCCGGAGCCCGAATTGCGCCCGGCCGATCTCCCGCCGGTCTCGCACTACCTGGAGCCGCTGCCGGAGTCGCCGGCACGTCTGCACCGTACGGCTGCCGACAGCGGCGCGTACCTCGCGGTGATCAAGGTCGTCGGCGTCGGCGGAGCCGGTCTCAACGCCGTCAACCGGATGATCGACGCCGGCATCAGCCAGGTCGAGTTCATCGCCGTCAACACCGACATCCAGGCGCTGCGCACGAGCGACGCGCCGGTCAAGATCCACATCGGCCGCGAGCTGACGCAGGGCCTCGGCTCGGGCGCCGACCCCGACGTCGGCCGTCGCGCCGCCGACGAGGCCTACGACGAGCTCAAGCAGGAGCTGCGCGGCGCGGACATGGTCTTCGTCGCCGCGGGCGAGGGCGGAGGAACCGGCTCGGGTGCCGCGCCCATCGTCGCCCGGATCGCGCGAGAGATCGGCGCGCTGACCGTCGGCATCGTCACGACGCCGTTCCGCTTCGAGGGCACCAAGCGGAAGAGCCAGGCCGAGCAGGGGGTCGTGGATCTCCGTGGAGCCTGCGACACGACGATCGTGATCCCGAACGACCGGCTGCTCGAGGTGCTCGAGAAGTCGACTTCCATGCTCGACGCCTTCAAGGTGGCCGACGACGTCCTCCGCCAGGGCGTGCAAGGGATCTGCGACCTGATCACGATGCCGGGCTTGATCAACCTCGACTTCGCGGACGTGCGCACGATCATGTCCGACTCCGACACGGCTCTCATGGGCATCGGCTTCTCTTCGGCGACCGGCGACGGACGCGCGAGGGAGGCCGCCGAGCGCGCGCTGCGCTCGCCGCTGATCGACGCCGAGATCACCGGCGCGCGCGGGATCCTCCTCTCGATCGCCGGAGGTGACGACCTGACGCTCGTCGAGGTGAACGACGCCGCCGAGGTGATCCGAGCCGCGGCGACCGACGACACGAACATCATCTTCGGTGCGACCGTCGACGACCGGTTGAACGGGCAGGTCTGGGTGACGGTGGTCGCCACCGGCTTCGGCGCCCGCGGTCGCCGTCCGCGAGGCGACTTCGGGACGCCGCACGCCGAGCAACCGCGCCGGCAGCCGGGAGAGGGCGGAGATCTCGACGTGCCGTCCTTCCTCCGCACCTGAGGCCGACCGCCGCGATGGACACGCAGCTCGCGATCGCATCGAAGCGCGACGAGCGCCGCTACGCCGACACGCCGGTCCCGCAGGAGGTGCGGCAGCGAATCCTCGACGCCGGTCGGCTGTCCGGCAGCTCGCGGAACACGCAGCGCTGGGAGTTCGTGGTCGTGTCCGGAGCAGCGCAGGACCGCCTCGCGGACGCGGTCTACGCGCCGGAGAACGTCCGCTCGGCCGCGCTCGTCGTGGCCATCGTCGGCGAGGCAGGGGGCTTCGACGTCGGTCGCTGCTCGCAGAACATGATGCTCGAAGCGTGGAACGACGGCGTGGTCTCGTGTCCGAATGGCGTTCGCGACGCCGCCGCGGCCGCCGAGATCTGCGGCGGCGAGGTGCGCGCGATTCTCTCCTTCGCCTACCCGTTGCGTTCGCGCAACCCGGCCAGCCACACGGCCGAGGAGTGGTCGTCGGGGGCGAACCGCAAGCCGTTGTCCGAGCTCGTGCGCGAGGTCTCGTAGCTCGACCGGCACTGCGGGCTCCTGCCAGCGAACGCGGCGAGGAGGCTGTGCACATCGACGTCGAACGAGATCCTCACGACGCCCGCTTGATGGGCGTGGAGGTCGACCATCCCGTCGGGGCTCCGGACGAGGCAGCCGGTCGAGGCGTGCCAGTACGGCGACCAGCGCACTGCGACGAGGTACTCGCCGGCGCTCGACACCTGGATCACGAGCCGGGACTCGCGGAACTCGAGCACGCTGGGCCGGCCGGGGCCGTCGACGATCGGCCGTGGATGCGGCACGGCGTAGATCGAGACCTCGTGGGTCGAGAACACCGGCCGCAGGCCCGCGCGGCCGCTGCGCACGAGCCGCTTCTCGGCGCGTGAGCTGTAGTCGGGCGGCGAGCGTGTGACCACGACGTAGGCGACGCCGAGCCGCCGGAGCCAGCGGAGGTACGGGATCGGGGCGAGCCGGTGCCGGTAGAGGAGCTCGTCGAACGGGAAGTCGTCCTGGCGGAACCAGCCGCGCGCGAGCGGGATCTTCGCCGAGGCCAGGTAGTAGGCCGGCCAGTGGTCCGTCGTATCGACCGCCTCGACGCGATACCCGGGGCGAAGATGGGCGTGCAGGTACGAGACCGGGGCCTGCCAGACCTTCGCGTGCGAGGTGACATCGTGATTCCCGCGCGCCCAGCCGGCGGCGAGTGGGGTCACGTTCCACGACAGCGCGAGTGCGGCGACGACGATCGAGACCTTGACGGGACGCCAGCGGCGCAGCGCGAGAACGAGCAGCGCGAGCGGAAGAGCCAGGAAGCGGAGCCGCGCGACGTTGTCGCCGAGCCCGGACGGCACGACGTAGAAGATCGCGATCGCGATCGCGTACGCCACGAAGACGAAGCGCAGCACGCGCGCGCGCTCGAGTCCGATCGTGCAGGCGATCCCGATCCCGCAGAAGACGAGCGCCGCAGCGGCTTCGCTCGGGGGAAAGCCGAGCGAACCGCCGAACGGGAAGAGCCGCAGCAGCACGACCTCGGCCGCCGCGGCGAGCACGAGCCCGAGAGCGGGCACGGCGCGTCCGCTCCGGGGCGCGCGACGCGCGACGGCGATCCCGACCAGCACGACGCCGAGCAGGACGAGCGCAACGGGGCTCGCCGCGAGCACGAGCAGCGTGAGCGCGGCACCGAGCCAGCGCCGCCCGGCCCGAAACGCGAGCAGGGCGAAGAGCGCCAACGTGACACCGAGCGCGAAGGGGTACTGGCCGGTGATCAGCACTCCCGCCCAGACGACGGCGAAGGCGCGGACCGCCCAGCGGGCCGTGGATCCCCACTCCCGTTCGAGGAGCACCGTGAACGCGCCGGCGGCCAGCGCGATCGTCACGACGGCGAGGAGCCGGATGCCGAGCACCGCGGCAAGCGGGTAGTAGAGGACGCTGTAGCCGACGAAGGCGTAGCGCCCGGCGTACCAGAAGTTGTCCCAGAGCGTGAGCCCGTGACCGAGGAACAGCGAGCGCTGGTACTCGTGCGCCGCAAGGTCGCCGCTGGGCGGGGCGAGCCACACGAGCAGCGACGCCGCGACCGTTGCGAGCCCCGTGCAGAACGCGGTCTCGCGCGAAACCCGCAGCCGCCGCCACGACGCGCGTACCGCGCCGGCGTAGGACACGTCGGCCATCCGTCAAAGCGTACGCTCGCGGCATGAAGGGCGCGTTAGCAGCCGGGCATCCACTGACCGCCGAGGCCGGGGCGGACGTTTTGCGCGCAGGCGGCAACGCCGTCGACGCGTGCATCGCGGCCGCGGCCGTCTCCTGGATCTGCGAGAGCCCGCTCACCGGTCCGGGCGGCGGCGGGTTCCTGCTCGTCCATCGTGCGGCAGAGGGGCGCGCGCGGCTCCTCGACTTCTTCGTCGCCCTGCCGGAACGCGCCGCCTCGCCGGACGAGCTCGTGGGGCTCGTGGTCGACTACGGCGACTCGCAGCAGATCTTCTACACGGGCCCGATGTCCGTGGCGGTGCCGGGCGCGGCGCTCGGCCTCTGGGAAGCTCATGCGCGGTGGGGCTCGGTGCCCTGGGCGGAGCTGATCGCTCCCGCCATCCGACTCGCGCGCGAGGGCGTCGTCCTCAACGAGGCACAGGCGTTCCTGCACCGGATCCTCGACCCGTTGCTGCGGTATTCGCCCGAAGGCGACGCCCTGTACGGCCCGGGTCGCGCTCTCGGGCTGGGTGAGCGCCTCGTGATGTCGGAGCTGGCGGACACGCTCGAGCAGGTCGCGGTCGAGGGTGCCGGCTGCCTCTACCACGGCGAGCTCGCGGAGCGCATTGCTGCGTACGTGCCGATCACGCTCGCCGATCTCGCCCGCTACGAGGTTCTCGAGCGCGAGCCCCTTGCCGCTTCGTACCGCGGCGAGCAGCTCTGGACGTGTCCGCCGCCCTCGAGCGGCGGCCGCCTCCTCAGGGTCGGGCTCGAGACGCTCGGCGACGCGCAGCCGACACCACTCGCAGTCATCGAGGCGATGGAGGTGCTGGACGCGATGCGCGACGAGGCGCTCGGCGGTACGACGCACATCAGCGCCGTCGACCGCAACGGCGACGCAGCCTCGCTGTCGTGCTCCCTCGGCTCGTCCGGCGGCGTCGTCGTTCCCGGCACCGGCATCCAGCTCAACAACATGCTGGGCGAGACGCATCTCGTGCGCGAGGACCCGCCGGGCGCGCGGATGGTGTCGCTGATGGCCCCGTCGCTGCTGCTGCGCGACGGTGCGCCGCGCCTCGTCATCGGCTCCGCCGGCAGTACGCGGTTGCACGGCGCGATCCTCCAGGTGCTGACCAACGTCGCCGCGCGCGGGCTCGAGGTCGAGGAGGCGGTCGACGCGCCGCGACTCCACTTCGAGAAGGGCGTCGTGCATTGCGAGGACGCCGCGGTGGCGGACGAACTGGAGGCGGCCGGCTACCCGGTCGTCCGCTGGCGGCAGCGGAACCTCTTCTTCGGCGGTGTCTCGGCGGTGGAGATCCGGGAGGACGGCTCGCTCGCGGCGGCAGGGGATCCACGGCGCGGCGGCGGCGCGGTAGTAGTCGAGGCGTGAGCTTCCGGATCCGTCACGCCGATCCGTCCGACGCCGAGCAGTTGGCGCGGCTCGCCGACTCGGTCAGCGCCGAGCCGGAAGGGTGGCTGATCAGCGTCGCCGGCGAGTGGCGAAGCGCGGGCGACGAGCGCCGTTTCCTCAAGGCGTTGCGGCGGTACGCGCACGCGGCGGTCTACGTGGCCGAGCGCGACGACGGAACGCTCGTCGGCCGGCTTTCGGTTGGGCGCGACCCTCATCCGGCGAGCGTGCACGTCGCCGACGTCGGCTTGATGGTCGCGCTCGACGCGCGCCGGCAGGGGGTCGGCACGGCGCTCCTGCAGGCAGCGGTCGACTGGGCGCAGGACGCGGGCGTCCGCAAGCTCGAGCTGCACGTCTTCCCGTGGAACGAGGCCGCCATCGCCCTCTACCAGAGGTTCGGCTTCGAGCGCGAGGGCTTCCGCAAGGAGCACTACCGCCGGGGCGGAGAGTACGTCGACGCGATCCTGATGGCCTACGAGGTGGCGTAGGCGAGCTCGACCGGGACGCCGCCGGTGAGCGTCTGGAAGACGACGCAGTAACGCTCGGTCAGCTCGAGCAGCTTGTCGAGTGCCTCCTGCGACGCGTCCGAGACCAGGTCGAAGCGGAGCCGGATCGCCGCGAACCCCACGGGCGCCTCGCGGTCGACGCCGAGCGTGCCGCGGAAGTCGAGATCGCCTTCGGCGTGGACGCTCCCAGAGACCTCGAGCTCCAGCGAGGTGGCGACCGAGCGGAGCGTCACGCCGGCGCAGGCGACGAGCGCCTCGAGCAGCATGTCTCCGGAGCAGGCGAGCGCGCCCGTGCCGCCGGTGGCGGGGTGGAGGCCGGCCTCGACGAGCACGCGCCCCGTCTCGACCTTGCACGCGATCTGCTCGGAGTCGAGCACCCCGTCGGCGCGCAGCATGACGAGGGCGGTTGCGGGCTCCTCGCGATAGCGGTCCTTGAGCGGCGCCTGCACCGCCTTCAGCTCGGCCCGATCCACGCTCCCATCCTAGGGTCCGCCGATGAGTCAGCGGTCGTGGGGCGGTCTATCTCCAAACACATCTACCCTCGGCCTCAGGAGCCGCCGAGAAGGGAGCCAGGAGATGAGCCGGTATCTGATCTCGTTCGACGAAGGCGCGATGACCTTTCCGGAGGAGGACCTGCCCGCCGTGGCCGATGCCGCCCGCGCGGTCGTGCTGGACGCCATGGACGCCGGCGTGTGGGTGTTCGGCGGCGGGGTGCTTCCCTCCGAGACCCTGAACGTGGTGGCTGTGGATGGGACGGTCACCGAGGGCGCCTATCCCGAGAGTCGGGCCTACATCGGCGGCTTCGCGATCCTCGACCTCCCGTCGCGCGAGGCGGCACTGGAGTGGGCGGCGAAGCTCGCCGTCGCCTGCCGCTGCGCTCAAGACGTCCGCGCGTTCATGCCCGATCCGATGGTCGGGAACTGAGAGGACACCGGCTGGCGCGCTGCCGTCTCGTGTCGCTGCTGGCGGTCGTCGGCTGCCTGGCGGCCGGTTGCGCCGCGACCGGCAAAGCCGTTTCCGGCCCGCTCACGGTCTCGGGAACCACGACCATCGCCGACGTGAAGGTCGGCACCCTCCTCAGGTGCAAGGACGGCCCGGCGGCGAGAGTTCCGCACTGGTTCGGCGGTTCGGCGCTGAGGCGCCCAGGAGTCCCCGGCCAGATCGCGCTCGTCCACAAGCGCGACGGCTCGGTTACGGTCTCCTGCAGGCACTAGGCCGGCTGTCGGCTCCTTCGTCGAAAGGGCGTGACGTGAGCGTTGAAATCGAGCGGGCCGAGCGCGGAGTTCTGGGCTGGATCGATCGCGACATCACGGGCCCTCTGGCGGACTTTCAGGATCCGAACCAGGAGTGGCGCCGGCTGGTCTCGGAGTTCTACGGAACCTTCCTGCTCGTGCTCGTCGCCGCCGGCGGCGGCATGATGAGCCAGGCGTTTCCGGACACCATCACGCGGTCTGCGGCCGTGGTTGCGCCGGGGTTGATGGTGCTGGGGATCATCATGTTCATGGGCAAGGTCTCGGGTGCACATCTGAACCCCGCCGTCAGCGTGGCCTTCTCGCTTCGCGGCGACTTCCCGTGGCGGCGCGTTCCCGGCTACGTCGTCGTGCAGTTGGCAGGTGCGACGGTTGCGGCGCTGTTCCTCCGCGGCGTGATCAAGGTGTCGGCGAAGTACGGCTCGAACTATCCCGCGCACGGTTATGCGAGCTGGCAGGCGATGCTGATGGAGGCCGTCCTCACGCTGGGGCTCGTGAGCGTGATTCTGGGAACTGCCTCCGGCGCCCAGAACATCGGGATCTTCGGCGCGCTCGGCGTCGGCAGCTACATCGCGCTCGCGGGTCTCTGGGGGAGCCCGATCTCGGGGGCGTCGATGAACCCGGCCCGCACCTTCGGGCCCGATCTCGTCGGTGGGACGTTCACCGACTACTGGGTCTACGTCGTCGGCCCGCTGCTGGGAGCGGTGCTCGCAGTCGGGATCGCCTACGTCCTGCGAGGCTCAGGTGGCGGCAGGTCGGGCTCGGCCGCGGCCCAGGGCGACCTCTTCACCGAGGCAAGCAAACCGAGCGACGCCTGAGTCGAGGCCGTAATGCCCGCCCCGGAAGCAGCCAACGCCCTCGACCACGTCGTGGTCGTGCTGTTCGAGAACCGGTCCCTGGACAACGTGCTCGGCCACCTCTACGGGCCCGAGGACGGGAAGAGCTTCGACGGTGTGATCGGCAAGAACCTGAGCAACCCGATCCCCGACTGGGCCGAGCACGGCGCCGAGCGGGAGGTGGTGCCGTACACGGTCGCGACCGACATGGATGCGCCGAATCCGGACTCGGGTGAGGAGTGGTTCCACACGAACACGCAGCTGTTCAACGTCCTCGACGACCAGAACCGCTTCAAGATCGGGGAGGGCGTGAGCGAGCCGTGGAACGCGCCGCCACCGGGGGCAACGCCGACGATGGACGGCTTCGTCACCGACTACATCAGCACGTTCGCCGGGGAGACGGGGCGCCAGCCGACCTACGACGAGTACGCGCAGATCATGACCGGCTACACCCCGGAGCAGTTACCGGTCCTGAACGGGTTGGCGCGCGAGTTCGGCGTCTTCGACCACTGGTTCTCGGAGGTGCCGTCCCAGACGTTCATGAACCGCTCCTTCTGGACCGCCGCGACGTCGTCCGGGATCGTCGTGAACAGCCCGGTCCGGAAGTGGTTCAGGAAGAACGACGCCGAGACGATCTTCGAGCGGCTCGAGCAGCACGGCAAGACCTGGAAGATCTACGTGACGGAGCCGATGCCGCTCTCGTTCCACGGCATCATCCACTACTCGCGGCTCAAGGACAGGCTGGCGACGAACGTGGTTCCGTTCGCCGAGTTCGCGCGCGACGCCGCGGCGGGGACCCTGCCGGACTTCTCCCTGATCGAGCCGAACTTCATCTCCGGGCACGGCGACTACCACCCGGCGTTCGGCCGCTCGCTGGGTGCGGCCATCGATGCCGACTCGCTGGATCCGCCGTCCTCGGCGCTCGCCGGCGAGGCGTTCCTGCAGCGCATCTTCGACACGTACCGCTCGAGCACGTCCGAGTCGGGCTCGAACGTCTGGAACACCGCCCTGCTCATCGGGTGGGACGAGCCCGGGGGAACCTACGACCACGTTCCACCCGGACCCGTGCCTCCGCCCGACCCGGCTGCGCCTGCCGGTGAGCTCGGCTTCAAGTTCGACCGCTCCGGCTATCGGGTTCCCGCGATTCTCGTCTCCCCCTGGGTTCCGCGAGGGGCCGTCTTCAACGACGAGTACCGGCACACCTCGCTCATCGCCACCCTGCGGAAGGCCTGGGAGCTGGGCGAGCCGCTGACCCGGCGAGACGCGGCCGCCCGCACTTTCGACGATCTCTTCACGCTCGACGAGCCGCGCGACCCGGGAACGTGGGCGACCGTCACCGCGCTCCCCGTGCCCGCGTGGCACCTCGACGAAGAGGCTCTCGGCAAGGGTCTCAGCGGCCTTGGCAAGAGCATGGGACACGGAATCATCGAACACGCCAGGGAGTTCGGGCTGAAGCTCCCGTCCGAGCTCGACGACCCGGCAGCCGAAGTCACCGCAGCAACAATCCTCGACGTGTTCAGGCACGTCGCGTGGCACTACTTCCCGCTTCTCTCGCCCGGCGCGGCTGCCGGAGACTCCTAGCGGCGCGCGACCCAGATGCCCGTGCCGGCGGCTCCGACCGCCGCGGCCGCACCGAGCACCGTCCAGCCCAGTCCGTGGCTCGGCTGCACAGCCGAGAGGGCGACCACGAGCGCTGCCAGGACAAAGCCGCCGAGCGCGAGCGCGCTGACCGCTGCGCCCCGCCGCCAGTTCAGCTCTCCCTCGGCTCGGATCCTCCACCGCTCGTCGAGCGACCAGGCCGACAGCTCGCCGGCGAGGAGGAGCAAGACGGCCACGAGCGGCGCGCTCGCGTCGACTCCGTCTCCAGCCCCGGCAACCGCGGCGACATAGGTCCCGCCGGCGAGGAAGAGCGCCGCGCCGAGACCGCGTCCGTCGACGAGGAGCGCGGCGACGAACAGCAGCGCGCCGACGACGGCGCCGGGGACGAAGCCGGCGACCGGCGAAGGCGCGCGCGCAAGCGCGTCGGCGAGGACGCCTCCATAGGCAGCGGCCGCTCCGACGGCGAGCGCTACGCGGGCCGGGCGAGGTGCCTGAATGCGTTCACCTCCTCGAGCGGCACGGCGAGCGGCTCGTCGTCGCGCCAGGTGACGACGGGGACGCCGACCTGCTCGTAGCGCCAGCGCTGCGCCTCGCGCGAGAGTCGCCACAACCGGTGTGCGAGCTCGAACGACGAGCCGGGCTCCGGCGCGACCAGCTCGAGCGGGGACACCTCGACCACGATCAGGTCGTAGCCCCGGGCGCGCAGGTCGAGGAGCGCGGCGGCGGTGCGGTCGTCGAGCAGCGGAGTGATCGCGATCACGAGCGCCTTCGCCGGCAGCGTCCGCGGCGGCAGGACGTCGACGTCGCGGATGGCGTAGCTGGTCACGATCTGGCTCGTGAGCAGCGTCTCGATGATCGCGTAGAGCTGGCGCGTGCCGGTCGCGGGCAGAAGCCAGGAGAGGAATGCGCCGAAGCCGACCAGGCCCACGCGATCCTTCCGCTGCAGATAGCCGTGCGCGAGCGTCGCGGCGGCACGGACGGCCCGGTCGTTCGTGCTCCGTCCCTCACCGCGCACCTCGGCGAAGGTGTCGAGGAAGAGGACGACGTCGGTGTTGCGCTCCGGGTTCTGCTCGTTCACCCAGAGCGACCGGCGAAGCGCGGTCGCCCGCCAGTTGACGCGCCGCACGCGATCCCCCGGCTGCCATTCGCGAAGGTCGGCGAACTCGATTCCCTCGCCGCGGGTCTTCGCGACCTGATTGCCGGCGAAGACCTGCGTCTCGAGCGGCGCCACGAGCGAGCGAAGCGTCTCCTCGGTCGGGTAGACGCGCAGCCTCTGCACCTCGCCGGCGGTGCCCTCCCACGAGCGAAGGCCGAGCAGGTCCCGGGCACGGACGAGCACCGGCCCGACGGTGAACGCTCCCCAGCGCTCGCACGTGAGCGGCAGCTCGATGGCCCGCTCGTCGCCGGCGCTCAGGCGGATCGCCCGCGCGGGCCCTCCCTCGATGCTCAGCTCGGGCGGCAGCAGCACGAGCAGATCGAGACGGTCGAGCCCGCTCGGGCAGGACACCTCGACGGTCGCCGTGAGCTCGTCGCCTTCGAGCGCCCGGTCGCGATCGAGCATCAGCCGGACCGAGACCTGCGGCTCGTGCCTGGCGACAGCGGCGACGACCGCGAGCAGGAACGGAGCCGCGAGCGCAACCGGCTCGACCCGTGCCGAGCGCGAGCCCGGCGACGAGCCCGGCCGCGGCGAGGACGGCGTACGCCGGTAGGCGCCGCGAGATGTGGCCGGTCACGGCTGGGCGGTGCGCGCGGCGTCTTCTGCGGCCGGCGTCGGCACGGTCTCGAGCACCTCGGCGACGACGTCCTCGCCGCGCAGCCGCTGCACCCAGAGCTCCGGGCGCACCATCAGCCGGTGCGCGAGCGCGGGCACGGCGACCGCCTTCACGTCCTCGGGAGTGACGAAGTCGCGCCCGGAGAGGGCGGCCTTCGCGCGCGCGAGCTTGACGAGGGCGATGCTGCCGCGCGGGCTCGCGCCGACTGCGAGCCGCTGCGACTCGCGCGTCGCCGTCACCACGTCCACGACATATCCCTCGATCGCCGCCGAGACGTGCACCTGCTCGAGCGCACGCTGCATCCCCAGGAGCGTCGGCGCGTCGACGACGGGCTGGAGCTCGACGTCGTCGACGCCGCGCTCGAGCCGGCGGTCGAGCATCTCGATCTCGTCGTCGCGGCTCGGATAGCCGATCGAGATCCGCACGAGAAAACGGTCGAGCTGCGCCTCGGGCAGCGGGTACGTGCCCTCGTACTCGATCGGGTTCTGCGTCGCGAGCACGAGGAACGGCGGCTCGAGCCGGTGGGTCGTGTTCTCGATCGTCACCTGGCGCTCCTGCATCGCCTCGAGCAGCGCCGCCTGCGTCTTCGGCGGAGCGCGGTTGATCTCGTCGCTGAGCAGGAGGTTGGCGAAGATCGGGCCGGGGCGGAAGACGAATTCCGTCGTCCGCTGGTCGAAGATCTGCGAGCCCGTCACGTCGCCCGGCATCAGGTCGGGCGTGAACTGGATGCGGGCGAAGCGGAGCGAGGTCGCCTGCGCGAACGAGCGCGCGATCAGCGTCTTGGCGAGCCCCGGATAGTCCTCGAGCAGGACGTGGCCGTCGCTGAGCAGCGCGAGCAGGATCAGCTCGAGCGCGCTCGCGCTTGCCCACGATCGCCTTCTCGACCTCGACGAGGATCGACTCGGCCCGTTCCCGCACGCTCGCTGAGCGACGGTCACAGCGCCTCGATCCGCGTGATCGCGGCGGCGATCTCCGCTTGCGGGACGCCACGGTCGTGGCGGTCCGCCGGCTCCGGCCGGTCGGGTCGCAGCAGCTCCCAGACGTCCGTCGCCGAGCAGCGCGCGCGCGGCGTCGGGCCGGCGCTCGAGCTCGAATCCGTGTCTGGCGGCGATTCGCGCGCTTGCCGTCGCCCGCATGAAGCGGCAGGAGCCGCCGCTGGGCGTGATCGGCGTCGGCGCTCCCGAGGATGAGCTCGCGCTCCATCCGCACCAGCTCCTCCGGTTGCGAGTCCGCCGCGCTCTTCCGTCCGCGAAGCGCCGACTCGAAGCGGCGGGCGGGCTTCGGCCCGCCGTGCGCCCGGGAGTGCCGGATGAGCACGACGAGGAGCGAACGCGGCCACGACCACGACCCAGATCGCGAGCGCGCGCGACGTCGACAGCTTCGGGATCGCGAGCAGGACGACGAGCACGACGGCCGCCAGGAACGAGGCCCACCCGAGCCGCCCTGCGAGCCTCACGCCGGAGCCAGCTCCGACGCGCGAAGCTCGTCGCGCACCGCGACGAGGGCGTCCACCGCCTCGTCCCTCATCGACGGCTCCGGCTCATGGTGGCTGAACCTAGCCCATTCGAAGAGATCCGTGAGCTTGCGGACGGCGGCGGAGCTCGTGTCGAGCGTGAGGAGCGCCCGCTCGACGTACTCGAGAGGAGCCTCGGCGGGTCGGCGAGGAATCCCGGCGGCGGCGAGGGCCCGCTCCATCCGGGAGTAGGCGGCGATGATCGCGCGGCGCAGGTCGGGGTCGGTGCGCAGGTCGTCGAGCGACTCGTCGAGTGCCGCCGCGAGCGCCTCGGGAGCCGTGTCGAGGGCTGTCTCGTCAGCCGAACGGGATCGCCTGAGAGCGACGATGGCCGCCACGGCGACGACGAAGAAGAGGCTCAGGACCACGATGAGCTCGCGCCACTGAAACTGGAGCGAACGCGTCCCGGGGCCGTTCTTGTTGTGGCCGTTCCCGCCCGGCCGGAAATGGACTTTCTGGTGCTCCGTCGTGCCGTGCAGATGGAAGTGCAGGCGCGGCAGGACGATCAATTCCAACGCGACGAGCACGGCGTACACGGCGAGGACCCGCCACATGCTTTGCCAGAACGAGCGCGGCTTGCTGCGGCGCCGGCGGATGAACATGCCCGCCAGCGCTCCGCAGACCAGGAGCGGCACGGCGAGGATGACGACCGTCGTGTAGAGGTAGTCCCAGAACGAGCCGGGCAACGCGCCGTGGCCGGTGCCGCCGGAGCCGAGCGGTCGTCCGCGCGCCGCGATCGCGACGACCGCGAGCAGCAGCGTGACCGCGACGGCGAGCAGGACGGTGCGGCGCCTGACGATGCCGGAAGTTTCGCAGGGAACGACGGTCGACGCTGTCGGGCCCGGGCTCACCCGCCGACGTGAACGCCCTTGCAGTTCTGATGCGCCCAGGCGGTGAGATGCTGCTCCGCCTGCTTCAGCTTCGGCGAGTTGAACGACTTCGCCGCTGTCGAGAGCGCTGCGATCTGGGCCGCCGTAGGCCGGTGTCGTCGAGCCGGGTTTGTAGCCGGACTTCTGGAGCGCCTGAAGGAAGCCGGAGAACGCAGTCGAGAACGTCTGGAAGTCGCCGCGGATGTCGGACGGCGCCGCCTGCGCCAGCGCCTTCAGCTCGTTCGACTCGGTCTGGAGGACGTTGGTGAGGTTCCCCGACGACGACGCCGCGAGCGTGCTCGCAACCTTCGCCCCGAGGCCGGCGAGGTCCTGGCAGTTCTTCGCGCTCGCGAAGCTCGGCGCCGAGCCGGAGCTGCTCGGAGGTCGTCGTCGCCGAGCTCGTGATCGCCGTGCTCGCGGACAGCGTCGTCGCCGGGCTCGTTCGTGCCACCGCCGCCGCAGCCGGCAGCGAGAGCCACGAGCCCTGCGACGAGCAGTGCGGCAGCGACCTGCTTCGACCTCGGCAGCACGGCGAGCCGATCGTAAACCTCTCGCGCGCCGCTGCCTAGGGCTGGACCGCTGTCCGCCGGAGCGGGAGTACGATCGACTTCCCGTGCCCGAAGCGCCGTTCGTCCACCTCCACGTCCACTCCGAGTACTCGATCCTCGACGGCGCCTGCCGGATTCCGGACCTCGCGAAGCGCGCCGCCGAGCTCGAGATGCCGGCGGTCTCGCTCACCGACCACGGCTCGCTCGCGGGCGCCGTCGACCTCTACAAGGCCGCGCGCGACGAGGGAGTCAAGCCCGTGCTGGGCTGCGAGGTCTACGTGACGGACGACCGCAACGTCCAGCAGAAGGGCCAGGCGCATCTCACGCTCCTCGCCGAGACGAACGAGGGCTACGGGAACCTGATCAAGCTCTCCTCGCTCGGCTATCTCGAGGGCTACTACTACAAGCCGCGCGTCGACTGGGAGCTGCTTCGAGACGGCACGGCTCCGGCCTGATCGCGCTCTCGGGCTGCCTCTCGGGCCGCGTGTGCAAGGCGCTCGAGGAGAACCGCGGCAAGGACGCGGAGGCCGAGCTCGACCGGCTCGAGCAGATCTTCGGCCGCGACAGCGTCTACGTCGAGCTGCAGAACGCGCACCTCGAGGTGCAGCAGCGGATCAACCCCGAGCTCGTGGCGCTGGCCGAGAAGCGCGGCCTGCCGACGGTCGCGACGGGCGACGTCCACTACCTCCGCCACTCCGACGCGCGCGCCCACGAGGCGCTGCTCTGCATCCAGTCGGGCGACTCGCTCCGCAACCCGAACCGCTGGAAGTTCGAGACCGACCACTTCTACTTCAAGACGCCCGAGGAGATGGCCGCCGACTTCCCCGGCCGCGACGATGCGCTGCGCCGCACGCTCGAGGTCGCCGAGCGCTGCAACGTCGAGATCGAGCTCGATCGGATCCTGCTCCCGCACTTCCCGACGCCCGACGGCCGCGACGCCTTCGAGTACCTCGTCGAGCTGTGCGAGAAGGGCGCCGAGAAGCGCTACGGCACCGTCGCGCCGGAGCTCCGCGAGCGCCTCCAGTTCGAGCTGAAGACGATCAAGGAGATGGGCTTCTCGGACTACTTCCTGATCGTCGCGGACTTCGTCGGCTTCGCGAAGCGAAACGGGATCAGCGTCGGGCCGGGTCGCGGCTCGGCGGCGGGCAGCCTCGTCGCGTACTGCCTCGAGATCACCGACCTCGACCCGATCCGCTACGACCTGCTCTTCGAGCGGTTCCTCAACCCGGGCCGCAAGTCGATGCCCGACATGGACATCGACTTCGCCGTCGCCGGCCGCGACCAGGTCATCAACTACGTGCGCGAGAAGTACGGCCGCGACCGCGTCGCGCAGATCATCACCTTCGGGACGATGGCCGCCCGCGCCGCCGTGCGCGACGCCGGCCGCGTGCTCGAGCATCCGTACGGCGTCGTCGACAAGATCGCGAAGCTGATCCCGGAAGGGCCGGGCCAGTTCCTCGACGACTGCCTGAAGCCGGGCACCGACCTGCGCCGCGAGATCGACGCCGATCCCGTCGCGAAGGAGATCGTCGAGCTGGCGCGCCCGCTCGAGGGCCTGACCCGCCAGGACGGGATCCACGCAGCCGCCGTCGTGATCGGCGCCGAGCCGCTCGTCAACACGGTGCCGCTGCAGCAGAAGGGAGCCGACCAGGAGCTGGTGACCCAGTTCGACGGCACCACGATCGAGAAGCTCGGCCTGCTCAAGATGGACTTCCTGGGCCTCCGCAACCTCGACGTGATCGACAAGGCCGTCGAGCTCGTGCCGGGCCTCGACATCTCGACGATCCCGCTCGACGACAAGAGGACCTACGAGATGCTCGCGCGCGGCGAGTCGATCGGCGTCTTCCAGTTCGAGGGCTCCGGGATGCGAGAGGCGCTGCGCTCGATCAAGCCGACCGTCTTCGACGACCTGATCGCCATCGGCGCGCTCTACCGGCCGGGCCCGATGGCGTACATCCCGGTCTACGCCCGCCGCAAGAACGGCAAGGAGCCCGTCACCTACCCCGACGAGCGCCTCAAATCGATCACGGCGCCCACGTACGGCATCTGCATCTACCAGGAGCAGTACATGGAGATCGCCAAGCACATCGCCGGCTTCTCACCCGCCGAGGCCGACGACCTGCGCAAGGCGATCGGCAAGAAGATCCACTCGCTCATGGCCTCCCTCAAGAGCAAGTTCCTCGAGGGCTGCGCGGCGAGCGGCACCGCGGCCGGTGTCGCGCAGCAGCTCTGGGCCGACATGGAGCAGGCGCAGGACTACTCGTTCAACAAGTCGCACGCCGCCTGTTACGCGCTGATCTCGTACCGCACGGCCTGGCTGCGCGCGAACCACCCGCGCGAGTACATGGCGGCGCTCATCTCCTCGGTGATGAACACGAAGGACAAGGTTCCGTTTTACGTCGCCGCCTGCGACGAGCTCGGGATCGAGGTGCTGCCGCCTGACGTGAACGAGTCGCAGGTCGACTTCGCAGTCGTCGAGGGCAAGATCCGCTTCGGGCTCAACGCCGTGAAGAACGTCGGCGAGGCCACGTGCCGCGCGATCGTCGCGGCCCGGGAGGAGGGCGGGCCGTTCGCCTCGATCTGGGACTTCACCGAGCGTGTCGATCCGTCGGTGGCGAACAAGCGCTCGCTCGAGTCGCTCGTCTCGTGTGGCGGGCTCGACTCGACCGGCGCGTCGCGCAAGGGAATGCTCCACGTCCTCGAGGATGCGCTCTCGTACGGCCAGCGCCAGCAGCAGGACCGGCTGCTCGGCCAGGCCTCCATCTTCGACCTCGGCGAAGAGCCCGCCTCGTCGTCGCGGCACCACGCCACCATCCCCGACGGCGAGTTCGAGAAGAGCGAGCTGCTGCGGCTCGAGAAGGAGAGCCTCGGCCTCTACGTCTCGGAGCATCCGCTGAGCGCGATCCGCGACCAGCTCCGGCGCCGCACCGACTGCACGCTCGCCGAGCTCGAGCGGCGGCGCGAAGGCGAGACCGTCCTCGCCGGGCGGCATGGTCGCCGGGGTGCGCACGACGATGACGAAGAAGGGCGAGCCGATGGCGTTCGTCCAGCTCGAGGACGTGACCGGCTCGGTCGAGATCGTCGTGTTCAACTCCACGTACGCGGCGGCGCGCGACCTGCTCGTCGAGGACGCCGTGCTCACCGATCAAGGGCCGCGTCGACCACAAGCAGCAGGGCGAGACGAAGCTCGTCGCGCTCGAGGTGACCGCGTTCGAGGCGACGCCGGAACGGCGCGAGGTCCGGCTCAAGGTCGACGGCCGGGTCGCTCCGGCCGGGCTTGATCCGCGAGCTCGGCACGGTCGTGCAGCAGTTCCCCGGCGAGGCGCTCGTCTAGGTCGACGTCGTCACGTCGTACGGCGAGAAGAAGCTCGAGCTCGGCGACCACCACCGCGTGAACCCTGTTCCCGACTTCTTTGCGGAGGTTCGGACCCTGCTCGGCGCCGCCGCCGTGCAGTAATTGCATGAAATCCCCCCGGCGGGGGAGATCCAATCGCCCGAACTTCCCGAAAGTATGAGCGGAACCTGCGGATATGCCTGCGGACACCCGACATCGAGGTCGTCGAGACCGAGCTGGAGCGCGTCGAGCGCTGGCGCACCAGTGAGCTGATGCGCGTCGGCTTCCCCGGTGACGACGCCGTGGCGCTCGCCGCGCGGACGGACGTCGACCTCCACGAGGCGATCGAGCTGATCAAGCGGGGCTGCTCGCCCGATCTCGCGATTCGCATCCTGAGCTAGTTCTGCTCCTCGTAGCGACCGTCGGCGCGTGCGGGCACAATGGCGCACGTGATCGGGCTCGTCCTCGGTTCCATCCCTTCGCCCTCGAGCGGCACGTTCAGCATCGGGCCGCTGACGCTGCACATGTACGGCGTGATGCTGCTGCTCGGCATCGCCGCCTGCATCTGGCTCACCGGCAAGCGCTGGGTGAGCTGGGGCGGCGACTGGGATCTCGTGTTCCGCGTCGCGCTGTGGGGCGTCATCGCCGGCGTCATCGGCGCGCGCCTCTACCACGACCTCACGAGCTGGAACCAGGATCCGGCGATCCACGCCCACTGGTACGGCTTCGCCGCCGTCTGGGACGGCGGTCTCGGAATCTGGGGCGCGATCCCGTTCGGGCTCCTCGCCGGCGCATTCGTCGTGTATCGCTCCGGCAACAGCGTCCCGCTGATGATGGACGCGGTCGCGCCGGGGATCCTGCTCGCGCAGGGCATCGGCCGCTGGGGGAACTACTGGAACCAGGAGCTCTACGGCAAGCCGACCAGCCTGCCGTGGGCGCTGCGGATCGACCAGGCGCACCAGACCGGGATCCAGGCGAAGTACCAGTCGCTCACGCACTTCGGTTACTACCAGCCGACCTTCCTCTACGAGTTCATCTGGGATCTGGTCGGCGTCGGCGTGCTGCTCTGGGTCGACCGCCGCTTCACGATCAGGCGGCCGGCGCTTTTCGCGCTCTACGTCGCCTGGTACACGACCTTCCGCACATTCGAGGAAGTCCTGCGGATCGACCCGTCCAATTACTTCCTCGGGATGCGGGTCAACTTCTGGGTCTCGCTCGGGATCTGGGTCGCTGTCGGTCGGCTTCTTCGTCTGGTGGCAGTTCTTCCACGACCAGGAGACGTCCGAGAAGCCCGAGCAGAAGCGGCGCGCGGTGCCGACCGGTCCGCGCATGGCAGTCCCGAAGAGCCGCGTCCGGTAACGGCACTAGGGTCCCGGGCGTGATCGTCCGGGAGCTCGAGCTCGACCTCGACGCGTTCGAGGGACCCTTCGACCTGCTGCTCGCGCTCGTCCTCAAGGAGGAGCTCGACCTGCGCGACGTCGACCTCGCCGGCATCGTCACCGCGTTCCTCGAGCGGCTGGCAGAGCGGGAGGAGCTCGACCTCGAGGCGTGTGGCGAGTTCCTCGTCCTCATCGCGGCGCTGCTCGAGCTGAAGGCACGCGCGCTGTTCCCGGACGAGGAGGCCGAGCTCGCCGAGCTCGAGCCCGAGGAGGCGGCGGCAGAGCTCGCGCGGCGGCTCGCCGAGTACCGGCGCGCAAAGGAGGCCGCCGCGTGGTTGCGCGAACGCCTGGACGAGCAGGGCGACCGCTACTTCCGGCTCGGCCCTGCGCCGCTCGCCCCGAAGGTCGCGACGCAGCTCGCGCCGCAGGATCCCGCAGCGCTGGCGGGTGTCCTCCGTCTGCTCGCGCAGGATCCGCCCGACGTCTCGCTCTCGCACATGGCGCTGCGCTTCCCACCCGTTTCGCAGTTCCTCGAGCGCTTCCGCGCGCTGCTCGGCAGGCGGTCACGATTCGACTTCGACACGGAAGTCGCCGAGCTGACTCGCCTCGAGCAGGCGTCTGCCTTCCTCGCCGTGCTCGAGCTGCGGCGGGCCGGAGAGCTCACGATCGAGCAGGCTGCGCCGTTCGCGCCGATCCGCGTCGCCGAGCGACGCAGGAGAACACCGTTCAAGAAGAAAGGACCGCTGCATGGACCGTCCGCTCCGCCTGATTGCTCCGCGACCCGCTCGACCGGCTCGCGCGCACGCTCGAGGCGCTGCTCGTCGTCGCCTCGGCGCCGCTGTCGCTGGAGGACCTCGCCGCTGCCGCGGACGACGGCGCCGGAGCGGGTGGAGGAGGCGTTGCGGCTTGTCGCAGAGCGCTTCGCCGAGGAGCGCAGCGGGATCGTGCTCGAGCACGTCGCCGGCGGCTGGGCGTTCCGGGCGGGACGGGACGAGGCCGCCGCGTGCGCGCGCCTGTTCGAGCGGCCGGCGCAGCGGAACCTCTCCCAGGCCGCGCTCGAGACGCTCGCGATCGTCGCGTACCTCGGTCCGTGCACGCGGCCGGACATCGCGCGGATTCGCGGCGTCGCGGCAGACTCGGCCGTCGCGAACCTCCTCGAACGCGGCCTGATCGCCGAGGCGGGCCGGCGACCACGGAGGCGGCGGAGCCGTGCGCTATCGCACGACGCCGCTCTTCGAGCGTGTCTTCGGGCTCGAGAGCCTCTCGGAGCTGCCGCGCCTCGACGACGTGGGCGCCGACGAGGCCGAGATCCGGGACCGCCTGCACGCGGTGGCCCAGCAGCGCAGCGCCTAGCTAGTACGGACACGTCCGGTGTCAGACACCCAACATGTCCGGATCGGACATTCGGACGCGGAACCAAGCCGGAATGCCCCGTTTCGCCCTGGCCGTGCGAGACACGGCCGGTGTCAGACACCTGACATGTCGAGACCCGACGTGTCCTGGGCGGACGCGTCTAGAGCTTCTTGATGATGTTTTCCGCCTCGTCGCGCGTGAACGCGCGCAGCGTCTCGGTCTGCTCGGCGCCGTGGTGGCTGAGCTTGGTGACGATCTCGAGCGCCGTGTCGTCGTCGGGCGCCTCGAAGACCTCGACCACGTCGTAGCGGCCGAGCGTCACCCAGACGCCGACCAGATTCCCACCGGCCTCTTCGATCTCGCGCGCGCCGTCCTCGACCCGGTCCCGCCACGCCGGCAGGCCCATCCGGCCCTGCGACGTCCAGCGGATGAGCGAGATGTAGTGCGGCACGTCCGTATCTTTTCATCATGCGATTGAACGCGTTCCTCTCCCGGGCGGGAGTCGCCTCGCGCCGGCGCGCCGACGAGCTGATCAAGGCCGGCCGCGTGACCGTGAACGGCGAGCCGGGGCAGCTGAACACCGTCGTCGGCTCGCACGACCGGGTGGCGGTGGACGGGGAGGAGGTGACGCGGCAGCGGCTGCGGTACGTCCTCCTGCATAAGCCTGCGGGTGTGTTCGACGACCGCGCGCGACCCGCAGGGGCGGCCGACGGTCGTCGAGCTCGTGCCGGACGAGCCGCGTGTCGTTCCCGTGGGACGGCTCGACGCGGACACGACGGGGGCGCTCCTGCTCACGAACGACGGGGACCTCGCGCACCGGCTTGCGCATCCGCGTTACGGCGTCGAGAAGACCTACGTCGCCGAGGTCGAGGGCGAGCCGAACGACGCCGCGCTGCGACAACTGCGGGAGGGTGTCGAGCTCGACGACGGGCCAACGGCTCCGGCGCAGGCGAGCCGGGTCGGCGCCGGACGCGTCGAGCTCGTCCTCCACGAGGGACGCAAGCACCAGGTGAAGCGGATGCTCGCCGCGGTCGGCCATCCGGTGACGCAGCTGCATCGCCGCGCGTACGCGGGGCTGACGCTCGAAGGGCTCGAGCCGGGTGCGTGGCGCGAGCTCGAGGCCGCGGAGGTCGAGCAGCTCAGGGAAGCGTCAGCGCGAGAACCCGGCCGTGGCCGTGCGCGTTGACCGCCCACGCCACGCGCTTGCCGGCGATCGATAGGCCGATCGGCGGCGCGGGCGAGATGGCGAGCACCTGCAGCGCACCCGTCGTCGCGTCGATCGCTTCGATCTTCTCGCCGGCGACGGCGTACACGAACGTGTTGCCTGCGGCCGACAGCGTGTCGCCGACCGCGATGTTGCCGGTCGTGCCGAGCAGGGCGCCGGTCGTCGTGTCATACCGTTCGATCTGCCTCGTTCCGTCGCCGAGGTCGTCGATCACGGCGGCGACCGAGCCGGTGAGCGCGAGCGCCTTGACGGCGCCAGGCGGCGTGAACGCCGAACTGAGGTCGCCGGTGCTTGCGCTGCGGATCTCGACCGTCGCGCCGGGCCGCACGAGCGACGGCGAGGAGACGTCGGAGATCTGGGTGGGGGAGAGCAGCTGGGGCGCGGGAAGGAGCGCGACGCGGCCCGCCGACACCGCCAGCTCGAGCGAGCCGGGCGCGTTCGGTACCTGGGCCGTGTGCGACGTGCCCATCACGCGGAAAGCTCCGCCCACCCTGGACGGCTGCGTGGTGAGCTCGGAGCAATCGTCGGGATCGACGCACTCGTAGTTGACAGTGGTGAAGGCGAGCGTCGAGCTCGCGGCGGCCAGGGCGCCGAAGTACGTGCCTGTGCGTTCTTCCCTGTCTGCCGCCGTGTTGAAGACGATTCGTGCTTTGGTCTTGGCGCCTTCCTGCCGGACGAAGACGGCGGTCTCGAAGTCGTTGCCGCCGCCGTTCCGTGTCCAGGCGACGCGCGACCCCGCGAGCGCGATCTGCGGCGTCACCGAGTCGTTCCCACCGACGTAGGGATGCGCTGTCCCGACGAGCAAGCTCTTCGTCTTGGCCCCGGTCTTGCGGGCGTGGACGCCCCACTCGCGGTCGACCCAGGCGACCCGGCTCGTGTCCTGCGCGAACGCTCGGATCGGTGCCTTCGTCGTCAGGAGCGTGCGCGGCGCCGCCGGCTCCGCGCCGGCCGCCGGGACGGCGACGGACGTCACCAGCGCTGCTGCGAACGCTGTTGCGACGAGGCCGGCTCCCGAGTGCACGGGGCGACCGTAGACGACGCGTGTAAAGAGGCCATGAGCCTCTCAGGGCTCGAGCCCCGCCGACCGGCGGAGCCCGAGCCATGTGAGGTAGAGAGGGTGACTAGTGAGGCAGCGCCTGAGCCTGGCTGATCAGGTCGTTCGCCTGATTGGTCCAGCTCTGGGCCTGCGAGTTCGAGATCGGCGTCCCGTTGAACGCTGCGGCGTTGAGCGCCGATCTGATCGCGTCGGCGAGCGTGTCTCGCTGCGTGGTCAGGTCGCTGATCTGGCCCTCGATGTCGTTGTACTCGGTGTCGTCCGTGCTCTCGAGCGCCTTCGTCGACGAGGCGAGGGTCGCCAGGGCGAACTGGCCGAACGGCGCGTTGACCTGGTCGTCTGCCTGCTCGAGGTCGGCGATCTTCGATCCGCTGAGTGCCGCGGGCTTGGGCTTGAGAGCCTGCACGAGCACGTGGCCGTCGTCGGTGTAGTCGTCCTTCAATCCGAGCAGCGACAGGATCGTCGGGCGGACATTCGTATGGTCGGTCCACGTCTTCGAGTCGATCCCGCCCTTCGCGACACCAGGCCCGACCATCCCGACCCAGGTGTTCCCGATCTCCTGCTGCACGTCGCCGTGGTTCCAGGCGAACCCCGGGGCGACGCACTCCTTCACGCCGCTGCAGTTGCTCAGCTGGAAGTAGAAGTCCGGGTTGCCGAACATCGTGAAGGTCGGCGTCCGGGCCGGGTCGGAGTTGACCATGTGGAGCGTCTGCTCCTCCACGGTGTCGGCCATCTGATCCGCCGCCGGAACCGACTGCCCGTTGTTCACGTACGGATCGGGCAGCGTCAGGCTTCCCATGTCCTGCTCGAGCTTCCGCACGCCCGGGTCGTCCCTGCCCGGCTGGCCGTTCACGTACACGGTCGGGGCGTCGTCGAAGTGGATGTCGAACGGCGACTCGCCCGCCGGCAGCACGCCGCTCCCCGACGAGAGGTTGACGTCGACCTCGCCGAGCTGGTTCGACGGGCACGCGGTCATGACCGTGCAGGTGCGGTGGTCGTAGATCAGGTTGTTCGCGCCCTGCTGCGGCGTGCCGATGCCGCCGGCGAAGTGGTCGCCCTCGTCGACCGTGACGACGAACAGCGTGTTGCTCGGGTTGATCCCGTGGTGCTGGAGGTTCTGGAAGAAGTTCTCGAACGCGGTGTCGTAGTCCTTGAGCTGCTGCTCGTGCGCGATCTCGCCCGGGCCTGTCGCCGAGCTGGAGTACGAGTCGCTCGAGAGTGTCGGCACGTGCAGGTCGTGCACGTCCGAGACGTACGCGTAGGTGACCGGGACGCCGTTCTCCTGCATCGCGGCGACATAGCCGAGCGTGTTCTTGGCGAGCATCCCGTCGAAGCCCGGGAAGCCGCAGCGGCCGACCGGATCGGTGATCGGGCTGGCCGTTCGTGTCCTTCACGCACGGGCTGCCGTTCGCGATCGCCGGATCGACGTACTTCGCCCCGAACAGGCCGTCGAACCCCGCTGTAGCCGCCCGGCTCGTCGGGGAGCTGGTCGGGCTCGGCGTCGCTGTTGTTCGCGCAGACGCTGTCGGATGCCTGCGAGCAGTGGACGGCGATGCCGACGAAGTCGGTCTGCGCCGCCTGCGAGTCGCTGTTCGCCTCGGTCGCCTGCGGCGAGGGATTGCCGAACACCTTCGTGATGTCCCCGCCCGCCGCGGTCGAGGTGTTCTCCAGCTCGATGTTGGCCGTGCCGACGCCGCCGACGTCACAGCCGGCCCTGGTGTAGGGCACCCACGGCGCGGGCGTCGTCTTCTGGCCGTCGGTGACCATGTTCGGGAGGTTGTCGCCCGCGACACCGACCGGATCGGTCCAGTACTTGAACGAGCTCGTGAAGTGCGGGGCGCCGCCCGAGTCGAACGCGTCGTAGGAGTTCGACGAGGTCTGCCCCATGCGGTCGGGGTAGAGACCCGTGAGCGAGCTCGTGATCCCGCCGGCGGTATGCGAGATCAGGATCGTGTGGTCGTTCGTGAAGAGCGTGCCGTTCTGCCGCAGGAAGTTGTAGAGATGCGGCATCTGCACGAGGTCGCCCGCAACGTTCTGCCGGTCCTGGTTGAAGTGAACGTTGTCGAACTGGAGGTAGATCATGTGCTTGACCTTCCCGTGCGACCCAAGCGAGCACGACGCCTCCGCGTTTGCGGCGGCGCTGCTGCTGCCGTGGCTCGATGCTCCGGCGACCTGGACGGCCACCAGCGCGGTGATGGCCGCCAGCGCGGCGACGAGCGTCGCGAGCGCGATTGGCTTTCTCATCTGTTCCCCCTCGGTTGCGGTTGAGTCTGTTCCGCAGTTGCGGGACGAGCCTCGCCGCCGCGAGCCATGGCGTGGGCATCACCGTGGTGACGCGGACGAGACGAAGCTGTGAATCCCGCGGCGCGGAGACTTACAAACCGCGGGGGCGGGCTGCGCCGAACAACCGGCCGGCCTCGGCCTTGACGAAGCCCATGCGCTCGTACATCGCCTCGAGCGTCGGCTCACTCGCCCTGCGGGCCTTCTCCGCTCCGACGGCGAGCAGGCGCTGCAGCTCCCGCTCGTCGGCGCGAAGGGCTTCGAAGCGCGACTGAATCGGCTTCGAGCATTTCTGACGACCGCGACGCCGACCGCCTCCTTGAACTCGCCGTAGCCCGTGCCGTCGAAGCGCTGCTCGAGCGCCTCGATCGGCTCGGTCTGGGCGATGCTCATGATCTCGAGCAGGTTCGAGACGCCGGGCTTTTCCTGCGGGTCGTAGCGCACCTCGCGGCCCGAGTCGGTCACGGCCGACTTGAACTTCTTGAGGATTGCATCGCGCGTATCCGTCAGGTAGACGGCGCCCTGCTCGGAGGAGAGCGTCGTGGACATCTTCGACGTCGGATCCTGCAGGTCCATGATCCGCCCGCCGACCTCGGGGAACTTCCCGTCGGGCACGCGGAACGTCTCGCCGTAGCGGTAGTTGAAGCGCTCGGCGATGTCGCGGGCGAGCTCGAGATGCTGGCGCTGGTCGTCGCCGATCGGGACGAGATCGGTCTGGTAGAGGAGGATGTCGCCCGCCATCAGCACGGGGTACGTGAAGAGCCCCGCCGAGATGAACTCGTGCCGGTCCGACTTCTCCTTGAACTGCGTCATGCGACCCAACTGGCCGTAGCTCGCGACAGCCGACAGCAGCCATGCGGCCTCCGAGTGGGCCGTGACGTGGCTCTGGCAGAAGACCGTCGACTCCTCGGGGTCGAGGCCGGTCGCGAACAGCATCGCCGCGAGGTCGAGGGTCGCCTCGTGCAGCTCCCGCGGCTCGTACTCGACCGTGATCGAGTGCAGGTCGACGATGCAGAAGAACGTGTCGTACGCCTCCTGCGTCTGGACGTACTGGCGGAAGCCGCCGCTGTAGTTGCCGAGCGTCTTGCGCCCGGTCGGCTGGATCCCGGAGAAGACCCGGGGCTTCGCGGCTTCGCGTGTCGGAGTGGTGTCTGCGTCGGCGGCCATGAGAGGTGATTCTGCCTAAGCTGTCCCGATGGCGATCACAGGCGCACCGGAACTGCTGATCGTGATGGGCTCGAGCGCCACCTCCGAGCAGGTGGACGAGGTCGTCGCGCGCCTCGACGAGGCCGGTTGCGCGGCCTTTGTCACGCCCGGCCGCGAGGCGACCGTGATCGGCGCGATCGGCGAGCGGGAGCTGCTTGCCGCGCTGCCGCTCGAGGGCTTCGCCGGCGTCGAGCAGGTGCTGCCGATCCTCAAGCCGTACAAGCTCGTCTCGCGTGAGCTCTCGCCCGATCCGACCGTGATCGAGGCGCGCGGCCGCCGCATCGGCGACGGCTACTTCGGCTTCATCGCGGGCCCGTGCACGGTCGAGACGAGGGAGCAGACGCTCGAGACGGCGCGGGCGGTCGCCGCCGAAGGCGTGACGATGCTGCGCGGCGGCGCGTTCAAGCCCCGCACGTCGCCGTACGCGTTCCAGGGGCTCGGCGAAGAGGCGCTCGAGATCCTGAAGGAGGCGCGCGCCGAGACCGGGCTGCCGCTCGTGACGGAGCTGATGGATCCGCGGCACGTCGAGGAGGTCGTCGAGGCGGCCGACGTGATCCAGATCGGCGCCCGCAACATGTCGAACTTCTCGCTCCTCTCCGAGGTCGGCCGCGCGCCGAAGCCCGTGCTGCTCAAGCGTGGGCTCTCCTCGACGGTCGAGGATCTGTTGATGGCGGCGGAGTACATCGTCAAGGAGGGGAACTCCGAGGTGATCCTTTGCGAGCGCGGGATCAAGACCTTCGAGACGGCGACGCGCTTCACCCTCGACATCGGCGCGATCCCCGTGCTCAAGCAGGAGACGCACCTGCCCGTGATCGTCGACCCCTCGCACGCGGCCGGCCGGCGCGACCTCGTGCTGCCGCTCGCACGGGCGGCCGTCGCGGCCGGAGCCGACGGGATCATCGTCGAGGTGCATCCGCGGCCCGAGGAGGCGCTGTGCGACGCAGCGCAGCAGATCCCGACCTCCGAGTTCCACGACTTCTCCGACGAGATCCGCGCGCTCGCGTCCCTCATGGGACGCACGATCGGCTGACCATGCGCGTAGAGCCTGCTGCTTCCCTGGTCGGGCACGTCGTCGTGCCCGGGGACAAGTCGATCTCGCACCGCGCCGTCCTGATCGGGGCGCTCGCGGAGGGGGAGACGCGGGTGCACGGCTTCGGCCGCTCGGGCGACACCCAGGCGACCGTGGACGCCGTGCGGTCGCTCGGTGTCGAGGTCGAGGACGTCGCCGACGACGAGCTCGTCGTGCGCGGCGTCGGGCTCCGCGGCCTGCGTGCCGGCGCGGTCGACTGTCGCAACGCCGGGACGCTGATGCGCCTCCTGACCGGCATTCTCGCGGGGCAGGACGGCGAGTTCACGCTCTCGGGCGACGAGTCGCTCACCCTGCGGCCGATGGAGCGCGTCGCCGGCCCGCTGCGCCGGATGGGCGCTGCGGTGGAGACGACCGACGGCCACGCGCCGCTCGTCGTCCGAGGCTCCGGCGCGCTGCACGGGATCGAGATCGAGCCCGAGGTCGCGAGCGCGCAGGTGAAGTCGGCGATCCTCCTCGCCGGCCTCAACGCGGAAGGCGCGACGACGGTCGTCGAGCGGATCCCGACCCGCGACCACACCGAGCTCATGCTCGAGGCCGCAGGCGCGCGCGTCAGCCGCCGCCCGACGTCGGTGACCGTGGAGCCGGCGGGCGCGTTGCGCCTCGCCGAGACGATCGTCCCCGGGGACTTCTCGTCGGCGGCGCCGCTCCTCGTCGCGGCGGCGCTCGTCCCGGGCAGCGACCTCACGATCCACGATCTCGGCGTCAATCCGCGGCGGACGGGGCTGCTCAACGTGCTCGAGCGGATGGGCGCTCGGGTCTCGGTCTTCGAGCGGCGCCGCGCCGGTCGGGAGCCGATGGCGTCGGTGCAGGTGCAATCGGGAGAGCTCATCGCGACCGAGATCGGCGCCGACGAAGTGCCGGACCTCGTCGACGAGCTCCCGCTCGTGGCCCTGCTCGCGTCCCACGCGCGCGGCGAGACGCGGGTGTCCGGAGCCGGCGAGCTCCGCGTGAAGGAGACCGACCGAATCGAAGCCGTCACCGACGGCCTGCGGCCGCTCGGCGCGCGGATTCGCTCACAGCCGGACGGCTGGCGGGTCACCGGGGTCCCGGTCCGGCTGCGCGGCGGTCGAGTCGACGCCCGCGGCGACCACCGCATCGCCATGCTCGGCGCCGTCGCAGGCCTGGCCTCGATGGAAGGTGTGGCGATCGAGGGCGCCGACACTGCAGCTATAAGCTTCCCCGGCTTCTACGAGCTGCTGGAGTCGGTGACGAGACGATGATCGTGGCAATTGACGGCCCCGCGGGTGCGGGGAAGAGCACGGTGGCGCGGGCGCTCGCGGAGCGCCTCGGCTTCCGCTACCTCGACACCGGCGCGATGTACCGGGCGCTGACGTGGCTTGCGATGCAGCGCAGGCTCGACCTCGGCGACGCCGAGGGGCTCGCGCAGCTCGCGCGCGAGCAGCCCGTCCTCTTCTCCGAGGACGACCGGGTCTGGATCGCGGCGACCGACGTCACCTCGTCGATTCGCAGTGACCGCGTCGACCGGATGGTCCCGGTCGTCGCGCGCCATCCGGCGGTGCGAGACGTGATGCGCGACAGGCAGCGCGAGCTCGGGCGGGAGGGCAACGTCGTGATCGAGGGACGCGACATCGGAACCGTCGTCGCACCGGACGCCGAGGTGAAGGTCTACCTCGTCGCCGACCGCGACGTGCGTGCGCGGCGGCGGATGGCGGAGCGCCCCGGGATCGGCGCCGACGCGCTCGCCACGGACTTGCGGAAGCGCGACGCAAAAGACGCCGAGCGGATGCAGCCCGCGGGGGACGCGATCGAGATCGACACGACGGACCTCGAGGTGCAGGACGTCGTCGACCGGATCGAGACGCTCTTCCGCGAGCGCTCCCCGGCGTGACGGCACACGACGCGATGTGGGCGCTTGGGCGCCCCGTGCTCGGCGGCTCGGCGGCGCTCGCAACGCGACTCCACTCCTACGGCGGCGAGCGGATCCCGCGTACCGGCGGTGTCGTCTTCGCGTTCAACCACTTCCACTGGATCGACATCCCCTGCTTCGGCTGGGTCTGCAAGCGCCACCTCTACTACCTGGCCAAGGTCGAGGCGCACCGCGTGCCGGGCCTCGGCGAGGTGATCCGCAGCTTCGGCACGATCTCGGTGCGCCGCGGCGAGTCCGACCGCGAGGCGGTGCGGAGGATGCGCGAGGTCGTGCGCGCGGGAGAGGCGCTCGGCGTCTTCGTCGAGGGGACGCGGCAACGGAGCGGCGTTCCCGGACACGTGCAGCCGGGCGCGGCGATGGTGGCGCTGCAGGAGGACGTGCCGGTGATCTGCGGCGCGATCCACGGCTCGCAGGACTGGAAGATCGGCAACTTCGCGCCCGTCTCGATCGCGTGGGGCGAGCCGATGCGCTTCGCCGGGCTGCCGCGCGGCGGCAAGGGCTATCGCGCTGCCTCCGAGCAGATTGAAGCGGAGCTGCACCGGCTCTGGGCCTGGCTCCGTGACCTGCACGAGGCCGGTCGGCCGCGGCACGCAACCCCGCCGACGCGGGACGACGCCCCGCCGGTCACGCTGTCCGCGTGAACGAGGGCGACGAGTCCGAGCTGCTCGAAGCGGCGCCGCCTCCGCCGTTGCTCGGCGCGGTGGCGATCGTCGGCTTCCCGAATGTCGGCAAGTCGACCCTCGTCAACCGGCTGACCGAGACGCGGGCGGCCGTCGTGCACGAGATGCCCGGAGTGACGCGCGACCGCAAAGAGCTCGTCTGCGAGTGGCTCGGGAAGCGCTTCATCCTCGTCGACACCGGCGGCGTCGACATCGCGGACCCGGCCCCGATCACCCGCGCGATCGCGCAACAGGCGCGCGAGGCCGTGACGGAGGCCGACCTCGTCCTCTTCGTGGTGGACGCGCGCGTGGGCGTGACCCCGGGCGACGAGGAGGTCGCGCAGATCCTCCGCGAGTCGCACAAGCCGGTGCTCGTGCTGGCGAACAAGATCGACGACCCGATCCAGGAGCCGCTCGTGCTCGAGCTGCACCGGCTGGGGCTCGGCGACCCGATCCCGATCTCGGGCCTGCACGGGACCGGCAGCGGCGACCTGCTCGATCGCGTCATCGCCGAGCTCGAGCGGCTCGCGCCCGCCGGGCGCCCCTCGCTGCCCGACGACGCGATTCGCGTCGCGATCCTCGGCCGGCCGAACGTCGGCAAGTCGAGCCTCGTCAACGCGCTCCTCGGGCGGGAGCGCCTGATCGTGAGCGAGATCCCCGGCACGACCCGCGACGCCGTCGACACCGTGCTCGAGCGGGGCGACCGCACGTTCGTCCTGATCGACACGGCCGGCCTCCGGCGCAAGCGCCGTCACCGGCAGGGAATCGAGTACTACTCCGAGCTCCGTGCGATCGAGGCAGCGGAGCGTGCCGACGTCGCCCTCGTGTTGGTCGACTCCGCGGAGGGGATCGTGGAGCAGGACATCGCGGTCGCCGACGTCGCCCGGCGCGCCGACTGCTCGACGTTCGTCGTCCTCTCGAAATGGGACGCGACGACGATCAACGTCGAAGACGTCCGAGGCGAGCTGCGGCGCCGCTTGCGCCAGCGGCCGCCGTTCGTGGCCGTCTCGGCGCAGACGGGACGCGGTCTCGAACGGCTTCTCGACGGCGTGGTCGAGCTCTTCGATCGACACATGAAGCGGATCCCGACTCCGGAGCTGAATCGCGCGCTCGGGGAGCTGCGCGAGGCGAGGCAGCCGCCGAGCGGGCCGCGCGGCCGCCGGCTCAACCTCCTCTACGGCGCCCAGATCCGCGTGCGCCCGCCGCGCTTCCGCGTCTTCGTCAACGACCCGGGCCTCGTCACGCGCGACTACGGCTACTGGGTCGAGAACCGGCTGCGCGAGCGCTTCGACCTCGAGGGCGTGCCGGTCTCGATCGACTTCGTGAAACGATCCTGACCATGCGGTTCCTGGTCGTTGGCGCGGGATCGTGGGGGACGGCGTTCACGCGGGTGCTCCTCGACCGCGGCCATGACGTCGTCCTCGCCTGCCATACGCGTGAGCAGGCCGAGGCGATCTCGAGCACGGGCTGGAATCCGCGCTATCTGCAGAGCGTCGACCTGAGCGCGGCCGAGGCGGTCGCTCTCGCGGACGCGCCCGGCGACGTCGACGTCGTCGTCGCGGCCGTCCCGAGCCAGGCGTTCGCCGCGGTGGTGGGGGCGCTGCCGGGCGACGCGCCGGTGCTCAGCCTCGTCAAGGGGCTCGATCCTGAGACCGGCGAGCGGCTCTCGACCCGCGTCGGCGACCGTTCGGTCGCGGTCCTCTCGGGGCCGAACATCGCGGAGGAGATCGCCATGGGGCTCCCGACCGCTGCGGTCATCGCGAGCGAGGACGGGTTTCTCGCGGGCCAGCTGCAACACGCCCTCAACTCCGGCCTCTTCCGTGCCTACGTCAATCCCGATCTCGTCGGGGTCGAGTTGTGCGGCGCCGCAAAGAACGTGATCGCGCTCGCGGCCGGCGGCGTGGACGGGCTGAGGCTCGGCGACAACGCGAAGGCCTCGCTCATCGCGCGCGGGTTGGCGGAGATGACCCGGCTCGGCGAGGCGGCAGGCGCGCGCCAGGAGACGTTTGCCGGGCTCGCGGGCATCGGCGACCTGGTCGTCAGCTGCTGCAGCTCCAAGACGCGCAACCGGCAGGCCGGCCAGCTGATCGCCCAGGGTCTGACGCCGGAACGCGCGGCCGCGGAGATCGGCCAGACGGTGGAAGGGCTGACGACGGCGCCGATCCTGCGCGACCTCTCGCACCGTCTCGGCGTGGAGCTTCCGATCACCGAGGGCGTCTGCGCCGTCCTCTCGGGCCAGAGTGTCACCGACCTCGCTGCCGGGCTCATGGACCGGGAACCGACGGAGGAGTAGGGGCGCGTTGGCTAGCCTGCCACGCATGCCTATGCGCTCGTTCTCCTTCACCTCCGAGTCGGTCACCGAGGGCCATCCCGACAAGATGGCCGACCAGATCTCGGACTCCGTGCTCGATTCCGTCCTCGCCGCCGACCCCAACGGACGCGTCGCCTGCGAGACGCTGATCACGACCGGCCTCGTCGTCGTGGCCGGCGAGATCACGACCGAGACCTACGTCGACATCCCGCGACTCGTTCGCGACCGGATCCGCGAGATCGGCTACACGCGCGCGAAGTTCGGCTTCGACGCCGACACCTGCGGCGTCGTCGTCGCAATCGACGAGCAGTCGCCCGACATCGCCCAGGGCATCGATCGCTCGTACGAGAAGCAGCACGGCGAGGGCGACCCGCTCGACAGCTCGGGCGCGGGTGACCAGGGGATGATGTTCGGCTACGCCTCGAACGAGACCGACGAGCTGATGCCGCTGCCGATCATGCTCGCGCACCGGCTCGCCCGGCGGCTCGCGGAGGTGCGCAAGGCCGACGTGCTCCCGTACCTGCGGCCCGACGGCAAGACCCAGGTGACCGTCCGCTACGAGATCGACGAGCACGGCCGCCAACGGCCGACCGAGATCGAGCGGGTGCTCATCTCGACGCAGCATCGCGACGGGCTCGACTGCGAGACGCTGCTCAAGCCCGACCTGATCGAGCACGTGATCGAGCCGATCCTGCCCAAGGATCTGTACGACTCGAGCCGGCTCGGCGACCGCGACTTCGTCTATTGCAACCCGACGGGCAAGTTCGTCGTCGGCGGCCCGATGGGCGACACGGGCCTGACCGGGCGGAAGATCATCGTCGACACGTACGGAGGAGCTGCGCCTCACGGCGGCGGCGCCTTCTCGGGCAAGGATCCGACCAAGGTCGACCGCTCGGCGGCCTATGCAGCGCGCTGGGTTGCGAAGAACGTCGTCGCGGCGGGCCTCGCCGAGCGCTGCCAGATCCAGGTCGCGTACGCGATCGGCGTCGCGCATCCGCTCTCGGTTCTCGTCGACACGTTCGGCACCGAGGCGATTCCGGTGCCGCGGATCGAGGAGCTCGTGCGCGAGCACTTCGACCTGCGTCCGGCTGCGATCCTCCGCGACCTCGACCTGCGCCGGCCGATCTACGCGAAGACCGCGGCGTACGGCCACTTCGGGCGCGAGGACGGCGACTTCACGTGGGAGCGCACCGACCGCGCCGAGGCGTTGCGCGCGGCCGCCGGGCTCGCCGAGCCTACGACGGTCTAAGCATCGTCCAGGCGCCGCCGTCGTCGGCGACGCGCACGAAACCGAGTCGCTCGTAGAGCTGTCGGGCCGTGTTGTCGGGCTCGACGCTGAGGCTGACCGCCCGGTACCCGCCGGTGCGCGCAACCTCGATCAGCGTCTCCAGGAGCCGGGTGCCGATCCCGCGGCCTCGGCTGGCGGGCTCGACGCCGACGGTCAGCTCCGGTACGTCGGGGCCGACGAAGCCGTAGCCGGGCTCGTCCGCCGGGAAGAGCCGGAACCAGGCGGCTCCGAGCTCCCGGTCGTCTTCGCAGATCACCCCGGCGTCACCGAGCCGTCCCCAGCCGCTCAGGTAGCGGGCCACGCGGGGATTCGCGTGGACGGTCTCCGGCGGCGGTTGCGCCTCCGGTCGCCAGGTCGCCGCTTCGTAGAGCATCGCCTGCAGAAAGGGAAGATCGGCCGCCGCCGCGGCCCGCACGATCACGAAGGCCGGACGAACAGCCCCGCGGCGGCCTTCTCCGAGACCGCCCGCTCGCCGACGTTCTCGATCGCGACCGTGAACTGATCCGCTGCCGGCTCGGCCGTGCTGACGAGGATGCTCGTGCCGGGTACGAGCCCCTGGTCGTAGAACCAGTGCAGGAGATCGCCGTCGTGCTCGGCGAGGCGCACGACCGTCGCCCGCGTCCCGGCCGTCAGCGAGGCGAGCGGTGCGAGCTCTGCATTCTCGGCCTGCTCGAACTCGGGGTTGACGGGCCAGCCGTGCGGGCAGCGCTGCGGATGGCCGAGCTTGTCGTCGATCCGGTCGATCATCTCGTCGTCGAACGTGTCGCCGAGCTCGTCGGCGCGCTCGTGCGACTCGTAGGCGGTGTAGCCCATGAAGTCGGTGAGGAGCCGCTCGATGATCCGGTGCTTGCGGACGACGCGCTCGGCGCGCTCGCGGCCGGTCTCGGTGAGCAGCGCCTCCTTCTTCTCGCCGCGCTCGATCAGGCCGTCGGCCTCGAGCCTCTTCAGCATCTCGCCGGCCGACGCGCGCGAGACGTGCAGCATCTCGGCGACGCGCGAGGCGAGCGGGGGCGAGCCGGCGCCGTGTGGCACGTACTCGCCGATCGGGAAGGCGAGGAAGTAGATGGTCTCGAGGTACTCGTCAACGGAGTGGCCGGGTGCGGGCATGTGGCTATATTGCCGCCAGGCGTATGTGTAAGGCCACCCTTACAAGATGAGCACCTCGGAAATCCTGCTGCTCGGCGCGATCGCCGGCGCCACGATCTTCCTCGGCCTGCCGATCGGGCGGATGCAGGGCCTGAGCGCGAACGCGCGCGCCGGTCTGTCGGCCCTCGCGACCGGAATCCTCGTCTTTCTCTTCTGGGACGTGATGTCGAACGCGGTCGACCCGATGGACACCGCGTTGCAGGCGCACGACTGGAGCCGCTTCGCCGGCCTGGCGGCGCTCGGGATCCTCGGCTTCGTCGGCGGGCTGATGAGCCTCGTCTACTACGAGGCCTGGATGAAGTCCCGCGCCGGCAGGCGGGCCTCGCCGCTCGTCGGGCCGGGTGCGGCGGCGGTCGACGAGTTCACGAGCCGGCGCGTGCTCGATCTCTCGATCCCGGCGGTGCGGCTCGCGTTCCTGATCGCGATCGGAATCGGAGTCCACAACTTCGGCGAGGGCCTCGCGATCGGGCAGGCTGCGGCGTCGAACGAGATCAGTCTCGCCGTGACCCTCATCATCGGCTTCGGCCTGCACAACGCGACCGAGGGATTCGGGATCTGCGGCCCGCTGAGCGGCGAAGGGATCCGGCCGAGCTGGAAGCTCATCCTGCTGCTCGGCCTGATCGGCGGCGGCCCCACCTTCCTCGGCACGGTGGTTGGGCAGGCGTGGACGAGTGACGCCGTCTCGGTCCTCTTCTTCACCGTCGCCGGCGGCTCGATCCTCTACGTCGTGCAGGAGCTGTTCGCGGTCAACCGCAAGTACGGCCACCCGGTGCTCATCATGTGGCTCCTGGTCCTGGGAGCCCTGCTCGGCTTCGCGACGGACTTCGTCGTCACCGCAGCCGGCGTCTAGCTCGCTCGGGCGTAAGGACGCTGGCCCAGGCAAGCGCCTAGTCCCCCGGAGGGGAGCGAAGCGAGGTCCTGACCGCATCCTCCCTGGGGCCTGCCGTCGGGCGGAGCCTGACCCCTTGGGCGGGACCGGACTTAGTTTGTTACGTCAACGACAATTTGCCCAACATTCGTGTTGCTTGCTCCAGCTACGGCAACGTAACAAACATCCTGTCTAGGCGGAATCTTATACAACAGGTTCCGAGTGAATGATGTGGTGAAGGAGCGACTCAAACTGCTAACTGTATTTCCCTTTACACATACAGTGCTATACGAGGTCTTTACTCGTGATGACTCTGGATAAAGAATAATCTTCTTCGGATGCTTCACAGTTACCGTGTAAGATGTCGATCCGTTCTTTAGGGAGCCAGATTTCTGAGATGTGCCGGCAAGGGCAAAGCCGGCGACAGTAGCGGCAGCCATCATTGCTGCCGCAATGATCAAGAGCTTTTTCATTACTACTCTCCTATTAATTTCGCGTCCGGAAGGTTCCAGTTTCTGAGACCTCTCGAAGAGTGATACGAGTCTCATCGCGACGAATGGTACGGAGAGCGCCTAATGACCCGCCAATGACCGGAATCGGTCGTTCCAGGGAGAGGGTCAGGGGGTCATTCCGGAACGCCGGCCCAGGTGAGCGTGGCCTCGTACGCAGACGAGAGGTTAGGGTCGCGAAGGGATGACGCACGATCGGGAGCAAATCGAGGAGCTCGCACGCAGTTACACCGGGGCGTGGTGCAGTCACGACGCCGGGCGCGTTGCCGACCACTACGTTCCGGGCGGAACGATTGCCATCAACGGCGGCGAACCAGCCGGGATACGAAGACGTCGCGCGTTCGTTTGTTGCGGCCTTCCCGGACATCGAGGTCTTCATGGACGACCTCGTCCTGCGAGAGGACGGCGTCGTCGAATACCGCTGGACCTTCACCGGGACGAGCGCCGAGACCGGCAAGAGCGTGCGCGTCCCCGGGTTTCGAGGAGTGGACGATCGCCCCGGACGGACTGATCGCAGAGTCACGCGGTCACTATGACCAGGCCGAATACGACCGCCAGCTCCAGCACGGCATCGGCCCGGCCGTCTAGCGCGGCTTTCAGAACCGGTCGGTGCCCACAGGTAGCTTGACGCCCGTGCCGCCTTCCAGACGTTCGCGATTCGGAGCGCGGCGGGTGGCGGCACTGGTGGGGGTCGCCGTCATCGTCGTCGGCGGGGTGCTCTTCGTCACGCTGCGCGGCGGCTCGGCGACCACCGGTTACGACGCCTCGTATCCGCAGTGCTCGGGCTCCGATGCGTCGAAGCCGCTGTTCGGGATCGTCGGAGTCGACGGCGGGCTCGCGAACAACGCGAACCCGTGCCTCGGCGACGAGCTGCAGTGGGCGCGCGGCGCGCCGGGGCAGAAGCGCCCGCAGCAGCCACCCCTGTCCCTGTACATCGACACCGGCAACCCCGGCGCGCACCACGTCGCGGACTGGCCTCGTGGCGGCGCGACACCGCTCTACGGTGCCTGCAACGGCAAGCTGACGAACGCCTGCTCCTACCTCTACGGGGTGCAGCGCGCCGCCCACTCCTACAGCCTGGTCGCCGCCCTCGACCCGGCTGCCGCCACGACTGCTCCGTGGTGGCTGGACGTCGAGCTCGCGGCGAGCTGGGCCGGGACGTACGAGCTGAACATCGCCGCGCTGCGGGGCTTCGTCGCCGGGCCTGCACAACGCCGGCGCGACCGGGCCGATCGGGATCTACTCCACCAGCGACCAGTGGCACGAGATCACGGGGCTGACCGCGCAGACGACGCAAGCGGCCTTCGACGACCAGCTGCCCGACTGGGTGGCCGGAACCAGGGCCACGCTCGGGCAGGCGCGGAAGAACTGCACAAGCGGCGGCTTCACCGGCGTGCCGCCGACGCTCGCGCAGTATCGAATCGGCGCGCTGGATGCCGATCTGCGCTGCGGCAGCGGAGGCTGAGCGAGAGATCGCCCCGTTTCGGATGAGTCTCCCGCGGGCGAGACGTGGCACGCTGGGCACGATCATGCGCAGCCGCCTCTCGATCCTCGCCTGCGTGGCGCTCTCGCTCGCGGCGTGCGGCGGCGGGAACAGCGCGACGACAACGACCGCGGCGGGCGGTGCATCGCCGCAAGACTGGGCGACCGGAGTCTGCACCGCCGTCAACACGTACGAGCTCGCGCTGCAGAGCGCTGCGAAGTCGTTCACGCAGAACCCCTCCAAGGACGGGATCGACAAGGCGCTCACCGGTGCGAAGCAGGCGACGCAGACCCTTTCCACGACTCTGAAGGGGCTTGGCAAGCCGGACACCGTCGCCGGGCAGACGGCTCAGACGACGGCCGAGAATCTCGCCACCAAGATCTCCGCCGACGTGGACAAGGTCAAACAGGCTGCCTCGAGTGGGAGCACGCTCCAGGCGGTGACGACCATCAGCGCGACCCTCGGCTCGATGAAAGGGTCGATCACGACGGCCGTCACAACGTTGCAGAACCTCCACGGCGGCGAGCTGCAGTCGGCCTTCGCGTCGTCGCCTTCCTGCACCAAACTCACCGGCAAGACGTAGCGCGCAAGCGAGAAGGCCGCCCGGAGGCGGCCTTCAAGCCGTGCGTCAGGTGTCGCCTGGCGTCAGCCGGCGAGGATCTTGGCCTTCTGGGCCTCGAACTCGGCGTCGGTCAGGACGCCGGACGCCTTCAACTCGCCGAGCTGCTTCAGCTGCTCGAGCGGATCGGCTGCAGGCGCAGCCGCCGGAGCGGCGGCCTCTGGGGCCTGGGCCTGGCCCTCTTCCTGCGCGGCCCACTTGTTCGCCTGCCGGCGCGAGACGTTGTTCGAGACCGCGGTCGCGGTTCCCGAGATCACGGCGACGCGGGCGACTCCTCGTAGCAATGGCATCTCTCGTCCTCCTATGCGTTTGCGGCGTCGAGCATCTCGGCGGCCTCGACGATGTCGGACATCGGAATGCCCCCTCTGGCGACGAGCTGTGCGCCGCTCGCCTGGATCGCAGCGGCGAATCCGCGTGCCCAGCGGTTCTCGTAGAGCAGAATCGCGGCCGAGGCGCCCGGCTCGAGCGCGCCGCCGGCGTCGTCGTAGTCGTCCTCGCCGATCAGTCCGGACGACGCACCCGCGAACTCCACCAGGTCGAGGTCGCCGTCCGAGTCGATGTCCGCGAGCGCGAGGCCGGCCACCACGCCGTCGTCGCCCTTGGTCACGAACACAAGGTCGAGCACGCGGATGAGACCGCGGTCCGACAGGTCGGCGAGCTCCTTCAACCCCTCGCCGTTGGGCTGCGTGCCGGACGGCCACTCGACGATCAAATAGTCGACAGGGCCGAGCTCGATCTCGTCGGTCATACATCTCCTCCTTCGTTTCCGCGCTTTCGCACTTCCATAGTTGCATTCCGGCCCACCGCGGCATCATCCCGAGAGGGCGAACAGGAGTTGCGGTCCGGTAACCGATGCCGACCAGGGGCGCGGCTACGCTCGCTGCCCGTGTCGCGCCTCGCCTCCGTCTACCCGATCGTCAGCGCGCGCTCGCTCGCCCGGCTCTTTACGTACGAGATCTCCGACGAGGTGGAGAAGGGAGCCGTCCTCGCGATTCGCTTCGGCAACGCCAAGCGCCGGGGCGTCGTCGTCGACGCCGACGCGGAGGCGCCGCCCGACGTCGAGCCCGTCGCGGCCGACCGCGTGCTCGAGACGCTTCCGCCGGCGCTCGTCGACCTCGCCCTCTGGCTCGCCGACTACTACGGTTCCACGCCGGCCCGCGCGCTGGCGCTCGTCGCCCCGTACCAGCCGACGCGGCGCGGTGAACGGCGGGAGGTGGCGGCCGGGGCGGCGCTCGCCGCAGAGCCCGCGCCCGAGCATCTCTCCGCAGACACAGGAGCGCGCGCTGGCGCGGATCGAGTCCCTTCTCGCTGCCGGCGGCGGCAACGTCCTGCTCGAGGGCGCGACCGGCAGCGGCAAGACGGAGGTCTATATCCGCGCCTGCGAAGCGGCGCTTGCAGCCGGACGCGGCGCGATCGTCCTCGTCCCCGAGATCGCGCTGACGCCGCAGACGCTCGGACGCTTCCGTGAACGCTTCGGCGACCGCGTCGCGCTGCTTCACTCGGGCCTCTCCGAGGCCGAACGGCGGGACGAGCGGGAGCGGATCGTGTCGGGCGAAGCGCCGGTGGTCGTCGGCGCCCGCTCGGCGGTCTTCGCGCCGCTCCCGTCGCTCGGCGTGATCTGCATCGACGAGGAGCACGACGCGTCGTACAAGCAGGAGTCCGATCCGCGCTACGACGCGCGTACCGTGGCCGCGAAGCGGGCGGCTCTCGAAGGCGCGGTCGCGATCTTCGGCTCCGCGACGCCGCGGCCGGAGTCGTGGCACGCGCTCGAGCGGCTCGAGCTCGGCGGCCGGATCGCCGCGCCGCTGCCGACGGTTCGCATCGTCGACCTGCGCCACGAGACGGGCTATCCGCTCTCGGCCCCGCTGCTCGCCGAGCTGGGCCGGCTCGCGGACGGAGGCGGCAAGGCGATCCTGCTGCTCAATCGCCGCGGGATGGCGCCGGCCCTGCACTGCCGCGCCTGCGGCGCCACGCGCCGCTGCACCAACTGCGACGTCGCCCTGACGCTGCACGGAGACGGCACTCTCCGCTGCCACCACTGCGGCGCGCGCGAGCCCGTCAGCGAGACGTGTCCGGCCTGCGGCTCCCCCGAGCTCGCGCGCATCGGCGCCGGCACGCAGCGGCTCGAGCGCGAGCTCGAGCGCCATGTCCCAGAGCTCGAGCGGATCCGCCTCGACGCCGACGCAATCTCGAAGCCCGACGAGTTGCGCAGTGCGCTGGAGCGGTTCGCGGCTGCCGACCGCGCCGTCCTCGTCGGGACGCAGATGGTCGCGAAGGGACACCACTTCGCCGGCGTCGAGCTCGCCGCGGTCGTGGACGCCGATACGGGCCTCGGCCTGCCCGACTTCCGCGCCGAGGAGCGGACGTTCCAGCTGCTGACTCAGCTCGCCGGCCGCAGCGGCCGCGACGCACCGGGCCGCGTCCTCATCCAGACCTTTCAGCCGGAGTCGCGTGCGGTGCAGCACGCCGCCCGCCACGACGTCGACGGCTTCCTGGCCGGCGAGCTCGAGCGGCGCCGCGCACTCGACTACCCGCCGTTTCGGCATCTCGTGCGCGTGCTCGTCTCGGGGCCCGACGTCGCCGACGCGACCCGCGCACTCGAGGAGCTGAAGGCCGGGCTGCCGGAGTTCGAGCTGCTCGGGCCTGCGCCGTTGCTGCGGCTGCGAGGCCGCCACCGAGCCCAGCTCGTGGGCAAAACCGACCGGCCGCGCGCGTTGGCCTCTCGGGCCGCCGCGCTGCTCGCCGCGGCTACTCCGGCGATGCGTCGCGCCGGCCTGAGCGCGGTCGTCGACGTCGACCCACAATCGGTGTGATGCGCACCGGAGGATGCCTCTGCGGCGCCGTCCGCTACACCGTCGAGGGCGAGCCGTTCCACGTCGGTCGCTGTCACTGCGCCGATTGCCGGAAGAGATCGGGCAGCACCTACACCATCTACGGGCAGTGGCCGCTGAGCGCGTTCGAGGCGACCGGCGAGTACGCCACCTACGACGGAGACAGCTTCTGTCCCCGGTGCGGCTCGCGCCTGTTCCTGCTCGACCCGCGGGGCGTCGAGATCCAGCTCGGCTCGCTCGACGACGCGCCGTTCGAGCTACGACCCGAAGCGGAGATCTGGATCAAGCGGCGCGAGCCGTGGCTGCACGAGATCGAAGGCGCCGTGCAGTACACCGAGAACCGCCACTAGCTCGTCAGCTGTCCTCGAGGCGCTGGAAGAGGATGAAGTCGCGCCACGCGCCGTTGATGCAGATGTAGTTCCGCGCGAGCCCGATTCGCTCGAAGCGGTTCTTCTCGAGCACGCGCTGCGAGGGCACGTTGTCGACGAGCGTCGCCGCCTCGACGCGATGCAGGTCGAGCCTGTCGAAGGCGTACGTGAGGATCTCGCCGACCGCGCCGGTTGCGAGGCCGCGCCCGTTGCTCGCTCGGTCGATCCAGTAGCCGATGACGCCGCTCGCGGGGCCGTCCCTCGAGATCCGGAAGAGGTTGATCGTCCCCGCGATCGCCTCGCCGTCGAGGATCGCGAACGGATGCGTGGCGTCGGCGAGCTGCCGCTCGAGCCGCGCTCGCTGGCCGTCGGCGGTGAAGAACTCCGGCGGACGCGCCGGCTCGAACGGCCCGAGGAACTCGCGGTTCGCGCGATAGAGCGCCGCCAGCTCCTCGGCGTCCTCCGGCCGCACCGGCCGAATCACCGCAGTGCGGCTCCGCGATCGGCGGGGAAGCGCTCGAGGATCCACTCCTCGTCGAGCAGTTCGCGCACATACGAGCGGCCGTTGATGCGGACGAAGTCGCGGGTGCGCGGATCCATTGCGCAGGCGCGCCTCGGCCGGGAAGTTGCGGTTGTGGCGGTCGATCAGCTCGTTGACCTCGGCGAAGCTCCACTCGCGTGCGAGCGTGCGCCAGGCGGCGGCGAACTCCGCCGGGTCTCGGGTGTCACGGGCGAGCGTGCGCCACTCCTCGCCGAGCCGCCGCTCGTGTTGCTCGACGGCGTCCTCGATCGCGCGCAGCCTGCGCATCCAGGCCGTCGGCCCGCTCAGCGCCTGGACGCCCGACGCCGGGTCGGGACGGAAGTTCCGCAGCCGCTGCTGCAGCGGCTTCCCGCGCACCGGGCTCGTCTCGAGATCGGCTTCGAGTCGCTCGCGCTCGCGCCGTTCGCGCGGCGTCTCGGCCCGCGTGGCGCCCTGACCCATTGTCTCCTTCAACGTCCTGGGATCCACGTCTGCGAGGGTACAGTCCGGCCAAATGGCAGAGATCGAAGGACAGGTCAAGGAAGAGGAGCTCGACCCCGAGCAGCAGGCGCGACGCCGCCTGGCGCTCGCGCAGATCCGCCAGTACCCGGATGCGGCGCTGAAGATGGCCGCCCGCCCGGTCGAGGAGTTCGACGACGATCTGCGGCAGCTCGTCGAGCGGATGAAGCAGCTGATGGTCGACGCCAACGGGATCGGGCTGGCCGCGACCCAGGTCGGGGTGCTGCAGAGGCTCTTCGTCTTCCAGGTCGCCGAGGACGAGACCGTGGCGCTGGCGAACCCGGAGATCGTCGAGCGCGGCGACGAGACCGCGGTCGAGGACGAGGGATGCCTCTCGATCCAGGGCGTGCTCCTGCCCGTGGAGCGGCCGACCACGATCACGATCGCCGGGCAGGACGAGCACGGCGCCGACGTCCGGTACGAGCTCGAGGAGCCGTACTCTCGGGTCGCGCAGCACGAATCCGACCACCTCGACGGCGTCCTGATCCTCGAACGGACGACGCCCGAGGCGCGGCGGGAGGCGCTCGGGAGCCTGCGTCCGCGCCTCGTCATCGGCTGAGCATGGCGCGTCGCATCGCGGTCGCCGCGACCGCGCCGTTCGGGGCGGACGTGCTGGAACGGCTCGCGACAGAGCACGACGTCGTACAGCTCCTCACGCGTCCCGACAAGCCGCGAGGACGCGGCCGGAACGTCGCGCCTCCGCCGGCGAAAGAGGTCGCGGATCGGCTCGGGATCCCGGTCGCGCAGCCCGCGAAGCTCGACGGATCGGTGGAGATCGCCGCGGACACGGTCGTCGTCTGCGCCTACGGGCTCCTGATCCCGAACGAGCTGCTCGAGCGTGCGCTCTGGCTCAACGTCCATCCCTCGTTGCTGCCGCGCTGGCGCGGCGCCGCACCGGTCGAGCGCGCGATCATCGCGGGGGACGACGAGACCGGCGTCACGATCCATCGCACCGTCGAGGCCCTCGACGCCGGACCGGTCGCCGCACGCCGGGCCTTCCCGATCGGCCCGGACGAGGACGCCGGCTCGGTCTACGCGCACGCGGCCGAGGCAGCGGCGGAGCTGCTCGGTGAGGTCCTCTCGCACCGCGAGCCGCGGTTCGAACCGCAGGCGGAGGACGGCGTCACGTACGCCGAGAAGATCCGGCCCGAGGATCGCGAGCTCGATCCCACCGCGCCTGCTCAGGAGCTCGTGAACCGCGTGCGGGCGCTCTCGCCGCACATCGGGGCGCGGCTCGGCGACCTGATCGTCTGGCGGGCGAGAGTGGGGGAGGACGGCGCGTTCGAGCCGGTCGAGGTACAGCCCGCCGGCGGCCGGCGCATGGCCTACGACGCCTATCTGCGGGGGCGCCGATGACCTGGTGGCACGCCGTCGTCGAGGCGGAGCACGAGCTTCAGAACCCGACGAGCGCGGACAAGATCCGCCTGCTCGGCGAGCGGCTGGGCCTCGGCTCCGGCTCGCATGTCGTCGACCTCGCCGCGGGCAGCGGCGGGCCGGCAGTCATCCTCGCCGAGACGTTCGGCTGCCGGCTGACGTGTGTCGAGCGAGCGCCCGAGTTCGTCGCCACCGCCCGGGAGCGTGTCGCGGCCTTGGGCCTCGAGGACCGCATCGAGATCGTCGAGGCGGATGCCTCCACCTACGAGCTCGGCCGCTACGACGCGGCGCTGTGTCTCGGCGCGACGTTCGTCTTCGGCGGTCTCGTGCCCACGGTCGAGCGGCTGCGCCCCGCCGCTCCGCTCCTCGCTGTCGGCGAGCCGTACTGGCGCGTGTGGCCCCTGCCTCCTGCCGCCGACGGCCCGCCCCGCACCGACGAAGAGGAATGGCTGCCGCTTGCGCAGACGGTCGAGCGGGTGGAGTCGACCGGCGTGCGCGTCGTCTCGCTCATCTCGTCCTCGGAGGACGACTGGGATCGCTACGAGTCGCTCCACTGGCAGACGCTCGACACCTGGCTGGCCGCGAATCCCGGCCATCCCCAGGCGGAGGAGTTCCGCGAGCGCGGCGCCGCCCGTCGCGCCCGCTATCTCGCCTGGGAGCGCGCGGCGATGGGGTGGGCGATCTTCGTCTGCCGCTCGTGATCAGCCCCGCGCGCAAGGCGGCCTACGAGGTGCTCCTGCGCGTGTTCGAGCAGGACGCGTATGCGGACCGCGCGTTCCGCAGCGCAGCCGAAGGCCTGGACGAGCGGGAGCGCGCGTTCGCGCAACGGCTTGCCTACGGATCGGTGCAGCGCGTGCGGACGCTCGACCACGCGATCGAGACGCTCGGGCGGCGGCCGGTACGGAAGCTCGACCCGCCCGTGCGGGCGGCGCTCCGCCTCGGCGCGTACCAGCTCGGTTACACCGATACCGCTCCGCACGCGGCCGTGAACGAGTCGGTCGAGCTCGTGCGCCGCGCCAGGCTCGAACGGGCGGTTCCGTTCACGAACGCCGTGATGAGACGGCTCGACGCCGGGATCCGGCCGCTGCTCGAGGCGCTGCCCGATGGGCCGCTCAAGGAGTCGTATCCCGACTGGATCGCCGAGACCTTCGAGCGCGTGCTCGGGGAAGAGGGTGCGCTCGCGCTGATGCGCGCCATGAACGAGCCGCTCGAGACGGTCGTGAGGCTCGTGCGCGGGGAGCCTCCGATCGGAGCGGCGGAGACGGATATCCCCGGCGCGTACCGGGTCGAGCGAGTGGTCGATGGGCTGGTGCAAAGCGGGAGGATCTGGCCGCAGAGCCGCGGCTCGCAGCTCGCGGGTCTCTGTGTCGGCTCGCAGGACGGCGAGCGGGTGCTCGATCTCTGCGCAGCGCCCGGCGGGAAGACCGGGCCAGCTGCGCGGCGAGGTGACCGCGGTCGAGATCGATCCGGCCCGTGCGCGTGAGCTGCGGGAGAACCTCGCGAGGATGGGCCGCTCCGACGTCGCCGTCGTCGAGGCGGACGGCACGGCGCTGCCTCCCGAGCTCGACGGCTTCGATCATGCGCTCGTCGATGCGCCGTGCTCCGGGCTCGGTGTGCTCGCTCAGCGGCCCGACCTCCGCTGGCGCGCACAGCCACTGCCCGAGCTCCAGCTCGCCCTGCTCCGCTCGGCCGCCGAGCGCGTGCGGCCGGGCGGCACGATCGTCTACTCGGTGTGCACCCTGAACCCGGACGAGTGCGAGGCGGTCGTCGACGCGAGCGGGCTGACCGTCCTGCCGCTCGGCGAGGAGTGGCCCGCGTTCGTGCACCCGTCGCGGCCGGAGTTCCTCCTCACGCTGCCGCACGTCCACGGCACGAGTGGGTTCTTCGTCGCGCGTCTCGTACGATCGCCTGGATGAGCTGGGAGGACTGGGTGCGGGGTGCAGAGGTCGAGCCGTCGCTCTACGCGGCCGACTTCACGCGGCTCGGGGAGCAGATCGAGGAGCTCCTGGGCGCCGGCTGCCGCGTCTTCCACTTCGACGTCGGCGACGGTCACTTCATCGAGCCGGTCACGATCGGCCCAGTCGTGCTCGAGTCGATCGCACCCCTCGTGCACGACGCGGGCGGGGTCCTCGACTGCCACCTGATGGTCGACAACCCGCTGCGTTGCATCCCGCAGATCGCCCGCGCGGGTGGAGACAGCGCGACCTTCCACTTCGAAGTGGTCGACGACGTGCCCGCCACGATCGCCGCCACCCGCGAGCACGGCCTGCAGGTCGGCGTCGCGTTCAACCCCGAGAGCGAGCCGGAGGACGTCGCCGCGGTCGCCGCCGAGGCCGACCTCGTCCTCTGCATGAGCATCCATCCCGGCTACAGCGGTCAGAAGTTCATGCCGGAAGCGCTCGACCGGATCCGGCGCCTGCGCGACGGCCTGCCCGAGGATGTGCAGGTCCAGGTCGACGGCGGGATCGACACCGAGACGATCGGCCCGGCGCACGCGGCCGGCGCAAGCCTGCTCGTCGCCGGCTCTGCGGTCTTCGACCGCGGAGATCTGGCCGGCTCGTATCGCAGCCTCGTACAGTCCGTGACGTGAGCCACTTCCTCCGCGCGCTCGAGCTGGCCGAGCGCGGACGCGGCAAGACCGGCGACCATCCCCTCGTCGGCGCGGTCGTCGTGCGGGACGGCGAGGTCGTGGGGGAGGGCTGGTACTCCTACGACGGAGTCCGGCACGCCGAGGCGATCGCGCTCGAGGAGGCGGGCGAAGCAGCGCGCGGCGCGACCCTCTACGTGACGCTCGAGCCCTGCTCGCATCACGGTCGGACGCCGCCCTGCGCCGACGCGGTCGTGGCCTCGGGAGTGGCGCGCGTCGTGGTCGGCGCCCGTGATCCGAACCCGCTGGTCGACGGGCGAGGCCTCGACCGAATCCGTGGCGCAGGCATCGAGGTCGAGCTGCTCGACGACCTCGAAGCCCGCCGGCAGAACGAGGCGTGGCGCGTCTGGAAGTCCCTCGGCCGGCCCTTCGTCACCTACAAGGCCGCGGTGACGCTCGACGGACGGGTCGCGGTTCCCGGTCGCCGCTGGGTCTCGGGCGAGGAGTCGAGACGGCGTGTGCACGAGCTGCGCGCGGCCTCCGACGCGGTCGCCGTCGGGATGGGCACGGTGCGCGCAGACGCGCCGCGGCTCGACGCGCGGGAGGTCGGAGCCGAGACCCAGCCGCGCCGGCTCGCGTTCGGGCACGGCCCGCTGCCGCCGGGCTCGGAGCTCGAGCTGCGCACCGGCGCGCATCGACGAGGAGCTCCGCGCGCTCGCAGCCGAAGGCGTGCAGTCGCTGCTGCTCGAAGGCGGGCCGACGCTCGCGACCGCGTTTCTCGCCGCCGGCCTCGTCGACAAGCTCCTCCTCTTCGTCGCGCCCGTCGTCGCGGGCGAAGGGCCGCGCCTGCTCGGCGACCTCGGCGAGCCGCTCGAGCTGCTGCATCTGCGACCGAGCCCTCCGGAGAAGACGTGCTCCTGGAGGCGTACCTGCACGAGCCGTAACCTTTGCGGCATGTTCACGGGCATCGTCCTCGAGCTCGGCACCGTCGTCGCCTTCGACGGCTCGCGGCTCGTCGTCGCGGCACCCGAGACCGCGGCGGACGCGCAGGTCGGTGATTCCATCTCGGTCGCCGGCGTCTGCCTCACAGTGGTGGACACGCAGGAGGAGGGCCGGCTCGCATTCGACGTCGTCCCCGAGACGCTCTCGCGCACGGCGCTCGGCGGCCTCGATCCCGGCGACCAGCTCAACCTCGAGCCCTCGCTCCGAGTCGGCGACCGCCTCGGCGGCCACGTCGTGCAGGGCCACGTCGACGCCGTCGGCCGCGTCCGCTCGATCACGCCGGAAGGAGACAGCCGCCGCATCTGGATCGACGCGCCACACGGCCGTGCTCCGCTACTGCATCGAGAAGGGCTCGATTGCGGTCGACGGGGTGTCGCTCACGGTTGCGGCCTTCGACGACGACGGCTTCGAGGTCGCGCTCATCCCGCACACGCTTGCGGTGACGACGCTCGGCCGACTCGAGCCCGGCGACGAGCTCAACCTCGAGGCCGACGTGCTCGGCAAGGTCGTCGAGCGTCTCGTGGCGGCGAGGCTGTCATGAGCTCGGCCGTCACCCCGTTCGCCTCGATCGACGAGGCGGTCGAGGACATCCGGAGCGGGAAGATGGTGGTCGTCGTCGACGACCCGGAACGCGAGAACGAGGGCGATCTCGTCGTGGCGGCGCAGTTCGCGACGGCCGAGGCCGTCAACTTCATGGCGACGCACGCGCGCGGCCTCATCTGCCTCTGTCTGACGGGCGAGCGCTGCGAAGAGCTCGGCCTGCCGCAGATGACGCAGAGGAACGAGGCGCGGCTGGGCACCGCCTTCACGAACTCCGTCGAGGCCCGCGAAGGCGTGACGACCGGCATCTCGGCGGCCGACCGCGCGCACACGATCGAAGTCGCGATCGATCCCGCCTCGACGCCGCACGATCTCGTCCAGCCCGGCCACGTCTTCCCGCTTCGCGCGCGCGACGGCGGCGTGCTCGTCCGCGCCGGCCAGACCGAGGCGGCCGTCGACCTCGCCCGGCTCGCGGGCCTCGCGCCGGCCGGCGTCGTGTGCGAGATCATGAACGAGGACGGGACGATGGCCCGCGTTCCCGACCTCGTCCCGTACTGCGAGCGGCACGGGCTACGCATGATCACGGTCGCCGACCTGATCGAGTACCGCCGGCGGACGGAGAAGCTCGTCGAGCGCGTCGTCTCGGTCGAGCTGCCGACCGAGTTCGGCGCCTTCCGGGCGGTCGCCTTCCGCGAGACGCTCACCGGCCGCGACCACGTCGCACTCGTCATGGGCGAAGTCGGCGACGACGTCCTCGTGCGCGTCCACTCGGAGTGCCTCACCGGCGACGTCTTCCACTCGCTGCGCTGCGACTGCGGCGAGCAGCTCGAGGCGGCGCTCGCGGCGATCTCGGCCGAGGGTCGCGGCGTGCTCCTCTACATGGCCCAGGAAGGGCGTGGCATCGGGCTGCTCAACAAGCTCAGGGCGTACGAGCTGCAGGAGCAGGGGCTCGACACCGTCGACGCCAACCTCGCGCTGGGCTTTGCGGCCGACGAGCGCGAGTGGGGGATCGGCAACCAGATCCTCGCCGACCTCGGGATCACGACCATGCGCCTCTTGACGAACAACCCCAAGAAGGTCTCAGGCGTCGAGGCGTACGGCTTGAAGGTGACCGAGCAGGTACCGATCGAGATGCCGCCGCACCCCGAGAACGCGCGCTATCTGGCCGCCAAGCGGGATAAGCTCGGACACAAGCTCCATCATCAGGATCTCAAGTACGAGTCGGAGGGCGAATGAGCGGGACTGGCGGTTTCTGGCCGGGCGAGGCACCGGCCGACGAAGAGGAGCAAGCGCAGGAATCCGTGCCGGAAGTCGTCGAGCCGCGCCCCTGGCCCGGGCCTGACGAGCCGGCGGCGGAGGCCGTACAGCCTGCACCGAAGCCGGAGCCCGAGCCGGCGGCCGCGACGGTCGCCCCCGCGACGATCGAGCCCGAGCCGAAGTCGAGGAGCGAGCCCGCGCCTACGGCTCCGAGCCATGTGCCCGGCGAGCTCGACATCCCCGACGGCGTCGCCGTCCTCGAGGGCTCTCCGTCCGGCGCGGACCGCACGGTCGGCGTCGTCGTCTCGCGGTTCAACGGCGAGATCACCGACCGGCTTCTCGCCTCGACGCTCGAGGCGCTCGCAGCCGCCGGCGTGGCCGAGGAACGGATCACCGTGATGCCCGTCCCCGGCGCGTTCGAGCTCCCGATCGGCGCGATGGCGCTCGCGAAGACGCGCCGCTACTCGTGCGTGATCGCGCTCGGCTGTGTGGTGCGCGGCGAGACGGCCCACTTCGACTACATCGCAGGCGAGGCGGCGTCGGGACTCCAGCTCGCGGGCCTCGAGACCGGCGTGCCGGTGGCGTTCGGCGTCCTCACGGTGGATACGGCCGAGCAGGCCGAGGCGCGCGTCGACAAGGGTGCAGACGCCGCCCGCACCGCGCTCGAGATGGCCGACCTCTTCTCCCAGGTGCGGCGGCAGGCGAAGTCCGGCTAACTCCTGCTGTCGGCTATTCTGGGCCGCCGATGTCCAAGGTTTGCGCAGTCTGCGGGAAGAAGCCCGGCTTCGGCAATCACCGGAGCCACTCGATGGTGGCCACGAAGCGGCGCTTCAACCCGAACCTCCAGCGCGTCCGCGTCCTGCTCGCGGGCAAGGCGACGCGGGCGTACGTCTGCACGCGCTGCCTCAAGGCCGGCAAGGTCCGGAAAGCGCTGTAGGGCTAGTCGTCCTTCGGGACGTCGTAGATGAACCAGAGCTGCTCGCCGGTCTGCGAGCCGGACCGGGCTTGGGCGGTGATCTGACCGAGCTCCGGGTACTCCACGACCTCGGGCAGCTGCAGCGAAGACGCCATCAGGAACCGGCAGGTTCCGTCGCCGTCGTTGCGAAAACCGTGCGCGCCCGCCGGCCCCACCGGGAAGATCACCACCTCGCCGCGGCTCACGAGCCGCTCGCCGTCCTCCGTCTTCATCGTCATCTCGCCGTCGAGCACCACGAGCATCTCCTCGCCGCCGTGGTGGAAGTGGTAGACGACGAAGTTGCCAGGCCCCAGCTCGTAGACGGTCGCGCCGAGACGCTCCGCGTGCGGTAGCCGCTTCGCACGCGCGCCGCCGCCCGACCAGTCCTCGCCCTCGTCCCACTCGTCTGTCCAGATGTTGTTGTCGGTCATGCCGGGATTCTGCTCGCAACCGCGAGCCGGGGTCGCCGGTCCAAGCGAGCAATGGAAGCGGGGCACGTGCTCACTTCGCGCTTCGGGCGAATCACGATCTCGAGCGAGGCGATCGCGCAGATCGTGGCCGAGACCGCGCTCGAGTGCTATGGCGTCGTCGGGATGAAGGGCTCGCTGCGCGGGCAGCTCGCTCGCGCCCGCGGCCGGCCTCACGGGATCGAGATCGGCCGCGACGACGGCGAGGTGACGATCGACCTCCACGTCGTCGTCGAGTACGGCCTCAACCTCGCCGAGGTCGCCTCGAGCGTCAGCAATCGCGTGGCGTACGAGGTGGAGCGCCTGACAGGGCTGCCGGTCGGCGCCGTCGAGGTGCACGTCGACGACGTCCGAACCGGGGGGAAGTGACCGCGCGGACCGATCTCGAGCTCGTTCGCGGCCTCGTCGGCGCCGCCCTCGTCTCGCTCGAGACGAGTCGCAGCCGCATCGACGACCTCAACGTCTATCCCGTGCCCGACGGAGACACGGGCACCAACCTCACGTTGACCGTGCGCGCCGTCGCAGACGCCGTTGCCTCGGCGGAGCCGGCCGAGCGGCCGGCGCTGGCGCAGGCGGTCGCTCGCGCCGCGCTGATGGGCGCGCGCGGCAACTCGGGCGTGATCCTCAGCCAGATCGTGCGAGGCGTCGCCGACGTCCTCGCAGCCTCGACGAACGGGATCGATCCGGCGCTGACCGCGCAGGCGCTGCGCGGGGCCTCCGACGCCGCGTATCGCGCGGTACGGCGACCGGTCGAGGGGACGATGCTCTCGGTCATTCGCGAGCTCGCCGAAGAGGCCGAGCGGCGCGCGGCCGGCCCCGAGCCGCTGGGCGAGCTGCTCGTCGAGCTCGTCCGGCACGGGGACGACGCCGTCGCGCGCACGCCCGAGCAGCTCGACGTCCTGCGCGAAGCCGGGGTCGTCGACGCGGGCGGCGCAGGGCTCGTCGAGCTCCTGCGTGGCTTGGCCGGCGCGGTCACCGGCGAGCCGCTGCCCGCGGCGCCTGCCGAGGAGGCGCCGTCCGGAGCGGACGCCATCCACCTCGAGCCGTCCCGGTATCGGTATTGCACTGTCTTCGTCGTCGAGGGCGAGACGCTCGATCGCGACGAGCTCGAGGCGCAGCTCGAGCGGCTGGGCGATTCGCTCGTCGTGGTGGGCGACGAATCCGCGCTCAAGGTGCACGTCCACACCGACGACCCGGGCGCCGCGCTCTCGCTCGGGACGGAGGCGGGCACGATCGACGGCGTCGAGATCGCCAACATGCACGAGCAGCAGGAGGAGCGGGAGCGTCGACTGTCGCTCGTCCCGTCCGCGCGGGTGAAGAGCGGTGTCGTCGCGGTCGTCGCCGGCGAGGGGAACCGGCGTCTGTTCGAGACGCTCGCGGAGCCGGTCGGGGCGATCCGCGTCGTCGCCGGCGGGCAAACCGCGAATCCGTCGACGGCCGAGCTCGTGGCAGCGCTCGAGGAACTCGACGCGGAAGAGGCGATCCTCCTGCCGAACAACTCGAACGTGCGGCTCGCCGCCGAGCATGCCGCCGAGCAGTCGCAGCTCCGTGTCGAGATCGTCCCGACGGACTCGATCCCGGCAGGCCTCGCCGCGCTCGTCGCCTACGACGGCTCGCGCGGAGCCGCCGAGAACGCCGCGGACATGGCCGCTGCCGCCGCTGCAGTCGCGACCGGCGAGGTGACACGCGCCTCGCGCGACATCGAATTGAACGGGCTGGCGATCCGGCGCGGCGACTGGCTCGGGCTCGTGAACGGCGAGCCGATCGCGGGCGGAGACGAGTTCTCCGCGGTCGCACTCGAAGTCGTCGAGCGTCTGCTTGCGGAACCGCGCTCCCTCCTGACGCTGCTGGCCGGCGCGGAACCGCCACCGCTCGACGTGCTCCTCGAACGGCTTGCGGCGACGCATCCGGAGGTCGAGGTCGAAGTGCATGACGGCGGTCAGCCTCATTACCCCCTTCTGCTCGGAGCGGAATAGGCTCCAGCCGATGCCGCCGGTCCGGGTCTTGCTCGTCGAGGACAACGACGTTTTTCGCGATGCGCTCGAGCTTCTGCTCGGGCTGCGGGACGACATTGAAGTCGTGTCATCCGTCGGTGACGGCGCTGCGGCCGTCTCGGCGGCGGTCGAGCACCGGCCGGACGTCGTGCTGATGGACTACCGGCTCCCCGCCCTCGACGGCATCCAGGCCACCGCGCAAGTCGTCTCGACCGTGCCGGGCGTCGCAGTCGTCGCGCTGACGGCCTCCGCCGACGCGGCCGAGCGCGAGGCGCTCCTCGAAGCGGGCGCCGTCGCCTGCCTGGCGAAGGATCAGGAGCTCGACGAGATCGTCGCGGCGATCCTTCAGGCCGCCGGCGTGACGTGAAGCTCACGGCCGACAACACGGCGATCGTCCTCGATTCGACCGCCGACCTGCCCGACGCGGCGAAGCGCTTCCCGAACTGGCGTGTGGTGCCGCTCTACGTCAACTTCGGCGCCGACAGCCTCCGCGACGGCGTCGACATCGATCCGGCGGAGTTCTACGCACGCCTCCGCAACTCGCCGGTCTTTCCCACGACGTCGCAGCCGACGCCCGGCGACTTCCTCGCCTGCTACCAGGATCTCCGCGCGTACGAGCGGATCTTCTCGCTGCAGGTGTCCGCGCGCGTCTCCGGCACCTTCGCGAGTGCTGAAGCGGCGGCGGCCGAGCTCGGGCACGGCATCGTCCGGCCGATCGACACGGAGACCGCCTCGGCGTCGATCGCGATGCTCGCGCTCGCGATTCAGCGGAGGCTCGAGCGCGGCACGAGCGACGAAGAGGTCGACGCGCTCGTCGAGCGGTACCGCCGCGAGCGCGGGCTCATGTTCACCGTGGACACGCTCGAGTTCCTCCAGCGCGGCGGCCGCATCGGGAAGGCGGCCGCGTTCGCCGGGACGCTGCTCCACGTCAAGCCGATCCTCTCGATCCGCGACGGCGAGGTCGAGCCGGTCAAACGCGTGCGCGGGGAGAGGAAGGCGTTCGCCGAGCTCGCGAAGGCGCTCGAGACCGAGACCGCGGACGACCCCGCGTGCCGACTCGCGGTCGCGCACGCTGCGGCTCCGGAGCGGGCGGCGGAGCTCGAAACGCTCGTCCGTGAGCGGCGTCCTCACGCGGATCTCGAGCTGGTGGTCACGCTCGGTGCGGTGATCGGCGCCCACGCGGGGCCGGGCACGCTCGCGCTGTTCTGGTTCCGCGACGGTGACTGACGTCCGGTCCGCGCGGAATACTCAGTCCGCCCGGTGCCGCCGACGATGACAGCCACCCGTCGACAGACGGTCTTTGCAGGCCTGGACCAACCCGGGGCCTGGCCGCCGACGCCGCGCGCGCTCCGGCCGGAGCGGCTCGAGCTCGGGCTCGACTCGCTGCCCGGCGTCGCTGCAGCGACGCAGCGGAAGCTCGGCAAGCTCGGGCTCGCCACCGTGCGCGACGTCCTCGAGCACCGTCCGCGGCGGTACGAGACGGCCGCGGACGTGGTGGCGATCGCTGCGTTGCGCGACGGCGAGGAGGTGGTGGTGAGCGGCCGTGTGCTCAACGTCGAGAAGCGGCCGCTGCGCGGGCGTCGGCGGACGCGGATCGTCGCGCGCGTCGCCGACGAAACGGCCGCGATCAGCGTCACCTGGTTCAACCAGCCCTGGCTCGCCGACCGCCTGCAGCCCGGAACCGAGGTTCGGCTGCGCGGCAAGCTCGGCCGCTACGGCTTCGAGCCCCGCTCCTACGACATCGGCGACGAGGCGGCCCGGGCGACGGCGGACTTCGCTCCGGTTTACCCCGCGGCAGAGGAGATCGCCGCCGCGACCGTCCGTCGCGTGGTGGACGCGGCGCTCCCGCTTGCGTCGCAGATGCCGGATCCGCTTCCGGCGGAGTTGCGGCAGAGCGAGGGGCTGGCGCTGAAGCGGGACGCACTCGCGGCGGTGCACCGGCCGCGCGACCTCGCCGAAGCGGAGGCCGGGCGGCAGCGACTCGCTTTCGAGGAGCTGCTCGTCCTGCAGGTCGGCATCGCTCGTCGCGTTGCCGAGCGCGAGAGGACGCTCGCGCCCGGGCTCGGCGTGCCCGGCGACCTCATCCATCGCTACCGCACCGCGCTGCCGTTCGCGCTCACGCCGTACCAGGAGCAGGCGATCCGGGAGATCGACGGCGACCTGGCGCGCACCGTCCCGATGCAGCGCCTCCTGCAGGGCGACGTCGGCTCCGGCAAGACGGTCGTCGCGCTCTACGCGCTGCTGCGCGCGGTCGAGAACGGGCGCCAGGGAGCGCTCATGGCGCCGACGGAAACCCTTGCCGAGCAGCACTTCCTCACGATCGCCGACCTGTGCCTCGAGCTCGGAGTCAGCTGCGCGCTGCTCACGAGCTCCTCCAAGAAACGGGAGCGAGAGACCGCGCTGGGCGCAGACGTCGTGGTGGGGACGCATGCGCTGATCCAGGAAGGCTTCGAGTTACGCGACCTCGCGGTGGCGGTCGTCGACGAGCAGCATCGCTTCGGTGTCGAGCAGCGCGCTGCGCTGGTGGCCGGCCGCGCACCGCACGTCCTGCACATGACCGCAACGCCGATCCCGCGCACGCTCGCGCTCACCGTCTACGGCGACCTAGCCGTCTCCGAGATCGCCAAGCCGCCGGCGTCGCGGAAGCCGGTGATCACGAGTTGGATCACCGAGGACCGGGCCTCCGAGGCGTACACGCGCCTGGCGCGCCTGCTGCGAGAGGGAAGGCAGGCCTACGTCGTCTGTCCGCTGATCGAGGCGTCCGAGACCTCGCTCGCGCGCGCGGCGGAGGAGGAGGCCGAGCGGCTGCGTCGCGCCGAGCTGCGCGACTTCCGGGTGGGCTGCCTGCACGGACGGCTCAAGGCGCCCGAGCGGCGCGAGTTGATGGCGCGCTTCAAGGCCGGCGAGCTCGACGTGCTCGTGGCGACGACGGTGATCGAGGTCGGCGTCGACATCGCGAACGCGACCGTGATGATCGTCCAGGAGGCGGACCGCTTCGGGCTGGCGCAACTCCACCAGCTCCGCGGCCGCGTCGGACGCGGCGCAGAGCAGTCGTACTGCTTGCTCGTCTCGCGGGCCAAGGAGGAGTTGACGGAGTCGGCACACGCGCGGCTGCAGGCGCTCTGCGACACGAGCGACGGCTTCGAGCTCGCCGAGGTCGACCTCGAGCTCCGCGGCGGCGGCGCCCTGCTCGGCACGCGCCAGTCGGGTCTCTCCGACCTTCGCTTCGCGCAGCTGCGACGGGATCGGGACCTGCTCGAGCGGGCGCGAGCGGCAGCACCGGCGGTCGGTCCGGGGCCGGTGCACGACGCGGCCGAGGCGCTGTTCGCCGAGATCGACCCCGAGGCGCTCGCATGAGCGTCATCCGGCGCTTGCTCCGCCGCCGGCGGCGCCCCCCGCAGCGCCTGGCCGATCCTGACCGTCTGCACCGGATCTATCGCGAGACTCACGAGCACGTCGAAGAGTTGCGCCGCGCAGCCTAGGCGGGCGACGATCCTCCGATGCGCGTGATCGCCGGCAGCAGGAAGGGCCACAAGCTCGTCGCGCCGCAGGGGCTCGACACTCGGCCGACCTCCGACCGCGTCCGCGAGAACATCTTCAACCTCGTCGGCCCAGTCGACGGCGCCCGCGTCCTCGATCTCTTCGCCGGCTCGGGCGCGCTCGGCATCGAGGCGCTCTCACGCGGTGCGGCGAGCGCCGTGTTCGTCGAGCACGACGCAGAAGCCGCGCGGGCGATCGAGCGCAACCTCGACCACGTGCGGCTCGCCGGTGCGCGAGTCGTGCGCGGCGACGTCCTGCGGACGATCGGCCAGGAGGCGACCGCCGGAGCGAAGTACGATCTCGTGCTGGTCGACCCTCCCTACGGAATGCTCACCGAGATTCAGCCCCGCCTCGCCCGCCACCTGCCACCGCTGCTCGCGGCGGACGGCCTCCTCGTCGTCGAGACGGACGCACGCACCGAGCCCGAGCTGCCACTGCCGGTGCGCACGAGCCGGAAGTACGGCCAGACGCGCGTCACGCTCTTCGAGGGAGCGGAAAAGTGATCACGGCGATCGCGCCGGGCACGTACGACCCGGTCACGAATGGACACGTCGATGTGCTCACGCGCACGGCCGGGATCTTCGATCGCGTCGTCGTGGGCGTCGTAGGCACGCCGCAGCACAAGGAGCCGATGTTCGCGGTCGAGGAGCGGGTCGAGTTCCTCCGCGGCGCGCTGTCGGGCCTGCCGAACGTCGAGATCGACGTCTTCCGCGAGCTCGTCGTCGACTTCGCGCGCAAGTGGGACGCGAAAGTGCTCGTCAAGGGGCTCCGCGTCATCTCCGACTTCGAGTGGGAGTTCCAGATGAACCAGCTCAACCGGACGCTCGCGCCCGAGATCGAGACGGTCTACGTGATGGCGAGCCCGCAGGTGAGCTTCGTCTCGTCGAGCGGCGTGAAGGAGATCGCCGCGTTCGGCGGCGACGTGTCGGCCCTCGTGCCAAGGCCCGTGGCGGGCCGCCTCGCCGAGCTCTTCCCCGACGGGCGGCCCGGCACACCCGAACGCCCCGGCGAGTGACCGAGCTCGACCTCACCCTCGCCGACGGCCGGACGCTGCACGTCTACGACGAGGGAGACCCGCACGGCGCCGTGGTCGTCGTCCATCACGGCACGCCGTCCTCCGGACGGCTCTACCCCGCGGCGGTCGACGACGCTCGCGCGCGTGGCATACGCCTGATCGGCTACGACCGCCCGGGCTACGGCGGCTCCTCCGCAAGACCGGGACGTTCGGTCGGCGACGCCGCCGGCGACGTCGCGGAGCTGCTCGACGCGCTCGACGTGGACCGCTTCGCGAGCTCGGGCCACTCCGGCGGCGGTCCGCACTCGCTCGCCTGCGCCGCGCTGCTGCCCGAGCGGTGCGTCGCAGCCGCCGCTCTCGCCTCGCCCGGCCCCTACGGAGCCGAAGGGCTCGACTTCCTCGACGGGATGGGGGAGATCAACGTCGAGGAGTTCGACACCGCGCTGGCCGGCCCCGAGGCGCTCGAGCCTGCGATCCGGCGCGACCAGACCGAGATGTTCTCCGTCGGCCCCGACGAATCTGCGGCAGGCGTTGTTGACCGTGCTCTCGCCTGTCGACCAGGCGGCGTTCACGCCCGAGGTCGGGGAGTTCATGTACTCGGTGATGGCCGAAGGTGCGGCTGAACGGATCGAAGGCTGGCGCGACGACGACCTCGCCTTCGTCGAAGTCCTGGGCGTTCGACCCGGCCGACATCCGGGTGCCCGTTCTCCTGCTCCAGGGCGTTCACGACCTGATGGTCCCATCCGGCCATGGCCGCTGGCTGGCCGCGAGGATCCCGGGCGTCGAGGCCGAGATCAGTGACGTCGATGGACACATCACCCTCGCTCGTCAGCCGCATTACCGACGTGCATGAGCGGCGTTGGAGCGGTTCTGGTCGCGTCCTCCGCCGAGGGGGCTACACTGCTGAGCCAATGGACGTACTGGTTCTGATCGACAAGCTCGACGACCTCGTTCACAACGCCAAGGCCGTTCCCCTCACCGACCAGGTGCGGATCGACCGCGAGGAGATCTACGACATCCTCGACCAGATGCGCGCGACGATCCCCGAGGAGATCAAGCAGGCCCGCTGGATCGTCAAGGAGCGGCAGGAGATGCTGGCCGAGGCGAAGCGCGAAGTCGACCGGCTGCTCGCCGAGGCGCGGGAACAGGCGGTGCGCGAGGCGTCGCAGACCGAGATCGTGAAGATCGCGGAGCGGCAGGCCGACGAGATCGTCGACGATGCCCGGCGCGGCGCACGCGAGATGAAGCTCGAGATGGAGGACTGGGCCGACAACCAGCTCGCCTCCCTCGAAGTGAATCTCGAGCGCTTCCTGACGGCGGTTCGGCGCGGTCGCGAGCGGCTGCACGAGCGCTCGCAGGAGACGGTCATCGCGGGCCTCGGCGCCAACGGCGACGTCGCCGACGACGAGCGCTTCTAGCGTCTAGCCCCGCAGCCGCAGCGTCACGATGATCCGCTGGCCGTTGCGGAGACGCGATGAGCGTCCCTCGCAGCGGTTGCTGAGCGACGACGACTGCCTTGCAGCGGCGCCGCGGCACCTTCTGGATCTGAAGGCCTGACTCCCGCGCGATCTGCCTGGCGTGACAGGCCCTCAGCCCGACGAGGTTCGGGATCACGACCGACCGGACCTTCACGGGAGACGCGGAGATGTGGGTATCGGACGGAGGCGCCCACCGCCGCGACGAGTCCGAGCACGACGACGAAGACGAGGGCGAGGATGAAGCCGGCGGTGGCCCAGATCCAGCGCCGCGTCCGGCGCTTCCGCGGCGCCGGCGCGGACACGAGACCGCGCTCCCTGGCCCACGCAGCCGCGAAGCGGCGGGGATCGCTCTCTCCCAGCATCTCGGTGGCTGAGACTCCGTCCGCCTCGGCCTCCGCGAGGTCCGACTCGAGCTCCGTTGCCATCTCCTCGGCCAGAAGGTCGGGCACGCCGAGCCGCCTCCACTCGTGCCGGCACTCCTCGACGAACGCCGTCATCCCGCCACCTCCGCTTCGACCATCGCCAGAACCGAGTCGACCTCGCCGCGCACGTCGCGCCACGCACGCATGCCCTCGGCCAGGGCGCGCAGGCCGCTCGGCGACGCGCTGTAGTACTTGCGAGGCGGCCCGCCGTCGCTTGCGGCGCGATGCGTTGCGACCAGGCCCTCGCGCTCGAGCCGGCCGAGCAGCGGATAGATCGAGCCCTCGCCCACTGTCGACAGACCGCGCTCGCGCAGTCGCCGCGTCATCTCGTAGCCGTAGGCGGGCTTGTCGACGACGACGGCGAGGAGGCAGAGGTCGAGGACTCCGCGGAGCATCTGGCTGCGCCGGCTCTCGACTGCCATGCGCCGCATGGTAGTACGGTTTGTCTTGCGGCGCAAGGTAGAGCTCTTCCTTCTACGGGTTGGCGACCTCGCGGGCGAGCTCGACGAACGCCTCGGCCGCCTGCGAGCGATAGCGGTCGCGGTGCCAGGCCAGGACGACCGTGCGGGGCGGGATACGAGAGCCGAACGGCAACATCTTCACCGCGCGGTCGCGCGGGTCGACGACGAGTTGCGGCTCGATTGCCGCCCCGAGGTCCTCGGCGACGAGGGCGCCGAGCGTCCCGTTGTCGTCGGTGCGGAAGATCACGTTCAGCTCGGGCACGCGGCCGGCGAGGAACCGGTCGGGCTCGTCGGTCGTACGGCGACCGATCAGCGGCAGCTTCGCAACCTCGCGCAGCGGCGGCGCCGAGTCGAGCTTCGCGAGCTCGGAGCGCGCGGAGACGAGCAGGACATACGGATCCTGCAGCACCTCGGCCCATTCGAACGGCCCCTCCGGTAGCGGCAGGTCGGCGAACGTCAGGTCGAGCTCGCCGTGCTCGAGCAGTCTCATGAGGTCGGCCGCCGCGCTCTCCTCGCGCACGCGCACCCCGACGCGCGGCCACTGTGCGCGAAAGCGGCGGAGGAGGGCGGGGAGGAGGCGCGCGCCGACGCTCTGGTAGATGCCGACGCGAAGCGTTCCGGCTTCACCCTCCGCGAGTGCCGCCATGTCCGCCCGCGCGGCGTCGAGCTGGGCGACGATTCGGTCGGCGTGGCCGAGCAAGAGGAGCCCGGCCTCGGTCGGCTCCACGCGCCGGGGGCCGCCGGGACGGTCGAAGAGCCGCTGGCCGACGATTCGCTCGAGCTGCGCGATCTGCTGGCTGACAGCCGACTGGGTGTAGCCGAGCTCGCGCGCCGCGCGGCCGAACGAGCGGGTACGCGCCACCGCCTCCAGGGCGGCGAGATGGCGCAATTCGACGCCGAGCCATTGATTAGCACTCATGATCGAAATGAACGATAACCCAACTTGCCCTGATCGAAGCTCCCCGGCACCATGGAGCCATGAGAACGAAGGTCATCGCCGCGCTCGGCATCGTCTACGTCGTCTGGGGATCGACGTACTTCGCGATCGCCGTCGCCGACCGGACCCTGCCGCCGCTGCTCATGCTCGCGGTTCGGTTCGGGCTGGCGGGGATGCTCCTCTACGGCTGGTCCGCGTGGCGGGGCGACCTGCGCCGCACGCGTCCGGGCCGGCGCGAGTGGACGTCGGCGGCGATCGTCGGCGGGCTCCTGCTGTTCGTCGACACGGGCGGAATCGCCTGGGCCGAGCAGCGGGTCGCTTCGGGGCTGACCGCGCTGCTCGTGGCCAGCGTGCCGCTGTTCACTGCGCTCCTCGACCGCACCTTCTTCGGGGTCAGGCTCTCGCTCGGCGCCCTGTCCGGGATCGCCGCCGGCCTGCTCGGCGTGGTGCTGCTCGTCGGCCAGAGCGCGCACGTCGATCCCGTCGGCGCCGCGGTCATCCTCGGCGCCGCGCTCGCCTGGGCGGCCGGCTCCGCGTATGCGCGCGTCGCGCCGCTCCCCGAGGCGCCGTTCCTGTCCGCCTCGATGCAGATGCTCTGCGCCGCTGCGTTCCTTGCCGTCACGGGAGCGGCGATGGGAGAGCTCGGCGGCGTCCATCCTGCCGCGATCTCGGCCGGCTCGCTTGCCGCGTTCGCCTATCTCGTCGTCTTCGGCTCGATCGTCGCGTTCACCGCGTATGGCTGGCTGCTGCGGAGCGGAGCGCCGAGCGTCCTCGTCTCGACCTATGCCTACGTGAACCCCGCCGTGGCCGTCCTGCTCGGCTGGGCGTTCGCCGGCGAGGCGATCGGCGGCCGCGAGCTCGCTGCGGGAGCGGTCATCCTCTCCTCGGTCGCGATGCTCGTCCTCGCTCGCGAGCACCACCGTGACGCGGAACCGCTGCCCGAGACCCTGCGGCCGTACCTGCGGCGCAAGGAGGCCCAGCAGGGCGAGCTGCCGGTCGTGCCCGGGCTGGCCGACGTTCCCCGCATGGCCCCCTGAATCGCACCCGGCCGCCGCGCTACGGTGGCGGCATGACCACCTTCGACCTGCGCACGCTGCGGATTCGCTCCGGCGACCAGGCCCGCGAGCGCGTCGAGATCGAGCTCGAGCCGCTCCTTCTCGCCGGTCAGAGCTACGAGCCGCGGCCTAACCCCGTCGATGCCGAGCTCACTGTCACGCGGGCGTCCAGCGGCACCGTGCTCGAGCTCGCGTTCGAGGTCACGCTCGCCGGGCCGTGCTTCCGCTGCCTGGCCGACGCCGAGCTGCCGCTCGCGCTCCGTTTGCGGGAGTACCAGGCGACGAAGCCGGAGGACGACGAGGATCGAACCGAGTACCTCTCCGACGAGCGGCTCGACCTCTCGGGCTGGGCGCGCGACGCCATCGCGCTCGCGCTGCCCGACCAGATCCTCTGCCGCGACGATTGCGCCGGCCTGTGTCCGGAGTGCGGCAAGGATCTCAACGCCGAGCCGCACGAGCACGTGGACGAGAGAACCGACCCACGCTGGGCGGCGCTCGAAGCGCTCCGCGAGCCCGAATAGCCGGCGCTAGCGGTCGATCGTGGACATGTCCGGGTAGCGCTCGCCCGCGGCTGCGCCCTGCGGGAACGCCTCCTCGAGCCGCTCGAGGTCCTCGGCGGTGAGCTCGACGTCCACGGCCGCGGCGTTCTCCTCGAGATAGGACCGCCGCTTCGTGCCCGGGATCGGGACGATGTCGTCGCCGCGCCCGAGCACCCAGGCGAGGGCGATCTGGCTCGGCGTGCGTCCCTTCTCGTTCGCGAGCTCCTCGACGACGGCCACGAGCTCGAGGTTCCGCTGGAAGTTCTCGCCCTGGAACCGCGGCAGACGGCTGCGGAAGTCGTCCTCTCCGAAGTCTTCGGGTGAGCGGATCTGGCCGGTCAGGAAGCCGCGCCCCAGCGGGCTGTAGGCGACGAAGCCGATGCCCAGCTCGCGGCAGGCCGGCAGCGGGCCGTCCTCCGGGTCGCGGGTCCAGAGCGAGTACTCGGACTGCAGCGCCGAGATCGGGTGCACCGCCTGCGCCCGCCGGATCGTCTCGGGCGACGCCTCGGACAGCCCGAGGTAGCGAACCTTGCCCGCTGCGACGAGCTCCGCCATCGCGCCGACCGTCTCCTCGATCGGGACGCGGAAGTCGACGCGGTGCTGGTAGTAGAGGTCGACGTGATCGAGGCCGAGCCGTCGCAGCGAGGCTTCGCACGCCTGCCGCACGTACTCGGGGTCGCCACGCACCTCGCGCGAGCCGTCGTCGTTCCGGACGTTGCCGAACTTCGTCGCGAGCACGACCTCGTCCCGCCGGTCGCCGATCGCCTTGCCCACGAGCTGCTCGTTCGCACCGCTGCCGTACATGTCGGCCGTGTCGAGGAAGTCGATGCCGAGCTCGAGCGCCCGGTGGATCGTCGCGATCGCCTCGCCCTCGTCGGTCGTTCCGTAGAACTCCGACATCCCCATGCAGCCGAGGCCGAGAGCGGAGACCTCGAGCCCTTGTGTGCCGAGCTTGCGTCTGTCCATGCTTCGACGCTACCCGCGCCCGCCGGAGCTAAGCGTCGGGGAAGACGAACGGTGTCGTCGTGGTGATCGGCACGAAGCCCAGCCGCTCGAGGATCGGTCGGCTCGTCGGGAGCGCGTCGCTGTACAGCAAGCCGTAGCCGCGCTCCCGCGCCAGCTCCGCGCGCTTCGCGACGGTCGCCCGATAGAGCCCTCGCCCGCGGAACTCGGGCAGTGTGAAGCCGCCGAAGAGACCGGCGAACTCGACGCCTTCCTCGAAGTCGACGCGCCCGCCCGACACCGCCTTGCCGTCGACGACCGCGACGACGCCGATCGCTCTCTCCGGCAGATCGATGAGCCGGCCGAAGACGTTCGCCGCGAGCTCCACGAACTGCGCCGTCACCTGGCGCAGCTCGACGTCGTCGGGCGGAGGCTGGATCGACGCCGCCTCGGCGACCACGACCGTCTCCTCGTCCTCCGGCACGAGCCCGGCCGCGAGGAGGCGCTCGCGCAACTCGGGTCCGTCGTGGGAGTAGTACTTCCACTCGACGTGGCCGGGCAGCTCGCGCATCCGTGCGACGAGCGGCTCGACGTCGCCGTCGTCCGGCGGCCACAGCACGGCGCTCCAGCTCTTGCCGATCGAGAGACAATCGGGCGCCGCGCGACGGCGTATCTGGTCGTCGAAACGCGCGAGGATGTCCGTCGGGTGCACGATCCGCAGGCTATAGTGGCCCGCTGCGATGGCCGTCCCGAAGCGGAAAACCTCCAAGTCGCGCCGAGACAAGCGGCGTGCGACCCACGCGATCAGCGCGCCGAAGGTGAATGTCTGCGACAACTGCGGCCAGCCGAAGCGCCCCCACCGCGTCTGCCCGACCTGCGGCACGTACAAAGGCCGTGAAGTCGAGCCGCTCCGCGTCCACGCTCCTAAGTGATGGCTGCGAGCGCCGCCGGCAAGCCGGCGCCGCGCGGCCGGAAGACCGCGGCGCCATGGCGCCGCTGGGCCGATGATCCGCGTCGCCGTCGATGCGATGGGCAGCGACCGCGGAGCGCAGGCCGTCATCGACGGGGCTCACGAAGCCGCGTCCGACGGAATCGTTCCGGTCGTCTTCGGCGCGGCCGAGCTCGACACGCGTGGGCTCGAGCTCGTCCCGACGACCCAGGTCGTCGGCATGGACGAGAAACCCGCCGACGCCTTCCGCACCAAGACCGACAGCTCGCTCGTGCGGGCCGTGAGGGCCGTCGCCGACGGCGAGGCCGACGCCGTCGTGTCCGCCGGCAACACCGGCGCGATGCTCGCCGCGGGCCTCGTCTACATCCGGCGCATCCCCGGAGTGCGGCGTCCCGCGATCGCCGTGCCGATCCCGGCGCGCAAGGGGCCTTCGGTCCTGATCGACGCCGGCGCGAACGCCGACTGTCGCGCCGAGCACCTCCTGCAGTTCGCGATGATGGGCGCCGTCTTCGCCGAGGAGATCCTCGACGTCACCCGGCCGACCGTCCGCCTGCTCTCGATCGGCGAGGAGCCGGAGAAGGGAAACCAGCTCACACTCGAGGCGCACGCGCTGCTCGCTGCCTCGGATCTCGACTTCCGCGGCAACGCCGAGGGCCGCGACGTCCTCGAGGGCGCAGCCGACGTCCTCGTCACCGACGGCTTCACCGGCAACGTCACGCTGAAGGCGGTCGAGGGGACGATCAGGACGCTGCTCGACTCGCTGCGCGAGGAGATCACCGCCTCGACGGCCGGAACTCTCGGCGGTTTTCTGATCCGTCCCGCGGCGAGAAGGCTGCGCAAGCGCCTCGACCCGGACACGTACGGAGGCGCGTATCTGCTCGGGCTGCGCGGGCTTGCCGTGATCGCGCACGGCAACTCCTCGCCCACTGCGATCGCGAACGCGATCCGGCTCGCCGCGCGCGGCGTCGACCACGACGTCGTCGGCCGCCTCGCTGCGCGCCTGCGCGAGAAGGCTCAGGTTGTATGATCGGCGCGCTTTCCAGCCCCCACAACACAACGAGGTGACATGGCAGCGTCGCGCGAGGAAGTCTACGAGCGGGTCAAGGAGGTCCTCACCGAGCAACTCGGCATCGAGGAGGCGGACATCACGGAGGAGGCTTCCTTCCAGGAAGATCTCGACGCCGACTCACTCGACCTCGTCGAGCTGATCATGGAGCTCGAGGATCAGTTCGGGATCAAGATCTCGGACGAGGACGCGCAGAAGATCCAGACCGTCGGCCAAGCCGTCGACTACGTCACGTCGCACCAGTAGCCGCGGACTCCGACCTCGCGAAGCTGATCGACGCGCTCCCGCCGGAGCTGGCGGAGCCCGTCTTCACGCACACGTCGTGGGCGAGCGAGCGGGGCGCCTCGTACGAGCGGCTCGAGTTCCTCGGCGACAGCGTCCTCGAGTTGTCGGTCGCGCACGCGCTCTACGTGCGCCACCCCGACTTCTCGGAGGGGAAGCTCGCGAAGATCCGGTCCCACGTCGTCTCGCGCGCGACCTGCGCAGAGGTCGCGCGCGAGCTCGATCTCGGCCGGCGGCTCGTCGAGCGGGCGGCCCCCACGCAGACGGCCGAGGAGCTCGAACGGCTGGCAGAGAATCGAAACGTCCTCGCCGCCGTGATCGAAGCTGCGCTCGGGGCCATCTTCCTGCAGCACGGCTTCGCCGCGGTCGAGGAGGCGATCGTCGACGCGTTCTCGGAGCAGATCGAGCACGCGCTCACGACTCGCGTCGACTACAAGACCGACCTGCAGGAGTTGCTCGCGCGCAGAGGCCGCCGGGTGACCTATGCCGAGATCTCGGTCGAAGGGCCGCCGCACGAGCGTCAATTCACGTGCGCTGCGCTCGTCGACGACGAGGAGCTCGGTCGCGGGGACGGCCGCACGAAGAAGGAAGCAGAACAGGAGGCCGCCCGCGAGGCGCTCTCGAAGCTGGAAAACGGCTCTGCCGAGGAGTAGGTTCGCCCCGTGCCGGACTTCACGCAGCTCAAGCAGATGCAGTCCGCCGTCTGGTCGGCGGGAGCTTTCGAGGACGTCGCCGAGTCGATCCACGACATGCACGTCGCCCTCGTCGAGACGCTCGTTCCCCGGCCGGGCGACGACTGGCTCGATGTCGGGTGCGGCGCCGGCAATCTGGCTGAGCTTGCCGCCGCCGCCGGCGCCAGAGTCACAGGCATCGATCTCTCGCCGCGTCTGATCGACGTAGCCAAGGCGCGGGCGGAGGCAGGCGACTACGAAATCGAGTACCGCGTCGGCGACGCGGAGAGGCTCGAGGTAGCGGTCGCGAGCTTCGACAAGGTGTCCTCGTCCGTCGGAATGATCTTCGCCCCCGACCATGACGCGGCGGCGCAAGAGCTCGCGCGCGTCACGCGCCCCGGGGGCAAGCTGGCGTTCTCGGCGTGGACGCCGGAGGGAACCGTCGGCCAGATGTTCAAGGTGTTCAGCGCCTTCCAGCCGCCGCTTCCGCCGGGCGCCGGAAGGCCGGTCGAGTGGGGCGACGAGGGGTACGTCCGAGCGAAGCTCGGCGACGCATTCGATCTCTCGGTCGAACGGCGGATCTCGCACTGGGAAGACGAGTCGCCGGAGCACGCCTGGGAGTACTTCGCGCCGCGCTTCGGGCCGGTCAAGATGATGCTCGACAACCTCGATCCCGAGCGCCGCGCCGAATTCGAGCAGACGGCGCGCGAGCACTTCGAGCAGGGCAGGCAGCCCGACGGGACGTACGTGGACGATCGCGAGTACCTGCTCGTAACCGGCACGCGGCGCTAGCCTCCCGCGATTTTCGCGGAGCCCACGGCGATTTCTGGCACCCTGTCCGGCCATGGCCGAGCGGCGCCCAACAAACTCGGAGCTGCGCCTGCGGCGGCTCACGGAAGAGGAGCCGGACTCCGAGCCTCGCGGGATCCTCGAGATCTTCACCGTGCCCGACGAGCCCGACGCCGCGGACGCGGCGCTCACGCGCGAACCAGACGACGAGTAGCGTCCTACCGCGCCTCCACACCCTTAACACTTTCACCCACCATCTTGCTCCCCTTCACCCTGTGCCACCTCTCAATCAGAGCTCAGTCAGCTTGCACGTGCCGGGGAGAGCCTACGCCGCAGCTCGAACGGGAGGGCCCACCTTCAATCAGGGAGGGCCGACGACGTCGCGATACGCAATCCCTTTGTCTGAGTGCCGCGTTCACTGAGTCCGCGAGGCCACCCCTGCTAGCGACGGTTCCATCTAGCCGTCAGGAAGGCGAAGGCCCCTCACTGCGCTACACGTCCAGGAAAGAGAAGACCTGCTCGCTGGCGATCGACTAGCGGGCGACTCAGACCTCTCACGGCGCGTAGCGCAAGTCACCGGTAGTCCACCCGCGCGTTCATCGTAGGCAGCTTTAGCCACGTCGCATTCCATCTACGAGTCCGCTCTTCAGCCTGCGCGGATCCAACCTGCCACAGATAATCGCGCTGATACCTCTCGTCAGACTAGCTGATGTCTTCGAGCCTTGGCCTCGCTGCTCTCTTGAACTCCTCGTCGCACAGCGCCTGCAGCTCGTACTTCAGCGACCCGAGCACCGATCACCACTGAGCACTCGCACCGAGCTCTGGCATCACGCAGGCCACACGTCTAGAACCTGCCCGTCCCAGACCTGCGTGACTTCGCCATCGTTCCCGAACAGGTTCCTCGCCTCTGTCCGCACACGATGACCTTCGGTGCCCATGGCCGAGCACCAGACGAACCGAGGCTTGGCCCACGGCCCTAGCACTGCATCCATGCGGGCTTCAGCTCCTGCAGGACAGGGTCGTGCTCCAGGCAGATCAGTCCCTTTTCACGGTCGCACACGCGGCCCATCTACCCACGAAGGAGCAATCTCATGTCCAGTAAGAAAGCACGATCCCCTCCGTCCGATCAGTGCCCGGTCGCCGACTCGCCACACCTCGACCATGGCGCAGATCCGCCTCCGGTCTCACCGAGAGCACTGTGCCCGATCCCACGGCTATCCCTGACCACGCGGCGACCCTGCCTTCTCGATGGCCAAGCAGTACACGAACTTCTACTCGCCTGACCCCAAGCAGGCTAGAGCCATGAGTCTCCTACAGGAGCAAGCCGAGAGGATCGGCTGGATCTTCCAGGCCAATCAGAACCTCCACATGGCCGAGAAGCACGCTCGATAGCGGAGTCCTCGCAAGGCAGGAGAGCCTCACGCTCGAAGGCCTGCTGACGGCTATCGAGTGCTTCGAGAGCCTGCAGGCCCGGATCGACAAGAGAGAGCCGGTGACCTACGCCCTGGCGTCGAGGTGTGGTCTATGACAGCGACGTCTCAGAGACGGAAGAAGGTGACCAGTTGACCGCCGAGGAGCACCCAGTCAACCAGGCGATCCTGATCGCAGCAGAGTGCGGCTGGCAACTCGTCCAGCAGTACCCGGCGAGACAGTCCAGCGAGAGCCGCTGACCCAGTCACGCCTCCCTGCTTCCGTGCTGAGAATTGCTCCAGGAGCTGTGCAATCTTCGTACCCGCCACGAAGGCAAGTCCGAGCCGCCCTGCCCGAGCTGCCAGCGCCACTAGTCCGCCGCTTGATGTTCGCCTCCCACCGACCTAGACTCACAGCTATGGTCGTCATCGCTCTCGCTTCCATCGTCTGCGTCTCCGACCTCGTGGCTGGCAACGCCGCAGCTGCCAGCCCAGACGCGACCGCGAAGAAGCTGCTCACAAGTGCGAGACGCGTGAAACCCTCCGTGCCGATCGTCGCCCTCGAAGCGAACACGCCGCAGGTTCCAGAGCGAATCGGCGTGCCGCGCTGCCTTCCACAAGTGCGGCACCGACATCCCTTAGCTCAAACTCAACCTCAAGAAGAAGCGCTGCACACGCCTATTACGCGTGACTGACCTTGCGCTTGAGATAGCGACTACCTGACCTACTGCGAGAACGTCTAACCACACTCGCCTTCGAACACACCGGCAAGCATCCTCCACCAGCGCAGCGCGAGATCGCGAAGAGCCGCGACGAGGCCAAGCACGCTCGCGCGGAACTCTGAGGCTTAGAGTGAGGCCGTGAGCCAGGCTCCTCCGTGCGCGTGAAGCTCGAAGCGTTCTTTCATGCTGTGGCGTTCTTCGAGCTTGCCGTCATCGTCGTGTTCGCGATTGGCATCGTTCCTGCTCTGGTCGCCCGTCTCCTCCTGCTCGCAGTGCGTTCATCCTTGCCGTGCTGCAACTCCTCACATCGCCGCTGAGAGCCGACGCGCGTAGCTGCTTCACCGTCCGCCGTCACTCGCAGAATCAGCTCGTGGCTTGGATCGAAGAGGCGAGCCTGCGCTCGATCATCATTGGCGCGCTGATCCTCGCCTCTGGCCTGATGATCGAGCGCAGCGGCGATCGCCCTAGGCGTCACGCGTGTAGCGAGGGACACAACGAAGAGAACCTGAAGCTGCCAGCAGTGCACGAGATGTGGTGCAGTCACGAACGCGAAGATCGGATACGTGCTTCTCGTGCTCGGCTTCGCCTACCAGGCGATCGGCAACTGACCGTAGCCCCCTCAACGGTTGAGCTGGCGCTACGCTGCCCTCGCGCGCGAGGCGATCGCCGCAGTGACCGCCGCGAGCACGAGACACCCATGAACACGAGCCGTCCCACCCAGACGAGGAACCAGACGCCGACCGCGAACACGATGAGCACCGAGAAGCCGATGATCGCGATACCACGAGCACCCCGAGCCAGTCGCCGACGCGCGGCCGTGTCGTCTGAGCGGCCATCGTCAGAGCCTACGCCGCCTCACCTGTAAAAAAAATAATATAAGCGACCTGCGGTCGCCTAGCTGATCGGCTTGCGTTGGCCGCTGCGTCATCGCTTGCGGTACTGCGGACATGCGCGTGCCCCAAGAGCTGACGATCTTGTCGAGGTACTGGATCGCGTACTCCGCCTCGCCGAGAAAGCTAGCCATCCAGACGCCCTTAGCGATGAAATAGACCCCCATTCCGTACGCGATGGTCTCGAACGCACGATTGCCCCGACTGTCCGCCGATGCTGACGCGCGCACTGTGCTCCGCGAGGAGGTAAGCGCCTGCACCGATCGAGATGATAGCTGCGAGGAGCTTCAGGCCGCTGCGCATAGTCGGCGACGCTACAACCTCTCCCAGACGACACTCGTCTCAGGCAATGCGAGACATACGTCTGGGCCTACGCAGCCTCGACCTGTAGCAACCCCACGAACGCCGACTCGTCCTCCTCCTCGAACACAACAACGTCAAGGACGCGGAAGTCGCTGGTTCGTGCCGGCGATGAATCTCCTCATCTGAGCAGATCATTACCGCGTAGGTCGCTTCTCCGAGATCATCCGCGTCCGGCGTATGGAGCCTGTACCTGAACACGTCTCCTCCGTTCCGGGGCCGGACGGCGTGCCGAGGCTATCAGCGAGGTTGAGCGGGACGACGTTCCCCAGGTGGGAGTCGCTGCCGGACAGGAAGGATCCCTATACCGAGCGTTGTATTCGTTTGGTCTGAGTGATTGAGTTAGTCCAGAGAGGTCGAGTTGCTACATTCTACCGAAATTCGGCCGCTTGAGCCAGACACTAGGGAGGAAACTGCTCGTGAGGTTTCTAAAGCATCCGGCGACGTCATCGCCACCGTGGCGTTGTTCGTCGCGATTGGCGGCGAGACAGCCGCCTACGCCAGCGAGCTGATCAACGGCTCACAGATCAAGAACCACTCTATCGCCGCGAAGAAGCTAACCAACTCTGCCATCAAGTCCCTGCGCGGCCAACGCGGCCCGACAGTACCTCAGGAGCAACTGGAGCCACTGGGGCCACCCTAGCGCCGTCGCAGAGCATACAAGAGCCTAAGGTGACACGAGCGCGACGAGCCTGACGAGCTACAATGTTGTGGAGACCGTCAGCAGCAGCTCTGGCGCAGGCCTGTTCCACGGACGCGTCCACATGTCCGGCGAGCCAGACTGCGATTGGGGGCGGCTACGAGTTCGATGCAGTCTCAGGTGGCGGATCAGTCGAGTGGTCGATCCCGAGTCGAGCGCGAACGCGAGCAGTGTACACGCACTACCAGTGGTACGTCCGCGCGAATGCCACCGCCGTCAGTCAGAATTTAGAGGTCTACGCGGACTGCGCCACGTGCAGTAGCACTAATGAGTCAGCGCTCGCTCCGGGTAGCGGTGGTGGACATTCGCTTGTCATCACCGCACACCTCGTCTCTGTCGCAGACAGAACCGTGACGCGCGCGCGATAAACCCAGCCAGCCGAGCCGACGCGATAGGTGCCGTCCGAGAAGGCACCTGCGACCGCCGCCGACGTGAATCTCCTCGCCCAGCTTGATCATCATCGCATTAGTCGCTTCTCCGAGATCGTCTCCGCCCGCCGAGTGCAACCTGTACCTGAACACGTCTCCTCCGATCCGAAGCCAGACCGCGACTTAACTATAACGAACTCTCGCAGCCCCCTACTATATCCTAATACCAACTTAATATCACTTCACTATCCACAAAAAAAAACAACAAAATCTGAAGCTAGAGCGGCAACTTCCTAGGTCTTATCTTAGTTGATTTAGTCGCGCCGCACTGTACGTTCCGCCTCAGTCGGCTTACACTAATTCACCTACGCACACCATCACCCCTACGCCTACGTGTCGACGAACGCTCTATCCTCGTGAGCCTATATCGCTGCGGCAATCGCTCTTCGTCATACCTCCTGCTTCGTCAGTCACGCTTACACATCGTAAAGAGCAAGAGCGTACACATACGCCCTACCAGCTTCCAGCCGTGAACGCTACACGATCAGTTCGCAACGTCAAGAACCCGCTCGCGACCATACTGAACGCTATCAGCTAAGCGCTCATCTATTTGATCACGCAGCACCATGCTGCCGTCGTCTAGCTCACGCGTCTTCACTATCCTAGCCAAGTCTCATCTCTCTCATCGCCGTTGAACCGTACTTCACTCTATAGCGATCAAAAGCCGACACTACCACCCTAACCAATATCCTCGTCCTACTAAACACCATTAGATGCCTTCGGAAGTAGCAAAACAAGTTGCAACGTGAACAGCCTAGCCTGTCTCGTTCCGTCGAACGCTCTACCCGCGCAAACGCCTTTCTCATGACATCTATCGCACACCTTAATCCAGCTCATACGCAGCTCTTCAAATCTTCGTCGTCGTAACGCCTAACTATACATCAGCTAGCTCAGTGAGAGGACGCTCGCCCAACCAGCGTTTCCTCTCGTTCGACATCTATGACGAGCGAGCTACCTGAGCCTTGCCGCTTGCGGCTACCGCTCCGAGTTGTGCGCGAGATCGTTACCAGTCGGCGTCTCGTAGCTGTTCGTCGTTGTGGGTGATCACGTCGGGTCTGCCGCCGGACGCGGCGAGTAGTGCGAGTTGCGAATAGCCGCTCGTGTCATTGATCTGAAACAGGATCTTCTTTCCGTCCGCGCTCCACACTGGATTGAAGATGAAACCGCCGGAGGGAACCGAAAAGAGGATGCGAGGTTTGGGATGGGCTCGCGAGATTTCGCAGATGGCATGAGGCACTGGGAACGAGGGAATGAACGTGCTATTGGCGTGCCAGTAGGGGGTGATGGGATTCGGGTAGAAGGAGCAGGCGTAGATGATGAACCTCCCGTTCGGCGACCAACCAGGGTCCTCCGCTCCGTTGCGGAGGGCTTAGCGTCCTCCCTTGAGGAGGGCGATCCGCCGTAGACCCTTCCCGTTGGGCCTTGTCAGGTAGAAGTCAGGCTTGTACGTCGGGTAGTAAGAAGCTTCAAAGAGGATGTACTGCCCATCCGGCGAGAAGGAAGCGAATTCGGCCCCGTCGGTGTCTGGAAGGAGATGGTCATGGGAGCCATCGGCTTTCGCGACGTGGACGTAGGAATCTGCCGGTGTTCGGCCCCCCGAGCCGACGTAAACGATCCGTTTACCGTCGGGCGACCAGTGCGGCTCGTACGCCACACGCCGACCACAGTCCCGTGAGATCTGCAATTAGACGGCGTTGATTGCGTCCATCCGCCTTCATAACCCAGATCTCGCAACCCATCACGTAGAGGATCCTGGTGGCACGGGGCGACCATGAAGGCTCCGAGCGGCCGTCCCGTCCGGGGAGGGAAGGGACCCACATGCGTGTAGATCCGAACCGTCGGGCTTCATCTCAAGATCCCTTAGATGTCTTACCCGTTTCGTATCCGTCGTCACTTTACGCGATGAACGGCGGAAGACGTCTGCGGGATGATCCGGCCCAGCCTCGGAACCCCAAGCCCACCACGGTGGTGAACCGTGCTCACCGCCGACGAGCCACCCACAAAAGCAAGGGCTACAACCACCATTGCCAGGACAACAAGCATCCTCGGCAGCGTGTACCGCGTCCATTTCCAGCTGCCACCTGGCTCCCGCATCCCACGAATTATTCGCCCCCGCGACCAGGCTTTCAACAGGCCTACCGGAGACACCGGCCCAGGGGTCATTCCTGAACACTGGCCCAGCCCAGAGTTCGGCTTGCGCGGCGTCTCTGACTGACTCCACGGACTAGCGATGATGAGCGCCGAGAGACTTGCGCCGCGCGCCCGGCGGATCAATGATTCGCTTATGCGGCGTAGTTACATCGTCGGCGTTGGCATCGCCCTGACGCTTACGGCTGGCCTTGTCGCAGGAGGCGCGATCGCTAACCCCCTCGTAGTCACCACGATCTTCTTCGAGCCGAGTCATCATCGCCCAGTCGCCAGCCAGCTCTTCGTTGAGCTAGTGATGATCGACGCCGACTCTGCAGGAGATGAGTTCACCGCGAAATGCGAGCGAGCAGTCGTAGAGCGCAAGCACTGGTATGAGTCGCAGCGCTCGTTCTTCGCCGTAGTGACCGAGACGCCGTCGTCTGCAGTTAGCGTATCCCAGCCAGTCTGCTAGTCAGCGCTTCCGGTCGTAGACGCATCAGCAAGTAGTACCAGCGAATCGACTCGTACTAAGCGTACTCCTAGCGTGTGAAGCGTTAACCTTCACACTCAGGTCATTCCTGAACACTGGCCCAGGCGAGGAGATTTGACCAGAGGCTGTTAGGACCGCGCTATAACCCGTTGATCGTGAAGCGAATATTCGTTGCCGTCTTGCGATGGCGGCACTCGTGAGCGGCAGTCGCGCTCGCCGCTCCTGCCCCGCACAGTAAGTGGTGGTTCCTGCAGGTGGATCGGGACTGCCGCCCGCCGTGCAGAAGCCCGTCGTGTCACACAGGCTCATGTCGGGCCATCGTTGGAGCCTCGTCTCATATCCCTCCACTCAAAAGAAGCCCCTCTACGGGGGCGCGTTCTACGAGCCCTCACTCTGCTGGGAGTCACCTTCACAGGCACACCCCGCCAGGACCGGGCTACATGTTGGGGCGGAGTGCCGATTGACATGAAGGAGACGACGTATGCGCTGCGGCTCTACCGTAAGCATCCAGACAAAGCAGAAACATCTCCCAGCGAACCCGCCAGTGGATTACACAAGACTGACCAACAGACCGCAGACAGCTACCCCAGCTATATCGCAGCACGTCCCCACCTCTGCCACTCACGTCGCTATCCTCTCGTCCGCCTTCCCAGCGACCGTCACCGCCGCTCGCCGACCTCGCCCCCTCTCGTCGTGCGACGCAAGCATCCTCGCTCCATCACCCGTACCGCGTCCGCGCTTCGCATACCGCTCCCCCCACATCACCCACCACACCACACCGCACCATCCCATCACAATTCACCTCATCCTCGCAACAACCAACACACCCTCATCCCCGCACCCCTCGACTACCCAACAAGCTCAGGGTCATCCGGAACACTGGCCCAGGCTGCGGCTCCGGCACCTGCTCGACCGCTGAAGTCAGGACGAAGTCAGGAACTGATGAACCTGGGTGACCCAGGGCGTGCAAGCGACCCCTCCTGCTTTGGCTCAACAGAGCCAGTCGAGCACGGTGACTCAGGGTGAAACACCCGACAGCCGAACGCGTCGTTAGGTTCCCTGCGGTGCATCTGCGCGCCGTCAAGCTGCGTGGCTTCAAGTCATTTCCCGACCCGGTCGAGATCCGTCTCGAGCCGGGCGTCGGCGTGATCGTCGGCCCGAACGGCTCCGGCAAGTCCAACGTCTCGGATGCGATTCGCTGGGCTGCGGGCTCGCTCAGCCCGAGCGAGCTGCGGGCCGAGAAGCCCGACGACGTCCTCTTCGCAGGCGGCGGCTCGCGCGGGCCTGCGGACTTCTGCGAGGTCGAGCTCCTCTTCGACAACGCCGACGGCGCCCTGCCCGTCGACTACGCGGAGCTCTCGGTGGCGCGCCGGCTGCATCGCGGCGGCGAAGGCCAGTACCTCGTCAATCGTGCGGCTGTACGGCGGCTCGACCTCGTCGAGCTGCTGGCCGACCTCGGGCTCGGCCAGGGGATGCACTCGATCATCAGCCAGGGCAAGGTGGAGGCGATCCTCGCGTCGAAGCCGGCCGAGCGCAGAGCCCTGATCGAGGAGGCGGCGGGGCTTGGCCGCTTCAAGGCGCGGCGCCACCGCGCGGAGCTCAAGCTCGCGCGCGTCGCACTCGAGGTCGAGCGCGCCCGCGACGTCGAGGCGGAGGTTCGCAAGCGTCTCCGTCCGCTGGCGCTGCAGGCAACCGCCGCCGAGCGCGCCCAGAAGCTCGGAGTCGAGATTGCGCGCCTGCGTGCGCGCGTCGCTCAGCTCGACCTCGACGGGATCGAGCAGCGGCTCGCCGAGCTCGAGACCCGGCGTACCGCCGCCGCAGCGCGGCGACACGGCGTGGAGGAGAGGCTCGAGGCGCTGCTCGCCGAGCGCGGCCGAGCCGAGGAGGAGCTCGCGGACGCGGCGGGCGCGCGCGAACAGGCGCTGCAGGCTCTCTACCGGCTCCGCAGCGCAGCCGAGCGCCTCGAGTTGCGGCGCGAGTCCGTCGAGGCGCGCGTCCTGCGGCTTCGCGACGCGCTCGCCCGCCCGCGTCGCGTCCTCGACGAGTCCATTCGTGCCGAGCGGGCCGCCCTGACCGACGAGATCCGCCTGCTCGAGGGTCGCCTGCGCACGCTCGACCGGACGCTGGCCGAGCGCGAAGGCCTGCCCCCGGCGGCACGCGCGCTGGCGGAGGACGGCGAGCGGATCGCCTTCTCGCTACTCGAGGTCGAGCCCGGCCGGGAGCGCGCCGTCACGGCCGCGTTGGGCCGCTCGGCCTCCGCCGTCGTCCGGGACGACGCCGCAGGAGCGTTTGCGTTGCTCGAGCGGGCTCGAGACGCGGGTCTCGGCAGCCTCGTGGTGCTCGTCGGCCGCGACCCGGAACAGCTCGTCGCGGAGACGCCCGTCGTCTCGAAGGAGGAGCTGCTGTCCTCGACCGTGCGTGCCGTGACGCCGGAAGGCTTCGGCTACGACCCCGAGCGCGGCGAGCTGTGGTTCGCCGGCGAGACGGCCGAGGCGATGCTGCTCGAGCTGCAGGCCCGCCGACGGTCGCTCGCGGCCGAGCTCGACGAGGTTCGCGCGCAGGTGGAGGAGCCGATCCCGGAGGCCGCCTACTCCGTCGAGCGGAATCCGTTCGCCGACCGGAGTGTCCGGCTGGCCGAGCGCCTCCTGCGGGCGCTCGAGGTCTCGGTCGTGCATCTCGAGGCGCCGCTCCGCGCCGGAGTCGATACCGGCGCGGCGCACAGCGGCGAGCTCGGCGCCGAGCTGCGCCGCCTCGGCGCGGCCGAGGTCGTGTTGCGGCAGGAGATGACGGGCGTCTCGGAAGCCGCGTCGGCCGTCGAGATCGAGGCCGCGCGGCTCGAGGCGGAGGCCGACGAGGCGCGCCGTCGACTCGAGCAGGCAAATGCCGACGAGCCGGCAGAGGGCGACGACCGCGAGCAGCTCCTCGCAACGGTCGAGCGGCTCGAGCGCCGCCGCGAGACGCTCGGCCAGGTCAATCCGCTTGCGCACGAGGAGTACGAAGCCGAGAAGGTGCGGCTCGAGGAGCTCGCGATGCAGCGCGCCGATCTCGAAGAGAGCCTCGCCGAGCTCGAGAAGCTCCGCACCGAGCTCACCGAGACTGTCGAGCGACGCTTCACCGAGACGTTCGACGCCGTGCGGCGCCATTTCGAAGACGTGACCGCCACGGTGTTCCCGGGCGGCGAAGGCCGGCTGCGGCTGACGGAGGCCGAGGCCGAGGAAGATGACGGGGGCGAACCGGGCGTCGAGGTGGAGCTGCGTCCCGCCGGCAAACGCGTGCAGCGGCTCTCGCTTCTCTCCGGCGGCGAGAAGGCGCTCGGCGCGATCGCGTTCCTCTTCGCGCTCTTCCTTGCGCGGCCGTGCCCGTTCTATCTCCTCGACGAGGTAGAGGCCGCGCTCGACGACACGAACATCGGCCGCTTCGTCGAGCTGCTGCGCCGCTACTCCGACCAGGCGCAGTTCGTCGTCATCACGCACCAGAAGCGGACGATGGAGGCCGCCGATGTCCTCTACGGCGTGACGATGGGAGGCGAAGGCGTCTCGCAGGTCGTCTCGCGCCGCCTGCCGCGCGAAGAAGCCGAGGCAGCGAGCGCCGCCTAGCCGTGCTCTACGACCCGAGCGCGTTCGAGCGGCTCACCGCTGAACCGTGGGACGAGGCGCGCGTTCGCGGCCGCATCGCCGCGATGGTCGCGGATGCGGACGCCGCGTTCGATCCCGACGAGCTCTGGCCCGCGCACGAGTGGGACGGCTACAAGGCTCCGCTGCCGCTGAAGAACCTCTACGTCGGGGCGGCAGGAATGGTCTTCGCACTCGACGGTCTGCGACGCGCCGGTCTCGCGGTGACGACGCTCGATCTGCGTGCCGTCGCGGCTCGTACGCTCGAGCGCTGGCGTGCCGAGCCGGACTACGTGGCGGGCGAGACCGTCCCGGAGCCGGCCGCCGCCGGGCTCCTCACCGGCGAGGCCGGGATCCTCCTCGTCGCGTGCCGGCTGGGTCTCGGCTGCGAAGACGACCTGCGATCTCTGATTCGCGCGAACCTCGCCAACGAAGCCGAGGACCTCATGTGGGGGACGCCCGGCACGCTGGTCGCCGCGGTGGCGATGGGCTGGGACGACCTGGCCCGCGAGTCCGCCGCAGCGCTCGCCTCCCGCCGTGATGCGGACGGTCTCTGGACGCAGCGGCTCTGGGGAACGAGCTTCCGCGGCCTCGGCACGGTGCACGGCCTCGCCGGAAACGTCCTGCCGTTGCTCCAGGTCGACGACGCGCGCAACGAGGCGCTGCGGGTCGAGTCGGCCGCAGTCCTGGCGCGTGCTGCGACCCGAGAGGACGGGCTTGCGAACTGGAGCAGCGAGGGGAAGCTCCAGTGGTGCGTCGGCGCGCCGGGAATCGTCTCGGCCGCGCGGGAGTACCTCGACGAGGGCTCCTCCTCGCAGGCGCCGAGCTGGTCTGGCGGGCCGGCCCGCCGGGCGAGGAGAAGGGACACGGGATCTGCCACGGCACCTCGGGCAACGGCTTCGCGCTGCTCGCCGCGTTCGAGCGGACGCAGGACGAGCGGTGGCTCGACCGCGCCCGCCGCTTCGCGGTCCATGCCCTTGCGCAGGCCGAACGCCTGCCGCCGCGCTATTCGCTCTTCACCGGCGGCGGAGGCACTGCGCTTTTTGCAGCCGCCTGCCTCGAGGCTGACGCGCGCTACCCGGTCTTCGAGCGGCGCTAGGAGAGTGCGCGCTCGAGCGCCGCGCGGTCCGTCGGCTCGCCGTGCGCCGGCAGGACGAGCTCGACGGGCAGGTCGAGCAGCGGCTGGAGCTGCGCGGCGACGTCGTCGCGCGTCTGGTGCTTGCGGCCGCCCATCTGGATGCCAAGCCCGTCGCCGAAGTCCGAGAGGGAGTCGCCCGAGACGAGAGCGTTGACGGACGGCAGCCAGAGGATGACGTCGTTGTCCTCGCGGCCCGCATACGCCTGGATTCCGAACGGCCATGCTCCCGGACCGTGGAACTGCCCCTCGCCTTCTCCCGCTCGCAGCCAGGCGAGATCCTCGCTCTCCATCCCGCGCACACGGTCGGGATCGATCCCGAACTTCTCGACCCAGTCCTGCCAGGTATCCGCGGGCGGGGTGTGGACCGGGAGGCCGAGGCTGCGCGCGTCGCGCTCGTGGTACGGCGCGGTCAGGACGACGGCGGTCGCACGTCCGCGCAACTCGTCGGGAACGGACAACGGGTCGAACAGCAGGAAGTCGTCGCCGATTTCGATCGCGTACGACGAGACGAGCTCGGGCCACCACTCCTCGGACGACCAGTCGGGATGCGGCGTCTGCCAGTGCCAGACGCCGGATTTCAGCTCGCGCATGCCCGGAGCCTAATCGAGCGGTCCACGTAGGATCGCGGACGATGGACGAACGCCTCGAGCGCTATGCGGAACTCGTCGTCCGTGTCGGCGCGAACGTCCAGCCGGGCCAGGAGGTCTTCCTCTACTCCGCCGTGGAGCACCACGACCTCACGCGTGCTCTCGCGCGGCAGGCCTACCGCGCCGGCGCGTCCTACGTCAACGTCCTCTACACCGACGGCTACGTGAGACGGGCGATGATCGAGCTCGGGCCGGACGAGGCGCTCACGCACTCGCCCGACTGGCTGAAGGAAGCCTTGAGGTCGGTCGCCGGCAATGCGTACATCACGACGTCGACCAACCCCAACCCGGACCTGCTTGCGGACCTCGACGGCGAGCGCGTCGGTCGGGCGGTACAGCCGGAACTGATGCAGATCATGCTCCAGCAGTTCACCGCGAACTCGGTCAACTGGTGCGCCGTCGGCGCGCCCGGCGAGGCCTGGGCGGAGCAAGTGTTCGGGGAACCAGACGTCGACCGGTTGTGGGATCTGGTCGCCTTCTGTATGCGGCTCGACGAGCCGGATCCGGTCGCGGCCTGGGACGAGCATCTCGCGCGGCTCGACGAGCGAACGGCGAGCCTCAACGAGCTCCACGCCGACGCGCTTCGCTATCGAGCTCCCGGCACCGACCTGACTGTCGGGCTACTGCCGAACGCACGCTGGATGGCCGGAGCGGGCGAGACAGCGTCGGGGATCCGCTTCGTCGCCAACATGCCCACCGAAGAGGTCTTCACGTCGCCCGACGCCAGACGCACCGAAGGAACGATCCGCTCGACGCGGCCGTTTCCGCTGTCCGGCCAGATCGTTCGCGGTCTGGAGCTGACGTTCGAGCAGGGCCGGGCCGTCCGCGTCGAGGCGGAGAGTGGTGCCGAGCTCGTGCGTAGCCACTTCGAGAGGATCGAGAACGCCGACCGGCTTGGCGAGGTCGCGCTCGTGACGGGCGAGTCGCGCGTCGGCCAGACGGGCCAGCTCTTCTACGACGTGCTCTACGACGAGAACTCCACCTGCCACATCGCGTACGGCGCAGCCCTGCCGTTCGTGCTCGAAGGCGAGCCCGACGAAGGCTTCAACGTCGCGAACATGCACGTCGACTTCATGGTCGGCGGGCCGGAGCTCGAGGTGGACGCGGTGCTCGCCGACGGATCGGAGGTACCGCTGATCCGGAACGAGGAGTGGCAGCTCGCATGAGCACCGGCGGCGACAGGCTCGAGCGGTACGCCGAGCTCGCGGTTCGCGTCGGCGCGAACGTCCAGCCCGGGCAAGAGGTCTTCGTCAACGGACTCGTCGAGCACGCCGACCTCGTGCGCGCCTTGACGCGGCAGGCGTACCGGGCAGGTGCGTCATACGTGAACGTCCGGTACGGCGACCAGCACGTCCGGCGGGCGATGATCGAACTCGGACCGGACGAAGCGCTCACCTACGCGCCCGAGTGGCAGAAGACGCTGGAGGAAGCAGCTGCCGGTAATGCCCTGCTGGCATTGATCGGCGATCCCGATCCGGAGCTTCTGGCGGATCTCGACGGCGACCGCGTCGGTCGTGCGAGGCCGCCCGAGATCGCGGAGATCCGCCGGCGACAGCATCGAGACCAGAGCGTCAACTGGTGCGGTGTCGGCGCGCCGAACGAAGGCTGGGCACGGCAGGTTCTGGGCGAGCCCGACGTCGAGCGCCTGTGGGAGCTCGTGGCCTTCTGCTTCCGGCTCGACGAGCCCGATCCGGTCGCCGCGTGGCACGAGCACCTCGACCGGCTCGACGCGCGGGCTGCCGCACTGACCGAGCTCCGGCCAGACGCGCTCCACTACCGCGGGCCGGGGACGGACTTCACGGTCGGCCTCCTGTCGACCGCGCGCTGGGGAAGCGCGCGCTTCCGCACCTCCGGAGGAATCGACTATGTCGCGAACATGCCGACCGAGGAGATCTTCACGACTCCCGACCCGGGCCGCGCCGAGGGGACGCTGCGCTCGAGCATGCCGCTCAGCCTCGACGGGCAGCTCATCCGGGGCCTCGAGCTCACGTTCGAGGACGGGCGGATCGTCCAGGTCGAAGCAGAGACCGGCGCGGAGATGGTCCGCACGCATCTCGCGACGATCGACAACGCAGACCGTCTGGGCGAGCTCGCGCTCGTCACGAAGGAGTCGCGGGTGGGCCAGACGGGGACGCTCTTCTACAACACGCTGTTCGACGAGAACGCGACCTGCCACATCGCCTACGGATTCGGGCTCCCGTATGCCTTCGACGGAGAGCCGGACGAGCGGATGAACGTCTCGAACATCCACGTCGACTTCATGATCGGCGGCCCTGAGCTCCAGGTGGACGCGGTGCTGGCGGACGGCACCGAGGTGCCGCTCATCCGCGCCGAGGAGTGGCAGCTCGCCGCGTAGCTGGTCGCAGCTGCTGGGCGAGCCGGACGCGGCGCCGGCGCTCGAGGAGGAGAACGGCGGCCGCTTCTTCTCGCGATTGCGCGATTCGCTCTCGAAGTCGCGCCGGGCTCTTACGGGCGAGCTCGCCGCGGCGGCGTCCTTCGATCCGGGTGACGACGCCGACTGGGAGCGGCTCGAGGAGGCGCTCATCGCCGGCGACGTCGGGGTGCGAGCGACTGCCGAGCTCGTGCGGCGGCTCGAGGCGCGCGGCGAGCTCGCGGATCTGAACGCGGCGCTCGCCGAGGAGGTGGCCGAGCTGTTCGGCGAGCCGCCCGTCCTCGACGTCGCGCAGAAGCCCACGGTGATCCTCGTCGTCGGCGTCAACGGCACTGGCAAGACGACGACGATCGGCAAGCTCTCGGCGCGGCTCGCGGAGCACGGCCACTCGGTCGTCGTCGCCGCGGCCGACACGTATCGCGCCGCGGCCGAGGAGCAGCTCGAGATCTGGGCCGAGCGGGCCGGGGCGGACTTCGTGGGCTCCGAGCGTGGAGCCGATCCCGCAGCCGTCGCCTACGACGCCGTCGAGGCTGCGGTCGCGCGCGGTCGCGACGTGGTCGTCGTCGACACTGCGGGCCGTCTGCACACGCAGACGAATCTGATGGAGGAGCTCGCGAAGGTGCGTCGCGTCATCGGCGGTCGCCTCGAGGGGGCGCCGCACGAGACGCTCCTCGTCGTCGACTCCACCACCGGACAGAACGGCGTCCAGCAGGCGCGGCTGTTCGGCGAGGCTGTCGGCGTCACTGGAGTGGTGCTGACGAAGCTCGACGGCTCCGCGAAAGGAGGCGTCGCGATCGCGATCGCCTACGAGCTCGGTCTGCCCGTCAAGCTCGTCGGGGTCGGCGAGGCGCTGGAAGACCTCCAGCCGTTCGACCCGGCCGACTACGCCCGCGCGCTCGTGGCCGGCTAAGCCGGCTAGGCCGGCTACCGCCACGCCGTCACACTTACGTCAGGGTGTCTGACACCGTGACGGGAGTGTGACGCGCGGTGCGCCGGGGTCTACCCGCCGGGCGTCGGCGGCTCGGCCGCCGACGCTTCCAGCCCCGCCGGCGCCGGATGCGCCGGGGTCTACCCGCCGGGCGTCGGCGGCTCGGCCGCCGACGCTTCCAGCCCCGCCGGTGCCGGATGCGCCGGGGTCTACCCGCCGGGCGTTGGCGGCTCGGCCGCCGACGCTTCCAGCCCCGCCGGTGCCGGATGCGCCGGGGTCTACCCGCCGGGCGTTGGCGGCTCGGCCGCCGACGCTTCCAGCCCCGCCGGTGCCGGAGGCGCCGGGGTCTACCTGCCGGGCGTTGGCGGCTCGGCCGCCGACGCTTCCAGCCCCGGTACCCTGCGGCCGATGTTCGACGCTCTCAGCGACAAGCTCCAGAGCGCCCTCGGCGAGCTGCGCGGGCGCGGCGTCCTCGACGAGGAGGCCATCAACCGCGCCATGCGCGAGGTGCGCCTCGCCCTGCTCGAGGCGGACGTCAACTTCGGCGTCGTGAAGGAGTTCGTCGCCCGCGTACGCGAACGTGCGCTCGGCGAGGACGTGCGGAAGAGCCTCACGCCGGGCCAGCAGGTTGTGAAGATCGTGCACGAGGAGCTGACCGAGCTCCTCGGCGGCGGGCTGCAAGTGCCGGCGGCAGAGCCCCCGGCACGCGGCCAGGAAGTTCCCCGCTCGCCCCGGGCGAGCAGGTGGTCCGACTCGCGGCTCGCCTTCTCGCAGCGCCCGCCCACCACGATCCTCCTCGCCGGCCTGCAGGGCTCGGGCAAGACCACAACCGCGGGCAAGCTCGCGCTGCTCCTGCAGAACGAGGGCCGGAAGCCGGCGCTCGTCGCCGCCGACCTGCAGCGGCCGGCGGCTATCGAGCAGCTCGTCCAGCTCGGCGAGCAGGTCGGCGTACCGGTCTACGCCGGCGAGCGCAGCGACCCGGTCAAGGCGGTCCGCGACGGCATCGACCAGGCGAAGGCGGACGAGCGCGACGTCGTCATCCTCGACACCGCCGGCCGCCTCCACGTCGACGAGGCGCTGATGGAGGAGCTCGCGGCCGTCCGCCGCGAGGCGAAGCCGACCAACGTGCTCCTCGTCCTCGACGCGATGACCGGGCAGGAAGCGGTCAACGTCGCGCAGGCGTTCCAGGAACGCATCGACTTCGACGGCGTCGTCCTCACGAAGCTCGACGGAGACGCGCGCGGCGGCGCGGCGCTCTCGGTCCGAGCCGTCACGGGCAAGCCGATCAAGCTCGCGTCGCTCGGCGAGAAGCTCGACGCGCTCGACTGGTTCCACCCGGACCGGATGGCGTCGCGGATCCTGGGCATGGGCGACGTCCTGACCCTGATCGAGCGCGCCGAGGCGTCGATCGAGGCGGACGAGAAGGAAGAGCTCGAGCGCCGCATGATGAAGGGCGAGTTCTCGTTCGACGACTTCCTCTCCAGCTACAAGATGATCCGCCGGATGGGGCCGCTGCAGGGCGTCCTCAAGATGATCCCCGGCCTCGGCAACCAGCTCGAGGGTCTCGATCAGGTCGACGAGCACCAGCTGAAGCGGGTCGAGGCGATCATCCTCTCGATGACGCCGCACGAGCGCCGCGTGCCGCACGTCATCGACGCGTCGCGCCGCAAGCGGATCGCGGCGGGCTCGGGCACGACCGTCGAACAGGTCAATCAGCTCATCGACGCGCGGAAGCAGATGGCGAAGATGATGAAGATGGTGGGATCCGGCAAGATGCCGCAGTTGCCCGGGATGGCGGCGGGAGCGCCTACGATGGGCGGCGGTCCGCGACCGAGCGCGACCCGTAAGGCGAGTTCAAAACGGAAGAAGAAGAAGGCGAAGAGGTAAAAGGTGCCCTTCCAGCAGATATTCTCCGCGCCTCTGACGGCTGCAAAGCGGCGCGCTGCAGCGTCCTCGGTCGCACCCGTAGCTTCGGCTATGAGTGCTCCCTGCGTCCTTGCATCGCTTGCTTTTCGCTCGCCAGAGACGCAGCAATACCTACTGAAAGGGCACCAATGGCAGTGAAGCTCAGGCTGACGCGGGTCGGCTCCAAGAAAAACCCGATCTACCGTGTCGTCGCAGCCGATTCGCGCTCGCCGCGCGACGGCAAGTTCATCGAGATTGTCGGTCGTTACAACCCGCAGTCGGATCCGTCGCTCATCGACCTCGACGAGGAGAAGGTGCGCGGCTGGCTCGCCAAGGGCGCGCAGCCGACCGAGTCGGTGGCGAAGCTCCTCAAGACCCAGGGCATCGAGTAACGCCGTGGCCGAGCTGGTTGCCGAGCTCGCCCGCCGGCTCGTCGACGAGCCCGACGCTGTGCGCGTCGAGGAGTTCGAGGAGTCCGACGGCACGCTCGTCCTGCAGCTGTACGTCGCCGAGGGCGACGTCGGCAAGGTGATCGGCCGGCAGGGCCGCCTGGCGCGCGCGTTGCGCACGATCGTCCGCGCCGGCGGGGTAGAGGCGGGACGCCGGGTCCAGCTCGAGATCGTGGACTAGACGCCTCCCCCGTGCCGGTCGCCGCGCTCTACGACGTCCACGGCAACCTCGCAGCGCTCGACGCCGTGCTCGCCGAGGTGCCGGAGGACGCGACGATCCTCGTCGGCGGCGACGTCGTGGCGGGTGGTGAGCAGCCGGCCGAGACGCTCGAGCGGCTGCGCGCGCTCGGCGACCGCGTCATCTGGATCCGCGGTAACGCCGACCGCGAGCTCGATCCGAGCGAACCAGGCCTGGCGCCGGACGGCGCCCTCGACGCCACGCGCGAGGCGCTCGCGCAGGAGCAGGTCGACTTCCTGCTCGCGAACCCGCCGACGGTGCAGATCGGGGACGTCCTCTACTGCCATGCCTCGCCGCGCAACGACGTCGACATCTTCACCGAGCGCACGCCCGAGGAGCGGATCGCGTTCCTCTTCGCGGAGGTCGACGCGCCGACGGTCGTCTGCGGCCACACGCACACGCAGTACGACCGGACAGTGGCCGGCGTCCGGGTCGTGAACGCGGGCAGCGTCGGCATGCCGTACGAGGAGGCGCCCGGCGCATATTGGCTGCTCGACCTCGTCCACCGCCGGACGCCGTACGACGGCGCGGAGCTCACGGCCACCCGCGAAGAAGCGGTCGCAGAGTTCACCGAGCGTGGACTCTGAGGCCACCGGCCGCGTGCCACTCCCGGGCGCCGGAGCCGCCCTCCGCGGCGCGCTCTCGCCGCTGGCGGCGCGGGCCAGCGCTCGCTCGGCGCGTCCGTACCAGACGTACTGTCCGCGCCTCGCTCGCTTGGCCCGCTTGCCAGCGACGAGCCGGAGGCCTCATGTCTGAGCTCATCGGCGTCGGGCGGGTCGGTAAGCCGCACGGGCTCGACGGCGCGTTCTTCGTCGAGCGTCCGAGCGAGCGAAAGGGCGTCTTCGCGGCGGGCGCAACCCTGTACGCCGGCGGCGAGCCGGCTTCTGTCCTCGTCTCGCGCCACGGTTCCGGCGGACGCCCGGTGATCAAGCTCGACCGGCCCGTGGGGCGCGGCACCGAGCTCGCCGTCGCGCGCGCCGCGCTGCCGACACTTGGTGACGAGGACGAGTTCTACGTCTTCGAGCTCGTCGGCCTCGATGTCGAGGAAGAGAGCGGGCGGAGGCTGGGGCGGGTGCGCGAAGTCCTGGAGTACCCTGGCAACGACGTGCTCGAGCTCGACTCCGGTGCGTCACTGCCCCTCGTCGAGGCGTGCGTCCGGAAGGTAGATCTGGCCGGCCGGCGAATCGTCGTCGCCGAGGGATTCTCGGACGCGGAATAGCCCAGCCTGTGCGCATCGACGTCTTCACTCTCGTTCCCCACGCCTATGCCTGGCTGACAGAGCAGCGGCCGCTGGCAAGCGTGCTCGGCGGCGAGCTGGAGCTGCGGCTCTTCAACTATCGGGACTCGACGCCGTTGCGCGCGGGCCAGGTCGACGACGAGCCGTACGGCGGCGGAGCGGGGATGGTGCTGCGTGTGGACGTGGTTGCCGCCGCGCTCGAAGCCGTCTACGGAACAGAGCGGCCCGGTCCGGTGATCGCGCTCACGCCCAAGGGACGCCAGCTGACGCAGGCGGTCGTCGAGGAGCTGGCCACCGTGCCGGCGCTGACGCTTCTCTCTTCGCGCTTCGAGGGCTTCGACGAGCGAATCGTCGAGCATCTCGCGACCGACGCGATCTCGGTGGGGCCGTACGTCCTCTCGAACGGTGACCTGCCGGCGATGGCCCTCCTCGACGCGGTCGCACGGCGGCTGCCCGGGGCGCTCGCCGACGGGTCCGGCGAGCTCGAGAGTTTCTCCGCCGAGCTCGGGGGCGGCCTCGAGTACCCGCACTACACGCGGCCGGCCGAGTTCCGGGGCTGGCCCGTGCCCGAGGTGCTCCTTTCGGGCGACCACGGCCGGGTCGACGCCTGGCGGCGGGAGCACGTGACGTGAGCGACGGCTGGGACTGGAATCCTCCCGGTCGCGACGACGACGAGGAGTCGCCGGGCGGCTGGCCCGAGGAGGAGCCGCAGGCAGAGCGCGAGTCACCGGGCGGCTGGCCGGAGGACGATCCCAAGCCGGGCGAGGACGCTCCGAGCGACTGGCCGACTCCGGGCGAGCCGTGGCAGCAGCCTGAGTACAGCCACCACGCGTCGCAGGAGTGGGAGCCGCCGGACTACAGCGCATACCGCGGTTACGGCTACGAGGGCGACGAACGCCGCGCCGACGCCGATCGTCCGCGCAGCCGGGATCCGCTCGCGCGACTCTTTCCCGGTTTGCCCCACGGCGTGCGGGTCACGCTCGACTGGATCCTCACGATCGTCGGCGCGGTCGCCATCGTCGTTCTCCTCAAGGTCTTCGTCGTCAACCCGTACCGGATCCCGTCGTCGTCGATGGAGCCTGCCTTGAACTGTGCAAAGCCGGGCCCGGGCTGCCTTGGCGACTCGAGCGACCGCGTGCTCGCGTGCCGCATCTGCCTGCGCTTCGGCGGGCCCTCCCGCGGGAACATCGTCGTCTTCAACACCCCGAAGACAGCTGAGACGGATTGCGGCGAAGGCGGCACGTTCGTCAAGCGCGTGATCGGTCTGCCGAACGAGATCGTGCACGAGGACAAGCACGGCAACATCCTGATCAAGAAACCGGGCTCGGCGGGCTTCGTGAAGCTGAAAGAGCCCTATCTCAGCAAGGCCCGCCGACTTGCGGACAGCCAGCATTTCGGGAAGACGTGGCACGTCGCGCCGGACTCGTACTTCATGATGGGAGACAACCGTTCGCAGTCGTGCGACTCGCGCACCTGGGGCTCGGTGCCGCGCAACGACCTCATCGGCACCGTCTTCTTCGTCTACTGGCCCCCCGACCGAATCGGCTTCCGCTGACACCTCGGATCGAGCGCCATTCCGCTACCCTTGGCCGTCGGCCGTCAGGCCCTCTTTCCATGAGCAACGTCATCCAGGATCTCGAGCGCGCCCAGCTGCGCAATGTGCCGCGCTTCAAGGCCGGTGACACCGTCCGCGTCCACTTCCAGGTCATCGAGGGCCAGCGCCGACGTGTGCAGGTATTCGAGGGGATCGTGCTCAAGCGCCAGGGAGCCGGCGCACGCGAGACCTTCACCGTCCGCAAGCAGTCGTTCGGCGTCGGCGTCGAGCGGACGTTCCCGCTCCACTCGCCGAAGATCGAGAAGATCGAGGTCATGGCGATCGGCGACGTCAACCGCGCGAAGCTCTACTACCTGCGCGGCCGGGTGGGCAAGAAGGCACGCATTCGCGAGCGGCGGTACGGAGCCGGGTCGGAGCTGCCGCAGTCGGTGGAGACGACACTCGCCGAGCCCGAGGCGGAGGCCGAGGCCGAGCCGACCGAGGAGGCCGGGGTCGAGGAGCCGGTGGCCACGGACGAGGTCGAGCCCGCCGAGAGCGCTGCCGAGGAGCCGGAAGCTTCGGAGCCCGAGGCAGAGGAAGCTGCCGAGCCCGAGGAAGCGGCCGAGCCCGAGGCTGCGGCGGAGCCCGAGGCTGCGGCGGAGCCCGAGGCGGGCGAAGCCGACGAGGCCGAGACGGCTGTGAAGCCCGAAGCGGCTCCCGCCGAGTAACGACTCCCCGGCAACTTCCTCACACGCACAATCGGTGGCCGCAGCGCCCGCTATGGTCGCGGGCGTGCAGAAGAGGACGGGCCAGAAGCTCCTGCGCTTCGACAGACGCCTCGGCGCGCGCTTCGTCGCCGGAGCAGACGAAGCCGGGCGCGGTTCCCTCGCCGGGCCGCTCGTCGTAGCGGGCGTCCTCCTCGACTACGGGTCGCTGCGCGACCATCGCGTGCGCCCGCTCGGCTTCCTCAACGACTCGAAGCAGTGCTCGCCGGAGCGACGCGAGGACCTGTTTCGCGCGGTCGTGGGCTGCGCGGCCCGGGTCGCCGTCCGCGTGATCCCTCCGGGCGACATCGATCGGCACGGGCTGCATCGCTCGAACCTCGCCGGCCTGCGCGCGATGCTCCAGGCCCTGACGCCGCCGGCGGAGGCGTGCCTCGTCGACGGCTTTCGGCTCGGCCCGACCGCGCCGGAGCACACGGCGGTCATTGACGGCGACGAGAAGAGCGCTGCAATCGCGGCTGCGTCGATCGTCGCCAAGGTCACGCGCGACCGCTTGATGCGCCGCCTCGACGCGCTCTACCCGGCGTACGGCTTCGCGCAGCACGTCGGCTACATCACGCCCGGCCACTCCGCCGTCGTCCGTGCAATCGGGCCGTCGGCCGTGCACCGGCTCAGCTTCCAGGCCCTCTGTTACGAGCCCCAGGAGGCAGTTGCCTAGGCGAGGCTCCGGCTTCGCTGCCGAGCGGAAAGCGGTGCGCTGGTACCGGCTGCGCGGCTGGCAGATCCTCGGCGAGAACGTGTGGGCCGGCGGCAACGAGCTCGACCTGATCGTGCGGCGCGGGCGGACGCTCCGCTTCGTCGAGGTCAAGGAGAAGAAGAACGCGCGATTCGGCGACCCTCTCGAGATGGTGACGGCCGAGAAGCGGCGGCGGCTCCGGCGGGCTGCCGAGGCGTGGCTCGGCACGCGACCCGAGCTCGGCGAGCTCGCCGTCGGTTTCGACGTGATCGCGGTGCGCGACGGACGCGTACAGCGCGTGCCGCAGGCGTTCTGAGCTCGGCGCCGAAGTCACCTGCGTGGCCGTCACGCAGGACGAGCTGTACGCGACGCTGGACCTCGACCTCTCGTGGTCGGAGGCCGAGCTGCCCGAGCGCGAGCGGACGAAGCACGTCCACCGGCTCCACCCCTACCACGGCAAGTTCATCCCGCAGCTCGTCGAGGCGCTGCTCGGCCGCTACTTCGCGCCCGGCGACCACGTCCTCGATCCGTTCGCGGGCTCGGGTACGACGCTGGTACAGGCGCTCGAGTCGGGGCTCGATGGGACCGGGGTGGACATCGCAGCGTTCAACTGTCTCCTGATGCGGGTCAAGACGGCCCCATACGATCTTGCCGAGCTACGGGAGGAGCTGCAGGATGCGGCTTCCCGGGTCGAGTCGCTGCCGCGGCGCCGGCCGCGCGCGAGCGGCTACCTGCGCGAGTGGTACGCGCCGCAGGCGCTCGCCGAGCTGATCGCCTTTCGCGACCGGATCCCGGAGTACCGCCACGGCGACGTCCTGCGCGTGGTCCTCTCGCGCGCCGCCCGGTCGGCCAGGCAGACCGCTCACTTCGATCTCGAGGCGCCGAAGGAGCCGCAACGCGGCGAGTACTGGTGCTACAAGCACCGCCGCGAGTGTCGGCCGGTCGAGTCCGCGTCCGGGTTCCTGCGGCGCTACACGCTCGACGCGCTGGCGAGGATCGAGACGTTCGCGCGCGTGCGCGAGGTGGAGCGCGAGGCGACGGTGCTCCACGGAGACGCGCGCGAGGCCGACCTCACCGGGCCGTACGACGGGATCCTCACCTCGCCGCCGTATCCAGGCTTGATCGACTATCACGAGCAACATCGCTACGCGTACGAGCTGCTCGAGCTCGACGACCGGCGGGAGCGGGAGATCGGCGCGGCGGCGTCGGGCACGTCGCTCGCTGCGCTCGAGGCGTACCGCAACGGCGTGGCCGCCGTCCTCGCCAAGTCGGCTGTGAAGCTCCGGCGCAGAGCACCGATCCTGATCGTGGTCAACGACCGCCGCGGCCTCTATCCGTCGATCCTGGCCCGCGCGGGGCTCGAGCTCGAGGAACGGCTGCGCCGCCACGTCAACCGGCGCACGGGCCGGCGCGCGGGCGAGTACTTCGAAGACGTCCTCGTCGCCCGCGCGAGCTAGACCAGCGGCGGATCCGGCGCGGACGCGGCGTGCGTGGAGTCGTGGATGAGCATGAACCGCATCGACCAGAAGGCCGGTCGCGGCTCGGGCAGCTCGTGCCTGGCACGTACGAACCCGGTCAAGGTCACGGGGACGGTGACGAGCCAGACGATCACGCCGACGGCCAGAACCCAGGGCGTCGATCCCGCCAGCGTCACGATCAAGCCCGCAGCCGCCACCACGAGTCCGACATACCCCACGCGAAGGCTCCAGACGGCCATTCTCCAGTGACTGTTGCGCCGAAGCTCCGGCGGCTCGTCCATGCGGGGCATGCTAGGGCAGGGGATCAGGCGCCTCGCTGGTTAAGGTCGTCGCGATGGGCGACCGGCTTCGTTCTCTGTGGGACTTCGACGACCTCGACGCGACCGAGGGTCGCTTCCGGGCGCAGCTCGAGCTCGAGACGACGGATTCGGGCCGGGCCGAGGTCTTGACGCAGCTCGCGCGTGTCGAGGGTCTGCGCGGCCGGTTCGACGAGTGCGACGCGCTGCTCGACGATGCCGAGGCGCTGGGTGGCGCGGAGGCGCGAGTGCTGCTCGAGCGTGGACGGCGGGAGCGATCGTCCGGGCAGCCGGGAGCGGGTCTCGCGCAGTTCGAGCAGGCGTTCGAGCGAGCTCAGGCGGACGCAGAGACCGTGATCGCGGTCGATGCGACGCACATGCTGGCGATCGTCGACGACGGCGAGGCGTGGACGGCCCGCGGCGTCGAGATCGCGTCGCAGGCGGACGATCCGGACGTTCGCTACTGGCTCGGCCCGCTCTACAACAACCTGGGCTGGTCGCGCTACGACTCCGGTGATGCGGCGGGCGCGCTGGAGGCGTTCGAGCTCGCTCTCGCAGCCCGCGAGCAGGACGAGTCACGGCCCCACGAGATCGAGATCGCCCGGTACGCGGTCGGCAAGGCGCTCCGCGCGCTCGGCCGCGCCGACGAGGCGGCGGCAGCACACGAGCACTGCGTCGCCTGGGCCGACGAGGCGGGCGTGGACGACACCTACTTCCACGAAGAGCTGGCCGAGGACTATGCCGCGCTCGGCCGCGACGCCGAGGCGCAAGAGCAGGCCCGCGAGGCGCTCGCGGTCGCAACCGAGGACGACTCCGCGCGCCTGCGCCGTCTGCGCGAGCTCGCCGGTGCTCGTTAGGAGCCGGTGTGCTTGTTTCGGCGGAGGTAGTCGTCGAGCTCGTGACGGGGAACGAGGCCGGGCCGGATCCCGCAGGCGACGGTTTTGAGCTCGCCGTCGCGGATCAGTGCGCGAGCCTCGTCCTCGGAACAGTCGAGCTCGGCCGAGACCTCGCGCACCGTCAGCGGCTCGGGCCACTCCGTGCCGTCGCCGCTCACGTCTCGCCCGTGAAGTAGTCGACCGCGTCCGCCAGGCGGAACAGCTTGCCCGGGGGCCAGGCGCCGACCTTCTCCGAGTCCGGATAGACCGACGTCGCAACGGCGATCCTGTTCGACCAGATGCACACGCGAACCGTCTCGTCGGTGCGGTTCGTCACCTTGTGCGCCCCTTCCTCGCCGGTCGGGAAGAACGCGCAGTCCCAAGGCCCGAGCTCGCGCTCGCCCGCGGGCGTGCGGAGGGTGGGCCGGCCGGCGAGCACGATCAGCCACTCCTCTTCCGCGTTCTCGTAGTGGTAGGGACAGATGCTCGGGCCGGGCTCGAGCTCGTAGACCGACAGCCCCAGCTGCTCGCTGCCCACCAGCTGGCCGACGCGGGCGTAGGTCGCGCCGTAGCCAGGCGGCTCGTCCTCGTCTGCCGTGAGCTCGAGCTCGAAGAGGTTGGCGATGCTCACGGCTCCCCGTCCCAGTAGTCGACGGGGTCGCCGAGCCGGCCCCGATGGTGGAAATCGGGACCCCAGACACTCACCTTGCCGCTGTCGGGGTAGACGGACGCGCCGCCGTAGGGCGCCCTCGTCGAGGGCATCGCGTAGCGCACCGGCGCGTCGGTGTGATTCCGCACCGCGTGCGCTCCGGCCGCGCCCGCCGGAAAGCACGTGACGTCGCCGGCGCGCAGAACCGTCTCGCCTGCGGGCGTGCGGAGCGTCAGCTCGCCCTCGATCACGATCAGCCACTCCTCCTCGCCCGTCTCGAAGTGGTACGGCCAGGAGGCATTGCCCGGCTCGAGCTCGTAGACGCCCATGCCCGTCGCAACTGATTCGAAGGTGCGACTCAGCGACGTGGCGGCGAAGCGATGACCCGGCGGATCCTCAGACGGCTCGCCAAGGGCGAGTGTCCGAAGATTCCGCACCTGCTCGTCGCCGGCCGCCACGTTTCGCACCCTAGCCAAGCGGGCGCGGGATCCTCGAGGAAGGCGACACACCGGTGTAACGGCTTCGTTTCTAGCCTCGCTGGGTGCTTGCACGCGCGGTCACGCATGCGCTGGTCGGACTCGAACCGAGGCGGGTCGACGTCGAGGCGCACGTTCGCGACGGGCTGCCGGGCTTCGCGATCGTCGGCCTCGCCGACCGGGCGTGCCAGGAGGCGCGGGAGCGCGTGCGCTCGGGGATCGCTGCCGCGGAGCTGAACTTCCCGCAGGGGCGGATCACCGTGAATCTCGCTCCGGCCGAGTTGCGCAAGGAGGGCTCCGGCTTCGATCTGCCGATCGCGCTCGCGCTGCTCGCCGCGTCTCAGCAGCTGCCGCGAAGCGCTCTCGAACGCACGGCGGCGGTCGGAGAGCTCGCGCTCGACGGTCGGCTCCGCCGGGTCGGCGGCGTGCTCGCGGTCGCCGAAGGAGCGCGCCGGCTGGGCGTCGAGCGTCTCCTCTGCCCCGCGGATGCCGCTCGCGAGGCCGCGCTCGCGGGTGTCGCAGCGATGCCGATTCGGCATCTCGCCGAGGCGGTCGCGTATCTCCGGGGGGAGCTCGAGCTGCAGCCGGAGCCACCGCTTGCGCCCGACGGCCACGGCCCCGCCGGAGGACCAGATCTCGCCGACGTACGCGGACAGGAACGTGCGCGGCGGGCGCTCGAGCTGGCCGCTGCGGGAGGGCACAACGTCCTCTTCGGCGGCCCACCCGGGACCGGGAAGACCATGCTCGCGCGCCGGTTGCCGGGAATCCTGCCGGCGCTCGACTCCGCCGCTGCGCTCGAGGTGACGCGGATCCACTCGGTCGCGGGACTGGTCGACCGGGAGCATCCGCTCGTCTCGCACCCGCCGTTCCGGGCACCGCACCACAGCGCCTCGACTGCGGCGATCGTCGGCGGCGGTCCGCATCTGCGGCCGGGCGAGGCGAGCCTCGCGCACCGGGGCGTCTTGCTCCTCGACGAGCTCGCCGAGTTCCAGCGGCCGGCGCTCGAAGCGCTGCGCCAGCCGCTCGAGGACGGCTTCATCTCCGTGTCGCGCGCGGCCGGCCGCGTCGTCTTCCCGGCGCGTTTTCAACTGGTTGCGACGATGAATCTCTGTCCGTGCGGCGGCCGCGGCGATCCTGCGGCGCAGTGCAGCTGCTCGGCCCAGCGGCTCGCCCGCTACCGGGACAAGCTGTCGCGCGCGCTCCTCGACCGCTTCGACCTGGTGCTCGCGATGCCGCGCGTGCGCGGAGAGGAGCTGGCCTCCGCGCCGAGCGAGAGCTCGGCGGCCGTGGGCGAGCGCGTGGCCGCGGCTCGCGTGCGGCTCGCGACGCAGGCGCCCGCGCGGGATCCGGAGGCCGACGCCCTGCTCCGCCGCGCTGCGGACCGGCTGCATCTCTCCGGGCGCGGGTACGCGCGCGTCGGACGTGTTGCGCGCACGATCGCGGCACTCGCCGAGTCCGACTCGGTGCGCGCCGAGCACGTCGCCGAGGCCCTGTCCTACCGGTCACCCGACGAGCTGGCGAATGCGTGAGCTCGCGCTCGCGGTCTTCGCGTCCGAGACGGGTACGCATCTCGTCAGGCCGCCGAGCAGCGAGCGCTGGCGACGCTTCGAGCAGCGCTTCGACGGGCGTGCGTACCTCGAGCGGCTCGCTACAGGCGGCTACCGCTTCCTGCCTCGTTCCTCGCCTGACTTCCCGCCGCTCCTGCGGGCGATCCACGATCCGCCGCCGGGTCTCTTCGTGCGCGGTGTGGCGAAGCCCGAGCTCCTCGCGCAGCCAGCGGTCGCGGTCGTCGGCGCACGCGCAAGCTCCGGCTACGGCGCCTCCGTGGCGCGCAGCCTCGGCCGGGAGCTGGCCGGGGCGGGGCTCGTCGTCGTCAGCGGCCTTGCTCGCGGGATCGACGCCGAGGCGCATCGCGGCGCGCTCGAGGGAACGGGCGCTACCGTGGCCGTGCTCGGCTGCGGCATCGACCGCGACTATCCCGCCGCGCACGCCGAGCTCGCGCGCAGGGTCGCGGCCTCGGGCCTCATCGTCTCGGAGTACGCGCCGGAAGTCGAGCCGGCTCCTTGGCGCTTTCCCGCCCGCAACCGGATCGTGGCCGGACTCTGCGCCGCCACCGTCGTCGTCGAGGCGCGCGAGCGCAGCGGCGCCCTGATCACGGCGGATCTCGCGCTCGAGGAAGGCAGAGAGGTTTTCGCCGTCCCCGGCGAGATCACGAGCTCGCTGTCGGCGGGGACGAACGCGCTGCTCAAACTCGGCGCGGCGCCGCTGACGAGCTCCACCGACGTCCTCGCCTCGTTCGGGATCGAGCCCGACCCAAAGGAAGGCGAGCAGTCGCCGCTGCTCGAGCTCCTGCCGGCGAGCGCCGACGAGCTCGCACGCAAGACAGGCCTCGCTGCGAACGAGATCGCACGGGCTCTCGTCGAACTCGAGCTCGAAGGTCGCGTGGCGGTCTGCGACGGCGTGTACCGTCGCGCTTCGTGAATCCGTACTGGCTGGAGGAAGCGAGGCCGTCGCGGCCCGAGACGAGAATCGACGGCCGAGTCGACGTCGCGATCGTCGGTGCCGGCGTCACGGGCTGCTCTGCCGCGCTCCGGCTGGCCGAAGCCGGCCTGCGCGTCCGGGTGCACGACGCGCGCGGGGTCGCCGAGGGCGCGAGTGGGCGCAACGGCGGCTTCGCGCTCGGCGGCGGGGCCGCACGCTACGACGTCGCCCGCGAGACGTACGGCGCGGAACAGGCTGCCGGCTACTGGCGCTGGACTGCAGAAGCGCTCGACAGGATGGCCGAGCTCGCCGGCGACGCGCTGCGGCGCACCGGCAGCTATCGCCTCGCGGGCGACGAGGAAGAGCGCGAGGGCATCCTGCTCGAGTACGAGGCGCTGCGCGAGGACGGCTTCGAGGCGGAGTGGCTCGAGGACGTCCCGAGCGCCGCCGCAGGTCACTTCCACGGCGCGATCTCCCACCCGCACGACGGCGCGATTCAGCCCGCGCGCTTCGTCCGGCGACTCGCGGCGGCAGCGACCGCGGCAGGAGCCGAGATCCGCGAGCACGACGAGGTCGAGGACATCGAGGCGCTCGACGCCGAGCGTGTCGTCGTGGCGACCGACGGCTATGGGCACGGTCTCGTCTCGGAGCTCTCCGACCTGATCTGGCCGACCCGCGGCCAGGTGATCGCCAGCGAGCCCGTCGACGAAGTGCTCTACGATCGCCCGCACTACGCCCGCCAGGGCTTCGACTACTGGCAGCAGCTGCCCGACGGCCGGATCCTGCTCGGTGGCTTCCGCGACGTCTCGATCCTCGACGAGCTGACCGACGTCGAGGAGACCACGCCCACGATCCAGTCGTCGCTCGAGTCGTTCCTCTACGAGCTCGCGGGCCGCGAGGTAAGGGTGACGCACCGCTGGGCCGGCATCTTCGGGCTGACGCAGGACATGCTGCCGCTCGTCGGAGCGGTGCCGGGCCGCGACGGGCGCGTCTGGGTGGCCGGCGGCTACTCGGGCCACGGCAACGTTCTGGGTTTCGCGTGCGGCGAGCTGGTCGCCGACGCGATCCTCGGCCGCGAGTCGCCGCAGCTCGAGCTGCTCGATCCGGCGCGGTTCCTCTAGGAGGGTTCGCGGACGATCGTCATCAGAGCGTCTTGACGTCGGCGACGAGCTTCGTGATCGAGTCCTTCGCGTCGCCGAAGAGCATCACCGTCTTCGGGTTGTAGAAGAGCGGGTTGTCGATCCCCGCAAAGCCTGGGTTCATCGACCGCTTCAGCACGACGACGGTCTGGGCGTCGTCGACGTTGAGGATCGGCATCCCGTAGATCGGCGAGCCCGTGTTGTTGCGCGCGTCCGGGTTGACGACGTCGTTGGCGCCGACGACCAGCGCGACGTCGGTGCGCGGAAACTCGCCATTCGCCTCGTCGAGCTCGTGGAGCTCGTCGTACGGGACGTTCGCCTCGGCGAGCAGGACGTTCATGTGGCCGGGCATGCGGCCGGCTACGGGATGGATCGCGTACGAGACCTCGACGCCTTTCGCCTCGAGCAGGTCGGCCAGCTGGCGGACGTCGTGCTGCGCCTGGGCCACGGCGAGCCCGTAGCCGGGCACGAAAACGACCTTGTGGGCGTACGCGAGCATCACGGCCACGTCCTCGGCGCTCGCGCTGCGGACACTCTGACCGCCGTTCGCCGACGCGGTGTCGGCAGCCGTGACCGTGACCTTTCCGAACGCGCCGAAGAGGACGTTCGCGACCGAGCGGTTCATCGCCCGGCTCATCAGAAGCGTGAGCATCGTGCCGCTCGCGCCGACGAGCATGCCACTGACGATCAGGACGTTGTTCTCGAGCTCGAAGCCGCCGAGCGCGACGGCGAGGCCCGTGAACGCGTTGAGCAGCGAGATCACGACGGGCATGTCCGCGCCGCCGATCGGAAGCACGAACAGGACGCCGAACATGAGCGACGCGGCGACCGTGATCCAGAGCAGCCACTCGTCCTGGACTCCCGCGACGAGAGCGATGCTGCAACCGAGTGCCCCGACGAACAGCGCGCCGTTGACGAACTGCTGGCCGGCGTAGGTGATCGGCTTGCCGCCGATCAGCTCCTGGAGCTTCGCGAACGCGACCATCGAGCCGGCGAACGAGATCGAGCCGATCAGCGCGGAGAGGACGATCCCGATTGAGATGTCGACCGTCGGCGCGCCCGGCGGAGGCAGAACGCGATGGATCTCGGCGAGCGCGATCAACGCGGCCGCGCCGCCGCCGACTCCGTTGAACAGCGCCACCATCTGCGGCATCGCGGTCATCCGCACCTTGCGTGCGGCGACCGCGCCGAAGCTCCCGCCGATCAGCATCGCGAGCGCGATCGCCCACCAGCTCGTCGCGCCGATCTTGACCCACGTGACGACGATCGCGAGCAGCATCCCGGCCGCGCCGATCTGGTTGCCGCGCCGCGCGTGCGCCGGGTTCGAGAGGAAGCGCAGCGCCAGGATGAACGCAACGATCGTGATCAGGTAGAGGAGGTTCGAGAGGTTGTAGCTCATTGGGCGACCGCCGCCTGATGAGCTCGTGGAGGGGGCGTGGGGGAACCGGGAGGTTCCCCCACACGAGACTGAAGAAGGGGGCAGCGTGGGGGAAACATGGTTTCCCCCACAGGAGCGAGCCGAAGGCGAGCGACGCTCAAGTGTCGTCCGGCTTCTTCGGCCGTTCGCGGCTCTTGAACATCTCGAGCATGCGGTCGGTGACGACGAAGCCGCCGACCACGTTTGCCGCGGCGAGCACGACCGCCGCGAAGCCCACGACCCACGTGAACGCGGACTTGTCGGGCTGGCCGAGCACGATCATCGCGCCGACGATCACGACGCCGTGGATCGCGTTCGTCCCCGACATCAGCGGCGTGTGCAGCAGCGTCGGAACCTTGGAGATCACCTCGATGCCGAGGAAGATCGCGAGCACGAGAATGGTGACTTCAAAGACGAGGATCGTGTTGTGGCTCACGCGGCGGCTCCTTCCTTCTTGCCGGCGACGCTGGCGCCGCTCGTGATCTCGTCCGACCAGTCGAGCGTCAACTCCCCTTCCGGCGCGAGGTGGAGGAGCAGGGCCTGGACATTCCGGGAAAACAGCATCGACGCGTGGTACGGCATCGTGCTGGCCAGGTCGGTCAGCCCGACCAGCGTCACTCCGGCGCGCTCGACGATCTCGCCCGGCTCCGTCAGCTCGCAGTTCCCGCCGGTCTCGGCCGCCAGGTCGACGATCACCGATCCCGGACGCATCGTCTTAACTGCCGAGGCCGGGATGATCTTCGGTGCGGGCCGACCGGGAACCGCGGCCGTCGTGATGACGGCGTCGAAGTCCGCGATCCGGCCCTCGAGCGCTTCCTGCTGTGCCTGCATCTCCTCGGGTGTGAGCTCGCGCGCGTAGCCGCCCTCGGTCTCGCCGCCCGTCACGCCGAGGTCGAGCCAGTTCGCGCCGAGGCTCTCGATCTGCTCCCGCACCACGGGGCGCACGTCGAAGCCGGTCGTCACTGCGCCCAGCCGCCGCGCAGTCGCGATCGCCTGCAGCCCTGCGACGCCCGCGCCGATCACGAGCACCTTCGCGGGCGGCACCGTGCCCGCGGCTGTCATCAGCATCGGGAAGAACCGGGGGAGATGCTCGGCGGCGAGCAGCGCGGCCTTGTACCCGCCCACGGTCGCCTGCGACGAGAGCGCGTCCATCGACTGTGCGCGGGTGATCCGCGGCACCGATTCGAGTGCGAAGGCCGTCACGCCGGCGGTGTCCAGCGCCTCCACGCTGGCCTGGTCGGACAGCGGCTCGAGGAAGCCGATCAGCATCTGTCCCGAGCGGAGCCGCCCGCGCTCGTCGGCGGACGGCTTGCGCACCTTGACGACGCCGTCTGCTTCCCACGGGTCGCCGAGCGTCGCGCCGGCGTCGGTGTACGCGTCGTCGGGGAACGAGGCGGCGGCGCCGGCGCCCTGCTCCACGACGAAGACGAAGCCGTTCGCGGCCAGCTTGCCGACGCTCTCGGGAACGAGCGCGACACGGCGCTCGCCCTGCGTCGTCTCGCGCGGAATGCCGACCCTCACTAGCCGCGTAGCCTACGCACCGTGACGGACTTCTTCACGAGCCATGGTTTGCCGCTGCTCTTCGTGGTGGTGATGATCGAGTCGTTCGGCATCCCGCTGCCCGGCGAGACGGCCCTCATCGCCTTCGGCGTACTCGCTGCGCAGGGCCACTACTCGATCGTCGTGGTGATCGCGGTCGCCGCCGCCGGCGCGATCGTGGGCGACAACCTCGGCTACGTGATCATCGGCCGCTGGGGCGGCCGCAACCTCCTCGAGCGCTGGGGGCCGCTGCGCCGTTTCTCCCAGCGCTACCTGCCTCCGACCGAGCGCTTGATGGAGAAGCACGGCGACAAGGTGGTCTTCTTCGGCCGCTTCGTCACGGTCCTCCGCTACACGGCCGCGTGGGTCGCCGGCATCGCCGGCATGCCGTGGCGGAAGTTCCTCTTCTGGAACGCAGCCGGCGGGATCTGCTGGGCCACGCTCGTCGGGCTCGTCGCGTACTACGCGGGCAACGCGGCCGCGGACGCCATCCAGCGTTACGGGATCTACGCGGCCGCCGTGATCGCCGTCGCTGCGCTGGTCTTCTTCCTGATCACGCATGTCGGCAAGAAGTGGCTCGAGAACCGGCTGTAGGAGTTCGGAAGAGGACGCGGAATCCGTCCCGGGCATGCTCGTCTCGATCGCACGCGCGCTCGAAGAGCGCGACCAGGCTGTCGGCCACGGCGCCCGCGTCGCGGCGCTCGCCGAGCCGATCGCGCTCGAGCTCGGCTGGGATCGCGAGCGGATCCGGTCTCTGCGCTGGGCCGCGCCGCTGCACGACGTGGGCAAGGTCAAGGTGAGTCCGCAGGTGCTGGGCAAGGCAGGACCGCTCACGCATGACGAGCTGGCGGAGATCCGCAGGCATCCGGCCGACGGCGCACGGCTCGTCTTTCCACTGCGCCGCTTCCACGACGCTCTGCCGTACGTCCTCTTCCACCACGAGCGCTGGGACGGCGGCGGCTATCCCGCGGGGCTCAGCGGACGCCGCATCCCGGTCGAGGCCAGGATCCTCGCGATCGCCGACGCGTTCGACGCGATGATCTCGTTTCGCCCGTACCGCCGCTCGCTCACGCACGAGCAGGCGCTGGCCGAGGTGGAGGCGGAGGCGGGCGCGCAGTTCGACCCGGTCGCCGCCGAGCTCTTCGTCGAAGCATGGGCCGACGGCTGGGACACCTGGCACGCCGCGTCGGCGTAGCCGAGCTACAAGCCGGCCCAGACCTCGAGCTTCGCACGAACGCGGCCGATTACGTCGTCCGTGAACTCGCTCGTGCCGAGGTGACCGCCCAGGTCGGCGGTGCGGTTCCCCTGTGCCACCGCTTCGAGGCACGCCTCGCGAATCGCCCGGCCCGCGCGCTGCATCTCTTCGCTGCCGTGTGAGAGCAGCGCCGCTCCCGCGAGGATCATCGCCATCGGGTTGGCGACGTTCTTCCCCTGCAGCGACGGCGCGGTCCCGTGTGCGGCCTCGGCCATGATCGCCGACGGCTCGAAGCCGTCCTCGAAGGCGACGAGCAGCGACTCGGAACCGGCGATCGAGCCGAAGAGCGGCAGGACGAGGTCCGAGAGGATGTCGCCGTCGCGGTTGAGCGCAGGGATCACGAGCGGATCGCCGGCGGACGAGAGGAGGAGTGCAAACGTCGCGTCGATCAGCTGCGGCTCGTACGGCACCTCCGGGTGGCGCTCCGACGCCGCGTCCATCTCCTCTTTCAGCATTCCCTCGTACGTCGGGCTGACGGTGTACTTCGGGCCGCCGAAGACCTTGGCGCCGGTCCGCTCGGCCTGGCGGAACGCGAACTCGGCCACGGCATGGCAGATGCGGCGCTCGATCCGCTCGGTGCGGAACGCGACCTCGTCATCGCCCTCGCCCTCGCGCCATTCCTTCGCGCCGTAGGCGTCGCCGACGGCCATCCGGACGATCGAGATCGGCGCATGCACACCGCCCAGCGGGGCGACGCCGGGGATCCGCCGGCCCGTGCGGACGATGACCTTGCCGCCGATCTCCTCGCGCAGGATGCGGTTCGGAGACCCGATGTCGCCGCGGCCCTCCGGAGTGACCGTCGCCGCCTTCAAGCCGAGGCCATGCTCTCGGATCGCTGCGGCCGCCTCGTGCACGACGCCGTTGTCGGTCGCCCGGCGCGTCTCGAGCGAGAGATCGAAGCGCGGGAACTCGAGCTCGACGCCGATCACGTCGGGCTGGAGCACACGGAGGCTCTCGTCGAGTAGCTCCTGTCCCGTTTCGTCGCCGTCGAGGACGACGATCGTCTGCTCGTCGCGCATCGGCGGCCAGTCTAGTGTCGTTATGGAAGGGAGATGCCGACCCGGGCGGGAAGTAAGCGCGCATTCCGTTACCTCGACGTCGCGCGGAAAGCAAATCCGCGACGAGGTCTTCCTCGAGCGCGTCGAACAGCTCGCCATTCCGCCCGCCTGGAAAGACGTCTGGATCGCCGCCGGGCCGCGGGCAAAGCTCCAGGCGACCGGCTACGACAGGGCAGGCCGGAAGCAGTATCTCTACAACGCGAGCTACCGAGCCGCCCAGGAGAACGCAAAGTACAACCGCCTGATCCTCTTCGGCGAACGCCTGCCCGATTTGCGGGCGGCGATGAGCGAGGATCTCGACCGGGACGAGCTCGACCGCGAACGTGTCTCGGCCGTTGCGCTGCGCATGATCTCGCTCGGCTGGTTCCGCGTCGGTTCCGAGCGCTACATGCGCGACGGAACCTACGGAGTCACGACGCTGCAGCGGCGCCACGTCGAGGTGCGCGGCCGGCGGATCAAGCTCTCCTTCCCGTCGAAGGCAGGCATTCGCGTCCGCACCGAGCTCGTCGACGACGATCTCGCCGACGCCGTACGCGGCCTGCTGAAGGTCAAGGGCGGCGCGCGCATCTTCAAGTACCGCTGGGAAGGCGACCTCTACAACCTCACGAGCAAAAGGCTCAACGACTACGTGAAGATCCAGCTCGGAGAAGAGTTCACCGCGAAGGACTTTCGGACGTGGGGCGGCACGCTTCTCGCGGCCGTTTACTTCGCGGAACTGGCCGGCCAGCAGGGAGTTCCGGACTCGGAAACCGAGCAGAGGCGATCGATCAGCTCAGTCATGCGGCGAGTAGCGGATCAGCTCGGAAATACGCCTGCCGTGACGCGCGAGTCGTACGTTTCGCCGGCAGTGGTCGAGCAGTACCTGGATGGGCGAACGATCGACGATTTTCGTCCACGGCATTTGCGCCTCGTGAAGGCGCGAGATACAGGTCTCTCGCCCGAGGAACAGGGCGTGCTCAGCTTGCTCCGTTCGTGGCGGATCAGAAGCGCACGCGAAGCTGCATAGCGCGCGGCGCGTTTCTGTAGTTTTCCCCGCGAAACTCTCACGCGAAGGAGGAGATCGGTGGCTCGGAAAACGGTGCTCGTGTGTGACAAGTGTGGGAACGAGGTCGACGAAAGCAAGGGTGCGGTGATGCGCGTGACGTACACGGACGCCCGCCGCGGAGCGAAGCAAGCCGACCTCTGCGACGACTGCGCGGGCAACATGCCGGGTCGCGCCGCCGCCCGCCGCGGCCGCAAGCCGAAGAACGTCGCCGTCGCCTGATCGCGAGCTCCTAGAGCCCGTCCCATACTCGCGCTAGCGTAGGCGGGTGCCGCTCCGCCTGATCGTGGGGCCCGCCAACGCGGGCAAGGTCGAGCTCCTGCTCGACCGTTATCTCGCTGCGCTCGACGTCCCCGAAGGGCCCGAACCGGTACTCATCGTGCCGAACCGGGCGGACGTCGACCGCGTCGAGCGCCAGCTGCTCGGGCGGCGTGACGCGCTGCTCGGCGGCTCGATCGCCACCTTCGAAGACGTGTTCGAGCGTGTCGCCTTCGGCACGGGCGACGTTCGGCGGCCGCTGCGGCGCGCGGAGCGAGCGCTGCTCGTGCGCCGGGTGGTGGGCGCGGCCGATCTCCATGGCTACTCCCGTTCCGCGGCGCACGCGGGGTTCGTCGAGTCGCTCGAGCGGACACTCGACGAGCTCGAGGAGGGACTGCTCGCTCCCACGGCGATCGGCGGCGAGCTCGGCGTGCTGTACGCCGGCTATCGGGACGAGCTCGACCGCCTCGAGCGCTGGGACCGCGGTCTGCTGCGCAGTCACGCGGTCGAGAGCCTCCGGGCCGACCTCGAGGCGTGGCACGGCGAGCCCGTCTTCGCGTACGGCTTCGAGGATCTGACCGGTGCGGAGTGGTCGTTGCTCGAGGCGCTGGCTGCGCGCACCGAGGTGACCGTCTCGCTCCCCTACGAACCGGGACGCCCGGCCTTCGCGGCGCTGCGGCGAACGGCCGAGGATCTCGCCGGGCTCGCCGAGGGCGTCGAGGAGCTCCCCCCGAACTACGCGGCGGTAGCGCCGCCGCCGCTGGCGCACCTGGAGCGGACGTTGTTCGCAGACCAGCCGCGAGACGCGCCGCCGCTCGAGGGCGTCGTCCGTTTCTTCGAAGGCGCCGGGAGTCGCGGCACGCTCGAGCTCGTCGCCGACGAGGTGCTCGCCTTGTCGCGCGGCGGCATGTCGCCCGAGCGGATCGGGATCGTCGTCCCGGGTTACGAGCGGATTCGCGGCGCACTCGAGACCGTGCTCGGCTCCTTCGGAGTCCCATATGCCCTCGACGGCGAGCTCCGGCTCACCCAGACCCCGCTCGTGCACGCGCTCGCCGGGTTGTTGCGCTTCGCCTGGGCCGGCGGGACGCGAAACGACCTCTTCCGCTTCCTCCGCTCGCCGTTCTCGGGGCTCGAGCGGCGCTCGGTCGACTTCGTCGAGGGCCGGCTGCGCGGGCGTGCGGTTCAGGCGCCGGAGCGGGTGGTCGAAGAGGCCGAGCGTATGCGCGACGGCGCCGCGCTGCCGGCGCTCGCGGAGCTGCGCGAAGCAACCGACCCGGTCGAGGCGGTGCGCGAGCTTGCCGAGCGGATGCTGCGCAACGCATACGGCCTCGAGCGGCCGCCGGCGGATGCGGCGAGCCGCGTCGACCTCCGGGCGTACGAGGCGCTGCGGAAGCTGCTGGCCGAGCTCGCGAGCTGGCACGAGCTGAGCGGCGACCTGAGCCGCGAGGACGTGCTCGCAGCAGTCGAACGCGCTCAGCTTCCTCGCCGCACCGGCGACGACGCGGGCCGCGTCGCGGTCGTCGACCTGCTGCGGGCGCGCACGCGCCGCTTCGACGCGGTCTTCGTGCTCGGTCTCGAAGAGGGCAGCCTGCCGCGGCGCGACGCAGGCTCGCCGTTCCTCGACGAAGAGACGAGGCGCGGGCTCGACGAGGGTGGCGCGCGGCTGACCAAGCCGGATCGGGTCGAGCGCGACCGCTACCTCTTCTACACGGCCTGCACGCGCGCGTCGGAGCGGCTCTACCTCGTGCGCGAGGCGGCGGACGACGAGGGCAGCCCGCGCGAGGCGAGCCCGTTCTGGCACGACGTCGAGGCGGCCTTCGACGTCGACGACGTGCGTCGCTGGACTCGCCGGCGTCCGCTCTCGGCGCTGACGTGGCCGCTCGAGGAGGCGCCGACCGAGCGCGAGCGGCTGCGGGCACTCGCGGAGCTTGCGTCCCGCGACAGAACAGACGCCGAGGCGCTCGCCCGGGCGAACGGCTGGGAACGGAGACTGGAGCGGGCGCTCGGCGCCTTCCGGCGGCCTACCCGGCTCACGCATCCACTCGTGCTCGAACAACTCGGCTCGCGCACCTCGTTCGGGGTGACGGAGCTCGAGCGCTTCGCCGACTGCTCCTCGGCCTGGTTCGTCGAGCGCTTCCTCGATCCGAAGACGATCGACGCCGAGCCCGACGCGAAGCAGCGTGGCAGTGTCGCCCACCAGGCGCTCTACCGCTTCTTCTCGCGCATCCCGGCAGACCTCGGCGTGGAGAAGCTCGAGCCGAAGCATGTCGAAGCGGCGACCGGGCTCATGCGCCGCTGCCTCGACGACGCGCTCGCGGGCGTGCGGATGGATCTGACCGAGATGCAGGAGCGGGAGCTCGACCAGACGCTCTGGCGCGATCTCGCCGCCTTCGTCGAGGAGGAATGCGAGTCGTCGTCACCGCTCGTGCCGCGGCGCTTCGAGGTCTCGTTCGGCAGCGAGCGCGCCGCCCCGGAGCTGCAGCGCGGGCTCGAGCTCGGCGACAGGCTGACGCTCTCGGGGAAGATCGACCGCATCGACGTCGACCCGTTCGGCGCCCGCGGAATCGTCCAGGACTACAAATCCGGCAAGAGCGCGCACTCGGCGAGGCAGATCGAGAGCGAGCTGCGGCTCCAGATCCCGCTCTACATGCTCGTCCTGCGCGACCTCGTCGGGCTCGAGCCGCTCGGCGGCCTCTATCGGCCGCTCGCGGGAGCGCGCAAGCCGCGCGGCCTCGTCCGAGGTTCCGAGGAGGAGACCTTGCCCGGGTACGTCTCGCACGACTACCTCGACGAGGAGGCCTTCTGGGGCGTCGTCGAGTCGGCCCGCGGCACCGCGACGGCGCTCGCCGAGCGGATCGGCGACGGAGATGTCCGCCACGACCCGCTCGGCGGCGAGTGTCCCGCCTGGTGCGATCTCTGGACCGTGTGCCGGATCGAGCGCGCGTGAGCAGCGACGAGCTCAACCCGCAGCAGCTCGCCGCCGTCGAGGCGGGCGGAGAGGTGTTCGTCTCCGCCGGCGCAGGTACCGGCAAGACGGCCGTGCTCGTCGAGCGAGTCGTCCGCGCGGTCTGCGATCGCGGGCTCGACGTCGACTCGATCCTCGTGATCACGTACACGCGCCGTGCCGCCGGCGAGCTCCGCACCCGGATCCGCGCGGCGCTCGCCGAGCGCGGCCGGCACGACCTCGCCCGCGAGCTCGACGGCGCCTGGATCTCGACGATCCACGGCTTCTGCGCCCGCCTGCTCCGGGCGTACCCGCTCGCCGCAGGGCTCGATCCGCGCTTCCGCGAGCTCGACGAGGCGCAGGCGGCCGTGCTCCGCTCGGAGGCGTTCGGCGCCGCGCTCGCCGAGTTCTGCGCGGAGACGATCCGCAGCGCCTCGAGCTCCTCGCCACCTACGGCAGCGACCGTTTGCGCCGGATGTTGACGAGCGTCTACGAGACGCTCCGCGCGGCAGGGCGGGAGCTCGACCTGGCGGTCGCCGCGCGACCGGAGCTTCCCGAGCGGGTCGAGGAGCTGCGTGCCGCCGCGACCCTGCTTGCCGCCGATCCGCAAGCGACCGAGGCGCAGCAGCGGACGGCCGCCGACCTGCTCGAGCTCCTCGCGCGCGACCAGCGGCCGGACCGGCTGATGAACCTGACCGGGTTCAAGGCGCGCGGAGACCGGGCGGCCGCCTACGGCGAGGCTCTCGGCGCTGTCGAGCAGGCGGCCCTCGACGAGGCCGCCGCTCGCGACCGCGCCCTCCTGCAGGAGCTGTTGACCCAGTTCGCGGCGCGGTACGCACAGGCGAAGGCGCGGGAGTCGGCGCTCGACTTCGAGGATCTGCAACTCGAGGCGCGCGACCTCTTACGCTCACAGCCGGACCTTCGCGAGCGCGAGCAGGCACGTTTCCGCTCGATCCTCGTCGACGAGTTCCAGGACACGAACCGCCTGCAGACCGAGATCGTCGACCTGCTGCGGACGCCGGAGACCGAGCTCTTCTTCGTCGGCGACGAGTTCCAGTCGATCTACGGCTTCCGCCACGCCGACGTGCAGGTCTTCCGCGAACGGCGCGAAGCCGTCGGGCAGCCCCTCTCGCTCACGCTCAACTACCGCTCGCGGCCGGAGGTGCTCGCCGCGGTCAACGAGCTCTTCGGACCGGACTTCGGCGGCGAGTTCCAGGAGCTCGCGGCGGCGGCCGAGTTCCCGGATCCCGTGTTCGGCCATCCCGTGGAACTCCTTGTCACCGACAAGGAGAGCTACCGCGACAGCGGCGTCCACTGGCGGCGTGGGGAGGCGCGCGCGGTGGCGCGGCGGGTGCGCGAGCTCGTGGACAGCGGCGCGGCGACGCCGGGCGAGATCGTTCTGCTCTTCGCCGCGGGCACCGACGCCGAGTGGTACGAGGACGAGCTGAGGCGCGCAGGCTTGCCGACGTACCGGGCAACCGGCAAGGGCTACTTCGGCCAGCAGCAGGTCGTCGACCTGCTCATGTACCTCCGCCTACTGCAGAACCGCTACGACGACATGGCGCTCGCGTCGGTACTCGCCTCGCCGTTCGTCGGGGTCTCGAACGACGCCCTCGCGCTGCTGCGCCGCGTCGCCTCGCGGCGTCCGCTCTTCTCCGGCCTCGAGCATTCGCTGCCGCCGGGTCTCGCAGAGCGCGACGAGAGGCTGATGCGCGCCTTCCGCCAGCGCTACGACCGGCTCGTCGAGATCATGCCGCGGCTTTCGCTGGAGCGGATCTGCGAGCACGTCGTCGCCGAGCACGACTACGACCTGGCCGTGCTCGCGCGGTGGGACGGCCGGAGGCGCTACGCGAATCTGCGCAAGCTCGCGCGCCTCGCCCGCTCGTACGAGGAGCTGCGCGGGCCGGACGTCGAGGGCTTCGTCCGCTTCGTCGGCGAGCAGGAGGCAGTCGGCGCGCGCGAGCTCGAGGCGGTCGCCGAGGAGGAGGGCGCGGACGCCGTCCGGCTGCTCACGATCCACGCCGCGAAGGGGCTCGAGTTCAAGGTCGTGATCGTCGCCGACGCGGGCCGCGACCGCGTGCCGCCCTCGCCCGACGAGATCCTCGCGCTGCCCGACGGCCGCTTCGGCTTCCGGGTGGCCGATCCCGTGACCGCGAAGCGCCGCGGCGCCTTCGACTACGAGGCGGTGAAGGAGGCGCGGCAGGAGGCGGAACGGGCCGAGCGCCTGCGCCTCTACTACGTGGCGATGACGCGCGCGAAGGAGCGGCTGATCGTCTCGGGCTCGGTCGACTTCGGCTCGGAGCGCGAGACGCCGACGCCGATCGCGTGGGTGCTCGACCGGCTGGCCGCCGACGAGGAGCTCGCACAGGCCGGCGACGCGCCCGTCGAGCTGGCGCGCGGGGACGCGCGGTTGCTCGTGCGGCTCGACCGCAGTCGGCCCGAGCTCGCGGAAGTCGAGTCGCAGCCCGCCGAAAGAGAAGAAGGCCAGCTCGCACTCTTCTCCGAGCTCGAGGATGTCGCTCTTCCGCCGCCGGCGCCTGAGCTGCCGCCGCTCGTTGCTCTGCCCGAGCCGCCGCTTCTGCGCGTCCGCAGGCTCTCGTTCACGTCGCTCTCCCTCTTCGAGCAGTGCTCGTACAAGTACTTCGCGCGCTACGGCCTCGGCCTGAGCGAGCGGCCGGTGGAGGTCGAAGCCGCCGAGCCGGGGGAGAGGTCAGGGGTCGAGATCGGCACCGCGGTGCACTCCTTGCTGGAGCAGATCGACCTCGCCGCGCCGGTCGTGCCCGAGCTCGAGGACGAGCTGGTGCGCGGCTTCGTCGCCGCGTATTGCGAATCGGATCTGGCGCGTCGCGTCGCCGAGCTGACGGGCGTCGAGAAGGAGCGCCACTTCACCTTCGAGCACGACGGGGTGCTCGTGCACGGCTTCATCGATGCGTTTTATCTGGCTGCGAACGCCGGCGGCGAAGCCGCCGACGTGCGGCCGGGGCTCGGGCAAGACCCCTCCTCCCCGAGGCGGGCGCTCGTCGTCGACTACAAGACGAACGCGCTCGGCGAGGCGTCTCCCGGCGAGATCGTCGAGCAGGACTACCGCCTGCAGCGGCTCGTCTACGCGCTCGCGTGCTTCCGCGCCGGGGCGGACGAAGTCGACGTCGTCTACCACTTCCTCGAGCGGCCGGACGCGCCCGTGGAGGCGGTGTTCTCGCGCGCCGACGTCGCCGAGCTCGAGGCCGAGCTGTCCGTGGCGATCGCGCGTATCCAGGCCGGAGAGTTCCGCGCCGACGCCGAGCGAGTTCGCGTGCGCCGGCTGCCCCGCGCTCGACCTCGTCTGCGCCGGGCCCCGCCTGCGGTTGCGCCAGCCGGAGGCCGTTCAGCCCCATCAAGTACTGCGCACTTGATGGGGGCCCCAAGTGCCTCGTAGCTTCGTGCAGGAGGCCCGGAAGCGTGTCGGGCCGAAGAAGCAGCGGATCCGCCCGATCATCGAGCGGCTCGCGATCGAGCACGCCGACGCGGCGATCGCGCTTCGCTTCAGGAGCCCGCTCGAGCTGCTCGTCTCGGTGATGCTCTCGGCGCAGACGACGGATGTGAACGTGAACCGCGTCACGCAGACGTTGTTCGAGAAGTACCGCAAGCCCGAGGACTACCTCGCGGTGCCGCAGGAGGAGCTCGAGCGCGACATCTTCGCGACCGGCTTCTACCGGCAGAAGGCGAAGGCTCTGCGCGGGACGATGCGCATGCTGCTCGAGGACTTCGACGGAGAGGTCCCGCGAAGGCTCGAGGAGCTCGTCCGCCTGCCGGGCGTGGCGCGGAAGACGGCCAACGTTGTCTCCTCGGAGCTCGGCGAGCCGCAGGGGATCGTCGTCGACACGCACGTTCGTCGTCTCTCGCAGCGGCTCGGCCTCACCCGCCAGGAGGATCCGGTCAAGATCGAGCGCGACCTCGTCCGGCTCGTGCCGCGCGCCGACTGGGGCCGCTTCCCGCACCTGCTGATCTGGCACGGTCGCAGGGTGTGCGACGCGCGCCGCCCCCGGTGTGAAGACTGCGTCGTCAGTGATCTCTGCCCGTCGAGCCGTGTCTGACCGCGCCGCCCGCTCCCGCAGCTTCGAGACCGTCGCCGCCGACTACGAGCGGCACCGGCCCGAGTATCCGGCGGAGGCGCTGCGCTGGGCGGCCGGGCAGCTGGGGCTCGAGCCGGGAGCGCGCGTCCTCGACGTCGGCGCGGGGACGGGGAAGCTGACGCGCGGGCTCGTTGCGGCCGGCTTCGAGGCGATCGCGGTCGAGCCGGGAGGGCCGATGCTCGCGCAGCTCCGCGAGGCGGTGCCGGAGGCGGAGGCGCATGTCGCGCCGGCCGAGGCGATCCCGCTCGCGGACGGGAGCGTCGAGGCCGCGTTCGCAGGGCAGGCGTTCCACTGGTTCGACCGCGAGCGGGCCCTGCCGGAGCTGCACCGTGTGATCGGCGTGGGCGGCGGTCTGGTTCTGCTCTGGAACTGGTGGGACGAGCGCGATCCCCTGCAGCGCGAGCTCGGCGAGTTGATCGGCTACGCCGGCCACGACCCCTACCGGAACGACGAGCTGCCGGGCGAGCCGTGGTTCCGCGAGCTGGGCCGCACCGTTGTCGAGAGCGTCGAGGAGTCGAGCCCGGACGCGCTCGTCGGCTACCTCTCCACTGTGAGCGCGTTCCTCACGGCCGAGCCGGCGGAGCAGGAGAAGACGCTGCAAGGAGTCCGCGAGATCGCGTCCCGCTACGGCGAGCGGTTCCCGCTGCCGCGACTGACCTACGCCTTCGCCTTCGAACGGCTCGACGATGGCTGACGACCGAGCCCGCCTCAGTTTCGAGCAGGTCGCGACCGACTACGAGCACGCTCGTCCTGCGTATGCAGAGGAGGCTGTGGACTGGGCGGTCGGCCGGCTCGGGCTCGCGGCGGGCTCGCGCGTGCTCGACCTGGCGGCCGGGACGGGGAAGCTGACCCGGCAGCTTCTGGCGCGTGACCTCCACGTCGTCGCGGTGGAACCTGGAAGCGAGATGCGCGCGGTGCTCGAGCGCGAGCTGCCGGGCGTCGAGGCGCTGGCCGGCAGCGCCGAGGAGATCCCGCTCGACGATGCCTCGGTCGACGGAGTCACGGTGGCCCAGGCGTTCCACTGGTTCGAGCCCGAGGCGGCGTTTGCCGAGCTGCGGCGCGTGCTCACCCCGCGGCACGGTTTCGCGCTCTTCTGGAATCAGTTCAACCAGGACGATCCGCTGCTCGGTGCCGTCGAGGAGCTGGTGCGGTCTCGCGACCCGGCACGCCGTTCGCAGTGGCGCGAACGCTACGACTCGCAGCAGTTCAGCGCGCTGGAGGAGAGGGCCTTCTACGAGACGCGGCCGATGAGCTCCGACCAGCTGGCGGCGTGGGTCGCTTCCACGAGCCGGGTGATCACGGCTCCCGCGGCGGAACGGGCCGAGATCGACCGCGAAGTCCGCAGGCTGGCGGCAGTGCACGGCGAGGTCGTCACGATCAGAACCTTCGTCGCCGTCGGGATGCGGCTCAGTTGACCCGCGGGTCCTCGGGCATGCGGGCTACGAGCTCGTAGATCCCTCCCTTGCGCCGCAGGACGTCGCGCCACAGCGCCTCCGGGTCGTCGGTGAAGGCGTCGTCGGCCAGCGCAGGCTCGAGGATCCAGTCCTCATCGTCGACTTCGGCCTCGAGCTGGCCCTCGCCCCAGCCCGCGTAGCCCGCGAAGACCCGCCGCCTGGTCGTGACCGGGACGATCTCCTCCGGGTCCGACAGCGAGGGAAAGCCGAGCGCGCCGAAGAGCGGCACGGCGGCATCGTCGGGGTCGAGGAACTCGCCCAACACGAGTACCGCCTCAGGCTGCACCGGCCCGCCGACCCAGACGGGCTCGCCGTCGTCGACCACCGGCTCCAGCTGCGGAACTGCGCCCGCGACCTCGAGGGGCGAAGGGCGATTGAGCACCAGCCCCGCCGCGCCGTCCTCGGTGTGCTCGGTCACGAGAACGACGGCGCGATGGAAGTTCGGGTCGAGCAGGGCCGGCGACGCGACGAGGAGGGTTCCGCACAGCGACTCCACAACTCCATTGTTGCCGTCGTGCGCTAGTCGTCGCTGGAGCGGTAGGAAACGATCTGCACTCGCTCGAGCGTGAGCATGCCCTCCCCGACCATCTCGTCGAGAATCGGCACCACCCGCTCGACCTGCTCAGGCGTGTCGACGATCTCGATCACGACCGGCAGATCCTCGGACAGGCGCAGGATGCGCGACGTGTGCAGCCGCGAGTCGGCGCCGAATCCCTCGATGCCGCGGAGCACGGTTGCCCCGGCAAGTCCCTCCTGACGCACACGCTCGACGATCGCCTGGTAGAGCGGCTTCCCGTGCCACGTGTCGGACTCGCCGATGAAAAGCCGCAGCAGCTTGCCTTCGCCCTCGAGTTTCACAGCGCCCTCCCGGCGACGACTCCGAGGTAGACCGCAACGAGACCGGCGGTCATGCTGCCGAGCATGTTCGCAGCCGCGAGGCCGACCGCGCCGTCTTCGAGCAGGCGGTAGGTCTCGTAAGAGAGGGTCGAGAAGGTCGTGTACGCCCCGAGCAGCCCGATGGTGAGCGCCGACCGCAGCCACGGGGCTGTCGTGAGCTGTTCGGTCATGAGCGTCATCAGCAAGCCGAGCACGAAGGCGCCGCTCACGTTGACGACGAACGTCCCCCAGGGAAACGGAGACCCTGTGAAGCGTCGGGAGACCACTCCGTCCAGGCCGTAGCGCGCAAGCGCCCCGAGCGCTCCCGCGATGCCGATGGCCACGATCGTCCGCATTCCGGCTCCTCTCGATCGTAGGAGCCATCAGCCTTTGCGGCGGTTCGTGGCGAGCTCCATCGCCCAGGCGCCTGTCGGCGCCGGCCGAAAATCTAGCCGAGCGCCGGAGTGAGAGCGACGAGCAGGCCGCCGTCGTCGTCGAGCGCGGGGAAGAAGTCGCCGATCACGCGCTTCATGTGCCCACTTCTGGTGCGGAGCTGGAGCTGCTCGTTCAAACGGCGTACGCCCCATTCGAGCGAGAGCTTGACCGGGTTCTTCTCCTCCTCGAAGCCCTCGAGGCCGAAGGCGGAGACGACGTCCGCACCGAGCACCTCCTGCTCGTTCCACCCGCTGAGCTCGAAGACGCCCCGCCCGACGGCGAGGATGCGGCCTTCCTGGTCGCAGGTGACGAGGCCGGTCGTCGGCGCCGGGTAGTAGTCGTCCATCAGCTCGAAGAGGAAGCCGAAGCCGCAGTGGTGGCAGGCCACAGCCTCGTCGAACATCCCTTCTTTGCGGTCGATGTCGATCGACCGCTCCTTGCAGTTCGGGCAGATGAAATGCGGCACGGGCGTCAGGCTAGCTGGGTGAGCGCGGCGGTCTAGACCTGTGTCGTCTCGGCCTCGGGCCTCGGCGCCGTGAGTGCCGTTCCGCCGTGGCCCTCCTCGGCGGCGAGGAAGCGCTCGGCGTCGAGAGCCGCCATACAGCCGCTGCCCGCGGCGGTTACTGCCTGGCGATAGATGTGATCCTGGACGTCCCCCGCGGCGAACACGCCGGGGATGTTCGTCTCGGTCGTCCCCGGCTTCGCGAGGAGGTAGCCGTTCTCGTCGTGGTCGAGCTGGTCGACGAAGAGCTTCGTGTTCGGGTCGTGGCCGATTGCCACGAACAGCGCGCCGGCTTCGACGTCCTCGGTCTCGCCGGTCTCGGTGTTCTGCAGACGCAGGCCGCTGATCGAGTCGTCGCCGAGCACCTCCTCGACGACGAACGGCGTCTTGAGCTCGATCTTCTCGTTGCCGCGTGCTCGCTCGACCATGATCTGCGAGGCGCGGAACTCGTCGCGGCGATGGACGAGCGTGACCTTGTAGCCGAAGCGGGTGAGGAAGAGCGCCTCCTCGAACGCCGTGTCACCGCCGCCCACGACGACGATGTGCTTGTCGCGGAAGAAGGCGCCGTCGCAGGTGGCGCAGGCGGAGACGCCGCGGCCCTTGAGCCGCTCTTCGGAGTCGATCCCGAGCCAGCGGGCGCTCGCGCCCGTCGCGACGATCACCGAGCGAGCCCGATACTCCTCGTCCTCGACCCAGACCCGGAACGGCCGCTCCGAGAAGTCGACGCGGGTCACGTCGTCGGTGACGAACTCGGTGCCGAAGCGCTCGGCCTGGCGCCGGAACTCCGACATCATCTCGGGGCCCATGATCCCGTCGGGGTACCCGGGATAGTTCTCGACGTCGCTCGTGATCATGAGCTGGCCGCCCCAGCTGAAGCCCTCGATCACGAGCGGCTGCAGGTTTGCGCGCGCGGCGTAAAGCGCCGCGGTGTATCCCGCAGGCCCTCCGCCGATCACGATCAGGTCACGTACGTCGCTCATGTGTTCCTCTCTCTAAAAACGTGTCTGCTGTATTAAACGATTCGGCCGGATTGACGTTCCCGTCGCCGTGCGCTTCTGGGCGCATAAAGAAGGTACTCCGAGAAGGCCCGGCGTGGCCGCGCTGGTTGGGTCTTCGGCAGCCGAGGCTCTAAGCAGCCGAGGTCTTAGGCAGCGGAGTCGAGCGCGCGGGGGAGTGCAGGCGCGTCGGCTGGAGGAGCCGACTCGACCTCGAGGTCGGCAGCCCGCTCGAGCCGAGTTTCGAAGCGGTCGAGCCGCTTGTCCGACTCGGCGTACTTGCTCTGCGCGCGAGAGAGGTGCGTCCCGACGAGCTCGAAGTCTTCCCGGAACTTCCCGAAGTCCTTTTGCAGCGCTGCGCAGTAGGCCATCACTTCGTGGGCGGTCTGCTCGATCTGGAGCCCTTTCAGGCCCATCGCGATGACCTGGAGGTAGGCGGTGAATGTCGTCGCCGAGACCGGGAAGACGCGCTTCTCGTGCGAGTAGGTGAGAAGGTGGCCGGTCTTGCCGGAGACGAGCTCGTAGTAGATGGCCTCCGCCGGCAGGTACATGAGCGCGAAGTCGTACGTGCCTTCCGCCGGGAGGATGTACTTCGCTGCGATGTCGTCGATGTGCTTCTTGACGTCGCGCGCGAACGCCTTCTCGTGGAGCTGACGCTGGGCGTCGTCTTCTGCGTTGACCATCAGCTCGAAGTTGTCGAGCGGAAACTTCGAGTCGATGGGGACGAGCCGGTCGACGCGGATCACGGCATCCACGCGGTCGCCGGTCGAGAAGGTGTGCTGCATCGCGTAGGCGTCGGGCGCAAGCCGGTCGCGGAGCAGGTTCTCGAGCAGGAGCTCGCCGAACCCACCGCGCGCCTTGGGCGGGCGCAGTGCTTGTTCGAGCCGGGCGAGATCCTGGGCGCGGGCGATCATCGTCTCGGTCGCTTTCGTCACCTCGCCGAGCCGCTCGTGGATCCGCGTCGTGGTCTGCGTCGTAGCCGCCAGGCGGCCGTCGACCTTGGTGTCCAGCTCGGTCAGCCGCGTGCTGAGCGTCTGTTCCATTCCCTGAAGTCGCAGCTCGACCTCGTTGTTCCTCGCCGAGAGGTCGTTTGCCGTCTGCTCGCGCAGCGCTCCCAGTTCGCCGCGCAGGAGCCGGGGCAGGTAGACGACGGCTGCGCCGAGCGCGCCGAGCACGAGGATGAGGATGGCAACGATCCCGAGCATGGGCCGCGGAACGGTAAAGAGCCGGTCGGACGGAACCGTTCGAGCCCACGAAAATGCCGGCCCCGACGAATCCGAAGATCCATTGGAACCGGCTCGCAGAGCCTAAGTGCGCAGGGCCGAAAACGTCAAGCAGGAAAAGCGCGCTCTTTGCGCACTTTCGGCGGCTGACGTCGAGCGCTAGGAGTTCGCGAGCGCGGCGTTGATCGCCTGCTCGGTCTGCTGGAGGTTCGGCTCAGTGCCCGCAGACCCGACGCGCAGGAGCTTGCCGCCCTTCGGCCCGACGAACACCGTCGGCGTCCCGACCACGTTCTGAGTCTTGGCGGCCGCGTCGACCTGGCTCGCGACTGACTTCGGCGCCGAGCTGTTCGTGTCCGCCTGCCACCGGGCGAGCTTGAGCCCATTCACGCTGGCCGCGATGTTCGCCATCATCTGGCCGTTCAGCCAGCCGGTCTCCTCGGTCCCCTGGTTGTCGTAGAGGACCTTGGCGTACTGGTAACCCTTGTTCTGGTACGACGCGGCGATCAGGCCGAGCCTGCCGGTGAACGACTGAGGACCGAGGAATGCCCACGGCTTGAGCGTGAGCTGCACCTTGCCCTCCCGGATGTACTTGGTGACGATCGTCGGCAGGTTGTTGGTCTCGTAGTCGCGGCAGAACGGGCACTGCGCATCGATGAACATCTCCATGTGGACCGGCGCGTTCGGATCGCCCAGCGTCAGACCCTTCTGCGGGATCCCCTTGAAAAGGGCGTTCGCGTCGGGCGAGCCCGGGAGCGCAACGGGTGAGGTCGCGCTGCCGGTTGTGCCGAGGCCCTTGATGTCGCTCGCCGAGACGACCGCGCCGCTGCTGCCGCCGCTCGAGAGGACGACCCCGAGCACGATCGCGATGATCACGACGAGCACGACGCCGCCCGCAATTGCGAGCGCGCGCGGCGAGGCCTGGCGGCCGCGCCCTCCTGCGCCCTTCGAGCGCACGGCCGGAGGCGTCCGCATTGCGGCCGCTGCCTCTGCCCTTTGCTGTCTTGCCCTCTTACCGCTCGGCATGCGCGGGAAGGGTAGCGGGGAGTTCGGGCTGTTCGGCCGCTCCAGCGGACGCCAGGACCAAGAATCCGATGAGAAGTAGGAAGGCGGTCAGCGCGAGTGTCGGGATCGTGATGTAGCCGAACTCGTTGATCCATTTCACGCCGCAGCCGCCGGGCGCAGAGACGAGGCACGCGGCCGGCTCGCTGATCACGTGGTTCTCGATCAGGAGGTGGTAGACGGCCGTGCCGGCGCCGACGATCGGCAGCGGCAGCAGATATCGCGCGGCTCGGTTGTCGCCGCGCGCGGCGACCAGCAGCGTGAGGATCGAAAGCGGATACATCAGGACGCGCTGGAACCAGCAGAACTCGCATGGCGGGAAGTGCGCGATCTGCGAGAAGAACAGACTGCCGCCGGTCGCGATCGAAGCGACGACGAACGCGCCCCACAGCTCGTAGCCCCAGAGCAGCTTGCGGAGACCCTCGAGCGGGCCACGCACGCCGAAGAGCGCGAGCAGTCCCATCACGATTCCGACGACGATCAGCACCTGGCCGACGACGCCGAGGACCGAGAGGATGACGATCGTGTCGTGCGTCGTGGCCGGCATCGGGCCGCAGGGTATCCATCCAGGCGGCGAGCGTTACGCTGACCGCGCCGGGGTGGCGGAACTGGTCAGACGCGCCCGACTTAAAATCGGGTGGCCCTCGGGCCGTGCGGGTTCAAGTCCCGCCCCCGGCATCGCAGAACCGTCGGAGGGGTAGCCGTCAGGCGGCCACTGTCGTCGGGACGAGAATCCGCTCGGCGAGGTCGACGAGTCGATTCGAGTAGCCCCACTCGTTGTCGTACCACGCGACCACCTTCACCTGTGTCCCGTCGACCACGGCGGTCAGGCCGGCGTCGAGGATCGATGAGTAGGGGGACTTGACGACGTCGGAGGAGACGAGCGGCTCCTCGCTGTAGGCGAGGATGCCCTCGAGCGGCCCGATGTCGGCGCGGCTCGCGAACAGCTCGTTGACCTCCGCCACGTCTGTCGGGTGCTCGACCTCGACCGTGAGGTCGACGAGCGAGCCGGTCGGGACGGGAACGCGGACCGCGTAGCCGTGCAGCTTTCCCTCCAGCTCCGGGACGACGAGGCCCAGCGCCTTCGCGGCGCCGGTCGTCGTCGGGACGAGGTTGCACGCCGCGGCGCGAGCCCGCCGGAAGTCCTTGTGAGGCCCGTCGAGGAGCTGCTGATCTCCGGTGTATGCGTGCACCGTGGTCATCAGCCCGTGCCTGATGCCGAAGCCCTCGTGCAGCAGTTTGGCGACTGGCGCGAGGCAGTTCGTCGTGCAGGAGGCGTTCGAGATGATCCGGTGCTCGGCCGGGTCGTAGGCGTCATCGAAGTTGACGCCGAGCGCGACCGTGACGTCGGGCTCCTTCGCGGGCGCCGAGATGATCACCTTGCGGGCGCCTGCCTCGAGATGCTTCTCGGCGTCTGCCCGCGCGCGGAAGCGGCCGGTGGACTCGATCACGACCTCGGCGCCGAGCTCACTCCACGGCAGCCTGGACGGGTCAGTCTCGCCGGGGACGGCGATCGACCGCCCGTCGACGACGATCGCGCCGTCGGCGGTCTCGACGCGGCCGGGGAACGGCCCGTAGACGGTGTCGTGCCTGAGGAGCTGCGCGAGCATCGCCGGGTCGGCCACGTCGTTGATCGCCACGAACTCGATGTCCGCCTCGCGCTCGTACGCAGCCCGGAACGCGGCGCGGCCCGTGCGCCCGAAGCCGTTGATGGCAACCCGAACAGCCATGACTACCTCCTGAATCGCTTGCCACGACCGTAGGCAGGCCCTGCACAGCCGGCATCGGGGACGACCCCGACGGGAGAGGCGGAGAAGCCGCAGATGCTACGGCGGCTTGCTCAGCGAACGGGCCGCACGAAGACGACGAGCACGGCGAGCTCCTCGTAACCCACGAACCGGTGCTCGGCGCCTGCCGGCACGTATACGGACTGCCCCTCGCGCAGGTCGACTCGCTCCCCCTCGACCTCGAGCGTGCCTGAGCCCTCGAGCACGACGTACACCTCGTCGTCCTCGTGCGGCTGCTGGCGATCGGGCTCCGGCGCGACGAGCATGTAGACGCCGAGCTCGAGGCCGGGCGACTCGTGCACGATCTCGTAGCCACCGGCTTCCCGCAGCCGCGCGACGGCCTCTCTCGTGTCGAAGTTGTGCATGGCCTGACGCTACCCGGTCACCAGCTCTTCGGGTGTGCTGCCGTGGCCCTTACGCCGCCGCCGCGTGCTCTTGGACCTGCTGCGGGCCACGCACCACCAGCACCGGTGGCCAGGGGTTGCGGGGAACCACCGACCAGAGTCGGGGCTACTCCCGATGCGATCGAGGTCGATCCCGCCGACGATCGTCCTGTCAAGGAAAGGATGGACGCCATGTTCGAGACCATCGTCTGGGCAACCGACGGGTCCGAGCTCGCGGACCGTGCGCTCGAGCAGGTACGGCAACTCGCGGAGGTTCACGGCTCCCGCATCGTCGCCGTGCATGCGAACGAGGTGCTCACGGGTCGCCTCGGCGGCGCCCCGGTTCTTGCCGACGAGCCTGACATCCGTAAGCGGATCGAGAGCCAGGTTGCGGAGCTTCGCGCGGTTGGCTTCGACGCGAGGCTGGAGGTCTGCAGCGGCAGTGCCGACGCTGCGACGCTTGTAGAGCGGGCGGCCGAGGACGTCGATGCCGACCTCATCGTGGTCTGCACGCACGGCCGCGGCTTCGTCACCGCCGCCGCCACGGGCAGCATGGCCCGTGCCCTCTGCCACAGGTCGAGCCGCCCGGTCCTCGTCGTTCCACCGGTCGACAGGTCGGCCCGGAAGCGCGACGAGGCCGACCGGCTGACGACCGCGTAGCCCGAGCCAAGAGAGCGGGCGGGACCCGAACTGCGAGGCCGCCCGCTCTCTCTTTCGTGCCACCGAGTCGGGGCGTAGGCTGGGCCCGTGGACGCGCTATCCGTCAGAGAGGAGCGCCTGCGCGCGCTGTTCGCTGCCGGCCTGGTCGTCAGCTCGGAGTTGTCGCTCGACGTGCTCCTGCACCGGCTCGTCGAGGCGGCGGCCGAGCTGACCGGCGCCCGTTACGCGGCGCTCGGCGTGATCGACTCGAGCGGTTCGCAGCTGGAGCAGTTCGTGACGCACGGCGTCGACATCGACACGCGTGCAGCGATCGGCTCATTGCCGCGCGGACGCGGCATCCTCGGGGTCCTCATCGGCGAGGCCAAGTCGCTGCGGCTGCACGACCTGGCCGAGGATCCGCGCTCGGTGGGCTTCCCCCCGGCGCATCCCCCGATGCGGAGCTTTCTCGGCGTCCCGATCCTGCTGCGCGGCGTCGCCTACGGCAACTTCTACCTCACCGAGAAGGAGAGCGGAGAGGACTTCACCGAGGAGGACGAGGACTTGGTCACGCTGCTCGCCGGCCAGGCGGCGGTGACGATCGAGAACGCGCGCCTCTACGAGGCCTCGTCCCGTTGGTCGCGCCAGCTGCAGTCGCTGGAAGAGGTCGGGAACGCGCTTGCCACCGAGACTGATCTCGACCATTTGCTCGATCTCGTCGTGCGCCGCCTGCGCGATTTGCTCGGGGCGCGGGTCGTGGCGCTGGCGTTGCCGACCGGCACCGACGCGCTGCGGTTCGCCGCCGCAGCCGGCGAGGCGGCGCAGGATCTGCTGGGGGAGACGATCTCTCGGTCGGACTCGAAGAGCGGCCGCGTGTTCGCGCGTCGCCGGAGCGAGCGCATCGATTCCGTGATCGACGATCCCGAGGTACACCAGGGGACGACGAGGCGGCTTGGCGCCCGGACGGGCATGTGGGTCCCGCTCGTCGCGCGCGACCGGGTGATCGGGGTGATCGAGATCCACGACAAGGAAGGCCCGGACGCGCGCTTCTCCGACGACGACCTGCGCCTGGCCGAGACGTTCGCGGCACGTGCCGCGGTCGCAGTCGAGCTATCGCAACGGGTGGCGCGGGACGCCCTGCGCCGCGTCGTGCAGGCGCAGGAGCTCGAGCGGCAGCGGCTCGCGCGCGAGCTCCACGACGAGACCGGGCAGGCGCTGACCTCGATCCTGCTGGGCCTCAAACCGCTCGAGGAGGGGTTGGCGGACGGCCCGGCGCGTGCAGCCCTGGCCGAACTGCGGGAGCATGTGGTGAGCGCCCTCCAGGACGTCCGTCGCCTCGCGGTCGAGCTTCGTCCGGCCGTGCTCGACGACTACGGTCTCGTGCCCGCCCTCGAGCGGCTGACCGAATCGTTCGCCGAACAGTCGGGCATTCGGGTCGACTTCCATTCAGCGCTGGGAGAGACGCGACTGCCGGGCGAAGTGGAGACGGCCCTCTACCGGGTCGTGCAGGAATCGCTCACGAACATCGTCAAGCACGCGGGCGCGCGTAGCGTCAGTGTCTCGGTCGCGCGGCGTGAGTCGGGGGTGGCCGCGGTGATCGAGGACGACGGAGCCGGCTTCGATCCGAGAACGGTCCGCGACGACGCCGTCGGCCTGCTCGGCATGCGCGAGCGGCTCGCTCTCCTCGACGGGCGGCTGGAGATCGAGTCACGCCCCGGCGCGGGCTCGACCCTCGTCGCGGAGGTGCCGCTCTCGTGAGCATCCGGGTCCTCATCGTTGACGACCATGCCGTCGTCCGCAGCGGCCTGCGGCTCCTCCTCGCCACGGAGGATGACATCGAGCCGGTCGGCGAGGCCGGTAACGCCCGCGACGCCGTGTTCCAGGCGCGTGCGTTGAGCCCGGACGTGATCCTGCTCGATGTCGTCATGCCCGAGCAGACCGGCCTCGAGGTGCTGCCGCAGCTGAAGCACGAGAGCCCCGAGGTGAAGGTGCTGATCCTCTCGATGCAAGACGAGCCCCGCTACGTGCGTGAAGCCTTCGCCGCCGGTGCGAGTGGCTACGTGCTCAAGGAGGCGGCCGACACCGAGGTCGTCGCGGCGGTGCGCGAGGTCGCGGGCGGCGGGCGGTACGTCAATCCCGAGCTCGGCGCCCGGCTCGTGGCCGCCGACGCCGAGGCGGCGAAACGCGCCGAGGAGGATCCGCTCTCCGATCGTGAGCGCGAAGTGCTGCGCCTGCTCGCCCTGGGCCACACGAACCAGGAGATCGCCAAGCAGCTCTACATCTCGGTGCGCACGGCCGAGACGCACCGGGCGCACATCATGCAGAAACTCCGGCTGGAGACCCGAGCCGACCTCGTCGCCTACGCGCTCGAGCGCGGGCTACTCGAGGCCGACTGACCGGATCGGCGGTGTGGTTTCCCCGTAACGGGTGAGACCGCCGTGTGGCGGTCTCACGCGTCCTGCGGCGGAGTCGGGCGGTTAGGCCAGGGGCACCGCGGGAGTCTTGGACTGTGAGCGGTGTAGGAATCCGAGTGCGGTTTGTGGGTTGCGGAGTGCTCCGCCGATCGCGAGGATCGCGAATCCGAAGCCGCGTGAGTAGGAGCGCGATCCCGACCACGATCCCGAACAGGCCGAGTTGTGAGGCCATGTAGCTCATGTTCAGGGCGTCGGTGAGGGCGGTCTCGGAGATCCAGACCTGTCGGGCACCGTTTTGCACCGGCTGCTTGCTGGTGGGGTCGATCGCGGCGTACTGGGTGTTGTCGGTGCCGCCGCCAACCATCAGCTGCGACTTCGGCGTTGCCGGCTTGGCCTGGTAGATGCCCATCTGGGCGTAGGTGTAGCCACCGGTCGCCTCCAGCGCGTGGATGTGCATGTACTGCGCCATCGCGCGTGCCTTGGCACCGGTGTCGATCGTCTGGCCGGCGATGCTCTGGGTCGGCCACTGCTTGACCGCCGACGCCACACCGGACTTCTGCGCCTCGGCCTTGATCGCCGCAGGCGTCATATCGGATCCCGCCACGATGTACTCGTGCGAGAGGCTGTTGTTGACCGTCTGGCGGCCGTTCACGCCCATCGCGATCGCGACCACGCCGAACACAACCAGGACAGCCGCCGCCACGAGCCCACCAATCTCGAATGCCTTACGCATCACCCGACTCCTTTCAACCCGAGGAAACTTCACTACCACCCACCCTCAGGCCGCACCGGGCCGACGCCATCCGGGCAGCCACCGCTCCACAATCCGGGCATCCCTCGACACACCTGCGGGAAATCCCTGACCGCGAAGGGATCGCGCGGACCGATCGCGGCCGCGATCAGAGCGGCTACAGCGAGAGCGACGCCGAGCTACTCGACGGCGATCTTCGGCAGGACGATGAAGATCGAGAAGGCCGCAAGTGCGAGCGTCACGCCGGAACGTCGAGCTCCTCGAGCACACCCTCGAGCGTCTTCTCGTGCCCCCTTTCGTCCTCTGCCAGCTCGGCGAAACGCTCCGCGACTGCAACCTCGCCGACAGCTCTCGCCTGGTCTGCGAACTGCGGATACTTCCACTCGACTTCGAAGTTCTCGTCCTGGATCGCCGCGCGGAGGTTGTCCGCATCGGTTCCGACGAGCTCTGCAAGCTCCCCGAGTTCCGCGAAGTGCTCCTGCAACTCGACGGCGGCGATCCCTTCGAACATCGAGGCGAGGTGCTCTTCTCCCCGCTCGCGGGCTGCCGCGGCGAAGAGCAGGTAGCGCGCGTGTGCGAAGGCCTCGCCGCGAAGGGCGGTGGTGACGTTCTCGTACGTCTGCGCGTTCATCTTGTCCTCCAATCTGTCTCGACCTCCATCCTCGCGGCACCTCCACCGGTGGGCATCCGGAAAAGCCCTTACGTCGACGCCCGCGTGTCCCCGGATGCGTCGCGGCTGCGCCGGGTGCAATCTGGCGCCATGACTTCCAGAGAAACCAGTCGCGCCGAGCTCGACGCTCTGCGCTCGGAGTGGCGGGAGGCGTTGCTTGCGGCACGGAAGGCGCTGCGCGCGGAGGAGGGCGTCCTGCCTCCGGCCGAGCTCGAGGCGCACCAGCGCCATTTGCAGGGCGAGTACAAGACGGCGGCTGTCGAGCTGCGTCAGTTTGCCCGCGACGAGGGCGTTCCGACCGAGCTCGCGGAACCATTCCTCCCTCGAGGACTGGCCCGCCGAGCGCTCGGGCTGCCCGGCACGGTTCATTCGTGCGTGTTCGAGCTCGACGACGTGCTCGTGGGAAGCGCGGGCCTGCACAAGGAGGCCTGGGGGCACACGCTGAATGAGCTGCTCGCCACTCGCTCCTATGTGAGCTACGGACATCCGATTGCGTCGTTCGATCCGCGTACCGACTATCCCGAGCACATCGAGGGCAGGCCACGACTCGAAGGCGTGCGCACGTTCCTCGCCAGTCGCGGAATCCGTCTGCCCGAGGGCACGCCGGAGGATCCGCCCGGAGCGGAGACGGTGCACGGACTGGCGAACCGCAAGAACGAATGGCTGGGTCGTCTGCTCTCCCAGCATGGAGTCTTTGCGTTCGACGGCGTCCGCCATTACCTCGAGCTCGCACACGACGCGGGCCTCAGCTGCGCTGTCGTCTCGGCGAGCGCCCATACCGAGGAGATGCTCGACCTGAGCGGCCTCGCCGAGCTCGTGGACGGAAGCGTCGACGCCGAGACGGTCGCAGTCGAGCGACTGCGCAACCGGCCGGCTCCCGATCGGTTGCTCGCAGCGTGCCGGAAGCTTCACGTCAAGCCCGAGCGAGCTGCGGCGTTCGAGTCGAGCCAGGCCGGCGTGGCTGCAGCACGAGCTGCCGGATTTGCCTGGGTCGTCGCTGTCGACCCGACTGGGGATCCGGACCAGCTGCGGCAGCTCCGTCGAGCGGGCGCCGATATCGCCCTCCGCGGCCTGGCCGACTTGCTCGAGAACGCCGCGTGAGCTGTGGGTGCCCGACGCCGCTCGCTACGGTCGTAGCAACGAGGAGGTGTCATGGACACGATCGTGGTTGGTGTTGACGGTTCTGAGGGCGCAAATGCGGCGGTGGCGTTCGCCGCGCACGAGAGTGCGCTCCGTAAAGCCAGGCTCCGCATCGTTGCGGCGTGGCAGATACCCATCGTGACCTACGGGGGCGGCTTCGCGCCGCCGCTGAACGATGAAGCGTTCGACTCCTTTCGCGTTCGGGCGCAGGGCGTCGCCGACGAGGCGCTTGCGACGGCGAAGGAGTTAGAGCCCTCGATCGAGGCCGAAGCCGTAGCAGTCGAGGGCCAGGCAGCCCAGGTGCTGCTGGATCAGGCAGCACACGTGACGTTGGTCGTCGTCGGAAACCGTGGCCTCGGCGGCTTCAAGAGCCTGCTGCTTGGTTCGGTCAGCCAACAGGTCGTCCACTATGCGACCTGCCCTGTCGTGGTCGTGCAGCATCCAGGCGCGATTGCCTGAACCGACCTCTGGTCAGCCGGCGCGGTGAGTGCGTCCAGGTCGAGCGGCGTGGCCGCGAGCGCAGGTAAGGCGCATCGGGAGAGCTACCGAAGTGCGAGCGTGGTAGGCACCGACGGCCGGCTTGTCTAGGCTCGCGAGCCGTGGGCCGGACTCGTCAGGAGAGACCGAAGCTGTACGAGGTCGACGTCCGGGCGATCGACGCGGCCAGGCTCGAGCCGCTGATCGGTCCCGAGCGGATGGCGCGATTCGAGAGGATGGCTGAGCTCGCGCGCGCCGCGCTCGCCGACAGGCCGGTGCTCAACATCAACTCGACCGGAGCGGGGGGCGGCGTGGCCGAGATGCTGCAAACGCTCCTCTCGTACACGCGCGGCGCGGGCATTGACGCGCGTTGGCTCGTGATCGAGGGGGATCCCGCCTTCTTCGCCATCACGAAGCGGATCCACAACGGGCTCTACGGGTCCGCTGGAGACGGCGGCGAACTCGGCTTCGTCGAGCGTCGTCACTTCGAGCACGTCCTCGGCGCCAACGCCGACAAGTTGCTTCCGACCATCCGGCCCGGCGACGTCGTCGTCATTCACGATCCGCAGCCGGCTGCACTCGTCGGGCTCGTCAAGGGCGTCGGTGCACGAGTCGTCTGGCGCTGCCACGTCGGGCTCGACAGCCCCAACGAATGGAGTGTGCGCGCTTGGGAGTTCCTCCGCCCCTACCTGGTCGACGCGGACGCGATCGTCGTCTCGCGTGCCGCCTTCGCGCCTCCGTGGGCGGATCCGAAGACGGTGCACGTGATCCGGCCTTCGATCGACCCTTTCTCGGCGAAGAACGAACCGATGTCGATGCGGGATGCCCGGCTCATCCTCACCTACGTCGGTCTGCTCGACGGTGGGGCGGAAGCGGCGCCGACCGTGCCGTTCACGCGCCGCGACGGATCGAAGGGGTGGATCACCAGCCGTGTCGACCTCCTCGGGACGGGGCCGCCGCCGGCCCAAGACGCACCGCTCGTCGTTCAGATCTCCCGCTGGGACCGCATGAAGGACATGGCCGGCGTGCTGAAGGCCTTCGTGCGCCACGTCGATGCCTCGCTCGGCGCCCACCTCGTTCTCTGCGGGCCTGCCGTCGCAGGTGTCGCCGATGATCCGGAGGGCGCCGAGGTGCTCGACGAATGCATCAGCCTGTGGCGGGATCTCCAGGAGGCCGCACGAGGCCGCGTTCACCTCGCCTGTATCCCGATGACCGACTCTGAGGAGAATGCAGCGATCGTCAACGCGCTCCAGCGGGGCGCCTCGGTCGTCGCCCAGAAGAGCCTTGCCGAAGGCTTCGGCCTGACGGTCGCGGAGGCGATGTGGAAGGAACGACCGGTCGTCGCCAGCGCAGTAGGCGGCATCGTCGACCAGATCGAGAACGGTACGCACGGCCTGCTCGTGGACGATCCGAGCGACCTGCAGGCGTTCGCAGCAGCCGTCGAGTCGCTCTTGCGCGACCCCGTAACGGCTGCCCGGCTGGGGCAAAACGCTCGCCTGCGCGTCCGCGACGAGTTCCTCGGCGACCGGCACCTCGAGCAGTACGCCGCACTCTTCGAGCAGCTCGCGCACGAGACGGCCTGAACGGCAAGTCCGAAGTCGGCCCGTAGTTCCAGGTAGCCGAGTTCAGGGCGGGCACGGATGCGGTCGAGGCGCCGGCGCGGGACCATTGGGTGGAGGTGAGGGACCGTGACACGCCTCGGGTTCGTCGCAAGGTTGTCTCTCGCGATTCTGTGCGTGCTCGCCCTGCAGGCCAGCGGCGACCCGGCCATTGCGTACCGGCCAACGGCTGCTTGGCAGCCCTACCACTGGCCGATCAGGCCCTTCGACGCCAGCACCCGGTCCGGGCGGCCTTCGGCGATCCGCGCACGATCGCCGAGAACCAGCCCTTCGGCCTGACAGGGCCCGGCGTGCCCGGCGCTCACTCGTTCCACAACGGGATCGACATCGCGGCGAAGCCCGGGACAGCCGTCTATCCGGTCGTCTCCGGCCGCGTGGCCACTCGCGGTCGCAACGAGATCGTTGTCATCACCGGCGACGGCCGATCCTTCCAGTACGAGCACCTGAAGCGGGTCGTCCACCGGGGCCAGATCGTCGTCGCGCAGCGGACCGTCCTCGGCTGGATCCAGCCGGAGCCGAGCCATGTTCACCTGGCCGAGATCGACGACGGCCGCGTGCAGAATCCACTCGCCCCCGGCCACCTCGTGCCCTACCAGGACAAGACAAGACCGCGGGCCACTGCGCTGTACATCGACAACGGTCGGCCTCGACCGATCGTCGGAGGGCGTCTAGACGCCCACAACCGGCTTGCTGTGGCCGCTACCGACCAGCCGGCTCGGCCCGTGTCCGGCCCTTGGGACGATCTTCCCCAAGCTCCCGCGCTCGTCGAGTGGAGGCTGTTTCACAGCTCGACTTACACCGGGTGGCAGGTTGCCGTCGACTTCCGGCAGACGGAGCCTGCACCGCCGGACTTCTGGAAGATCTACGCCCCCGGCTCGTACCAGAACTGCCCGGTCTTCGCCCGCCATCTCTATGCGGGCACGCCCGGCCGCTACCTGTTCAAGCTCCGCCTCGAGCTCGCTCAGCGAGCCGGCGGTAGCTACCGGCTAGAGGTCCGGGTCGCCGACGTCCGCGGGAACTCCTCGACTGCCTCCTGGACGTTCCGCGTGGTCACTCGGCAATCAGGGATTACCCCGATGTCGAAGCACCCGTTTCTGGTGACGATTGATCGGGAGGTGAGAGCGATGAAACGGCTCTCGAACTCTGGGGTGCGAGGGAGGAAAAGCGATGACTGACAACCGCGACCATGTCGTTGTCGTCGGAGCGGGCGTAGCGGGCCTGGAGACCGCACTCGCGCTCGACGCGATCGCCCGTGAATACGTCCGCGTTGAGCTGATCGCGCCGGAGCGCGAGTTCACGTACCGGCCACTGTCGGTCGCCGAGCCGTTCCAGATGGGCGAGGTGCGCCGCTTTCCACTCGACCAACTGGTCCAGGCTGCCGGCGCCGAGTTGCGAACCGGCTCGCTCGTCCAGGTCGACGCCGACGCGAAGCGCGCCCTGCTTGCGGACGGCGAGTCCGTCGCCTACGACAGGCTGGTGCTGGCGCTCGGCGGCCGGCCACGCGAGGCGGTACCCGGGGCGCTGACCTTCCGTGGCCAGGAAGACGGCGCTGCCCTGGCAAATCTGCTCGAGCGAGTCACGGCGGGTGAACTGCACCGGCTCGCGTTTGTCGCGGCGGCCGGAGCAAGCTGGCCGTTGCCGCTCTACGAGCTCGCCTTCATCAGCTCCGAGTACCTCTCCGAGCACATGACGCGAGGCGTGGAGATTGTGATCGTCACGCCCGAGGAGCGGCCACTCGCGCTTTTCGGAGCCGCAGCGAGCACGGCGGTCGCCGAGCTTCTGGAGCTCCGGGGAATCCGTCTCGAGACGGCAAGCGCCGCCCACTCGTGGGCCGGCGGGACGCTCACTCTCGACGACGGGCGTGAGCTGCCTGCCGACGCGGTGGTGGCGCTCCCGGCGCTCGAAGGACCGCCGATCGACGGTATCCCTCAGGACGAGTCCGGCTTCGTCGCGACGGACGAGCTCGGTGGAGTGCTCGGCCTCACGCATGTCTACGCCGCCGGCGACCTGACCCAGGCGCCGATCAAGCAGGGCGGCCTCGCTGCCCAGGAAGCCGACTCGGTGGCGACCGCGATCGCTGCCGACGCGGGCGCGCCTCTCCAGGCACTCCCATACACCCCGGTGCTGCGCGGCCTTCTGCTCACAGGGATGGTGCCTCGGTTCATCCGCTCCGAGGGTTCGATCTCGGTCGTCGACACCCAGCCGCTCTGGTGGCCGCCGGCCAAGATCGTCGGCCGCTACCTGAGCCCCTTCCTCGCCGAGCACCTGGGACTCGCCGCACCGCTTGCCGAGCCGCCGGCCGAGGCCATTGCGGTCGAGGTTGCGCTCGACACGCGCGACCACGCCAGCTGGTCAGCCGTCTGAACGGCGGTCGCGGGGCACTTGTTCGTCAGTAGATTCGAGCAGACGGCTCCGGGGACGCGCTGATGCGGTGCGCGAATGCGCGCGCGAGTATGGAGTGGAGGTGGGGATGATGAAGAGGCTCCCTCAGGCGGGGCTGTTCCTCGCGGTGTTGTCTCTCGCGCTACTGGTCGTCTCTGCGCAGGCTGGGACGGCTAAGCAGTCGAACAAGGTGAAGCGAACGACCGGGCCGATCTCGGCACTCGCGATGGACGGACCTCGCGTCGCCTACATGCTGGACAACCGCAGAGTCGGCGTCTGGAACGTTTCCACCGGCGCGAGTTCGACCATCAAGGGCGACTACCCCGGCAAAGGCCACAACTTCGGCTACGGCAGCGGGGAGGTTGCGATTGCGGGCAAGCGCGTCGCCCTGATCACTCGGTTCGAGATCGGGAACACTTTGCAGACGCAGGAGCGGCTCTACACCGCGTCGCTCGGAGGGTCGGCGCGCCAGGTCGGGAAGCTGACCAACCACTCCAGCAGCCCAGGAGACTGCACCGTGCCGGGTAGCGGTTATGCGACCGGCAACTGGCTCGGCGGCCTGGTCGGGTCCCGGAACGTCCTGGCCGTAAGCAGCTGGAAGGCGAACGAAGCCACCGCCACCCACGCGCGGCTCAACCTGATCGTGCGAAACGGGGTGCGGACGATCGCCACCGGGCCCGGCGCAATCGTGTCCCAGTCGGCGGACGGCGGCCACATCGCCGTCCTCCGGTCGACAGACGCATGGCCGGCCTACCAAGGGCCGGCAGGGCAAAGCACGCCGGTGGTGGGGGTCTACTCCACCCACGGGAGGCTGCTCGCGGAAGTCGCGCCCGACGTCTCGCTCCCGGATCCCTGTGGCTACCCCAGCACAATCCTCAGGATCGCCCTCAGCGGTACCCAATTGGTCGTGTTGAGGGTGGACATTCCCCGGGCCGGATCGCTGAACAGCACCCTCGAGGTCTACGACTGGAAGACAGGCGCACTCGTACGCACCTGGCCCCTCGCGCTCCCTCATGGATCACCGGTGACCGACCGGGTCGAGGTACAGGGCAAGGTGGCGGTCGTCGAGGGCGGCGCTTTCAGGCTCCGTCTCGTCGATCTGGTAACCGGTCACGCATCCACCGTTGCCGCCAGTCGCGCCGGCAGTCCGGCGACGCTCAGCTCGCGCGGCCTTGTCTACGCCGTCAACCCGAGCGAGGACACCCGGCACGCGAAGCTCGTGTTCGTGCCGCTGGCAAACCTATTGCGCGGTTGAGCCGCCGGCCGGCCTTTAGTAGTTCTCCGCGCCACGGTCCGCGTCTTCCCCGACGACCGCGGCCACACTCGCTCCTAGCTTCCAGGTATGAAGTCGCAGGCCCACTCGCAGCGGCTTGTCGTCGACGGCAACGAGGCGGCGGCGCGCGTCGCCCACAAGCTCGCGGAGGTGATCGCGATCTACCCGATCACGCCGGCCAGCCCGATGGGCGAGCTCGCCGACACGTGGTCGGCTGCCGGCGAGCGCAACTTGTGGGGGCAGGTGCCCGAGATCGTCGAGATGCAGTCCGAGGCCGGAGCCGCCGGTGTCGTCCACGGCGCTCTCCAGGGTGGAGCGCTGGCGACGACGTTCACTGCCAGCCAGGGATTGCTGCTGATGCTGCCGGACATGTTCAAGATCGCCGGCGAGCTACAGCCGTGTGTCTTCCACGTCGCCGCCCGCGCCGTCGCCGGCCATGCGCTTTCGATCTTCGGCGACCACTCGGACGTCTATGCGGCCCGGCCGACCGGCTTCGCCATTCTCGCCAGTTCGTCGGTGCAGGAAGCCCAGGACATGGCCGCACTCGCGTTCATGACGAGTCTCGAGAGCCGCGTGCCGTTCCTGCATTTCTTCGACGGCTTCCGCACCTCGCACGAGATCAACGTGATCGACGCGCTGTCCGAGGACGACCTGCGCGCGCTGGTCGACGAGGAGCAGGTGGCGGCCATGAAGCAGCGGGCGCTCTCGCCCGACCACCCGAGCCTGCGTGGGTCGGCCCAGAACCCGGACGTCTTCTTCCAGGCGCGCGAGGCGGCCAGTCCGTTCTATGCGGCTGTGCCTCACCTACTCGAGGAGGCGATGTTCCGGTTTGCCCGCCGGACGGGTCGCAGCTACCAGCCGTTCGAGTACATCGGCGATCCGCGGGCCGAGCGGGTCATCGTGGCCATGGGCTCGTCGACCGCGACCGTCGAGGCCGCCGCACGTCGCCTCAATTCCGAAGGCGAACGGGTCGGCCTCGTCAAGGTGCATCTCTACCGGCCGTTCTCGAGCCGCCATCTCGCCGCCGCATTGCCCTTCTCAGCTCGCGCCGTTGCGGTGCTCGACCGGGCGAAGGACTCCGCCGCAGTCGGGGAACCGCTGTACGAGGACGTCGTCTCGGCTCTGCACGAGGAGGGGCGGTTGCCGCGGACCCTGATCGGGGGCCGCTACGGGCTCGGCTCCAAGGAGTTCACGCCGGCCATGGCCGGCGCAGTGTTCGCCGAGCTCGCTCGCGCGGAGAGCCACGACCTCGAACACGTTCACCGAGACCGCGACGTCCGGCCGCACCGACACTTCACGGTCGGCATCGACGACGACGTCTCCGGGACGAGCCTCGACTACGACCATGCCTGGCGTGTTCCGCGACGGGACGTGGGCTGCCTCTTTTACGGGCTCGGTTCCGACGGCACGGTCGGCGCGAACAAGAATTCCGCCAAGATCATCGCCGAGGAAGCCGGCCGCTACGTGCAGGCGTACTTCGTCTACGACTCGAAGAAGTCGGGAGCGGTGACCGTTTCGCATCTGCGCTTCGGCGACGATCCGATCGACGCTCCGTACCTCATCGACGAGGCCGACTTCGTCGCCTGCCACCAGTTCCAGCTGCTCGAGCGCCTGGACGTGCTGGAGCATGCACGTCCCGGCGCAACCGTCCTTCTCTCGAGCCCTCATGGCTCAAAGACCTGGCGGCACCTGCCTCGCTCCGTCCAGGAGCAAATCCTCAGCAAGGAGCTGCGCCTTCACGTCGTCGATGCCAAGCGGGTCGCGCGTGACGCCGGCCTGGCCGGACGCGTGAACACCGTCCTGCAGACCTGCTTCTTCGCCCTCTCCGGTGTGCTTCCCGTCGAGGAGGCGATCGCGGCGATCAAGCACGCCAGCGAGAAGAGCTACGGCCGCAAGGGCGAGGAGATGGTGCGGCGCAACTTCGCCGCCGTCGACGGGGCGCTCGCTGCACTCCAGGAGATCCACCCGGGCGAGTTGGACGGCTCGGAAGCGCTCGACCTGCACGCCGACGCGCCTCCCGTGCTGCACGCGCTGCTGGCCGGCCACGGCGACGAGCTGCCGGTCTCCGCGTTCGACCCCGGCGGCGTCTTCCCGACCGGCACGTCTCACTACGAGCGGCGCGCCCTGGCCGACGAATTGCCGGTCTGGGATCCGTCGATCTGCATCGACTGCGCCAAGTGCACACTCGTCTGCCCGCACGCAGCGATCCGCATGAAGGTCTGCGAGCCGGAACTCCTGGCGGACGCACCGCAAGGCTTCAAGAGCAAGCCCTGGCGAGGCAAGGATCTCGCCGGAAAGCAGCTCGCGATCGCCGTCTCGCCACTCGACTGCACCGGCTGCAAGCTGTGCGCCACCGCGTGTCCCGCCTTCTCGAAGACCGAACCGGGACATCGCTCGCTCGAGATGCGCCCGGCCGAGGAGGAGCAGAAGTTGGCCCTTCAGGGCTGGGACTTCTTCCGCGCGTTGCCTGAGCTCGACCGGACGCTCGTCGAACCGGCTTCGATCAAAGGCTCGCAGCTGCTCGAGCCGCTCTTCGAGTTCTCGGGTGCGTGCTCCGGCTGCGGGGAGACGCCGTATCTCAAGCTGCTGACCCAGCTACTCGGCGACCGGCTCGTGGTCGCGAACGCCACCGGCTGCTCCTCCATCTACGGAGGCAACCTGCCGACGACTCCGTGGGCGTGCAACGCGGATGGACGCGGGCCGGCCTGGGCCAATTCCCTGTTCGAGGACAACGCCGAGTTCGGACTGGGACTGCGTCTCAGCCTCGACCAGCAGCGGCGCGAGGCGCTCGCGCTCCTCGAACAACTCGATCTGCCGGCGACGCTCCAGGACGGGCTTCTGGAGCCGCAGGCGGATGAGGCCGCGGTGCAGCGGGCACGCGGCTTGGTCGCCCGGCTCGAGACCCTGCTGGCCGGCCGGCAAGATCCCGCCTCGCGCCGGCTCGCGCTGCTCGCCGATGCCCTGGTCGAGAAGAGCGTCTGGCTCGTCGGCGGCGACGGCTGGGCCTACGACATCGGCTTTGGCGGCCTCGATCACGTGCTGGCCTCCGGCCGCAACGTGAAGGTGCTCGTACTGGACACCGAGGTCTACTCGAATACGGGCGGCCAGGCTTCGAAGGCGACCCCGCGCGGGGCGGTCGCCAAGTTCGCCTCGGCCGGAAAGCGCACCCGCAAGAAGGACCTCGGCCTGATCGCGATGGGGTACGGAGACGTCTACGTCGCCCAAATCGCGCTTGGCGGCGACAACGCCCAGGCGGTACGAGCGCTCTGGGAGGCCGAGCAGTATCCAGGTCCGGCTCTTGTGATTGCGTACAGCCACTGCATCGAGCACGGAATCGAGATGGAGCAGGGGATGCTGCACCAGAAGGACGCGGTCGACACGGGCTATTGGCCGCTCTATCGCTACGACCCGCGCAACGCCAAGCCGCTGCGCCTCGACTCCAAACGCAAGCGCCCGGTCAGCGACTTCCTGGCCGAGGAAAACCGGTTCGCCTCGCTCCAGCGCAGCCGTCCCGAGACAGCCGCCGAGCTCGACGCACTCGAGCAGACGGACACCGACACGCACTGGGCCCACCTCGAGCAGGTGCTGGCCGCTCAAGAGCCGCCCGCATAGCGTCAGCGGCGCTCCGGCGATTGTCACGAGCGGCCTGCAAAGGTTGGCGCGGCGCTGTCCGCCCCGGTCGTTATCGCTTCCGGCATGTCAGCCATCCGCGTCGATGATCTCCGCGTGGTGCGTGGCGGCACTCTCGTTCTCGACCGACTCTGCTTCGACGTCGCCGCGGGTTCGGTAACGGGCTTGCTTGGTCCGAGTGGCAGCGGCAAGACGACGCTGCTGCGGGCGATCGTCGGCGTGCAGAAGGTCGCCGGTGGACGCGTCGAGGTGCTCGGCTTGCCGGCCGGCTCGGCGAGCTTGCGTGATCGCGTCGCCTACATGACGCAGGCGCCGTCGGTCTACGGAGACCTCGGAGTTGCCGAGAACCTTCGCTTCTTCGCCCGCGTGCTCGGGCGCAGCGAGGAGTCGGTCGATCGCGTGCTCGCGCACGTCGCGCTCGATACGTTCGCCGATCGCCGGGTCGGCACACTCTCCGGCGGCGAACGCGTGCGCGTCTCGCTTGCCACGACGCTCCTCGGCGAACCGGACCTGCTCGTGCTCGACGAGCCGACCGTCGGGCTCGATCCGGTGCTGCGTCGCGACCTGTGGCGCCTGTTTCACGAGCTCGCCGAAGGCGGGACGACGCTGATCGTGTCGAGCCACGTGATGGACGAGGCCGACCGCTGCGACACGCTGCTCCTGCTTCGCGACGGTCGGCTGCTCGCGCGGGCGACGCCGGCCGAGCTCCGCGCGCAAACCGGCCAGCAGGACTTGGACGCCGCCTTCCTGCGGCTCGTCGAGGAGCAGACGTGAGCTTTCGCATCGCCGGCGCCGTGGCCCAGCGAGTGCTGCAGCAGTTGCGGCACGACCCACGGACGATCGCGTTGATCCTGGTCGTGCCGTGCGTGCTCGAGTTCCTGCTGCAGCAGTTGTTCGGCCGCCACTCGGCCGTCTTCCAGCAGATCGGTACGCCGCTGCTCGGCATGTTCCCCTTCATCACGATGTTCCTGGTCACGTCGATCACCATGCTCCGCGAGCGCACCTCCGGAACGCTCGAACGGCTGATGACGATGCCGCTGCACAAGGTCGACATCCTCGCCGGCTACGCAGCCGCTTTCGCCCTCCTCGCCGTCGTCCAGGCGACGCTCATCTCCGCGGTCGCGTTCGGGCTGCTCGGACTCGACGTTGCCGGCCCGAAGTGGGTCGTGGTAGCGCTGGCGGTGGCGAACGCGGTCCTCGGCAGCACGCTCGGCCTCTTCGTCAGCGCCTTCGCGCAGACCGAGTTCCAGGCGGTGCAGTTCATGCCCGCGTTCGTGCTGCCACAGATCCTCCTCTGTGGGCTCCTCGTGGCCCAGAGCGAGATGGCAACCTGGCTCCGCGTGACCTCATATCTCCTGCCGCTGACCTACGCCTACGACGCGCTCGCACGCACCGCGGCCGACAACTTCGACGCGCGCTTCTTCCTCAATGTGGCGGTGGTCTGCGGCTGTGTCGTGCTCGCGATCGTGCTTGGCGGCGCAACGCTGAAGCGCCGAACCGACTAGCGCAGAACTAGTCGCCCGCTCGGACTTCGCTCACGAGTACCCCGACGGCGAGCAGGGCCGCGCCGGCGCAGAAGCCGAATCCTGCCAGCTTGAGTGACGTGAAGTGGATGGCGACACCTGCGGCGATGACCGGGACAGCCAGGCCGAAATAGAGGACGACGAAGAAGCTCGAGGCGGTCTCGCCGCGTCGCTCGGCGGGGGCGCGCTCGGCTATGGCGGCGAGGCCGGCGCTGACGACGATTCCCTGCCCGAGCCCGGCGACCGCAGCGCTCGCAAAAAGAGCCGCCAGCGAGTCGGTCGCGAGTGAGAGGGCGAGCAGGCCCACACCGGCGGCCAACACTCCGCAGCCGGCTGCGAGCGCGTTCGGGAGCAGAACGGCGAGTCCCTGGCCGGTGACGGACATGAGGAAGAGGACGAAGACGAGGAGCCCGGCGAGTGCCGGGCTGTGCTGGTTCAGCCCGAGGCCGAGGAACTCCGGCGCAACGGAGCTGAAGACGCCCGAGACAGCGAACGCGGCCAGGCCCGCGAGCGCCGCGCGGACGAACACGGCCCTCACCTCCGCCGGAACACCCAAGCGCTGCAGCCGGAAGCCGAACGCTCCGCGGGTGACGGTCTCGGGGACGAGCAGCAGTCCCGCCGCGGCGACGGCGATGAGAGCGAGGTTGACGGCGAACGGCGCGCGCAACGGATCGGGCGCCCACTGGGCCAGCAACCCGGACAGCAGTGTCCCGACGCCGAGCCCGCCGAGGTTCGCAAAGACCGCGACGAAGCTCGCCAGCCTGCGGCGACCGCCGGGGGCGAGATCGATGATGTAGGCGGTCGCCGTTCCGGTGAAGATTCCCGCCGAGAGGCCGGACACGACGCGCGCCACGTAGATGGGCTCCACCGAGCTCGCAGCGAGAAAGAGGATGGCGCTGGCCGCCGAGAGCACGAGCCCGAACAGGAGGACCGGCTTGCGACCCAGCCGGTCGGACACGTTCCCGAACAGGATCAACCCGGCGATCACACCGAGCGCGTAGACGGCGAAGATGACCGTTACGAGCAGCGGCCCGAACGCGTACCGCTCTTCGAACAGCGGGTAGAGCGGCGTCGGCAGCGTCGTGCCGAGCATCGCGACGAAAAACGCGAACGCCGCCAGAACGAAGCCGGTGACCGAGCCGGCGCGGCCGTCACCGCTCACGAGCACATTCTCGCCCACCAGACCGGAGATGCGCCGCAGCTCTAGCCGACCGGCTCGGCCGCTTCCGCCGGGCTCCAGCCGACGGCCGGTGCGATCTCGCGGGCGATCGTGTCGAGCATCGCGGCGTTGTAGTCGACGCCCAGCTGGCTGGGAACGGTGAGCAGGAGCGTGTCGGCGGCCTGTACGGCTGCGTCGGCGGCGAGCTCGTCGGCGATCCGGTCGGGCTCGCCGGTGTACGTGCGGCCGAAGCGGCTGATCGCGCCGTCGAGCCAGCCGACCTGATCCTCGTTCGCGTCGCCGCCGAAGAGCCGCCGGTCGAGGTCGGAGGTGATCGGGAGGACGCTGCGGCTGACCGAGACGCGCGGCTCGCCCAGATGGCCGGCCGTTCGTCCACGCCTCGCGGAAGAGGGCGATCTGCTCGGCCTGGAGCTCGTCGAAGGGAACCTCCGTATCCTCGAGGAGGAGCGTCGAGCTCATCAGGTTCATCCCTTGCTCGCCGGCCCAGACAGCGGTGTCGCGCGAGCCGGAGCCCCACCAGATGCGCTCCGCGAGGCCGGGCGACTGCGGCTGAACGGCCAGCATCGCGTCGCCGGGGCCGCCGCCCACGTCGGCGCGCACGACGCCGGCTCCTGCGATCGCGGCCCGGAACAGTGTTGTCTTCTTGCGCGCCTCGTCGTGGTCGACCGAGTAGCCGAACGCCTCGGCTCCGTGCCAGGCGGGCTCGGGGGAGCCGCGACTGACGCCGAGCTGGAGCCGGCCACCGGCGAGGAGATCCGCGGCGGCGGCCTCCTCCGCCATGTAGAGCGGGTTCTCGTAGCGCATGTCGATCACGCCGGTGCCGATCTCGATCCGGCTCGTCTTGACGCCGATCGCAGCCAGCAGGGGGAAGGGCGAGGAGAGCTGCCGGGCGAAGTGATGGACGCGCACGAACGCACCGTCGATCCCGATCTCCTCAGCCGCAACGGCGAGCTCGACGGTCTGGCGCAGCGCGTCTTCGGCCGTATGGGTCATGCCGCCGCCCGGGTGCCAGGCGCCAAATGAGAGGAAACCGATCTGCTTGTTCATCGCTAGCTTCGAACGTTATTGATCGCGCAAGTATTCCTGTGGACGTTGCTGCATGTATGACTTCGACCGTGACCTACGCCGCCGCCGACGGCCGTTACGAGCAGATGAAGTACCGCCGTTGCGGGGCGAGCGGTCTGAAGCTACCCGCCGTCAGCCTTGGACTCTGGCAGAACTTCGGTCACGAGCGGCCCCTCGAGACCTCGCGCGCGATTCTCCGCCACGCGTTCGACTCCGGGATCACCCACTTCGACCTGGCGAACAACTACGGGCCACCGTACGGCTCGGCCGAGCAGGTGTTCGGCGAGGTGCTGCGGCTCGATCTCGCGCCGTACCGGGACGAGCTCGTCATCTCGACGAAGGCGGGCTACGACATGTGGCCGGGCCCGTACGGCGAATGGGGCTCGCGCAAGTATCTGCTCGCCAGCCTCGACCAGAGCCTCGGCCGCCTGGGGCTCGACTACGTCGACATCTTCTATTCGCACCGCTTCGATCCCGAGACTCCGCTCGAGGAGACGATGGGGGCGCTCGCAACCGCGGTCGGCCAGGGGAAGGCGCTGTACGTCGGCATCTCGTCGTACTCGGCCGAGAAGACCCGCGAGGCAGAGGCGATCCTCCGCGGGCTGGGCGTTCCGCTCCTCATCCACCAACCGTCGTATTCGCTCCTCAACCGCTGGATCGAGGGCGGCCTTCTGGACACCCTCGGCGAGCTGGGCGTCGGCTGCATCTGCTTCTCGCCGCTGGCGCAGGGCGTGCTCACCGATCGCTACCTCGACGGAATCCCCGAGGGCTCGCGCGCGAGCCGGTCCGGCTCGATGTCTCCGGACCAGCTCGACGAGGAGACGATGGCCAAGGTGCGTGCCTTGAACGCGATCGCCCAGGAGCGAGGTCAGACGCTCGCCCAGCTCGCGCTTGCCTGGACGCTCCGTGACCGGCGCATGACCTCGACACTGGTGGGGGCAAGCAGCGTCGAGCAGCTCGAGCAGAACCTCGGCGCCCTCCAACGGCTCGACTTCACCGCGGCCGAGCTCGCCGAGATCGACCGGTACGCGACCGACAGCGGAGTCAACCTCTGGGCGGCCTCGAGCGAGAGCTGACCGGTGACCGCGCTCGTCGGCGTCTAGGTCGGAATCGTGAAGGTGATGCAGGCGCCGCCCTGCGGCCGGTTCTCGGCCCAGATTCGGCCGCCGTGGGCTTCGACGAGACCGCGGGCAATGGCCAGCCCCAGGCCGGCTCCGCTTCCGCTGCGCGCACGATCGGCTCGCCAGAACCGCTCGAACATCCGGCTCGGCGCGCCGTCCGGCAGCCCTTCGCCGCTGTCCTCGACCCGCCAGAAGAGGTCGGTCTCGCGCTGCTCGACCCGGACTGCGATCGAGCCGTCCGACGGCGTGTGGCGGAGCGCGTTCGTGACGAGGTTGAAGAGGACGCGCTGGATCTTGTCCGCCGCTACCCGAGCTTCGGCCGGATCTGTGACCTCGGCGGTGAGAGCGACGCCTCGCGCTTCGGCCTCCGGGCGGAGCAGGCGCAGCGTCGAGTCGACGAGCGGCGCCATCTGCGTCTGTCTGAGCTCGAGCGTGAGAACGCCCGCGTCGATCCGCGCCAGCTCGAAGAGATCGTCGACGAGGACCGACAGCGTGCGCACCTGCTCTCGCAGCGTTGGCAGGTAATCCTCGGCGGACGCGAGTCCGTCCTCGATGGCTTCGAGCATCGCCTGCATCGAAGCGATCGGCGCGCGCAGGTCGTGACTCGCCCAGGCCACCAGCTCGCGCCGCGCGTCGAAGAGCTGCTCGAGCCCTGTGGCCATCGCATTGAAGGAGGCGGCCAGCTCTGCGATCTCGCGCGGGCCGCCGACCGGCGCTCGTGCCGACAGCTCGCCGCCTGCGATCGCGTGGGAGGCGGAGCCCACTCGCCGCAAAGAGGCAGCGATCGACCGCGCGAGAACCAGGGCGGCAAACACCGCGGCCGTGGCCGAGCCGGCCGCGACGGCGAGGATCTTCTCGTCAGCGCCCATGTGGAACATCACCCAGCCTGAAAGCAGTACGGCCGCGAGCGGCACGCAGGCAGCGATCAGGGCGAGGCCGCCGAGTTGAAGCCCGACGCTCGGAGCCCGGCGCAGGAGGTACGCGAGAACGAGCCCCGCGGCGAGGCTGCCGGCAGCGACGATCAGCGCGAGCTGAATCACGGGTCGAGGCGGTAGCCGACGCCCCAGACGGTTTGCAGGTGACGAGGCCGGCTCGGGTCGGCCTCGATCTTCTCCCGGAGGCGCCGGATATGGACGGTGACCGTGCCCGTATCGACGGCCGCCTCGTAGCCCCAGACCCTGGCCATCAGCTGATCGCGGGAGAAGACGTGGCGCGGATGAGAGGCAAGGAACCAGAGGAGCTCGAATTCCTTCGCGGTGAGCTGGACGAGGGCGCCGGCGCGACGGACCTCGCGACTGCCGCCGTCGAGCTCGATCTCCCCCAGGGTGAACGTCTCGCGCGGTTGGGCGGTGCCGTTGCTTCGGCGCAGAACGGAGCGCACCCGGGCTGCGAGCTCGCGCGGCGAGAACGGCTTCGTCACGTAATCGTCGGCGCCCAGCTCGAGGCCCACGATGCGATCGGCCTCCTCACCGCGTGCTGTGAGCAGGATCACGGGCAGGTTCGAGCGGCCGCGGATCCATCGGCAGAGGGAGAGGCCGTCCGTACCCGGGAGCATCACGTCGAGCACGACGAGGCTCGGGTCGCGCGCCTCGATGAGCGTCCGTGCCGCCTCTCCGTCTTGCGCTGTGATCGTCTCGAACCCGTCGCGCTCGAGATAGCGCACGACGACATCGCGCACGATCGGCTCGTCGTCGACTACCAGAACGGTCTGCATCGACCCCATTTTGCTTCCCGCCGCAAGGTCGGTGCCTTATGGGTTCCTTAAGCCGCGACGGCGTGAGGCGGGATTCTGGGAACCCCGCCTCACTGCGTCGACGCTTGGTTACTTGACGACGATGCCGGACGGGGTCGCTCCGGCGGGGCCCATCGCCGAGGTCAGCGGGGTGAGAGTGCCGCCCTGGACGGTGAAGCCGGTGACGCCGTTCCCGCCGGATTCGACCACCCAGAGGGTGTGGCCGTCAGGCGAGAGCCGTGCGTCCTCTGCTCCGCCGCTGAGCTCGCCCGGGCTCGTGCTTTGCAGGAAGCTGAGCGTGCCGCCCTTGCCGATCGCGTAGCTGGAGATCGAGGCCGAGGCGGTGTTCACGTCGAAGAGGAACTTGCCGTTGTGGCTGACCTCGACCCAGCATGCTGCGCCGCCGTCGTTGGCGACCGGGGCGCCGAGCGGCGTCAGCGCGCCGCCCCGCCCGTCGCTGAAGCTCGAGACGAGGCCCGGGAATGCAGCTCCTCCACCCGAGGTGTGGGCGTCGGAGACGAAGAGCTGGTTCGGATTCGTCGGGCTGAACTCGCTGCCGAGCTGTCCCCAGCCCTGCGCGGGTGAGAACGCCTGGGCGTCGTAGGGCGAGCCCGACGCCGGGACCAGCCGACCCGCGTGATCCACGGTGAAGCTGTCGATCTCGGACGTCGCGATGCGCGTGCCGACAACCTTCCTTCCGTTGCCGTTGAAGAGGATCTGGCCCGGCTTCGAGTCGTTCGGAAGCACGTACGTCGAGTTCGCGAGCGCCCTCAGGTGCCCGCCGGCGTCGAGCCGAAAGCCGGTGTAGTTCGTGTCGCCGACGCTGGCACCCGGGCCGGCGTTCGCGACGTAGACGAGATGGTTGTGCACGCCGATGCTGACCGGATCCACGCCGCCGGACGAGACCGGTGAGCCCGGAGCCGTCGTCAGCGAGCCGTTGTGATTGATCCCCAGCACCGAGATCTGGTCGCTCCCGGCGTCGACGGCGAGCAGGTAGCGGCCGTCGCTGCTGAGCTGCAACGAGCCCTGCGACGCATCCGCCCCGCCGCCCCCGGCGCCGCCGACCGAGAACGGAGATCCCGGGATCGCGGTGAGACTGCCGTCGGCGTGGCGGTCCCAGCCGGCGACGGTGTTGACGCCCGCTGTGTTGTCGTTGACGTACACGTGGCCGACCACGGCTGAGGTGTGCGGCACGGTCGGCGCTGCGGCGGCGCCGCCGGCGGCGACCACTGCAGTCGCGGCCGCGAGCACGAGTAGGGCACTGAACCGAAACGATCCCAAGTTCGACCTCCCGAGAGTTCGCGTAGGGCCGATCCCCACGCACCCGGTGACCGTTGCAAGAGGTTCTGTCGCGCCGGTTACCTGCGACTGAACGGTTCGTTAAATCGGCGGGCGGCAGTCATCCAGACAGGGCGATGCACCGCCCGGCCGTCGAGTTGAGGCTCTCGACGTGTCCGCGACCGCCAGCGCCGCCGAGTCGCCGCCCGCCGGGGCCGTCCCCGCCCGCGCCGGGATCGTCCTCGTCACGCTGATTCTCGTCGCCGGGGTCGCCAACCTGAACCTCTCGGTGGCGAACGTCGCGCTGCCCGCGATCGGCCAGCACTTCGACTCGGGGCAGACGACGCTCGACCTGATCGCGGTCGGCTACTCGCTCGGGCTCGCGGCCTCGGTCCTCTGGCTCGGCGCGCTGGGCGACCGCTACGGGCGGAAGATGATGCTCGTCCTCGGCATGGTTCTCTCGGTGCCCGCGTGCCTGTTGGCCGCGTTCGCACCGTCCGACACCGTCCTCTTCGCGGCGCGCGTGCTCGGCGGCTTCTCGGCCGGGATGGCGTATCCGACGACGCTGGCGTTGATCACGGCGCTCTGGTCGGGCCCGGGCCGGACGAAGTCGATCGCCCTCTGGTCGGCGATCGGCGGCGGGCTCGCGGCGCTCGGGCCGCTGGTGGCCGGCGCGCTGCTCGAGCACTTCTGGTGGGGTTCCGTCTTCCTTGTCACCCTGCCGCTAGCGGCCGTCGCCCTGGTCATGGCGGTGCTCTTCATCCCGAGCCACGTCAACGAGACGACCGAGCCGGTGGACAACCTCGGCGGCATCCTCTCGCTCGTCCTCGTCGGCTCGTTGATCCTCTCGATCAACTTCGCGCCCGTGCCGAACAAGGGCACGCTCACGCTGGTGCTCGCCGCCATCGCCGCCGTCGCACTCGTGTGCTTCTACCTCCGACAGCGGCGGGCGCGATCGCCGCTGTATGACCTCGACGTCGCCTCCCGCCGGACGTTCTGGGTCGCCGCCTGCGCCGGGATCATCGTGTTCGGCTCGCTGATGGGCGCGGCCTTCGTGAGCCAGCAGTACCTGCAGAACGTGCTCGGCTACTCGAGTATCGAGGCGGGAGCCGCGATCCTGCCGGCCGTCGTCTTCATGGTCCTCGTCGCTCCGCGGTCGGCCAAGCTCGTCGAGTCTCGCGGTGCCCGGTTCACGCTGCTCTGCGGCTACGTCTCCCTGTTCCTCGCGTTCCTGACCATGCTCGTGCTCTGGCGGGAGAACAGCTCGTACTGGGAGATCGCGCTGGCCTACGTCTTCATCGGGATCGGCGTCGGGTTGGCCGGCACGCCCGCGTCGCACTCGCTGACCGGCTCGGTGCCGGTGAGGCGCGCCGGAATGGCGTCCGGCACCGCCGACCTGCAGCGCGACCTCGGCGGCGCGATCATGCAGTCGATCTTCGGCGCGCTGCTGACCGCCGGCTACGCCGCAGCGGCGACGGCCGCGGTTGCCTCCTCGAACGCGCACGTCACGTCCAACGTCGAGAACCAGCTGACCAAGTCGTTCGACGGCGCCGAGGCGATCGCGCAGCAGTACCCCAGCCACTCGAGCCAGATCATTGCCGGCGCCAAGAGTGCGTTCCTGCACGGCGACCACTGGGCGTACGCCGCAGGCCTGATCGCGGTCACGCTCGGCGGAGTGCTCGTCTTCTTCTGCTTCCCGAAGAAGGAGCGCGAGCAGGAGCTGTTGGCGCAATTCGCGGCCGAGGATTCAGCGCCCGCCGCCTGAGCACGTCCGAATTCGCGTGTTAACCGGCCCGTCCGGGGCTGGTGCGCTCCCTGGCTCGGCCGTCCGCCGGCTGGCAAGTTCGTTGCTGCGGAACCCGAGCTCGGAGTGAAGGAGGAGTCCATGGCGACGACGGCAACGGCGGCTGCGCCCGTGCAGACGGCTGAGGGGCAGGCAAAGGGCGACGTGCTGGTGGTCTTCGGCATCACCGGCGACCTCGCGAAGGTGATGACCTTCCGGTCGCTCTACCGGCTCGAGGCGCGTGGCCTGCTCGATTGCCCGATCGTGGGAGTCGCCGTCGACGACTGGTCGGTGGACGACCTGAAGGAGCGGGCGCGCACGTCGATCGAGGGCACGGGCGAGACGATCGACCAGAAGGTGTTCGACGCGCTCGCCGAGCGGCTCTCGTATGTCTCGGGCGACTTCACCGACCCGGCGACGTACGAACGGGTCGGCTACGGCGATCCACGGCGCGACCACGCCCGTCTTCTATCTCGAGATCCCGCCGTTCCTGTTCGGGCAGGTCGTGAAGCAGCTGAGCGACGCCGGCCTGACGCAAAGGCGCCCGGGTCGTCGTCGAGAAGCCGTTCGGCCACGACCTGGCGTCGGCGCAGGCGCTCGCCGCGGAGCTCCATCAGTACATCGACGAGTCCCAGCTGTACCGGATCGACCACTACCTCGGGAAGATGGGAGTCGAAGAGATTGCGCATCTGCGCTTCCAGAACTCGATCCTCGAGCCGATCTGGAACCGGAACCACGTCGACGCGGTCGAGATCACGATGGCCGAGTCGTTCGGCGTCGAGGACCGAGGCCATTTCTACGACCCGGTCGGTGCGCTGCGCGACGTGGTCGTCAACCATCTGATGCAGGTGGTGGCGGCGGCGGCCATGGAGGTGCCGTCGCGCCCCGACGCGGACACGCTCAAGAACTCGGTCGCAGCGCTCTTCCACTCGGTCGAGGCGGCGAACCCGGAGCACTACGTGCGCGGCCAGTACGACGGCTACCGCTCGATCGACGGTGTCGCCGCCGATTCGACCACCGAGACGTATGCGGCGCTGCGGCTCGAGATCGAGAACTGGCGCTGGTCGGGCGTGCCGTTCTTCATCCGGACCGGCAAGCGCCTCCCGGCCACGCAGACCGAGCTGCGCCTGATCTTCAAGCGGCCGCCACGGCTCGGCTTCTCGAACGGACGGCAGGCAGAGGCGAACCAGTTCGTCGTCAAGATGGATCCGTCGACCGGGGTCCGCCTCATCGTCGACGCGCACCGCACGGACACCGGAGGCCCGGCGCCGATCACGCTCGACATGGAGTTCGCCGCGGAAGGCGGCGAAGGTCCGACGCCGTACGAGGTGCTCCTGCACGCCGCGCTGATGGGTGACAGCAAGCGCTTCACGCGGCAAGACGCGGTCGAGGAGGCGTGGCGGGTAATGCAGCCGCTCCTCGACGCTCCACCGCCTGTGCGGGCGTACGCACCCGGGTCGTGGGGGCCGGCGGAGGCCGACAAGCTCGTCGCCGGCTTCGGTCGCTGGCACGGGCCCTGGATCGAAAGCTAGAGCGCTGACCCTCGAAAGGAGCGGCTGATGAGCACGGCTACCGGAAAGAAAGCGCAGGCGGCGCAGAGCGCGGCGGCACCGTCGCCGTTCCCGCCGATCGCGGACTACGCGTTTCTCTCCGACTGCCATACCGGGGCGCTCGTCGCACCCGACGGCGCGATCGACTGGCTCTGCATCCCGAGTTTCGACGCCCCGAGCGTCTTCGGCAGCCTCCTCGACCGCGAGGCCGGCTTCTTCCGCTTCGCGCCGTTCGGGATCTCTCACCCGACGGCACGGGTCTACCAACCGGGGACGAACGTCCTCGAGACGACGTGGAGGACGCCGGCCGGTTGGGTCGTCGTGCGCGATGCGCTGACGCTCGGGCCTCGGGATCACGAGGACACCGTCACCCCGCACACCCGTCCGCCGGCCGACGACGACGCCGACCACATGCTCGTGCGCACGGTCGAGTGTCTCGACGGACGGGTCGAGATGGACCTCGTCTGCGAGCCGGTCTTCGACTACGGGCGCACACCGGCGACCTGGAACATGGTCGATGGCGAGGGCCATGTCGCGGACGCGGCCGGAGCGGGCGTGACGTTCAGGCTCGTGTCGGACATCGCGATCGACAAGGAGGGCGAGTCCGTCCGCGGCCGCCACGTGCTGCAGGCCGGCGAGAAGGCGTATTGCGCGCTCTCGTGGGCCGAGGAGCTGGCCGCGCCGCAGAGTCACGACGAGGCGGAGGCCCGGATCGACGCGACGACGCGCTTCTGGCGGAGGTGGCTCACCACCGCGCGCATCCCGGATCACCGCCTGCGCGACCCGGTGCAGCGGTCCGCCCTGACGATCAAGGGCCTGACCTACATGCCGACCGGCGCGACCGTGGCCGCCCTCACGACCTCACTTCCCGAGACGCCGGGCGGCGAGCGGAACTGGGACTACCGCTACACCTGGATCAGGGACACGACGTTCACCCTCCAGGCGCTCCACTTCCTCAACCTCGACTGGGAAGCGGGCGAGTTCATGGAGTTCGTCGCCGACCTCGAGCCCACGGAGGACGGCTCGCTCCAGATCATGTACGGGATCGACGGCCGGCGTGACCTGCGCGAGTCGACGCGCGACGACCTGACCGGCTACTCGGGTGCGAAGCCCGTGCGGATCGGGAACGGCGCCTTCGACCAGAAGCAGAACGACGTCTTCGGAGCCGTTCTCGACTCGATCCTGCTTCACACCAGGCACAGCGAACGGTTGCCGCGCCGGCTCTGGCCGATCGTGCAGACCCAGGCGGAGTGCGCGACGCAGGTCTGGCGCAACCCGGATCAGGGGATCTGGGAGGCGCGCGGCAAGCCGCAGCACTACGTCTCCTCGAAGCTCATGTGCTGGGTCGCGCTCGACCGCGCTGCCAAGCTCGCCGAGATCCGGGGCGATCCCGGCCTGCAGGAGACGTGGCGGGCAACCGCGGACGAGATCCGAGCCGACATCCTCGAGCACGGCGTCCGGGACGGCGTGCTGCGCCAGCACTACGACACCGACGCGCTCGACGCGTCGACGCTGCTCGCCGCGATCTTCGGTTTCCTGCCGGGCGACGACGCGACCCTGCACTCCTCGGTGCTGGCGATCGCCAACGACCTCACCGAGGACGGCTTCGTGCTCCGCTACAAGACCGACGAGACGGACGACGGCCTGTCGGGCAAGGAGGGGACCTTCCTCATCTGCTCGTTCTGGCTCGTCTCGGCGCTCGCAGTGATCGGCGAGCAGCAGGACGCGCGCGACCTGATGGAGCGCCTGCTGCGGATCTCGTCGCCGCTCGGTCTGTACGCGGAGGAGTTCGACGCGCCGACCGGCCGGCACCTCGGCAACTTCCCGCAGGCGTTCTCGCATCTCGCGCTGATCGAAGCGGCGGCTCGGATCATCCTGCCCGAGCTGCTCGAGGAGTTCTGATGGACGCCTATGACGTGATCATCGTCGGCACCGGGGCGGGTGGCGGCACGCTCGCCCGGCATCTCGCTCCGTCCGGCAAGCGGATCCTGCTGCTCGAGCGGGGCGACTGGCTCCCCCGCGAGCCGCAGAACTGGCTTGCCGAGGAGGTGTTCGTCAACAACCGCTACGTCACGGAGGACACCTGGTACGACGAGAAGGGTCAGGCGTTCCAGCCCCAGGTGCACTACTACGTCGGCGGCGCGACGAAGCTGTACGGCGCGGCGCTGTACCGGCTGCGCGCCGAGGACTTCGGCGAGCTCCGGCATCACGACGGGATCTCTCCGGCGTGGCCGATCTCCTACGACGAGCTCGAGCCCTACTACACGCGGGCCGAGCAGTACTACCAGGTGCACGGCGCGCGGGGCGAGGATCCGACGGAGCCGCCGGCGAGTGCTCCATACCCGCATCCCGCCGTCTCCCACGAACCCCGGATCCAGCGTCTCGCCGACGACCTCGCGGCGGCCGGGTACCACCCGTTCCACGCTCCCTGTGGAGTGATGCTCGACGAGTCGAACCTGCCGTACAGCGCCTGCGTCCGCTGCCAGAACTGCGACGGCTTCCCGTGTGCGGTGCACGGAAAGTCGGACGCCGAGGTGCTCGGCGTGCGTCCCGCTCTCGAGCATTCGAACGTCACGCTGCTGACGAACGCGAGGGCCGTCCGCCTGGAGACGAACGACGCAGGCACGGTCGTGACCGGAGTCACGGTCGAGCGAGAAGGCCAGACGGAGCAGTTCTCCGCCCACCTCGTCGTGCTTGCCTGCGGCGCCGCGAACACGGCGAAGCTGCTGTTCGGTTCAGCCAACGACCGTCATCCCAACGGTCTCGCGAACGGATCCGACCAGGTCGGGCGGAACTACATGTTCCACGCCAGCAGGGCCGTGCTCGCGCTCTCGAAGGAAGAGAACCCGACCGTGTTCCAGAAGACGCTCGGGCTGAACGACTTCTACCTCGCCGGGCCGCATTCGGACTATCCGCTCGGCAACATCCAGATGGTCGGCAAGTCGCAGGCGCCGATGTTCCGGGGCGAGAAGCCGGGCGAGACGAAGCTGGCGCCCGAGTGGACGCTCGAGAAGGTCGCGACCCACGCGATCGACTTCTGGCTCTCGACCGAGGACCTGCCGGTACCCGAGAACCGGGTGACCGTCGATCGCGACGGGCGTGTGACGCTCGCCTACAAGGCGACGAACGACGTCCCGAAGGACGACCTGTACAAGAAGCTGCACGGGATGCTCGGCGGTCTCGGGATGCACGACCACCATCTCCTGCACCGCTTCGCCTACATGAAGAACGACATTCCGGTCGCCGGCTGCGCCCATCAGGCCGGGACGGCGCGAATGGGCGCCGATGCGCAAACCTCGGTCGTCGACGTCGACTGCAAGGCGCACGAGCTCGACAACCTCTACGTCGTCGACACGAGCGTCTTCCCGAGCATCGGCGCGGTCAACCCCGCCTTGACGGCCATGGCCAACTCGCTGCGGGTGGGCGACCATCTGCTCGACCGCATGGGCGTGATGTCCGGCGCGGCCGCCGGAGTCGGAGCGTGAGCGAGACCGCGGTGGCAGGCACCCAGCAGGATGGCCAGGTCGAGCTCGCTCGCGGAGACCAACGCGTGGCCGTCGTGACGCTCGGCGGCGGGCTCCGGACGTACGAGGTCGCCGGTCGTGCGCTCCTGGACGGATTCCCGGCCGGGGAGCGGCCGACCTCCGGGCGCGGCCAGCTGCTGGCCCCGTGGCCGAACCGGATCCAGAACGGGAGCTACGAGTTCGACGGCAAGCAGATGCAGCTGCCGTTGACGGAGCCGGAGCACGGCAATGCGATCCACGGCCTCGTCCGCTCGGCGGAGTGGAGCGTCGTCGACCTGGCGCCGGACCGGGCAGTGCTGCAGTACGTGCTCGAGCCGGAGCCGGGGTATCCGTTCCTGCTCGCGCTCGGCATCGAGTACGCGCTCTCGGACGCCGGCCTTGCGGTGACGACGACGGCTCACAACATCGGCGCGGAGCGGTGCCCGTACGGGTGCGGGCAGCATCCGTATCTGACGCTCGGGGCGCCGACCGTCGACCGGCTGCGGCTGCAGGTGCCGGCGCAGGAGGTTGTCTTCTCCGACGAGCGTGGGCTTCCCGAACGGTCGGTCTCGGTCGACGGAACCGAGTACGACTTCCGCGCGGGGCGGACGATCGGCGCGACCGTCCTCGACAACGCCTACGCCGAGCTCGAGCGCGGCGACGACGGCCGCGCCCGTGTCCTGCTCGACGACCCGGACGGTGGCTCGGGCCTGACGCTCTGGGTCGACGAGAGCTACCCCTGGCTCATGGTCTTCACCGGGGACCTGCTCCCCGACGTGGCCCGGCGCAGCGTCGCGGTCGAGCCGATGACCTGCCCGCCGAACGCGTTCCGCACCGGTGACTCGCTGATCCGGCTGGAGCCGGGCGAATCGACCGCGAGCACCTGGGGGATCGAGCCTCGGCTCGCAGCGGGAGGTTCCGATGCCCGGTAAGGAACGGCCGCGTGTGCTGATCCTCGGCGGGGGCTTCGCCGGGGTCGGCGCCGCCCAGAAGCTGAAAGAAGCCGACGCCGACGTGGTGCTTGTCGACCGCCACGACTACCACACGTTCCAACCGCTTCTCTACCAGCTCGCGACCGGTCTGCTCGAGACGACCGCGGTGGGGCACTCACTCCGGGATCTGCTCTCGCGCCACGACAACACCGCGGTCCACAAGGCGCAGGTGACCGCCATCGACCTCGAGCAGCGCACGGTCTCCTTCGACGAGATCGAGCCGATCTCGTACGACTTTCTCGTCTTCGGCCTCGGCGCGGAGGTCAATTACTTCGGCACGGCAGGCGCGCCCGACCACGCCTTTCCGATGTACACGCTGCCCCACGCGGTTCACTTCAAGGACCACCTGCTCGAGCGCTGGGAGGCCGCAGATCGCGACCCGCGACTGATCGAGGACGGCGCTCTCAACGTCGTCGTGGTCGGCGGCGGCCCGACGGGTGTCGAGACGGCCGGCGCGCTCGCCGAGCTCTATCGCGGCGACTTCGCGAAGGACTATCCACACGTGAAGCCGGAGGACGCGAGGGTGACACTCGTCGAGGCGGGTCCGGAGCTCTTCGGGATGTTCAAGCCGAAGCTGCGGAAGTACGCCGAGGAGGCGCTCACCAAGCGGGACGTCGAGGTGAAGACGGGAGAGGTCGTCGCTTCGGTCACGCCCACGCGGGTCAGGCTGAAGTCCGGTGACGAGCTGCGGGCGCACACGCTCGTCTGGGGCGCCGGTCTCCAGGGAAATCCGCTCGTCCAGTCGCTCGGGATCGAGCTCCAGCGCGGGAACCGAGTCGCCGTCGGCCCCGATCTCGACCTGCCCGGTCACCCGGAGGTCTACGTCGTCGGCGACGTCGCGGCGATCACCGACTCCAAGACGGAGCAGGTCCTGCCGCAGCTCGGCTCGGTCGCGCTCCAGTCGGGGGAGCACGCGGGCGAGGCGATCGCCGGCCGGATCGCCGGCCAGGAGGCGAAGCCCTTCGCGTACAAGGACAAGGGGACGATGGCGACGATCGGCCGGGGCGCCGCCGTCGTTCAGATGCTCGGCGGCAAGACGATGACCGGCGCGAAGGCTCAGGCGGCCTGGGGAGCCGTGCACCTCGCGCTGCTGCCCACGAACGAGGATCGGGCGAAAGCGGTCGTCTCCTGGTTCGGGGCGGCGACGACGCACCAGCGGGTCGGGCGGATCACGGTGGAGGCCGAGTAGAGCTCGGTGGGCGTGCTCGCGTCCACGACGGTCGACCTGGCGCGCCTGCAGTTCGCGACGACCTCGATCTACCACTTCCTCTTCGTTCCGCTGACCCTCGGGCTGGGACCGCTCGTCGCGATCATGCAGACGCTCTGGCTGCGCTCACAAGACGAGAAGTGGCTCCGCCTGACGCGCTTCTTCGGGACGCTGTTCCTGATCAACTTCGCGATCGGCGTCGCGACCGGGCTCGTGCAGGAGTTCGAGTTCGGCATGAACTGGTCGATCTACTCGAGGTTCGTGGGCAATGTCTTCGGCGCGCCGCTCGCGATCGAGGGGCTCGCCGCCTTCTTCCTCGAGTCGACGTTCCTCGGCCTGTGGATCTTCGGCTGGGACCGGCTCTCGCCGCGCATCCATCTCGCGACGCTCTGGATCGCGGTGGTGGGAACGTGGCTGTCGGGCTACTTCATCCTCGTCGCCAACTCGTGGATGCAGCACCCCGTGGGCTACAAGATCGTCCATGGCCAGGCGCAGCTGACGAGCGTCTGGGCGCTGCTCTCCAACAGCTTCGCGCTGCGCGCGTACGTGCACGTCATCCTCGCCGGGCTGATCTTCGGCACGACGGTGGTGCTGGGCGTGAGCTGCTGGCATTTCCTCCGCGGCTCGAACACCGACCTCTTCCTCAAGGCCGCGAAGCTCGCGCTGATCGTCGCGGTTCCCGTCACGCTCCTTCAGCTCGTGGTCGGAAACCGCTTCGGCGAGGCGGTCACGAGCGCGCAGGACATGAAGATCGCCACCTCGGAGGCGCAGTGGCAGACCTGCCAGCCCTGCGGCTTCTCTCTCATCCAGTTCGGCGGCTTCTCGGCGGAGAATCCGACGCCGAGCTTCTCGATCACGATTCCGCGTCTGCTCTCGTACATGGCGACCGGCTCGTTCAGCGGCAAGGTCGAGGGCATCGACGAGATCCAGAATCGCGAGCAGCATCAGTTCGGCAACGGCAACTACACGCCGAACGTCGTCGTCGACTACTGGGCCATGCGCGTGATGGCGTACCTCGGGATGCTGCTGTTCCTCATCTCCGCCGTCGGGGCGTGGCTCTACCGGAAACGAAGGCTGGAGCGAGCGCGCTGGTTCCAGTGGACGGCGATCGTCGCGATCGCGTTCCCGTACATCGCCGCCACCTCCGGCTGGGTACTGACCGAGATGGGTCGCCAGCCGTGGATCGTGCAGGGGCTGTTGAAGACCGACCAGGCGAACTCGCCGAACGTGAGCACGACCTGGCTCGGGATCAGCCTCGGCGTCTTCGTCGCGCTCTACGTCGTCCTGGGAGTCGTCGACTTCGTCCTGATGCGACGCTACGCACGGCCGGGTGGGTCGAGCCCGCGCGAGGACGTCCCGGTGCCGGCGGTCACGTACTGATGACGCTCGAGAACGTCTGGTTCTGCCTGATCGCCGTGCTGTGGGGCGGCTACTTCGTGCTCGAGGGATTCGATCTCGGGGTGGGGATGTTGCTGCCGTTCGTGCCGCGCGACGAGAGCGAGCGGGAGGCGTTGTTCGAGTCGATCGGCCCGGTCTGGGACGGGAACGAGGTCTGGCTCGTCGTCGCGGGCGGGGCGACGTTCGCGGCCTTCCCTGCCTGGTACGGGACGATGTTCTCGGGCTTCTACCTCGCGCTGCTGCTCATCCTCGTCTTCCTGATCATCCGCGTCGTCTCGTTCGAGTGGCGGGGCAAGAGCGGGGACCCGCGCTGGCGCAGCGTCTGGATGTGGGCGAACACGATCGGCAGCACCGGCATCGCGCTCGTCTGGGGCATCGGGCTCTCGAGCCTCCTCCACGGCGTGCCGATCGACTCGCAGGGCAACTACGCGGGCGGCTTCTCGGATCTGTTCACCGGTTACACGCTCGTCGGCGGGCTTGCGTTCGTGCTCGTCTTCGCCTTCCACGGCGCGATCTTCCTCACGCTGCGCACCACCGGCGACCTGCTCCAGCGCACCCGGCGCGCGGCGCGGAGGCTCGCGGTGCCGGCCGTTGCGCTCGGCGGCGGCTACCTCGTCTGGACGGTCGTGGTCGCCGTCGATCGAAACGACAAGAGCGTCTTTCCGCCGGTGCTCCCCGCTGCGATCGCGATCGTCGCGTTTCTCCTTGCGGCGGTCTGCGTCTATCTCGGCAGGAGCGGAGTCGCGTTCGCGCTCAGCGCGATCGGGACCCTCGGCGCCGTCGCGACGCTGTTCACGTCGCTCTTCCCGCGCGTGATGGTCTCGAGCCCCGACTTCGCGAACAGCCTGACCGTCCAGAACACGGCCTCCGCGCATTACACGCTGGCGGTCATGACGGTCGTGGCGGCGATCTTCGTCCCGCTCGTCCTGCTCTACCAGGGCTGGACGTACCACGTGTTTCGCGCTCGCGTGGGCGGCGCTTCCCCGACCGCCTGACGCGATGGCGGCGTTCGACCGACGCCTGCTCGACCGCGCGCACGAGGCGCGGACGGCGCTGGTGGCCGACGCGATCCTCGGCGTAATCGCCGCGCTCCTCGTCCTCGCCCAGGCGGTCCTGCTCGCAGAGGTCGCCGCCCGGTCGTTCTACGGCGCGTCCTTGCACGAGGTCCTGCGGCCGCTCGCGCTGCTCGCGGCGGTCGTCTGCGCTCGAGCGGCGGCCGGGTGGGGATTCGAGGTGGTGGGGCGACGCGCCGCGGCTCGCATCCTCTCGCGGCTGAGGCTGGGCCTCGTCGAGCGCCGGCTTCGCGACGACCCCGCCTCGCTCGACCAGGCCGAGAGCTCCGAGCTCGCGACGCTCGCCGTGGCGGGCGTCGACGCGCTCGAAGCGACCTTCGCCCGCTACCTCCCGCAGGTCGTGCTGGCGGTGCTCGTTCCTCTCGCGGTGCTTGCGCTCGTGGCCTCGATCGACCTCACGTCCGCCGGGATCATGCTGCTGACGCTGCCGCTCGTCCCGGTCTTCATGTGGCTGATCGGGCGCTACACGGAGCACCGTGCGCGGGAGCGCTGGGAGGCGCTGGCGATCCTGGCGCATCATTTCGCCGACGTCGTCCGCGGCCTGCCGACCCTTCGCGCCTTCAATCGCGCCGAAGCGCAGGTGGAGCAGATCGACCTCGTCAGCGACCGCTACCGGGTGGCGACGATGGGGACCCTGCGCGTCGCGTTCCTCTCGGGCACGGTGCTGGAGCTCGCGGCGACGATCGGCGTCGCCCTCGTCGCGGTGACCGTCGGCGTGCGTCTCACCGACGGTGGAATCGGCTTCCAGGCGGGCCTCACCGTTCTCGTCCTCGCGCCCGAGCTCTACGTCCCGATTCGCAACCTCGCTGCGCAGTTCCACGCGAGCGCCGACGGGGCCGCGGTCGCGGGCCGCTTGCTCGATCTCAGCGAGGCGCCTGCGCGCACGCCCGCAGCGCATCGCTGTCGGGCGGTTCCGGATCTGAGGACGGCCACGGTTCGGCTGGAGGGGGTGACGCTTCGCTATCCAGGCCGGCCGCAACCCGCGCTCACCGACCTCGATCTCGAGCTCGCCGCGGGTGAGGCGGTCGCCTTGGTCGGCCCGAGCGGCGCCGGGAAGAGCACGATCGCCTCGCTCGTGCTTCGCCTGGCCGAGCCGACAACGGGGCGGGTTCTCGTGGACGGGGTCGACCTCGCCACACTTTCGCCTCAGGACTGGCGGCGGCAGCTCGCGTGGTTGCCGCAGCGGCCGTCGTTGCTGCGGACCTCGGTGGCAGAGAACGTCCGCCTCGCGGATCCGTCCGCCAGCCTCGAGCGCGTTCGAGCGGCGGCGACACTGGCCGGTGCGAACGGCTTCATCGAGGCCTTGCCCGCGGGGTACGAGACGCTCGTCGGCGACGGTGGACGACCGCTCTCGGCCGGCCAGGTCCGGCGACTCGCCCTTGCGCGCGTCTTCCTGCGCGACGCCCCGTTCGTCATCCTCGACGAGCCCACCGCGCACCTCGACTCCGAGAGCGCCGAGCAGGTCGCCGCCGCGATCGACAGCTACCGCGGTCGCTGCACGTTGCTCGTTATCTCGCACAGCTCCGAGCTCGTCGCGCACTGCGACCGCGTCGTGCGGATCGAGGACGGGCGGATGGCGGAGTCACCGGTCGGGGCGGCCGCATGAGAGCGCTGTTCCGCCGGCTGCTGGCCTTGTCCGGGATCCGCGCCTCCCGGGTGGCCGTCTCCGTCCTGCTGGGCGCGCTCACGGTTCTGTTCGGGGTCGGCCTGATGGCGACCGCGGGCTATCTCGTCTCACGCGCCGCCGAACGCCCGGCAGTCCTCTCGCTGACCGCGGCGATCGTCGGCGTCCGCTTCTTCGGGCTCGCGCGTCCGCTCGCCCGCTACGCGGACCGGCTGTGGTCGCACGATCTCGCGCTGCGCGCGCTCGGACACGTTCGCACGCGGTTCTACGCGCGCATCGAGCCGCTCGCCCCGGCCGGCCTGCAGGCCTTCCGCAGCGGCGACCTCATGACCCGGATGATCGGAGACGTCGACGCCTTGCAGGGGCTCTATCTCCGCGGGCTTGGCCCACCGCTTGTCGCGCTCGCGGCCGGAGCGGTCTGCGTCGGGACCGCGGCAGCCTTTCTGCCGGTCGCCGGTCTGGTGCTGGCAATCGGGCTGATCCTCGGAGGAATCGCGGTTCCACTCGTCGCCGGCCGGCTCGGCCGCGCCGCAGGAACCCGCCAGGCCGCGGCGAGAGGCACGCTGACGGCCGAGCTCGTCGAGCTCCTGCGCGCTGCGCCGGAGCTCGCTGTCTACGGCGCCGAGGAGCGCATGCTCGAGCGGGTCGCAAAAGCCGATCGCGAGCTGGATCGCCTCGCGCGGCGCGACGCGATCGTGGGCGGGCTCGGCGACGGTCTCTCCATCCTCGTCGCCGGGCTGACGCTCGTCGCGATTCTCGCCGTCTCCGTCCAGGCGAGCGCGGCGGGTTCGCTCGATCGGGTGCTCGTTGCGCTGCTGGCCCTGCTGGCGGTCGCGTCGTTCGAAGCCGTCTCGGGACTCCCCGCGGCGGCGCGCGAGCTCTCCGGCACCCTCGCCTCCGGGCGACGCGTGCTCGAGCTCGCCGATCGGGAGCCGGCGGTCGAGGATCCGCCGGCGCCGCTCGACCCTCCGGCCGACTCGTCGCTGGCGCTCGAGGCGGTGACCGCGGGTTACGAGGCCGACGCGCCGCCGGTCCTCTGCGGTTTCGACCTGCGACTCGAGCCCGGGCGAGCGCGTCGCGCTGGTGGGGCCGAGCGGTGCCGGGAAGACCACGGTGACGAACCTGTTGCTTCGCTTTCTCGACCCAGCCGGCGGGCGCGTGACCCTCGCCGGGCGCGATCTGCGCGACTACCGGCAGGCGGACGTCCGCGGGACGGTTGCGCTTGCAGGGCAGGAGGCGCATGTCTTCGACTCGACCATCCGCGCGAACCTGCTGCTCGCGCGGCCGAACGCGAGCGAGCCCGAGCTCTGGGGCGCCCTCGGCCGCGCTCAGCTGGGCGACTGGGTCGCGTCGCTGCCGGAGGGGCTCGACACGCTCGTGGGTGAGGACGGCAGGCGCCTGTCCGGCGGTCAGCGGCAGCGTCTGACGATCGCGCGTGCCCTGCTCTCCGAGGCTCCCGTTCTCGTGCTCGACGAGCCGACGGCACATCTCGACCGCGAGACCGCCGAGGCTGTGATCGGCGACGCCTTCGAGGCGGCGGGAGACCGCAGTGTTCTCCTGATCACGCACCGAGACGAAGGGCTCGACCTGGTGGACGAGATCGTCGCGCTCGGTGTCACGTGAATGCGTTCACGGCCCGCGCCACCACGAGCCCGAACAGCGCGAGCGAGACGGTCGACTGCACGACCATGACGTACTTCGCCCGCAGGGAGAGCGGCATCACGTCGGTCGGGCTGAACGCTGTCGCGTTCGTAAAGCCGAGGTGGAGGTAGTCGAGGAAGACCGGCCGCCAGCCGGGAGGGGCGATCTCGGGGCTGAGGTGCTGCGTGAAGGCGAAGTCGACCGGCGCGCGGCCGTGCGAGCGCGCGATCGGCCCGCCGCTGTCCATCAGCCAGTACAGCAGCCCGAACGAGAGGTTGTTGCCGAACCAGACGAGCGCCCCGGAGGCGAGCAGCTTCGACGGGGACTGGCTGACGCCGTGCGCGCCGATCAGGTCGTAGACGAGGAGGCCCGTCGCCCACAACGCAGAGGCGACGAGCAGGAGCACGATCGCGAGCGCGATCCTGCGCGCCCAGTGCGTGTGCCTCGCCAGACGAGCCGGATCGCCGACCACGAGCGCCACCAACAGAGCTGCTTCCAGCGAGGGGATGAGCCACGGGACGTGCGTCGCAGACTGGCTGGGCAACCACAGCCGCGCCGCGATCGTGAAGCCGATGAAGACGACGAGCGCCGCCGCAGGCGGCCACCGTGACTCGCCGAGCGGCTCCTCCGAAACGTGACTAGCCGGCGAGTCCAGAGATGCCATTGCGGAGGAGGGACACCGCGAGCAGCAGGATGATCACGGACGCGATCAGCCGCAGGTGGCCCTCGAGCCAGACGCGCGAGGCGCGCAGGATCCGGCCGCCCCGGTCCGGCGAGACGATCAGCAGCAGGATCGCGAGGAGCAGGGGGAGCAGCGAGACCACGGTGAACCCGAGCCAGGCGAACGACATAGCTGGCCGTCGTCGGGTCGATCTCGGAGATCGCCTTCAGTGCGAGCGGGATGAAGCCGCCGGGGTTGGCGAGGGTTGCGCCTGCCGCGACGACGGCGATCCACGGCGAGGAGGCGACGGACGTCATCTTCTCGACCATGCCCTGCGTCGTCTTCTCGGCGAACGGTCGACGGTAGGTGCGGGCGACGTAGATCAGAAGCGCGAGGCCGGCCACGAGGTCGAAGATCGAGACCCAGGTCTTGCGGCCGCCGCTCGACGTCGGCGCCGCGGCGTCGCCGAGCACGAACGCGGCCGCGATCCCGATCACGATGGTCACGGCAAAGGCGCCGAGATAGAACCAGATGCCGGTGCGGAGGGGGCGTTTCGCGACGACGAGCGTGAGCACCGAAAAGGTCAACGTCGTCGGCGAGACCATCGCCGCAAGCGCAATCAGGAAAAGTTCGGAATAGACCCAGCCCATCGCTTGTGCAGCATCCTCCGCCTCCCGGGCCTGCCACATCGTCCCGATCGGGCGAGATGACCGGGAGCGGGTCGTGCGAAGATGCGCTCATCGCACGGTTCATCGTCACCATCGAAGGCGCGGGCTGGACGGACCACGAGGACGTCGAGCTCCCTCGACTCCCGGACGTCGGTGAGTCGCTCGAGACGAAATACGGGACGCTGCTGATCGCGGAGGCCGAGGAGGCACCGGATCTGGGGGCGTACGCCGGCCGGATCCTCGTCCGTATGTCATAGGAGGCTCGAGCCTCAGCGGCCGACTGCGTAGCCCTGACGGCCGCGCGGATTTGCGCCTGCCGTGAGGATCCCACCGGGCTCGCGTCCGACGGCGGTGACACGCCCGAGCGTCCAGGGCCCGGACTCCTCGACCTCGTGCCCGCGCCGGCGGAGGCCTTCGATCGTCTCCCGGCCCGCGCGGTCCTCGACCGCGACATGCCGCGGGAGTGTTTCGCGCGGATAGAAGCTCGACGGGAACGCCTCGGTGTGGTGATTCGGCGCGTCGATCGCGGCCTGCAGGTCGAGGTCGTGGTGGACGTGGCTCAGGAAGACATGCAGCGTCCACTGGTCCTGCTGGTCGCCGCCCGGCGTGCCGAGCGCGAGGCGCGACTCCTCGCTGTGCGCCGCGAGCGTCGGCGAGAGCGTCGTGCGGGGACGCTTGCCCGGCTCGAGCGAGTTCGGCAGGCCCTCTTCGAGCCAGAACATCTGCGCCCGCGTGCCGAGGCAGAAGCCGAGCGACGGGATGACGGGCGCGCCCCAGAGCCAGCCGCCGCTCGGAGTCGCCGAGACCATGTTGCCGTCCTTGTCCACGACGTCGAGATGCACGGTGTCGCCGCGCGTCGGCTCTCCGACACCCGGCGCGACGGGTGCTGCTGCGACCGGCTGCGGCAGGCGGGGCGCGTAGCCGCCGGGCGAGCCGGGCCGTAGCTCGGCCGATGCCTCCTCGCCGAGCAGCTCCCGGCGCTCCTCGGCGTACTCCCGGGACAGGAGGTCGGCGAGCGGCACCTCGGTGAAGTCCGGGTCGCCGTACCAGGCTTCGCGGTCGGCGAAGGCGAGCTTCGCGCACTCGGTGATCGTGTGCACCCACTCCGTGCCCGCCTGAGTCATGGCGCCGAGGTCGAAGCCCTCGAGCAGGCGGAGCTGCTGGAGAAATACCGGCGCCTGGCTCCACGGGCCGGCCTTGAAGACCTCGTAGCCGTGGTAGCCGACCGAGAGCGGCTCCTCCCACGTCGGCGCCCAGTCGCGCAGGTCGTCCTCGCCGAGCAGGCCGGCGTGTCGCTCGCCCGAGCTGTCGAGCCACTCACGCTCCTGGAAGGCGACGAACTCCTCGGCGACGAAGCCCCGGTACCAGCAGTCGTAGGCGGCGTCGAGCTGGGCGTCGCGGTCGCGCGAGCCGGCTTCGGCCTCCTCGAGGATCCGGCGATAGGTCGCGGCGAGCGCGGGATTCCGGTGCAGCGTGCCCGGCTCCGGGATCGGGAGGTAGACGTCCACGCTCGTCGTCCAGTCGTCCCGGAAGAGCTGCTCGACGCGGCGGATCCCGTCGCCGATCGCCGGCACGGCCGGATAGCCCTCCTCGGCGTAGCCGATCGCGAAGCGCAGGACGTCGCGGAGCGGCAGCGTCCCGTGCTCGCGCAGCAGCGCGATCCAGCCGCCGAACGCGCCGGGCACGACCGCGGCCAGCGGCCCGGTGCCGGGGACGAGCTCGAGCCCGAGCTCGTCGCGGTAACGCTCGATCGTCGCCGCGCGCGGCGCCGGGCCCTGCGCGCAGAGGACGAGCGGCCGCTCGCGGCTCGCCGGCCAGAGGAGCGCCGGCAGGTCGCCGCCGGGCCCGTTCAGGTGCGGCTCGACGACCTGCAGCGTGAAGCCGGTCGCGACGGCCGCGTCGAACGCGTTTCCGCCCTGCTCGAGCACCGCCATCCCCGCCGCCGACGCGAGCCAATGGGTCGACGCGACCATGCCGAACGTCCCTCTGAGCTCGGGTCGCGTCGAGAAGCTCACCCGTTCAACGTTAGTCTGCCGCGCCATGCGTGACCGCCTGCAATCGTTCGCGCTCGACCCGAAGCTGCTTGCGATCGGGCTCGGCGGTGGCCTCCTGTCGGGGCTGCTCGGCGTGGGAGGCGGCATCGTGATGGTGCCGCTGCTCGTGTTCTGGGCGGGCTACGCGCAGCGCGAAGCGCACGCGACCTCGCTCGGCGCGATCATCCCGATCAGCATCGCCGGCATCGCCACCTATGGAGCGGCCGGCGAGGTGCGGTACGGCACGGCGCTCGCGCTCGCGGCCGGCTCGGTGGTCGGCGCGCCGATCGGAGCGCGTCTCCTCGTGGGGATGGACGAGCGCGTGCTCAAGATCGTCTTCGGTGTCTTCCTCGTCGCCGTCTCGGTGCTGCTCGGAGTGCGCGGATGAACGGGCCGACGCTCTTCGTCGCGCTGGTGGCGTTCGGCGTCGTCGCCGGCGTCGCCTCGGGGCTGCTGGGAGTGGGCGGCGGAACGCTCATCGTCCCGTTCCTGACGCTCGCGGCCGGGTTCTCGCAGCACTCGGCCGAGGCGACGTCGCTGCTCGTGATCCTGCCGACCGCGATCGTCGGCAGCCTCGCGCTGCGCCGTCGCGGGATCGGGAACCTGGGGCTCGCGCTGCGCTTCGGCATCTTCGGCGCCGTCGGCAGTGTGGTCGGCGCGCTGCTCGCGCTCGCGCTACCTGCGTCGACGCTGAAGCTCGTCTTCGCCGTCTTCGTCGGCCTGGTCGGCCTGCGGCTTGCCCGGGACGGCTTCAGGACCGCGCGGGAGCCCGAGAGCGACGCGTCCTAGAAGCTGAAGCCGGCCGGGTACGCGTACGTGCGGAAGTACCAGACGTCGAGGCCGATCACGCCGCAGATCGCCGCGAGCCACAGGTAGCGGTACCACGGCACCGGGTCTTTCCGGATATGGGCGAAGAACGCCCAGCCGAGGACGACCAGCTGGAACGCGACATAGAGAATCGGCTTCATCGGCGGTCTGGAGCGGAAAGGTAGCCGTCTCGCCGGGCGCTACTCGTAGCCGAGGTCGCGGAGGCGCTCGACCATCTGCCGTTCCTCCTCCTCGGAGTAGACGGGCTCGTCGCTCGCCTCGTGCTGCGTCCCGGCCGCGACCGTCTCTGGCGCCGCGCCCGCGTCCTCCTCGAGAATGGCCGCCAGCGGCTCGCCGTCGAGCCCGTCGGCCGACAACCCGAGCAGCCGGAGGATCGTCGCGGGGAGCTGCAGGATCTCGGCGCCGTCGGGGAGGTCGGCCGGCTGGATCCCGGGGCCGGTCGCGGCGAGGATGCCCGTCACTCCGTGGTGCCCGGAGTAGCCGTACGAGACCTCGGGATCGAGCTTCTCGTGGCGCTCGAACACCTGCGTCCAGCGGCGGCGAGAGGGATCGACGTTGATCCGCTCGTCGTGCGGGATGAGCATCAGCTCGGGTGCCTTGTCGAGGAACGGCCCGGACCAGAGCTCCTCTTTGCGTAGCACCTCGAACGCCGGCTCGCCCGTCTCGGGATGCGGCACCTCCGCCAGCTCCGCCGCGAGCCCGTCGATGTAGCCGGGATCGTTCCGTGCGCCGGTCAACTCCCCGACGTAGAGCTGCCCCTGCGAGGCGAACCCGTACGCGCGCGTCGAGCCGAAGTCGATGTCGGCAAAGAGGCGGTCCTCGCCGGGCCGCGGCAGGAACGGAAGCTTGTCGAGCGCGCGGCCGTACCAGCCGACCGTGCGCACGAGCTTCTGGTCGACGCGCGCGAGGTAGTCGAGCTTTCCGCGCCGCCAGGGTTGCAACGACCGCTTGCGGAAGCGGAGGTGGCCGCGCTCTTCGAGCCAGCGGTCGAGGTGGAACATCCAGTAGATCGGCTTCATCCCGTGGTCCGAGAAGAGGAGCACGGTCGGCTCCTCGCCGTACTGCGCCTCGGCGGCCTCGATCAGCTCGCCGCAGAGCTCGTCGACGCGCTCGTAGACGCGCAGCAGCTCGTCGCCGGCACCGGTCGCCTGATGCGCCGGATGCCCGGGGTCGAAGCGCGCGTAGCCGAGGTGGCCGACGTGGTCGGTGCTCATGAAGTCGACGGCGAGGAGTTGGAGGTCGGGCTCCAGCTCGTAGACGAGCTTGCACACGCCGGCCATCTGCTCGGCGTGCTCGAGCAGGCGCTGCGTGTAGGCGGGGAAGTCCTCCCACCAGCGCTCGGCCAGCGGATGGTGCGCGGTGACGAGGTCCGGGTACTCGGCGAAGATCCGCTCCTCGGCGCTCGCCGGCAGGATCTGCGGACGCTCGGGTCCGCCGTAGCCGGTCACGACGATGCCCTCGAGGGGCTCGGCCGGGTACGTGAACGGGATCCCGACATACGCCGAGCGGATCCCGGCGGAGCCGAGCAGCCGCCAGATCGGCGTGCCGGCGCGGCTGGCCGCGCTTTCGAGCTTCTGCGTGCCGCGGTTCGGGTTGGTCGTGAAGTTGAAGATGCCGTGGCCGCCGGGATTGAGCCCGGTCAGGAACGTCGACCACGCCGTCGGCGTGAAGGCCGGGGTCGTCGAGCGGAGCGGCCCGAACGTCCCTTCGCGCGCGAGTCGCGAGATGGTGGGCAGCTTTCCCTCGGCCATGAGCTGCTGGACGAGGGCGTAGTCGGCGCCGTCGAAGGCGAGGGCCAGTACGCGTCTCATCGCCCGAGCACCTCGAGGTAGAGCTCCTCGAGCTGCGCGCTCGGATCGCCGAAGCGCGCGTGCACCTCGCGGAGGTTCCGCTCGCCGTAGCTTCGCCGCAGCTCTGCGTCGCGGGCCAGGCGGACCATCGCCGCGGCGACCGCGTCGACATCGTGGCGATCGGCCACGAGCTCGCCGCCTTCGCCCTGCTGGATCCACTCGTCCATGGAGGGCGCGAGACCGACCACGAGGGGAACGCCGCTCGCCATCGTCTCGAGCAGCGAGGCGGGGGAGGAGTCGACGTCGGCGAGCGTGACTGCGAAGTCGGCGGACGCGGTCACCGAAGGCAGCTCGGCTGCGGGTACGTCCTGCACGGCCATGTACGGCTCGACCCCGAGCTCCGCTGCGAGCCGGTCGAACTCGGTCCGCGTCCAACCTCCGCCGGCGCTCGAGAAGAGCCTCAGCTCCGGCACCTCTTGCCGTGCCTTCGCGAAAGCTCTCAGAACGACGTCGAGGTTGGAGTAGGGGCGGAAGTTGCGCAGCGAAAGGCACACGACGGCGTCCTCGGGCCAGCCGAGGTCGCGCCAGCGGCTGCGATCGGCCCGCAGCGGCGAGTAGCCGTCGATGCGGGCGTGCCAGAAGATGCGGTGGAACTTGGCGCGATCCGCGCCGAGGCGGACGGACGCGTCCTCGAGCGCCTGCGAGTTGACGACGTATGCGAGCGCCCGGTCCGGGGCGATCGCAACGCGCGCGCGCTGTTCGGCCTCGGGCGAGTTCCAGGCGTCGACGATCGCGTCTTTCCCCCACGGGCTGACGACGAGCGGCCCGAGCCCGGCGCGCGCCGTCCAGTAGCCGTACGGCAGGAGGTAGTGGGAGTGGACGATGTCGGGCTGCACGCGGGCCGCGAGACCGGCGAGGGCGGGAGCCATCCTGAAGCGCCGCACGAGCGGCACGCGCAGCAGCGGGTCGAGATCCAGGAACTGGTGGACGTGGAGCCCGTCGAGCTCGCCCTCGCGCGGGTTGACGCGGCCGGAGGCGACGTGCACCTCGTGCCCGCGCTCCGCGAGCCGGGTCGCCCAGCGGGCGAAGTGGCGCGACTTCGCGTCTCCGACGCCGAGGATGCGCAGCGTCTCAGCCACGCTGCGTCGCTCCCGTCAGCGTGCGCACGCGCCGCACGGCGTGGCGCGCCGAGCTGGACGAGCGCCGGCTTCGGGTCGTCGCGGGCGAAGACGGCGTCGACGTACGGCGGCCGTTCGATCGCGTGGCCGGATCCGGCCATGAGCGTGATCGCCCAGCGCTTGCCGTCGCCGTGCATCCGAGCCGGCGGGAGCGGATCACCGATCAGGTCGCGGTACGAGATCCATGGGAGGTCGACTCCGCACGCGGCGGCGAGGCTGTGCCACTGCCAGAGCCTCGGGTTGACCTCGAGCAGCTTGTAGCGGCCGTCGCGCGGGTCGCGCATCAGCTCGACCTGCGAGATGCCGTGGAAGTCGAGCGCGCGCAGCAGCGCGAGCCCCTGCTCGACGACCTCCTCCACCCAGACCGCCTCGCCCGCGCGCGCGCTGCCCATGTAGCCGCGGGTCTGGCTCAGCTTGTGGCCCGAGAAGAGGCCGAGCGCCTGGCCGTCACGGTCGAGGTAGCTGCCGAGCGTCCACATCTCCTCCGGCCCCGACGGGATCAGCTCCTGCACCATCGGCTCGTGCGGCGCCGCGAGCTCGTACGCGCGGTCGAGCTCGGCGGGCGTCTCGCAGCGGAAGAGCTGGCGCTTGTGGCTGCGCCGGAAGCCGACGTTGGCGGACGGCTTGACGATCAGCGGGAAACCGACCTCCTCGCCGGCAGCACGAGCCTCGTCGGCCGAGGCCGGGTAGAGGGTGCGCGGGATCGCGACGCCCGCGGCCTCGGCGGTCTCGAGCTGATGGCGCTTGCTCTGGATCCTCTCCAGCACGTCCCAGCTCGGGAACGGAAAGCGGTAGCGCTCGCCGAGCATGTCGGCGTGGCGAGCGATCGCGTTGAGGTGCTCGTCGTGGGTCGGGAAGATGGGGAGGACGCCGTCGGTCTCCGTCGCGATCGCCTGCAGTGCCTCGATGAAGCCCGCCTCGTCGTCGAGCGGCTCCGGCGCGATGCGCGCCTCGGCGTAGCGCGAGCGGAGGCCGAGCGCATAGGGCCGGTGATCGACTGCCAGCACGCGCAGCCCGTGGCGCCCGAGGGAACGGATCGCCGCGAGGCCGTTGACCCATGCGACCTCGACCACGACAGCCGTGCCCCTCCCAGACATCCGCGCGAGTGTAGTGATGTAACCGGCAACGTTCGCCGGGTTCCCGGCCCGCGATCACGCGGCGCGCTGCGGCGTCCTCGGCCCTGCGTCCTTGCATCGCTTGGTGCTCGCGACCCGGAAACCGGGCAACGTCACCGGCCACATCACTAGTTATGCGCCGGGAGAAGCCGCCTGAGCCTCTTGCGCTCGGCCGGGAGGTAGAAGCCGAGCGGCGCGAGCACGAGCGGATACACGGCAGTCAGGGCGAACGCGATCAGCAGCGAGTGCGGCATCGCCTTGCCGATCCCGGTCAGAACACCGGCCATCAGCACCAGGACGGTCACCCTCCGCCACTGGTAGTGCGACCGGATAGACGCGCTGCGCGTTCCAGGTCCGCAGCGCAAAGATCAGGACGAAGCCGGCGAGGGTGGCGTATGCGGCCCCGAGCATTCCGTACGCGGGAATCAGCCAGAGGTTCAGCGTGAAGTTGAGGACGGCGCCGGCCGTCGTCGCGACCCAGTTGAACTGCGTCTGGCGCGAGCGGCCGGTGGCGATCGTGACCACGATGAAGCCGGCGAAGAAGACGCTGGCGAACGCGAGAGCAGGGATGGCCTCGGCGGCGGGCCAGTAGCCGGCCTTGCGCGCGAGGATGCGAACGATCCACGGCGCGAAGAGGCTCAGCCCCACCGCCGCCCAGGCGGCGACGAACATCAGGTAGGTGAGGACGTAGGAGTACGTGCGCTTCGCCTCGTCCTCGTCCTCGATCGAGTAGGCGAACGCCGGCCACGCGACCTGGAAGGCGGTGAAGAGGAGCACCATCGCCGAGGCGATCTTGTTGGCGAGCGAGTACTGGCCGAGCTGTACGAGCGCGTAGTGGCCGTGCAGGAGCTTGACCAGCATGAGGCGGTCGCCGAAGTTCATCACCCACGTTGCGAGCGCGGCGCCCATCAGCGGGAACCCGAAGCGGTTGAGCGTGTGCAGGAGCTTCCGGTCGAACTGGAGGCCGAGTTGCTCGCGGCGGTAGCCGAGCAACGCGATGAACACCACCAGCGTGCCGCTGAGGTTGCCGACGATGATCCCGAGTGGGCCCTCCTTGTAGACGACGACGAGAAGCACGGTGAGCGGCACCGTGATGCCGATGTTCAGGAGCGTCGCGATCGAGAAGGCGACCGACCGCTGCTCGGCGCGGAACAGGTTCGTCATCTGGGCGTAGTTGACGTTCACCCAGAGCAGGGCGGCGGTTGCGATGACGAGGCTCGTGCCGCTCCCCTGCAGACCGGGGCGCCAGGTCACGTTGAGCCAGTCGGCGATCTCCGAGGCGAAGATGACGCAGAGAGCCAGCGCCACGGTCGAATACGTCATCTGCGCCCAGAAGACGGTGCGGATCAGCCGGCGCCGGTACTCGGGCGCCTTGTCCATGAAGTAGAAGCGGATGAAGCCGAAGTTGGCGCCGCCGCGGATCACGACCACGGCAACGGCCATCACGGACATGAGGAGCTCGATCCGGCCGTAGTCGCCCACCGAGACGTAGCTCGTGTAGAGCGGCAGCATGAGCACCGCGAGGAACCGCGACGTGAGCCCGCCGATGCCGTAGATCGCGGTGTGGCGGCTCAGCTCGAAGAGCTTGGAGCCCATGGACCGCGGGCGGGCCGGCTGCTGCTGCGGCTCGTCGGTCACGAACCTCGATGGTACGTAGAGTGGCGGCGATGCCGGGCGCCGTTCCGATTTCTGAGCGGGACGAGAGGCGCGCCCGTTGGGTACTCGAGATGGTCGGCGTGCCGGGCCTGCGGCTCGGTGAGGACGTCGCCTACCGGCCCGAGGCGTGGGAGGCGGTCGAGCGCGGCGAGCTGCCGGCCGGAGACGAGCTCGCGGCGGCCTTCTTCCATCTCGCGCGCGTCGAGGAGCGCGGAGCCGAGGTCGACCGTCACGGACGCTTCCTCGCCGCCTCCTCGTGTCTCGATCCGCGCGACCCGCCGCTCGAGCGGCTGCGGCGGGAGCTCGGCGCGGAGCCGCCGCTCTACCGTGGCGCGCGGTTCGCGGTCGCGCTCACCCACGACGTCGACGCGCCGTGGCGCTGGACGAAGATCGGCGTGCGCGGTGCGGCCGCCCGGCTGAAGACGCACGCTCTCGCCGGCCGCCTGGGACCGGCCGCGCACGAGGCGCGCGGCCTGGCGCGAGTGCCGGTCCACAAGCTCCGCGGCACGGATCCCAACTGGCGCTTCGCCGAGACGGCCGCGGAGGAGCGCTCGCTCGGCGCGCGCTCGACGTTCTTCCTGCTGGCGGGGCACGGGCACCGGGCCGACGGCGCCGCGCCCGAGGTGTACGACCGGCTCCGGCCGCGGCTGGTCGAGACGATCCTCGAGTCCGGCTCCGAGGTCGGCCTGCACGGCAGCTACCTCGCCGCCGGGGATCTCGACCGCCTGGCACGGGAGCGCGCGACGCTGGCGCAACTCGACGGGCCGCTCCTCGGGCACCGCTACCACTACCTCCGCGTCGATCCGCACCGGAATCTCGCGCCGCTCGCCGGGATCGGCTTCCGCTACGACACGTCGCTCGGCTTCCCTGACGCCCTCGGCTTCCGTGCAGGCATCGCGCATCCGTTCCGTCCCTGGGACTTCGCGCACGATCGCCCGGCCAACCTGATCGAGGTGCCGCTCGCCGTGATGGACGCGACGCTCGCCGAGGAGCGCTACGCCGGGCTCTCGGCGGCCCAGGCGAAGCCGCGCGTCGTGGCACTCCTCGACTGGGCAGCCGAGCACGGCGGCGCGTTCTCGATCCTCTGGCACCCGGAACGGTTCGACGGACCGAGCGCGAGAGGCTGGGACAGGCTCTACTTCGACCTGATCGAGGCAGTCGGTGAGCGCGGTGGGATCTGCCTTTCGGCCGGCGAGCTCGCCGGGTTCGCAGCGGAACGGTTCGGACTGCCGCGCGACTAGCCTTGCTCGATGGCCAAGAAGGTGATGGTGATCGGGCTCGACTGCGCGGCGCCCCAGTTCGTCTTCGACCGCTGGCTGCCGGAGCTGCCGACGATCCGCTCGCTGACCGAGCGGGGCTCGTTCGGCGTGTTGCGCTCCTGCGACCCGCCGATCACCGTGCCCGCCTGGTCGGTGATGACGTCCTCGCGGAGCCCGGGCTCTCTCGGCTTCTACGGCTTCCGCAACCGGAAGGATCACTCGTACGACCAGCTCGTCTTCGCCGACTCCCGAGCAGTGAAGGTGCCGCGCGTCTGGGACATCCTGTCGGCGAGGCAGCGCGACGTGATCGTGCTTGGAGTGCCGCAGACCTATCCGCCGAGCCGCGTCAACGGCGCGCTGGTCTCTTGCTTTCTCACGCCCGACACGCGGACGAGCCGCTACACGTATCCGCCCGAGCTGAAGGACGAGATCGAGCAGGTCGTGGGGCACTACCTCGTCGACGTCGAGAACTTTCGCTCCGAGGAGAAGGATCGCCTGCTCGACCAGATCGAGGAGATGACGGAGAAGCGGTTCCGGCTTGCCGAGCACCTGCTCGAGACGCGGCCGTGGGACCTGTTCTTCATGGTCGAGATGGGCACCGACCGCATCCACCACGCCTTCTGGCGTTTCACCGACTCCGAGCACCGGCTGTTCGAGCCGGGCAACCCGTACGAGCACGCGATGCTCGAGTACTACAAGCGGCTCGATGCCAAGATCGCGCGTCTGCTGCGGTTCGCAGACCACGACACGGCGGTACTGGTCGTCTCGGATCACGGCGCGAAGCGGATGGACGGCGGCATCTGCGTCAATGAGTGGCTCCGGCGCGAGGGGTACCTCGTGCTGCGCGAGGAGCCGAGCGAGCCGACAAGGCTCACTCCCGATCTCATCGACTGGTCGCGCACCGTCGCCTGGGGCGAAGGCGGCTACTACTGCCGGCTCTTCCTCAATGTCGAAGGGCGCGAGCCGGAGGGGATCGTCTCGCCCGGCGACTACGAGCGCGTGCGGGACGAGCTGAAGGCGAAGCTCGAGGCACTCGGGGACGACCAGGGCCGGCCGATCGGGACGGTTGCCCACCGGGCGGAGGACCTGTACGCGGAGGCTCGCGGGATCGCGCCCGACCTCCTCGTCTACTTCGGCGACCTCTACTGGCGGAGCGTCGGCCTGGTCGGCACCGGGACGGTGCATGTGTTCGAAAACGACACCGGGCCCGACGACGCCAACCACGCACACGAAGGCCTGTACCTGCTCGTCGCCGACAGCGTGCCGGCGGGGCGGGGGCCGCAGCGCGCGCTACCCGACGTGGCGCCGACGTTGCTCGAGCTCCTCGACGAGCCGGTGCCTGCCGAGATGGAGGGACAGAGCATCCTCCGGCCGACCGCATCGGCGAGGCCCGAGCCGTCCGCTTCTCGCGACGATCCCGTCACGGACACGCCACCAGTTCCCCGTTAGGCTCGACGGTGGGTGGAGGCGCGGGGTGGCCCCAGGTCGCCGCTGAAGACTGACGCCGGACATACACTCCGGCCCGTGTCCGAGCTGGATGCGTCGCCGACGGAGCCGGTCCTCGAGTGGGACACGCCGCTGTTCCGCATGGCGCGTGCCCAGTACGAGCAGGCGCTTCCCTTCGCGGATGTCTCCGACATGGTCGCCGAGCGGCTCTGCTACCCCGAGCGCGCGGTCATGATCAGCATCCCGCTCCGCCGCGACGACGGCTCGGTCGACATCTACCCGGGCTATCGCGTCCAGCATTCGAGCGTGCTCGGCCCGACGAAGGGCGGCATCCGCTACGACCCCGACGTTTCGCTCGGCGAGTGCGCCGCCCTCGCGACCTGGATGACGTGGAAGTGCGCGCTTCTGCGGCTCCCGTACGGCGGCGCGAAGGGCGGCATCCGCTGCGACACCCACGCCCTCTCCCAGCGCGAGCTCGAGAAGCTCACGCGCCGCTTCACGTCGGATCTCATCCGCGACTTCGGCCCGCAGACAGACATCCCGGCGCCCGACATGGCGACGAACGAGCAGACGATGGCCTGGATGATGGACACCTACTCGATGCAGACCGGCTACGCCGTGCCCGAGGTCGTGACCGGTAAGCCGATCTCGATCGGCGGCTCCGTCTTTCGCCGCGAGGCGACCGGCGCCGGCGTCGTCATGGTCACCGAACAGGCCGCTCGGCGGCTCGGCTACGAGCTCGCGGGACGGTCGTGCGTCGTGCAGGGCTTCGGCAACGTCGGCGGGGTCGCCGCGTCGGAGTTGCACGAGCGCGGCGCGCGGGTCGTCGCCGTCTCCGACGTCTCCGGCGGGCTCCACTCCGAGGCCGGCCTCGACATCCCCGCTCTGCACGCGTACGCAGCGGAGCACGGCTCTCTCGCCGGCTACGACCGGTGCGAGCGGATCACGAACGAGCAGCTACTCGAGCTCCCGTGCGACATCCTGGTCCTCGCCGCGCGTGAGGATCAGCTCACGAGCGCCAACGCCGACCGCGTTCACGCCTCGCTCGTCATCGAGGGGGCCAACGGGCCGACCACGATCGAGGCCGACGAGATCCTCGGCGAGCGCGGCATCCCCGTCGTGCCCGACATCCTCACGAACGCCGGTGGCGTCACGGTCTCGTACTTCGAGTGGGTGCAGGATCTCGGCCGGCTGTTCTGGGACCGCGACGAGATCCGCCGCAAGCTGTCGGACAAGATGACCGACGCCTTCGATCGCGTCTACTCGATCTCCGGCGAGACGGGGATCACACTGCGCCAGGCGGCCATGGTCGCGGCCATTCGAGAGGTCGCCGCCGCGCTGGAAGCTCGCGGAATCTACCCATAGGAACGAGAATGCGTGCGATGTCTGCAGAAACCGTCCGCGACGCGATGGTGCCCGAGCCGACGACGCTCGCAGCCGACGCGAACGCGCAGGACGCCGGCCGCTGCTTCGCCGACAGCGGCGACGTCCGGGCGATCTTCGTCACGAAGGACGACGGGCGCCTGCTCGGCGTCGTGACCCGGAAGACGCTGGTGCGGGAGGTCGTGGCCGCCGGGCTCGAGCCGAGCTCCGTGTTGCTCAGAGCGATCGCCGAGCCGCCGAACTTCACGCTCGACGCGGGCCTCGACCTCGACGGCGCGTTCCGGCTCCTCGAGGAGCAGGATCTGGAGCGGGTGCCGGTCGTCGAGGAGGGCGGGCGCCTCGTGGGCGTCCTCTCGCGCGCCGTCGTGCAGCGCCGCCTGGCGGAAGACGAGCCGCCCGAAGACGAAACCGAGTCCGGCTCGCTCGTCCTCTAGGAGGGTTTGGCGGAACGCTGTGCGCCGGCCGCTCAGCCGGTGTTTTGCCCAATCCTCCTAGCAGCAGGTGTAGGCGCCGGGAGGCGCTGCGCCCTCTTCCGGCTCCGGGAGCTCGGCCGCGGCGAGCGCCGCTCCGTCGAGGAGGTCCCGTTCGCTGGCGCGGATCGCCGGCAGGTCGTAGGCGTCGAGGATCGCGACCAGGATCGCCGCGCCGGCGACGATCACGGGGGCACGCTGGGGCTCGAGAGCCGGCACGCGCCGCCGTTCGTCGAGCGGCAGCGCGGCAAGCCGCTGGAGCAACGCCCGCGCGGCGTCGCGGCTGAGGAGGTGCCCGTGCACCCGCTCGGGGTCGTACTCCTCCAGGCCGAGGTCGAGCGCGGCCAGGGTCGTGATCGTCGCGGCCACGCCGACCGCCTCCCGCGCTTCGAGCTGAGGCAGGAGCTCGCGTGCAGCCTCCTCGAGTACCGGAACCTGCTCGCCGTGACGTTCGGTGAAGCGGCCGGAGCCCATTGGCAGGCTGAGGTGGAAGTCGCCCAGCACGAGCTCGGTCGAGCCTCCGCCGATGTCCACCAGCAGCGTCTCCGACGCGAGGTCGCCTACGCCGCGCCGCGTCAGCTCCGCCTCCTCGTCGCCCGAGAGCAGTTGCGTCGTGAACCCGTAGCTCCACTCGATCTCGCCGAGGAACGCCTCGCCGTTCTCCGCGTCGCGGACGGCGCTCGTCGCGACGAGCAGCGTCCGCTCGGCGCCGAGCGACTCCGCAGTGCGGCGATAGTCGGTGAGGGCGTTGCGGACTCGGGCGATCGGGACGGGGAGGAGGCGGCGGCGCGCATCGACTCCCTCGCCGAGCCGCGTGATCCGGGTCTCGCGATGCAGCTCCTGGACGTGGCCGTCAGCGACGTCGGCCACGAGCAACCGTGTCGTGTTCGTCCCGAGATCGAGCGCGGCGACCTTCATTTCCGCGGCAGGAAGGCGGCAACCGGCCCGAATGTGACGCGCGCCTCGTCGAGCGCCGCGCGCAGGACGGCAAGCTGGGCCAGCGAGACGCGCAGGCGCCCGACGCTCTCCTCGAGCTCGGCGAAGTCGCCCGCCACGGCGGCCTTCTCCGCCACCGCCTCGGCGCTCGTGGCGAGCGCGTCGAGCCCGCGGATCATCGTCCGGCGCGTCTCGTCGAAGCTGCGCCACGCATCCCGCACCCGCAGCGCAAGCAGCACCAGAGCCAGGATTCCCGCGACGGCGACGAGAATCAAGGCGGCCCAGATCGCCCAATCCCACATGGGGCTCAGCGTAACCGGGGTGCTACAATCACGGCCGCGACGCGGGGTGGAGCAGTCAGGTAGCTCGCCGGGCTCATAACCCGGAGGTCGCAGGTTCAAATCCTGCCCCCGCTACTAGGAAAGCCCCGCTCCGGCGGGGTTTTTCGTGCCGGAGACGGCAAGAGCAGCACTGGGGGTGCGCATGGCGGAAAAAGAAGAGAAGATCGAGGTCGAGGGCTCGGTGGTCGAGTCGTATCGCAGCGGCATGCACCGAGTCGTCCTCGACAACGGCCACGAGACGCTCGGCTACACCTCGGGCCGGATGCGCCGGTATCGGATCCGGATCAACCCCGGCGACCGCATCAAGATCGAGCTCTCCCCGTACGACCTGACGCGCGGCCGCATCGTCTACCGCGAGCGCTAAGGCGTCGCCTCGTCGCGGCGCATCGCGGCGGTACGCTGACTCGATGGACGAGACGCCGCGCGATTTCGGGTTCAACACCCGCGCGGTGCACGCCGGGCAGCGTCCGGATCCGTACACCGGCGCCAGCGCGACGCCGATCTACCAGACCGCGGGGTTCGTGTTCGAGGACACGGAGTCGGCGTCGGCGTACTTCAATCTGCAGGAGTACGGCAACGTCTACAGCCGGATCATGAATCCGACCGTGGCCGCGTTCGAGGAGCGCCTCGCGAACCTCGAGGGCGGGGCCGGCGCGGTCGCGTTTGCGAGCGGTCTCGCCGCGCAGGCCGCGCTGTTCTTCGCGTTGCTCGAGCCGGGCGACCGGATCGCGGTGGCGAAGGCGCTCTACGGCGGCTCGACCGCGCAGCTCAACCACCTGGCTCGCAAGCTCCAGATCACGCTCGACTGGGTCGACATGGACGACCCCGACGGCTGGCGCCGCACCGTCACGGGCGAGACGAAGGCGCTCTTCGCCGAGACGGTCGCGAACCCGGGCGGCAACGTGCTCGACATCGAGCTCGCAGCGGCGGTGGCGCACGAGGTCGGGTCGCCGCTCGTCGTCGACAACACATTCGCGACGCCGTACCTGTGCCGGCCGTTCGAGTGGGGCGCAGACCTGATCGTCCACTCCGCCACCAAGTTCATCGCGGGGAACGGGACGACGATCGCGGGTGCCGTCGTCGACTCCGGCACGTTCGACTGGTCGAACGGACGCTTTCCCTCCATCGCGGAGCCGTCGGCCGCCTACCACGGCCTCAAGTTCCACGAGACGTTCGGCGTCTACGGGCTCCTCATGAAGCTGCGCGCCGAGACGCTGCGCGACTTCGGCGCCGTGCTGTCGCCGTTCAACGCGTTCCTGCTCCTGCTGGGGATGGAGTCGCTCGTGGTGCGGATGGACCGCCACGTCGCGAACGCGCTCGCGGTCGCCGAATGGCTGCAGGGCCGGTCGGGCGTCGGCGCCGTGCGGCATCCGGCGCTGCCCGAGAGCCCGTACCGCCCGCTCGTCGACCGCTATCTGCCCGACGGCGCCGGCTCGGTCTTCTCGTTCGACCTCGAGAGCGGCCGCGACGGCGGGCGCCGCTTCATCGAGGCGCTGTCGCTCTGGAGCCACCTCGCGAACGTCGGCGACACGAAGAGCCTCGTCATCCATCCCGCCTCGACGACGCATCGCCAGCTCTCGGACGAGGAGCTCGCAGCGTCAGGCGTTGCGCCCGGAACGGTGCGCCTCTCGGTCGGGCTCGAGGACGTCGACGACCTCGTCTGGGATCTCGAGCGCGGGCTGCAGGCGGCTCGCGGCTCGGCCGTCACGGCGTGAACGAGTTCCAGGATCGCCGCACGATCCAGGAGCTCGTGCTGAACGCACGCACGGTCGCGATCGTCGGCCTCTCGGCGAGCGAGCTGCGCGCGAGCAATTTCGTGGGCTATTACCTGCAGCGGCACGGCTACCGCGTGATCCCCGTGAACCCCAACGAGGAGCGGATCCTCTCCGAGCAGGTCTACGCGAGCCTCCGCGACGTGCCCGAGCACATCGACGTGGTGGACGTCTTTCGCGATCCCGCGGCGGTTCCCGACCTGGCTCGGGAGGCCGTCGAGGTCGGCGCCGGCGCCCTGTGGCTGCAGTTCGGCGTGATCAGCCCCGAAGCCGCGCGGATCGCGCAGGACGGCGGGCTCGACGTCGTGATGGACCGCTGCCTCAAGATCGAGCACGCGCGGATCCGCGGGCGCATGCACTGGCTGGGCTTCGACACCGGCGTCATCGCCGGTTCGCGGCGCTAGGCGAGGCCGAACGTCTGGGCAAGCAGGAAGACGTTGAGCGCGCTGATGACGGCTGCGAGCGCCCACGCCGTCCACGTGGTGAGTCGCCGGTTGACGTGGACGCCCATCACGTCGTGGCGGCGCGTGAGCAGGACGAGCGGGATGAGCGCGAAGGGGATCCCGAAGGAGAGGACGACCTGGCTCAGCACCAGTGCGCTCGTGGGACTGACGCCGACGGCGAGAACGATGAGGGCGGGAACCATGGTGACGACCCGCCGGACGTAGACGGAGATGTTGATGTTGATGAAGCCGGCCATGACGACCTGGCCGGCGTAGGTACCGACGCTCGACGAGGAGGCGCCGGAGGCGAGCAGGGCGACGGCGAAAGCGGTTGCCGCGCCGCCGCCGACGAGGTTGCCGAACTCCTTGTGTGCCCCCTCGATCGTGTCGATTCCGGTGAGGCCGGCGCCGTGGAAGAGCTTCGCCGCGACGGCGAGCATCGCCATGTTCACGAGGCCGGCGAGGCCGAGGGCGATGATCACGTCGGTGCGCTCGAAGCGGAGCACGCGCGCGCGTTCGGCGTCGTTGTGGACGGGCATCCGTCCCTTGGTGAGGGCGGAATGGAGGTAGATGGCGTGCGGCATCACGGTCGCGCCGATGATCCCGACCGCGAGGTAGAGCGCCTCGGTTGAGCCGAGGCGAGGCGGCAGGAAGCTCTGGAGGCTTTCCGAGGCGGAGGGGCCGATCTTCAGGGTCTCGTAGAGGAAGCCGAGGAAGATGATCCCGAGCAGCGCGGTGATCCCGAGCTCGAAGGGGCGGAAGCCGTGGCGGCGGAGCTCGAGGATGCCGAAGGCGATGAATCCGGTCATCACGCCGGCGACGAAGAGCGGGACGTGGAACAGCAGGTTCAGTCCGAGGGCGGCACCCAGGAACTCCGCGATGTCGGTCGCCATCGCCATCGCCTCGGCCTGGATCCAGAGTCCCCAGGCGACCGGGCGTGGGTAGTGGTCGCGACAAAGCTCCGGGAGGTTCCGGTCGGTGATGATGCCGAGCTTGGCCGAGAGGTACTGGATCAGCATCGCCATGAGGTTCGCGGCGAGTACGACCCAGAGCAGGAGGTAGCCGAACTTCGCGCCCCCCTGGACATTGGTGGCGAAGTTGCCGGGGTCGACGTAGGCGATCGAGGCCACGAAGGCGGGGCCGAGCATCATCAGCGTGGCGCGTAGGCGACCGCGGCGAAGCAGTGCCTCGAGCGGCGTGATGCCCGCCTCGCGCGCCTCGATGGCGAGCGCTTCGATGGATGTCATGCCGTCTCCACGTGCATCGCGCGCGCGAGGGTGGCGCCGAGGACGTGCACGTCGTCACCCACGCGGACGAAGAGCGGCCCGTCGAATGGGTGCCGCTCGACGAGCTCGAGCCGGGTGCCAGGGACGATGCCGCGCTCGCCGAGGTAGCGGAGCATCTCGGGCTCCGCGTCCGAGATCCGGACGAAGGTCGCGGTGTCGCCCGGCTCGAGCTCCGCGAGCGCCGGCGTGGACGTCTCGGCGAGCTTCAGCTCGCGACTGGGGATCGGCTCACCGTGCGGATCGACGGTCGGGTCGCCGAGCTTCGCCGCGATCAGCTCCTCGAGCTCCTCCGAGAGCGCGTGCTCGAGCACCTCGGCCTCGGCGTGGACCTCGTCCCAGGTCATGCCGAGGCTCTCGACGAGGAACAGCTCGACGAGGCGGTGGTGGCGGATCACCTCGAGGGCGACGCGCCGGCCGTGCTCGGTGAGCCGCACGCCGCGGTAGCGCTCGTGCTCGACGAGACCGAGCGTCGCGAGCTTGCGCAGCATCCCCGAGACCGACGCAGGGCGGACCTCGAGCAGCTCGGCGAGGTCGGTCGTCGAGGCCGGTTCGTCGCGGGACTCGAGCGTGTAGATCGCCTTCGCATAGTCCTGCACCGCGGTCGTGAGCTCGCGCGTCTCGGAAACTCGCTGAAGTTGAGCCATGCCTAAATTATAGATTAGGTAGCGGTGATCTCGCAAACGTGCATGATTTGCAGGTGCACGACCATGCGCATGGGCACTCGCACGGCGGCACGCACGACGCACGTCGCCTCGGAATCGCGCTCGGGCTGATCCTCGCCTTCATGGCCGTCGAGGTCGTGGTCGGCGTGCTGGCGCACTCGCTCGCCCTTCTCTCCGACGCGGCGCACATGCTCACCGACGCCGGCGCGCTCGCGCTGTCGCTCTTCGTGCTGCGGCTTGCGGCCCAGCCGGCGCGCGGGAACCGGACGTTCGGGCTGCGGCGCTCGGAGATCCTGTCCGCGCAGGCGAACGGCGCCGCGCTGCTCGTGCTCGCCGGCCTGATCATCTATGGCGCGGTGCGCCGCCTCGTCTCGCCGCCCGACGCGAAGGGCGGGGCGATCCTCGTGGTCGCGCTCGTCGGCATCGGCGTCAACGTCCTTGCGGTCTGGCAGCTCTCGGGTGCCAACCGCCGCTCGCTCAACGTCGAGGGGAGCTTCCGGCACGTCCTCACCGACCTCTACGCGTTCATCGCCACCGCCGCGGCCGGCGCCGTGATCCTCGTCACCGGTTGGGTGCGGGCCGACGCGGTGGCGGCGCTCTTCGTCGCCGCGCTCATGCTGCGCGCCGCGTGGGGCCTGCTGCGCGACTCGGGCCGCGTGCTGCTCGACATCGCGCCGGCCGGGCTGTCCGTCGAGGACATCGGCCGGGCGATGGCGTCGCAGCAGAGGGTGGTGGAGGTGCACGACCTCCACGTCTGGGAGGTGACGACCGAGTTCCCGAGCCTTTCCGCGCACGTCCTCGTCGAGCCGGGAGCCGACTGCCACGGCATCCGGCGCGAGCTCGAGTCGATGTTGCGCGACCGGTTCGGCCTCGAGCACACGACGCTCCAGGTCGACCACGCGCCCGCGAAGCTCGTCCAGATCCGCTAAACTTACGTAAACGTAAGGTTCTACGGGACGGGGGTCAAAGCGGTGCGAATTCGCTCGCGGAAGCTCGAGTACAAGTGGGTGGCGCTCTCGAACACGACGCTCGGGACGCTGCTGGCGATGATCAACAGCTCGATCCTGCTGATCGCGCTGCCGAACATCTTCCGCGGGATCGGCATCGACCCGCTGCAGCCGGGCAACACGAGCTACCTGCTCTGGCTGCTGTTGAGCTTCCTCGTGGTGATGGCCGTGTTGCTCGTCAGCCTCGGCCGGCTCGGCGACATGTACGGCCGCGTCAGGATGTTCCGCCTCGGCTTCGCGGTCTTCACCTTCTTTTCGATTCTGCTCTCGGTCACGTGGCTGCACGGCAGTTCCGCCGCGCTCTGGCTGATCGGGATGCGGGTGGGGCAGGGAGTCGGCGCCGCGATGGTGTTCGCGAACTCGAGCGCCATCCTCACCGACGCCTTCCCGCACGACGAGCGCGGGCTCGCGCTCGGCATCAACAGCGTCTCGATGGTGGTCGGCTCCTTCTTCGGGCTCGTCCTCGGCGGCCTCCTCGCGCCGGTCGAGTGGCGGCTCGTCTTCGTCATCTCGGTCCCGATCGGGCTCTTCGCGACCATCTGGTCGTACCGCTCGCTCCGCGAGCTCGGCGTGCGCAGGCCGGGGAGGATCGACTGGTGGGGCAACCTCACGCTCGCGGCGGGACTCGTCCTGATCATGATCGGCATCACCTACGGGATCCAGCCGTACGGCGCGGACACGATGGGGTGGGCGTCACCGCTCGTGCTCGGGTGTCTCCTGGGCGGCGCCGCGCTGCTCGCGGTCTTCTGCTGGATCGAGCTGCACGTCGACGAGCCGATGTTCCAGCTCGGGCTCTTCAGGATCCGCGCGTTCGCGGCGGGCAATCTCGCAGCCCTGCTCGCGGCCATGGCGCGCGGCGGGCTTCAGTTCATCCTCATCATCTGGCTGCAGGGGATCTGGCTGCCCGAGCACGGCTACGACTTCGCGTCGACGCCGCTCCGGGCGGGCATCTACATGCTGCCGCTGATTCTCGGTCTGCTGATCGCGGGGCCGACCTCGGGCTGGCTCTCGGACCGCTTCGGCGCCCGGCCGTTCGCGACCGGGGGGATGATCGTGGCGGCGACGAGCTTTGCGCTACTCATCGCCCTGCCGGTCAACTTCAGCTACCCGGAGTTCGCACTGATCCTGCTGCTGAACGGGATCGGGATGGGGCTCTTCCAGTCGCCGAACACGGCAGGAGTGATGAACAGCCTGCCGCCGTCGCAGCGCGGCGCAGGTGCGGGGATGCTGGCGACGTTCAACGTCTCGTCGAGCGTCCTGTCGATCGGCGTCTTCTTCACGCTCATGATCGTCGGCCTCGCGAGCGGCTTGCCGCACGCGACGCAGTCGGGTCTCGTCGCGCACGGCGTCGCGCCCACCGACGCGACTCGGATCTCGCACCTGCCGCCCGTCGCGACCCTCTTCGCCGCCTTCCTGGGCTACAACCCCGTCAAGACACTGCTCGGGCCGCATGTGCTCAACGGGCTCTCACCCGCGAATGCGCACACGCTGACCGGGCGCGCCTTCTTCCCGCATCTCATCTCGGGCCCGTTCCACACCGCGCTCGACTACGCCTTCGCCTTCGCGATCGTCGCCTGCCTCGTCGCTGCCGTCGCCTCCATGCTGCGGGGCGGGAAGTACGTGCACGTCGAGGAGGTTGCGGTCGATCCGCTCGACATCGAGGTCGCAGCATGAGCGCGACCGAGATGGCGCTCCGCATCGGCGAGGTGGCGCAGCGGGTCGGCGTGACGCCCCGCACGATCCGCTACTACGAGGAGCTCGGGCTGCTCGGCTCGGACGCAAGCAGGGAGAAGGGCTCGCACCGCACGTACGCCGAGGCCGACGTCGCCCGCCTGCAGGAGCTGATCCGGCTGCGCGACCTGCTCGGCCTGACGCTCGAGGAGCTCGTCGAGCTCGCCGAGGCCGAGGAGGCGCGCGCCGCGTTGCGTGGCCGCTGGGAGGAGGACCCGAGCGACGAGGAACGGCTGCGGATCGTCGAGGCGGCCATCCCGCACGTCGAGCGCCAGCTCGCCCTCGTTCGCGGCCGGCAGGCGACACTCGAGGAGTTCGCAGGCGATCTCGAGGTGAAGCTCTCGCGCCTCCGCCGGCGCCGGCGCGACCTCTCTCGCTGAAAGTGTCGGCTTTGCGGCCGGCGGGAAGGGGTCGATCATGACGCGTGCCGACTGGACGTACGAGTTGCCGCCTCCGGCGGGCGACACCGTCTGGCTCGAGGGGTACCTCGTGTACGACCGCGACGGACAGCCGGCAGGGCAGGTATTCGCCGTGCTCGAGCACGACGGCCAGCGCTGGCTCGGAGTCGAGCGACAGCACCTCCCCGGGCGGCACGACCGGCGGGTGGTCAGATTCGAGGACGTCCGCGAGACCGATCACGAGAACCTCGTCGTTCATCTGGCGCTCTCTGCAGAGGAGATCGACGACGCGCTCGAGCTCGATCCCGACCGCGGCGTCAAGCACGGCGGCGCGGCGAGGCGGATCACGCTTCCTCCCGTCGGCGACCCGCCGCTGCTGCACGACGCCGACGACCCCGGCCCCGTCGACAGCCTGGGCTACCTCGGCGGCCCGATCGCAGCAGTCCTCGGGCTGCTGTCGCTGCTCGCCGTCTTCGTCTTCTGGGGCGCGGGCAAGACGTCGGCTGCGCTGCCGTATCTCGCAGTCCCGGGAGGTCTCTTCGTGATCGCCGCGCTGCTCGGCTACCGCGCGTGGTCCCGGCGCTGGACGCGCTCGCTGCCTCCGCGGCGTTGACTAGGTTGAAGCGGTGTCGACGGTTCCTCGGCGACTGACGTTCGGCGCGCACGCCGACGCCTACGAACGTGCCCGGCCCGCCTGGCCGGAGGCGGCCGCGCGCTGGCTCGTTCCCGATGGTTCGGAGCTCGTCGTCGAGCTCGGCGCCGGCACCGGGAAGCTGACGCGCGCGGTGTCGGCGCTCGGCATGCGGGTCGTCGCGGTCGAGCCGGATCCGCGGATGCTCGCCGTGCTGCGCGGGCTGGCCCTCGAAGGGGTGGAGGGCTCGGCCGAGGGGATTCCGTTCGACGACGCGGCGGCCGATGCGGTCGTGGCCGGCTCCAGCCTCCACTGGTTCGAGCTCGACCAGGCGTTGCCCGAGATCCATCGCGTCCTGCGCCCGGGCGGCCGTTTCGCCTTCGGCTGGAACCACCGCGACGACCGGAATCCGACGGTTGCCCGCATGGGGGAAGCGGTCTACGCGGCCCAGGCGCGCAGGCCCGGACCGCGCTGGCGGAGCCGTGACTGGGCAGCCGAGCTGAGCGAGTCGGGTCTCTTCAGGGACGTCGAGCACACGCTCTTCGAGCACGTCCACGAACTGCCGCGCGAGGCGCTCGCCGACCATCTGCTGTCGTACTCCGGGGTTGCGGCGCTGCCCGAGGACGAGCGGAGGCGTGTCTTCGGCGCCGTGGCGGAGGCCCTCGACTCGGATCCGGCGTTGAGCGACGGCGCCACTCTCCGGCTGCCGTTCGTCGTCGCCGCGTATCGCGCGACGCGGGTCGGCTAGACGGAGCTGCCGCGGAAGCCGCTGCGGTCGCGGTTGAGGCAGAGCAGACCGAGCAGGTTGCGGTCGTCGTCGAGCACGATCACCCGCCGGTTCGGGTTGGCGGCGGCGCGCTCGAACGCCTCGTCGGCCGACGCGTGCGGGGAGATGACCTCTGGGTCCGTGTCGGCATGGTCGAGCGCCCGATCGTGCGGCGCCGCGTCGGCCGGGATCTGCGTGACGGCGCCCCGGAATGCGCGGCCGTCGGCCAGCAGCACCATCTGCACCCGTGGGTTGGCGAGCTCGTCGCGAACCTCGGCGACCGACGCGTCGGCGCTGAGCGTCTTCGGCTCGCGGAGCATCAGGTCGGCCGCGACGAGCAGCGGAGCGGCATCTGTCTCGAGCCCGTCCACGCTCTGACTCTACCTAGGCGGATGCGGAGAACACGCCTCGTGCGCGTGTATATGCTGCCTGGTCGAAGCTAGGCATTGCATCGGCAAGAAGAAGGAGCCGCGGATCGTGGGGAGCGGGGTCAGCAGGGCTGAGTTGTTGCGTCGCGGAGCAGTCGGCGGCGGGGCGTTGCTCGTCTCGGCGTCGGGCTTCTCGGCCTTCGCGGGCACCGCGTCGGCTGCGGCGCCTCCCGACGCCGACCTCGCGTATCTCCGCCTCCTGATCGCCGCCGAGCTGCTGGGGATCGACTTCCAGACGCATGCGCTGGCCTCCCGCAAGCTCCACACCAAGGGCGCGGCCGCGCTGATCCGGCGCATGCGCGCGGACGAGAACGCGCACTACGCGAGGCTCGCGGCGTTGCTGACCGCGGCCGGGCAGACGCCGGCGACCTCGGCCGACATCGACTTCTCCTATCCCAGGGGCAGCTTCCGCAGCGAGTCCTCGATCCTGAAGCTCGCCGGCAGGCTGGAGCGCCTGATGCTCGGGGCATACCTCGGAGCGGCCGAGAACGTCGAGACGGCTGAGCTGCGGCTGCCGATCGGGCAGATCGTGGCGAACGAGGGGCAGCACGTAGGTGCGCTGGAAGCGCTCGAGGGCCGGTCCGTGATCGGGAAGGCGTTCGCACCGGCGCTCCAGATCGGGTCGGTGTCCGACGCCCTGGACGAGTTCGAGAGCTAGACGATGCCCAAGCAGGAATACACCGCCAGCGAAGCGGCGGCAGCGCTCGGGATCAGCGTCGACACGCTCCGCCGCTGGGACCGGAGTGGTCGGATCAAGGTCACGCGCGACCGCAGCAACCGGCGCATCGTGTCTCTGCAGGAGCTCGACCGTCTGCGCGGCGACGGCAAGGGGACGCACATCTCCGCCCGCAACCGCTTCCGCGCCACCGTGACCGATGTCGAGGTCGACGGCCTGATGGCGCAGGTCGAGCTCGTCGTCACCGATCCGGTGCGGCTCGTCGCGATCGTCACCCGCGACGCCGTCGAGGAGCTGGGCTTGAAAGAGGGGATGGCCGCGACGGCCATCGTCAAGTCCACGAACGTGATCATCCAGAGCTGAAGGGGGTTTCGCCCGTGTCGTTCCGTCGTACGCACCTCGCCGTCCTTGCCGTCGTCGCCGGATGCCTGCTCGCGCTGCCGGTCGGCCGGGCGGCCTCGGCGACGCGCGCGCAGGTCACGGTGTATGCGGCGGCTTCGCTGACCGACGTCTTCCCCGCGATCGACAAGTCCGAGAAGTACTCCTTCGCCGGCTCTAACGCGCTCGCGGCGCAGATCCAGCAGGGGGCGCCGGCCGACGTGTTCGCCTCGGCCAACCTGACGATCCCCTTGCAGCTCTTCCAGAAAGGGCTCTGCTCGAAGCCGGTCGTGTTCACGCGCAACACGCTCGTGATCGTGGTGCCGAAGTCGAATCCGGCCAACGTCCACAACATCTACAACCTGACGAAGTCGGGCGTGAAGATCGACATCGCCGCCAAGGGCGTTCCGGTCGGCAGCTACACGCTCCAGATCCTCGAGAACATGAACCTCTCGAGCGCCGTCCTGAAGAACGTCGTCAGCCAGGAGACGGACGTCCGCGAGGTGCTCTCGAAGGTCGCGCTCGGCGAGGCCGACGCGGGCTTCGTCTACTCCACCGACGCGAAGACCGTGCCCGGCCAGGTCAAGGTGATCAAGATTCCCGCCTGGGCGCAGCCGAAGGTGCAGTACGGCATCTGCGTCGTCTCCAGCAGCAGCCGGAAGCCTTCCGCCAAGGCGTTCATCAAGCGCGTGCTGAGCAAGGCCGGACAGAAGAAGCTGCACAAGTTCGGCTTCCTGCCGCGCGTCAAGCCGAAGAGCTAGGGCGGGACTGCGATGAGGCGGGCGTTCGGCTTTGGGCTCTTCGTCGCGGTCGCGGTCGTCACGCTCGCGTTCCTCGCCCTGCCGATCGTCGGGATCTTCGCCCACACGTCGCCGGGCAAGGTGCTCGACCAGCTCTCGAACCCCGTCGTCAAGGACGCCTTCATCGTGACCCTGAAGACGAGCGTCGTCGCGCAGGCGGCGATCCTGCTCTTCGGCACGCCGACCGCGTATTTGCTCGCCACCCGCCGCTTCCCGGGCCACTCGCTCGCGGTCACCCTCGTCGAGTTGCCGCTCGTGCTGCCGCCCGCCGTCGCGGGTCTCGGCCTGCTCGCCGCGCTGGGCCGCTTCGGCCTGCTCGGCTCGACGCTGCGCACGTTTGGGATCGAGCTTCCGTTCACGCAGGCTGCGGTCACCGTCGCCGTCGCGTACGTCGCCAGCCCGCTCTACATCCGCCAGGCGATCGCCACCTTCGAGGCGACGGACCCGCACCTGACGGCCGCCTCGCGCACCCTCGGCGCGGGGCCGGTGCGCACCTTCTTTCGCGTGGTCCTGCCACTCGCCCGCGGCGGCCTGATCGCCGGGCTTGCACTCTCCTTCGCCCGCGGGCTGGGCGAGTTCGGGGCGACGATCATGTTCGCCGGGAGCCTCCAGAAGGTGACCCAGACCCTGCCGCTCGCGATCTACCAGGAGTTCGCGGTCAACTTCAACGCCAGCCTGGCGATGGGCGCCGTGCTCGTCCTGATCAGCGCCGTCCTGCTCCTGACGCTCAGAATCGGACTGTCATGGCGAAGCTCACCCTCGACCAGATCGCCGTCCCTCTTCGGACTTTCCGGCTCGAGCTGAGCCTCGAGGTCGGTTCGACCGTCGCGCTCGTCGGCCCGAGCGGAGCCGGCAAGAGCACCGTCCTCAACGCGATCGCGGGCCTCGTCAAGCCCGTTGCCGGCCGCATCAGCTGCGACGACGAGACCTGGTTCGACGCGGAGCGGGGCGTGTTCCTGCGCCCCGAGGAGCGGCGGGTCGGGCTCGTCTTCCAGGACTACGCGCTCTTCCCGCACCTGACCGTGCGCAAGAACATCGAGTACGCGCGCCGCCATCCCGCGGACGAGTACCTCGACCGCTTCCAGATCGGGCATCTCGAAGCTGCGCTGCCCGGCAGTCTCTCGGGCGGCGAGCGCCAGCGCGTCGCGCTCGCGCGCGCCCTCGCGCGCGACCCCGAGATCCTCCTGCTCGACGAGCCGCTCGCGGCACTCGACGCCCACACGAAGATCGAGGTGCGACTCGAGCTGCAGCAGCTCCTCGCCGGTCTCGAGATCCCGACGCTCCTCGTGACGCACGACTTCGAGGACGCGGCGGCTCTCGCGGATCGGGTCGGGGTGATCGTGGAAGGCCGCCTTCGTCAGACGGGAACGCCCGCCGACCTGGTGGCCCGGCCCGCCGACCCGTTCGTCGCCTCCTTCACCGGGGCGAACCTCCTGCACGGCCAACGGCGGGTGACCGGAGTCGGCACGACGGGCATCCGCCTCGACGACGGAACGGTCGTCTCGACCGCCGACGACGGCGACGGCGCGCTCGTCCTGGCGGTCTATCCCTGGGACGTGACGATCTCGACCACCCGCCCCGGCGACTCCGCCATGAACGTGATCGCAGGCGCGATCACCGCGATCACCGAGCTCGGCAACCGCGCCCGCGTCACGATCGGCCCGCTCACGGCGGAGATCACCGTCGACTCGCTGCGCAGGCTCGGCCTCGAGCTCGGACAGCAGGCCTACGCCAGCTTCAAGGCGACGGGAACCAGGGTCGTCGCAAGCCGGCCTCCGGAGCCCTCCTAGGCGCGCTGCGGGTTGCGGAGTCCGATGGCGCCGATCAGGCCGCCGCAGATCAGCAGTCCGGAGACCACTGCCATCGTGATGTGGAAGCCGTGCACCGTGAGGTGGTCGCCGCCGCCCGCGGCTGTGATTCCGAGGATCGCGATGGCCAGGAGACCAGCGATCCGGGCGACGGCGTTGTTCACGCCCGACGCCGTTCCCGCGTCTCCGGGGTTGGCGTCGGCGAGCACCGTCGTCGTCAACGGGGCGACCGTGAGGGACAGGCCAACAGCGAAGACGAGCAGCCCCGGCAGGATGTCGGTCACGTAACTCAGATTCGTCGGCAGGCGGGTGAACGCGAGCACGCCGAGACCCGCGATGACCGGACCGAGCGCCATGAAGAGGCGCGGTCCGTACTGCATCGAGAGCCGCCCTGTACGCGGCGAGACGAAGAACATGACGGCCGTGACGGGAAGGATCGAGACTCCGGCCCGCAACGCCGAGAAGCCGGCGAACTCGATCAGGAAGAGCGTCAGGAACGTGGTCAGCCCGGAGAGCCCGCCGTACACCGAGAGCGTCTCGATGTTCGCCACCGAGAAGTTGCGCAGCCGGAACAGGCGGAGCGGGAGCATCGGCAGCGGAGTCCGCAGCTCGTAGAACACGAAGGTGGCGAGCAGGCCGAGGCCGGCGGCGAAGGCGCCGAGGATGAGCGGATCGCCCCAGCCACGCTGCGGCTGCTCGATGAAGCCGGCGACGAGGAGGCCGAGCCCGGCCGTGCACAGAATCGCGCCCCACACGTCCACGCGCAGATCCTCGCGCCGCTTCTGCCGGATTCCGCCGAGCCGCACGAGGATCAGCAGCGTGGCGGCCGCGATCGGGATGTTGATGAAGAAGATCAGCCGCCAGCTCGAGACGTCGACCAGCCAGCCGCCCAGAGTCGGGCCGACGATGAACGAGATCCCGGTCCAGGAGGTCCACTGGCCGATCGCGTTGCCCCGGGCCGCGCCGGCGAAGGTGGCGGTGATCATCGCGAGCGAGGCGGGGGCGAGGAGCGCTCCCGCCATGCCCTGGATCGCGCGGAAGGCGATCAGCGCGGTCGCGGTCGGGGCGATCGCACACAGCAGCGACGCGCCTGCGAAGCTCGCCACGCCGATCGCGAAGATCTTCGACTCGCCGAAGATGTCGCCGAGCGAGCCCCCCACCAGGATCAGCGAGCCGAGCGTGAGCAGGTACGCATCGACGACCCACTGCTGCGTCGCTAGCCCGCCGCCGAGGTCGGCCTGGATCGACGGCAGGGCGACGTTGACGACGGAGCCGTCGATGAAGGCCATCGCCGAGCCGAGGATGCTCGCGACGAGCGTCCAGCGGGCGATGCGAGACGGCTCCATGTGACGATCCTAAGAACGAGGGCGTAGCCTCCGCAGTTGCTGCGACCATGGGGACGTGCACGATCACGAAGCGCCGGCCGCGGACGGGACTCGCCGTTACGGCCGCGGAGTCTTCCTCGCCACCCTCGCCGGAGGCCTTTCGTCGCTCTACTGGGGCAAGGCGGTGTGGGGGCACGTCTCGGGCGCGCTCGGCGGAGTCGACGCGGCGCTCGGGCCGGGGTCCGGCTGGCGGATCTACACCGTCGCCGCCACGATGCCGACCTTCGATGCGGCGACCTGGCGGCTACGCATCGGCGGGCTCGTCGAGGAGCCGCAGGAGCTGACCTACGACGAGCTGCGTGCGCTGCCGCAGGTGTCGGAGGTCAAGGACTTCCATTGCGTCACGGGCTGGACGGTCGGCAACGTCCACTGGCGCGGCGTCCGCTTCAGCGATCTGCTCGCGAAGGCGCGGCCGCTGCCGCACGCGCACGCGCTGGAGTTCGTCTCGGCCGAGCAGCCGTACGTCGACTACCTCACGCTGTATCAGGCGAACCTCCCGGAGGTGATGCTGGCCTGGGAGATGGACGGCAAGCCGCTCCTCCGTGAGCACGGCGCGCCGGTGCGCGTCGTGATCCCCCAGATGTACGGCTACAAGAACGTGAAATGGGTCGCCGAGGTCAATCTCGTCGCGCAAGCGGGAAGCGGCTACTGGGAGAACCTCGGCTACGACCAGAACGCCTGGGTCGGGCGCTCGAACGGGTATTAGCGGCGGGCGGCCCGCCCGGGGCCGCCCGCCGCATGCGGAGCTACTTGCTGCAGGTGTTGCTGGCAGTGGCCGGCCGCTTGCCGAGCGTCACCGACAGATGCTGGGTGGAACCGTTCCGCGTGACGGTCACGGTCACCTTGTCACCCGGCTTAGCCGACGACACGGCCGACGTGAGCGCGTCGTAGTTCGTGACCGGCTTGCCGTCGAGGGAAGTGATCACGTCGCCCGCCTTGAGCCCGGCGGAGGCGGCAGGCCCGCCTGAGACGACGCAGGACACCTTCGCGGCTCCGCTCGGCGCGACCGCCACACCGAGATACGCGTGCTGCACCGTGCCGCCGGAGATCATCGTCTGCGCGACGCTCTTCGACGGGTCGATCGGGACGGCGAAGCCGACACCGGCGTTGTCGTTCGTGTCGCCTGCGTTGAGGATCTGGTCGTTGATCCCGATCACCGTGTTCGTGGCGGTGTCGATCAGCGGGCCGCCGGAGTTGCCGTGGTTGATCGCGGCATCGGTCTGGATCGCGCCGGTGATCGAGAAGTTGTTCGGCGCGGTGATCGTCCGGCTCGTGGCGCTGACGATTCCGGCCGTCATCGTCTCGGGCAGGCTGAACGGGCTGCCGATGGCGACGACGCTCTGGCCCGGCTCGACCGACGACGAGTCGCCGAGCGCGAGCGGGTGCAGCTTGGAGGCCGGCTCGTTGACGTGGATCACGGCGGTGTCGGTCGACTTGTCGCTGCCGACGAGAGTCGCCGAGGTCGTCGAGCCGTCCTGGAACATGACCTTGATCGACTGCGCGCCGCTCACGACGTGCTCGGCGGTCATGATGTTGCCGCTCGAGTCGATCTCGAAGCCTGTCCCCTCGGCCTCTTCCTTCTGCGAGCCGCTACCGCCCCCGCCGAACGGGAACTGGGACGAGCTCGAGCCCGACGACTGCTCCACGACGGTGATGTCGACGACGCCCGGCGCATCGTCCTTGTAGAGCTGCGTGAGCGAGTCGACGGTCGAGGTGGAAGAAGCCTGCTGGGCCGGCACGACGAGCTTGGTCGCGCTCGCTGTGCCCGAGCTGTGGTTGGTCAGGGCATACGCGCCGGCTCCCGCTGCCGCGCCGACGGCGAGCGCAGCGGCCAGCGCGGCTATCAGGCGCAGGCGCGTCCTGGAAGGGCGTGGGTTCATGTCTGCGAGTCTCCTTGAATCGTTTCCGGGTGCCAGAGTGCCCGCTTTCCCTAGGACGAGAGTGAGAGAGCGGTGAGGGTTCGGTAAGAACCGATCCGGGGCGCGTCCCGGCTGGACCGCGCCGACCCGGCGCCGGCTGTTGAGGGGGAGTGCCGGCGCCGGGCATGAGGCGGCGCTTTCGGAGGGGTCACGGTTGCGCTGTGATTCGCATATTCACGGCGCTGCATGAGAACGACCTGTGCCGGGCGTATGAGTTCGTTAAGCGTCGAGGGCGGCGCGCAACGACGCGACGTAGTCGCGTAGCGCCGCCGTTCCGAGCTCGGCCGCCTCGACTGCACGGGAGCCCACGACGACTCCGTCCGCGAGCTCGCCTACGGCTCGCGCCTGGTCGGGAGTGGAGATGCCGAACCCGGCGTAGAGGGGGACGTCGCTGATCTCCCGCACTCGCTCGACGAGCGGCGGCAGCGAGGGGGAGACCTCCGTCCGCACGCCTGTCGTCCCGGTCACCGTGACGAGGTAGAGCCAGCCGTCCGTGGCCTCGGTCGCAGCCCTGATCCGCTCGTCCGTCGAGGTCGGGGCGACGAGCTGGATGCGTCGAATCGTCGGCTGCTCCTCGACGGGGAGGTCGACGAGGATGAAGCTCGACGCGCCGCGGTCGCGCGCGTCGGCCGCGAAGCGCTCGTAGCCGTACGCCTCGAGGATCGCCGCGTACGTCATCGGCACGAGCGGCGTGTCGGGCAGCAGCTCGCGGGTCCGCGCGAGCACGTCGAGGCAGGCGTGCGTGCGCATCCCGCGGGCGAGAGCGCGCTCCGACGCGCGCCGGATCACCGGTCCTTCCGCGAGCGGGTCCGAGAACGGGAAGCCGAGCTCGACGATGTCGGCCCCGCCCTCGACCGCGGCCTGCGCGAGCTCGGGCGTCTCCGGCTCGGCCACGAGGTAGATGACGAGCTTCCTGCTCACGCGACGCGCAGGACTCCGATGAGGTGCTCGCCGCAGCTGCGCGAGCCGGGGTCGTAGGCGAGCTTCTCTTCGAGCTCCTCGAGCAGTGCGCGAATCTCTGGCTCTTCGACCTCGAGGTGGGGGAGCACACCCGCAGCTGCGCCCTCGACAACCTCTCCGTACGGAGCGAGCAGCGCCTCGACCTCCTCCCAGAGGTACAGGCGCATCGGGAGATGGCCGTAGCCGTCACCCTCCGGCATGACTCCCGTGCGGGCGACCTCGAACGACTTCGCCGGCCCGTCTCGCCGGGCGAGCTCCACAATGACATGCGCGTAGTGGATCGCGGCGCCGGCGAGTCCCATCACGCTGACGAGGACGTGGCCGCCCGGCCGAGTGACGCGTGCGAGTTCGGCGACGGCACGCTCTGCCCGGTCGACGACGTAGCTCAGCGGTCCGCCGAAGCAGACCGTGACGTCGAACGCGTCGTCCGGGAACCGGGAAAGATCCGTGATGTCGCCGACGACGGCCTCGACGTCGGGCACGCGTGCCCGCAGCAGCTCGAGCTGTCCCGGCGAGATGTCGAGCGCGGTGACGTGGGCGCCGAGCCGGAGCATCTCGAGCGTGAACCGCCCGGGGCCGGAGCCCGCGTCGAGAACACGATCGCCGGGACGGATGTAGCCCTCCAGCATCCGGACGTGCGTCGTCAGGCTCGGGCCGGGTGTTCGCCCATCCTCGAAGCGCGTCCACTCGCGCTCGCCGTACTCGTCGAAGAACTCGGCGGTGCGTGCGGGATCCCACGTGCTCACAGCCGTTCGAGCACCTCGGCGAGGTCCTTGTCGCCGCGGCCGCTGAGGCCCACGAGGATCAGATCGGCGTCGAGGTCGCGCGCGCGCGCGAGCGCGTGCGACGGCTCGAGCGCGGGGAGGATGCCCTCGGTTCGCGCCAGATCCTGGAAGGACGCGAGCGCCTCTTCGTCGGTCGCGATGCGGTATTCCGCCCGCCCCGTGTCGCGCAAGAAAGCGTGCTCGGGCCCGACTCCCGGGTAGTCGAGACCGGCCGAGATCGAATGCGCGTCGGCGATCTGGCCGTCCTCGTCGGCGAGCACCGAGGAACGCGCGCCGTGCAGCACAGCCGGCCGGCCGCTGCCGAGCGACGCCGCGCCTGCGGCCTCGACCCCGACGAGGCGCACGTCGTCGTCGGAGAGGAAGCCATGGAAGATCCCGATCGCGTTCGAGCCGCCGCCGACGCAGGCGACGACCGCCTCGGGGAGCCGCGCCTCGACGGCGAGCATCTGCTCGCGGGCCTCGCGGCCGATCACCGACTGCAGCTCCGCCACGAGCTCCGGATACGGCGCCGGGCCGACGCACGAGCCGATCAGGTAATGCGTCGTCTCGACGTTCGTGATCCAGTCGCGGATCGCCTCGCTCGTCGCTTCCTTCAGCGTCTTCGTGCCGAAGTCGACGCCGCGCACTTCCGCGCCGAGGAGCCGCATGCGCTCGACGTTGGGGCGCTGGCGGCGCATGTCCTCCTCGCCCATGTAGACGACGCACTCGAAGCCGAAGCGCGCGCAGACGGTCGCCGTCGCGACGCCGTGCTGGCCGGCTCCCGTCTCGGCGACGATCCGCCGCTTGCCGAGCCGCTGGGCGAGCACGGCCTGGCCGAGCGCGTTGTTGAGCTTGTGCGCGCCGGTGTGGAGGAGATCCTCCCGCTTGAGGTAGATCCGCTTGCCGGGTGCGAACCGCTCCGCAAGCGTGAGCGGCGTCGGTCGCCCCGCGTACGTCGTGAGGAGGTCGTGGAGCTCGGCACGGAACGAGTCGTCGGCGAGCGCGTCGCGCCAGCCGCGCTCGAGCTCGTCCAGCGCCGGGATCAGCGTCTCCGGGACGTAGCGGCCCCCGTATTCGCCGAAGCTGCTCATGCGTGTGCCTCCTGCACGAACGCGCGCACCTTGTCGTGATCCTTGATCCCGGGAGCGGATTCGAGCCGCGACGCCGCGTCGACTGCCCACGGCTGCACGGTCCGGATCGCCTCTCGCACGTTGTCGGGGCCGAGCCGCCCGGCGAGCACGAGTCGCTCGTCGGTCCTGCCCGCGCTCTGCCAGTGATCCGGATCCTCGCCTTCCCACGGCAGGTCGGCGACGCGCGCGACCCGCTCGCCCTCGCGGAGCAGGACGGCGTCGCGCCCGCGGACCGTGCCTTCCTGGGGCTCGTAGAGCTGCACGAGGTCGGCACCGCGCTCCTCGGGCTCGCCGACGTGGACGGAGACGCTGAGCACCGTGTCCGGCACGTCGAGAACGCCGGGCGCTAGGCGCGGCGAGCCCTCCGCGAAGATGAAGCCGCAGAGGTCGGCGCCCGCCTCGACCGCGGCGTCGACGTCCTCCTGCCGCGTCAGGCCGCACACCTTGACGAGTGGCCGCGAGAGGAGCTCGCGGAGCTTGGCGCCGGGCTCGGTCGCGCGCATCAGCGACGTGCCGACGAGGACGGCGCTCGCGCCGGCGAGCTCGGCCGCGGCGGCCTGCGCGCGCGTGTGGACCGCGCTCTCCGCCACTACGAGGCGGTCGCGCGGCGCCTGCGCCACGAGCTCGAGCTGGGTGCGCCGGTCGATCCGGAACGTGCCGAGGTCGCGGGCGTTGACGCCGATCACGGCGGCGCCGAGCCGAGTCGCGCGCTCGAGCTCGTCCTCGTCGTGGGCCTCGACGAGCGTGTCGAGGCCGAGTGTCGCGGCGGTCCGCATGAGGTCGGCGGCCGTCGCGTCGTCGAGGTCGCGGAGGATGAGGAGCGCCGCGTCAGCACCGGCCTCCCGCACGTCGCGCAGATGCTCCTCGGTCGAGAAGAAACCTTTCGCGAGCAGCGGGAGGTCGACGCTCGCGCGCGCCGCGCGCAGGTCGTCGAGCGAACCGGCAAACGCGTCGTCGACGAGGACGGAGACCGCTCGAGCTCCTCCGGTCTCGTACGCCGGTACGACGGCTTCGACCCGCGCGCCGGGGCTGATGTCGCCGGCCGAGGGCGAGCGGCGCTTGAACTCGGCGATGGCGCCGAGGCCGGGTTGCGCGAGAGCGTCGGCGAACCTCACGTTGCTCCTCGGGACATGGCCGGTGTCAGACACCTGCCATGTCCAGAAAGGACAGCCGCGCCGCTCAACTGTGCGGTGGTCCTGAAACGGACATGTCCGGTACTGCCACTGTTCGGTGTCAGACACCGGACGTGGCCGTTGGCGGCGTGGCTCATGTGGAGGCCTCGGTCCGCGAGAACGCCACCAGCTCGTCGAGCCGCGCCGCCGCCGCGCCGGAGTCGATCGCCTCGCGTGCCGCGGCGATCCCGTCGCGAAGGCTCTCGGCGTGGCCCGCGGCGGCGATTCCACCCGCCGCGTTGAGGATCACGGCCGAGCGGTGCCCGCTGTCCGCACCGCCGAGCACCTCCCGCAGGGCCGCCGCGTTCGCCTGCGGGTCGCCGCCGCGCAGTTCGTCCGGGTCGCAGCGGTCGATCCCGAGGTCCAGCGGATCGAGCTCGTATTCGCGGACCTCTCCGGCCGTCACCTCGCAAACGAGATTCGGCCCGCACGGCGAGAGCTCGTCGATGCCTCCGGCGCCGTGCACGACGTACGCGTGCGTCGCCTCGAGCTGGACGAGCGCATCCGCGAGCGTCCGCACGAGCTCGGGCGAGTAGACGCCGAGCATGAGCGCGCGCGCTCCCGCCGGGTTGGTGAGCGGGCCGAGCACGTTGAAGACGGTACGCGTCGCGAGCTCGCGCCTGACGGGCGCCGCATGCCGCATCGCCGGATGGTGCGCCTGGGCGAAGAGGAAGCCGAAGCCGAGCTCGTCGATCGACTGCTCGATCCGCTCGGGCGGCAGCTCGAGCTCGAAGCCGAGCGCCTCGAGTACGTCCGCCGCGCCCGTCTGCGACGAAGCTGCGCGGTTGCCGTGCTTCGCGACTGCCGCTCCCGCCGCCGCCGTCACGAGTGCCGCGGCGGTCGAGATGTTGTACGTGTTCGCGCCGTCGCCGCCGGTGCCCACGACGTCGACGAGGTCCGTCCGCGTCGGGTTGACGTGCAGGACGTGCTCGCGCATCGCCTCCGCACAGCCCGCGATCTCGTCGGCCGTCTCGCCCTTCGCCCGCAGCGCGACGAGGAAGCCGGCGATCTGCGCGTCCGTCGCCTCCCCGGCCATGATCACGGCCATCGTCTGCCGCGCCTCGTCGCGGGTGAGGTCGTGGCCGTCGAGCAGCCGCGCGAGCGCTTGCTGGATCACAGCGTCCCCTCGAGGAAGTTGCGCGCGAGGGCAGGCCCGTCGGGCGTCAGCACCGACTCGGGATGGAACTGGACGCCGACGGCCGGCAGCTCGCGGTGGCGCACGGCCATCACCTCGCCGTCGTCGGCGAAGGCGGTCGGTTCGAGGACGTCGGGCAGCCGCGTCGCGGCGAGGGAGTGATAGCGCCCGGCCTCGAACGGATCCGGCAGCCCCGAAAAGAGCCCGCTTCCGCCATGGCGCACCGGGCTCGCCTTCCCGTGCACGAGCTCGCGCGCGTAGCCGACCTCGCCGCCGCAGACCTCGACGAGCGCCTGGTGGCCGAGGCAGACGCCGAGCGTCGGCGTCGTCGGCAGCAGCCTCTCGACGATCTCGCGGGTCGCGCCCGCCGCAGCCGGACGGCCCGGTCCCGGTGAGACGACGAGGTGGGAGGGAGCGAGACGCTCGGCCTCGTCGGCGTCGACCTCGTCGTTCCGGCGCACGACCACGTCCGCTCCGAGCGCGCCGAACAGATGCGCGAGGTTCCACGAGAACGAGTCGTAGTTGTCGATCAGGAGGATCACAGCGCCGCGTCCTGCTCCGACTCTGCCAGCTCGATCGCGGCCTCGAGTGCCCGCAGCTTGGCGAGGCACTCCTCGTGCTCGGCTGCGGGATCGGAGTCGGCGACGATGCCGCCGCCGGCCTGCAGATGCGCGACGCCGTCGCGCAGCCACAGCGTCCGGATCGCGATGCACGTGTCGAGCTCCCCTGTCTCCGGCAGGAAATAGCCGACCGCGCCTGCGTAGATGCCGCGCCGGTAACGCTCGAGCTCCGAGATGATCTGCATCGCCCGCACCTTCGGCGCGCCCGAGACGGTGCCCGCCGGGAAGCACGCACGCAGCAGCTCGAACGGGGTGACTCCGTCGCGCAGCTCGCCCACGACCTCCGAGACGAGATGGGTCACGTGCGAGTACCGCTCGGGCTCCATGAAGCGGTCGACGCGTACCGAGCCCGGCACGCAGACCCGCGAGAGGTCGTTGCGGCCGAGGTCGACGAGCATCGTGTGCTCGGCCCGGTCCTTCTCCGACGAGAGCAGCGCGGCGCCATCGCCTTCCCCTGGAGCGATCGTGCCGGCGATCGGGTTGAGCTCGGCGCGGCGGCCGGTGCACTTGACGACCGTCTCGGGCGAGCTCCCGACCAGTGCCAGGTCGCCGAGCTCCAGGAGGAAGAGGTACGGCGACGGGTTGACGCGACGGAGCGCGCGGTAGAGCTCGACGGCCGACGCCGACGTGGGGCGCGTCGCGCGCTGCGCGATCACGACCTGGAAGACGTCGCCCTCGCGGATGTGCTCCTGCGCGCGCTCGACGCGGCGCAGATGCTCGTCGCGCGACGGCTCGCGCTCGAGCGGCCCGCGCGGCGTCGGGCCGCGCGGCAGGAGGAGGAGCAGCGCCCGTCAGTCCGCGCGCGTCGCCGCGCAGCAGCTCGGCGACGCCGCGCGCGTGGTCGAAGCGGAGCAGGACGTCGGGAACGAGGAAGACGCTCTCGGGCACGCCCGGCCCGTCCTCCGGCAGGGGCACGGTCGGCTCGAAGGTCGCGACGGCGTCGTAGCCGAGATAGCCCACCACGGGCTCGCCGGCGATCTCCGCCTCCTCGAACGTCATGAGCCGTGAGCCCGCGCCGACGAAGCTGTAGCGCCCGAGCCGTCCGCGCTCGACCGACTCGAGCAGGAAGGAGCCGCGCGCGTTCTCGCGCAACGTGAGGTACGCGCCGAGCGGCGTGAGGAGGTCGGTTGGGATCTCGGTTACGGGCATGAAAAAGGCCCCTCGCGGAGCCGGATCGAGCGGACGGGCTGTGCGGCGCGGTTCAGCGTGCGCGCAGGCTCCCGCCACGCTCGCTGCGCCAGGCCCACCGATTGCGGACGGAAGTCATGGCTCCAGGGTAGGCGAGCCTGAACGCGACCGTCAAGCCGCGAAGACGTGGCCGGCGTCCTCGAGGATGTCGGCGGCGCGACCGAGGTCGGACGAGCGGACGAGGACGTAGTCCGACTCGAACGTCGAGATGACGAAGATCGGCAGGTCGGCCTCCGCGAGCGGCACGACGAGCGACGCGATCACGCCCGTCAACGAGAAGTCGAGCGGCCCCATCACCTCGAGCACCGTCCAGCCGCGGTCGACGCTCTCGCCCTCGGGCACGTCGGGGTCGCGGCAGACGACCGAGACCTCGTGGTCGGTGCGGGTCACCGAGCGGAACGGGCCTTTGTCCACCCATTCCGGGAGCTCGGCGCCGGGCTGCAGGCGGACGACGGCGTAGCTGTCGGGGAGCGTCCGGAGCTTCAAGGCGGGGACGCTACAGCGGAGTAGCCGCAGAACGCGCAGGTAATGTCCCGCCGCCATGCCGCTTCCCGAGCTGCTCGAGCGTCTGTTGACCGCGCCTGGCCCCTCCGGGCAGGAGCACGCCGCCGCTGCCGTGTGGCGCGAGGCCGCGGCTCCGGTCGGCGAGGTCTCCTCCGACGTCCTCGGCAGCTCGTCGGTGCGAGTGCCCGGTACGGCAGGAGGCCCGTCGCTCGCGGTGGTCGGCCACATCGACCAGATCGGCGTCGTCGTCACGCATCTCGGCGACGACGGCATCGCCGCGGTGAGGCCGGTCGGCGGCTTCAACCCGGCCGTGATGGTCGGCCAGCGCGTCGACGTGCTCACCCGGAACGGCCCGCTGCCCGGCGTCGTGGTGGCGCGCGTGCAGAAGCAGCGCCGCGGACGCGGCGAGGACCGTAAGACGGTCGAGTACGAGGATCTCTTTCTCGACGTCGGCGCCAAGGACGGAGACGAGCTGAAGCAGCTCGTGCGTCCCGGCGACGCCGCGCTCTGGCACGGTGCGCCGCTCTCGCTGGCCGGCGGTCGCTTCGCCTCGCGGGCGTTCGACAACCGGATCGGCTGTTACGTCGCGCTCGAGTCCGCGCGACGCCTGGCCGAGCAGGGCGGAGCTCCCGGCGACTTCATCGCCGTGGCCGCCGTGCAGGAGGAGGTCGGCGATTTCGCCGGCTCCCGCACGAGCGCCTACGCGACCGAGCCGCAGGTCGCGCTGGCGGTCGACGTCACGCACGCGACCGACGTCCGCGGCGGCGAGCCGGAGGACGAGGGCAAGGTCGTGCTCGGCGGGGGGCCGACGATCTCGCGGGGGCCGTCCATCCATCCGCGCGTCTTCGAGCTCCTCTACGAGACGGCGGAGGCAGAAGACATCCCGTTCGCCGTCGAGGTCTCGCGCGGCTCGACGAGCACCGATGCCGACGCGCTCTACCTCAGCCGCCGGGGCGTGGCCACCGGCGTCGTCTCCGTGCCGCTCCGCTACATGCACTCGCCGGTCGAGCTGGCCGATCCCGAGGACATCGAGCGCGCGGTGCAGCTCGTCGTCGCGTTCGCGCTCAGGCTCGACTCGCTGGCTACCTTGGAATCGTGAGCAGAAGCGTCATCGTCTCGGCGGTGCGGACGCCGTTCGGGAAGCTCAACGGCGGCCTCGCAGCGCACCCCGCTACCGAGCTCGGTGCGATCGCGATCCGGGCCGGCCTCGAGCGCGTCGGCCTCGAGGGGCGCGAGGTCGACTACGCCATCATGGGCCAGGTCCTGCAGGCCGGCGCCGGCCAGGCTCCGGCGCGGCAGGCGGCCGTCGGTGCGGGAATCCCGATCGACGTGCCGTCGGACACGGTCAACAAGGTCTGCGCCTCCTCGATCCGCGCGGTCGAGATCGCCGACTCGATGATCCGCGCCGGCGACGTGGAGCTCGTCGTCACGGGCGGCATGGAGTCGATGACGAACGCGCCGTACGCGCTGCCGAAGGCGCGATCCGGCTATCGCATGGGCGACGGAACACTGCGCGACCTGATGATCTGGGACGGGCTGCGCTCGACGTTCGACGACCTGCACATGGTGGAGCAGGCGGCGAAGGTCGCACGCGAGCTCGGCATCTCGCGCGAGGATCAGGACGCGTGGGCGCTGCGCTCGCACGAGCGGGCCGCCGCCGCGCAGGACGCAGGTCGCTTCGAGGACGAGCTCGTTCCCGTCGGCGAGGTGACGGCCGACGAGTCGGTGCGGCGCAACACGACGCTCGAGAAGCTTTCCGGGCTCAAGCCGGTGATGGATCCCGAGGGGACGATCACCGCCGGCAACGCGCCGGGCGTCAACGACGGCGCCTCCTGCGTCGTGGTGTGCTCGGAGGAGTTCGCGCAGCGGCGCGGGCTCGAGCCGCTGGCGACGATCGTGGCGCAGGGCTATGTCGCGGACGAGTTCGCGTGGCTCGCGCGCACGCCGGCCAACGCCGGGGCGCAGGCGCTCGAGAAGGCGGGAAAGTCGATCGGCGACGTGCAGCGGATCGAGGTGAACGAGGCGTTCTGCTCGGTCGCGCTCAACAGTCTTGCCATGCTCGGAGCAGATCCCGAAACGGCAAATGTCAACGGGGGCGCGGTCGCGCTCGGTCACCCGATCGGAGCGAGCGGCGGCCGGATCCTCGGCACGATGGTGCACGAGCTGCGGCGCTCGGGCGGCGGGCTCGGCCTCGCGGCGATCTGCTCCGGCGGCGGCCAGGGCGACGCGCTCCTGATCGAAGTCTGACTCGCGGGACCTCCTGCAGGCGCCGCCGCGTATCAGCGGTGTCGTCTCGAGGAGGAAGTCATGCGCACGCTCGTGCTCTGCTTCGCCGTTGCCGTCGCTGCACTCGCGATCGCCCCGTCTGCGTTCGCGGACGGGCCGATCTACGTCACCCAGGGAGGCGCCGGCGTGACGAGCCAGAACGGCGCGTTCCACTACATCGCCCTCTCGAACGGGACGGGCGCGACGCTGCTCGTGAAGGTCTACGCCGCGGGCCCCGAGGTGTACGGGACGATGACGCTCCCCGGCTCGTGGGGAACCGCGCTGATCGGAAACGGAGGCGAAGCCGGGCAAGGGCTCTCCCGCGACGGTCGCACGCTCGTGCTCGAATCCACGACCGGCCCGCTCGGCCCGTCGAGCAAGTTCCTCGTCGTCGACCCGACGCACTGGAAGGTCCTCAAGCGGATCACGCTGCCGGGCTCGTTCACGTTCGACGCGCTCTCGCCGGACGCGTCGAGGATGTACCTGATCCAGTACACGGCGTCGAACGACCTGACCCACTACAGCGTGCGCGAGTACGACCTGCGCGCGAACCGGCTGCTGCCCGGGAAGGTCGCCGCTCGGGACGAAGACGGGGACGAGAAGACGATGGCGGGCTATGCGCTGACCCGGACGACGAGCGCCAACGGCCGTTGGGTGTTCACGCTCTACCAGAAGCCTTCCGGCCTGCCGTTCATCCACGCGCTGGACACGGTCGCCGGCGTCGCCCACTGCATCGACCTCCCGTGGTCGAAGACGAACAACGGCGTCTACAACGTCGCCCTCTCGCTCCGCAACCACGACCGCACGCTCGCGGTGCACTGGCGGAGCGGGCGTCCCTGGCTGAATGTCGCCGTCGGCAGCTGGCAGGTCTCGGCGCCGAGCGAGGGTGCCTTCCCTTGGGGCTGGGTCGGTGCCGGGATCGGCGGCGGGCTCGCCCTCCTCGCAGCCGGAGTCCTAGTCCTGTGGCGCCGTCGCCGCCAGAAACTCGAGCAGCACCCCGGCCAGGAGCTCGGGCTCGCGTAGCGTCACGTAGTGGTCGGAGTCGAGCTCGACGTGGCGCGCGTCGGGCGCCTCGCGCGCCACGAGCGGGCCGATCTCGCGGAAGCCGGCCGGGTCGTGTGAAGCCGTCACGATCAACACCGGCACAGCCAGCTCGCTCAGCCGCTCCTTCGCGGGAGCGCCGGGCGGGTCGCGGGGCTCGACGCCGTCCGGGAGCGGATTCGCGTCGGGCGTGGCACGCCAGAGCTGCCGGATCCGCTCGTCGGCGCCGAGCGGCGCCCAGACCTCGAGATCGATCTCCAGCATCGCCTCGAGCTTGTGCTCCGCCGCCTCGTAGCGCGCCTCGTGCTCCGCCGTGTACGCAGCGCCGTCGTGGCCGCCGAGCGCCGGCGCGACGCCGGCGACCGCCCATAGCCGCTCGGGCTGCGCGAGCGCGACGTCGAGGGCGATCTTGCCGCCCAGCGAGAGCCCGACGAGCGCCGCTCGCTCGATGCCGAGCTCGTCGAGGACGCCGACCACGTCGTTCTGCCACGACCACGGCATGGCCGGCCCGGTCGAGCGGCCGAAGAAGCGGAGGTCGGTGCGGATCGTGCGGAACCGCTCGGCGAGGAAGGGAACGACCGGCTCCCAGAGCCGGGAGTCGCCGAGCCCGCCGTGCAGAAGCAGCACGCTTTCGCCACTCCCTGCCTCGTCGTACCAGAGGCGCGCGCCGTTGGCGTCGACCACGGACATGCGGCGACGATAGCCTCCTCGCGGCATGGAGTTCGAGCACGTTCTCGTCGTGGGCGCCGGCCAGATGGGCGGAGGGATCGCGCAGGTCGTTGCCGCGTCCGGCCGCCACGTCTCGCTCTACGACGCCTATCCCGGAGCGACCGAGCGCGGCCTCGCGACGATGCGCAGGAGCCTCGAGAAGCTCGCGGAGAAGGGCGGAGCCGATCCCGACGAGGTGCTCCGCCGGGTTACGGCGGTCGAGGAGATCGTCCCGGCCGCGCTCATGATCGAGGCGGTCGTCGAGGATCTGGAGACGAAGGCGGACGTCTTTCGCCAGGCCGACGAGACACTGCCCGCGCACGGCGTGCTCGCGTCGAACACGTCCTCGATCCCGATCACCTCTCTCGCCTCCGTCACGGATCGGCCGGACCGCGTGATCGGCATGCATTTCTTCAACCCGGTGCCGGTCCTGAAGCTCGTCGAGATCGTGCGCGGCCGCGAGACCTCAGACGAGACGGCGGCGGCGATCGTCGGGCTCGCGGAAGACCTCGGGAAGACGCCGGCGGTCGCCAACGACTTTCCGGGCTTCGTCTCGAACCGGATCCTGATGCCGTTCATCAACGAGGCGGTCTGGGCGCTCCACGACGGCGTCGCCGAGGCGGAGGCGATCGACACGATCGCGAAGCTCGGCTTCGCGCATCCGCTGGGGCCGCTCGCGCTCGCCGACCTGATCGGTCTGGACACCTGCGTCGCGATCATGGAAGTCCTGCAGACGGGGCTCGGAGACCCGAAGTACGCGCCGTGCCCGCTGCTGCGCCAGCACGTCGCAGCCGGTCGGCTGGGGCGCAAGTCCGGCCAGGGTTTCTACGCTTACGGCTGATGGACTTCGAGCTCTCCGCCGAGCAGAAGGAGATCCAGGCGCTCACGCGCGACTTCGTCCGCGCCGAGATCGAGCCGCATGCAGCCGAGTGGGACCGCGAGCACCACTTCCCGCGCGACGTCTTCGGCAAGCTCGCCGAGCTCGGGCTGATGGGCGTTTGCGTGCCCGAGGAGTACGGCGGCGCCGGCGCGGACTTCCTCTCCTACATGCTCGTGATCGAGGAGCTCTCGCGCGGTGACGCGGGGGTGGGCGTCACGGTCGCCGTGCACACGAGCGCGGTCACGCTGCCGCTGCTGCGCTTCGGCACCGACGAGCAGCGTGCGCGCTTCGTGCCGCCGCTCGCGCGCGGCGAGCTGATCGGAGCCTTCGCGCTGACCGAGGCCGAGGCGGGATCGGATGCCGGCTCCTTGCGAACCTCGGCGACCCGCGAGGACGGCGGCTGGCGGATCGCCGGCGCGAAGCAGTTCATCTCGACGGCCGAGTACGCCGGCACGTTCCTGCTCTTCGCCCGCACCGACCCCGACACGCCCGGCTCCCGCGGCATCTCGGCGTTCGTGCTCGACGCCGACCACATCCGCGTCACCGGCAGCGAGGAGAAGCTCGGGCTCAACTCCTCGACCACCAACTCGATCGCCGTGGACGTGCACGTCGACGCCGACCGGCTCCTGCACGAGGAAGGCAAGGGCTTCCACATTGCGATGGCGACGCTCGACGGCGGTCGCATCGGGATCGCCGCCCAGGCCGTCGGGATCGCGCAGGCCGCGTACGACGTCGCCCGCGAGTATGCGAAGGAGCGGCACGCCTTCGGGCAGCCAATCGGCAGCTTCCAGGCGATCCAGCACAAGCTCGCGGACATGTCCATGGAGATCGACGCGGCCCGGCTCCTCGTCCACCGTGCAGCGTGGCTGAAGCAGATGGAGCGGCCGCACACCGAGGCCGGTGCAAAGGCGAAGCTCTTCGCCTCGGAGATGGCGCGACGCCAGACCGGCGAGGCGATCCAGATCCTCGGCGGCTACGGCTACACGAAGGAGTTCCCGGTCGAGCGCTACTACCGCGACGCGAAGGTCACCGAGATCTACGAGGGGACGAGCGAGATCCAGCGGCTCGTCATAGCGCGCTCGATCCTCGGGCTGCAGGAACGCGCGCTAGCCGGCTAGCTCGGAGGGGAGCACGAGCTCGACCGGAAGCCCGGCCGGAGAGACGCCGAGCGAGGCGACGACGAGCGCCCGGTGCGGGCGAATGAAGTACGCGACCTGCTGCGGCCCGGCTGGATGGATCTCGACCGTCGCCGGCACCCGGTCGTCGGCCCTGTAACGCTCGCGCAGGATCGGCGCGCTGCGCTCGTGCCGCGCGGCGGTGAGCAGGATCGAGACGGGAAGGCCGAGTCGCTCGACGTCGCGGTCGAGGTACGCGAGGAACTCCTCCTCCTCGCCGGCGGGCAGCAGCGGGTCGAACAGGACGACGGCGTCCGAGGCCTCGTAGTAGACGCAGCCGGCCTCCGCCGTCGTCCAGCGCCAGAGGCCTTCGGCTAGGCGGACGGCTTCCATGCGTAACGGACGTCGGGCGTCCGCTCCTCGTTCGCCATGCCGCAGGTGAACTCGACGGCGACCGCGCCGTGCCCCTCGTAGAAGCGCCGCGCGCGCTCGTTCCGCTCGAAGACCCAGAACTGGAAGCCGTCGGGCCGGAGCGTCTTCACGTGCTCGAACAGCGCGTGTCCGACGCCCGTCCCGATCTCGTCCGGGTGGACGTAGATGTGCGTGAGCCAGTCGCCGGCGAGGATCGCGAAGCCGCGGCCGAGGAGGTACGCCTCGCCCTCCCGGACGCAGCGACCGAAGAAGGCGAGGTTCTCGTCGTGCGTGTGGAGCGCCGGCAGGAAGTCGAGCAGGGCGAACGACGGCTCGAAGATCGCGACGATCTCCTCCACGTCGTCCGCGGTTGCGCGTCGGATCACCGCCGTAGGCTACGGGGATGCGTAAGCGCGACGAGCCCGTCCGCCTGACGCGCATCTACACGCGTGGCGGCGACAAGGGGGAGACGAGCCTCGGCGACGGCTCTCGGGTCTCGAAGCTCGACCCGCGCGTGGCCGCGCTGGGGGACGTCGACGAGCTCAACTCGCTCCTCGGCCTCGCGGGCGGTCTCGACCGCGTCCAGAACGAGCTCTTCGACCTCGGCGCCGACGTCGCAGTCCCGTTCGCCGGCCACGAGGATCGGCTCCGAATCACGCAGGCTGCGGTCGAGCGGCTCGAAGCGGAGATCGACGCCGCGAATGCGACGCTGCCGGAGCTCAAGAGCTTCGTGCTGCCGGGCGGAAGCGAGCGGGCCGCGCGGCTCTTCCTCGCGCGAGCTGTGTGTCGCCGCGCGGAGCGCGTCGTGCTCGCCGTTCCGGACACGAGCCCGCTCGCAGCCGTGTACCTGAACCGGTTGTCGGATCTCCTCTTCGTCCTCGCGCGGGCGGCGAACGCCGAAGCCGGGGTCGACGAGCCGCTCTGGCGTCCCGGCTCGGCCTCTTGACGATTTGGAACTGAGCGACGATGCTCCCGCCAAGGCATCCATCAGGGGAAACAGATCGGTGACATGGCCTCCGTCTGGGTCTCCAGACGGCCACCATCCTTGCGGCGTCGTCTTCTACCGCCTGACCGGCTGCCGGTGAAGGCTCCAACAACTTCTACCGGAGGGTGGTTTCCATGTTCAGACGCAGGTTTCGTCTGCCAAGCCCGGCCCTGGTGATCGCGGTGGTCGCGCTCAGCCTGGTGCTCGGCGGCACAGCGATGGCCGCCGGCACGACAGGCCCGCTGAACAAGAAAGCGGTCACCAAGCTGATCAAGAAGCTCGCGCCGAGTCTGAGCGTGAAGCACGCAAAGACCGCCAGCAGTGCCAGCAACGCGACGCACGCGACCAGCGCCGACAGCGCGACGAGCGCCACGAACGCCACGAACGCGACCAACGCCACGAACGCGACGAATGCGACGAATGCGACGACCGCGAGCGTCTCCAACGCTATCGGCAGTGTCACGTACGTGAAGGGCAACGTCGTGACGGCGCCGGCGAACGGAGGCACCGGTTACGCCGAGAGTCTCTGCCGTCCAACGCGACCTGCCCGACCGGGACGGTCGTGATCGGCACCTCGGCAGCAGACGGGCGGCGGCGGGCGTCGAGGACAGCGAAATCGCTTGTCAACGGAACTGGGCCGACCAACGTCGAGGGGTTCTTCGACAACTTCAACAACACCGCCTGTCGGCGAACAATTTCGTGATCGCCATCTGCAGCGCCGTGCACACGGTCGTCAACCCCGCGGGTTCCTCACCAAGCCACCGACGCGCTAACCGAAGCGAGTGCTTCCTCGGAGGGGCGGCCCGATCGGCGCCGCTCCTCCGAGTTGGCCGAAACACGTCTCTAGACTGCGAGCGGTATGGCGACCACCGACCGCGAGGAGTTGACGGGCGGCGCCGGCGAGTGGCGGCGACGCTACGAGGCGACGCCCGAACGCGAGGGAGAGCTCTTCTCGACCATCTCCGGCGTCGAGAACGAGCCGCTCCACTCGCCTGAAGACGTCGAGATCGACTACGAGCGCGACCTCGGCTGGCCGGGCGCATATCCCTTCACGCGCGGCGTCTATCCGTCGATGTACCGCGGCCGGCTCTGGACGATGCGCCAGTTCGCAGGCTTCGGCACGGCGGCGGAGACGAACGCGCGCTTCCGGTACCTGCTCGAGCACGGGCAGACCGGACTCTCGACGGCGTTCGACATGCCGACGCTGATGGGCTACGACTCCGACCATCCGCGGTCGCTCGGCGAAGTCGGCCGCGAGGGCGTGGCGATCGACTCGCTCGCCGACATGGAGACGCTGTTCGACGGGATCCCGCTCGGCGAGGTCTCGACCTCGATGACGATCAACGGCCCGGCGGCGATGCTGCTCGCCTTCTACGCGTGCGTCGGCGAGGAGCAAGGGGTCGCGCTCGAGCAGCTGCGCGGCACCGTCCAGACCGACATCCTCAAGGAGTACATCGCGCAGAAGGAGTGGATCTTTCCGCCGGCGCCGTCGATGCGGCTCGTGGTGGACATGATCGAGTGGTGCTCCGAGCGGCTACCGCTGATGCACCCCGTCTCGATCTCGGGCTACCACATCCGCGAGGCGGGCTCGAACGCCGCGCAGGAGCTCGCGTTCACGCTCGCCGACGGATTCGCGTATGTCGAGGCGTGCCTCGAGCGCGGGCTCGACGTCGATGCGTTCGCGCCGCGGCTCTCGTTCTTCTTCAACGCCCACCTCGACTTCTTCGAGGAGATCGCGAAGTACCGCGCGGCGCGCCGGATCTGGGCGCGGCAGATGCGGGACAAGTACGGCGCGCGGGATCCGCGGTCGTGGCTGATGCGCTTCCACACGCAGACGGCCGGCGTCTCGCTGACGGCGCAGCAGCCGGAGGTGAATCTGATCCGCACGGCGATCGAGGCGCTCGCCGCCGTGCTGGGCGGGACGCAGTCGCTGCACACGAACTCGTTCGACGAGGCGCTCGCGCTGCCGACGGAGCACGCCGTTCGGCTTGCGCTGCGGACGCAGCAGGTGATCGCGCACGAGACGGGCGTCGTCAACTCGATCGATCCGCTCGGCGGCTCCTACTACCTCGAGCAGCTCACGAACGAGCTCGAGCGCGAGGCCTACGCGTATTTCGAGCAGATCGACGAGCTCGGCGGCGTGATCCCGGCGATCGAGCAGAACTTCATGCAGCGCGAGATCGCCGAGGCGAGCTTCCGGTACCAGTCCGAGGTCGAACGCGGCCAGCGCGTCGTGGTCGGCGTGAACCGGTACGAGTTGGAGGACGAGCAGCCGCTCGAGATCCTCCGCATCGACCCGGCGCTCGAGCAGCAGCAGATCGAACGGGTGCAGGCCGTGCGGGCGCGGCGCGACTCAGCCGCCGCCGAGGCGGCGCTCGCACGCCTGAAGGAGGACGCGGCGCACGACGGCCGCAACCTGATGGAGCCGATCATGGACGCCTCGCGGGCGTACGTGACGATGGGCGAGATGTGCGACGCACTGCGCGAGGTCTGGGGGACCTGGCGCGAGACCCCCGTCTTCTGAGGACCTGGCCGAGGCGGCCACGTCCGGTGTCTGACACCGGGTGATGCCCCGTTCGGACGTGGCCGGAAACAAAACCTCCTGCTGCTGGACACTCAGCCCGTCCGTTCCGGACATGTTGGGTGTCTGACACCCAGACATGGCTCCTCGGGCGTTCCGTTACGCTCGGGCCATGGCAGGGAAGATCCGCGTCGTCGTTGCCAAGCCGGGGCTCGACGGGCACGACCGCGGCGCGAAGATCATCGCCCGCGCGCTCCGCGACGCCGGCATGGAGGTGATCTACACGGGCCTCCACCAGACGCCCGAGCAGATCGTCGAGACCGCGATCCAGGAGGACGCCGACGCCGTCGGCATCTCGATCCTCTCGGGCGCCCACATGACGCTCGTGCCGCGCATCCTCGAGTTGCTGCGCGAGAACGGCGTCGAGGACGTCGTGGTGATCGTGGGCGGCACGATTCCGGACGACGACGCCGACGAGCTGCGCAGGCTCGGAGTCGCGGGCGTCTTCGGCCCCGGCGCCCCGACCACCGAGATCGTCGACTTCATTCGCGGCCGGGTGCCCGCGTGACGCGGGCACCGGGGAGGGGGACTCGGGGGAACCGAGAGGTTCCCCCTTGCGCTTCGTCGCGGCCTGTACGCGGCGACGCGGAAAGAACCGTTCCGGCGTGACCGTCGTCGTCGACCGCCGCGACGCGGTCGCCGTCGCCACGATCGACCGGCAGGAGGCGCTCAACGCGCTCAACGTCGAGACGCTGACCGAGCTCCGCGACCGGCTGCGGGAGCTCGCCGCCGACGAATCCACCCGAGTGGTCGTCGTCACGGGCGCGGGCGAGCGAGCGTTCGTCGCCGGCGCGGACATCAAGTACATGGGCGGCCTCGGCCCGGACGAGGCAAAGGAGTGGGGTGCGCTCGGCCACGAAGCGGCGCGCCTGCTCGAGGAGATGCCGAAGCCGACGATCGCCGCGATCAACGGCTTCGCGCTCGGCGGCGGCTGCGAGCTCGCCCTCGGCTGCGACCTCCGCTACGCATCGTCGAACGCGCGGCTCGGGCAGCCTGAGATCGACCTGGGCATCGTCCCCGGCTGGGGCGGCACGCAGCGACTCGCGCGCGTCTGCGGCCTCGGCGTCGCCAAGGAGCTCGTCCTCACTGGCCGCCAGGTCAAGGCGGAGGAAGCGCTGCGCATCGGCCTCGTGAACGCCATCGCCGATCCCGTCCTCGACCACGCGCTCGAGGTCGCCGGGAAGCTCGCCGCCAAGAGCCCCGTCGCGCTCCGCGTTGCCAAGCGCTTGCTCAACCTCTCGCCCGGCGCGCTCGACCGCGAAGCCGAGGAGTTCGGCGACCTGTTCGCGAGCGAGGACGCCAGAGAGGGCCTCGCCGCGTTCGCCGAGAAGCGCGCGCCCAACTTCGTCGGCCGTTAGTACTAAAGAGCACACAGCAGGATTCGAGGCGGGCGGCGCGTAGACGGGGACTCCGTGCGTCTCCGTCTCCTTCTTCTCGCGGCCGTTGCGGCCACCGTCCTCGCGGTTGCAGCACCCACGGCCTCCGCGTCGAGCCGGAATCCGCAGATCGCCGGCTTGCAGGTGGCGCTGCGGGCTCAGGGGCTCTACCGCGGCCCGATCGACGCGATCTCCGGGCCGGGGACGGTCGCCGCCGTCCGTGTCTTCCAGCGGCGGGAGGGACTCCCGGTCACCGGGCTTGCCAACGCGCGCACGCGCAAGGCGCTCGGTCCGCTCGGGCGTCCGCTCTTCGGCGCGCGGACGCTCCACCGCGGCGCGTTCGGCTGGGACGTCGCGGTGCTCCAGTTCCTGCTCGTCCGTCAGGGGATCAACGTGCCCGTGAACGCGTACTTCGACGGACCGACGCTGCGCGGCGTGCGGCTCGTGCAACGCCGCCTCGGCGTGCGTCGCGACGGCGTCGTCGGGCCGAACACGTTCACCGCGCTCGTCAAGCGCGAGCCGACCCCGCTCGCAGGCAACCAGGTCGCCACGGTCAGATCCCACCAGCAGAAGGCGAGGAAGACGCGCACAGTGACCGCTGTCCACGTCGTGCGCGCGGGAGACACGCTGTCGGGGCTCGCGCGCAAGTACCACACGACGGTCGCGAAGCTCGCGCGCCTGAACCATCTCGATCCGAGCCACTTCCTCCTGATCGGGACACGCCTGCGAGTTCCGCACGTGACCCACGTCGTCAAGACGACCCAGACGGCCGTCCGCACCCAGAGCGTCGCGTCGATCCAGGCCCTGCTCGACCAGTGGGCGGAGCACTACGGGGTCAGCGTCCATCTCGTCCGCGCGCTCGCGTGGATGGAGTCCGGCTACAACAACAACCTCGTCTCGTCGGTCGGCGCGCGCGGGATCATGCAGCTCCTACCCACGACCTTCAGCTTCGCCGAGCACGTCCTGATCGGGCAGCACCTGCGCCACGACGCGAGCGGCAACGTCCGCGCAGGCGTCGCCTATCTCGCGCACCTGCTGCACGACTTCCACGGCGACGAGAAGTTCGCGCTCGCCGGCTGGTACCAGGGCGAAGACGCCGTCCGCAAGCACGGCGTCTACAAGGTGAGCAAGACCTTCGTGAAGGGCGTCCGCGCGCTCCAATTGCGCATGTGAGCCAGCGCGCCGCCCAGCATCACTAGCATCCCGCCGGATGAGAATCGCAGTCTGCGTCAAGCACGTGCCCGAGGGACAGGGTCACCTCGACCCGTCGTCGAAGCGGCTCGACCGGTCCGGCGAGGGCGCGCTCAACCATTTCGACGCGAACGCGGTCGAGGAGGCGCTGCGGCTCAAGGGCGAGTCCGACAGCGAAGTCGTCGTCGTCTCGCTCGGTCCGCAGAAGGCACTCGACTCGCTGCGCAAGGCGCTCGCGATGGGCGCCGACCGCGCCGTGCTCGTCTCCGACGACGCGGCTGCGGGCTCCGACCTCGTCGCGACGAGCAGGCTGCTCGCCGCAGCGCTCGAGAAGGAGAGCCCCGATCTCGTTCTCTTCGGCCAGCAGGCCTCCGACGCCGACGGCGCCGTGCTCTGGGCTGCAGTCGCAGAGCGGCTCGGCCGGCCCGTCGTCTCACAGGCGATGGAGCTCGCGGTCGACGGCGGCTCGGTCCGCGTCAAGCGGCAAACCGAGTTCGGCTACGACACGCTCGAGGCGCCGCTGCCTGCCGTCGTCGCCGTGAGCGATGCGATCAACGAGCCGCGCTATCCGTCGCTCAAGGGGATCATGGGCGCCAAGAAGAAGCCGCAGGACGTCCTCTCGCTCGTCGACCTCGGAGTCGACGCCGGCGACGCGGGCGAGGCCGGCTCCCGCACGACGGTGCTCGCGCTCGGCGACCCGCCCGCGCGCGGCGACGCGCGCAAGATCGAGGACGACGGCAACGCGGCACAGGCGATCGTCGACTTCCTCGCCGAGAGGAGGCTCGTGTGAGCACGCTCGTCTTCCTGGAGAGCCACGCCGGCGAGCTGCAGAAGGGCTCGCTCGGCGTGCTGGCCAAGGCGGCCTCGCTCGGTGAGGTCTCGGCTGTCATCGCCGGCGAGGGATCGAAGACGCTTGCTGGCGAAGCCGGTCGCTTTGGTGCAACCAAGGTCTGGGTCTGCGAAGACGCGGAGGTCGCCCAGCCGCTGCCGCAGCCACGCGTCGACGTGCTCGCGCAGGTCGTCGCCGACGGCGGTTACGACACCGTCCTCTTCGCGAACTCGGTTCTCGCCGCCGACGTCGCCGCCGGCCTGGCGGCTCGGCTCGACGCCGGGCTCAACTGGGACCTCGTCGACATCGAGCGCCGGGCCGCCGGCGATGGTGAGGCCGAGGTCGTGGGCAAGCGGCCGGCGCTGCAGGACTCCGTCTACGCCGACGTGGGCTGGACGAGCACGCCGCGGCTCGCCCTCTTCCGCGCCGGCTCGTTCGACGCGACTCCGGCCGGCGGCGGCGAGCCTGAGATCGTCGACATCTCGCCGACGTATAGCGATCACTCCACAGCGGTCAAGCTTGTCGGCCAGGACGCGGAGGAGTCGAGCGGCCCCTCGATCGAGGACGCCGACGTGATCGTCGCGGGCGGCCGCGGGCTCGGCTCGCCCGACAACTTCACCCTCGCTGAGGAGCTCGCGAAAGCGCTCGGCGGAGCCGTCGGCGCGACGCGCGCGGTGGTCGACGCGGGCTGGTATCCGTACTCGGCCCAGATCGGCCAGACGGGCAAGACCGTCTCGCCGAAGCTCTACGTCGCGCTCGGCATCTCGGGCGCGATCCAGCACAAGGTCGGCATGCAGAGCTCCGGGACGATCGTGGCGATCAACAAGGACGCGAACGCGCCGATCTTCGAGTTCAGCGACCTCGGCGTGGTCGGCGACGTGCACGCGATCGTGCCGAAGCTGACCGAGCTCATCCGCCAGCGTCGATCGTGAGCCGCGCGTCGAACTTCCCGCCGCCGTTCTCGGCGCGCGACTACGTCGCCGAGCCGACCGACCCGGCGGACGAGCGGATCGAGGTCGGTGTGCTGATCGTCGGCGCAGGGCCGGCGGGCCTGGCGTGCGCGATCCGCCTCGGCCAGCTGCTCGAAGAGAGCCCGGAGCTGGCCGAGCGGCTCGGCGACGTTCCGGTCGCCGTCCTCGAGAAGGGCAAGCAGCCGGGGTCGCACCTGCTTTCCGGCGCGGTGGTAAACCCCAGAGCGCTCCAGCGTCTCTTCCGCAATCGCGTGCGGATGGACGAGCTGCCGTCGTACGGCCGGGTTCCCGGCGAGTCCGTCTACGTCCTAACACGTCGCGCCGCGCTGCCGATCCCGCCGCCGCCGCCGATGCGGAACCACGGCAACTGGATCTTCTCGCTCTCCGAGCTCGGCCGCTTCCTCGGCGAGCAGGCGGAAGCCGGCGGCGCGACGATCCTGCCCGAGACCGCCGCCCAGAAGCTCCTCGTCTCGCACGGACGCGTGGTGGGCGTCCGCACCGGCGACAAGGGCCGCAATCGCGAGGGCGGAGAGCTCGGCAACTTCGAGCCTGGCTCGGACCTCGTCGCGAAGGTCACGGTGCTCGCCGAGGGAACCCAGGGCCACCTCACCGGCGTCGCGCTTGACCGCTTCGACCTCCGCGGCTCGGAGCCGCAGGTGTGGGAGCTCGCGGTGAAGGAGGTCTGGAAGGTCGCGAAGCCGCTCGACCGCATCATCCACACGATGGGCTGGCCGCTTCGCACCGGCAAGCGCTATCGGGAGTTCGGCGGCTCGTTCATCTACCCGATGGGCGACGACATGGTCACGATCGGCCTCGTCGTCGGCCTCGACTACCGGGATGCGTCGCTCTCGGTGCACGACCTGCTGCAGGAGCTGAAGACGCATCCCAAGATCAAGAAGATCCTCGACGGCGGCGAGCGGGTGCAGTGGGGCGCGAAAACCATCCCGAGCGGCGGCTTCCACGCCCTGCCGCAGCGGCTGCACGCGCCCGGTCTGCTCCTCTGCGGCGACGGCGTCGGCATGGTCAACGTGCCGCGCCTCAAGGGGATCCACTATGCGATCGAGTCGGGACGGCTCGCCGCCGAGGCCGCGTTCCGCGCTCTGCAGCGTGGCGAGACGCCGGCGAGTGCGCTCTCCTCCTACGACGACGCGGTTCGCGACAGCTTCATCTGGAGCGACCTGCACGAGGTACGGAACATGCGCCAGGTCTTCGGGCGCGGCTTCTTCGTCGGCGGAGCGCTCGCGAGCGCGATGACGATCTCGAAGGGGCGCGTCGAGGTGGGGAAGATGCCGGCGGAGCCGGACGCCGACCAGCCGCTCCTCGTCACCGACCGTGACAAGAGCTACCCGGCTCCCGACGGCAAGCTCACGTTCGACAAGCTCTCGTCGGTCTTCGCCTCGGGCAACAAGACGCGCGACGACCAGCCCAACCACATCCGGATCGAACGCCGCGTGCCGCTCGAGGTCGCACAGCTGTGGGCGCACATGTGCCCGGCCCAGGTCTACGAGGTCGGGCCGGCGGACGACGACGGGACGGTCTTGGTCGAGCTCGCTCCCTCGAACTGCGTCCAGTGCGGCGCAATCACCGCGAAGGGCGGCCGGCTGACGCCGCCGGAGGGCGGCTCCGGGCCCGAGTACACGGTCTCGTAGCGCTTACCGCTCTTTTACGCGCGCCGTACTCCGGTTTGACCCGGCCGAGCGACGCTTCCCTCGAGGCGTCAACCAATCGGGAGGTCGACCGAGATGCGTACGAAGTCCATCCTTGCCGCCGCGGTGGTAGCGGTGACAGCACTTACCCTGGTCGGAGCTGCTTCGGCCGGCAGGCACCACCAGAGGCACGTCCCGCGCGGCGGCATCCGTTACTCGTTCGTCGGCCAGCTCACAGCGGTGCCGGCGAACGGCGGAGTCTCGATCGTCGTCGCGGGGGGCAACCGGCCGGCCTTGCGGGCCATGCTCGGCGCACCCGTCACGCAGACGTTCGCTTACGGCGCGTCGACCGAGTTCCTGCAGTGGTCGAAGGGCAAGCCCGCAGTCGTCCAGCCCAGCCAGCTCTCCGTGGGCGACTACGTCCGGGTCAACGTCCGCGACCGGCGCGGGTCGTCCCTGGCGGCGCTCGAGGCGAAGGACGCCTCGCTCGTCGGCGATCACGGAACACAGCTCTACAAGCCGAGCCTGAAGCTCTACCTCTTCCGGGGCACGATCGCCTCGGTCGACGGCTCGAACGTCACGGTGAACGTCACCGGGGGCAACCGGGCGGCGGAGCGGCTCCTGCTCGGCCAGTCGTCGACGCAGACGTTCGCCACGGGCGGATCGACGATCTTCCTGCTCTGGCAGGGGAAGGTCCCGACCGTGATCGATTCCACGCAGCTGACGGTCGGCAGCCGCGTCGTGATCCGCGACCGCGCCACGAAGGGCTCGACACTCGCCCAGGTCGAGCTGAGCGCGGCGAAGCGGGTCGCAGAGCACGAGGCCCCGACCCCGTAGACAACCCCTCTCCCTCCGGATCCTGCGGAGCCGCCCTCCCGCGGCTCCGCAGGCGTTTTACAGAGGCCTTACGACGATGACCCAGGAAAAGAGGTGAAGATAGAGACGTGACTCGCCGCTTCCTTCTCCTCGCGGGCGTGCTCGTGACACTCAACGTCGTGCTCTTCTTCGCAGGGCCTGGTCTCGCGCTGCGCGGCGCGATCGTCTCGCAGCTCTTCGGGCCGAAGATGGTTCGGGCCCAGGTGTTCGAACGGAACGGCCAGGAGTGGAACCTCGACCGCGGTGTGATCACGCAGATCAGCAGCTCGCAGGTCACGCTGCGGGAAGCGGACGGTCGCATCCAGCAGATTCCGCTGGACGGCACGACCGACGTCCTTCGCTTCGGCCGTCAGATCTCGGAGAGTGCGCTCGCGCCGCGCTGGCATGTGCTCGTCACCTGGCCGGCGAACGGTGCGCCCGCGCAGTCGGTCGACGTGGAGAAGATTCCTCCGCGGCACACGCAGGGATACGGTTGAGCCGCCGCGCCGGGCAACGTCGTCACGGCGCCGGACTATCCTGAGGCCGTGAGCACGAGGGCAACGGGCGGTGTCCTCCTTCTCGTGGAGGACGACGACTCGATCGGACGCCTCGTCAAGCAGTACCTCGAGCAGCAGGACGGCTGGCGTGTCGCCTGGCACCGGACCGGGGAGGAGGCGCTGACCGAGCTGCGGGCCCAACCCGTGCGGTTCGTCGTGCTCGACATCGGTCTGCCGGGCCTCGACGGTTTCGAGGTCTGCCGGCGCATCCGGGCGGGGTCGAAGGTGCCGATCGTGATGCTCACCGCCCGCGACGAGGAGCCGGATCGCGTCGCGGGGCTCGAGCTCGGGGCGGACGACTACGTCTCGAAGCCGTTCTCGCCGCGCGAGCTGTCCGCCCGGATCAAGGCGATCCTCCGGCGCGTCGAGCAGCGCACCGAGGACGAGGTGCTCACCGCGCGCGAGGTCGTCTTGCGCCGCGACTCGCACGAGGTGACGGTCGCAGGCGCGCAGGTCGAGCTCACGAGCAAGGAATTCGACCTCCTCGCCTGCTTCCTCGAGCACCCGGGCATCGTCCTCTCGCGCGAGCGTCTGCTCGATCTCGTCTGGGGGATGACGTACCCCGGCGGCACGCGCACGGTCGACGTGCACGTCGCCCAGCTGCGGCGCAAGCTCGGAGACCCCGAGGGGATCCGCACGGTGCGGGGAGCCGGCTACAAGCTCGTTCCGGCCTGAGATGAGGGGCAACGGCCTCCGCTCGCAGCTGTTCCGGGCGATCGGGCTCGTCGTCGGAATCTGCGTCACGCTCACGATCGTGCTCGGGCTCGTTCTCACGCGGCGTGCCGTCGAGCACGCGACGCTCCAGAACCTCGCGCACCAGGGCGCCCTGGTGGCTGCCTTCGGCGGTGGCTCGGTCGGCGGAGTCCGTCACCTGCCGGCACCCCTCACCGCGTCCCTCAAGGACCAGCAGGAGAAGATCTCGATCGACCGGCGAATCCTTCCTGCCTCGGCGCAGAGATCTCTCGTGGGCGGCAAATCCGTGCAGGGGACGGTCACCTACAACGGCCAGCGCTACTACTTCGCGGCGCGGTCGGCCAACCCGGGGACGCTGATTCTGCTGCGCCGGAAGAGCGCGGTCGGCTCACTTCTGTCGCCGTATGTCTGGGGGCTCCTCATCGCGGCGGCGGTTGGAGGCCTGCTCGCGGCCGCGGCGGCGTTCCTGCTCGCGCGGCGCATCGCGCGGCCCGTCGACCGTGTCTCCGCCGCTGCGCGGAGCCTCGCGCGCGGTACCCAGCCCGAGCCGGTGCCGGTCGAGGGAGCCGCCGAGGTCGCGACCCTCGCCGTCGCCTTCAACGACCTTGCGGCCCAGCTCCGGCAAGCACAGGAGGCCGAGCGGAACTTCCTGCTTTCGGTCAGCCACGAGCTCAAGACACCTCTCACCGCGATTCGCGGCTATGCGGAGGCGGTCGAGGACGGCGCGGTCGACCCGCGCGAGGCGGCGGCGACCGTTGCCTCCGAGGCGCGGCGGCTCGAGCGGCTCGTCCGCGACCTGCTCGACCTCGCGCGGATGAACAAGACCGACTTCAGCGTCCACAACACCGAGATCGACCTCGCCGAGGTCGCCGACGACGCGGTCCATCGTTATGAGCAGCAGGCCGAGAGCTTCGGTGTGGAGCTTCACGTCGTCGCCGACGGCTCGGCGCCGGCCATCGCGGACGCCGACCGCGTCCTCCAGGTCGTGTCGAACCTCGTCGAGAACGCGCTGCGGCTGACGCCGCCGGGCGGGGAGGTGCGCGTCGTCGCAACGCCCGGCGTCCTCCGGGTCGAGGACACGGGGCCGGGCCTCGCGGAGGCCGACACCGAGCGCGCGTTCGACCGCTTCTACCTGCATGAGCGCTACGGGCTCGAGCGGCAGGTCGGCACCGGTCTCGGCCTCGCGATCGTGAAAGAGCTGACGCTGGCGATGGGCGGCGACGTCGACGTCGAGAGCCGCCCCGGCAAGCTCACGGTCTTCACCGTGCGCCTCCCCGTGCCCACGGTCGCCGCCCGCGCCACACTTCCTGCGTGAGCGCCCCGACCCGGGAGGACGTCGAGCACGCACGCACCGTCCTTGCCGGACGGGTCCGCCGCACGCCGACGCTCGGCTCGAGCACGCTGGGCGTCTCGCTCAAGGCCGAGCTGTTCCAGGAGACGGGCTCGTTCAAGGCGCGCGGCGCGCTCAACCGGCTCGCTGCGCTCACGCCCGAGGAGCGGGAGCGGGGAGTCGTCACCTGGTCGGCCGGGAACCACGCGCACGCCGTCGCGTGGGCCGCTGCCCAGGCCGGCGTCGATTGCCTGGTGCAGATGTGGGACGGCGTGAGCCCGCTGAAGGTGCAGGCGACGCGTGCTCTTGGCGCGACCGTCGACCTCTCGGCGGCCGACCCTGCGGCTGCCTACGAGCGCGTGCTCGCGATCGTCGAGGACGAGGGTCGCGTCTTCGTCCATCCGCACTCGGATCCGCTCGTGGTCGCCGGACATGGGACTCTTGCGCTCGAGCTGCTGGAGGACGTTCCGGATCTGGAGACCGTCGTCGTCGGCACGGGCGGCGGCGGTCTGATCTCGGGCATCGTCACGGCGCTCGACGGACGGGCGCGCGTCGTCGGCGTCGCGCCCGAGCAAGCGCAGGCCTTCCCCGCCGGTCTCGCCGCCGGCCACAGCGTCCGCGTCGAGACGAACACGATCGCCGACGGGCTTGCGCCGCCCTTCGCCGGTGAGCTCCCGCTCGAGATCTGCCGCGGGCGCGTCGAGACCGTGCTCGTGACGGAGGACGAGATCGCCGAGGGGATGCGCTTCCTCTACGCGAGCGCCAAGCTCGCCTGCGAACCGGCCGGAGCCGCGGCGGCAGGCGCCGTCCTCGCGGGCAAGGTCGAGCCGGGCCGCGGAGTCGCGGTGATCGTCTCGGGCGGCAACGTGGAGCCGACAGAGGCCGCTGCTATCTTGAGAGGGCAATGAAAGCTGGCATCCATCCCGAGTACGTCCTCTCAACGGTGACGTGCTCCTGCGGGAACACGTTCCAGACCCGCTCGACGAAGCCCGAGCTCCACGTCGAGATCTGCTCGCAGTGCCACCCGTTCTACACGGGCAAGCAGAAGCTCATGGACACGGGCGGCCGCGTCGAGCGCTTCCAGCGCCGCCTGGAGCGCGCCGGCGGCCAGGCACGCCGCGGCTAGCACTCTCGAGTCATGGCCAACGTCGGCGGACAGGCGGTCCTCGAGGGCGTGATGATGCGCGGCCCGGGCAACTGGGCCGTCGCGGTTCGCACTCCGTCGGGCGAGATCGCTCAGGTCTCGCGTCCGATCGACTCGGCGATGGCGCGCCATTTCGTCTTCAGGCTGCCGATCGTGCGCGGCGTGATGGCGCTCGGCGAGTCGCTCGCCATCGGGTTTCGCGCGCTCGCCATCTCGGCGAACTACGCGCAGCAGCAGGAAGGTGACGACGGTGAGGTCGACACGGAGATCTCCCGCGGAGCCATCATTTTCGCCTTCCTGATCGCGATCGGCTTCGCCGTCGCGGTGTTCAAGGTGGGACCGGCACTGATCACCGATCAGCTGCCCATCAGGACCGGCGAGTACTTCGTCGTCGTCGAGGGCCTGATCCGTGTGTCGATGTTCGTCGCCTATCTCGCGCTCATCTCGCTCCTGCCCGACCTGCGTCGTGTCTTCCAGTACCACGCCGCCGAGCACAAGGCGATCAACGCCTACGAGGCCGGCGAGCCGCTCGAGCCGGAAGTCGCGCAGCGCTACTCGCTCATCCACCCCCGCTGCGGCACGGCGTTTCTCCTCTGGGTGATGGTGATCGCGGTCTTCGTGTTCGCCTTCTTCGGCCGGCCGACCTGGTACTGGCTGATCGCGACGCGGATCCTGCTGCTGCCGGTGATCGCGGGTCTCGCCTACGAGCTCATCCGCTTCGCGGGCAAGCACCAGGACAACCGCTTCTTGATGCGGCTGCTCGCGCCGGGGCTCTGGCTGCAGCGGCTGACGACGCGCGAGCCGAGCCTCGACCAGCTCGAGGTCTCGATCCGCGCGCTGCGCGAGGTGCTCGACCTCGAGGGCGCCGGCACGCCCGACGCGCAACGCGTCGAAGTTATGGCCTAGCCATGTCCCAACCGACCACGTCCGGTGTCAGACACCGGACGTGACCTTTCGGGCCAGGAGCGCAACGCCTCGAGCTTCCACGAGCGTGCGGAGCTCGTCGATCGATCCACCCGCTTCGGTAACGACTGGAGACGCGTCGACGAACGGGAAGTCGTTTGAGATCCCCAGCCCCGTCGCATAGCTGCTCCAGCGCCAGTCCTCGGGCCGCGGCACGAGGCCCGCAGTGACCGGATTGAGGACCACGTACGCGTAGGTGCCGAGCAGATCGCGGCCGTCCGTGACGCGACGGCTGCCATAGCGGCGTCGCACGAACTGCCCGAGTCTGTCGTGCTGTGCATTGAAATCCCTGCTATAGCCCATGTTCAGCTGCTTCATCCCGAGCGGTAACGAGCGGTCGGGCACGGAGAGCACGACATGGACGTGCGTGCTCATCTGGCAGAAGGCGAGACACGTCCACCCATGGGTGCTCAGAACCCTTGCGAGCAGTCGGATCCACCCGACGCGGTCGGTGTTGTCGACGAAGTAGCGCTCGCCGCCGGTGGCATGGATCCACACGTGATGAATTCCAGGTGCGATATCGCGCGGCCGGGGAGGCACGCCATCAGCGTGGCGGAGATCCACCTTCTCAGCAAGACTCCCTTCTAGACTCGGCCGCTTCGGCCACGTCTAGGTGTCAGACACCGGGCGTGGCCTGAAGGGCCACCTCGACTAACGACAGAGGAGAGACTGATGGCGACCGACAGACGTGCCGAGGTGACGTGGCGCGGGAGCCTGCTCGAGGGCTCGGGCGAGATCGGCTCGACGACGAGCGGGGCGTTCGGCGGCCTCGGCGTGACCTGGAAGGCGCGCTCCGAGGACGAGACCGGCGGCCTCACGAGCCCGGAGGAGCTGATCGCGGCAGCGCACGCCGCCTGCTTCTCGATGGCGCTCTCTGCGGGCCTGGCGAGAGCCGAGACACCTGCCGAGGAGCTCCACACGACGGCGACCGTGACCTTTCAGCCGGGCGAGGGCATCACGCGCATCGCGCTGACGGTGGAAGGCCGCGTTCCCGGCATCGACGGCGTGGCGTTCGAGGAGGCAGCTCTGGGCGCGAAGGAGAACTGCCCGGTCTCGAAGGCGCTCGCCGGCGTCCCCGAGATCACACTGGATGCGCAGCTGTTGGCCTAGGAGGGCTTGGCGAAGTCCGCTCATCGTCGGTGTGCGATGGTCGTTCGCTGACAGGGACGCAGGAGCTCGAATAGCAGCGCTATTCGGGCGACTGAGGACGCCGCTCAACGGGCGAACCGCGTGCGCCGGCGACTCAGCGTGAGTTTCGCCAAGCCCTCCTGACGGCCTCGATCCGCCCGCTCTCGACGTCGTAGACGAAGCCGGTCGCGCCGAACCCGTCCTGCAGCAGCGGATGACTGCGGATCGTCGCGACGCTCTGGCGCACGCGCTCGGCCACGTCGGGAAACGGCTCGAAGTCGATGCTCTCCGACTCGGGGCCGAGCTTCTCGTGCACGTCCGCGTTGGTGAACGTGAGCATCCCGCAGTCCGTGTGCCCGATCACGACGGCCTCCTCCGTCCCGAGCAGGTGGTGGGAGAGGACGAGCGAGCGGATCGTCTCGTCGTTCACGATTCCGCCCGCGTTGCGGATCACGTGCGCATCGCCCTCTTCGAGACCGAGGAAGCGTGCCGGATCGAGGCGTGCGTCCATGCACGTGACCACGGCGAACTTCCGGCCAGGCGGCATGGGCAGGTCGCTCTTGGCAAAGCCGGAGGCGTAGCGCTCGTTCGCTTCCGTGACCTCGTCGACGACGGACATGGGCGACCTCCCTGGTCGATGCTTTACGAACTGAAGTGAGAAGCTATCCGAGCTGAAACGGGCTGGGCAAGCAGTACGCTGACCTGCCGTGGCAACGGACTTCTCAAATCGCATCGCGGACCTCGAGCGCTCGTACGTGGAGCTCCAGACGCGCATGGCCGACCCGGCCATCTACAACGACCACCGCGAGGCGGCGGACGTCGGCCGGCGCCTGAAGGAGCTCGAGCAGCCGCACAAGCTCGCGCAGGAGTGGCAGGCGGCGCGGGACGACCTCGCCGCAGCGCGAGAGGACGCCGACCTGCGGGAGCTCGTCCCCGAGCTCGAGGAGCGCACTGGCCGCTTGGAGAAGGAGCTGCGCCTCGCGCTCGTCCCGACCGACCCGGCCGACCGCAAGGATGTGATCCTCGAGGTGCGCCAGGGCGTCGGCGGCGACGAGGCCGCGCTCTGGGCCGGCGACGTCTACCGGATGCTGGCGCGGTACGCCGAGCGCCGCGGCTTCAAGGTGGAGGAGCTCGAGGCGAGCCCATCGGACGGCGGCGGTTACAAGGAAGCGACCTTCGCCGTCAAGGGCGACGGCGCCTACTCCGTCTTCAAGTGGGAGGGCGGAACGCATCGCGTGCAGCGGGTTCCCGAGACCGAGAGCCAGGGGCGCATCCACACGTCCACGGCGACGGTCGCGGTGATGCCCGAGGCCGAGGAGGTCGAGGTGCAGATCGACCCGAGCGACCTCAAGATCGACGTCTACCGCTCGACCGGGCCGGGCGGCCAGTCCGTCAACACGACCGACTCGGCCGTCCGCATCACGCACCTTCCGACCGGCGTCGTCGTCTCGATGCAGGACGAGAAATCGCAGCTCCAGAACCGGGAGAAGGCGATGCGCGTCCTGCGCGCCCGCCTGTACGAGCGCGAGCTCGAGCGGCAGCGCGCCGAGCTCGACGCCACCCGCAACGCCCAGATCGGCTCGGGCCGGCGGGCCGAGAAGATCCGCACCTACAACTTCCCCGAGAACCGGCTCACCGACCATCGGGTCAAGCTGACCGTGCACCAGCTCGACCGGATCCTGCAGGGCGAGCTCGACGCCTTCACCGAGGCGCTCGAGACCGACGACCGGCGCCGAGCGCTCGGAGAGTGACCGCGCGCGAAGCGCTCGCCGAGGCCGAGCTGAGGCTCGCCGCGGCAGGCGTCGAAACGCCGCGAGTCGATGCCGAGTGGCTCGTCGCGCACGTTCTCGGCACGACGCGTTCCGGTCTCGCCGCGCGGCTCGACGACGACGTGGACGGCCTCGAACCGTTGCTCCGCCGCCGGGAGGCTCGGGAGCCGCTCGCGTACGTGCTCGGCGAGTGGGGGTTCCGGCGGCTGACGCTGAAGACGGACGCGCGTGCGCTCGTGCCGCGGCCCGAGACTGAGACGCTGGTCGAGCGCGCGCTCGCGCTCGCGGAGGGATTCGAACAGCCGCGGATCCTCGACGTCGGCGTCGGCTCGGGAGCGATCGCGCTCGCCCTCAAGGACGAGCGGCCGGATGCGAGCGTCACGGGTGTCGACGTGTCGGAGGACGCGTTGGAGCTTGCGCGCGAGAACGCCGAGCGCCTCGGGCTCGACGTCGAGCTGCGCCACGCCGACGGTGCGGCCGTCGCGGGCGAGGGCTGGGACGTCGTGGTCGCAAACCCGCCGTACGTCGAGACCCTCGACGGTGCGCAGCAGGAGCTGAGGTGGGAGCCGAAAGTCGCGCTGCTGGGCTCCGGCGAGCACGAGCGGCTCGCGCGCGCCGCCCGAGCTCACTTCGTCGTCTTCGAGGCTGGAGACGGCCAGGCGCAGGAGGTGGCGCAGCTGCTCGAACGTCTTGGCTGCTCCGAGGTGGTTGTCACGGCCGACCTGACCGGCCGCGATAGGGTCGTCGAGGGGAGACTGCCGTGATCGAGATCTTCACCACGCCGGACGGTTTGACGCTTTCGTACGAGCGACGCGGGAGCGGTCCGCTCCTCGTCTGCCATCCGGGCGGCCCGGGCGGTTCGGCGGCCGAGTTCGAGGACTTCGCCGGGCTCGACGATCTGTTCGAGCTCGTGCTCTTCAGCCCCCGAGGCTCGCACGGATCGGACCCGGCCGACGACTACTCGCTCGACTCCTACGTCGCGGACGTCGAGGCGCTGCGGCAGCACCTCGGCGTCGAGCAGCTCGACCTGCTCGGCTTCTCGCACGGCGGCTGTGTCGTGATGGCCTACGCCGTCGCGCACCCGGCCCGCGTCAGCAGGCTCCTGCTCGTCGACACGCTCGCGGTCTGGGGCGACGACGCCGAGGCGGCTATGCTCGCGGCGATCGAGAGGCGTCGCGGCGAGCCGTGGTTCGAGGACGCCGCGCAGGCGATCGAGGAGGAGCAGTCGGGCGCGTTCTCGTCCGTCGACGAGTTGATCGCGAACTCGCAACGGCAGATCCCGCTCTACTTCCATCGCTGGGAGGGCAACGAGCAGGCCGGCGGGCGGCTCGCGATGGACTTCGCGCACGCCGAGCCGCTGCACCAGTTCAACACCGTCGAGTTCCCGAGCTTCGACCTCCGGGCCGGGCTGGGCAACGTCGAGGCTCCGACGCTCGTGGTGGTCGGCGACGACGACTTCATCTGCGGGCCGGCCTGCGCCGACGCCATCGTCGGCGCGCTGCCCGACGCGCGGCTCGTCACGATCCCGGACTCCGGGCACTTCGTCTACGTCGAGCAGCCCGAGGCGTTCCGCGCCGCCCTGGCCGAGTTCCTGCTGTGAGCGAAGCAGCGGTAGCCGCTCTGCGCGCGGGCCGCGCCGTGATCCTGCCGACCGACACGGTCTACGGACTCTGCGTGCTGCGCGAGCACGAGCACGTGCTCTACGAGCTCAAGGGCCGCGACCGTTCGAAGCCGGTCGCGCTCGTCGCCGCCGACGTCGACGCGCTGGTCGAAGCGGTGCCCGGCCTCGACCGAACCGCGCTCGAGCGCTACCTGCCGGGGCCGTACACGCTCGTGGTCGGCACCGTCGGCGTTCGCGTGCCGACCCTGCCGCCGGCAGCGGCCGAGGTCGTCGGCGCGGTCGGCGTCGTCGCCGCGACGAGCGCCAACCTCTCGGGCGGCCTCGACCCGCGGCGAGTCGAGGACGTGCCGGAGGAGATCCGAGCCGCGTGCGGCGCCGTCGTCGACGCCGGAGAGCTGCCGGGCGTGCCGTCCACCGTGATCGACCTCACAGGGGCCGAGCCGCGAGTCCTGCGGCAGGGCGCCGGCCCCCTCCCCGAGTAGCATCCTCGCCATGGCGACGACGCAGGCGACGTTCCAGGAGCTGAAGCACGCGGGCCTCGACGAGGTCGACCCCGAGATCGCGCGCTTGCTCGGCGACGAGCTCGAGCGGCAGCGCGGACAGATCGAGCTGATCGCCTCCGAGAACTTCACGTGGCCCGCCGTCCTCGAGGCCGTCGGCTCGGTGGCGACGAACAAGTACGCGGAGGGCTATCCCGGCCGCCGCTACTACGGCGGCTGCGAGGTGATCGACGAGATCGAGCAGCTCGCGATCGATCGCGCGAAAGAGCTCTTCGGGGCCGAGCACGCCAACGTCCAGCCGCATGCGGGAGCGCAGACGAACATGGCCGTCTACGCCGCCGTGATGGAGCCCGGCGACACCCTGATGGCGCTCGCGCTGAACCAGGGCGGCCATCTCACGCACGGGCACAAGGTCAACTTCTCGGGCCGCCTCTACAACGTCGCCCACTACGAGGTCTCTCGCACCACGATGACCGTCGACTACGACGACGTGCTCGCGAAAGCCAAGGAGGCGCGGCCGAAGGTGATCGTCTGCGGCGGCTCCGCCTATCCGCGCACGGTGGACACCGAACGCTTCCGCGCGATCGCAGACGAGGTCGGCGCGCTGCTCCTCTGCGACATGGCCCATTTCGCGGGGCTCGTCGCCGCCGGCCTCCAGCCGAATCCCGTCGAGCACTGCGACTTCGTCACCTCGACCACGCACAAGACGCTCGCCGGCCCGCGCGCCGGCTTCATCCTGTGCCGCGAGGAGCAGGCGAAGGCGCTCGACTCGGCCGTGATGCCGGGGATGCAGGGCGGCCCGCTCGAGCACACCATCGCGGCGAAGGCGACGTGCTTCCGCATCGCGATGACCGACGCGTTCCGCGAGTACCAGGCCCAGGTTCGCCGCAACGCCGACGCGCTGGGCGAGTCGCTGCTCGAAGGCGGCCTCTCGCTCGTGACGGGCGGCACCGACACGCACCTCCTGCTCGTCGACCTGAGCGCGGGGGAGTGGACGGGCAAGGCGGCCGAGGAGCGGCTGCACGAGATCGACGTCACCGTCAACCGCAACACGATCCCGTTCGACGAGCGCTCGCCGTTCGTCACCTCGGGAATCCGGCTCGGCTCACCGGCGATGACGATGCGCGGCTTCGACGAGGACGACTTCCGCGAGGTGGGGCGGATCATCTGCGAGGCGCTCACCGAGTCGCCGGATCTCGACGGCCTGCGCGGCCGGGTCGCAGCGCTGTGCGCGAAGCGGCCGCTGTACGAAGGCTTCCGCGGCTACACGACCTACGTCGCTTGAGCGGGGGCCGCCTCACAGTGGTCGAGCACCCGCTCGTCCAGCACAAGCTCAGCTACCTGCGCGACAAGGACACGCCGACCGTCCACTTCCGCAAGCTCGCGAACGAGATCACGCTGCTGCTCACCTACGAGGCGACGAAGGACCTGCCGACCGAGTCGACCGAGATCGAGACGCCTCTCGAGCCGATGATCGCCCAGCGCATCTCGGGCAAGAAGGTCGCCGTCTGCCCGGTGCTGCGGGCGGGAGTGGGAATGCTGGACGGGTTCCTCTCCCTCGTCTCGAGTGCGCGCGTCGGCTTCGTCGGGATGTACCGCGACGAGGAGACGCTCGAGCCCGTCCAGTACTACCTCAAGCTGCCCGACGACCTGGCCGAGCGCGACGCGATCGTCCTCGACCCGATGCTCGCGACCGGCCATTCGAGCTGCGCGGCGATCGCCGCCGTGAAGGATGCGGGCGCTCAGACGGTGACGCTCGTGTGCATCGTCGCGGCGCCGCCCGGGGTCGACGAGGTGCACCGGCAGCATCCCGAGGTGCACATCGTGTGCGCGGCCGTCGATCGCGGCCTCAACGAGCGCGGCTTCATCGTGCCGGGGCTCGGAGACGCGGGCGACCGTCTTTACGGGACGAAGTAGAGCGCTCTAGCGAGCGTCGAAGAGGCCGTTCAGGTTGGGGTTCGACGGCAGGTCGCCGAGCCGCGTGAACGTGCCGTCGGTTGCGATCTCCTGCGCCGCCGCGAGTGCGCCGGCCCACGCCGCGCGCGCGAGACTGCCGCCGAGGCTGATCCGCCGAACGCCGAGGGAGTCCGCTTCCGCGACGGTGATGAACGGCGCATGGACGAGCAGGTTCACGGGCTTCGGCGCAACGGCAGTGACGACCGCCGAGACCTGCCCGGGTGTCGAGATGAACGGCGCGTAGAGGCAGTCGGCTCCGGCGTCGGCATACGCCTGCAACCGCCGGATCGTCTCCTCGAGGTCGGGACGGCCGACGACGAAGCCCTCGGAGCGACCCGTGAGGAGGATGCCGGTCCCGCTCTCGTCGATTGCCCGTCGCGCCGCCCGAATCCGCTCGACGGCCAGGTCGAACGGGTAGAGCGGCTCGTCGGCATCGCCGGTCGAGTCCTCGATCGACAGTCCCGCGATGCCGGTCGCCGCGGCGAGCTCGACGTTCGCGGCCACGGCGTCGGGGTCGTCCGCGAAACCGCCCTGGAAGTCCGCGTTCAGCGGAACCTCCACCGCAGCCGCAAGCTCCCGGAGATGCCGGAGCTCGTCCTCGAGCTCCACACGGCCGTCGGGACGTCCGACCGCCCACGCGTGGCCGGCGCTCGTCGTCGCGAGCGCCTCGAATCCCAGCCCCGCGAGAGCCACGGCGCTCCCGAGATCCCAGGGATTCGGCATCACGAAGCAACCCTCGGCGTGCAGCCGGTGAAAGGCGTCGACCTTGTCGCCCTGCGAGCTCACGGTGCGAATAATCGCCGCTCGGCGGCCAGCTGCGGCGCCCAGTCGAGTCGGTCGGCGCCCGCGAAGCGGAGGTACGCGCTCAGTGCGTCGCGCATCGCCTCGACGAAGCCGTCGGCGCGACGCGGCGCGAACCCGTCCTCCCACCACGCGCCGACCACCTCGACACGCTCCGCGTCGCGGTCGATTCGCGGCTCGATCCGGCCGACGAACCGGTCGCCGAAGAGGATGGGGAGGACGTAGTAGCCCCAGCGCCGCTTCTCCTGCTTGAAGAACCCCTCCCAGACGAAGTCGAAGCCGAACAGCTTCGCGAGGAGGGCGGTGTCCCACAGCAGCGAGTCGAACGGGGCGATGAACGCGACCGACGGCGGCGGCTCCGGCGGCGTCTCGAGCTCGGCGACCTCCGCTGCGATGACGAAGCGCTTCCCGCGCAAGCCGTCGATCTCGACCGGCACGAGCTCGCCGCGCTCGACTGCCTCCCGGTGCAGCTCCCGCCGGACATCCGGATTCGCGATGCGGGCGAACGTGCCGCCTGCGCCGCCCGCGCCGAGCAGGCCGTGTGCGCGGTGTCGAGACAGGAGCTTGTGGCGGAGCTGTTCCCGCGTGGGCACCTGCTTCGCGAGCAGCTCGGCCGGCAGCAGCCGCTCGATCACGTCGTAGTAGCGAACGTTGCCCTCGCGCCGCGCGAGGCCGATCTCGCCGACGACGGTGTACGCCTCGAGCACCGAGCGCACCGCGTTCTCCGGTAGCCCGAACCAGTTCTTCGTCTTGCCGCTCTCGCGCTCGAAGTCGGCTGAGGAGAGCGGCCCGTCCGCCCGGATTCGTTCCAACACCTGCTGGGCTGTGGCAGCGTTGTCGGTCAGCGCGGCGGCGTGAAACCGCGGGCCTTTGCGTCCGGCATTCACCCGGTACCAGGGGAACTCGTCCGCCGGGATGAACGACAGCGCCTTGTTGGTCGTCTCGAAGATCTCGCGGCGCTCGTAGAGCTCGTCGCACCAGGAGGGCCTGTAGCCGGCGACCCGGGCATGCAGCATCAGGTCGTGGTTCCGGCCCGCGACCGCGACCGGGTCGAACTGGATCGAGCCGAGCTTCCGGATCACCTCCAGCACCGCGTCGGAGCCGCCGTCGAGCGATCGCGCGGGCGCGAGGAAATGCCGGGCGACGAGAAAGCGACGGGCTGCCTCGGCGCTGACCTTCACCGCGGGCGATTCAGGAGAGCTGCTCGAGCCCGTTGCCGACCCACGCCCGCAGCTCTTCCGATTTCGCAAACGGGGCGTCGTCCGCCTCGGCCCGCGCGAGCACGTCCTCCGCGGACGCACCGGCGCGCAGCCCGGCGTAGAGGTAGATCAGCGCGGAAGAACGCGGCCCGGTCCGGCAGGTCACGAGCGTCGGCCGCGGCAGGTCGTCCAGCGCGGCGATCTGCTCGCGCGCGAGATCGAGGTCGAGCGGAGTGGGCGGGTCGGACACGACGTTCGCCGCCAGGGGAACCGCGCGCTCCACGTCGGCGTACGAGATCCCGCCTTCCATCGATGCGAACTCCTCGCCACACAAGAAGAGCCAGGACGCTGCTCCCTTCTCGCGGGCAAACGCCTCTGGGTCCGCGATCAGCCCGCGGTTGTGCATCAGGCCGGTCGGCGTCTCGAAGCCGGTCACGGCGGCGATCCTACTCCCGTATCGTCTGGCGGCCGATGACGCGATCCTCGCTCGAGCTCACGCGTGCGCAGATTCTTGCGTTCCGTCGGCGGGTCGGTGCGCTCGACGAACGACTCCCGCGAGGTGCCGGCTCGCTGCGGCAAGCAGCCTGGGCAGGACTGACGGACAGCGTGCCGCGGGCGGCTCTTCTCTCGATCCACGCGCGGGTGGAGGGGACGCAGCCGTCGAGCTGGGAGGATCCGTCGCTCGTCCAGGTCTGGGGGCCGCGCTACAGCGTCTACGTCGTGTCGGCGCGCGACCGGGCCGTCTTCACGCTCGGCCGGTTGCCCGACGCTCCACGTCGCCGCGAGAGAGCCCGGGACATGGCCGCGCGGGTGCAGGCCCTGCTCGGCGATCGGCAGATGAAGGACAACGAGGCACAACACGCGCTCGGGGTCGGCAACGCGATCAAGTACGCGACGACGACCGGCACGGTCCTGATCCGCTGGGACGGCGCGCGGGCGCCACTCATCTGGACGGCCCCCGCGCCGGAGGTCGATCCGCTGGACGCGCGTCGCGAGTTGGCGCGTCGCTATCTCCACAGCTGCGGTCCGGCGACCCCGGAAGGCTTTGCCCTCTGGGCCGGTGTCCCGGAAGCCACGGCCCGCGCGACCTTCGACGCGCTCTGCACCTCGCTCATGCCGGTCCGGACTCCGATCGGCGACGCCTGGATCCTCGCGCGCGACGAGCCGCTGCTGCGCGAGCCGGCGGGCTCGGCGGCCACGGCGCGGCTCTTGCCGAGCGGCGACACGTACTTCCTCTTCTGGGGCAGCGACCGCGAGCTCCTCGTCCCCGACGCAGCGCAGCGCGCGGAGCTCTGGACGTCGCGCGTGTGGCCGGGTGCACTCCTGGTCGGAGGCCAGGTCGCCGGGACCTGGCGGCGAGCCAAGCACGAACTGAGCGTCCAACCCTGGCGCCGGCTCACGCGGGCCGAACGCGAGGCGGTCGAGGCAGAGGCGCACTCGCTTCCGCTGCCGGGAATCGACAGCGAGATCGACGTGCGCTGGAACGAGTGAGCCGCCGCAGGCGGGCGCGTCCCAGCGGCGAAGTACGCTGATGACGTGCTCGCGGCGATCAGCCCGCACCTCAGCGTCCTCGACGAGCTCTCGGATCACCTCGAGGTCCTGTGGGGAGCCCTCGTTGCGTTCGCCGTCGTCGTCTTGTTGACACCGGCGGTGGGAGGGATGGCGCGCCGGCTCGGCGTCGTCGACGTGCCGGGCGGCAGGCGCGTGAACCAGCTGCCGGTGCCTCGCCTCGGCGGGCTCGCGCTCTTCTTCGGCGTGCTCGTGCCGTCGCTTGCCTTCCTGCCCCTCGGCCAGCAGACCCGCGGGCTGCTGCTCGGTGCGGCGGTCGCCGTCACCGTCGGGATCATCGACGACTTCCGCGGCCTGCCCTGGTTCGCGAAGCTCGGAGGCCAGGTGGCCGCCGCCGCCGTCCTGACCGGCTTCGGTGTCTGGGTCGATCGATTCACGTTCCCGTTCGTCGGCGTCCACACCCTGCCGTCAGGGGTCGGGATCCCGCTCACGATCATCTGGATCGTCGCGATCATGAACATGTTCAACTTCCTCGACGGTCTCGACGGCCTCGCGGCAGGCGTCGCCGCGATCGCGGGGCTGACGTTCAGCGTGATCGCACTCTCGCTCGGGAAGGTCGACGCCGCGGTGCTGTCGGCCATCGTGTTCGGCGCCTGCGTCGGCTTCCTGCGCCACAACTTCTACCCGGCCCGGATCTTCATGGGCGACTCCGGAGCGCTGCTGCTCGGATACGTGCTCGCGGCGGTCTCCGTGCAAGGCCTGTTGAAGACGGCCGCGACCGTGGCCCTGTTCTTCCCGTTGCTCGTCCTTGCCGTGCCGATCGTCGACACGACGTTCGTCGTCGTGCGGAGGCTCAAGCACGGCGAGCCGGTCTTCGAGGCCGACCAGGCACACCTTCATCACCGCTTCCTGCGACGCGGCTTCTCGCAGCGGCGGGCTGCGCTGACGATCTGGGCCTGGTGCATCGCCCTCGCGGCAGCCGCGTTCGCGACGCGGTTCGTCCCGTTCCGGGCCCACGGCGTCTGGCATCCCTGGTGGACGCTGCTCGCCGCGGCAATCGGCCTCGTGGCGGTTCTGTTCTCCGTCTACGTGGTCTACGTGCTCGAGATCGTGAAGCTCGGCAACCGGATCCAGCGGCGGCGGAAGACGGACGATCCGCTGCGCAAGATCGCCTGACGAACCAATCCAGTCCTTTCGGACTGTTGACCTGAGTCAGCGTGTATGCGACCCTGTCCGGGACACATCCCCCAAAAGGGGTACCCCAGACGGGGGACTGGTTGAAGGGAGAGGAGGTCGCGCAGATGGACGTTCGGCTCGCAGCCTGGGGCGGCTAGCTCCAGCAATGCAACTGCGGTACGCATCCGGTGGTGGAGCCGCCCGATGACGGCGGCCGTCCTCCTGGCGGCTCCAACGGGTGCCGAGCGAACGACCCGGCGCGCCACGGAATGAGGCGCTTTCTCGCGCCATTCGCAAGTCGCGACTTCAGGCTTCTGTGGTCGGCGAGCACGATCTCGCTGCTGGGAGACGGGATCTGGTTCGTCGCGATCGGCTGGCAGACGCTCGCGCTGTCGAACAGCGCGACCGCGCTCGCCGTGGTGTGGCTCGCCTTCACCTTGCCGCACATCGCGATGTTGCTCTTCGGCGGCGTGATCTCGGATCGGCTCCCGCGGCGGCGGGTGCTGCTCGCCGCGAACATCGTGTCGGGAGTCTTCGTCGGCGCGATGGCCGTCCTCTCGCTCACCGGCACGCTCAGCGTCTGGAAGCTCGTCATCCTGGTGGCGGGTTACGGCGCCTCAGAGGCCGTCTTCGGGCCGGCGTACGGAGCGATCGTCCCCGAGCTCGTAGACCGCGAGGTCCTGCAGCAGGCGAACTCGCTCAACCAGCTCAACCGACCGGTTGCGTTCCGCCTCGTCGGGCCCGTGCTCGGCGGGCTCCTCGTCGGAGCCTTCGGAGCGGGCACAGCCTTCGCGTTCGACGCCGTGACGTTCGCCGTCTCGGCCGCGATTCTCTCCCGGATGCGCGTGCCCCGGACCGTCTTCGACGGGATGGAGACGAGCGTCCGCGCGGTTCTGCGCGAAGTGGGCGAGGGGCTCGCAGCCGTCCGCCGTGTGCCCTGGCTCTGGGCCGGGATGGGAGCCGACGCGATCGGCACGCTCGCGACCTGGGGTTGCGTACAGGCGCTCGTTCCGATTGTGGTGCGCGACGACCTGGGTGGGAGCGCCACGACGCTCGGCTTCGTCTACGCGGCCGGCGGGGTCGGCGCCGTGGTGGCGGCGCTCATGACCGGCTCCCGCGGCAGTCTGCGGCGGCCCGTGGTCGTGCTTTTCCTCGTCCTCGCGGGGAAGGTCGCGGCTGTCGGTCTCTTCGCGTTTGCGACGAGTGCGGCGACCGCGATGCTGGCCAGCTTCCTCATGGGCTTGCTCTCGACCGTCGGCCTCGTGATCTGGATGACGCTGATCCACGAACGGGTTCAGGGCGACCTCCTCGGCCGGGTCAACAGCATCGACTGGCTCGTCTCGACGAGCCTGATGCCGATCGCGCTCGCCGTCGTCGGGCCTCTCGCCGATGCGTTCGGCGCGCGCGCCCTGCTCGCGGTGACGGGGTTCGGCGGGGCGCTGCTGGTGCTCTCGTTCCTGCTCGTTCCGGGTGTCCTCGCCGGCGAGCAGCTCCGGAACCAGCCCGAGCCGACCTAGCCCTCCTGGCCGGCCTCGGCGCGTTCGACGAAGCTCGCCAAGAGCTCGTTGAACGGCTCTCCGAGCCGCTGCACCGAATGCCCGGCGCCGCGGAGAACGGCTCGCTCCGCGCCGAGCCGCTCCTCGAGCACGTCGCAGAGCGCCTCGAACGCCGCGCTGTGCCCGCCCGAGACGACGAGCTTCGGGAACGGCGCGCGCGCCAGTTCGTCGAAGGGGATCACCGCCTCCGACGGCGGGCGCTCGACCATCAGCGTCCGCGCACCCTGCAGGAGCTCGGGCGTGAGCTCGCCGGGGGGAGTGGACGAGCCCACGAGCGCGAGGAAGCCGCGCAGGAACTCGCCCGGATCGCGCGGGCCGCTCGTCCAGTGTGCCTCGATCCGGGCCAGGAATTCGTCGGCCGCCGGAATCCCGCGTGCGACGCCGAAGGCGGGCGGCTCGACGACGGTCAGGGAACGCAGGAGCTCCGGGCGGCGCGCCGCAGCGAGCAACGCGATCACCCCGCCGTACGAGTGCCCGACCAGGTGCGTCCGCGGCTCGAGAAACGGCTCCAGCCAGACGGCCTCGTCCTCGAAATCGACCTGCTCGACGTCCGGTCCGGGCGGGAAGCCGCGCCGATTCGGCGTCACGATCTCGAATCGGTCGCCGAGTGGTTTCTGCGCGCTCCAGGTCAGGTCCGCATTGGCGACGGAACCGTGAACGAACAAGAGGCGAGGTTGGCTATCCATGCGGGTTTCGGGTGTCACAAAGTACCCCCTCGCGCACCCTTCGACGCTGCTATTCTCGCCCCGGATGCAGGGGAACCCACGCCCGTCCTTCCAGCCCGCGGAGGCGGGCGCAGTTTTGGCTGGCACCGTCGGCATGTGCGGCGGCGCCGGCGCGCTCCTCGGCTGGGCGGCCGGAGACACGGGTTACGGCGTGCTCGCCGGCGTGGTCATCGGGCTTCCCGCAGGAGTCTTCGCCGTCTACCGCAGGTTCAAGGGCTACTTCTCGTGACGGGTGGGCTCCTGTCCACGCCGCGGCCGGTTCCCGGCCGCCGGGCGCCCCTGTTCGCGGGTGCCGGAGTCGTCGTGCTCGCGCTGCCGGTCTTCCTCGTCGCCGGCTTCCCGCTTGGCGGCTGGGCGCTCGCTGCGGTGCTCTGGGTCGCCGGTGAACTGCTCGAGGTCTGGCTCAATCGGCTGCCGACCGGCGCCGACCACCTCGGCTCGTCCGGTCTCGTCGCGCTCGCGCACTCGTTCCGCGGGATCGGCGTGATCATCGTGCTGGCCGCCGTCACCGTGGCCAACCGTGACGTCGGCCTCGCGGCCCTCGTCGTCTACGCCTTCGCGTACTCCCTCTCGCTCTGCGTGTCGCTCGTCGAGTACTTCGGCGGGGAGAAGCTCGGATGACCGGGATCCTCACCCTCGCCGCTTCGTTCAATCCTGCGAACGAGTTCGAGCTGAAGCAGTGGGTCGGGATCCACCTCGGCCCGATCGACATGTCGATCAACAAGGCCGTCGTCTACCTCGCGCTCTCGGCGCTCGTGACGATCTTCATCGGGATCTTCACCATGCGCAGCCGGGTCGCGCTCCTCCCGAGCAAGCGGCAGACGATCGGCGAGGTGATCTACGAGCTCGCGCAGACCCAGATCGCCGCGCAGGGATTGCCGACGAAAGCCATCAGCCGCTGGTTCCCGTACGTCGCCTCGCTCTTCCTCTTCATCCTCACGATGAACCTCCTCGGCTTCATCCCGCTTCCCCTGACCGGGGACAAGTGGCACGGCGTGCCGACGTGGGGGATCTACGCGGTCACGTCACAGCTGTCGGTCACGTTGGTGCTCGCGCTCCTGAGCGTCGTCTTCAGCCACATCGAGGGGGTTCGGTACAACGGCTGGAAGCACTTCAACTTCTTGCCCTCCGGTCTTCCGCCGTGGTCGGTGAAGACCGCCATCCCGCTCGCGCTGATGTATCTGCTCGAGCTGATCTCCCAGGTCTTCCGCATCATCAGCCTCAGCGTCAGGCTCTACGCGAACATGCTCGCCGGACACATCCTGATCCTCGTCTCGATCGGGCTGCTCTTCATCCTCAGCGGTCTTACGTTCTGGATCGTCGCGGTCTTCGCGTTGCCGATCGGGATCGCCTTCTACATCTTCGAAGTCGCGATCGTCGTCACTATTCAGGCGTTCATCTTCGCGGCCCTGTCCGCCATCTACATCGGCACGGCCATCGAGCCGGACCACTAAAAGGAGGGAACGGTGCTCCACCTGCTGGTTGCAACCTCAGACACCATCAAGGCCGCGCAGGCGCTTGGGTTCGGGCTCGGCATGGGTCTCGGCTCGCTCGGCGCCGGCATCGGAATCGGCTACGTGTTCGGATCGATGATCCAGTCGGTCGCCCGCCAGCCCGAGCTGCGCGGCGAGCTGCAGGGGATCATGTGGCTCGGCTTCGCACTGACCGAGGCGGTCGTCTTCTACGGCCTCGTCGGCGGCTTCCTCGGCTTCGTGCTCGTCAAGTAGATGCTCGTCGTCGCCGCCTCCAGTCCGCTGACCAAGGTCATCCCGGGGCTGATGATCTGGACGATCATCTTCTTCCTGATCGTGTTCTTCGTCCTGAAGAAGTTCGCCTTCAGCAGGATCCAGGAGGCGCTCGACGCGCGTCAGTTGGCGATCCAGCGCTCGATCGAGGCGGCCGACCAGGCACGCGACGAGGCGCAACGGCTGCTCGAGGAGCACCGCAAGCTCATCGCCGAGGCACGCAGCCAGGGCGAGGCGATCCTCGCCGAGGCGCGCAAGACGCGCGAATCGATGGAGCAGCGGATGCGCGACGAGACGGAGGCCGAGCGGCAGCGCCGGCTCGAGGAGACGCGGAAGGAGATCGCGGCCGAGACGGCGCGCGCGCTCCAGCAGATCCGCGCCGAGGTCGGCGAGCTGACGCTCGAGGCCGCCTCGCGGGTGGTGGGGCGCACGCTCGACGCCGAGCGCGACCGTGAGCTCATCTCCGAGGCGATTGCCGGCCTCGACTTCTCGCGTCTCGAGGACTCCGCCTAGTGGCGGTCGCCCACCGCATCTACGCCGAGGCTCTGTTCGGCGCCGCGAAGGACGCGGGAAGGCTCGCCGAGGTACACGAGGCGCTGGCCGACTTCGCTGCGGCTGCAGCCTCCTCGCCGGAGCTGCGTGCCGTGCTGCGCAATCCGCAGCTCGAGCCGAGCGCCAAGGGCGCGATCCTCGCCGACCTCGCAGGCGACGAGGAGCCGCTCTTCACCCATTTCCTCCAGGTAGTGGCGGAGAAGCGGCGCGCGGGCGAGCTCGAGGAGATCGCGAAGGAGTTCGAGCGCCTGATTGCGCGCGAGGAGCGGCGCCTTACCGTGGAGCTGACGACGGCGCGCGAGCTCAGCGACGCCGAGACGGAGGCGATCCTGAAGCAGATCGAGCAGGCGGCAGGTCGCAAGGTCGAGGCGACGCAGAAGGTCGACCCCGACTTGGTGGGCGGCATCGTCCTGCAAGCGGGCTCGCTTCGCGTAGACGCGAGCGTGCGCGGACGACTGGAACGACTGAGAAACGAACTCGTGAAGACATGAGGAGCTGAGAGCGCTTTGAAGCTGAGACCGGAAGAGATCACGGCGATCCTGCGCCAGCGGATCGAGCAGTACGACGTCGAGACCGACCTCGCGGAAGTCGGCACCGTCCTCCAGATCGGCGACGGCATCGCCCGTATCTACGGCCTCGAGAACGCCGGCTCGCTCGAGATGCTCGAGCTCGAGCACGGCGTCACCGGACTCGCCTTCAACCTCGAGGAGGACGATGTCGGCGCCGCGCTGTTCGGCGAGTGGGAGCAGGTCAGCGAAGGTGAGCCGGCCCGCCGCACCGGCAAGGTCGCGAGCGTTCCCGTCGGCGAGGCGCTGCTCGGTCGCGTCGTCGACCCGCTCGGCAACCCGCTCGACGGGCGCGGGTCGATCGACGCGACAGAGACGCGTCCGCTCGAGTTCAAGGCCCCTGGAGTTGTCGAGCGGCAGCCCGTGAAGCAGCCGCTGATGACCGGCATCAAGTCGATCGACTCGATGACGAACGTCGGCCGCGGCCAGCGCGAGCTGATCATCGGCGACCGCTCGACGGGCAAGACGGCGATCCTGATCGACACGATCCTCAACCAGCGCGACACCGACGTGCACTGCATCTACGTCGCGATCGGCCAGAAGGCCTCGACGGTCGCCGGCATCTACGAGCGGCTGCGCGAGGAGGGCGCGATGGAGTACACGACCATCGTCACCGCCGCTGCGCACGAGGCCGCGCCGATCAAGTGGATGGCGCCGTTCGCCGGCTGCGCGATGGGCGAGCATTTTCTCTTCAACGGCCAGCACGCGCTCGTCATGTACGACGACCTCTCGAAGCACGCGGACGCGTACCGGCAGCTCTCGCTACTGCTGCGCCGGCCGCCGGGCCGCGAGGCGTTCCCCGGCGACGTCTTCTATCTGCACTCGCGCCTGCTCGAGCGCGCGTGCAAGCTGAACGACGAGCTCGGCGGCGGCTCGCTGACGGCGCTGCCGGTCATCGAGACGCAGGCCGGCGACGTGTCGGCGTACATCCCCACCAACGTGATCTCGATCACCGACGGGCAGATCTTCCTGCAGTCGGAGCTCTTCTACTCCGGTGTCCGCCCGGCCGTGAACGTCGGGATCTCCGTCTCGCGCGTCGGCGCCTCGGCGCAGACCAAGGCGATGAAGAAGGTCGCCGGCCGCTTGCGACTCGATCTCGCGCAGTACCGCGAGCTAGAGGCGTTCGCGCAGTTCGGCTCGGAGCTCGACAAGGCGACGCAGCAGGCGCTGACGCGCGGCGAGAAGATGGTCGCGACGCTCAACCAGCCGCAGTACCAGCCGTGGCCGATGGAGGAGCAGGTGGCCGCGATCTTCGCCGGCAACGAGGGCTACCTCGACGACATCCCGACGCCGCAGGTCTCGCGGTTCCAGGACGAGCTGCGCGAGCACCTCCGCGCCGAGGGCGAGATCTACAAGCAGATCCGCGAGACGGGCGACCTGCCCGACGAGCTGGCCCAGCAGCTGAAGGGCGAGATCGAGAAGTTCAAGAACGGCTTCAACGTCGAGACCGAAGACGCGCTGACCTAACTCGATGGCGTCGCTCCAGGACCTCCGGCGGCGGATCTCCTCCGTCCGCAACACGCGCAAGATCACGAAGGCGCTCGAGCTGGTCGCCGGCGCGCGGCTGCGGCGCGCGCAGAACCGCATCGAGGAGATGCGGCCGTACGCCGACCGGATGCAGGAGCTGATGATCGGCACCGCACGTGCGGCTTCGTCTCTCCGGAACCTCGCCCTTCTGCAGCAGCGCGAGCAGGTGCGGCGCGTCGCCTTCGTGGTGGTGACGGGCGACCGCGGTCTGGCCGGGCCCGTTCAACGGGCAGGTGCTGCGCAGGGCCTTCCAGCTGGAGCGGCAGGCGCGAGCCGAGGGGCTGGAGGTGACGTGGCTCGCCGTCGGGCGCAAGGGCGCCTCGACGCTCCGCTTCCGCCGCTACGAGGTCACGGCTCAGTGGGCCGGGTTCGCCGACAAGCCGAGCTACCACGACGCGCAGGCGGTCGGCCACAAGCTCGCGGAGCTCTACGAGGCGGAGGAGGTCGACCGCGTCGTCCTGATCTACAACACGTTCGAGTCGGCGCTCGTGCAGCGGGTGACGACGACCGAGCTGCTGCCGATCGGCGAGGACGTCCTCGACGGCGAGACGGCCGAGGAGGAGCGCAAAGGCCCGCGCGCGGACTTCATCTACGAGCCGGAGCCGGAGGAGATTCTCGAGCGGCTCCTTCCCGTCTACCTCGAGACGGAGATCTACCGCGCGCTGCTCGAGTCGGCCGCCGCGTTCCTCGCCTCCCAGATGACGGCGATGCGCAACGCGTCGAAGAACGCGGGCGAGCTGATCGACAGCCTCACGCTCTCGCTGAACCGCGCCCGGCAGGCCGAGATCACGCAGGAGATCCTCGAGGTCGTCGCCGGCGCAGACGCGCTCAGCTGAGCCGGGAAAACGCCGGCCCGCTGCGGCTCTTGCCGTACCCTTGCGCTCGCCGTGGAAAACGATGATCGCCTGACCGGGACGGTGCTGCCGGGCCGGTTCGAGTCTGTCCGGCTGCTCGGTCGCGGCGGGATGGGCGCGGTGTTCCTCGCCTGGGATCCCGTGCTCTGCCGGCAGGTGGCGGTCAAGATCCTGGCGCAGGAGCTCGCCGGCGACGCGGTCATGCGCGAGCGGTTCGCCCGCGAAGCGGCGCTCGCGGGCCGGCTCGGGACGCATCCGCACATCGTCACGGCTCACGAGGCGGGCGAGTGGCAACAGCGGCCGTATGTCGTCTTCGAGTACATGCCGGGCGGGAGCCTCGCCGACGAGCTCCGGGAGCACGGCGCACCGCCACGATCGCAGGCGATGCAGTGGCTCGCGCAGGCCGCCGATGCGCTGGACTACGCGCACGCCGCGAAGGTCGTGCATCGCGACATCAAGCCGGCGAACCTGCTTCTCGATGCGGCCGGGGCCCTCAACGTCGCCGACTTCGGTGTCTCTCGGCACGACGGCCAGACGACGCTCACGGCGCAGGGTGAGGTCGTGGGCACGGCCGGGTATCTCGCACCCGAGCAGCTCGACGATCGGGGCGCGACCGCGGCCAGCGACCGCTTTGCGCTGGGCGTCGTCGCCTATCAGCTCCTGACGGGCAAGCTGCCCGCCGCGACGCGCGTCGAGCTGGAGGCGCCGGTCGAGGCAGTCTTCGACCGCGCGCTCGCCGACGAGCCGGATCGTCGCTATCCGACTGCGGCCGCGTTCGTCGCTGCGCTCCACGTGGCAGCTGCAGCCGATCCCGAGCCGACCGCGGTCGCGCGAACCCGGACGAGGCTGCTGCCGCCGCGGACGACTCCCGGCGCTCGTCCGGCTCCGGCACCGGCTCGGCACAGGCAGCGGTCTCGCTCCTGGCGGGTCGCGGTGTTCGCCCTCGTCGCCCTCGCCCTGGCTGTCCCTGCGACTGCGGGAGGAGTCTTCCTCGGCCGAAAGTACGCTCGAACCCAACCCCTGGGCGCGTCGCAGTCTCGCGAGATCGTGACGCGATGCGCGGTTCAGCCCTTCGGAGCCGACGCGAACCTCGTCGTCTCGGGCGTCGGCGCGATCCGTTTCTGCCGCTCGCAGGCCGAGACGCTGTCGACCCAGAGCGACGCCTGGTCGTATCGCGACAACACGAGGCTGCAGGCGCCGGACAGCGGAAATGCGGCCAACCTCACCCGTCTCTGCGGCCTGGCGCGCGGCAGGCTCGTCGCCACGGTCTACGACGATCTCGGCAGGCGGATCGGCACCAACCTCTGCCACACGTACGCCGCCGCAGGCTGGGCGGTGCGTACCTAGACCGGCGGCCTCAGCCGCCGCAGGCCGAGATGAACTCGAGGTCCGGGCCGGTTCCGCCGTAGGCAAAGCCGGTGCCGCCGCACGACTCGGCTCCCTGGGACTGCCAGCCCTTGCTGTTCCAGGCGAACGACGGCGCCGACTTCCCGGTTGCACTGCTCGCCGTCAACGTCGATGCGGCCACCGGGGTCGCCTTGTCCCGCGTCACCACGAACTCCCAGGCGATCGCCTCGTACGGCGGGGCGGCAGTCAGGCTGACCGCGGAAAGCGGGCTGCCGTTCGGCCAGAGCAACTCGTACGGCTGGAAGATCTGCACGCCCGGCAGACCGGCCGGGACGAGCACGAGAACCTGCGCATCCAGGAATCCTCCCTCCGAGGTGAGGGAGATCGAGCACTGCGCGTTCAGCGGCGCCGCGTTTCCGCTCGGCGCGTCGATCTGCCCGTCGACCGGAACTCCCAGCGGATTGCGGCAGGCAGTGGTCGAGGAGGTGCCCGGCGGCCGCGACGACCTCGGTGACCGCGGTGCTCGACGCAGGGCTGGGCCACGGCGCGGTCACGCTCACGTTGAGCTTGGGGAGGGCCCGGCCTTCGCACTTCGGCGTCACCTGAAGCGGGCCGCGCCACCGCACGGGAACCTTCTCGGCGCCGAGGTGCAGGGTCTTGCCGGCCCGAAGCTTGCGCAAGCCCGTCGGCGGCGGGACAGGAATGCCTTGGAGAAGCGCGCCCGAGTCATAGGTGGTGCCGTCACCGGCTTTGAGGACGAGCGAGGTGTCGGAGACCGCCCGGGAGAACTCGATCGAGTGCCGGGAGAGGTTGCGGAGCGTGAACTTCACGCTGACCGACCGGCCCGCCTGGACGTCCGAGCGGACGCTCGCGGTACAGAGGGCGCGACCACCGAGAACATGGCTGCTCGACGTCTCGGTCGGCCAGGGCAAGATCACAGCCGCGTTCGCGCGCTGGGCGCCCAGCGAAGCGCAGAGCCCGAGAATGAGCGCAACCACCACGCTTGCGCCTGCGATCGCCGCCTTCACGGCGCGGAAGATACGCCGCAGCGAGCGTCGCGTCCCAAGCCTTTCGTTCAGGTCGAAGGACGGACCAGTTCCCGCGCCCGAGCCGCCTTGACGGCGGCGGAAAGGGTCGCGATGTCGTACGCGCCGTAGTGGCGGAGGCCGTTGATGAAGAAGGTGGGCGTGCCTGACACCGCCGAGAGATCGGCCGAATCGACGTCCCACGCGATGCGGCCGGAGCCGTCTCTCGTGCGCAGGTCCTCCTCGAACCGCTCGACGTCGAGCCCGAGCTCGCGCGCGTAGCCGAGGAGGTCGCGGAAGCTGAGTGCGTCCTGGTGCTCGAGGAGCAGGTCGTGCATCTCCCAGAACGCGCCCTGATTCGCCGCGGCCTCGGCGGCCTCGGCCGCTTGCTGGGCGCTCGGGTGGACGTCGTTGAGCGGCAGATGCCGCCAGACGTAGGCCACGTCGCCGTGCTCGCGCAGCAGCTCGCGCACGACCGGCTCCGCCTGCCCGCAGAACGGGCACTCGAAGTCGCCGTACTCGAGCACCGTGACCGGCGCGTCGACCGGGCCGCGGATGTGGTCCCGCTCGGGGTCGACCGGTTCGGCGAGGTCGACGATCAGGTCCGGAGTGCCGAGCAGCATCCGGATCCGCAGCCGGCGCGGCAGCCGGCTCGTCGCAAAGGCGAAGAGCCATGTGAGCGCCGCGGCCAGCACCCCCGCACTGAGGACGCCGACCTTCGCCTCGTCGAGCTCGGCTCCCTGGAACGCGAGATCGGCGATCAGGATCGAGACGGTGAATCCGATCCCGGCGAGCGTCCCCGCCGCCGCCACCGAGGCCCAGCCGACCGGCGGGCGCAGCCGGCCGTGGCTGACCTTGGTTGCGAGCCAGCTGGCTCCGACGATTCCGATCGGCTTGCCGAGCACGTAGCCGAAGATGATCCCGAGCGTCACCGGCGACGAGTACGCAGTCGAGAGGAACCCGGCGCTCAGGTGGACGCCAGCATTCGCGAGCGCGAAGAGCGGCACGATCGCGTAGCTCGTCCAGGGGTGCCAGAGCGACTGCAGCCGCTCGTTCGGCGAGACGGCCGACCGCAGCGCCGACCGCGCCGTCCGCGAGAGCTCGCCCGTCGGCTGCTCGCGGAAGAGCCGGAAGAGATCGCTCGCACGCTCGAGGTCGGTGCGTTGAGCGGGATACGCGAGGGCGATCACGCCGCCCATCAGGCCGGCCACGACCGGATCGACTCCCGACTTGTAGAACGCGACCCAGACCGCCGTGCCGAGCACGAAGTAGACGAGGCCGTAGTGGATGTCCGCAGCGCGCACGAGGAGGATGCAGCCGAAGAGGCCGAACGCCACCAGGAGCGGGACGAGCGAGATCGAGCCGCTGTACGCGATCGCGATCACGAGCAGCGCGACGATGTCGTCGACCACCGCGACCGTGAGGAGATACGCGCGCAACCGGTCGGGCAGGCGGCTTCCGACGAGCGCGAGCAGCCCGAGCGCGAATGCGGTGTCCGTCGACATCGCAGTTCCCCAGCCGTGGATCGAGCTGTGGCCCGCGTTGATCGCGAGGTAGATGAGGACGGGGACGACCATCCCGCCGAGCCCGGCGAGCAGAGGCAGCGCGACCCGGCGCCGTTCGCGGAGCTCGCCGAGGTCGAACTCCCGGCGGGCCTCGAGCCCGATCACGAAGAAGAAGAAGGCCATGAGGCCGCTGTTGATCCAGCCGCGCAGGTCCATCGAGATCCCGTGGCCGCCGAACCGGATCGAGAGCGTCGTCGTCCAGACGCGCTCGTACGACGCGTGGTCGACATTCGCCCAGACGAGCGCGACCAGGATGGCGCCGAGCAGGACCGCGGCGCTGCCCGTTTCCGTGTTGAGGTAGGCCCGGAGCGGCGTCTGGAGGTTTCGGGTCCAGGCCGTGCGGCCGCTGAACGGAGTTGCGGACACGTCGGCTTCGGCCATGCGGGCTAGCTTCGCAAACCGCGTCGGTTCGACCGAGGGCGCGAACGCCACTCGGCTAAAGTTCGCAAGCCTGCGGCCGCCCGCGCGCCGCGCCGACCTCGAGCATCAGGGGAGACTCAGTGGCCGACCAGAGCAACGGCAAGAACACGGGGAAGATCGTCGAGATCAAGGGCGTCGTGCTCGACGCGGTCTTCCCGGACCGGCTACCCGAGATCTATCACGCGCTCCGCATCCAGGCTCCCGGGGAAGACGGCCCGCGCGAGCTGATCGCGGAGGTGCAGCAGCACCTCGGCGACGATCGCGTCCGGGCCGTCGCCATGGACTCGACCGACGGGCTCGCGCGCGGGACCGAGGTCGTCGACACCGGAGGACCGATCTCGGTGCCCGTAGGCGACGTGACGCTCGGCCGCATCTGGAACGTGATCGGCGATCCCATCGACGGCAAGGAGGCCGCGACGGGCGAGCGGTGGCCGATTCACCGCGATCCGCCGCAGTTCCCCGACCTTTCGCCGACAGTCGAGATCTTCGAGACGGGGATCAAGGTCATCGACTTGATCGCGCCCTTCGTCCGCGGCGGCAAGGTCGGCCTCTTCGGCGGGGCGGGCACCGGCAAGACCGTGACGATCACGGAGCTGATCCACAACGTCGCGTTGCAGCACGGCGGCGTGTCGGTCTTCTCCGGCGTCGGCGAGCGCACCCGCGAGGGCAACGACCTGATGCTCGAGATGCAGGAGTCCGGGGTCATGGACAAGGTCGCGATGTGCTACGGCCAGATGAACGAGCCGCCGGGCGCGCGCCTGCGCGTCGGCCTGTCGGGTCTGACGATGGCGGAGTACTTCCGCGACGAGGGCCAGGACGTCCTCCTCTTCATCGACAACATCTTCCGCTTCGTCCAGGCGGGCTCCGAGGTGTCGGCGCTGCTCGGCCGCATGCCGAGCGCGGTCGGCTACCAGCCGACGCTCGCGACCGAGATGGGCCAGCTGCAGGAGCGCATCACCTCGACGCGCACCGGCTCGGTCACGTCGGTGCAGGCGATCTACGTGCCGGCCGACGACCTCACCGACCCGGCACCGGCGAGCACCTTTGCGCACCTCGACTCGACGACCGTGCTCGACCGCAGCATCGTCGAGAAGGGGATCTATCCGGCGGTGCAACCCGCTGCGTTCGACCTCGCGTGCGCTGCAGCCGGGAATTGTCTCCGACGAGCACTACACGACGACGACGCGCGTGCAGGAGCTGCTGCAGCGTTACGCCGACCTGCAGGACATCATCGCCATCCTCGGCATCGACGAGCTCTCCGACGAGGACAAGCTCGTCGTGGCGCGCGCCCGCAAGATCGAGCGCTATCTGCTCGCAGCCGTTCTTCACCGCGGAGCAGTTCACGGGTACGCCCGGCGAGTACGTGAAGCTCGAGGACACGATCCGCGGCTTCACCGAGATCCTCGACGGCAAGCACGACGAGCTGCCGGAGCAGGCGTTCTACATGGTCGGGTGCGATCGAGCAGGTCGTCGAGCGCGGCAAGCAGCTCGGCGGCGAAGAGCCGGACGACGCCGCCGAGCGCGAGGCCGACGAGCAGGCCGACGCCGAGCCCGCCGGCGCCACCGCGTAGGCGATGGCGGATCACCCGCTCTTCCCGGTCTCGGTCGTGACGCCCGAGGGGCCGGCGTTCGAAGGAGAGGCCGAGATGCTGATCGTGCCGGGTGCAGCGGGCGAGATCGGCGTGCTCGCGCGGCACGCTCCGCTCGTCGCGATGCTGCAGGCCGGCTCGACCAGGGTCCACCTGGGCGACGGCGAGGTGCGTGAGTTCGCGACCGGCCCCGGCTTCTTCCAGGTGCTCGAGAACCGCGCGATCGCGCTCGTCGACGACGCAGTCGCGGCAGGGGACATCGACGAGGCGCGGGCGCGGCGTCAGCTCGAGGAGGCGCAGGCCGAGCTCGAGCGCATCGAGGCAGGCGACTCCACCGCGGATCGCTGGCAGCTCGAACAGCGGATCCGCCACGCCGAGAACCAGCTCACGGTTCGCGGCGCGAGCTAGCCAGAGACCTCAGTAGCGGTCGATGTCGACCAGGCGCTGGTCGCTGATGCCGAAGTGGTGGGCGATCTCGTGGAAGACGGTACGCCGGACCTGACTCCGTAGACGCTCCGGGTCGCCGCCGGTCATCCGCTCCATCGGCCCACGGTAGATCGTGATCTTGTCCGGCAGCGCTCCCGAGTAGTACGGGCCGCGCTTCCCCCACGGAATGCCCTCGTAGAGGCCGAGCAGGTTCTGGCCGGGCGGCGGCTCGTCCTCGACCGTCACGGCGACGTTCGTCATCAGACTGCGGATGTCGTCGGGCAGCTCGTCGAGCGCATCGGCCACGAGCTGCTCGAAGTCCGTCTCGCATTCGTCGCTCATCGCCCCGATCCTAGGGCGAGGCGGACGCCTCCGCGAGCACGCCGCCTTGCCGGAGCGCGTCTTCCAGCGGCGCAGCCATCGCCGCGTCGTGCGCGGTCGTGTACGCGTCGCCGAGCTCTTCCCTCGCCTTCGCCTTCGCCTCGTCGAAACGTGTCTGCTCGTGGGCCTGGAGCAGGATCCCGGCGTCGGCGAGCAACCGGTCGGCGATCCCGGCCAGATACGCGGCGCGGGGCGGCGTCGTCCTCGAGCAGACAGAGGCGGACGAACGCCGCGAGTGTGTACGCCATCACCTCCTTGAAGCCGAGCTCGAGGGTCAGTGCGACCGCCTGGCCGAGCCAGTCGCGCGCCTGCTCGAGCCGTCCGGCCCGGAGGTTGTGGCTCCCGAGGTTGTAGAGCGCAATGGCGGCATTGGGCTTGTGGCTCCACTGCAGCGACAGCGCCTCCTCCGTGACCTCGATCGCGCGTGCGTAGTCGCCTCGCTCCGCCTCGATGTGCCCGATGTTGGCGAGCACGGTGGCGAGCCTGGCCGGCACGTCGAGCTGACGGAAGAGCGCGGCGCTCTCCTCGAGCAGCGTGCTCGCCTCGTCGAAGTCCTGCCGGGCCGCCGCGACGGTGCCGACGTCGCAGAGCAGGCGAGCGACCCAGACCTCGTCGCGAGACGCGCGTGCGAGCGTGAGCGCCGCCTCGAAGCGCTCACGGGCGAGCGAAAGGTCGCCGAGGCGGAACGCAGATTGTTCCGCTGACCGAGAGAGCCTTCAGGCGCAGCTCCGGCGCCGCGCCGGCCGAACGGGCAAGCGCCTCGTCGAGCCAGCGCGCTCCTTCCCTGAAGTGACCGCGAACCTCCCAGAAGAGCCGCAGGGAGCTCGAGGTGCGGAGGGCCAGCTCGGGCGCGTTCTCGACCGACCACGCCAGCGCCGCGCGGATGTTGTCGTGCTCGGGCTGGATCCGGTCGAGCCAGACCGTCGCGTCCTCGCCCGCCACCGTGCGCTCGGACATCGTCTCGGCCAGCTCCGTCAGCCACTCCGCATGTCGCCGTCGCACCTCGGCGGCCCCGGTCTCCTCGAGACGCTCGACCGCGAAGTGGCGGACCGTCTCGAGCATTGCGAAGCGCGAGTCGCGCCGCCGCAGCAGGTTGTTGTCGACGAGCGTGCCGAGCGTCTCGAGCGTCGTCTGGCACACCTCCTCCGCGGCCTCCAGCGTGCAGCCGCCGACGAAGACGCCGAGCCGGGCGAACGTCAGGCGCTCTGCGGGGCCGAGGAGGTCGTAGCTCCAGCGGATCGTCGCCGCGAGTGTCTGCTGCCGCGCCGGTGCGTCGCGCGGGCCCGACGGGAGAAGGTTCGGCTCTCGCTCGAGCCGCTCCAGGATCTCGGCAGGGGCAAGCAGCTTCGCCCGAGCTGCGGCGAGCTCGATCGCAAGCGGCAGCCCGTCGAGGCGCCCGCACACGCGCGCGATCTCCGGCGCGCTCGCCGCGTCGAGCTCGAAGCCGGGGTCGACGGCGCGCGCCCGAGCGGAGAAGAGCCGCAGCGCGTCGGTCTTGACGAGCGCCTCGAACGGCAGGTCGGCGTCAGGGGTCTCGAACGGCGGCACCGGATACTCCCGCTCTCCTGCGAGCCTCAGCGGCGCCCGGCTGGTGGCGACGATCCAGAGACGGGGCGCCGCCGCGAGCAGGTCGCCCACGAACGGCGCCGCGGCGAGCAGCTGCTCGAAGTTGTCCAGGACGAGCAGCACGCGCCGCTCGCGCAGCTGGTCGGCGACCCGCTCGGGGAGGGGGAGCTCGCCCTCCTGGACGTCGAGCGACTTCGCGACCGTGGACACGAGCAGCTCGGGATCCGACACGGGGGCGAGGCCGACGAAGATCGCACCGTCGCGGAGCTCGGGCTCGAGCATGTGCGCGAGCGCGAGTGCGAGACGCGTCTTTCCCGTCCCGCCCGGCCCGGTGAGCGTGACGAGCCGTGCCCCCTCGTCGCGATAGAGCGCGCTGACCGCCGCCAGCTCCAGCCTGCGGCCGACCAGCGGCGTGGGGGGTACCGGCAGCGGTCGGGTCGAGCGGCTAGGGGGCTCGGGAGCCGCAAGGCTCGAGTCCTGCTTGAGGATTGCGCGTTCGAGCTCCTGCAGCGCCGGGCTCGGGTCGAGGCCGAGGTCTTCCGCGAGGAGGTCACGGGCGGTGCGGTAGACCTCGAGCGCCTCCGCCTGGCGGCCGCAGCGGTAGAGGGCGAGCAGCCGCTGCTGGAGGAACTTCTCGCGGTACGGATGCTCGGCGGTGAGCTTCTCGAGCTCGGCCACGACGGCGTCGTGCCGCCCGCAGGCGAGCTCGGCGTCGACGCGAAGCTCGAGCGCGGTGAGCCGCAGCTCTTCGAGATGCTCCGACTCGGCGGCTCGCCGCGCCTCCTCGGGCAGGTCGGCGAGCGCCGGCCCGCGCCAGACCGCGAGCGCCTCCCGCAGGTCGTCGGCCGCATCGTCCGCGCGATCCGCTTCGAGTGCCGCCCGGCCGCGCTCGAGCAGGCGCTCGAAGCGGTCGAGATCGAGCTCGTCCGCGTCGACGGCGACGCGATACCCCTTGCCGGCGGTCTCGATCCGCTCGGCGCCGAGCGCGCGCCGGAGCCCGTGGACGTAGACCTGCAGCGACTGCACGGCGGCTGAGGGCGGTGCCTCTCCCCAGAGGCCGTCGATCAGCTGCTCGGCCGTCACCACGCGCCTGCGGTTGACGAGCAGAAGTGCGAGCAGCGCCCGTTGCTTCGGCGCGCCGAGCGCAGCCGAATCGCCCTCCACCAAAGCCTCGATCGGCCCCAGGATGCGGAATTGCACCGTGATCCCCTGTCCCCCTTAAGTCCTGACCAAGCGGATCTTAAGCGGCACCTCCGACGCTGCATAGGCAGCCGCGAGAGGCGGCCCAACCGAGCAGGAGGCACGCAATGATCCGCGCAGGAGATTCGATCGAGAACCCGGTCACCGGCGAGCGCCTCGTCTTCCGGCAGACGAGCCGCGAGACGAACGGAGCAGCCGTCGTGATCGAGACCTACGTCCAGCCGAACGGCTTCGTCGCCGCGGCACACGTCCACCCGAGCCAGGAGGAGCGCTTCGAGGTCCTCCGCGGCACCGTCGGCTTCAAGCTCGGCCGCGAGAAGCTCGTCGCCGGGCCTGGCAAGCGCCTCACGGTCCCCGCCGGAACGCCGCACAAGTTCTGGAATGCGGGCGACGAGGTGGCGCACTTCGTCTGCGAGATCCGTCCTGCGTTGCAGTTCGAGTCGCTGATCGAGACGATGTTCTCGCTCGCCGCCGACGGCAAGACGAATCGCAAGGGAATGCCGAACCCGCTGCAGCTCGCGGTCATCGCGCAGGCCCACTTCGACACCGTGCAGCTGCCGTTCCCGCCGGCGATTCTCCAGCGGCTGGGGCTGGCTCTCGGCAGCCCGCTCGGCCGCCTGCTCGGCTATCAGCCCGTCTACGTCCCCGCGCCGCCCGCGCTCGGGCCGGCCGTCACCGCCGCCTGATGCGTCGGCGCCTGCTCATCGCCGGGCTCGTCCTTGCCGCATTGCTGCTGGCCGCGCTCGGCGCCTTGATCTCGCTCGCCCGTTCCCTCACCTCGCTCGCTCCGTCCGTCGACCTCGAAAGGAGCACCACACCATGACCACTTCCGAGAACCGCAGCTGGGCGCTCTTCGGCCCACTGACCGTCGCCCTCTGGATCGTCGGGATCATCCTCCTCACGAACAACGCTCCCCCCGATCACGCGACCGGCGGCGACATCCTCACCTGGTACCAGACACACACGAACAGGATCCTCACCGGCGGCTGGCTCTTCATGATCGGCTGCCTCGGCTTCGTCGCGTTCGCCGTCGGCGTGCGGACGCGGGTCGCCGCTGCAGTAGGTGCTGCGAGTCAGCTGCCCGGGCTCATGCTCGCCGGCGCCGCCATGGCGGCGCTGGCCGGGATGCTGACTGCCGCCGTCGACGTGGCGGGCGCGATCAACAAGAGCGACATCAGCGCCTCGACGGCCGCGGTTCTCCATGAGTCCACCGACGTTTTCTTCGTCTGCGCGGAGCTGGCCGCGATCCTGCCGCTCGCGGCGATCGCAATCGCCGCCTGGCGGACACGCGTCCTACCGCGCTGGTGGGCCGTCTTCAGCGGGCTCGTCGCGGTCGTGCTCCTCATCGGCCCGATCGGCTGGCTTGGCGTGATCTTCGGAGTGCCGCTCTGGACGCTCGGCACGAGCCTCTTCGTCCTGCTGCGCTCGCCCGAGCGGATGCGAAGCACGGCGGCTGCCACCGCCTGACGCGGGGGAGAGGGAGAGGAGGCGCGCCCCGGGCGGGCGCGCCTCCTGGCGCGCGCTACGCGATGCGGCTCGCGACCCTCGAAGCGGCTTCGTGCGCCGGCAGGTAGAGCCGCTCGACGTATTCCGTCACCATCCGGGCGGTGCCGTAGCGCGGCCCCAGCTCGGCGATCGATTCCCGCATCAGCGCGATCCATCGTTGCGGCAGGCCGTCCTCGTCGCGCTCGTAGTACGCCGGCAGCACCTGCTGCTCGAGCACCGCGTAGAGCGCCTCCGCGTCGGCCTCGTCCTGCTCCGCCTCGTCCGCCTCTTCGCCGGCGAGCCCCTCGATCGCGAATCCGCACGTCGGCGAGTAGGCCTCGGCCCACCAGCCGTCGAGGATCGAGCAGTTGAGCACGCCGTTCAGGGCGGCCTTCATCCCGGACGTACCGGACGCCTCGAGCGGCCGCCGCGGCGTGTTGAGCCAGACGTCGACGCCCTGGACGAGCCGCCGCGCGAGGGTCATCTCGTAGTCCTCGAGAAAGACGACGCGTCCCGCCGCCGTGGGCTCGCGCGCGAAGTCGACCACGAGCTGGATCACGTCCTTCCCGCCTTCGTCGGCCGGATGCGCCTTGCCGGCCACGAGCACCTGGATCGGCCGCTCGGAGTCGGCGAGGAGCTTCGCCAGGCGTGCGGGGTCGCTGAAGAGGAGGCTCGCGCGCTTGTAGGTGGCGAAGCGGCGGGCGAAGCCGATGGTGAGGACGTCGGGGTCGAGCTCGCGCGCGCCGCGCGTCTCGGTGACGAAGCTGAGCAGCCGCTGCTTTCCGCGGCGGTGCGCGACCCACAGGTCCTCCGCCGGCAGCTCCCGCGCCAGCTCGAACTGCGGGTCCGTGTCGCCGAGCAACACCTCGAGCTCGGGCGAGATCCACGTCCGCTGGTGGACGCCGTTCGTGATCGACGTGATCGGCACCTCGTCGCTGCGCCGCTCGGGCCACAGGCCGTGCCACATCTCGCGCGAGACGGCACCGTGGAGCTCGGAGACGGCGTTCGCGTACCTCGACGTGCGCAGCGCGAACGGTGTCAATCCGAATCGCGTATCGGTCGGATCCACCTTGCCGAGCGCGGCGAAGTCGTCCCACGCGAGGCCGCAGCGCTCGACGAGCGCTTCGAGATTGCGCCGCACGAGCTCGGGCTCGAACACCTCGTTTCCGGCCGGGACGGGCGTGTGGGTCGTGAAGACGGTCGACGCGCGCAGCCGCTCGAGCGCCTCCTCCGCCGACAGGCCCTGCTCCTCGACGAGCTCGCGCATGCGCTCGAGCTGGAGAAAGGCGGAGTGCCCTTCGTTCATGTGGAACACCGACGGGTCGAGCCCGAGCCGGCGCAGCACGCGGACGCCGCCGACGCCGAGCACGAGCTCCTGCCGCAGCCGGTTCTCGCGGTCGCCGCCGTAGAGGATGTCGGTGACGTTGCGCGCCCACGTCGGATTCCCCTCGATCTTGGTGTCGATCAGGTAGAGGGAGATGCGTCCGACCCGCGCCCGCCAGACGCCGAGCCGCACCGGCACGAGCTCGCCCCTCTCGTCCGCGAGCTCGACGATCGGGGCCATCGGCACGAGCTCGAGCGGTAGCCGGCTCGTGTCGTTGCGGGGATACCACTCGATCTGCCGGTCTCCCTCGTCGAGCCGCTGGCGGAAGTAGCCGCGGCGGTAGAAGAGGCCGATCCCGACGAGCGGTACGCCGAGCTCCGACGCGGCCTTGAGGTGGTCGCCCGCCAGCACGCCGAGCCCGCCGGAGTAGACGGGGAGGCTCTCGTCGAGGCCGAACTCCGCCGAGAAGTACGCGACGAGGAGGTCGTCCGGGCCGCCCAGGCTCCGCCACCACGTCTCCTCGCCGCGGTCGCGGATGCGCCGTGCGTCGACTCGCGCGAGCTGCTCGAGATAGGCGGGCGTGAGGAAGCGGGCGAGGTCCTCGTCTGTCAGCTCGGACAGCAGCGCGGTCGGGTTGTGGTGCAGCTCGGCGAACCGCCGCGGGTCGAGCTCGGTGAAGAGGCGCCGCGCCTCGGCGATCCAGGAGAAGGAGAAATCACCCGCGATCTCGCTGAGTGCCGCACGCAGCGTCGCGCCGTCGTGAACCTGATTCACGAGGCGGCACCCTAGCGTCCGCTTCGGCCCTGTCGCGCGGAGGGTGGCTGCTAGCGTTTCGGCTACCCGGAGAGCTTTGACAGGCAGCTTGGCGACCGGGTCAACAAACGCCTAAAGCGCCCGAGAGCGCCGCTCCCGGGCCTTGAGTAAGGAGAGCAGGTGCAGGACACGCGGGAACGGCTCGAATCCATCCTTCGGCAGCGCATCGCCGTCCTCGACGGCTCGTGGGGCGTGCTGATCCAGAAGCATGTGCGCGGTGAGGAGGCGTACCGGGGAGAACGCTTCCGCGACCACTCGCGCGACGTGGCGGGCAACCCGGACATCCTCAATCTGACGCGGCCCGAGATCGTCCGCGAGATCCATCGCTCGTACTTCGAGGCCGGCGCCGACATCGCCACCACCAACACCTTCACGGCGACGAGGATCGGCCAGGCCGACTACGCGCTCCAGGACGTCGCCGCCGAGATGTCGCTCGAGGGAGCGAGGCTCGCGCGGGAGGTCGCCGACGAGTTCGACGGTTTCGTGGCCGGCTCCGTCGGACCGCTCAACGTCTCGCTCTCGCTTTCCCCGCGGGTGGACGACCCGGCGTTCCGCTCCGCCACGTTCGACGAGGTCGCCGAGGCGTACGCCGAGCAGATGCGAGCGCTGCGCGAGGGCGGCGTCGACCTGCTCCTGATCGAGACGGTCTTCGACACGCTGAACGCCAAGGCTGCGATCGTCGCCGCGCAGGATGCTGCGCCCGACCTGCCGCTCTGGCTTTCGTTCACCGCCGTCGACAAGAGCGGCCGCAACCTCTCGGGGCAGACCGTCGAGGCGTTCTGGATCTCGGTGGAGCACGCACAGCCGCTCGTGGTCGGCGTGAACTGCTCGCTCGGCGCGGCGCAGCTGCGGCCCTACGTCGAGGACCTCGCCCAGCTGGCACCGACCTGGGTCGCCTGCCATCCGAATGCCGGCTTGCCGAACGCGCTCGGCGAGCACGACGAGCAGCCCGAGGACACGAGCCGCTTCCTCGGCGAGTTCGCGCGCGACGGCCTCGTCAACATCGTCGGCGGCTGTTGCGGCACGACGCCCGAGCACGTCCGCCAGATCGTGGCCGCGGTCGACGGCGTGGCTCCGCGGACGGTGCCCGAGCGGCGCCCGGCCACCCGCTTCAGCGGCCTCGAGCCGCTGGAGCTCCGCAGCGGATTCGAATTTCACCGTGATCGGCGAGCGCACCAACATCACCGGCTCGGCCCGCTTCCGGCGGCTCGTCGAGGGCGGCGACTTCCAGGCGGCGCTCGACGTCGCGCTCGAGCAGGTGCGAGGCGGGGCGAACCTCCTCGACGTGAACATGGACGCCGACCTGCTCGACGGCGAGCGGGCGATGACGACCTTCCTCAACCTCGTCGCGACCGAGCCCGAGGTGGCGCGGATCCCGATCGTGATCGACAGCTCCCGTTGGTCGGTGCTCCAAGCCGGGCTCAAGTGCGTGCAGGGAAAGGGCGTCGTCAACTCGCTCTCGCTGAAGGAGGGCGAGGAGCCGTTCCTCGAGCAGGCGCGGCACGTGCGGCGCTACGGCGCGGGTGTCGTCGTGATGGCGTTCGACGAGAAGGGTCAGGCCGAGACCGCCGAGCGCAAGGTCGCGATCTGCGAGCGCGCGTACCGGCTTCTGGTCGAGCAGGTCGGCTTCCCGCCCGAGGATCTGATCTTCGACCCGAACGTCCTCGCCGTGGCGACCGGCATCGAGGAGCATCGCGGCTTCGCGAAGTCCTTCCTCGAGGCGCTGCCGCTGATCAAGGAGCGGTGCCCGGGCGCGCGGACGAGCGGCGGGATCTCGAATCTCAGCTTCGCGTTCCGCGGCAACGACGCGGTGCGCGAGGCGATGCACTCCGCGTTCCTCTACCACGCGATCCGCGCCGGTCTCGACATGGGCATCGTCAACGCCGGCCAGCTCGTCGTGTACGAGGACATCGAGCCGGAGCTACACGAGCTCGTCGAGGACGTGATCTTCGACCGCCGTCCAGACGCGACCGAGCGGCTGGTCGAATATGCCGGGACGCGTGCAGGGCGAGGCGACGCGGCGCGAGGTCGACCTCTCGTGGCGCGAGGCGCCCGTCGAGAAGCGGCTCGAGCACGCGCTCGTGCACGGCATCGTCGACTTCATCGAGGAGGACACCGAAGAGGCGCGGCAGCGCGCCGACCGGCCGCTCGACGTGATCGAGGGGCCTCTGATGTCCGGGATGCAGGTGGTGGGCGATCTCTTCGGCGAGGGGAAGATGTTCCTGCCGCAGGTGGTGAAGAGCGCGCGCGCGATGAAGCGGGCGGTCTCCTACCTCGAGCCCTATATGGAGGCCGAGCAGGCCGCGGGCGGGCCGCCGCGAGCTCGCGGGAAGGTGGTGCTGGGGACGGTCAAGGGCGACGTCCACGACATCGGCAAGAACATCGTCGGAGTCGTGCTCGGCTGCAACGACTACGCGGTGGTCGACCTCGGAGTGATGGTGCCGGCCGAGCGGATCCTCGACGTCGCGGTCGAGGAGGAGGCGGACATCGTCGGGCTGTCCGGACTGATCACGCCGTCGCTCGACCAGATGGTCGACGTCGCGCGGGAGATGGAGCGGCGGGGGATGGCGTTGCCGCTGCTGATCGGCGGCGCCACGACGTCGCGCCAGCACACGGCCGTGCGGATCGCGCCGGCGTACTCGCAGCCGGTCGTGCACGTCCTCGACGCCTCGCGCGTGGTGGGCGTCGTCTCCGACCTGCTCGATCCCGAGCGGCGCGCGCGGCTCGACAGCGAGAACCGCGCCGACCAGGACCGGCTGCGCGACCTCCACGCCGAGAAGGAGCGCAAGCCGCTGCTGCCGCTCGCCCGCGCACGCGAGAACCGGCAGCGCGTCGAGTTCGACGACCTGCCGGTGCCGGAGTTCACGGGCCGCAGGCTGGTCGAGCCGGACCTCGCGACCCTGCGGGAGTACATCGACTGGCAGTTCTTCTTCCACGCCTGGGAGCTGAAGGGCAAGTTCCCGGCGATCCTCGAGCAGCCGGCCGCGCGTGACCTGTTCGACGACGCCCGGCGTCTGCTCGACCGGATCGTCGACGAGCGGCTGCTCTCCGCCCGTGGAGTCTTCGGCTTCTGGCCGGCGCAGGCCGAGGGCGACGACGTGCTCCTCGACGAGGGGCTGCGCTTCTGCTTCCTCCGCCAGCAGTCGGACTACGGGGACTCGCGCCCGAACCGGTGTCTCGCGGACTACGTCGCGCCGGCAGGCGACCACCTGGGCGCGTTCGCCGTCACGGCCGGCCTCGGTGCCGACGAGCTCGCCGCCGAGTTCACGGCGGAGCACGACGACTACCAGGCGATCATGGTCAAGGCACTCGCCGACCGGCTCGCCGAGGCGTTTGCCGAGTACCTGCACGAGGTCGCGCGCCGCGCCTGGTACGAGACAGGCCCGCAGTTGCCGGCCGACCAACTGCTCGCCGAGCGCTTCCGCGGCATCCGGCCCGCGTTCGGATACCCGGCCTGTCCGGATCACAGCGAGAAGTCGAAGCTCTTCGCGCTGCTCGGTGCCGAGGAGGCCGGCCTCGCGCTCACCGAGACATACGCGATGACACCGGCCGCGAGCGTGAGCGGCATCTACCTCGCGCATCCCGAGGCGCGCTACTTCTCGGTGGGCCGGCTGGGCCGCGACCAGGTCGACGACTACGCGGCGCGGAAGAGGGTCGCGCCGGCCGAGATCGAACCCTGGCTACGACCGAATCTCGGCTACGAGCCGGCGGAACGTGAGGACGACATGAGAGTTGCTTCCGCCTCTTCCGGAAGCTGAGCTATCCTCGGAGCCGGCGCCGCGGTGGCGCCGATCTCGCATGCGGACGACTCTTAAACGCGGAATCGGGCAAGCCGCCGGACAGAACGGCAACGGCCATTCGGCCGCGGTGCCGCTGTTCGGCCCGATCGCCCGGTACCGGCAACCGGATCCGCCGCGCCGGTCCGTCGTGGGCTGGATCCTGCGCGGCTTCGGCTGGCTCGTGCTCGCCCTCGCGGTCGTCGGCGCCGGAGTCGCGGGAGGCGCCTACCTCTACGGTCACGAGTCGCTCAACGCGGTGTCGGCGACGAGCAAGCAACTCGTCCATGCCGAGAAGAGCGGAGATCTGGGGACGACGGTCCCGCCGCCGTCCCAACCGGCGATCGCTCTCGTCGCAGGCTACGACGTCCGCGGCGCGCCCGGCGGCGCCAATCCGTACGCCGGCTCGAACTCCGACACGCTGATGCTGCTGCGGGCCGACCCGACGAACAACACGCTTTCGCTGCTCTCGTTCCCGCGCGACCTCTGGGTGCCCATCTACTGCCACGGCGACGTGGTCGACACGCAGGACCGGATCAACTCCGCCTGGTCGACCTGCGGCAACAACGGCCCCGACGCGACGCTCGACACGATGGAGCACCTGACCGGCCTCCACATCAACTACCTGATCACGCTCGACTTCCACGCCTTCACGCAGATCGTCGACCATCTCCACGGCATCTACATGAACGTCGACCGGCGGTACTACATCGCCCCGCACACGGGCACGTCGGCCATCAACCTCCTCCCGGGCTACCAGAAGCTCGACGGCGCAGCAGGCGTTGTCGTATGTCCGCTATCGCCACACCGACAGCGACATCTACCGCACCGGCCGCCAGCAGCTCTTCCTCGACGCGCTCAAGAGCCGGGCCAAGACGGTCTCGATCATCGACGCATTGAAGGTGGTCGGAGACCTGAAGCACAACGTCGAGATCGCCAAGGGCGGCGGCGGCTCCGTGACTGCGGACGAGCTCAAGTCGTACCTCGGCCTCCTCTACGGCCTGCCGGCCGGCCACCTCTTCCGCAACGCGATCCCGCTCAACGACTTCCAGTACTCCGTGATCGGCGGGGCCGACGTGCTTCGACCGCCCAGAGCAACGATCGCGGCTGCGGTGCACAGCTTCCTGCACCCGGACCTCCGTGACGCGGCTGCTGTCAACGCGCAGTTCGGCGGCAAGAAGCAGACGCCCAAGAAGACGAAGCAGCACAAGCTGGCGAAGTCGAAGATCTCGGTGCTCGTCCTCAACGCGGGCCGCACTGCGGGCGAGGCCGAGAACACGTCGTACCGCCTGATGACGCACGGCTACAGCACGAAGACGCTCCCCTCGGGCGACCAGGCGAACGCCCCGAAGGTTCAGAGCAACACGGTCGTCTACTACGACCCGGTTCAGGCGGACGCGAAGGAAGCGGCCCAGCAGCTGGCGCCTCTGTTCGGCTCGAACACCCGGGTCAAGCAGATGACGACCGTGATCTCGGACTTTGCGAGCCGGGCCGGCAATCCGCTCACGGTGGTCGCGGTGGGGACGAGCTTCGGCGGCACGCTCACCATCCCGAAGCCGCCGAAGGTGCTCCCGAAGCAGCCGCCGCAGGTGAGCGCAGGAGCCACGATGACGGCGCCCGCGCTACGGCATGTCTACGACGAGGTTCACTTCCCGCTGATGGTGCCGCACCTCGTGGCGCGGGGCTCGACGCTCTCCACCGACGACGGCGTGCGCGGCTTCAAGCCCCTCAAGAACCAGCACGAGGTCGCCATGACCTTCAACATCGACGGCGGCGACGAGTACTGGCAGATCGAGGAGAGCACGTGGAACTCGGCGCCGATCCTGCAGAAGGCGACCGGCACCATCCCGTACCGCGGCGGCAAGCTGCTCCTCTACTCGACCGGCGGCAACCTCCAGATGGTCGCCCTCCGCACCGGCGGCGCGACGTACTGGGTCGTGAACACGATCCTCAACCAGCTCTCGAACTCGACGATGATCGCCATCGCGAAGAGCCTCCGCCCGCTGCACCGCTGAGCTGAGCGGCGGACTACCCTAGCGCCGTGTCACGGATCGCGATCTTCGGGGCCGGGTATGTCGGCCTCGTCACCGGCGCGTGCTTCGCGGATCTCGGTCACGAGGTCGTCATACGTGACGTGCTGCCCGAGCGCATCGAGCGGTTGCAGGCCGGCGACGTGCCGATCTACGAGCCGGGTCTCGACGAGGTGCTCGAGCGCTGCCGCGACCGGCTCTCCTTCACGCTGGACGTGCGCGAGGCGGTCGACGGAGCCGATTTCCTCTACGTCGCGGTCGGGACGCCGCCCACCTATGCGGGCGATGCCGACCTGTCCGCCGTCTGGACGGTGGTCGACGAGCTGCCCGACGACGCCCGCGTGACGATCGTGATGAAGTCGACCGTGCCCGTCGGCACGGGGGAGAAGGTGCGCGCCGCGCTCGACGCGCGCGGCCTCGAAGCCGTCGGCTACGTCTCGAATCCCGAGTTCACCGCGGAAGGCACGGCGGTACGGGACTTCATGGAGCCCGACCGGATCGTGATCGGCGCGTTCGCCGACGAGGACGGCGACGCCGTCGAAGCGCTCCACGGCGGCATCGACGCGCCGGTCGTGCGCGCGGACGTCAACTCGGCGGAGATGATCAAGCTCGCTGCGAACGCGTTCCTCGTCACCCGCATCAGCTTCATCAACGAGATCGCCAACGTCTGCGAGCTCGTCGGCGCCGACGTCAAGCACGTCGCCGAGGGGATCGGCCTCGATCACCGGCTCGGGCCGCACTTCCTGCGCGCCGGCATCGGCTGGGGCGGCTCGTGCTTCCCCAAGGACTCGCTCGCGCTGAAGCAGCTCGCCGCGAACTCGGGCTACCACTTCCACCTCATGAACGCCGTGATCGAGGTGAACGAGCTGCAGAAGCGCCGCGTGCTGCAGAAGCTGCAGCGCCATCTCGGCCGGCTGCGCGGCAAGTCCGTGGCGCTGCTCGGCCTCGCGTTCAAGCCGAACACCGACGACATGCGAGAGGCGCCGTCCCTCGTGCTCGCCTCGCGGCTCATCGCCGAGGGAGCGGAGGTGCGCGGGTGGGATCCGGTCGCGCGTCCCGACCTGCAGGGAGTCACGTTCTGCGCGACGCCGCTCGAGGCCGTCACCGACGCCGACGCGGCCGTGATCGTGACCGAGTGGCCGCAGCTGCTCGACTTCCCGAGCGAGGAGACTCGCCGGGCGATGCGGCATCCGCTGATCGTCGACGGACGCAACCTCCTCGACCCCGACGCCGTGCGCGCCCTCGGGTTCGCCTACGAGGGAACGGGCCGCCGGATCTCGGCGACGGACGTCCTGCCCGAGGCCGCCGAGCGCGAGCTGGAGACCAGCGAGTAGTGGAAGCGCTCCTGCTCGCCGGCGGCAAGGCGGAGCGGCTGGGCGAGGCGGCGCAGGGACTGCCCAAGCCGCTCGTGCCCGTGGGAGGTCTTCCGCTCGCAGCCTATGGAGTCGCGCGGCTCGTCGACTGCGGCGTGACGCGCGTCATCCTGGCGTGCCGCGCCGGTGACGAGGACGCGTTCCTGACCGCGCTCTCGGGGCTCGGCGCCGAGATCGAGGCGGTGGGCGAGGACGAGCCGCTGGGCCGCGGCGGCGGTCTTCGTCTGGCGGCCACGCGCCGCCGGGAAGAAGGGCCGGTGCTCGCGCTCAACGGTGACGAGCTGCTCGACGTCGACTTCCGCGCGCTCGTGGCCGAGCACGAGGCGAGCGGCGCCGCCGGGACGATCGTGGTCGCGCAGGTTCGCTCGCCGTTCGGGGTCGTCGAGGTCGCCGAGGACGGGACGATCTCGGGTTTCCGCGAGGCGCCCGTGCTCGAGCACTGGGTCAACTCCGGCGTCTACGTGCTCGGCGAGGACGCGCTCGCGCTCCTGCCCCAGCAGGGCGACCACGAGCAGTCGACGTTCCCGCAGCTCGCCGCCGAGCGGAGGTTGCATGCCCACCGCCACGAGGGCGTCTGGCTCACCGTCAACACGCCGAAGGACCTGCGCCGGGCCGCCGAGTTCATGGAGGCGCATCCCGAGTGGCGGCCGCAGAGGCAGCTGGCGTGAGCGTCGATTCGCCGAACTACGGCTCCCTCGACCGCTTCGCCTTCGAGCCGCGCCGGGTCGAGAAGCCGTGGGGCTGGGAGCTGATCTGGGCCGTCGCCGACGCGTATGTCGGGAAGACCCTGTTCGTGCGTGCGGGCGAGTCGCTGTCGCTTCAGTTCCACCACGAGAAGGACGAGAGCTGGTTCGTCGAGAGCGGGCGCGCGCGGCTCGAGCTCGGCGACGCCGGCCAGGAGGCGCTCGACGAGGAGGTCGTGACCGCGGGAGCGTGCTTCCGGTTCCGGCCCGGCACGGTGCACCGGCTCACTGCGCTCGAGGACACGACGATCCTCGAGGTCTCGACGCCGCAACTCGACGACGTCGTTCGGCTGGAAGACCGGTACGGACGCGAAGGCACCTGCGACGCCTGAACGCATTCTTCGCTGGGATGGCTGCGTCAACGTCCGCGACCTCGGCGGGCTGCCGCTCGCCGGCGGCGGCGAGACGGCGTTCGGCGTCGTCGTCCGCTCCGACTCGATCCGCTCGCTCACCGAGGCGGGCTGGCGTGCGCTGGCGGACTACGGCGTCCGGACGGCAGTCGACCTCCGCTCCGACGCCGAGGTGGCGGAGGATCCACCGCGGGACGTCCCGATCGAGGTCGTCCATTTCCCGGTGAACGGTGACCAGGTCGCGGTCGTCGTCGAGTGGCCGTCCATGCAGGAGGCGTATCACGGGCTGCTCGGAGGGTTTCCGGAGCAGTTCGCAAGCGCGGTGTCGACGGTCGCGCGGGCAGACGGGCCGGCCGTCATCCACTGCCACGCAGGCAGGGACCGGACGGGGCTCGCGTGTGGGCTGATCCTGCGTCTGGCGGGAGTCGAGCTCGAGGCGATCGCCGCCGACCACGCGCGGAGCGACGAGTTCCTCTCCCACTGGTGGCAGCCGTGGCACGACGACGCTCCGGACGACGAGACGCGCGAGCGGCGAATGCGCGTGACGCAGATGCGCGTCAACGCGATGGCCGAGGTGCTCGGTGAAATTGACGCCCGCGAGTACCTCCTGGCGGGAGGCGCGACTGACCGAGACCTTGACAGACTCGTGGTAAGGTTTCAGGATGAAGCTCCTCACCGTCGGTGACACCGCTCAGCACACGGGTTGGTCGGCGCGGATGCTCCGCTACCTCGAGCACGCCGGCCTTGTCGTCCCTTCCCGAACTGCGTCCGGCTACCGGCAGTACGGGCTGCGCGAGCTGAACCAGCTCCGCTCGCTCGCCCACCTCCGGCACCGCTTCGGCCTCGGCATCGGCGACATCGCCTTCGCCGTCCGGCTGCGCCGGGAGCCCGAGCTCCGCGCAGCGGTCGACGGCTGGCTTGCGGGCGTGGACGACCCTTCGTGGGTCGAGTGGGAACAGCGCAAGCACGAGCGGCTCCTGACGGCCGCCTAACCGAAAGGAATCGATGGCAGCAACGCAGCGCTACGACGTGAAAGACCTCGCCCTCGCGGAGGAGGGGGTGCGGCGGATCGAGTGGGCCGACCGGCAGATGCCGGTGCTCGCCGCGATCCGGGAGCGGTTCGAGCGCGACCAGCCGCTCGCCGGCCATCGCATCTCCGCGTGCCTCCACGTGACGACCGAGACGGCGAACCTGATGCGGACGCTGCAGGCGGGCGGCGCGGACGTCGTCCTCTGCGCCTCGAATCCGCTCTCGACGCAGGACGACGTCGCCGCGGCGCTCGTCTCGGAGTACGACATCTCCTGTTTCGCGATCAAGGGCGAGGACAACGACACGTACTACGCCCACATCGAGGCGGCCGTCGACCATAAGCCGCACTTCACGATGGACGACGGCGCCGACGTGATCGGCGTTCTCCACTCGGCGCGGCGCGAGCAGCTGGGCGAGATCATCGCCGGCACCGAGGAGACGACCACCGGCGTGATCCGGCTCAAGGCGCTCGAGGCGGAGGGCAAGCTCGGCTTCCCGATCATCGCCGTGAACGCGGCGCAGACGAAGCACCTGTTCGACAACCGCTACGGCACCGGCCAGTCGACGCTCGACGGGATCATCCGCGCGACGAACGTCCTCATCGCCGGCAAGCGGTTCGTGGTCTGCGGCTACGGCTGGGTCGGGCGCGGCGTCGCGTCGCGGGCTCGCGGCATGGGCGCGCACGTGATCGTCACCGAGGTCGATCCGATGAAGGCGCTCGAGGCGACGATGGACGGCTTCGAGGTCCTGCCGCTCGAGCGGGCGGCCGAGATCGGCGACCTCTTCTGCACGGCGACCGGCGACAAGCATGTGATCGCCCGCGAGCACATGGAGCGCATGAAGGACGGCGCGATCCTTGCCAACACGGGTCACTTCAACGTCGAGATCGAGATCCCGGCGTTGCGCGACATGGCGGCCGAGACGAAGAAGGCCCGCGAGTTCGTCGAGGAGTTCACGCTCGCCGACGGCCGGCGTCTGTACCTCATCGCCGACGGCCGGCTGGTCAACCTCTCCGCCGCCGAGGGGCATCCGGCGCTCGTGATGGACATGTCGTTCGCGAACCAGGCCCTCGCGCTGGAGTACGCCGCGCAGCACGCGAGCGAGCTCGACCGCAAGGTCTATCCGGTGCCGGCCGAGATCGACCACGAGATCGCCCGGCTCAAGCTCGCGACGATGGGCGTCGAGATCGACACGCTGACGGAGGAGCAGGCGCACTACCTCGCCTCGTGGGACGAGGGCACCTGATCGAGGACAGGTCTCAGAGCGACACGTCCGGTGTCTGACACCGGACGTGTCCCGTGCATGCGCGGCTGGATGGGACGAGTGCGGGTTGTCCATGCGGTTGAGCTTGGGTCGACGGGTCTGTTTCGGCCATGTCAGGTGTCTGACACCTAGCCATGGCCGCTTCGGTCCCGCGCGACGGGCTGGCGCCCGAGCAGATCGTTCGGTTGGAGGAGGACGGCCCGGCGGTCGTCCTCCTCGACCAGCGACGGTTGCCGGAGGAGGTCGCCGAGGTTCGCTGCTCGACTGCGGCAGAGGTCGCCGAGGCGATCCGCACCATGGTTGTGCGCGGGGCGCCGGCGATCGGGATCGCGGCCGCCTACGGGCTCGCGCTCGCTGCCCTACGGGGAGACGATCTCGCGGAGGCGGAACGGGTGCTCGCGAGCTCGCGACCGACCGCGGTCAACCTGTCGTGGGCGCTCGCGGCGATGCGCGACGACCCGACGCCCGAGCGAGCTCGCACCCTCCATGACGAAGAAGTCGATCGTTGCCGCCGGATGGCCGCACACGCCGCAGAGCTCTTCCAGCCTGGCACTCGCGCGCTGACCCACTGCAACGCGGGCGGCCTCGCGACCGGCGGCTACGGCTCCGCGGTCGGCGCGCTCCGCGCCGCAGCCGAGCGCGGCCTGCTCGAAAGGGTGCTCGTCGACGAGACCAGGCCGCTGCTCCAGGGCGCCCGCCTCACCGCGTGGGAGCTCGAGCGCGCGGGCATCCCACACGCCGTCGTCGCCGACTCCGCGGCCGGCTCGTTCATGGCCCGAGGCGAAGTCGACCTCGTCGTCACGGGCGCGGACCGGATCGCCGCCAACGGGGACACAGCCAACAAGATCGGGACATACTCGCTCGCCGTGCTCGCCGCGCACCACCGGATCCCGTTCTACGTCGTCGCGCCGACCTCGACGCTCGACCGCGAGACGCCCGACGGCTCGCGGATCCCGATCGAGGAGCGCGACCCGGCCGAGCTGACGAGCCGTTTCCCGGCTCGCAATCCGGCCTTCGACGTGACGCCGGCCCCGCTGATCAGCGCGATCGTCACCGAGTCCGGTGTCCATCGCGCACCGTACGAGGAGTCCCTCCGGTGAAGAGCGTGATCCTGGCGGCGGGCTACGCCACCCGGCTGCGCCCGCTGACCGACGACGTCCCGAAGCATCTGCTCCCGGTCGGTGGCCGGCCGATGCTCGACTGGGTGCTCGACAGCGTCCGCGAGGTCGAGGACGTGGAGGCGATCCACCTCGTCACGAATCACCGCTTTTCTCCGGCCTTCGAGCGGTGGGCGGCGCCTCAGGGCGTCTCCGTCCACGACGACGGGACGACCTCGAACGACGATCGGCTCGGTGCGGTGGGCGACCTGCGGCTCGTGATCGAGCGGGCCGGGCTCGCGGACGACGAGCTGCTCATTCTGGCCGGAGACAACCTGTTCGAGCTCTCGCTGCCGCGCTTCGTCGAGTGGTGGCGCGCGAGGCCGCAGCCGGCCAGCGCCGTGCCGCTGCACGACGTCGGCGACCTGGAGCTCGCGACGCACTACGGAATCGCCGACACCGACGCAGACGACCGGATCGTGCGGTTCGTCGAGAAGCCGAGCGACCCGCCGTCGACGCTCGCCTCGACACTCATCTACGTGCTGCCGCCCGAGCACGTGCGCCTCGTCGGCACCTACCTCGACGAGGGACAGAGCCCGGACAACGCCGGCAGCTTCCTCGGCTGGCTCGCCGCGCGGGAGGCCGTCTACGGCTACCGCTTCACGGGCAGCTGGTTCGACATCGGGAACCACGCACAGCTGCTCGAGGCGGACAACCGGATGCGGCGGCTCGCCGGGCTCCCGGAACGCGAGTCCTACAGCCTCGACTGAGTCGGCACGATCTCGGCACACCCCGCGCTCTAGCGTGGTGACGTGCTCGACCTGCTCCTGCCGCAGCGCTGTGTCGTCTGCGGCTGTGGCGGGAAACAGCTCTGCGCCGGCTGCCGCGGGGAGCTGCAGCGACTCGAGCCGCCGCTCTGCGCTCGCTGCGGCGCCCCGACGGCGTGGCCGGTCGAGCGGTGCGGCGAATGCACCGGCCGCCGGCTCGCGTTCGCCAGCGCCCGCGCCGCAGTTGGCTACGACGCCGCTGCGCGGAGGCTCGTCCACGCCTGGAAGGAGCGCGGGCTGCGGCGTCTCGCCGTCGAGACCGCGCAGCTCGTCGCCGAGCGGGTTCCCGCGCCTGAGGTGGACGGGCTCGCGTTCGTCCCGGCCGACCACGGGCGGCGGCTCGAGCGCGGCCACAACCCGGCCGAGCGGCTCGCCCGCGAGCTCGCCGTGCTCTGGGAGCTGCCGTGCCTGCCCTTGCTCGAGCGCACGCGGAGCGGACGCCAGCGCGGCAGCTCGGCCGCCGAGCGGCGCTCCGTGCGCGGAGCGTTCCGCGCAACCGGCGCCGCGCCTCGCAGGGTTGCGCTGATCGACGACGTCTACACGACGGGCTCGACCGCGGCGGCCGCCTCGACCGCCCTCCGCGCCACGGGAGCACGCCGAGTCGAGGCGATCGCCTTCGCGCGCGCCCTTCGCCGCGGGTAGTTACGTTCGCCCGCAGTAGGGTTAGACCGAGTCACGAAAAGAGCGACAGGGGAGGCCTCGATGCAGCTTCAGGTCAAGGGTAAGAACCTCGACGTGACCGACTCCATGCGTTCCTACATCGAGCGGAAGCTCCAGAAGCTCGACCGTCGCGTGCACGAGCTGACGGAGGTCGAGATCGAGCTCGCGGTCGAGAAAAACCCGTCGATCGCCGAGTCGCAGGTCGCGGAGGCGACCGTCCACCTCAAGGGACACACGTTGCGCGCGCGCGAGGCTGCGACCGATATGAAGGCCGCGGTCGACGAGCTCGTCGACAAGCTCGTGCGCCAGGTCAAGGACCTGCACGACAAGCGAGTCGACGGCCGCAGGCACATCGACGCCCCCGAGGTCGAGGACGCGCTCGAAGCGGAGATCTCCGAGATCTAGTGGGGCTGTTCCGCCGCCGGCAAGAGACGCTGAACGAGCAGCTCCTGCGGCAGGCGGGGCTCGACCCGGCGCAGGCGCTCGGCGATCCGGGGCCGGCGCCGGAATCGCCACCCGCCCCGGAGCTGGAACCGCCGGTGCCGCCGCCGTTCCCGACCGGCGACATCAGCCTCGGCTGGCGAAGGAACAACCTCGCGAGCGGCCCCGACGAGTGGGACGCGGTCGTGACGGCCCGGCTTGCAGGAGTGGCCGGGAACCAGATCGCGTTCACGACGCTGCCGAACGGCGACGTCATCGTCGAGCGGGAGAAGGGCGACGGCGACCTGACGCCGCTCGCCGACGCGGTCGAGCAGAAGATCGACCCGCCGTATCGCGCCGTCGGCGCGCGACAGGACGGCGACCTCTGGGGCGTGGGCGCCAAGCGGATCCAGGTCGCGCAATTCCAGCTCGACGAGGGCGACTCTGTCGAGCTGAGCGAGAACGACGGCAGCCGGGAGCTGCGCGTCGACGGCGAGCCGAGCGACGCCGAGATCCCTGAGCTCGCGCAGCTCGGGGAGCAGGCGAGCACGAACTACTGCGTCGAGGGCAAGCGCATCGACGGGGACTTCTGGGAGGTCCGGGTGTCGGCCCTCTAGGTCGCTACCCTAGGCGTGTGGAGATAGGCAACCTCGAGAAGGTCCTCCGCGTCGGCGAGGGCCGCCGGCTCAAGCGGCTGCAGGAGCAGGCCGCGTACATCACGTCGCTCGAGCCCGACTTCGAACAGCTGTCCGCCGCCGACCTCCAGGGCAAGACCGCCGACTTCCGGCAGCGGCTCGAGAACGGCGAGAGCCTCGACGAGCTCGTCTTCGAGGCGTTCGCGGCCGTCCGCGAGGCCCGTAAGCGCGCCTCGGGTCAGCGCATGTTCGACGTGCAGCTGATGGGCGGAATCGTCCTGCACGAAGGCGACATCGCCGAGATGAAGACCGGCGAGGGCAAGACGTTCGTCGCGAGCCTCGCGCTCTACCTCAACGGCCTCGCGGGGCGCGGCGCGCATCTGATCACGGTCAACGACTACCTCGCCCAGCGCGACGCCGAGTGGAACCGGCCCGTGTTCGAGTCGCTCGGGATGAGCGTCTCCTACCTCGAGACGATGATGCCGTTCGACGCGCGCAAGGCGGCGTACGCGGCCGACATCACGTACGGCACGAACTCCGAGTTCGGCTTCGACTACCTGCGCGACAACATGGCAGTCTCGCTCGACGGTCTCGTCCAGCGCGGTCATGCCTACGGGATCGTCGACGAGGTCGACTCGATCCTGGTCGACGAGGCCAGGACGCCGCTCATCATCTCCGGCGAGCCCGAGACCGCCGCCCAGCTCTACTACGACTTCGCGCGCGTCGCGAAGCAGCTGATCCCGTTCCGCGCCTCGCCGGGCGACCCGAAGGGGGCGGCCGAGGACGCGGGAGCCGACTTCGAGTTCGACGAGAAGCACAAGACGGTCGGCGTGACGCCGCAGGGCGTGGAGAAGGTCGAGCGCGCGCTCAGGCTCGAGAACCTCTACGCGCCCGAGAACACGCAGCTCGTCAACCACCTCTACCAGGCGCTCAAGGCCGAGTCGCTCTACCACCTCGACATCGAGTACGTGATCCAGGACGGCGAGGTGAAGATCGTCGACGAGTTCACCGGCCGGATCATGGAAGGGCGCCGCTGGAGCGAGGGCCTGCACCAGGCGGTCGAGGCCAAGGAGGGCGTGAAGATCCAGGAGGAGCACCAGACGCTCGCCACGATCACGCTCCAGAACTACTTCCGCCTCTACGAGAAGCTCGCCGGCATGACCGGTACGGCCAAGACCGAGGAGAAGGAGTTCGTCGAGATCTACGACCTCGAGGTCGTCGAGATCCCCACCAACGTCGACGTCGCCCGCAACGACGAGAACGACATGGTCTTCAGGACGAAGGAGGGGAAGTTCGAGGCCGTTGCCCGCGACATCGAGGAGCGGTCGCGCACCGGGCAGCCGGTCCTCGTCGGCACGATCGCCGTCGAGACGTCCGAGTACCTCTCCCAGTTGCTGACGCGCAAGGGGATCAAGCACAACGTCCTCAACGCCAAGGAGCACGCGCGCGAGGCCGAGATCATCAAGGACGCCGGCCAGAAGGGCGCGGTCACGATCGCGACCAACATGGCGGGCCGCGGCGTCGACATCAAGCTCGGCGAAGGCGTGCTCGAGGCGGGCGGGCTCTACGTGCTCGGCACCGAGCGCCACGAGTCGCGGCGCATCGACAACCAGCTTCGCGGCCGCTCGGGCCGCCAGGGCGATCCGGGCGAGACGCGCTTCTACCTCTCCGGCGAGGACGATCTCGTGCGCCTCTTCGCCGGCGACCGGATCAAGGGGATCATGGAGCGCTTCAAGATCCCGGACGACCAGCCCATGGAGGCGAAGATCCTCTCCCGGCAGATCGAGGGCGCGCAGAAGAAGGTCGAGGAGCAGAACTTCGTCATCCGCAAGAACACGCTCAAATACGACGACGTCCTCAACCGGCACCGCCAGCGGATCTACGAGCAGCGACGGCAGGTGCTCGAGGGCGACGACCTCTCCGAGCAGGTCAAGCTCTGGATCGAGGAAGTCGTCGAGGACACGGTGCGCGTGTTCACCGAGGAGGACTACCCCGAGCAGTGGGATCTCGAGGCGCTCACCCAGGCGATGGCGCAGCTCTACCAGACCGAGATCACGGCCGACGAGCTGCGGCAGGACCTCGGCGAGATCTCCCGCGAGACCCTGATCGAAGAGTTCCAGACCGACGCGCGCGACGAGTACGAGGCGAAGGAAGAGGAGTTCGGCGCCGACCTGATGCGCGACTTGGAGCGCTTCATCGTCCTCCAGGTCGTCGACATGCGCTGGCGCGAGCACCTCGAGAACATGGAGGCGCTGCGCGAGGGCGTGCATCTGCGCTCGATGGCGCAGAAGGACCCGCTCGTCGAGTACACGGCCGACGGCGAGAGGATGTTCACCGAGCTCGGACGCATCATCCGCGGCGAGGTCGTGCTCCATCTCTTCCACGCCGAGCTCACTCCTGACGACGCGCAGCAGCAGCTCTCGCAGCAGTCGCAGACCACCAACGGGAATCTGCAGTACGAGCACGAGACCTCGTCCGGAGCCGCGGCGATGGCGGTCGCGGGCGGGGGAGAAGCGGTCGCGACCGGCGTCCCGTCGTCAGCGGGCGTGGTGACGCAGACCGTGCGCGCGAGCGAGCACGAGAAGCTCGGCCGCAACGACCCCTGCTGGTGCGGCTCGGGCAAGAAGTTCAAGAAGTGCCACGGCGCCTAGCGCGGGTCTGACGCAAGCGGTCAGGCGAGAGGACGCCGGCCCGGGCTACGAGTAGAGGGACGCGTCCCGCTGCGCGCTAACCTGCGGCGTGGTTATGAGACACCCTCGCCGGGTCAGGATGATCACGGTGGCCATAGGCGTCGCGATAGCCGCAACAGCGAGCGCCTACGCTGCGCCCGCGGCCTGGACTCGTGGGTTTGCAGGCTCGCGCGTCCTGGACAGCACCTACTCGTGCCGGGTACGAGCGCAGCACTACTTCAATGTCGCCACGTCTGTCACGCTCCCGCCGACGCCTCTGGGTTTCCAGCGTCCGGCGCTGGTGTCGCTGGACACGGCGGGGAAATCCGGGACAACTCTTCCGCAGGTTTGGTTCCAGGCAATGGAGAAGGGCATCAAGGTCAACAAGTCGGCCTGCCGTGCGTCGTCGCGCCGGGTCCCGCTCAAGCCTGGGCTCCCGCTCTATGAGACGGTGACGCCGAGCCTCTACGGTCATATCGATGTGCGCTGCGTGAGCGCCAAGCGGGTACTCGTTCGCCTTCGGGTCGAGATGAACGGTGGCAAACCGGCGCAGGCGCTGGTTGCCATCCGCGACGACAACCCTAAGGCCAGTCCGGTTGCGTTCTTCAACTGGAGCCCGCTCATGATCAAGGGCTACATCGGCAGCAGCTGTACCGACACGGGGTAGCTCAGGGTCATTCCCGAACACCCGCCCTGGCGTGTCAGCAGCCGTGCACCAGGCGCGGCTTCGCCGCGTCGATCGGGACTCGCCAGACGGCGCTTGGACAGCTCGAGTGGGCGGGCGGCCCCCCGATCACCAGCAGCTGTTGCGAATTCGGCGACCAGGCGGCACTCGACGAGTCATACGGAGACTGGAGCTTCAGCAGCCTGCGCACCTTCTTCGTCGCGACGTCGACGATCGCGAGCCTCCCCTGCGAATCCGGGAAGGCGATCCAGCGGCCGTTCGGAGACCAGCCGAAGACGGTGCCGGGGGCGTTGCGCAGGAGCGTCGTGCTCGCACCGCCCTGTGGCGCCACGAGCCGCCACGCCGCCCGAACTGGGCCGACGGGAGCGGCGTAGGCGATCAGATTCCCTGCAGGCGACCAGAGTGGGGCCTCGCCGCTCCGCTCGAGCCGTTGCAGGTGGCTACCGTCCGCCGCGGCGGTCCAGATGCTGGGCCTCGGTCCGGGGTCTGTGGCGGCGCTGCGCTGAAAGACGACCTGCGTCCCGTCGGGTGAGAGGCTCGGTGCGCCGTTGTTGAACTTCGTGTCGCCGACCACGCCGACGACGGCGCCGGACGGGACGCCGCGGACCGTGACCGACCCGGAGCAGACGCAGCCGGCGGTCCCGGTGGCGATGCGGTCACCTGCCGCATCGGCGGAGAACGGGTCGGGCCCCTTCGTGGCGAGGAGCTTCGGCTTCCGGCCGACCGAGATCTTGAAAGTCCCGGTGTCGTTCCCATAGAGAAGCAGGTTCGATCCGACCCAGTCGAGCTGGCTCGGCGGGTCGAGGTCGACCACGCAATGCTCGCTACAGACAGTGCCGCGGAGGGGGTGGAGGTGCTTGCCGTCGGCAGCCGAGACGCAGATCGCCCGCAGGGTGTTGTAGCTGCCCACAGCATGGCCATGGGGCGGCCGGGGCCAGCGGTAGCCGAACCAGGCGATCTGAGTCCCGTCGGGTGACCAGGTCGGGACGCTCGCGGTCCCGCACGGCGACACCGCCCGCTTCGCATGCGGCATCGCCTGCCCCACAGCCGACCACCGCCGCGATCGCGAGCGCGACTCCAACGACTGTCACCCAGCGTCCAAGCAAGCTCATGACGAGCCGAAGACTAAGACCTCCTGGCCAACGAGAGACCAACGGCTTGGGGCGCCGGAGCAGCGGTGGCTAGGATGGCCGGCGCGATGGCCGACGAGACACACGATCCGCTCGACGAGCAGCTCGAGGAGATCGGGGCCCAGCTCGACTGGGTCCGTGGTTACCTTTGACCCCGCTGCGCTGAAGACCCGCCTCGCCGAGCTCGAGCAGGAGCTCGCGCAACCCGACTTCTGGTCGGACCAGCAGCGCGCCGCGCGACTCTCCGCCGAGTATCAGCGCGCCCAGCAGAAGCTCCGACGCTACGACGAGCTCGTCTCGAACGTCGAGTTCCTGCGCGAGGGCGCGGGCACGTTCCCTGACGAGGAGCTCGAGCCCGTGCTGCGCGACGTCCGCAACGAGCTCGCCCGGCTGCAAGAGGACGCGCTCTTCTCGGGCGAGTACGACGCCGGCGACGCAGTGGTCACGATCCAGTCGGACGCCGGCGGCACCGACGCGCAGGACTGGACCGAGATCCTGTTGCGCATGTACCTCCGCTGGGCCGAGCAGCGCGGCCTCAAGACGGAGGTGATCGAGTCGAGCCCGGGGGAGGAGTACGGGCTCAAGTCGGCCACCTTCACCGTCCGCGGCGAGAACGCGTACGGGATCCTCAAGGCCGAGCGCGGCAAGCACCGGCTCGTGCGCCACAGCCCCTTCGACCAGGCGCATCGCCGCCACACGAGCTTCGCCCAGGTCATCGTCGCGCCCCTGCTCGAGGAGGCGACGGACATCGAGATCGACGACGACGACATCCGGATCGACACCTATCGCTCCTCGGGCGCGGGTGGCCAGCACGTGAACAAGACCGACTCGGCGGTCCGGATCACGCACATGCCGAGCGGCATCGTCGTCGCCGTCCAGAACGAGCGCAGCCAGTCGGCGAACAAGGACACCGCGATGAAGATCCTGCGCTCGCGCCTCGCCGAGAAGGCCGAGGAGGAGCGTGAGGCCGAGCTCGCCCGCGAGCGCGGCGGGGTCTCGATGGGCTTTGGCGGCAACGCGATCCGCAGCTACGTCCTCCACCCGTACCAGCAGGTCAAGGACGCCCGGACGGGCTACGAAGTCGGGAACACGCAGGGCGTCCTCGACGGCGACCTGGATGGGTTCATTCGCGCCTATCTCCTGCAAACCGCGGGCGAGCCGCAGTAAAACGCCGGAGGCTGCGCTAGAGTGGTGACTCCTCGCACGCACTCCACCGGCGCCGGGCACCATGGCCCGTGCCAACTCGTAACCGGTAGACGTGACTGACGTACAGATAGAACAGCCGACAGCCTCGGCCCCGATCTCGGCAGAGCCATCGACGAACGGCCACGTCGTGTCCGAGCAGCCGAAGCCGGCGGGCTCGATGATCGTGTTCGAGAACGTGACGAAGGTCTACGAGCCGGACGTCACCGCGCTCGACCGGGTCAACTTCGCGATCGACAAGGGCGAGTTCGTCTTCATCGTCGGCGCCTCGGGCTCCGGCAAGACGACGCTGGTGCGGCTCCTCTTGAAGGAGCTCGAGCCGAGCGACGGCCGGATCATCATGGGCGGTCGCGACCTCGGCCGGCTCAAGCACTCCAACGTCCCGCGCCTGCGCCGCAACATCGGCTGTGTCTTCCAGGACTTCAAGCTCCTGCCGAGCCGGACGGCGGCCGAGAACGTCGCCTACGCGCTCAAGGTGCAGGGCGAGAGCCGCGCGTCGATTCGGCGCAAGGTGCCAGAGGTGATGACGCTGGTCGGGCTCGCGAGCAAGATGAACTCGCTCCCCGACGAGCTCTCGGGCGGCGAGCAGCAGCGCGTCTCGATCGCGCGCGCCGTCGTCAACCATCCGCCGCTGCTCGTCTGCGACGAGCCGACCGGGAATCTCGACCCCGACACGAGCGTCGGGATCATGCAGCTTCTCTACCGCATCAACCGCGCCGGCACGACGATCCTCATGGTCACCCACGACCGCGAGATGGTCGACAAGATGCGCAAGCGCGTGATCGCGCTCGAGGGCGGGCGCCTCGCCCGCGACGAGCGCCGCGGGGGCTACACCTCCGAATGATTCGCGTGCGGTTGTTGTTCTCCGAGGCGTGGTCCTCGATCCGGATGAACCTCTCGACGACCGTCGCGGCGACGATGACGGTGCTGATCGGGATGTGCCTCCTCGGTCTCTTCATCGCGCTCGGCACCTGGGTGCTCTCGTGGAGCAACCACGTGCAGAACGAGCTCGAGGTCAAGGTCTACTTCTGCACCTCGGTCGTTCCGCAGGCCGGCTGCAAGACGGGCGCGACGCACGCCCAGGAGCAGGCGGTGGCTGCCCGCCTCCGGAGCAACCCCGACGTCAAGTCGGTGACGTTCGTCTCGAAGCAGCAGGCCGAGGAGCAGGAGAAGAAGCAGAACCCCGACATGTTCAAGGACGGGATCCTCCCGACGAATCCGTTCCCCGACTCGTGGACCGTGGTGCCGGTGCAGGCGAGCTACACGCCGACGATTGGCAAGCAGCTTTGCCGGGCGAAGTTGCCGGGGGTCGTACCGTGCCCCACCACGGGGATCGGGAACAGCGGCGGAGTCACCTGGGGCAGCACCGTCGCGAAACGCGTCCTCACGATCGCCAAGGTCATCTCGCTCGTATTTCTCATCGCGGTCATCCTGCTCGTGACCGCCTCGACGTTGCTGATCGCGAACACGATCCGGCTCTCGATCTTCGCGCGACGACGGGAGATCGAGGTGATGAAGCTCGTCGGCGCGACGAACTGGTTCATCCGCGGGCCGTTCATGCTCGAGGGGCTCGTCTGCGGGTTCGTCGGCTCGCTGCTCGCCGTGATCCTGCTCACGCTCGGGAAGGCTGTGGCCCTGCCGTCGATCCTGCCGCACATCGACGGCGGCAGCGGCTCTGACGTCCACGCGCTCGACTTCACCGTCAACGCGATCCTGCTGCTCGCCGCGGGCCTGCTGCTCGGAGCGACGGGCTCAGCGGTCACGCTCCGCCGCTTCCTGCAGGTCTAGCTACCGTCGCCCCGTGGCCCGGGGCAGACACGAGCGGCGGCAGAAGCGACCGAGCCGCAGCGAGCGGCATCGGCGGCGGAACGCGCCTACGCGACGGCCGATCTCCGAGCTGACCGTGCGGCTGCCCGAGCGGCGTGTCGAGCCCGAGACCGTGATCGCCCACCTCGGGCCGACCAACTCCGGCAAGACGCACGACGCGCTCCGCTTCCTCGTCGAGAACGGCAACGGCGTCTACGCGGCGCCGCTGCGCATGCTCGCGCAGGAGGCACACCGGCGGCTGGCGGCCGAGATCGGCGAGGAGCGGGTCGGCCTCGTGACCGGTGAGGAGCGCGTCAATCCCGACGCGCCGATCGTGTGCTGCACGGCCGAGATGGCCCCGGCGAGCGGCGAGACGCTCGTCCTCGACGAGGTGCAGTGGGCGGAGGACGAAGAGCGCGGCTCCGCGTGGACCCGGCTCTTGCTCGGCGGCGAGTACCGCCACATCCTGCTGCTCGGCGCGGTTGAGGCGCTGCCGCTCGTGCGGCACGCGTTCCCGCAGGCCGAGATCCGGTTCTTCGAGCGCAAGGCGCCGCTCGACTGGGTCGGCCGCCGCGGCATCGCGGGCCTCGGCCCGGGCACGGTGGTCGTCGCCTTCTCGCGGCGCGCCGTGATCGGGCTCGCGGGTGAGCTGAACCAGCTCCATCCGGGGCGCGTCGCGTGCCTCTACGGCGCGATGCCGCTCGCCTCCCGGCGCGAGGAGATCGACCGCTTCATCGCCGGCCAGGCCGAAGTGTGCTCGGCGACCGACGTGCTCGGCCACGGCGTCAACCTGCCGTGCGAGACGCTGCTCTTCGCCGAGACGACGAAGTTCGACGGCAAGGAGCGGCGCGACCTCGAGCCGTGGGAGATCGCCCAGATCGCCGGCCGTGCCGGGCCGCTTCGGCTTTCACGAGCGCGGTCACGTCGGCGTCCTCACCGGCGTGCCGTGGGCCGATCCCGATCCGGAGCTGGTGCGCGCGGCTCTCGTCCCGCACGTCCCGATCGAGGACGGGCAGCTGGGCTACCGCGTCGTCGACTCGGGGCGACTGCGGCCGCAGCTCTCGGACCTCAACGTGACGCGAGTCGACCAGCTCGAGCCGGCGCTGCACGCGTGGCGGCAGGCCGCGCTGCGCTACTGGAGCGTCGACGGCTGGCTCGAGGTCGAGTCGATCCAGCCGCTGCTCACGCGGCTCGACGCGGTGCGCGAGGCGCTGCATCACGCGCGCCGCACGCTCGAGCTCGTGGACGTCTGGAAGCTCGTGCAGGCGCCTGTCGACGAGGACGGTGCGCCGCTGCTCGGCATGCTCGCCGCGGCGGTCGCCGGAGACAAGCCGCAGCGGACGGTCATCGGCTGGATCCTCGATCCGCACCGCCTCGACGCGGCCGGGCTGCAGGAGGCGGAACAGGCCGCGCGCGAGGCGTCGATCCTGCGCTGGTTTGCGCTGCAGTATCCAGGCGTCGCCGGCGTCACGATCGAGCGGGCCGCCGCGCTCGAGGAAGCCGCCGCCAGCCGGGTCGTGCGCGAGTTGCGCGCCGAGATCGAGGACCCGACGATCGGCCGCTGCCGCGTCTGCGGCGCGCGGACGGCGCCGTGGGCGGCGCTCTGCGACCGCTGCTTCATGGCGCGCGGCTACCGAAGCAGGCGCTAGCGGAGCATCAGCTGGGTGGCGCGAAACAGCGCCATGGGGCGGCCCTCGCGATCGGAGACGGTCGCGTCCCAGAGCTGGGTCGTCCGCCCGCCGTGGATCAGCTTCGCCTCGCAGTCGATCGTCGCGCCGGGCTGAGCGGTGCGCAGGAAGTTCGTCTTCAGCTCGATGGTCGTGAAGCCGATGGCGCCCTCGGGCAGGTTGAGGATGCAGCCGTAGCCGCACGCCGAGTCGGCGAATCCGACGACCGCGCCGGCGTGCAGGTAGCCGTTCGGCGCCATGTGCTTGTCCTCGAGCGCGAGGTGTGCCCGCGAGAACCCGTCGCCGACCTCGTCGAACTCGATCCCGAGCAGCCCGGGAAACCCCGAGGAGCCCATCTCCTCCAGCTGCGCGAGCGTGAGCTCCACGCGGCCGAGCCTACACTTGCGCCTCCATGGCCAAGCCGAGCGGAGAGAAGCTGATCGTCGACAACCGCCGCGCGCGGCACGACTACCACCTTTCGGACAGGGTCGAGGCGGGTGTCGTGCTCACAGGCACGGAGGTGAAGTCGCTACGCGGCGGGGAGGCGACCTTCCAGCAGGCGTACGGCGAGGTACGTGACGGCGAGGCGTGGCTCGTCGGCCTGCACGTGCCCGAGTACACCGAGGGAAACCGCGCCAACCACGATCCCGACCGCCCGCGCAAGCTCCTGCTCCACCGGAAAGAGATCGAACGGCTCGCCTCGTCGGTCGCGGAGAAGGGCTTCACGCTCGTGCCGACGAAGCTCTATTTCCGGGAGGGCCGCGTCAAGGTCGAGCTCGCGCTGGCACGCGGCAAGGAGCTGCACGACAAGCGGCGCGACGTCGCGGCCCGCGACGCACGGCGCGAGATCGAGCGCGAGCTGAAGAGCCTGCGCCGCTAGCGGCTGTCGAGTCGGATATCCCAGGGCTCGACCGACTCGAGGATCAAGTGCGACTCGTGCCAGGGATCGCGCGCCCAGATCGCGCGGACTTCCTCCTCGGACTCCGCGTTCATCGCGTGGGCCGTCCGGAAGTTCGGGAGTAGCCCACCGAGGACGATGACGCCGTCCTCGACGAGGGAGTCCATGTAGACCGCGTGCTCTGCGAATCGCGACTGCGCGTCGACCGGCTTGCTCCGGTCGTACTCCGGCCCGGCCCGGCGCAGAGTTACGTGGAACATGGGCATGCGCGCGTTCTAGCATCCCGGTATGGGAGAGGCGCCGCTCGAGGACAGCGGCTCGGGCCTGGCGCCCGCCGGCCCCGGCTGGTTCGTCGTCAACGTCGCCGACGCCCAGTGGCTGACGTCGGAAGGCGGAGAGCTGCGTCCCTCGGGGTCGGAATGCTCGTTCGAGAGCGCGGCGGCCGAGTTCGCGGAGGTCGGCGTCCGGATCCACGTCCTGCCGCCGGGCGAGCCGAACGGCCACTACCACGGAGAGTCGCAGCAGGAGGACTTCCTCGTGCTCGCCGGCGAGTGCGTCCTGCTCGTCGAGGGCGAGGAGCGTCGGCTGAAGCAGTGGGACTTCGTCCACTGTCCCGCCTGGACGGAGCACATCTTCGTCGGCGCCGGCGACGACCCGTGCGTGCTCTTCATGGTCGGCTCGAGAACGGGGGAGTGGAACGTGCGCTACCCGGTCTCGGAGCTCGCGGCTTCGCACGCGGCGAGCGTCGAGCGAGAGGTGACGAGCCCCGACGAGGCGTACGGCGGATCGTTCGAGCCGTCGCGCCGCGAGAGGCCGTCCTACTGGCGCAAACTGCCCTGGGCGTAGCAGCGGCTACAATTGGCGCACAAACATACGGGGGCGACCTGGCTTCGACGTGGTCGATCCATCCGGATGAGCTGCAAGCCGAGGTCGCCGGTTGGCCTCGTAAATCCACCGGCAAAACGCAAGTGCGAAGAATGATCTCGCACTCGCTGCCTAGGGAGACCTAGCGTGGCGACGCCGCCCCGGGATTGCCCGCGGCTCGGAGGCGGCGCCAACGAGCGGGCTAGGCGTGGAGGGAGAGCTGATCGCCCAAAGCGCGACACGAAAGGATCGGCTAGCGCGTCGGTAGGGCGGCTGCACCCCGGCCGGCGGGCGAATCGAAAGGGCAGCCTACGCTTGTAGACGCTCAGCCGGTGCGGCTGCGGACGCGGGTTCGATTCCCGCCGCCTCCATTCTCCCTGCTAATCGCGATCTGGCGAGAGGAACGATTGCGATTTAGCGGGGGCGGGCGGAATCGTTGTCCGCATCGCCCGACTCATAGATCTCGGCGAGCTTGCGCTCGAGGCTCGCCTCGTTCGGCTGGACGTAGATGTTCGCCGTCGTCCCGATGTCCTCGTGACCGAGCAGCTGCTGCGTGGCCCGGATGTCGCCTGTCGCGAGGTAGAACTCCGTGCCGGCCGTGTAGCGGGCGCCGTGCATCTTCATCCCTTTGGTCTGCCCGGGCTCGACGACGCCGGCGCGCTGCAGGCAGCGGTACCACCAGCGATGGAGGGCGGTCGAGCTCAACGGCTTGAGGCGGTTCGCGTGCACGACCGCGATCTCCGCCTTGTCCTCGCCGGAGACCTGTCCCTTCTGCCAGCGCGGCGCCTTGACCTCCGGGTAGAGCAGGTACTCATTCGGGTCGCGGCCGAGGATGAGCAGCTCGAGCTCCTGCCGGAGCTCCTCGGTGGGGAGGGGCAGGTTCCGGATCTTCCCGCCCTTGGCGTGGACGCGCACGCGGCGGCGACCGAGGTCGAAGTCCTTGAGGCGGAGCTGGGCGAGCGATCCCTTGCGGATGCCGATCAGGAAAAGGAGCTTGAGCGCGACGCGATCGCGGAGTTCGGGCTGAGCCGCGATGACCCGGTCGACGACGTCGCGATCGAAGAGCGGACGCTCGATGTCGCGGAGCCGCGGGCTGCGGATCGGGACTACCGGGTTCCCCTGGAGCTTGAACTCGCCCTGCGCCCAGCGGAAGAAGGACATCAGCACGGCTCGGACCTTCTTGCGCGTCCGCGGGGCGGCATCGCCCCAGCGCTCGTCGATGAACTCGCGGAGGCAGGTCGTGCCTGCAGGCGGCTCGAAGTCCGCGAGTTCGAGGTCGGCGTGGTCGAGCGCCAGCTTGGCCAGGATCGCCTCGTAGTCGCGCAGCGTCTCCTGTGTCGCCCCGTATTCGTTCCGGAACCAGCGCATGAAATGGGCGACCTCGAGGCCGATCGGTGTTGCCCGGTACGACTTGTCCTTCATGCGCTCAGCCTCGCGCATGATCCGTGCGGCCTCGGCGAGAGTCAAGCGACGCGGTCCCGGTGGTGGCTTCGGAGCGCGCGGCGGTGCCTCGACCGGCTCGATCGCCGGCAGCTCGAGACTGAGCTGGGCGAGGCCTGTTTGAGGCATCGAGGCGGAGAGTAACAAAAATGTTCCTAAAGAGGAAATCGGCCCGAGAGGTAGAATCAACCCGTCGTGACGAGCGGACTGCTGATCAGGGAGGCGCGGCTCCTGGCCGGCCTGTCTCAGGGCGAGCTAGGCAAACGTGTCGGCAAGGACCGCGCCCAGATCGCGCGCTGGGAGCGTGGCGCCGTCGAGCCGAGCTTCGAAACGCTTCGCCAGCTCGTGCGTGCCTGCGGCTTTGAGCTCGATATCGCCATCGGCCCTGCCGAGGTCGACGAGGCGGGGGAGAAGGTTCTACGGCGGAAGCTTCGCCTGTCGCCGCAGGAGCGCCTCCAGGAGCTCCTGAAGGCCTCCAAGGCGTGAGTCCGGCTCGGTCATCGACGTTCGACCCACGAGCGGTCCTGAGCGTGCTCGATCGGCACCGTGTGTCGTTCATCGTGATCGGCGGCCTCGCCCGCGTCATCGAGGGAGCCGACGAGATCACCAAGGGCGTCGACATCACGCCGTCGACGAGGCCGGAGAATCTCAGGCGTCTAGAGGAGGCTCTCGGCGAGCTCGGCGTGGGGGAGACGGAGCTCGAGGCTGAGCAGCCCACGACCGTCGCGACTCCGTACGGCGAGTTGCGCGTCGTTCCGATGCCCGCCGGCACGCGCGGCTACGACGACCTCCGCCGCGCGGCGGTTCGAGAGCCTCTTGGCCAGGGACTCCGGCCGGCTGTCGCCTCGAAGGGCGATCTCGCGCGGATGCTCTCCGCACTCGGCCGCGACGAGGACGCGGAGAAGCTCCACCAGCTCCGCCGGCTCATCGAGCTCGAGCACGAAGTCGGGTTCGGCGTCGATCTCTAGTCTCGTCTGGTTCGCCTCCTCTCGACAACATGACCGGCGAGACACAGATGCACTTCTACGAGAAGTGCTCGGAAGACGTCCGAATGTACTCGTGTGCCTCCGGGCCCGCGAGGAACGATTCGAAGCTGCGGCCGCGATTGTTCCGCTCGCCTCGTCAAAGCACGGTGCGGACGTGCGCGAGCATCAAGGATGCATCTGCGTCTCGCCAGCCAGCCGACTGCGGACTCGTCTCGCGCAGTGAATCGTAGAGTTGAGAGACCCGCTGCCTTAAGGAGGTGATCTGATCAGAGCCATCGCGATCGTGGTGCTCCTGGCGTTGTGCTGCATGGGCGCGGCAAGTGGCGCCGATCCGGCAGGTAGTGCCGATGCATCTTCTCATCGGGTCGGCACTGCGGGAGTGAGCGTCTTGGTACCGGCGGCCTGGCACTTCTTCGCTGCTGGAGTCGCTCCTCGATCGATGCCATACGGAGACCCACTCGTCCGAATCGTTGCCGCATCACGCGCGGTGGTCGCGTACCCGCGAGGCTGCAAGGCCGAGACGTTTCGGTTCAAGCCTCGCGCTGTCGGCGTGATGGTCGTCGAGTGGCGGCACCCCTCGCCCGGTTCGGTGTTCAAGGCACGGCCACACCGCTTCACAACCAAGAACCTCCCCATCCGACCGCGCGCCGTGGAATGTTGGCCGGGCCGTGGCGGCAGCGTCGAGTTCTCGTCGAACCATCGGGACTTCGCCGCATATGTCCTGCTCAGCCCTGGGGCGCCCACCGCTCTTGCCGCTGAGGGGCGCGCCGTTCTCGCCACCTTCGCTGCCAGTCACCGCCCATAGCTCGGGGGTCAGTCCGGGACCCCGGCCCGAGCTGCAATCCTCTCGCCTGTGATCCAGACGAAGACGGAAGAGTGCGTCCGCGGCGGGGTGAGATATCGCGTAGAGACGACGTGGGACGACGAAAGCGGCAACGCCGCGATTCGAGAGTTCACCCTGGATGGCCAGCTCGTCCGCTCATGCGACCGGCGCATCTGGCCGGAAGGCAAGCGGCGCGAGGATCAGATTGGCGAGGCGATCTGGTTCGACTCCTCTGGAGCTGAGATCGAGCGCCGACCGCTTCGATACCGACATCAGGGCTAGCCCTCAGGTGCACTCGCGAGCACTGGCCCAGGCGACGGGCGCTTACCTCAGCTAGCCCTCGTCGAAGATCTCAACGCACAGCCGAACGCACTCTTCGCAGATCGCAATACTCGTGGTGCCGGCCCTGACAGGACGACCGCCGACCTCGTCGGTCGTCTTTCCGCAGAAGGAACACACCAAGACCGAAGGCACGCTTCCCGGAGGCAGTTCGACGTTGTGGCCCTTCCAACCGCCTTGACCCGAGAAACTCACCTCGTCAGCCTAAGCCGTCAGGCGTCACTCCCAAACTCCGGCGGCCGACTCGATCACTCAAGCGGCGCGGCGGTTTGCCGATGATAGGGAGTGGACAGAGTCCACATACTCGACAAAGACACCAACACGAGGTATAGTCGGATCAGCGATGGCAACCAGAGAACTCATGAACGTTCGCGACACCGCTCGAGCGCTGGGCGTGCACGAGAACACGGTCCGCAACTGGGAGGACCGCGGCATCCTCCGCGCCGTCCGCCTGCCCGGAAGCGGTTATCGGCGCTTCTCGGTCCAGGACGTCGAGCGGCTGCGCGCCGAGATGTTCGAGCAGCTCGCGCCGGCGACCGAGGGGCCGGTCGTAAACACCGGCCACAAGCGCAGCGGACGCCTCGTCTTCGGCGACGCGAACGAATAGGCGGGGCCACCCAGACCCGACCGGGTGCACCGATAGGCTGGCCGGCCGATGTCGCCGAGACCCGAACGACCTTCCGACGCCGACTACTACGAGCGCGACCGCGTCGAGCTCTTCAGCCAAGGCGACCTCTTCCGGGACGTGCCGCTCGCTTACCCGCTGCCCGCCGACGAGCTTGTCGTCGACGAAGAGAGCGGTGGAAGCCGCCGCTTCCTGAGTGGGCCGCTCGAGTTCGGACCGGCGATGCTGATCACGCCGAGCTGCTCGCTGGGCGCCCAGGGGATCGCGGGCTACGGCCATCCGGTCCGGACACTCGTTCCAGTGTTGCCGCTGGCCGAGCTGGTCGATCGAGGCGTCGTCAAGGAGAGCGCGCTTGACGATGTGCGGCGGTTCGACCACCTGATCAACTACATGTACCTCCCGCCGCTCGACGTCGACAAGCTTGAGTTCTCGATGCCTGAGAGCGTCGCGCTTCTCTACATGCCGGTCACGCTCCACCACGCGCTTCTCGAGGGCCAGCGCGTCTCGCAGCTCGCCCATCGCGGCGCACAGCAACTGCAGCGGAAGCTCGTCTGGTTCTACTCGGGCTGGCTCGAGGACGACCTTGCGCTGTTCGATCCTCCCATGGACTAGACGCCTCGTTAACGGCGTCGCTTACGCGGACGGAACGCTGTTCACGACGACCACTCCGGTCGCCTTGCCGCTTCTCACGGTCAGCAGCCAGCAGCCCGTTGAAGAGACATCGATCGCGGAAGGGAACGACGTGCCAGGAGAGGAGTCCCCCGCCGAGGGGAATTTCTGGAGTGGCACCGTCGCGGCTGCATCGAGGCGCTGGGCGCGAACACTGAGGACTCGTCCGGCCGTCTTGTCAGGCACCTTCCAGAGGATCTTTGTGGTCGCGTTGTTCGGCGCCTGTCTATTGGGATAGATCGTCGCGCCTGTTGCGTCTGCCGGGAGCGGGTAGAAGATCGTCCCAGTGATCCGCGTTGAGCGCGGCGTCGCTCTCAGCCATGGGATGTTTCCGCCGATCGGGACGGGCTGTCGCGAAGGACCAGCGTCAGTCGCACGAGAACGCTGCCGCGGGTCGATCGCCCGAACCACCACGCTTGCGTGCGACCGCCCGCTGCGAACATTCAACTTCCAGCAACCCGCGGCGGGGATGTGGATGATCAAGGGAATGCCTCTGCCGGCGCGGCTGAGATGCTGCGTGAACCGGCCAGTCCCGTCGAGTCGCCGACCTGTGACGATCGCATTCGCGCTCGGGCGCTGTCACAACCCACAGGATCTTCGTTGAGAACACGCTCGTTCCACCACCAGTGTCAGATGACGGTTCCGGAGGCCCGGTTACGCGACCGTCGGCAAGCTCGGCGGCGTAGAAGAAGAGGTAGGCACGAAACGCGCGCCCGACCTTGACCCATGGGACGTTCGAGAGTCCGCGTGCGCCTCCGGCCGTGAAGTGCACCGGGGTCTCATTCAGGTCGTGGTCCCCGTCGCAGGAGTCGCGACGCTCGCACCCAGCAGCGAGAGAGTCGCCAGGAGGGCCGTCGACGCTACGCAGAGAAGCAGTGTCCGCACCGTGGTCCTCCTGCCGGGAGATTAGTGCCGGACCACGGTCGTCGCTAGTCGTTACTCGGCTGCGAAGATGAGACCGCGGTTCGTCGAGCGGACTCCTACGCGGGTTCGATTCCCGCCGCCTCCATCCAGTGGCAGTAGTGATGTGCCGAGTTTCAGCGGGATCTCGAAGACCACGGCTACGCGGCCGACTGGAGCGCTGACATCGATCAGGATTCACTTTCGCTCCCGGACGGGAGTGAATCGGCGTGTGCTGACCGAGCTTCCGACCGGCACGGTGACGTTCCTCTTCACCGACATCGAAGGGTCGACGCGGCTGCTGCAGGCAATCGGCGATCGGTACGCAGACGTGCTTGCCGAACATCGCCGCGTCTTGCGGGAGGCGTGGCGGGAGACTCACGGAGTGGAGGTCGACGCCCAGGGCGGGCGCCTTCTTCGTCGCCTTCTCGCGTGCGACCGAAGCTGTGGTGACCGCCGCCCAGGCACAGAGCGCTTTGGCCGGCGGTCCGGTGAAGGTTCGGATGGGTCTGCACAACGCTGCCCTTCGACGTGTTCAGCAAGAAGGTCGGGACGCGGCCGTCGGTCGCCTCCATGACCACCGACCAGACGAACGGGACGACGATCGTGACCGAACCGATCACGATCACCCCTAGTTCGCCCAGTAACCCAGCGAACGACGCTTTTCTCAGGCGGCTGGAAGCGGATACGTGATCCCGCTCAGCTCCTCCGACACCTGCCACAGGCGCCGTTGGGCCGAGCGGTCGTGCGAGCTCGGGATCGAGTCGACACGCACCGGTTGGCCGACGTATTCCTTCGAGCCGTTCGGCCCGTAGTACTCGCCGCCATGGGCGTCGGGATCGAGGGCGGCGCGCAGGGTGGGCAGCGCGCCGGCTTCGGCGCTTTGGGCGAGCCAGGAGGTGAGCGCGCGCACGCGTGGCGAGAGCAGCACCCGCTCGAACCGTGAGCTCGTCCGGTAGAGCTCGGTGCGGGCGATGCCCGGGTGCGCCGCGAGCGAGATCGTCCCGGCGCCGGCGGCAGCCAGCCGGCGTTGCAGCTCGTAGGCGAAGAGGAGGTTGGCGAGCTTCGAGCGAGCGTAGGCGTCACCCGGCTTGTATCCCTCCTCCGACTCGAGCCTCTCGAGGTCGAGTACGCCGCGGCGGTGCGCGACGCTGCTGACCGTGACCACGCGTGAGCCGGGCGTCGCGAGCAGCTGCGCGAGCAGGAGGCCGGTCAGCGCGAAGTGGCCGAGATGGTTGACGGCGAAGGTGAGCTCGACGCCGTCCTCGCTGCGGGCGAACGGGATGTCCATCACGCCCGCGTTGTTGATCAGGAGGTCGAGACGCGGGACGCTCGCGCGGATCTCGTCGGCGGCTGCGTGGACAGAGGCGAGTGAGGCGAGATCGAGCCGAACGACGCCCAGCTTGGCGCGCGGCGCGGCAGAGGCGGCCGCGATCCGCTCTGCCGCCGCCTCTCCTTTGGCGGCGTCACGGCACGCGAGGACGACCGTGGCGCCTCGCGCCGCGAGCGCCCGCGCCGTTTCGAGGCCGATTCCCGCGTTCGCGCCGGTGACCACAGCCGTGCGACCGGACTGGTCGGCTACGTCGTCGATCGTCCACATCCGTCCCGAGCATAGGTTCCTCGTTGCGGGCGCCGGCCAACTAGCGGCCCTTTCCTTGCGTCGATACATAGATGCGGGCCTTTTTTCTCTTGCCGCTGCTTGCCGCAGCCGTCGCTCTCGCCGGTTCGGCGTCGGCCCAGCGCTCCGGGCTGCGCAACCTTCACCCCTGCGCGGAGGCCGGGTACACGTGCGGGACGCTCGACGTCCCACTCGATCGCGCGCATCCCGCGCGGGGAACCCTGCACCTCCGCGTCGGGATGGCCAACAACGTGCACGCGCCGCGCGGGGTGCTGCTCGTGCTCTCGGGCGGGCCGGGGCAACCGGGGCTGCCGATTCTCGACGGCTACGTCTCGAAGGCGCTCTCGGCGGAGCGCAATCAGTACCGCATCGTCGTGTTCGACCAGCGCGGCACGGGTGCCGGCGCGCTCGACTGCCAGGCGCTGCAGCGCCAGATGGGGAGCTCGGATCTCACGCCGCCGAGTGCGCACGCGGTTCGCTCCTGTGCGCGCAAGCTCGGCCCGCGCCGGCCGTTCTTCGGCACGGACGACACCGTCGCGGATATGGAGGATCTCCGTCAGGCGCTCGGCGTCGACAAGTGGTCGCTCGACGGGATCTCGTACGGCACGTACGTGGGCGAGCGCTACGGGCTGGCTCATCCGCCGCACGTCTCGAAGCTCGTCCTCGACTCGGTCGTGCCGCAGGTGGGGGAGACCGATCTGGGCGTCAACGGGTTTGCGGCGGTGCGGCGCGTGTTTCACTCCATCTGTGGCAACGGCTGCCTGGCCGACCTCGCGACGGTCGTCCGCCGCGACCACCTCGGGCCGCAGCTGTTCGACGCGCTGACGTTCGACAGCATCGCCGACCCGACCTACCGCAGGTACTGGAACGTTCCCGTCCGCTCTGCACGCGGCCGCCCGCGGCAACCGAAAGCGGCTCGACGCGTTCCTCGCAGCTGCATCGCACTACCAGCGCGAGACGACCGCCTCCGAGCTCGACCAGGGTCTGCACGCGAGCACGCTCTGTGCCGACTGGCGCTTTCCGTGGGGCAGCTCGGCCGCGCCGCTCGCCGGCCGCGCCGCGAAGCTCCGAGCCGCAGTCGCGCGGATCCCGGCGAAGAAGCTCTATCCGTTCGACCGCCGGACGGCCTCGGGCAACGGCTTCGTCCGGCAGTGCCTGCCGTGGGCGCCGACCCGGCCGACGCCGCCGGCCCGCGGCAAGCTCCTCGTGCCGACGCTGATGGTGGAGGGCAACCACGACCTGTCGACGCAGCTCACCTGGGCTCACCAGCAGCTCGCCCTGACGCCGCACGGCAAGCTCGTCGTCGTGCCGGGCGCGGGACACTCCGTGCAGTCGCGCGCGGTGAGTGACGTCGGCCGGCAGGCGGTCGCGCGCTTCCTGCTCGGCCCGTAGCTCGCGAGCTTCCCTCGTTCGGGTGAGAGGAATGGCCGGACCGGCGGTGCAAATGTCCGCATGCCGGCCGCGATCGTCCTCGTCGCCCTGACCGCGTTCGCGGAGCAGCTCGACCTTCGCGTCGGCCGGCGGACGCGCGTCTCGCTCGCCGGGCCGTTCCTCGTCGCCGCCGCACTCGCGGGCGGGCCGCTCGTCGGCGCGGCCGCAGGCGCTGCGACCGAGCTGTTCCCGACGGAGGAGCCTCGGCGGAAGCGCGTCGTCTGCGCGTGCGCGGGTGCGCTGCAGGGGCTCGCGATCGGAGTGGTTGGCGATCGGTTCTCGCTCGGCGGAGTCTCGGGCGCGGTGGTCGTCGTGGCAGCCGGTCTGCTGACCGGTTTCGCGTTGAACGCGAGGCTCGTGCTACGGGCGATCGGCCGCGGTGGCAGGCTGCGCCGCGAGCTACGCGCCGCCTGGCGGCCGCTTGCAGTCTCCTGGTTCCTGCCGGCGCCGATTCTCGTCGCGTTCGTCTACCTCTTCCCGACGGCGCCGGGCCTCGCGCTCGCTTTCGCCGCCGGGCTACTGCTGTGCGCCGCCTGGGCGAATCGACTCCGGCTTCGCCTCGAGCGGGCCGTCGCGGCAGAGCGCTCGCGTGCGCGGGTCGACGCGTTGACGACTGCGCCGAACCGGTACGCGCTCGCCGAAGCGCTCACCGCCGAGCACGCACGGATCAGGCGAGGCGGGCGAACGGCGGCGGTCTGCTTCCTCGATCTCGACCGCTTCAAGACGGTCAACGACACGTACGGGTACGCCGCCGGCGACCGGTTGCTCGTGGACGTCCACGAGCGGCTGCGCGACCACCTGCGTGCCACCGACCTCGTGTTTCGCTGGGGCGGGGAGGAGTTCGTCGTGCTCGCGCCACATGTCGAGCGGGCCGAGCTCGCCGACTTCGCCGAGCGCCTCCGGCTGCTCCTCGCGACGCGGCCGTTTGCGATCGACGGGCGGCCTCGCACCATCACCGGCTCGGTGGGTGCGGTGCTGCTCGACGAATCGCGCCCCGGCCAGGAGGCTCTCGAGGCGGCGAGCCGGCTCGTACGCAAGGCCAAGGCGACCCGCAACACGGCGGTCGTCGAGTCGGCCGTCACCGCAGCCGCCTAGCCCTCCCGCTCGGAGGAATCGCTGGCACCATGGCCGGCGTATGAAGTACGTCGCGATCCTGCTAGCTCGCCGCCGTCCTGTCGGTCACGGCCGCGACCGCACACGCAGCGCCGCAGGCGACCGGTGTGGCCCGGCTGACGGCGACGCAGCGGCACGAGATCAAGTCCGCGGGCGAGTGGCACCGCGGCTGCCCCGTCTGGATGTCGCAGCTGCGCCTTCTCACCTACCGCTACTACGGCTTCGACCACCAGACCCACCTCGGCCAGATCGTGGTCAACGCGAGGGTCGCGCAGCCGCTCTCGACAGTCTTCGCCAAGCTCTACGGTCTGCGGTTCCCGATCCGGGACGGCTCCTTCGCCTCGATGTACGGCCCGCATCCCCACCAGAACGGCGACGTGACCGCGTCCTTCGAGTGCCGCGACGCGGCGGCGTCACCGTGCAGCAGCGGCAGCTCGACCACGCACAACTGGTCGATGCACGCGTTCGGCGAAGCGGTCGACGTCGACCCGCGCGAGAACCCGTACGTCGGCTGCGGCATGACGCGCGACAAGACCGCGCTGTCGTATCTGAAGCGGTCGCACGTCCGGCCCGGGATGGTCACGCCGGCCGTGCGCCGGGTCTTCGCCTCGATCGGCTGGGGCTGGGGCGGCTCGTGGGTCGGCTCCACGAAGGACTACATGCACTTCTCGATCAACGGCCACTAACCAGGGGAGCTCGGTGAAGAAGCTTCTGCTCGGCGCAGTGCTCGTCGCGGCGGTTCTCGTGCCTGCTGCGGCGTCCGCCCGCAGCGCGTCGCAGGTCGAGCTCGCGCTCGTGCCTCTCCCGAAGTCGGCGCTCGGCGCGGTCGGCCGTCCGTTGCCGCTGGCCCGCGACTCGGGCGTCACCTCCAACGCGAAAGAGGCGAGCCACGCGTCCGGCAACGTGACCCCCAAGACGCTGACGCGTCTCGGGCGCGTAAGCGGATACATGCTCGACTACGGGAACGAGTTCGGCGATGCCCCCGGGATTCGGCAGATCCAGACCGAAGTCGAGCAATACCGCACCGTCGCGGAGGCGCGCAAGGGCCTCGAGTTCTGGCGTCGCCAGGAGCTCGACAACGCGTTCGTGAAGAAGCTCGGAATCGACCTGTCCGTCAAGAAGCTGGGGCTGTCCGGGATCCCGGGACCTCACTGGGTGTACGGCGGAACATTCGCGATCCAGGGCCTGCCGCCGGTTCGCGGGATCGACGCCGAGCTCCAACACGGTCAGTACCTCCTCGAGGTGACTGTCTCGGCCGGCTCGACCGCAGCCGCCTCCCGGCTCGTGCCCGGGCTCGCCCGCGCGTTCGAGCGGCGGTTGCAGCTGGCCGTTTCGGGCCATCTTCGGGCGAAGCCGGTCGCACTGCCGCGGCCGCTGAAGCCGGGTCCGCCGCCGCACGGGCCGAAGCCCGCGGCGCTGGTGCTCAGGAAGACCGACCTCGGCGGCGCCACGATCGTCCAGAAGGGGTATGTGAGTTCCCAAAGCGCGCTCGATCCGAATGCGTTGTCGGTCTACGACCTGACCATGGCGCCGGCAGGTCCCTTCGAGCTCATGTCACAGCAGATGATCGTCGGAGACAGCGCGCTCGAGGTCGAGTACTTCGGCTCCATCGCGATGAGCGGTGTCCTCGCCGGCTTGGGGAAGGCGAAGCCGACTTCGGTCGACCTCAGCAGCGTGGGCGACAACGCACGCGGCGTCACCTTCCAGGCGCCGGTGAGCGGCCACAAGGCCTACGAAGCGGTCGTCACGTTGTCGCACGGCGCGTATCTCGAGTTTCTGCTGGGTGCAAGCACGTCGGCGTTCGGCGGATCGAGCGTGCAGAGTCTCGCCCAGGCGGCCGCGAAGCGCCTCGACGCAGGATTCCATTGACGAAGGCTCTGCTCTGCGCCGCGCTTGCCGCGGCCGTTCTCGTTCCGACCGCGTCCGCCGGCCGTTCGCACAGCCTGAAGCTTGCGCTCGTCCCGCTGCAGCGTTCGGCGCTTGGCTCGGCGGCGGCCGGGCTCTCGCTGGCGCGCGACTCGGGACCCGTCTCGAACGCCTCCGCGGCCTCGCATACGCCCGACGCGACGCCCGCCACCCTCAAGAAGCTCGGCCGCCTCGGCGGGTACGCGCTCGAATACGGGAACGCGTTCACCGGCGCGCCCGGCCTCACCGACGTGCGCACGGGCATCGACCGGTACAAGACCGCGGCCGACGCGAGGAAGGCGCTCGCCTTCTGGCAGAAGGAAGACGCGGAGCTCAGCACGCTCGACCAGCCCGGCTTCTCGGTCGTGACCGCCCCCGTGCAGGTCCCGGTCGTCGGCAAGACGAAGAGCTTCGCCTACCTCACGAGCTACAGCCCGTCGAACATCGCTCCCGTCTCGGGCCTCGACGAGCAGATCGCCGAGGGGGTTATGTCCTCGACGTCATCGTGACGGCCGGGTCGGCGGCGACGGCCGAGACGCTGGCGCCGCAGCTCGCGACCAAGCTCGACGCCCGGCTTCGGCTCGCGCTGAGAGGACGGCTGCTCGGGAAAGCCGCCAAGCCGCCGAAGCTCAGGGCCGGACCGCCTTCGGGTGGCCCGGATCTCTCGGTCCTCGCGCTGCGCAAGACCGATCTTGTCGGCAAGGCGACCGTGAACAAGGCCTACGTCGGCGATCCGGCTGCGATCTCGGACTACAGCGTCTTCATGCTTCCGGCGGGCCAGTTCGGCGCGCTCGATCAGGAGATCGAGTGGTACCCGGCGGCCAATGAGGCGAGCTTCTTCGCCGACTTCGAGAACGCGGCCGCGCTCGCTGCCAAAGGCAGTACCGCCCTCGACCTCGGCAGCCTCGGCGACGGAGTCCAGGGACAGCGTGACGGAGGGGTCGTCGCTCAGCACGGGGCTCGTTGTCTTCTCCAGCGGCAATCTGGCCGAGTTCATCTTCCTGGGCGCACAGGGCTCGATCGACACCGGCGACGTGATGGGCATCGCCCAGACCGCCGCGAGCCGGATCGACTCGGCCGGGCTGGGTAGCTAGAAGCCGGGTAGCCGGCTAGGCGCCGACGACCTGGACGAGCCAGCGCCGGTCGCGCTCGCGGTCGAGCTCGATGAAGAGGACGCGCTGCCACGTTCCCAGCTGAAGCTCGCCTTCGCGCACGGGTACCGATTCCCCGGCCGTTCCCAGCAGCATCGCCATGCAGTGGGAGTGGCCGTTGCCCTGATCCATGTCCTCGGGGCAGATGTTCTCGGTGCGCCGGTCCCAGTCGTCGTGCGCGTAGTAGCTGTCGCTCGGCACGAGCCGGCGCAGCAGATCGCAGAAGTCCTCGAGGAAGCCGCGTCTCCAACTCGTTCACGCGTACGCAACAGGTCGTGTGCGGCGAGTAGATGCAGACGATTCCGTCGGTGACGCCGCTCTCGCGCACGGCGTTCTGCACGTCCTCGGTGATGTCGGTGACGGTGAGCCCGCCGGCTGTGCGCAGACGCGTCTCGTGCTGGAAGACCTTCATCGCGGACGCCATTCTGCGGGAATCGTTACCCGACCGGTGGGTGCAACCACCACACCCTCAGTGGATCCTGCGGGAGCGAAGTCCCGTCCCGCGACCGACATGGCGGGCGCGGGACACACAAGCGAGTGAAGAGCGGAGCCGCGCGCACGCGAGCGAAGCGAGCCTGCGCCGGCGGAGCGGACGAAGCGGAACAACATGGGCCCGCCTGGACTCGGACATCCCTGCTAATCCGCTGTTTCCGGGTGGCCGGGTACGCACCGGGGTACGCACCATCCGGTCACGTCCGGGCCAGTTCGGTGTAATCGACCTCGCGACGGTCACTCAACACGTGCGTGTACGTGTCCGCGGTGATCGACAGTTTCCGCTGCCCGACGAGCCGTCCGATCTCGGCCCAAGAACGGCCTTGGCGGTGTAGGAGGCTGATTCGGCGGTGTCGCAGGTCGTGCGGCGAGAAGACGGGGATTCCGGACGCTTTGCAGGCGCGAGAGATCGCGGTGCGGAGCCTGTCCGCCGAGCAACCGGGGAAAAGGCGTGCTTCCGGGTCGCGGTCTTCGCGCGGCGGCATCGTCGCCTCGAGCGCATCCGCGAGCACGTCCGTCAACTCGACCCACAGCGCGCGCCTGCTCTTCATCGTCGCGGCGCGGAGCCGAATGCGGCGTTGCTGCTCGTCAAAGTCGCCGATGAGTGTCTGGTCGACCGAGGCGACGCGGGCGCCCGACCAGTCGAGCCAGAGCAGCGGCAGCCGGTACGCGGACGGTAGGAGACGAATGACGGCCTCGACGTGGGCCGCTGTGGGCGGGTCGAGCTCTTCATGCTCTTCGTGTGGCAGCCGGATACGGCGGTCGCGGAACGGGTTCGGGTCGATGCTGTTGTCTTCGAGCACGGCGGCCGCGTACTTGACGCTCGACGAGGTCGGACAGTGAGCCCTCGCGTACGTTCTCGGCCTCGAGTATCTCGTCATCGGTCATCGGGTCAGTGGCACTGAGTCTCGTACGTGGCCGGGTGACTGACGCGCTTGTACTTGGGCTTCACCCAGACGCGGTGGCCGTGCCGCTTGACGTAGTGGCCGCGCTTGACGAGTTTTTTGGTGGTGTAGGCGGCGTGAGTCTCTACCTGCGCGCAGATCGGCTGGATCGTTAACGCGATCACCTGTGAATCGCAGTCGACCCCGAAGTCCCCTTGCGTGCAACTGCCGTCCCCGAATGGGTCGATCAGTTGCACTTGCGCATAGACGGTCGTCGGCTGCGTGATCGTCATGTTGAGCGGAAGCGTCTTGTAGTTCGTCCAGCCCGACTGGAGCTGGTCGAACTCGATGGTGTCATCGCCGACGGAGTCGAACGGGGACTCGCCGGTGAAGTCGGTCGTCGATAGCGGGTTGATGATGAACGCGCCGCCGTAGCTGCCGGCCGGGACGTTTCAGTTGACGGACACGCTGCGGTCCGAGTTGACGACGGCCGTCGCGCTGATCCGCGGATCCGCGAGTGCCGACGGCGCGGCGACCGCTGCGACGGCGATGGCCGCGATGGCGATCACTCCGAGCTTGCGAAGCAATCTGGTTACCAAGCGTTCCCCTTTTTCGGTGACGCCATTTGGCGGGGGCGTAGCGTACTTCGATGGTTCGGCCGGCTCCACACCCGTCTGGGCTGCTCGGACCGGGACGTCCAGTGAGTTGTCCTCCTGGTTTGCGTGCCGGGCTGGCTCCCGGCGTACCAGTCGTGGACCCTACGCGCCTTTTGGCTGAGTGTTCCCGCCCAGCCGGAGGGGGACGGAAGCAGCCTGCTCACCTACAGGAAGGGCGAGGGGGAGGTCAGGGCATGCGGCACGGCACGTTGCGCCCGGGGACTCCAGAAGCGATCCCAACCCGGGGACGTGCCGTCCCTGACCCCGCCCCGCCACGCAGCTCGCGGCGCCCGAGGCTGACAACGGCACGACGACGACAGCCAGGGGCAAGTGCTCGTCGACTCCAGCGCAGCCAGACTGGTCGACGTATCTTGCTCCGGGGACACACACGATCGAAGTGATCGCCTGCGGGGACTGGACGATCCACATCGCCTAAAGCTCCATCCGTGCTCTCGAGCACGCGAAGCGCCGTGCAAGCCGCGGCAGGTGTGACTCGCTCAACCATGCGCGTTCCGCTAAACCGTGAGGCTGAGCATGCGCCCGAGCCGGTGTCCCCCGGAGGACTGTTGAAATTCTGGTGGCAGCGGCGAATAATTCGTGGGATGCGGCTGCTAGGTGATAGCTGGAAGTGGAGCCGGAACACGCTGCCGAAGTTGCTTGTTGTCGTGGCAATGGTTGCTGGAGCCCTTGCTTTCGTGGGTGGCTCGTCGGCCGTCAGCACCGTTCATTACCGTGGTCGGCTTGGGGTTCCGAGGCTGGGGCGGATCATTCCGCAGCGTCTTCCGCCGTTCATCGCGTATGACTCGTACGGGATCTTCTTGATGAAGGCCGACGGTTCCGATTCACACCAGGTTGGTCCTGTGCTCGGGCCGGACGCCGTTACTACCCCCGCTGAGCCTTCATGGTCGCCTCGTGGCACGAGGATTCTCTACCAAGTGGGTTGCGCGATCTGGGTTATGAAGGCGAATGGAAGCGACCGGCGCCTCGTGATTCCAGATCGCCGTGGTCACTGTGGCGAGGAGCCGCACTGGTCGCCCGACGGCAAACGGATCGTGTACGTCGGCCTGGGACCCCTCACCGTAGATACCTTCGTCCGCATCGCGAACGCCGATGGCTCAAATGACCATCTTGTCCCAAACACCGACGAGGCCGAATCCGCTTCCTTCTCGCCCGACGGGCACTACATCCTCTTTCGAGATTCTTCCCCACCGACGTACAAGCCTCGCATCTACCTGATTAGGCCTAACGGGAGCGGTCTCCATCGGATCACCCCACGCCGTCAGGCAGCGGAAGACCCCAGTTGGTCGCCAGACGGCACGCGCATCATCTACGGCTGCTCCATCTACGCGAACCCCGTCCCGCCGCCCACTGGCCCAGTAGCAGTCGTTCCGTACCCGGTGCCTCACGCCATCTGCGAAATCTCGCGAACCCATCCCAAACCGCGGATCCTCTATTCGGTTCCCTCGGGTGCTTCGATCGGTTGGTTCGGCGGCCCCGTATGGAGCGCAGACGGAAAGAAGATCCTGTTTCAGGTCAGTGACACGAGCGGAAACTCGCAACTAGCACTACTTAGCCCGTCCGGCGGCACACCTGTTGAGATCCCGAACAGCGACGGTATCTCGGATCCCGACTGGTAACGATCTCGCGCCGGAGCTCTTTCGTGAGAACGCGCTGATACTGTCGCCCGAGTCTGAAGCTCTCAATCGAGGAGAGGTATGGCTCGGAAAACAATTTTCGTCTCGGATATTTCCGGCAAGGAAATCGGAGACGGACAGGGCGCGACGTTGATGATTACGTATCACGATGCTCGACGTGGAGTCGTCAAGCTTGACGTTCGGGCGGATGAGGTGAGCGACCTCGCTAGCAAGGGCCAGAAGCAAGCCCGGCGCGGTCGCCCTCCGAAAGCCTCATAGGTCTATTCGCACGAAGCAGCCCCGCCCACGACACCCACACTGAAACACTGGCCGCGCCGGCTTGAGCATCTGCACATTGAAGTCCAATCGGGCGTGGCCTCGGATACGGCTATCGACGTCGCGCGCTCCGGACTAGCTCCGAGCACGATCTGGGATGATCCGAGAAGGGATGAGCGCCGAGTACGACGTCGCGCGACAACAGCGGCTCCGCCGAGCACTCGAGGCGATCGCTGACGCCTACGGCTTCACGGGCGAGCTGCGCCGCGAGCGGATTGGCGAGTGGTGGCTTTATCCCAACTCGATCGGCTATGACCGCGAGCAGGAGATCGCGCACGAGCACGGCCTCGAGGTCAAGTTCGGCAAAGAGCAGGTCGACGAGTTTCGGAAACTCGTTGCCGCAGCTCAGCGCAACGGTTCCTGAACCCGATCCCTCGTCGTCGGAAGGCCGGCGGGTGCCAAGCCGTGTCTTCTCTGCCAGAAAAGCTGGCGGGAGGGCCGCCCCCACCGCACGGCCTCACCGCCAGCCGCGCCCCAAGAAGAAGGGGCAATTCTCGGGCCGCCCGCCCATCCTTTCAAGCTCGCGGAGAAGTATCAACCTGCGCTGCGTCGCTCGCCGCGCCGGTCAGCGGGATTGCTCATGTCCGCTACCCAGAGCGCGAAAGCGCAGTCCAGAACGAATGCGAATGCCATAGCTACCCAAAGATTCATGACAGTTAAGTAAGGCGCTGGCGAGTGTGTTGTCACTGCCTACAAAGGCAGCCCGCTCCTCGACGAAGGTCGTAATCCTTGTCACCTGACGCGCGGTACGACCGTCGGGCGCACACGCCTGAGCAGCCGCCGCAACACCTCGACCGCATCTCGCTGGGCCATCGTTTGGTAACGGCCCGTGAAGGCTGTGCCCGGGGTCGATTGTTGCTCCGAAGCCTTCTGCGGCTGCAGCACGCGCAGAAGGCCTCGGAGCTCGGGTGCTAGTGGCCCTTGACCGAGATCGGCTGTGGTCCGCCGCTGCCGTCCTGGTTCGGGTAGTTGGGGTCGGGTTGGACGACGTTGAAGCCGCATTGTCCGAACGCGTGGCCGTACACGATGTTGGGCGCGGCGCCAGAGTCGCCAAAGGTGACCGGGTTGACGTTGCCGAGGCAGATCAGGTTGCCCCGCACGGTGTTCTGTACGTCCTCGTTTGTGTCGGGACCGAACTCGCCGATCGCTCGACCGACGTTGAAGGCGAAAATCGCGTTTCCGCCCACCGTGTTGCGTAGGGCGCCAAACCAGCCGCCGCGCCATCCGGTCACGACCAGGTTGTGGCCGATCGTGCTGTCTTTGATCGGGAAGTTGACGTACGGATCACTCGAGGCAGCGCCTGGGCCGCCGCCGGTCGATATCACGCTTCCCCGCACGTTGAGTGCTGTCAGGTACATCGTCCGCGGATGCGTTGCGACGATGTTGCCGCCGACGGTGTCGTCGGTGCTCGTTAATCCACAAGGCGGCGGGAATGGCGGTCCGAGCGCTCCGGGCCCGCAGCCGAGCGCAAGCGTCGCTCCCCAGCCGACATGAACGTCGCCTCCGACCGTCACGGTGCCGAGAGAAAACGCATCCAGACACGAGCCGGGCTTGAGCGTCAAGTTGCCATCGACTACCAGGCTCGCGCCACTGGCCACGTATGCGTTGCTGCTGACAACGAGATTCCCATGCACCGTGCCTGAAAGCGACGTGCCCGGACTTGCGCATAGCGGCACGTACGTCGGATCCGCTGCTGCGCTCCCAACGACTACGGCAGCAGCAATCACCAAAACCAGGCCGAGCAGCAATCTCGGCCTCCCGATCATCCTCATCACAGCCTCCTACTCCTCGCATCACCAGCCCACACAAAGGCGATCGCCCTGGCACCGCTCCCGCAGGCTCCTCGCCAGAGCCGATCCTCCCACCCAGGCCCCCTCAGGACAAGGGCAGAACCACGCCGAATAGCGGTCCTGCACCACTGGCCCCACCACCACAACTGCCACAGGGTCGGATACGGCGTCTGCCGCGGCCAACCGATTCCCTAGGGCGAGCCTGACAGGAATCAGCGGTTCCGTGTATCGACGTGGGGGTTCGTTCGAGGAAGAGGGCGAGTCGCCGTTCGTCGGGCTGCTACAGATCGAGGCCGCCTAAGCGACCTCGGCGTAGTTGATCGGCGTCTCAACCTTGTCGAAGAGGTCGACCTTGAGCGTCTGGTTCACGACTCCCCACGAAGAGCCCCACGCCGATTTCGCCGGGGGTATTCGCTTGTAGGACAGGTCGCTCTGCCAGGAGGCCGTCTCGATTGAGCCTTTCGCGATGTCGGCGTCCTTGAGCCGGCAGACGGTTTCGACAGTGGGGAGCATGTCGGAGTCGTGCGAGAAGATGATCGCGACGTCGCATTTTCTCAGCAGGATGTGCTCGAGGACGCTCACCGCGAGAGCAACGTCGACACCCTTCTCTTCTTCTTTGCCCGCCGCCTGGTCAGGTACGCACTGGGGTACGCACGAGGTGAGCAATCAGGGCATTTCCGGCAGGTGTGGTTCGCTCAACCATGCGGTTTCCGCACAGCGGTGCGGTCGAAAATGGGCCCGCCTGGATTCGAACCAGGGACCAACGGATTATGAGTCCGCTGCTCTAACCAGCTGAGCTACGGGCCCGCGGGTCAGGCCGAGCGTATCGCTCGCCGCAGCGAGAGCCAGAGGATCGCGGGAACCATGAGCGGCAGCAGCCACCACGCCGTGACGTCCGCGGCAGCGAGGATCGCGGTTGCGCCGATCCCGATCACGACGAGCACGGCCACGAGCCAGTCATCGCCGATCACGAAGTCCCACCAGAAGCGACCGAACGCCGCGAGCCGCTTCACGCCGGTACCGCCTCGAGCCGTTCGCGCCGCAGCAGCCGCACGAGCAGGAACGACGAGAGCAACACGAAGGCGAGCACACCGAGAATCGCGGCGTCCGAGCCGGGCCAGTCCGCGCCTGCGCCTTCGACCGACCAGAAGATTCCGAACGTGGTCAGCATCACGCCGACCGCGAACTTCATCGCGTTCTCGGGAACCCGGGCGAGAGGCGCGCGCACGGCGATCCCGACGCCGGCGACGAGGACGAGCGCGCAGGCTGCCCCGGCGGCCGCGAGGGGGATCGAGCCCTGGGCGCTGCCGAAGGTGAGGACGATGAAGACGACCTCGAGCCCCTCCAAGAGCACGCCCTTGAACGCGAGCGTGAACCCGTACCAGTCGACTCCCGCGCGCTCGACGTGAGCGAGCTCCCTGGGCCTCCGCGAGCTCCCGCGAGAAGATCGCGTCCTCGTCGTGCAGCGCCTTGTACCCGCTCGCCCGCAGGATCGCCTTGCGCAGCCACTGCAGCCCGAAGACGAGGAGGAGCCCGCCCACCACGAGCCGGAGGCCGTTGAGTGGGATCTTGGTGAGCGCCGGCCCGAGCACCGCGACCACGACTGCGAGCACGACCGTCGCTGCGCCGAGGCCGGCGAGCGACGAGCGCCAGCCTCGCGCCAGCCCGGCGGCGAGGACGATCGTCAGCGCCTCCACGAACTCGACTCCGCTCGCGAGGAAGGCGGAGAGAAAGAGGAAGGTGTCGCCAGTGCTCATCAAAGTCCCCAGTGATCCTCGAACTGAGGGTAGCCGGGCGCGTCGTCCGCGCTCGCCGCAGCGGTGGCGACGTCGGCCGGATACGTCCGCAGGCCCTTGAACAGCAGCCATGAGCTGGCGCCGAGCGGGAGAATCATGACGAGGAACGTCCACTGCAATCCCGAGCGACCGCCGCCGAAGACGTGGTCCGAGACTGCGCCGAAGAGGAGTGGAGCAAGGGCCATGGCGAGCGAGCGCAGCATCGTCCGCACCGCTTCGGCGCGCCCCCAGAGGAGCGGCGGCATGATGTCGAGCCGCGCCGCATCGAGCGGCGGGTTCTGCATCCCGAGGAAGAACGCCGCCGCGACGAGGTACGGCACCGCGGTCACGGCTCCGCGCGTGATGAGCGCCGGCACGAACAGCGCTGTCGTCAGCGCGGCCGCGATGGCCGGCGTCAGCACGCGGGCGCTCAGCAGCCCTCGCTTGAGCAGCCGGTCGCCGAGCTGGCCTCCGGCCAGGACGCCGGCGAGGGAGCCAAGCCCGACCACCAGCAGGAGCGAGCTTGCCAGCGCCTGGTCGATCCCGTACTGCTCCTTGGAGAACTCGAGCCCGAACGTCTGCAGCCCGGCGAGGAAGTAGTAGCCGCAGACGCTCGCCGCGATCAGGACGACGTTCGTGCGCACGCGCAGCACGTAGCGGGTCGCGCTCACGAGCCCCATCCGCCGCGCCGTACCCGGGTCGATGACGAGCTCGGGGTCCGGCACGACGCCGTGCTCGCGCGCGAGCCGCTGCGCGTCGGTCTCGGTCGGCGTGTCGTCGGACTCCGGGAGCGGCGCGGGCTCGGAGTCGTGGGCGAGTACGCCTTTCCCGCCGCGCTCGGGCTCCCGCAGGCGCCAAACGACGACCGCGAGCACGAAAGCCGGTAGAGCGAGGATGACGAACGCGGCCCGCCACGAAAGGGCTGCGATGTTGCCGGTCACAGCGAAGCCGATGCCCGCACCGACGTATTCGCCGGCGAGGATCGTGCCGTAGATTCGCCCGCGCTCCCAGTTGCCGAACCAGTCGCCGACGAGGGAGGCGACCATCGGCCCCGCGGAGGCCGTCACCGCGCCGAGGAAGAGGCGTGCCCACAGGAGATGGGTGAAGTCGGCGGCGGTCGCGCTCCAGAGCATCGCGAAGCCCCAGAGGACGATGGTGAAGCCGAGCACGCGTGTTCGCGTGACCCGGTCGGCGAGCACGCCGAACGGCAGCGCCGCCACCGCCCCGACGAGGGAGCTGACCGCGACGAGCAGTCCGATGTCCGTGTTCGTGATGTGCAGGCCCGAGCGGAGCTCGCTCGCCGAGGCGCCGACCGTCGCGGCATCGGCGCCGCTCAGGCCGAGGATCGCGGCCAGGATGATGATCACGCGGGTCCGTTCCTCGCCGCCGAGCGCGATCGTGAGGCGCCGCGCGAAGGCGCTGGCCGCGGCGGATCCGATGGCCGCGGCGTCGGTGAGTATCCGCCCCGTGCGCGATTCCTCGGTGCTCACGGCCCCATGGTGGCAGGAGCGTCTACGGGCTGGACGTCAGACGTCTCGGCGAACGAGCAAGACGGCTGCGATGAGCAGCGCAACCGCGCAGTACGCGACGAAGACGAGGCCGCCGGTCAGCGGTCTCAGCGTGTGCGAGCCGTGATGGAGGGCGAAGATCTGGGTGCCAGCCTCCAGCGGCAGGTACTGGCTGATTGCGTTGTTCCAGCTCGTTGGCAGGATGTTCATGAGCGGCGGCAGCACGAAGAAAATCGCTGCAAAGGCTGCAATTCCGCCCGCCGTGTTCCGGATGATCGCACCGAGCGCGAGCGCGAAGATCCCAACGAGCGCTACGTAGAGCGCGCCGCCGAACAAGCACCGAGCGACGCCGGCGTGCGAGAACGAGATCTGCAGCTGAGGAATGTTGTGGAAGATCGCCTGCGTCGAGAAGAAGCTCGCCAGGACGGTGGGCACCATGAGGACGAACGTCACGATCGCGTAGTCGAGGGTCTTCGCCCAGAGGACGGGCAGGCGCTTCGGCACTGCGGTGAAGGTCGAGCGGATTGAGCCGGTCGAGTACTCAGCGCTGATCAGCAGGACGCCTAGGACCGCGATCGCGAGCTGAGCGACGTCCACGCCGACCAGCGCGAAGTCCAGCGGATGCTGGCCGGCGCGATCCGACGGAGACATCGAGCCCCAGTGCGCGCGGGTGGCGAACGCGGCGATGACGGGGAAGGCGACCGTCAGGACGAGAGCGACGCCGAGCGACCACTTCGTCGACCGCACCGTGCGGAGCTTCGTCCACTCCGAGAGCAGGACGCGATGGAACGCGAGCCGGCCCCGCATCTCGAGGCGCACGAGCTTCATCGTCGGCGTCACTGCGCTCATGCGACGACCTCCTCCAGCTCGGCCCCGAACTCGACGTCGTCGCGCGTGAGGTTCATGAATGCCTCTTCGAGCGAGGCCTGCTGCGGCGTCAGCTCGTGGAGCACGATGCCCGCAGCCGCGGCGGCGTCGCCGACCTGCTCCGCGGTCAAGCCGTGCACCTCGAGCGCGCCGCGTTCGCCGGTCTCGAAGGAGATTCCCGGGCCCGCCAGCTCTGTCCGCAGCCGCTCGAGCTCGGGTGAGCGGACGAGCACGACCTTCTGGGAGGCCATCGCCACGAAGTCGTCGACGCTCGTGTCGGCGATCAGCTTGCCGCGGCCGATCACGATCAGGTGGTCGGCCGTGAGCGCCATCTCGCTCATGAGGTGAGACGAGACGAAGACGGTGCGGCCCTCGGCGGCGAGCCCCTTGAGGAGATTGCGCACCCAGTGGATGCCTTCCGGGTCGAGGCCGTTGACGGGCTCGTCGAGCATCACCGTCTTCGGGTCGCCGAGCAGCGCCTGGGCGATGCCGAGCCGCTGTCCCATGCCGAGCGAGAACTGGCCGCTGCGCTTGCGGGCGACCTCGTGGAGGCCAACGAGGTCGATCACGTCGGAGACGCGCCGCTTGGGAATCCCATGCGTCTGCGCGAGCGCGAGCAGATGGTTGTACGCGGAGCGGCCGGTATGGACGGAGCGCGCCTCGAGCAGTGCACCGACCTCGTGCAACGGCGCAGTGTGGTCGCGATAGTGGCGGTCGTTGACGGTCACGTCGCCGCGCGTCGGGGCGTCGAGGCCGAGGATCAGGCGCATCGTCGTCGACTTGCCTGAGCCGTTCGGGCCGAGGAAGCCGGTCACGATGCCAGGTCGCACGGTGAAGCTGAGCCCGTCTACGGCTCGCTTCTTTCCGTAGTCCTTCGTCAGATCGCGCGCCTCGATCATGGCTTGAACCTAGCCCTCATTGGTGAGTCTGCGGTGAGGATGTAGCGATGACAGTCGCCTTCTTCGTCTCGACGGACACGATCAATGCCTGGCTCGAGTCTTACGGCTATCTCGTCGTCTTCCTGCTCGTGATGCTCGAAAGCATCGGCTTGCCGGTGCCGGGCGAGACGGCGCTGATCGCGGCGGCGCTCTACGCCGGGACGACCCACAAGCTCGAGATCGGGGCGATCGTGGCGGTCGCAGCGGCCGCGGCGATCATCGGCGACAACGTCGGCTACTCGATCGGCCGGTACGGCGGCGCGAAGCTGCTGCTGCGCTACGGCCACAAGGTTCACCTGCACGAAGACCGGCTCAGGATCGGAATCTGGCTCTTCCGCCGTCACGGCGGGAAGGTCGTGTTCTGGGGCCGCTTCGTCTCGATTCTCCGCACGTGGGCGGCGTTCCTCGCCGGCGCGAACCACATGGAGTGGCGTCGCTTCCTCGTCTTCAACGCCGCCGGCGGGATCGTCTGGGCGACGCTCTACGGCGTCGTCTACTACGTGTTCGGCGCGACCCTGCAGAAGCTGAGCACGACGATCGACGTCACGATCGGGATCGGCTCGGTGGTGCTTCTCGTCGCCTTCGTGGTCTGGACGAGGCGTAAAGAAGCCGAGCTGCAGAAGCGCGCCGAGCGGGAGATCGAAGGGTCCGTCGCCGAGGCGCTCGGTCAGGAGGAGGGCTCCGCGTAAGCTTGGAGCATGTTCCTCTTCACGAAGAAAACCGAGCAGGTCTCCCCCGAGGACGCGCTTCCCGGACGCGACACGCCGCTGCAGGTTCCCGACCGGCACGAGGTGCTCGGGACGCCGCTCCAGCCGCCGTTTCCGGAGGGCATGGAGCAGCTCGTGGTCGGGATGGGCTGCTTCTGGGGCGCCGAGCGCGTGTTCTGGCAGGCCGACGGCGTCTACACGACGGCGGTCGGCTACGCGGGCGGCTACACGCCGAATCCCACCTACGAAGAGGTGTGCAGCGGGCGCACCGGCCACACCGAGGCCGTGCTCGTCGTCTTCGACCCGGCCGTCCTCCCGCTCGACGGTGTCCTGCGCCTCTTCTGGGAGAACCACGACCCGACGCAGGGGATGCGCCAGGGCAACGACCAGGGCTCGCAGTACCGCTCGGCGATCTACTGGGCGAACGATGCGCAGCGCGCGGTCGCGGAAGGCGTCGCGCGACATGTTCCAGGCGGAGCTCACCCGCGCCGGCTACGGCGAGATCACGACCGAGATCGCCGAGGCGGGGCCGTTCTACTACGCCGAGTCGTACCACCAGCAGTACCTCGCGAAGAACCCGAACGGGTACTGCGGTCTCGGCGGAACCGGGGTAGCCTGCCCCGTCGGACTTCCGACGGCATAGCGCTCACCCGGTCGGGCCCGCCCAGGAATTGACAGGGCCGCGAAGTAGATACTGAGTCATTGCATTCCCCGCGAGTGGCGGGGGGCCACAAGGAGGGATAGATGCAGCGTTTCCTGATCTTCGTCGGGGTCGCGGTTGTCGCGGCGGCCATGTACGTGGCCGCGTCACCGGCCTCTCAGCAGGCCAAGGCACCCTCGGCGAAGCAGTTCAATGCGCTCAAGAAGCAGGTTGCGGCGCTGAAGAAGGACGAGACTGCGGTCAAGAAGCTGAGCATCGCACTCGCGGACATCGTCGGGGGCTGCTACCTCGACAGCAACGGCAACCTCGTGACCCTGCCGGTGAGCCAGTTCGGCACCGCGAGCTCGGGCTTCGTGTTCGGCGCGCCCAACACGAACACGGGCCAGACGGCCAGGAGTGCGCTCGACGTCAACGCGGCGAGCCCGACGGAGGACCTCCAGGAGGTCAATCCGTCGTGCCTCAGCTCCAGCGGACTGAAGCACGGCACCGGCCGCGCGGGCGTCACTCGCCTGCGGCTCTACACCGGCCACACTCGCTGAACGTCTGACGGGGAGGGCGGTCTAGCGCCGCCCTCCCGTCCACTTCCTCCCTAGGCGGCGAGCTCGGCCTCGTGGAGGCGGTAGAGCTCCGGCTCGCAGGCCTCGAAGCCGTCAACGACATCCGGGTCGAACTGGGCGCCGCGGCAGCGGTGGATCTCCTCCGCGGCCGCGTCCCAGCTGACCGGTGCGCGATACCGGCGCTGGTCGGTCATCGCGTCGAGCGAGTCGACGACGGCGAAGATCCGCGCGCCGAGCGGGATGCTCTCCTCAGAGAGCCTGTCTGGGTACCCGTTCCCGTCCCACCGCTCGTGGTGGGAGCGGATGACGCGCGCGCCTTCCTGGTTGAGAAGCGGTACGTGTGCGAGCAACCGCTCGCCGAGCTCTGCGTGCTCCTGCATCCGCCGGCGTTCGGCCGCGGTGAGACGGCCGGGCTTGAGCAGGATCCCGTCGGGGATCCCGATCTTGCCCACGTCGTGCAGCAGGAAGCCCCATTCGAGGCTCGGGTCGTCGAGCAGGCGCGGGGCGACCTCGAGCGTGAGCCTCGTCGCGTAGGACGTGACGCGGTGCGAATGGCGGCTCGTGCCGAAGTCCCGCGACTCGAGCGCCGAGGCGAGCACCGCGACGGTCTGAGCGTAGGCCTCGGTCAGCAGCTGGTGCTGGCGGCGGCCGATCTCGATCAGCCGGTTGAGGTCGGCCACGTCGACGACGTCGTGGCGCGTGTCGACCAGATCGGGGCGGTCCGGTATGAGAGGTGTGACGAGTGCGATCAGCTCGAGCGGGCTGAACGGCTTGCGGAGGAACGCCTCCGCCCCGGCGGCCTTCGCCGAGCGTCCGGCCTCCTCCGAGCCGCTGATCGCGACGATCGGGAGGCGGCTCGTCTGCGGCGTCTCGCGCAGCCGCTCGAGGTAGAAGATCCCATCGATCCCCGGCAGGCCGATGTCGAGCAGGATCGCGTCCGGGCGCGACTCGACGAGCGCGCGCTCGGCCTCGATCACGTCGTACGCGACGTCCACCTCGAACCCCTCCAGCTCGAACGTCGTTCGCACCAGCTCGCAGAGCAGCCGGTCGTCGTCGATGACGAGAACCCGACGTGTGCGGCTCATTTTTCTCGAACCCCCTGAATTGCTGACGGCAACTGCTGCTTTGTGTGTCGGCAGGTGCGGCGGCCGCGACAAGAGGATGTTTCAGCGCCGGGGGAGGGAGTGGGAGGAGTTTCTACCGAAACCTCATGTCGGTGCCGGCCGAGTTCACCCGTTGGGGTGACGTCACGTCGCCCGCGGCGCCGGTGTTGCGGACCGGCGCCGCGGACGTGACGACGAGGACCGGCGCGCTCGCCGGGAGGAGTGCGCACCGAATCCTGGTGCTGATACGTCGCCGAGGCTCGCGATTGTCACCTTCACGCCCGCTCGAGCAGCGCCGGTTCACCCGGAGCGGATGATGCCGCCGCGCGGCGCCGACGCGGATCGTGTACGCGCTGATGGACGGTCCCGGAGCGAAATTCTGGTTCAAGATCGCCGGCGGCCTCGTGCTCGGGGGGATCGTGCTCTTCATCTTCCTGGCCCTCTTCGTCAAGCCGATCTTCGCCTGGGATTTCCTTGCTGCGCTCATCGTGCTCGCCGTGCTGGCGTGCAGCTTCGGCTGGTTCGTCGACCGCAGAAACGCCGGCGCCCGAAGCTGGAGCCGAGCCGCGCTACTGCAGCCGCTCGGCGAGGTAGCGGATCGCGCGCGGGTAGCGGTACTCGATCCCGCCGTGCCCCGCGTCGAACAGCTCGAAGAAGACGTCGGTGATCGCCGACCGCCTCGAGCTCGCGCCGGAACGCCTCGGCGCCGAGGTCGAGGAACCACTCGTCGCGCGTGCCGGCGTCGATGTAGATCGCGCGCAGGCTGCGCAGCGCGTCCGCGTGCCGCCGCACCATCCGCACCGGGTCCCAGGCGAGCCAGCGCTGCCAGACGTCGTCGCGCAGCATCCCGGTCGCCGGGTCGAAGGGGAGGTCGATCGAGCCGTCCTCGTTCGCCGAGTAGCACGCGGCCATCGCGTACCTGTTGACGAGCGAGTAGTCGGACTGCTTCGTGAACGCCGGCCGCGAGCGGAAGTCCTCCCAGAACCGTTCGTACGAGCCGTCGTAGTCGTCCCGCAGCGCACGCACCGCCTGCGCGGAACTCGGGCAGGTAGCAGAGCTCGAACAGCGCGTCGCCGGAATGGGTGGCGAGCCCGCCGAAGAGATCGGGCCGCAGCATCGGCGTCGACCATCGCGCCGTAGCCGCCGCTCGACTTGCCGGTCGATGCCGCGGTGCGCCGCCTCGGCGAGCGTCCGGTAGCGGGCGTCGACGAACGGGACGACCTCCTCGCAGAGGTACTCGTGGTAGCGGCCGGTCCCCGGCGAGTCGATGAACTGCGAGCCGCCGTACGACGTCCAGCAGTCGACGAAGACGACGAGCGCGGGCGGGCAGCCCTCCTCCGCGAACAGCCGGTCGACGAGCTCCGGGCGTTCGGGCGGAAGGCCGTGCGGTTCCGCCACATGTCGAGCTGGCCGGTCATCCCCTGGATCAGGTAGATCGAGGGGAAGCGGCGGTCGGGCTCGGCGTCGTAGGCCGGCGGGAGGTAGACCCAGAGCGGCCGGACGTGCGGGTCGCCGAGCGGGTTGCCGCGCAGCAGCTCGCTCTCGATCTCGAGCTCCTCGAAGCGTCCCGACCGGCTCGCGCGACCACGGCTCCATGCCGGCTCTTCTATCACCTCGCGATCGTGGGCCCGGCTACACTCGCTGCATGGCCGAGTACGGGACGATGCGGGTCAAGAGCGGTCTCGCCGAGATGCTCAAGGGCGGCGTGATCATGGACGTCGTCGACGCCGAGCAGGCGAAGATCGCCGAGGCGGCCGGGCGCCGTCGCCGTGATGGCGCTCGAGCGCGTCCCCGCCGACATCCGGCGCGACGGCGGCGTCGCGCGCATGTCCGATCCGGAGATGATCCAGCGAGATCCAGGAGGCCGTGACGATCCCGGTCATGGCGAAGTGCCGCATCGGCCACTTCGCCGAGGCGCAGATCCTCGCAGGCGCTCGAGGTCGACTACATCGACGAGTCGGAGGTGCTGACGCCCGCCGACCTCGAGCACCACGTCGACAAGTGGCAGTTCACGGTCCCGTTCGTCTGCGGCTGCACGAACCTCGGCGAGGCGCTGCGGCGCATCTCCGAGGGCGCGGCGATGATCCGCACGAAGGGCGAGGCCGGCACCGGCGACATCGTCAACGCGGTCACGCACATGCGCGCCGTCTTCGGCGAGATCCGCAGGCTCGGCGCGCTGCGCGAGGAGGAGCTGTACGCGGAGGCGAAGAAGCTGCAGCGCGCCGTACGAGCTCGTCAAGTGGGTCGCCGAGAACGGGAAGCTTCCGGTCGTGACGTTCACCGCGGGCGGCATCGCGACTCCCGCCGACGCGTCGCTCTGCATGCAGCTCGGCGCGGACGGCGTCTTCGTCGGCTCCGGCATCTTCAAGTCGGGCGACCCGGAGCGGCGCGCGAAGGCGATCGTCGAGGCGACGACGCACTTCAGGACCCGGAGATCCTCGCCCGCGTCTCGGCCGGCCTCGGCGAGCCGATGGTCGGCATCTCGACGCAGACGCTCGACCCGAGCGAGCTGCTCGAGACGCGCGGCTGGTAGCCGCTGCCGGCGCTCCGGCTCCGTCCGACGCGGCAGGACGATCTGCCGCGCGATGCATGGCGGCGAAGCCGGTCTGGACGTCGTCGTCGTTCCTCGTCTACACGGGCGGGCTGACCGTCCTCGGCGCGGCGCGTCGCTGCGCTCGACTACCTCCTCGGGCCACTACGGCGAGCGGCGCGCGACCGGCTGGGCGCTGCTCGTCCTCGTCGTCCTCGCCGTCGATCGCGAACGCGCTGCGCCTGCGGCGCGACCGCTGGATCGCCGCGCGGGCATCTTCGCGCTTCGCCTCGGTGATCGCGTGGGCGGCTTCGTCGGCGCGCTCGTGGTGCGTGGTTCGGCTGGCTCGGCAGCTGGAGCTCGGCTCGTTCGGCCACTGGTCGCGTCGCGCACCTCTCGCTCGAGTTGCTCGATCCTCGTCGCCGCGCGGCGACGACCATGCGGCGCTTCCGCTTCCCGTTCATCCCGCTCATCTCGGCCGTCGTCGGCTGGTTCTTCGTCATCGACCTCATCTCGACCGGCGGCAACTGGACGGCGGTCGTGACGCTCGTCGATCGGCCTCGCCTATCTCGCTGGCGGGCAGCGTCAGCCGACAAGCCGTCGGCGTTCTGGCTCCACCTCGTCGGCGGCCTGCTGATCGGCGGCGCGCTCCTCTCACTGGTGGCACACGAGCGACGTGCGACTGGGCGCTCATCTCGGCATCGTCGCCTTCGTCTTCGTCGGGATCGCGTACGTGATCGAGGCGCTCGAGCTGGGCGGTGCTCGCCACGATCGGATTCTCGCTGCGACTACGCGTCGGCGCTCGTCGACTCAATCGCGGGCGAGTCGGTCTCGGCACGACGCGGACAGGCGTGCATCGCCGCGACCGGGCGGTCTGCCGCTCGCTGGCGCTCGACCGCGCATTGTCGCTCCTGGTCGCGGGCGCTCGCGTTCGGCCTCCTCGGCTTCCTGGCTCGTCGCTGCTCGGCCTCGCTCGGCGCGGCGCTCGACGACCGCTGCGCCGGCCGTGTCGCCCGCCGCCTGAGCCTCGTTACCATCGAGGCATGGAGAAGCCGCTCAGGATCGGCGTCCTCGCCGTGCAGGGGAACTTCCGCGAGCACGCGGCCGTGCTGCGGCGCCTCGGCGCCGAGCCGGTCGAGGTGCGGCTGCCCGAGCAGCTCGAGGGGCTCGACGGCCTGATCATCCCCGGCGGCGAGTCGACCACGATCGGGCGGCTGATGCGGCTGTACGGCCTCGACGAGGCGGTGCGCGAGTTCGGCGGCGCCGATCTTCGGCACGTGCGCCGGGATGATCGTCCTCGACCGCGACCACCTCGGGCTCGGCGACTTCCGCGACGCGGCGCAACGCGTTCGGCCGCCAGGTGCGGAGCTTCGAGGCGGATCTCGACGTCGGCGACGGCGACGAGCCGCTGCGCGCGGTCTTCATCCGCGCGCCGTGGCTCGAGGAGGCGGGACCGGACGTCGAGGTGCTCGCGGAGGTCGACGGCCACCCGGTGCTGGCGCGCGAGGGCAGGCTCCTCGTCGCCGCCTTCCACCCGGAGCTGACCGACGACACGCGCGTCCACGAGCGGTTCCTGAACATCGTGCGGGAGGAGCGACGTGTCCGGGCATAGCAAGTGGTCGTCGATCAAGCACAAGAAGGGCGCCGCCGACGCGAAGCGCGGCAAGCTCTTCTCGAAGCTGACGCGCGCGATCATCGTCGCGGCGAAGGAGGGCGGGCCCGACCCGGCCGCGAACCTCGCGCTCCAGAACGCGATCGAGAAGGCGCGGGCCGCCTCGATGCCGAAGGACAACATCGACCGCGCGATCGCGAAGGGCGCGGGCACCGACGCCGACTCCGCCGCCTACGAGACGGTCGTCTACGAGGGCTACGGCCCGGCCGGCGTCGCGGTGATCGTCGAGTCGCTGACCGACAACCGCAACCGCACGGCCGGCGAGGTGCGGCACACCTTCGACAAGAACGACGGCAACCTCGGCACGCCCGGCTCGGTCGCGTGGCTGTTCGAGCGGCGCGGGCTGGTGCTCGTCCCGGCGGACGGCACCGACGAGGACGAGCTGATGCTCGCGGCCGCCGAGGGCGGCGCCGACGATGTCTCGCTCGACGGCTCCTCCTACGAGGTCTCTCAGCCGGGGAGCAGCTGGCCGCGGTACGCGAGGCGGTCGCGGGCGCCGGCTTCGAGATCGAGTCGGCCGAGCTGACGATGCTGCCGAAGACGACCGTCGCCGTCGAGGACGAGAGCGAGGCGAAGAAGATCCTGCGCCTGATCGACCAGCTCGAGGAGAACGACGACGTGCAGGAGGTCTACGCGAACTTCGACATCCCCGAGCGCGTCCTCGAACTGGTCGCGGGCTGAGGTCTGGCGTCGATGGAAGCTCCGTTCCACGTCGTCGTCATCGAAGTCGACTACACGTCGCTCGATCAGGTTCCGCGCGAGCCGCTGGAGGAGCACATGGCGCGCTCGAGACGCTGGCATGCCGAGGGACGTCTGTTGATGGCGGGCGCGTTTCTCGACCGGCCCGGCGAGCCGATGGAGACGATGGCCGTTCTTCGAACGCGCCAGGACGCGGAGGAGTTCGGGGCGGGCGATCCATTCGTCGTCGCCGGAACGGCCCGGGTAGCTGCGATTCGCCCCTGGGCCGACATCCTCGGACTGGCCTGACGCGCCCCGCACTCGCGGCGGAGCTCCTCTGCCGTAACCACTCGTCACCGCAGAGCCCTTACCGGACGCGACGTGGTCGCACGCGTCGCCACCGACGTGGCGCGTCGATGCGCAGTCACCCGTCGGAAGGAGCCTCGTGCCTCGTCAAGGTCGGGAGGAGACTCCGGCCACGCAAGGCCACGGGGCGCGGGACCGCTCGTCTGGGCGCGGCTACCGTTGCGGGAATGGCCCCTGTACGCATTCTGTGTGGACGCCTAACCACGTGGTCCGTTGGCTGCCGCTCGGAGTCTGTCACCTCGCCGGAGACTGGTTATGAGCGGCGACGCCTTCGCCGCCGACCTCAGTGCTGCTCGAGGAGCTCGATTTGCACGATGTCACGCTCGTAGGGCACTCGATGGAACCGGCGAGGTCACCCGACTCTCGGCAACTACAGCTCGGACTGTCGCGCGGGGAGTGCTCGTCTCGCCGATCCCGCCCTTCCTGCGCAGACCGACGATCAACCCCGACGGGCTGCCGGTCAAGCCTCTTCGAAGGCTTCGTCCAGACGGCGAAGGCCACACCGGCCTGGATGAAGCGGTTCCTCGACGACTTCTACGACATCGACAGTACGCAGATCGTGAGAGTCGAGAAGTTCGAAGATCGAGCGTTCGGCGCGCGTTTCGGCCGCTAGGCAATCCAGGCGGTTGACAATGCATCTCGACCTGCGACACGACTTCGAGGCGAGACCTCCTGAAGATCGAGGTGCCGCTCGCGGTAATCCAGGCGCGCCGTCGAATCCCGCCGTTCCCGAGGACGGCCAGCGCATTGCGCATCCGGTCGCTGCGACCGTCGCTGACGAGGTGCACCGCTCGCGGTCGCCTCGAATCACGCCGACCAGGTCGCGAGCGCATTTCGCGTTCGTCGGCGCGGCCGTTCCGCCTACCAACACTCCAGGGGCCCCGGACGCCCCTCGAACAGGATTCGTCCGACCGGGTCCGTAGCTTTCTCTCGTGAAGGTCGTAGGCATCGATCCGGGGACTGCTGCTTGCGGGTACGGAGTCGTCCAAGAAAGCGGAGGCCGCCTCAGGGAGGTGGCGCACGGCTGCTGGTCGACGCCCGCCGGGCAGGACACCGTTCTCCGTTTGAAGACGATCCACGACGCCGTGGCGGAGCTCATTGCCGAGCACGAGCCGGATGCGGTGGCGCTCGAGGAGTCGTACGTCGGCGCCGACGCCCGCATCGCGCTCTCCGTCGGACAGGCACGCGGCGCCGTGCTCGTCGCAGCCGCCAACGCGGGACTTGACTGTCGCGAGTACGCGCCCGCCAGCGTCAAGCAGGCGATCTGCGGCTACGGCCGCGCCGAGAAGGCGCAGATGCAGCGGATGGTGAAGATGATCCTCGGGCTTGCCGAGGAGCCGACTCCGCACCACGCCGCCGACGCGCTCGCGGTCGCGATCTGCCACGCGCTCGCGCCGCCGCTCCTGCGTGCCGCGTCGGGGTAAGAACTCGTCTCGAAATGAAGCACGGGCTGCCCGGCCGCGCTGGTCGGCGCGATCCTGCGTCCTCGGTCGCGCGAATAGCGCCGCTATTCACGCTCCCTGCGTCCTTGTCTCGCACTCGACCATCGCACCCGGTCAACGCGTGGTCATTCCGAGACGAGTTCCAGAGAACGTCCGTTCCCGTGCGTACGCTCTGCGCATGATCGCGCGCCTTCGCGGCAAGCCGGCTGCCAACACACCCGAGGGGCTGATCCTCGACGTCAACGGCGTCGGCTACCTCGTCCACGCAACGCCGAGCGCCGTCCGCAAGGGCGATATGGCCGACGAGATCACGGTCGAGACATACCTCCACGTGCGCGAGGATGCGCTCCAGCTGTACGGCTTCGCCGACCGAGGGGAGCGTGAGCTCTTCGTGCAGCTCCTCGCCGTGAGCGGCGTGGGCCCGAAGGTGGCGCTCGCGATCGTCTCCGGCTCGCCCGTCGCCGACCTGCGCCGCGCGATCGTGCGCGGCGACGCGGCCCGCTTCCAGGCGATTCCCGGCATCGGCAAGAAGACGGCCGAGCGGATCGTGCTCGAGTTGAAGGAGAGGCTCGGCGACCCGGATCTCGTCGCGGTGTCCGACGGCTCCGGTCAAGACCACGTCGTCGCGCGCGACGCGCTCGTCGAGCTCGGCTGGACGCTGCTCGACGCCGAGCGCGCGCTGGCCGAGGTCGATCCGGATCTGTCGCCGGAGGAACGCGTCCGGCTCGCGTTGAAACAGGCTGCATGAATGCGACCACGCAGTTCCTGACGCCGGTCCTCGGCGACGACGAGGAGGAGGTCGAGCGGAGCCTCCGCCCGCGCCGCCTCGACGAGTTCGTGGGCCAGGCCCGCGTCAAGGAGCAGCTCGCGATCGCGCTCGAGGCCGCCAAGGGGCGCGGCGAAGCGCTCGACCACGTTCTGCTCGTCGGGCCGCCGGGCCTGGGCAAGACGAGCCTCGCGCACATCATCCGCGAGGAGCTGGGCGTCGGAATCCGCTCGGTCGCCGGTCCCGCGCTCGAGCGCAAGGATGTCGCGGCCATCCTCACCGCGGTCGAGGCGCGCGACGTCGTGTTCGTCGACGAGATCCACCGCCTCAGCCGCGCCGCCGAGGAGATCTTGTACCCGGCGCTCGAGGACTTCCGGCTCGACATCGTGATGGGCCAGGGGACCGCCGCGCGAACGCTCACGCTCGACCTGCCGCCGTTCACCCTGGTGGGCGCGACGACGCGCACGGGCCTCCTCACGTCGCCGCTCCGCGACCGCTTCGGCATGACGTTCCGGCTCGATTACTACGAGGACGGCGAGCTTGCGACGATCGTCCGCCGCTCGGCCGGGATCCTCGGCGTCCAGATCGCCGACGAGGCCGCCGACGAGATCGCCGGCCGCGCGCGCGGCACGCCGCGGGTCGGCAACCGGATCCTGCGTCGCGTGAGAGACGTCGCGGAGGTCCGCCACGAAGGAGCTATCACCACGGCGATCGCTCGCGAGGCGCTCGAGCTGCTCGAGGTCGACGAGGCGGGACTCGAACGGCTCGACCGCGCGCTCCTGCGAACAATCACCGAGAAGTACGCCGGCGGCCCGGTCGGTCTCAACACGCTGGCGGCGGCACTCGGCGAGGAGCCGGACACGATCGAGTACGTCTACGAGCCGTACCTCCTGCAGCTGGGCTTCCTGCAGCGAACACCGCGCGGCCGCACCATCACGGCGCTCGGTCGGGCGCATCTCGGCGTGGCTCCCCTGGCCGACGCCGACGCACGGCTGTTCTAGCGCGGCCACGAGCCTCGCTCGGTCCAGACATAGTTTTGTCTCGGATGACCGAGTACGACATCCTCCTGGACGACAAGTTCGGCCAGCTGCAGGAGTTCGACGTCGCCGCGTTCGCTGCGGAGCACGAGCCGTGGTTCAACCAGACGCTCACGACGGTGAACGAGTCGGTCGTCCGGCTCGGGGTGCTGGAGGGCGAGTTCCACTGGCACAAGCACGAGCGCGAGGACGAGTTCTTCTTCGTCCTCGACGGCAGGCTCGAGATCGAGATCGAAGGTCGAGAGCCCGCCGTCCTGGAGCCGCACCAGGGGATCACGATTCCGCGGAACGTCATGCACCGGCCGATCGCCCACGGTCGCACGACCGTGCTGATGGTCGAGCCGGCGAGCGTCGTGCCCACGGGCGATTGATGCCCGAGCTCTGGACGCCCTCGCCCGAGCTGCCGCACGCCGCGTTCGTCGAGCGAATCCACAAGGCGATCGCCTCGTTCGCCGAGGCGAACGGCGTCGAGAAGCCGCTCGTCGAGGTCGAGCTCGCGGACCGGTCGCGCTTCGTGCTCGAGCGGACCGAGCCCGGATTCGGAATGGTGACGCTCTACGTGACGGACGCTCGCGACGACGCGCCAGACGCGCTCATCGTCCCGATCGGCTCCCTGCGGCGGATCGAGCTGAGCAAGTCGCCCGAGGAGCGAGTCCAGCGCTTCGGGTTCAGCGTCCCGCCCGCGACGTAGACGAGCCAGGGCGCGACGAGCAGCGCCATCACGTCGAACCAGACGTAGCCGCTCGCGACGCCGCTCGGCGGATTCCCGTCGGGGATTCCGAGTCCCGGCAGCGTCGACGCCCAGCGCCAGGTCCCGATCGACGTGCCGTAGAGCTCGAGCGCTCCGACGACGAGGAAGACGCCGGCATACGTCGCGCGCGAGCGAGAGCGCCACAGGAAGAGCAGCAGCAGCGGCACCCCCAGCGCGCCGGCGACGTCGCGCTGCGGCAGCAGGGTGAGGCCGACGAGTCCCCATGTGGCAGCACCGACCGCGGCGGCCCACACGACCGCGCGGGCGCGAAGGCTCCGGCTCAGCGCGACGCCGCTCAGGAACACGAGCCCGTGGGCAGGCGGGATGAAGAGCGGAAGGTTGTGCAGGCGGTAGTGGTAGACGCCCCACACGAGCGAGCCGGTCACCTCTCCGATCGTCGCGAACAGGACGACTCCGACGGTCTGCGCCCGCACGAGCGTCGGGAGCGGAAGTAGCGCCGCGGCGAGAACCAGAAACGTGGCCACGCCGAGCGCAAGCTGGCCGTGGTACGAGACCTGGGTGTCGAGCGCGAGGAGCGCCGCGAGGTAGGCGGGCAGCGCGAGGGCGTACCAGCGAGGGACGGTCATCGGCGGTACTGGAGCTCGTGCCAGCTCGGTGTGGGGAGGAGCTCGAGCAGCGCACGGCCGCCGTTCGTGTCGGCGAACGTGAAGTCCTGCCGCTCGTCGTCCCAGTCGACCTCGAGTAGGCCCTCCTTGACGCGGTGGTCGAGCCACGCGCCACGAAAGACGAGCTTCTTGAGCCAGTAGACGAGCGACTCACCGCGGACGAGCGCGAGCGCGTCCCAGTGGTGGACGAGGTACTCCCCGAGCGCGCTCCGCGGCGTCTCGATCGCGTCGCGCTCGACGAGCTCGACGAGGTCGGCGGTCTCGTCGGAGTCCAACTCGGGGCTGGAGACGAGGCCGAGCCGGACCGCCGCCGCCGTGACCCGCTCCTCGAAATCGAAGGCGTTGAAGGAGAAGCGATAGCCGAGGAACTCGACGACGTAGTCGTCGCCCGAGTGGTAATTGCCGGCTGCTTCCACGGCGGCAGCGTACCCTGACCACATGCGGCTACTCCGCTATCCGCTCGCGCTCGCGGTCGTCCTGGCGCTCGTCGGGCTGACGGCCTGGGCGCTCGCGTGGCCGTTCGAAAAGGCGGCGTTTCTGGCACCGGTGATCGTGGTCGGCGGAGCGGCGCTGGTCGGTCTGCTCCTGCTGTGGGGCAAGGTCGCGCTCGATTCGCTGCGCGAGTCGCGTCACCCGCGGCGCGTCGCGACGTACTGGCTGCTCGGAATCGGGCTACTCGTCCTGCTGACCGTGCTCGGGGTCAAGCTCCCGAACGAGGGCGGCTGAGCTTCCAACGGAATGGCCACGCGCTGACCGGGCGCGATGGGCGAGTGCGATGCAAGGACGCAGGGAGCGTGAATAGCAGCGCTATTCGCGCGACTGAGGACGCGGCAGCGCGGCGTCCAGCGCGTCCAGGCGGCCCGTGCTCCATTGCGTTAGGAGCTCTAGCAAGCGGTCGATCTCTTCGCCCGTCGTGTAGGCGGCAACGGAGAGGCGGAGGAGGTCGTGGTGGGCGCCGCCGACCGGGATCTCGACGCGGTGCCGAGAGAAGAGCCTGTCGGACAGGTCGGGTGCGGGGCGGGGGAGCCGGACGGTTGCCATCTGCGCGAGCATCGTGTCTGGCGCGAGCGGGTCCGTTCCCAGGAGCTTGCAGAGGCCGCGGCGGGCCTCGCGCGTGAGTGGCGGCAGCGTTCGCTGACCAAGTCCCAGCCTCGCTCGGCCTGGAAGCGGATCGCATCAGGAACAGCGAGCCAGGCCGCGGGGTCGCGCGTCCCCTGAATCTCGATCCGCTGAGAGAAGGTCCGGCCGTCGGTGTAGCCCCAGCCGACGATCGCGGCGTCGACACGGTCTTGGTGCTCGGGCCGCACGTGCAGGAAGCCGGCGCCTTTTGGCGCGCAGAGCCATTTGTGACAGTTCCCGCTGTAGAAGTCGGCTCCGAGCTCGGCGAGGTCGACCGGCACCTGCGCGGGCGCGTGTGCTCCGTCGACGATCGTGAGAAGGCCGAGCTCGCGGGCACGGGCGACGACTGCTTCCACCGGCAGCACGAGTGCCGTCTCCGACGTGACGTGGCTGAGATAGACGGCGCGCGTCCGCTCGCTCGCGGAGGCGAACAACGCCTCGACAAACTCGCTCGGGTCGCGTAGCGGGAGCGGAATCGGCGCCCGGACGTAACGGGCGCCCGTGCGGCCGCAGACCCGATCCCACGCGAGGTCACACGCGCCGTACTCCAGGTCGGTTGCGAGGATCTCGTCGCCCGGCCCTAGGTCGAGCGAGCGCGCCGCGAGGTTGACGCCGGTCGTCGCGTTCTGGGCGAAGGCGAGATCCCGGGCCGAGCAGCCGACGTAGTCGGCGAGGACCGCGCGTGCCTCGTCGAGGAGACCGGGCAGGCGGCGCGCGAGGAAGTCGACGGGCTCGACCTCGAGCGCCCGCTGCCAGGCCTGGTAGCGCTCGAACACGGGCCGCGGGCACGCGCCGAACGAACCGTGGTTGAGGAACGCGACCTCGGGATCGAGCAGGAACTCAGGCCGGAGCTCGGCTGCTGGGGTTGCGGCCATGACCTTTTCTATCCGTCCCGAGCCCCCACCCACCCGGGGATCCTCAGAAGCGTGCCGGCACACCGGTCACGGGTGAGTCGCGACTCCGTCCCGAAACCCCGGCAATTGCAACCCGACTGTCGCTTTCGGCCAGGCGCTCCGGCCGATTCCGTCCGCCCGCCCCCGTAGCTTGGCTGCACATGCACGACGGCACCTGGACACTCGCTGATTGCCCGCCCCACGACCAGGGCGAGCTTGTGCGCGCGCTCGGAATCTCGCCGCTCACGGCCGCAGTGCTCGTCCGGCGGGGCTACTCGGACCCGCTGGAGGCGCGGCGCTTCCTCGACGGCGAGCAGCCGCCGCACGACCCATTTCTGCTCGGCGACATGGCCACCGCGTGCGAGCAGATCCGCGCCGCCGTGGAGCAAGGGCGGCGGATCTGCGTCCACGGCGACTACGACGTCGACGGGATTGCCGCCACGGCGCTCGCCGTCCTCCTCTTGCGCGAGCTCGGTGCGGATGTCGCGTGGCATCTCCCGAGCCGGTTCGACGAGGGCTACGGCGTTCGCAGCGAAACGCTGTCACGACTCGCGGACGACGGCTGCGGGCTCGTCCTGACCGTCGATTGCGGGATCACGGCCGCGGCAGAGGTGGCGGAGGCAAAGGAGCGCGGTCTTGACGTCGTCGTAACCGATCATCACCGACCAGGCGAGACGCTGCCCGACTGTCCGATCGTCGCCACCCGTCCGTCCGGGTACCCGTTTCCCGAGCTCTGCGGCACCGGCGTGGTCTACAAGCTCGGCCAGGCGCTGTTCGGGATCGAGTCGGAGATTCCGCGTCGCCACCTCGATCTCGTCGCTCTCGCGACGATCGCCGACGTCGTCCCTCTCGTCGACGAGAACCGGTCGCTCGCGATTGCCGGGCTCCGCTCGCTCGCGCGCACCTCGAAGCCCGGGCTGCGCGCGCTGATGCAGCGCGCCGGCGTCGACCCGGCCACTGTCGATGCCGGCGCCGTCGGGTTCCGTCTCGCGCCTCGCCTGAACGCCGCCGGACGCCTTGGCCATCCGCGCGAAGCGCTCGAGCTCCTGCTCACCGAAGACGAGGCGGAGGCCGGCCGGCTGGCCGACTCGCTCGAAGAGCTGAATCGCGAGCGCCAGGCCGTTGAAGGGCGGATCCTCCGCGAGGCCGTGGCCCAGGTCGAGGCCTGGCCGCCAGAGCAGCGAGCGCGGCGCGCCTACGCCGTGGCCGGTGCGGACTGGCACGAGGGAGTGATCGGCATCGTCGCCTCGCGCCTCGTCGAGCGCTACCACCGCCCGGTCGTCCTCATCGCGGGCACCGACGGCGACTGGAAAGGATCGGGACGCTCGATCCCCGACTTCGACCTCCATGCCGCGCTCGGCGCGTGCGCCGGGCTGCTCGGACGGTGGGGAGGACACCGCGCCGCAGCCGGCCTGTCGATCTCCGAGGAGAACGTCGAGGCGTTCGGCGAGGCGTTCGCGCAACAGGCCGCAGCCGTGCTCGACGCGGAAGACCTCGAGCCGGTGACGTCGATCGACGCGGTGGTCGCCCGCGGAGCCGATCTCTCTCTCGCCCTGTGCACGGAGCTCGCGAGGCTGGCGCCGTTCGGGCTCGGCAACCCCGCGCCCACCTTGCTCGCACCCGGCTGCGGGCTCGCCGAAGTCGCCACCGTCGGAGACGGCAAGCATCTCCGCTTCCGCGTCCGACGAGAAGGTCGCGACGCCGGCAGCGCAATCGCCTTTGGGCAGGGCTCACGCCTCGAGCAACTGCGACCGGATGTCCTCTACGACGTCGCGTTCCGGCTGGAGGAGAACCACTGGAATGGCACCGTCGCGCCACAGCTCGTCGTCCGCCGAATCTTCAGCGCGGCCGCGCGATACCGCGAGCTCCACGCGTGGCTCGCAGCCGAGTGGAAGAAGCCGGAATCCGCGCGCGACGCCGAATCGCAGGCGATCTTCGCCGAGCTCCAACTCGCCGAGGGCGGCCTCCGTCGCGACCTGCTCGAGTCGCAACGGTTCCGCGACCTGCTCGCGGCCGAGCCGCCACTCGCAGCGGCAGCGTGATCCGGGTCGCAACCGAGGCCGACTGGGCGACGATTCCCGAGATCCATCGCGCCGCCTTCGGCGACGAGGGGGACGATGTCGCGCGGCTCACGCGCGAGCTTCGCTCGAGCGATTGCTACGAGCCCGATCTCTCGTTCGTGGCCGAGGAGGATGGGGCCCTCGTCGGCCACGTGATGAATACGTGGAACTGGCTCGAGGGCGGCTCGCCACGTGTGCTGCAGCTCTCGCCGCTCGGCGTCCTGCCCGAGCACCAGGCGCGCGGCCACGGATCCGAGCTCGTCCGTGCCTCGCTCGCCGCCGTTCGCGCGCGCGGCGAAACGCTCCTGCTCGTCGAGGGCAACCCGAAGTACTACGGACGCTTCGGCTTCGTCCGCGCCGACGAGCTCGGACTGCTACCGCCGCCGGAGGCGCTCTACGACTGGGCGTTCCAGGTAGCGGTCCTCGACGGCGACGCCGCGCTGCCGCAAGGGCGGGTCGTCTACTCGGAGCCGTTCAGGCACTGAGCGAGCGCGAACGCGAGGCGGAGCGCGCTGCGACGTCTTCTGAAGCGGAGAAATCTAGGCATGGGAACCGTCATTTCGCTCCTTCCATGAGGGTTCCTTCCGCCGGAATGAGCTCCGAAACCCCGCGAGTACACTGAGATAGTGGCGACGCTGGCATCGGGTGAACGGCACGAGGAGCTCCTCGAAGGGCTGCTCGCCGAGCTCGCCGCGCAGCGCTCGGACGCCGACGTAGAGCTCGTCACGAGAGCCTTCCGCTTCGCTGCGACAGCCCACGAGGGCCAGCACCGCCGCTCCGGCGAGCCGTTCATCACGCACCCGGTCGGCGTTGCGTCGATCTGCGCGGGCCTGCGCCTCGACGAGCAGACGATCGCTGCCGCGCTGCTGCACGACGTCGTCGAGGACACCGGCGTCGAGCTCGACACTCTCCGCGAGGAGTTCGGCGACGAGATCGCCGCTCTCGTCGACGGCGTCACCAAGCTCACCCGCGTCCAGTTCCAGACGCGCGAGCAGGCGGAGGCGGAGAACTACCGGAAGATGGTCGTGGCGATGGCAGAGGACGTACGCGTCATCCTCGTCAAGCTCGCCGACCGTCTCCACAACCTCCGCACGATCGAGTATCTCGGCAAGCAGAAGCAGATCCAGAAGTCGCGGGAAGCGCTCGAGGTGTACGCACCGCTCGCGCATCGGCTCGGTATCCACGCGCTCAAGTGGGAGCTCGAGGATCTTGCCTTCCAGACGCTCCATCCGCGCAAGTACGCGGAGATCAAGACGATGGTCGCCGAGCGGCGTGCCGACCGCGAGGGACACGTCGCAGAGGCGGCCGACGTCCTGATCCGCGAGCTCGAGAAGGTCGACATCCCCGTCGACATCTCGGGGCGCGCGAAGCACTTCTACTCGATCTACGACAAGATGGCCCGCAAGGGCCGCGAGTTCAACGAGATCTACGACCTCACCGCGATGCGCGTGATCGTCGAGCGCGACGGCGAGGAGGGAACGCGCGACTGCTACGGCGCGCTCGGTCTCATTCATTCCCTCTGGAAGCCGATGCCCGGCCGCTTCAAGGACTACGTCGCGATGCCGAAGTTCAACGGCTACCGCTCGCTCCACACGACGGTGATCGGGCCGGAAGGGCGACCGCTAGAGATCCAGGTGCGCACCCGCGAGATGCAGCAGACGGCCGAGCTCGGGGTCGCCGCGCACTGGGCGTACAAGGATGGACGGCGCTCGAAGCGTGGCGAGGAAGAGTGGAACACGTGGGTGCGCCAGCTCATGGACATCAATGCCGACGAGTCGGACGCGCGCGAGTTTGTCAAGACATTCCGCACCGACCTCTTCGACGAGGAGGTGTTCGTCTTCACCCCGAAGGGCGAGGTGAAGACGCTGCCCGCCGGCGCGACGCCGATCGACTTCGCCTACGCCGTCCACACCGACGTGGGGCACCGCACCGTCGGCGCGAAGGTGAACGGCCGGATCGTGCCGCTTCACTACAAGCTCCGCAGTGGCGACCGCGTGGAGATCCTGACCGGCAAGTCGGCCGCTCGCGGCCCCTCCCGCGACTGGCTCTCGCTCGTCGCCTCGTCGCGCGCCCGGAACAAGATCCGCCAGTTCTTCTCGCGCGAGCAGAAGGAGGATCTCGAGGCGAAGGGCCGCGAGTCGCTCGAGAACGCGCTCAAGGGCCAGAACCTGCCGTACAAGAAACTCGCGGGCTCGGCCGTGCTCGCCGGCGTGATCCGGGAGTCGGGCTACAAGAAGGCCGAGGACTTCTACATCGCGCTCGGCTCCGGGAAGCTGCACGCGTCCAAGATCGTCGACAAGGTCCTGCAGCAGCTCAAGGTCGCCGAAGGCGTCGAGGAGCAGGTTCCGGTCAAGAAGCCGCGCGCGCGCGAGGCGCTCGGCAGCGACAGCTACGGCATCAACGTGATCGGCGTCGAGGACGTCCTGGTGCGGCTCGCGAAGTGCTGCACGCCTGTGCCCGGCGACGACATCGTCGGCTACATCTCGCTCGGCAAAGGCATCACGATCCACCGCGGCGACTGCCCCAACGTGCGCGCGCTGCGCCGCAACCCCGAACGGTTCACGCCGGTCGAGTGGGAGGGAGGCGGCAGCCAGAGCTTCCGCGTCCAGATCGCGGTGGACTCCTGGGACCGGCCGCGCCTGCTCGAGGACGTCGCGCGAACGTTCGCCGAGCACGGCTCGAACATCGTCTCCTACGGCGGGACAGTCGAGGATCAGATGGCGCGCAACTGGTACGTGGCGGAGGTCGGCGACGTGAAGGCGCTCCGCGGCCTGCTCTCCTCGCTCCGCAACGTCGACGGCGTCTTCGACGCCCGCCGCGTCACGCCCTCGTAAGTTCCCTCGTTCGAGGGATCGAGGCTCACCGACCCCGGGTTACCCCGTTCGAGGGATCGGTCAATGGTGGTGCGGCCTCCGTCGCTCGAACGAGGGACGTTCAGCTCACCCAGGTCTCGCCGCCGGTGTCCCAGCCGACGAGGCACAGGTCGGCGATCCCGGCGGCGACGGTCTCGAGCTCGGTCCGGTCGATCGCCCCGTCGACCGCGAGCTCGGCGACCCGGGTATCGCGCCACACGACCGGGACGGCGACGCGGCGTGCCGGATCCGGTGTACCGGCCTCGGGCCCGAGCGCGAGGCTGTCCTCCTCGACGAAGAAGATCCCGGCCCACGCGCAACCCTCTCGCGCCGCCAGCTCCGAGACGGTCTCGCGCAGCTGCTCGTCGGCGTCAGGCGTCGACATCGAATGGCGCTCGGTACGCGTTGGGGATGGGGATCGGGCGGCGAGTCTCGAGGTCGATGAAGACGAGGGTCTGGTGCGCCGTGACGAGCAGCGTCCCGTCGGGAACCTTGAAGGCCGCGAACTCGTACGTCATGCTCGTCCGTCCGATGTTCGCGACCCGGATGTGAATCTCCAGCTCGTCGTCGAAGCGGGCCGGCGCGAAGTACTCGACGTCGTTCGCGCGCATCACGAACTCGCCCCCGGCCTCCCGGTGGAGAAAGCCCAGGGAGCGGAGATACTCGACGCGGGCGAGGTCGAAGTAGGGGTTGTAGCGGCCGTAGTAGACGATTCCCTGCGCGTCGGTGTCCGAGAAGCCGACGCGGGTCCGCGTCGAGAAGGCGTACTCGCCGCTCACGAGCGGATCACCTCGAGCACCTCGTCGCGCTTCTGTTCCATCAGCTCCTCGGAGGTCGCCTCGAGGTTGAGGCGCAGCAGCGGCTCCGTGTTCGAGGGGCGCACGTTGAAGTGCCAGTCGTCGTAGTCGACCGAGATCCCGTCGAGGTGCGAGATGCGCCCGTCGGCGTAGCGCTCCTTCAGCTCCTGGAGCTTGAGCGCGACGTCCGGGACCGGCGTGTTGAGCTCGCCGGTGATGAAGTAGCGCGAGCGCAGCGCAGCGAGGAGCTCCGACAGCCGTCCCCGCTTCGAGATCAGCTCGAGCATGAGGAGGAACGGGATCATGCCGGAGTCGGCCTGGCTGAAGTCGCGGAAGTAGTAGTGGCCCGAGACCTCGCCGGCGAAGGCGGCGTCCTCCTTGCGCATCCGCGCCTTGATGAAGGCGTGGCCGACGCGGTTCACGAGCGGGACGCCGCCTGCGCGCTCGATCGTGTCGGGCACCGCGCGGCTCGCGCGCACGTCGTAGATGACCTTCGCGCCCGGCTCCCGCGCGAGCAGGCTCTCGGCGAAGAGCGCGGTGACGAAGTCGCCCGGGACGAACTCGCCGGTGTCGTCGACGAAGAAGCAACGGTCGGCGTCGCCGTCGAACGCGACTCCGAGGTCGGCGCCTTCCTCGAGCGTCTTACGGACGATGAACTCGCGGTTCTCGGGCAAGAGCGGGTTGGGCTCGTGGTTCGGGAACGTGCCGTCCGGCTCGAAGTAGCAGCGGACGGCCTCGACCGGCAGCCGCTCCAGCACCGGCGGCAGCATCGTGCCGGCCATCCCGTTCGCCGCGTCGATCACGACCTTGAGCGGCTTGATCGCGGACACGTCGACGAAGGACAGGACGCGCTCGACGTACGCCGGCCAGATGTCGTGAGCCTCGATCGTCCCTTCCGGACGTGTTAGGTGTCTGACACCGGCCGTGTCCGAATCGGACACGGTTCGGTCTCGGACGTCGAGGAGACCGGACTCGCCCCCCACGGGCAGCGCGCCGCGGCGGACGAGCTTCAGCCCGGTGTACTGCTTCGGGTTGTGCGACGCGGTGACCATGATCCCGCCCTCGAGCCCGAGTGAGCCGACGGCGAAATAGACCATCTCGGTGCCGACGAGCCCGAGGTCGAGCACGTCCGCACCCGCAGCCGCGGCGCCTCGCATCACCGCCTCCTGCATAGAAGGCGAGGAGAGACGCATGTCCCGGCCCACGGCGATCCGCTTCGGCTCGAAATGCTCGACGTAGGCGCGACCGATCGCCTCGGCGCCCGCCTCGTCGAGCTCGTCGGGATAGATCCCGCGCACGTCGTACGCCTTGAAGACTCTTCGGGTCAAGCACGCCGGCCGATCCTAGCCAGGTAGACCCTGGAAACTACGATGGCACCATGGTCGAGCGGAAGCTTGCAACGGTGCTGTTCGTCGATCTGGTCGGCTCGACCAATCTGAGCGCGGGGATCGACCCGGAGGTCGTTCGCCGTCGCGTCGGGCGCTACTTCGACCAGGTCTCGCACTGCGTGATCACGCACGGCGGGACGGTCGAGAAGTTCGCCGGCGACGCCGTGATGGCCGCGTTCGGCGTGCCGCTGCAGCACGAGGACGACGCCGAGCGCGCGGTCCGCGCGGCGCTTGCGACTCTCGATCGGGTCGGCGAGCTCGGCCTCGAGGTGCGGATCGGCATCGAGTCGGGTGAGGTCGTCGCGGACGAGACCGACTCCACATTCGCCACCGGCGAGGCGGTCAACCTCGCTGCGCGCCTCGAGCAGCAGGCCGGGCCGAACGAGATCGTGATCGGCCCGACGGCTGCGCGGCTCGTGCGGGATCTCGTCGAGCTCGAGGAGCTCGAGCCGCTGGAGCTACGTGGGTGGCGCGACCCGATCGCAGCGAGTCGTGTCGTCGGAGCACGGGAGTCGGGTCGCCCGATGCGCTCGCTCTCGGCGCCGCTCGTGGGGCGGGAGTCCGAGCTCGAGCTGCTCGAGAACACGTTTGCGCGCACTTCCCGCGACGGCCGCGCGACCCTCGTCACGCTTTACGGAGAGCCCGGAGTCGGCAAGAGCCGTCTGGCGCGAGAGTTCGTCGACGGGCTCGAGCGCGCGACCGTGCTCCGCGGCCGCTGCCTCCCGTACGGCGAAGGCGTGACGTACTGGTCGATCGCCGAGATGGTGAAGGCGTCGGCCGGAATCTCCGACGACGACCCGCTCGACGAGGCGTTCGAGAAGCTCCGCGACACGTGCGAGAGCGAGGCGGTCGCGGACCTGCTCGGCCTCGCGGTCGGCGTCCTCGAGGCCGTGGAGGGCGAGCGGAGCCAGCAGGACATCGCGTGGGCCGTCCGCTCGTGGATCGAGCAGCTCGCGGCCGTGCAGCCGCTCGTCCTCGTCTTCGAGGACGTCCACTGGGCCGAGGAGCCACTGCTCGAGGTGATCGAGCACATCGCAGCCTGGGTGCGAACCGCGCCGGTCCTGCTTCTTTGCCTCGCCCGGCCCGAACTGCTCGACGCACGGCCCTCCTGGGGCGGCGGGCGGCTGCGGGTCGTCACGCTCGAGCTCGAGGCCCTCCCCGACGACGAGGGCGCGAAGCTCGTGCGAGAGCTCGCTGCGGAGCTCGACGTCGCAATCGACGTGGATGCGGTCCTGGCGAAGACGGAGGGAAACCCGCTCTTCGTCGAGGAGACCATCCGCGCTCTCGCCGAGCAGCCCGACGGGATGCAGCAGCGTATTCCCGACACGCTGCAGGCGCTCATCGCCGCTCGTATCGACCGTCTGCCGCCGGAGTCGCGCCGGCTCGTGCAGCGGGCTGCCGTCATGGGCCGCGTCTTCCTCCGCGGCGCGCTCGCGCATCTCTCGCCCGACGTCGGCGACGTCGACGCCGTCCTCGACGATCTGCTCTTCCGGGATTTCGTCCTCCATGAGGATCGGTCGGCGATCAGCGGCGAGCGAGCGTTCAAGTTCAAGCACGTGCTCATCCGCGAGGTTGCCTACGCAGGTCTGTCGAAGGGATCGCGCGCCGATCTCCACCTCCTCTTCGCCGGCTGGCTCCGCGAGCGTGCGGGCGAGGAGCTCGTCGAGATCCTCGCCTTCCACCTCGACCAGGCGACCCGGCTGCTCGCGGAGCTCGACGGATCGGCACCGCCCGAGCTGGCCGAGGAAGCCGCGGCGGAGCTCCTGCGCGCGGGACGCCGGGCACTGTCGCGCGAGTCGTTCGCGAGTGCGCGCAACCTGCTCATTCGCGCGGTCCAGCTCGCTCCGACTCTCGAGCGGCGCTACTACGCGGCGCGGGCGGCTTGGCGGCTCGGAGAAATGACCGCGGTCATCGTCGAGATGGAAGAGGTCGCGGCCGCCGCCGACGCTGCGGGCGAGCGGCAACTGCAGGGCCGTGCGCTCACCGCGCTCGCCGAAGCCGTGATGAACCAGCGCGCCGACGCGGCGGCGGCCCGGGAGCTCATCGAGACGGCCGTGGAGGTGCTGGCCGAGGCGGAGCCGGACATCCGCTTCGAGGCCTTCAAGGTCGCTGCTCAGGTCGCCCAGTGGCTCAGCGACGCCGATGCGTTCGAGAAATGGGCGAAGCTCGGTCTCGAGGCCGCGCGGGCAGCAGACCGCAAGGATCAGGAGCTCCAGATCACCGTGGCGCTCGCCGAGAGCTACGTGTATCGCCTCGAGCTCGCCGAAGCCGAGCCTCTCATCGACCGCATCGGAGAGCTGGCCGACGAGAGTGGGAGCATCGTCGGTCGCGCGCTCGCCTGGGCCGCCCGAGGAACCCTCGAAAACTGGCGTGGCAACGACGCCGAGGCCGAGGTTGCGTTCACGGCCGCCCATGACCTCTACGCGGAGATCGGCAACAGGGCCCAGGAGGCGAGCATGGCGTTGTCCATCGCCCGGCACGCCGCAGCGCTCGGCGATCTCGCCCGTGCAGAGCAGCTGCTGCTCGAGGCGGTGCGGACGATGAAGGGCCTCATGGACCGGTCACGGCTCTGCGAGGCGCAGCGCTCTCTCGCCGAGCTCTATGTCCGGCTGGGGCGGATCGAAGAGGCCGAACGGTACGCGCTCGAGGCCCGCGAGTCGGTGGGCCCCGACGATCGCAGCTCCATCTCCACGACGAAGCTCTCGCTCGGGGTCGTGCGCGGGGCGCAGGGACGAGACGAGGAGGCGGCGGAGCTGATGCACGAGGCTGTCGACGATGCGCGGTGCACCGATCAGCGCGCACTCGAACGCTGGGCGATCGGAAAGGTGATCGAGTTCCACCGCTCGCGCGGGCAGGACGACGAGGTGCAGCGCTACGAAGAACGGCTGGCGGAGCTCGCGCCGAGCACCGCGCCGATGGTCTGAGTCGACGCCGCGTCCGGCGACTCGCTGATCACCGTCGCCGGCCGCTCGAAGCGCGCCAGCGCGTCGCGCAGCGGCTCGGCGCGCAGTGTCCCCTCGCCGTACGGAAGATGCTTCGTCTCGTTCCGGTTCGCGTACTGGATGTCGCTGAAGTGGATGTGGAACGGCGCATCCGGCTCGAGCACGGCATCGGCTCCGGCCAGGGCGGCGGCGAACGCATCCGGCTCGAGGAACGCGCCGTCGCTGGTCGCGTGCATGTGGGCGAAATCGAGAACCGGCCGGACGAAGTCGACCTGCGCCGCGATCGCGAGCACGTCGTCGATCGTGCCGAGATCCCGCACCCGGCCCATCACCTCGACGCCGAACGGGACGAGCCGGTCTTTCGCTTCGAGCCGCTCGCGCAGGTCGCCGAGCTGGTCGACGACGTCCGCGATCGCCTGTTCCCGCTCCCGCCCGAGCAGGAAGCCGGGATGGAAGACGATCAGCCGCGCGCCGCAGGCCTTGGCGAGCCCCGCGGTGTGGTCGAGCATTCCGAGCGCCATCTTGAACTTCTTGCCACGGTCGACATGGCCCATGAACGCGGCGAGCGGCGCATGCACGGAGAGGGCGATGTCGGCCGCGGCCGCAGCCTCGCCGAACAGCGGAGCCGCGTCGTAGTCGAGCCAGAAACCGCTGACGAAGCCGACCTCGCAGGCCCGATATCCCTCGGCCGCGAGTGTCGCGAACGCCTCCTCGAACGTCGGCGCGTCGGGCAGGCCGCTCGGCCCGTACCGGATGTCGCCCATCGGAGAGAGCCTATGCCGTCCGACGCTATTTCTACGTTTTTGCCATGCCCAAGCGCCCTTCACGGATCGACCTGCTCGAGCTCGACATCGACCTCCGTCTCGCCGACCTCTGGCGCGAGACCCTCGACGTGACGGAGTGGAATCTCGAGGTCGTCGCCGCCTTCCTGCGGGCCGCGTACGGCAAGGGCTATTGCGACGCGCTCACCGAGGATGCGCCCGGCTCGCTCTGCCACGAGCACGGCTACCGCATCCCCGCGCGCAAGCCCGAGAAGACGCCGAACAGCTAGCTCGCAGGACTGCCGCTCCCCGCGGCGCGCGAGGGCTACGATGCCCGCGTGGGATCCAGTCCTGCGCGGCTCGTAATTGCCCTCTCGGTGGCCGCTGCCCTGGCCATCTTCGTGGTCTACACGGCGCTCGCCGGAAACGGCGTCGCCGAGGTCACGCCGAGCACGGTCGCTGCGCACGCCGGCAACGTCACGCTCGTCGGCAAGGTCGTCGGCCGGCCGAATACCGACACCGCCTTCACGAGAGCGGGGATGCGCTTCCGGCTGAAGGACATCGGGGACGCCAAGGCCGCGCGCGTGCCGGTCGTGTACCACGGCGCCGTCCCGGACCTGTTCAAGACCGGGCGCGACATCGTGGTCGACGGGACGCTTCGCAACGGTGTCTTCGTCGCGAAGCGGGGCTCGCTGATCACGAAGTGCCCCTCGAAGTACACGCCGGCGAAGTCGTCGTCCAACACCTGATGGCCCCGCTCGGGCGCGCCGCTCTCCTCCTCACCTTCGGCCTGGTCGCCTACGCGCTGATCGCGGGCTCGTATGCCGCGTGGAAGCGGAAGCGGCGGCTGGCGCTGTCGGCGCAGAACGCGCTGCTCGCGGCGTTCCCGGTGACCCTGATCGCGGCGATCGTCCTGTTCGTCGCGCTCGGGCGGCGTGACATGTCGTTCGTCTACGTCTGGCAGCACACGAGCCACAAGCTGCCGCTCGGCTACGCGCTGTCGGCGTTCTGGGGAGGCCAGGAGGGCTCGCTGCATGCTCTGGCTGCTCGTGCTCACGGGCTACGCCGGGCTCGCCGTCTGGCTCAACCGCCGCTCCCGCGAGCTCATCGCCTGGACGGTGCCCGTGTTCGGGCTCGTCGCCGTCTTCTTCGCCTTCATGCTCTGCTTCGTCTCGAGCCCGTTCAACGTGCAGCCGGCGCCGCCGGACGGCCAGGGGATGGTGCCGAGCCTGCAGAACCCGTACATGCTCGCCCACCCGCCGCTGCTCTATCTCGGCTACGTCGGCCTCACCGTCCCGTTCGCGTTCGCGATGGGCGCGCTCCTCTCCGGGCCGCACGGACGAGCGCTGGATCGTCGCGACGCGGCGCTGGACGCTCGCCGCCTGGACGTTCCTCGGCGTCGGGCAGCTGATCGGCGCCCACTGGGCGTACGTCGAGATCGGCTGGGGCGGCTACTACGCCTGGGATCCCGTCGAGAACGCCGCGCTCATGCCGTGGCTCGCGGCGACCGCATTCCTCCACTCGGTGATGATCCAGGAGAAGCGCGGGATGCTGAAGGTCTGGAACATGATCCTCGTCGCGCTCGCCTTCAACCTCTCGCTCTTCGGCACGTTCCTCACGCGCTCGGGCGTGATCGACTCGATCCACTCGTTCGCGAAGAGCTCGATCGGCGGCTGGTTCCTCGGCTTCCTCGTGCTCATGGTCACCCTGTCGGTCGTGCTGATCCGCTGGCGCCTGCCGCTGCTTGCGGACGAAGACGAAGCTCGAGTCGCTCGTCTCGCGCGAGGCGACGTTCCTCTACAACAACCTGCTGCTCGTCGCGCTCTGCCTGACGATCCTCTGGGGCGTCCTCTACCCGATCCTCACGCGAGGCGGTGCGCGGCGACACGCGCTCGGTCTCGAAGCCGTACTACGACTTCTTCCTGCACACGTTCGGGTTACCGCTGCTGTTGCTGATGGGAATCGGGCCGCTCGTGGCCTGGCGCAAGGCGTCGCTTCGCTCGCTCGGGAAGACGTTCCTGATCCCGTTCGCCGTTGCCGTGGTGACCGGCGTCTCGTTGCTCGCGCTCGGCTTCGGGAGCTCGTGGCCGGGCCTGCTCGCGTACACGTTCGCGGCCTTCGTCGCCGCGTCGATCGTGCTCGAGTTCGTGCGCGGACGCGCGGCCGCCGGCGGGATCTTCCGCCTGATCGGACGCAACCGGCGGCGCTACGGCGGCTACATCGTGCACGCGGCGATCGTCCTGCTCGCGATCGGCATCGCCGGCTCGAGCGCCTACCAGACGCAGCGGGAACGGCTGCTGCGGCCGGGCCAGTCGATCGAGGCGGCGGGCTACACGGTCACGTATGACGGGAGCACCGGCGTGAAGGGCCCGAACTACACCGGCTTCCGCGCGCTGCTCGCCGTGTCCGGGCACGGCGACCGCTTCCGGCTCGCGCCGGGGATCAACGACTACGCCATCGAGGGGCCGGCGAACGTCGCCTCGATCTACCACGATCCGCGCTCGCTCGGCGACGTCTTCACGACCGCCGCAGCCCGGCCCGAAAGGGACGAACGAGATCGACCTCAAGGTGCTGGTGAAGCCGCTGATCAACCTCATCTGGGCGGCCGGCTTCCTCTTCGTCGCGGGCGCGCTGATCGCGATGTGGCCGGACGCGGTCGAGCAGCGCCGGCTCGCCGCGCGCTACGCGGCAGGCGCGGCTCCAGCGGGGATCTAGGCCGTGGTCCTGATGGGCCTGGCGCTCGCGATCGCGGCGATGCTCGCGGTCGCCATCGTCATCTTCGTCGCGCGGCCGTTCCTCCGCGATCCCGCGCCCGCGAGCGACCGGCTCGACGAGCTCTCTCCCGAGGCCCGGCAGCGGCTGGCGCTGGCCGAGGAGCGCGATCGGGCGCTCGCCGCGCTGAAGGAGCTCGAATTCGACCACCGCACCGGCAAGATCTCCGACGACGATTACCGCGCGCAGCTCGGGCCGCTGCGCAGACGGGCCGCCGAGGCGTTACGCGCACTGGAACAACGGGAACAGCCGGGACATGAACGCGTCGCCGATCGAGGACAGCGCGTGCCGTAGCTGCGGCGAGGCGCTCCCGCCGGGCGCGCGCTTCTGCGCCGGCTGCGGGGCTCCGGTGAGCGAGTCGCCGCTGCTCGAGACCGCTCCCGGCCCCGTCGTGCACGAGACCGTCGAGCGGCGCTGGCTGGGGCTGCCTGCGCGCTTCCTCCTCCTCTGCCTCGGCTTCGCCGCGTTCGGCGCCGCGATCGGCCTCTTCGCGACCGGGAACTGGGTGTGGGGCATCGTCCTCCTGCTCGTCGCCGTCTGTCTCCTCGCGTGCTCTCGCGGAGGCGACCCGCCGCAGCGCCGACCTCTGGATGCAGCACTCCTCGCGCCTGGCGGCAGACGGGCGCGCGCAGGCTGTCGACCGCCGCCGAGGTGTGGCGGACGAGGCTCGACTCGTCGGTGACCCGCTGGCGGACGCGGTCGCATCTCGACTCGCTTGCGGCCGAGCGGAAGCCCGGCGCTCCAGGCGCTCGGCGAAGCGGTCTGGCGGGGCGACGAGATCGCCGAGCGCGAGGCTCGGCAGCGGCTCGTGGAGCTCGAGCAGGAGACGAAACGGGTCGAGGACGAGCTCGCGGAGCGGCTCGCCGGCGCGGACGAGAGGATTCGCAAAGCGCGACTTCCGGTACAGGACACGTTGATGGTCACTCCGAACGAACCGACACGCCCCGTATCCGCCGCCCGACGAAGGCAACCCGCCCGAGCCGGCGCAGGTGCCCGAGCCGTACCCGCCGCCCGACGAGGGCACGCCGCCGGTCCCGGCGCCCGATCCGGGCAGACCGACCCCGAGTAGCACGCGGCGTCGACCACGCTAGGCTCCGCCGGGCCATGGTCGGCGTCCACCATGCGGTCGCATTCGCGGTGCTCGCTGCGACGTTCGGGGCGGCGGCGGCGGGCGCCTGGGCGTACTACCGCCAGCGCGAGCCGCGCGGTATCTTGACCCATCTGTTCGCCCTCGCGCAGACGCTGCTCGTCGCGCAGGTCGGGCTCGGGCTCCTTCTCCTCTCGAGCCACCACCGGGCGGCGGACAAGCTCCACTACCTGTACGGGACGCTCTCGCTGCTCGCCGTGCTCGCCCCGTGGATGTACGCGCCCGCCGACCGGCGCGGGCGTCTCGCCTGGTTCACCGGGGCTACGTTGGTTGCAGGAGCGCTCGCGGTACGGGCGTACATGACCGCAACATGAGCAGGTTCTCCTTCCGCATCAACCCCTTCCTGCGCGGCATCTTGATCCTCGCCGCG
>CAWCDC010000002.1:0-640541 GCA_963794255.1 uncultured Actinomycetes bacterium | reverse complement strand
CTAGGGATACGTAAGTCCGCGATGAGCCGGTTTTCGCGGTGCGCACGGACGGAGATCGACGAGCCATGGGCCTCTACCGGCCGAGTGGTGTCCGCACTCGTCAGCGGTGCAGGAGCGATTCGACGGAAGTTGGCAAAGTCCCAACTTCGGTCCGCAAAGCTGCGGCCACGGACGCGCCCAGCTTCTGTCCCCAAGCGGGCCTTCAGCGGTCAGAGCATGATGTTCGCTTTCAGTTCTGCTACGGTTCGGTTGTAGTTTGCCTACGAAAGGAGCCCTCGGGCCGACAGGGGCTCTGAAAGCTCGGCCGACCGGATAGAGAGGTTTACCCCAACGCGCCCCTTCAGTTCGTCGCGTGGGAGCCCTTCGGACTCCCTCTATTCTGCAGTTTCAGATGCTGGGGGCGTCATCGAAAAAGCTTTCCGCACGGGGGTCCTTGAACGACATCGTTCCGATCGTCGCCCAACCAGAGACAGCTCTCGTAACCATACATGAGCCAGCCAAACCAACCGCAACAGTTTTTCCGACCCGAACAACGAAACGATGCTTACTTGACCGCCATCAAACGCTGAGCATTGCGGTCGGCCCACCACCGCGGCGGTTGTTGAGTCGTCCTGCCAGCAATATGCACTTCGAGGTGTTCGAGGAGATCGCGAGTTGCGTCGCCAACGCGATTGAGGCAGCTGGTTCTGCTGTTGGTTCTGAACGAATTGGTCTGCGCTACATCGATGAGGTACGAGTCGACGGTGTCGACAGCGCCGAGGATTGGTTCCCGGACACTCGAGAAGCCCGGCCGCCTCTGCTGTCCGCTTCTATCGGACGCACGCGTAAAGGAAACCAGTCCCTCGTCGACTACGACCGTGGCGAGAATTTTCGTGTGACTATGCGCGCTGGCGCTCTCGAGGGGCGGACAGTCGACCCCGCTGGCCCGCTTCGCGTCCGTAACGAGCAGAGTGGCCATTACTTCCTACTTGACATCGACAGCTACTGGTTGCATCCGCGCGACGAGCCGATACCGGAGTTCGATGTGACCCGCATCATGGAGATCACGAAGGAGCTACGCGGCCCGGTACGAGAACTCTTCGAAGTGAGCGTCACTGACGAGCTTCGGGACATCTTCAGGACGGTCTCATGACAACAGCCGAACGCCTTGCGATTCTCGAGCGCATGAAAGCCACCGCGGAGGCGTCACTCATAGAGATTTCCGGCCCGAGACAACGTCGATCTCGCAGCTGATTGCAACGGGAGAAGCCCGGGACGAGGTGAAGCGTCCGCGGACGGAGCAAGGGTTCTGCACGCGCACGACCTCGCGGGTGAACTCGACTCGCGCACGCTTCAGTTCGCGCAGCTCGGGCCGGACCAGCTCCTCGATCAGTTGGGCTCGGCGTGGGACTGTCCTGGTCCTCGGTAGCTCGTGCGCTGAGGTAAGCGACACCGCCATCCGAAAGTGGCGAAAGGGCGAGGATTAGCCCGGAGAGTCTGCGGCAGTTGGCCAGACTGGTCGCGTTCCTTGGAATCGTAAAAGAGCACGGCCTCTCCGGCGACATCGCCGCTTGGTTTCAAATGCGCGTCGCCGAGACCAGTCCAGTCGCCGCGGTAGAGATCTATGTATCGAGGCCCGATTTGCTGTTCGAACTTGCTACTCGACGTCTAACGCCGCATGAGGTCCTCGACGAGTTCGCGCCTGGCTGGAGAGATGCGGCGGCTCGACAAGCCAAGACAGTTACCGAGTGGAGCGACGATGGGCCTCGTTCGGTTGCGGCGACCGAGGTGAAACCGTATGGAAGCGTCCGCGGGAGCAGGTGATGCTGAGCGGGAGATTGAGGCGCCCGTCGACACTGAGCGTCTGTCCTCTTCCGCCAAGCCGACGCGGACGTCTTTCGGCCCATAGCAACCGGCGCATCTTTCGAACAGGTTCGCCGCCTTGGGCCGCGGCCGATCACGAGTTCTTCATCATCTCGTCGCACCCCTGCTCCATGCGGCAGGGCAAGTGCATTCGGTCGATCCTGCAGGTAATGCCTGTCGGCCCGCGGACCGCGACCGCCACCGAGAAGTCATGGTTGGGCAACTATCGGCTGATGTTTCTTCCGGATTTTCTGGGTGACGGCCGGACGTTTGCTGCTGCCTTTGATCTTGGAGGGCCGATCGAGTCGGCTTCGCTTGATCTGGAGAAGCGAGTCGCTTCCCCTGACGGAGTACGGGGTGCTGGTGTCTTCAGCGATACATACGTCACCTCACACGCTTGGGGCTGCGAGTGTCCGAACTTGAGCCAGCCGTGCCTCACCGGTCTTGACTGAAATCGAACTCCAAGAAGAGTGGAATCGGGCGCTAGTTCCGCCCCACCTTGACGCTCACGAGTCGATGTCTGACGCCCTTACGGCCGAGGCTCAGGCGTTCGACGCATTCCTGAAAACACCCGGTACTGGCGGTTCGCTGCGCGACGATCTGCGTGAGGCGTACAACCAGCCGGGAGTCCGCCGAGCCGTCAACCTCGAGATCAACCGCCGCCGAGGAGCATAAGGCGCGGCTCTTGGTCGTTCAGCCCTGCGGAATGCGAGCCTCGAGCGCGGCAGTAACCGCGTCGCGCACGGGCTCCAGCTCGATCCGGTCGAGCACTTCCTGGAAGAAGCCGCGCACGATCAGGCGCTCGGCTTCCTGCCGCGTCAGGCCGCGGCTCATCAAATAGAACATGTCCTCGCGGTTCACCCGCCCGACCGTCGCCGCGTGCGTGCAGCGGACGTCGTTCGCCAGGATCTCGAGCCCCGGGATCGGCACCGCGTGGGTCGTCGGCGACAGCATCAGGTTCCGGCACTCCTGGTACGCGTTCGTCTTCTGCGCGTCCTTCTCGACGCGGATCATCCCGCGCCACACCGCCGTCGCCTCGTCGCGCAGCGCGCCCTTGAAGGCGAAGTCGCTCTCGCAGTCGGGCGCGATGTGCTCCTGGAACGTGTCGTAGTCGAGGTGCTGCGTGCCGTCGGCGAAGTACGCGCCCGTCACGCGCGAGGTGGCGCCGCGGCCGTTGAGGTCGTTCTGGATCCGCGTCTTGCCCCTCTTCGAGCCGAAGCCGCCGGCGACCCAGTCGAGCTCGGCGTCGCGCTCGACGCGCGCATGGTGGTTCGCGAAGTGCCACGTCTCGCGCGAGAGATTCTGGAGGGAGACGTACTCGAGCTTCGCGGCCGGCTCGACGAAGAGCTCGGTGACCGCGTTCGAGTAGGCCTCGGTGTCGGGCGCCGGCGACGCGTACTCCTCGATCAGCGACGCGCGCGCGCCCTCCTCCACGACCACCACGAGCCGCCAGAACGTCTGGCCGGTCGCCGAGATGCGGACGTAGAGCGGCTTCTCGAGCACGACGCCCTTCGGCACGACGACGAGCAGGCCGTTCTGCCAGAGCGCGGCGTTGTGCGCGGCGAACTTCTCGTCCCAGCCGACGAGCGAGTAGAGACGCTCGTGGTCCTCGGGGAGCGGCGCGAACGTGACGCCGTCGGGCGCCTTCTCGATCTCGATCCCGTCGGCGGTGACGGTCGCGTAGCCCGCGACGTCGAGGTCGAGCATCGTCTCGATCTCGGCCGTCGCCGCGCCCGTGAACGCGTCGGGGTCGAAGCCGCGCAGGTCGGTGAAGCGCCAGTGCTCCTCGGTCGTGTCCGGGATCGGCAGCTTTTCGTAGGCGGCGCGGGCGTCGTTACGACTCATACGGCTTGTACCTGTGGTGGAGGAGGATGCGGTTGCCGGCCGGGTCGCTCACGCCGGCGCCCTGGCAGACGCCGCTGTCCCACATCTCGCCGACCTCGAGGCCGGCCGCTTCGAGGTGGGTCTTCGCCTCGGCGACGTCGGCGACGCCGAGCGCGATCGTCCCGGGCGACATCGGCGCGAACGTGTCGTCGTGCGTCTCGGGCGTCATCACGGCGAGCGTGACGTTGGCGGCCTCGTACTCGATCCAGTCTTCGTGGTCGAGGTGCTCGTTCCGCGGCAGCCCCAGCACCTCGCCGTAGAAGTGCTTCGCCTGCTCGATGTCGTCGACCGGCACGCGGATGTAGTCGACGCGCGTGACCTCGATCACGGCGTGCTCCCGTCGAGGTACGGCTCGTAGCGGTGGTGGAGCGCGAGCCCGTTGCCCTCGGGATCCTTGAACGCGGCGCCGTGACAGACGCCCGAGTCCCACGGCTCGCCGAGGAACTCGACGCCGTCGGCTTCGAGCTTCTCCTTCGCCTCCGCGACGTCGGGCACGCGGAAGACGATCGAGCCGATCGGCAGCGGCGCGAACTCCGCGCCGAGCATCTCGGGGCTGACGAGCGCGAGCGTCGCGTTGCCGGTCTCGAACTCGATCCAGCTCTCGGTCGAGTTCGGGTTCCGCTCGAGGCCGAGCGTCTCGCCGTAGAACTTCGCGGCGCGCTCGCGGTCCTGCACCGGCACGGCGACGAAGTCGGTGCGCTGCACCTCAATCATTCGGTGCGTACCTCCGGTGCAGCATGAAGCGGTTGCCGTCCGGATCGTCGAACGGGGCCATGTGACAGACGCCGGTGTCGTAGATCTCGCCGGCGAACTCGATCCCTCTCGCCTCCAGCTCGGCGCGCGTCTCGGCGACGTCGGCGACGCGGAGCGCGATCGGCGACCCGTGCCCCTGCGTGAACTCGCCGCCGAGCGAGGTCGGGTCGATCAGGTAGAGGAAGACGTTGTCGCCGAGCTTGAACTCGGGAAAGCCGCCCTCGCCGGTCTGCGGCAGGCCGAGCGTGTCGCGGTACCACGCGGTCGAGGCCTCGAGGTCGCTGACGGGGACGCTGATGAAGTCGACGTGCTCGACGTTCATGCCCAACCCTTCATGCGGGGTACGGCGCGAAGCGCTTGTGCAGCACCAGCCGGTTCCCGTCGGGGTCGAAGAACGTCGCCATGTGGCAGACCGGCGTCTCGACGGTCTCGCCGTCGAACTCGACGCCCTTCGCCTCGAGCTCGGCGCGCGCAGCCTCGACGTCGTCGACGTGGAGCAGCGCGACCGCGTTCGGCTGCGGCGTGAACTCCTCGCCCCACTGCTCGGGCATCCAGATGCCGAAGCACGTGTCGCCGGCCCAGAACTCCGCCTGCGCGTTCTCGTCGGGCCGCAAGCCGAGGGTCTCGACGTAGAACCGCCGCGACCGCTCCCAGTCTCTCGAAGGAATGCCGACTGCGTCGACCTTCGCGATCGAGCTCAACCTACCGAGCCCTCCATCTGCAGCTGGATCAGCCGGTTCATCTCGACGGCGTACTCGAGCGGCAGCTCCTTCGTGATCGGCTCGACGAAGCCGCTCACGATCATCGCGCTCGCCTCGGCCTCGGTCAGCCCGCGCGACATGAGATAGAAGAGCTGCTCCTCGCCGATCTTCGAGACGGTCGCCTCGTGTCCGATGTCGACGTTGTCGGCGTCGATCTTGATGTACGGATAGGTGTCGGAGCGCGACTCGTCGTCGAGGATCAGCGCGTCGCAGACCACCTTCGACTTCGAGCCGAGCGCCTTCTTGTTCACCTCGAGCAGGCCGCGGTAGCCGGCGCGCCCGCCGTTCTTCGAGATCGACTTCGAGGTGATCACGGAGGTCGTGTTCGGCGCGACGTGGACGCACTTGCCGCCCGCGTCCTGGTGCTGGCCGCTGCCGGCGAACGCGATCGACAAGACCTCGCCGTGCGCGCGCTCACCCATCAGCCAGATCGCCGGGTACTTCATCGTCAGCTTCGAGCCGAGATTCCCGTCGACCCACTCCATCGTCGCGTCCTCGTAGGCGACTGCGCGCTTCGTGACGAGGTTGTAGACGTTGTTCGACCAGTTCTGGATCGTCGTGTAGCGGCAGCGTCCGCCCTTCTTGACCACGATCTCGACGACTGCGCTGTGCAGCGAGTCGGTCGAGTAGATCGGGGCCGTGCAGCCCTCGACGTAGTGGACGTAGGCGCCCTCGTCGACCAGGATCAGCGTCCGCTCGAACTGGCCCATGTTCTCGGCGTTGATCCGGAAGTACGCCTGCAGCGGCATCTCGATCGAGACGCCCGGCGGCACGTAGATGAACGAGCCGCCCGACCAGACGGCCGAGTTGAGCGCCGCGAACTTGTTGTCGTTCTGCGGGATGATCGTCCCGAAGTACTGCTTGAACAGCTCCTCGTGCTCGCGCAGCGCCGTGTCGGTGTCGAGGAAGATCACGCCCTTCTTCTCGAGATCCTCCTGCAGCTTGTGGTAGACGACCTCCGACTCGTACTGCGCGCCGACGCCGGCGAGGTACTTCTTCTCGGCCTCCGGGATGCCCAGCTTGTCCCACGTGTCGAGGATGTCGGCCGGCAGGTCTTCCCACGACTTCGCCTGATTCTCGGTCGGCTTGATGTAGTAGAAGATGTTCTCGAAGTCGATGTCGTTCAGGTTCCCGCCCCACTGCGGCAGCGGACGCGCGAGGAAGTAGTCGAGACTCTTGTGCCGGAACTTCCTCATCCAGTCGGGCTCGTTCTTGTGCTCGGCGATCGCCTCGACCAGCTCGTGCGACAGGCCGCGACCGGACTTGAAGAAGTAGTCCTTCGCCTCGTCGGGATTCGAGAAGCCGTACTTGTACTCGCTGCGGATTCCCTTGACGACGTCGGTCTCGGTCTGTGCCATCAGACGGTCACCTCCTTCCTCGTAGGGGGCGTAGCCGCCCACCTCTAGCTTCTTCGCGAGGTCCGCGCCGCCCGACTCCACGATACGCCCACCGACGAAGACGTGGACGTGATCGGGAGTCACGTAGTCGAGGATCCGCTGATAGTGCGTGATCACGAGCGCGCCCATCTCGGGGCCGACGAGCTCGTTCACGCCGCTCGCGACGACCCGCAGCGCGTCGATGTCGAGGCCGGAGTCGGTCTCGTCGAGCACCGCGATGCGCGGCTTCAGCATCGCCATCTGCAGGATCTCGACCCGCTTCTTCTCGCCGCCCGAGAAGCCGTCGTTGAGGTAGCGCGAGGCGAGCTCGCGACTGACCTTGAGGCGGTCCATCTGGGCGAGGAGCTCCTTGCGGAACTCGGGGATCGGCATCGGGTCGTCCTCGCCGCCGTTCCGGGCCTTGCGCACGGCGTTGATCGCGCTGCGCAGGAAGCTCGTCACGGTGACGCCGGGAATCGCGTGCGGGTACTGGAACGCGAGGAACAGACCGCGCTGCGCGCGCTCGTCGGCGCCGAGCTCGGTCACGTCGTCGCCGTCGAAGAGCAGCCGCCCTTCGGTGATCTCGTAGGCCGGGTGGCCCATCAGCGCGTACGCGAGCGTCGACTTGCCGGAGCCGTTCGGCCCCATGATCGCGTGCACCTCGTTCGTGTCCACCTCGAGATCGACACCCTTGACGATCTCGGTGCCGTCTTCGAGCGCGACGTGCAGGTTCTCTAGCTTCAGCAATGCCACTCGGTGTGCCTCTTTCCCTGAAAATAGCGGGGCTTTCGCCCCGCGAGCCCAACGGAGACCAGTCTAGCGAGAGGGTCCGTCTCCCCGTCCACCACCCGACAAACGCGCTACTCTCAAGGGACTCATGGGTTATCTGCAGCCCTGGCACCTCATCGTCCTCCTCGCAATCGCGCTACTGCTCTTCGGCGGCAAGCGGCTGCCAGAGGTCGGACGCTCGCTCGGACACGGGATGCGCGAGTTCAAGGATGCGGTGACCGGCAACTCGCCGAGCCCGACCGACACGCAGCCCGAGCTCCCGCCTGCCGAGACGACGACGGCGACTCCGACGACGGCGACCCCGCCGCCGGAGCGCGAGACCGTCTAGCAAGGACTCGGCTCAATGGCGAGGCTCCCGCGCCGGCTCGGCCACGCCGAGGAGGCGTCGCTCGCCGAGCATCTCGAGGAGCTGCGCGGCGCGGCTCTTCGTCATCCTCGGCGCGCATCGCCGTCGGCGCGATCGTCGCCTACATCTTCCACGGGCACGTCCTCGACTGGCTGAACCAGCCGCTGCCGCCCGGCCATCGCAAGCTTGCGCGTTCGGAGTCGCCGAGCCGTTCACCGTCACGATCACCGTCAGCCTCTACGCCGGCTTCGTGCTCGCGCTGCCGGTCGTGCTGTGGCAGGTCTGGCTCTTCTTCGCCCCCGCGGTCGACCCGGGCTGGAGCGGAAGATCCTCGGCCTCGCGCTCGCCTGCTGTCGCCCTCGCCGCCGCAGGCGTGGCGTTCGGCTACTGGATCCTGCTGCCGCGCGCCGTCCACTTCCTCACGAACTACGACAACAGCACTTCGTCCACCTGATCCGAGCGTCGTCCTACTACAACTTCGTGGTCACGGTGCTGGTGGGGATCGTGATCGTCTTCCAGACGCCGCTCGTCGTGCTCGGCCTCGTCTCTGTCGGCGTCCTCAGCTCGCAGACGCTGCGCAGCACCGCCGGCTGGGCTACTTCGTGACGGCCGCGGTCGCGCTCGCGCTGCCGGGCCCGGATCCCGTGACGACGCTTCCTCGAGCTGCTGCCGATGTGGCTGCTCTTCGAGGGATCGATCTGGCTCGCCGGTTTTCGTCGAGCGGCGGATGGCCAAAACGGCTCGGGCCTCGGCTACTCTGGGCGCCTGATGGCTAGGGCAGCGGTCACTGCGAAGCAGCAAGCGGCGAAGGCGCAAGCGAAGGCGACGCGTCCGCGCGGCAAGCGGAAGCACAGCGGCGGCGGCAACCCGAACCAGGAGCTCTTCTTCGTCCGGCTGCGGCGCCACCAGAAGTGGGTCTACGCCGTGCTCGCGGTCGTCTTCGCGTTCAGCTTCGTGCTCGTGGGCGTCGGCTCCGGCACCGGCGGCGGCCTGAACCAGCTCTTCAACGGCATCTTCAGCGGCGGCGGCGGCAGCTCCGTCTCGAAGGCGCAGGATCTGGTCAAGAAGGATCCGGCGAAGGGATACCGCGCTCTCGCGACCGCCTACGAGACGAACGGCGACAACCCCCAGGCGATTACCGCGCTCAGGCACTACCTCAAGCTGCAGAAGACCGACGCAGCCACGTGGGCCGAGCTCGGCAGCCTCGCACTGTCGCAGGGGAGCCAGTACTCGACGGAGTACTCGACGGCGGCGCAGAACGCGCAGACCGTCGACCCGAGCGCGCCGTTCCAGCCGGCCGGCACCCTCGGCACCGCGATCGGCACGAACACGACGTACCAGCAGGCCGCGCAGAACGCGAGCACCAAGGCGACCAAGCTCTACACGAAGGCGACCACCGCGTTGGGCGCCGCCGTCAAGGACTACCAGCAGGCGTCCAAGCTCCGGCCGAACAACTCGACCTACGCGCAGGAGCTCGCGAACGCGGCAGCCAACTCCGGCAACTCGAAGGTCGCGATCGCCGCGCTGCACCACTACCTGAAGCTCAATCCGAACACTCCGCTCGCGAAGCAGATCAGGGCCGAGATCGCCTCGCTCTCGCCGAGCACGCCGAGCGTCAAGACGGGCGGCAAGTAGGACGATTGCGGCTTCGGCCGCGCGGATAGACTCACTCGGAGCGGCCCACGAGAGGCCGGCTAACGACTTCGGGGGATATCTGCGCATGAACTTCGACATCAAGACCGAGCAGCTTTCAGGCGACGCGTATGTGATCTCGCTGACCGGCGAGGTCGACCTCTACACCGCGCCCGAGTTCAAGCAGCAGCTGCTCGAGGTGATCTCGCAGGGCGGCAAGAACGTCGTCGTCGACTTCAGCGGCACGACGTTCATCGACTCGACGACGCTCGGCGTGCTCGTCGGCGGCGTCAAGCGGCTGAGGACGAACGACGGTCAGCTCTCGCTGGTCTGCAGCGACCGGAACATCACGAAGATCTTCGAGATCACGGGTCTCGACAAGGTCTTCACGATCTATCCGACGCGCGAAGAGGCCGTCTCAGCCGTGGGAGTTCCGCAAGGTTGAAGCGGCCGTACCGGGTCGGAGTTCTGGGGGCAGGACTCGCGGCGATCGCGCTGCTTGCTCTCGGGCTGCGGCACGGGCGGCGTCGCCAGCGCCGGCGGGACGCCGGATACGGGCAACGGCCAGACGCTGTTCGTGTCGAGCTGTGGGTCGTGTCACACGCTCGCAGCCGCCGGCACGTCCGGGACGATCGGCCCGAACCTCGACAACGCGTTCGCCGGAGACGTTGCGCAGGGACTCTCGCAGACCGCGATCGAGAACGTCGTCCTCGACCAGATCCGCCTCGGCTCGGGCCTGATCGCGACGTACACGACGAGCAAGGACTTCATCAAGCACCACTGCCTGAACGACCAGGCGAAGTGCACCAGCACGGCGATGCCCGCGAACATCGTCAAGGGTCAGGACGCGATCGACGTCGCGGCGTATGTCGCCTCGGTCGCCGGCCAAGGCGGCTACACGACCTCGGGCGGGTTCGCGAGCCTGGGCACGGACGGCGCCGCGATCTTCAAGGGAGCGGATGCGCGGGCTGTCACACGCTGTCGGCCGCCGGCGCGACCGGCACGGTCGGCCCGAATCTCGACCAGCTCAAGCCGTCGATGGCGGCCGTCGTGACCCAGGTGACGAACGGCGGCGGCGTGATGCCCGCGTTCAAGGGGAAGCTGACCCCGGCGCAGATCAACGCGGTCGCGCAGTACGTCTCCTCCTCCGCCGGCAAGTAGCGGACTAGCTAGACGCGACTGACGGGAAGCGCGACCCGTTCGCGGATCGCGTCGAGCATCCCGTCGTCACCCGCCACGAGCACCTCGTCGGCGCCGAACACGCGCAGCGCGTCCTCGACGGCGAGCGCCGGATCGTCCGCGCCCACTTCCACCCTCGCGCCCGGCAGCAGGGACGCGAGCGCGGCCGCGGTCGCCTCGGCGTCGTGGCGGCGATCGTCGACCGCGCCGGTCAGCGCCTCACTCGGGGACGAGAGCGCCGGCACGACGACGAGCACCTCCGCTCCGTCGGGCACGTTCACCGCGTCCGTCCCCGGCGGAGCGACGACGAGCACCCGATACGTCCCCGGCGGCGTGCCCGACGTGACGGCCTTCGGAGGATCGCCGGCGCCCGGCACCGGCTCCTGCTTCAGCCACCAGAAGAGGCCGGCGAAGACGAGTACGGCCACGGCGACGCCGAGCCACTCGTTGATGAACGAGGCCGCGATGATCGCCGCCGCGCAGACGACGATCACGATCAGGAACCGGAAGGCCTCGGCCTCGCTGCGGAGCGGATTGCGCATCTCCGCTCCTTTACCCGCCGGTCAGAGAACGTAGACCGTCGTGAAGACGACGATCCACATCACGTCGACGAAGTGCCAGTAGATCCCGCCGATCTCGACACCGTGGTGGCTCTCGGCGGAGAAATGCCCGCGGAAAGCACGCACGGTCATGATCGCCAGGATCGCGAGACCGATGAACACGTGACAGCTGTGCAGGCCCGTGAGGCAGAAGAAGATCGTCGGGAAGGCGCCGTCCGAGGTGTTGAAGCCCGCGCGCATGTACTCGTACAGCTGCCCGATCAGGAACGAGAGCCCCATCAGGAACGTCAGCAGCAGGCCGGCGCGCATCCCCCAGACGTTGCCGCGCTTGATCGACGTCGTCGCCCAGTGCATCGTCGCGCTCGACGTCATCAGGATGGTCGTGTTGACCGCCGCCACGAAGACCGGCAGGTGGTACGGCGGCGACGGCCACGGAACCCCGTTGACGATCCGGATGAAGAAGTAGGCCGTGAAGAACGAGCCGAAGAGCATGATCTCGGACGCGATGAAGAGGTACATGCCGAGGGTCTCGGGCATGATCCGCGAGCTGTAGTGCGGCACCGGCGGGCCGTGATGCCCGTGGTCGTCGTGTCCGACCGGCTCGGCGTGGGAGTAGGTCGCTATGCCTTTGCCTCCGCCCACGTCCGGTCGACGATCACGTGCTCGACCGGCAGGCCCGTCTCCTTCTGCAGCCGCTCGACGACGTGGCCGCGGAGCCAGCCGGAGCTCAGCGGCTCGAACGTCGAGACGAGGATCTCGTCGACGCGCTCGTCGTGCACCGCCTCCATCGCCGCGCTGAACGGATCGGGATGCGCGACCTGGCCGTGCGCGTCGATTCCCTCGCCGCGCAGCGTTGCGAGCGCGCGCTTCAGCCGCCGCTCGGCCTCGGGATGGTCGCCGGCCGACGGGTCGCTCTGCGGCGAGATGATGAGGAAGCTCGCCGGCCCGGCCGCGGCACGCTCGCGAATCTTCGCCAGCAGCGGCTCGCCCACGACGGTCTCGTTCGCAATCACGAGCACGTTCTTCTCGGCCGGCCCGTCGCCGCTCGCGACCAGGTGCTCGACCGGCACCGAGCCCGCAGCCGAGCGGATCCGGTCGAGGACGCCCCGCCGCAGCCAGCCCGACTTCTCCTCGGGATGCGTCGAGACGAGGACTTCGTCGACGGGCGGCTCGAGCGTCGCGATGGCGTCGCGCACAGCGGCCGCGGGATCCGCCTCGACGACGTAGCCGTCGGCCGAGACCCCGTCCTCGCGCAGGTGGCCGAGCGCCCGCTCGAGGCGGCGCTGCGCCGAGGCGCGGCGCGAGTCGGCGTAGACGACGTAGCCGCGCTGCGGCTCGTTCACCGGCGAGACGACGGTGACGTAGAGGTCGTCGCCGCGGGCTTCGAGCGCCTCGCGCAGCGTCTTCGCGTCGACGGTCTCGTTCGCCACCACGAGCAGATGCGTCATACGGGCACCTCCTCCATCTCGCGAGCCTTGGACGGAGCGAGGATGGCGTGCTGCGCGCCCGGGACGCCGTACTCGTAGGGCGAGCCGACGACCTGCGGGATCTCGTCGAAGTTGAAGGTCGGCGGCGGCGAGGTGACCTGCCACTCGAGCGTCATCGCGTGCCACGGGTTCGCCGGCGCGATCTCGCCGAAGCGCCAGCTGGTGATCATGTTGTAGAGGAAGATGATCGTCGAGGCGCCGAGCGCGAACGACGCGAGCGAGATGAACATGTTGAGGTCGGCGAACTTCGGCAGGTAGGTGGCGACGCGGCGCGGCATCCCCTCCGTCCCGAGGATGTGCATCGGGAAGAAGGTGAGGTTGAAGCCGATGAACGTGAGCCAGAAGTGGAGCTTGCCGAGCTTCTCGTCGTACATCCGGCCGGTCATCTTCGGGAACCAGTAGTAGATGCCCGCGAAGATCGTGAAGACGGAGCCGCCGAAGAGGACGTAGTGGATGTGGGCGACGATGAAGTACGTCTGGCTCACGTGGATGTCGATCGGGACGGCGCCGAGCATGACGCCCGAGAGGCCGCCGATCACGAACATCGAGAGGAAGCCGAGCGCGAACAGCATCGGCGTTCGCAGGTGGAGCTTCCCGCCCCAGATCGTCGCAAGCCAGCTGAAGATCTTGATTCCGGTCGGGATGGCGATGAGGAGCGTCGTGATCATCATCGGCACGCGCAGCCACGACGACATGCCGCTGACGAACATGTGGTGCGCCCAGACCGAGAAGCCGAGCACGACGATCGCCATCAGCGAGAGGGCCATCAGCCGGTAGCCGAAGATCGGTTTACGGCTGAAGACGGCGATGATCTCGCTCATGATCCCGAACCCGGGCAGCATCATGATGTAGACGGCCGGGTGCGAGTAGAACCAGAAGATGTGCTGGTAGCCCAGCGGATAGCCGCCGCCGACCGGGTCGAAGAACGACGTGTGCATCACGTGGTCGAACATCGAGAAGAACTGCGAGCCGGCGATGAACGGCGTCGCGATCACGACGAGCAACGAGGTGGTGAAGTTCGCCCAGACGAGCAGCGGCAACCGCCAGAAGGTCAGCCCCGGCGCGCGCATCGTGATGATGGTGACGAGGAAGTTGAGGGCGGTCATGATCGACGACGCGCCCGCCCACTGCACGCCCTGGTTGAAGAAGATCGCGCCGATCGGCTGGTGCTGCGAGCAGAGCGTCGCGTAACCCGTCCAGCCGCAGGCGAACGCGCCGCCCGGCATGAAGAACGAGCTCAGCATCATGATCCCGGCGATCGGCAGCAGCCAGAACGAGAGCGCGTTGAGCCGCGGGAAGGCCATGTCCGCAGCGCCGAGCATCAGCGGCACGACGAAGTTCGCCAGTCCGGCGTAGGCCGGGATGATGAAGAGGAAGATCATCAACGCGGCGTGGACCGAGAACAGTCCGTTGTACGTCTGCGGGTCGAAGTAGTGGCTGTTCGGCTTCGCCAGCTGGGCGCGCACGAGCATCGCGAGCATCCCGCCGGCGAGGAAGAAGAAGATCGTCGTGACGAGGTACTGGACGCCGATCACCTTGTGGTCGGTGTTGACGCGGAAGTAGTCGCGCCAGCTCTTGGCCCCGTGGCCCGAGTGGTCCTCGGCCCGGGTCGGGAAGCCGAGCGCGTAGTAGACCCAGTAGTCGAACGCGCCGATGCCGGCGAGGAAGCCGATCGGCGCGGCGACGAGTGCGGCGATGAGGACGACCGGTTCGAGCAGGAGGATCGGGTGCCAGCCGGCTGCCGAGCGGATTCCGACGGTGATCCCGAAGCCGATGAAGCCGAAGAGGACGAACATCCACGCCCCGCGCAGCAGCCCGGGGCCGAGCAGCAGCCGCCGCACGCCACCGGTCGGGCTCGGTGCGTGGTGCAGGTCCTGGGCTGTGGCGGTCGTGGTCGTCACGTGTTCTTGCTCATCCCTTCTTACCCGCTTGCTGGGCCGACTGCACGAGGAACGTCACCAGCGCGTCGAGCTGCCCCGGGTTGAGCTTCTGCGCGAAGTCCGGCGGCATGACGCCCTTCGGATAGCCCGGCTGGACGTAGGCGTCCGGGTTGACGATCGACTCGTGGACGAACGACTCCAGCGGCTGGTTCGCCTGCTTCGCGTACGCGACGAGCTTGTCGAGGTTCGGCCCGACGGTGCCGGTCGCCTTCGCTGCGGTCAGCGTGTGACAGCCCGAGCAGCCGTACGAGTTGAAGGCCGACAGGCCGGCTGCCGAAGACGTCGCCGTCGTCGAGGTGGAGGTCGTCGAGGTCGAGGTCGTCGAAGACGCCGGCGGCGCCGCTCCCTTCTCCTGCTGCTTGAGCCAGGCGTCGAAGGCCGCGGGCTCCATCACGATTGCCTGCGTGCGCATGAGGGAGTGGCCGAGACCGCAGAGCTCCGTGCACTCGAGCGGGAACGTGCCGAGGCGGGTCGGCGTGATGTGGAGCTGCGTGACGAGCCCGGGAACGACGTCCTCCTTCTGCGAGAACTGCGGCACGAAAACCGAATGGATCACGTCGAGCGAGCGCATGTAGAGCTCGACCGAGCGACCCTTCGGCAACCGGAGCACCGGGCTCGTGACGTTCTTCGCCTCGGGGTAGCTGAACGTGAACTCGAACTGCTGGGCCGTGACGTTGACATGCAGCGTGTCCTTCGCCTGCGCGTCGTTGCGCGAGAGGACGATGGCGCTGACGATCGCGATCGCGGTGACGATGACGAACGGGATTGCGGTCCACGCGATCTCGAGGCCCGTGTTGCCGTGGATCGGCGGGCCGTCCTCCCAGTCGTCCTCGGAGACCCGGAAGTTGAGGACGGAATAGATCATCACGGCGGCGACGACCGAGAAGATCACGATGCAGATCACGACCACGAACCAGATGACGAAGTGGATGCGGCCGGCTTCGCGAGAGGCATCTTCCGGCAGCCACGTGGGCACGAGCGCGACGGCGGCGGCGACACCGCCCGCGATCAACGCAATCCCGACGAGCGCGACGATGGAGCCCCTGCGCATCCGATTCGGAGCCTAGACCAAAAGGCGGCACACCCGAACCTCGAACCGGCCCTCGTCCGTTGCACCTCCTGACCCCGCCAAAAGGAGGAAGCATGGGGCTTGGAGTAGGACTGATACTGGCGGCTGTGGGCGCCGTGCTCGCCTTCGCCGTGAACGCGACCGTTTCAGGCGTCGACATCCACACGATCGGCTGGATTCTTCTGATCGTCGGCATCGTCGGCATCCTGTTGTCACTGATCTTCTGGTCCTCGTGGGCCGGTCCCGGCGGCTTTAGCCGTCGGCGCACCACCTATTACGACGAGGGCCCCGCCGGCCGGCAGGCCCGGCGTACTAGAAGCAGCCGAGATGTCTCGATCGGACACGGCCGGTGTCAGACACCGGCCGTGTCCGCACGAGCCAGGTCAGGCGACTGGAAGCTCGAGGAAGAAGGACGAGCCTGTGCGGCCGTCGGAGTCGACCCAGATCCGGCCGTTCATCCGCAGCACGAGCTCCCGCGTGATGTAGAGGCCGAGACCGGTGCCGCCGACGCCGCGCGTCAGATTCGGGTCGAGGCGGAAGAACTTCTCGAAGATCCTGTCCTGCTCGGCGGGCGGGATGCCGAGCCCGTGGTCGGTGACGCGGAACCTCACCCGGCCTCCGCTGCGGGCGATCTCGACCTCGACGCGGCCGCCGTCGGGCGAGTACTTGATCGCGTTGTCGATCAGGTTCGTGAGGATCTGGCGCAGCTTGTCGGAGTCGGCGGCGACCCGTGGTAGCCCGCGCGCCGTGCTCACCACGACCTCCTGGCCCTCCGGGGCCCGGGAGCGAAGGACGTCCACCACCTCGGCGGTGATCGCAGCCGCGTCGCAGCGCTCGATTGCGATGCTCATGCGTCCCGATTCGAGCCGGCTCGCCCAGAGGATGTCGTTGACGATGCGAGCGAGACGGTCGGCTTCGCTCGAGACGACCTCGAGCAGCCGGTCCCGCTGGCTCTCGTCGACGGCGACGTCGCGGCGCCGTAGCGTCATCGCCGCGCCGTAGATCGCCGCGAGCGGCGTGCGCAGCTCGTGCGAGACGGTCGAGACGAAGTCCGTCTTCATCTGCTCGACGGCACGCTCGTCGGTGACGTCGCGGAAGGCGTAGACGGTGCCGCCGGGGAAGCGGACGGCGGAGATCGAGAGCCACCGCTCCTCGCCCTGCACCTCGACGGGCAGCGTCAGCGCGCGCGAGCCTCCCCCCTGCGGCTCGGAGGCGACCGGGATGCGGGACTGGAGCGGCTGCCAGTCGCCGAGCAACTCTGCGATCGGGCGGCCCACGGCCTCGACGGCGGGGCGACGGAGGCTGATCGCTGCGGTCGGGTTCCAGAGCCGGACGATGCCGCCTTCGTCGACGAGGATGACGCCGTCGTCGACGTACTCGAGCGCCTCGGCAGCGTGCGCGCGCTCCTGTGCCTCCGAGAAGAGGCGTGCGTTGTCGAGCGCGAGCGAGATCCGCCGGGCCAGCTCCATCGCCATCGCGAGGTCGGACTCGTCGAAGCGCGGCTGTCCTTCGATCGTGCCGAGGCTGATCGTGCCGAGCGTGCGGCCGCGCGCGATCAGCGGTGCGACGAGGCCCGACGTGTTCGCGATCCGCCGGATGGCGCGCGCGTGCTTCGCGTCGTGCGCCATCGCCTCGGCCTCGGCCTGGAGGTCGGGCAAGAGCTGCGGCTCTCCCGTCCGCAACGCGACCTGGATCGGGTGCGTCGAGAGCGTCGGCGGATAGCTCGCGCGCAGGTTCCGGACGAGCTCGGTCTTGTCAGGATCGGCGTGGACGGCCACGACCCAGTGGAGCTCGTCCTCCTCGTCGACGAGGTCGATTACGAGGTAGCCCGCGAGCGCCGGAACCGCGAGCTCGGCGATCGCAGCCAGCGTGTGCTCCCAGTCGAGGCTCGCGACGAGCAGCTCGTTGGCGCGGCTGAGGAAGCGAAGGTTCTCCTCCGCCCGGCTGCGGCGCGTGACGTCGGCGAGGATCGCGACGGCCGACACAATCGCGCCGTCGGCGTCGCGAACCGGCGCCGCGCTGATCTCGAGGGTGCGGGTCCCTTCGTCCCGCTCGACCTCGCGCCTCTCTCCAATCGTCACCTCCCCGTTCCCGAGCGCGCGCTCGAGGGGCCAGCCGTCGGTTCCGGGAGTCCGGTGGTCGGAGCCGATGGCGATCGGCGCTCCCCAGATCCGTTCGAGCTCGTCGTTGAGCAAGACGATGTGGTGGTCGGCGTCGGTGATGCCGACGCCGAGCGGCAGCTGCGCGATCACCGCCTGGAGCTGGGCGAGCGAATCCTGCGCGCGCCGGTGGAGGCCGACCAGATCGAGTGCGAGGGAAACGCGGCGCGCAAGCTCCGAGACCAGCTCGAAGTCGTCGTCCCCGTGCCGGCCGGGCTCGGCCGAGGTGACCGCGAGCACGCCGAGCCGCCTGCCGCCCGCCTCGAGCGGGACGACGATCAGCGAGCGCGACTCCATGCGCACGAGCTCCTCCTCGCCCGGTCGCGCGACCTTCTTTAGCGGCCGCGTGAGGGACGGCTTGTGCATGGGCTTGCCGCTGCGGAAGACCTCGACGACCGGGATCCGGCGGTCGCGCGAGACGTCGTAGACCGCGTCGATTCGCTCGAGGAGCTGCGCGATGCGCGGATCGACATGGGCCTGGGCGACCCGGACGAGCTCGGTGTCCTCGTTGCGCGCGAGGTAGACGTGGCAGCCGTCGGCGATGCGCGGGACGACGAGCTGGGGCACGCGCCGCAGGAGCTGCTCGTAGTCGAGCGTCTGGGTCAGCTGCTCGGTCGCCTCGAGCAGGAGCGCGAGCCGGGCGCGCGATCCTTCCGCTTCGTGCTGCGCCTGCGCCCGCTCGATCACGGAGGCGAGGTGGTTCGCGATCGTCCGGGAAAGCAGCACTTCGCGCTCGCTCCAGCGATGCGGCGCGTCGCGGTAGAGCACGAATCTGCCGAGCTGCTGCCCGCCTCGCACGAGCGGGACGAGGGCGAGCGCGGCGATCCCTTCCTTGCGCATGACACGCTCGAGCGCCGGCTCGAAGCCGCTGTCGGCGAGATCCTCCACGAGAACAGGCTGCGGGTCCGAGGCGTCGGGCGACCACGGCGAGCGCCCTTCGGTGGAGGTGCGGTAACGGTCGGAGAGGCCGCGCCACGCGCGGAAGCGGAGCACGCCGTCGTCGTCACCGAGCAGGACCGAGGCGCGATCGGCGCCTGTGGCCTCGAGGAGCGCGTCGAGCGCCGCGTCGAGCACCTCGTCGAGCGCGCGGGCGCCGGCTACGGCGTCGGCAAAGCGGTAGACGGCGTCGAGGTCGCGGAGTCGCCAGCGCAGCTCCTCGCGCTCGCTCACGTCGCGAGCCGTTCCGAGCATGAAGCGAAGCTCACCCGTCCTCGTCGTGGACGGCGGATCCGTTCACCTCGAACCAGGCGTAGCTGCCTCCGGCCCGCTGGAAGCGGACGGTGACGGCGTCGACGTCGGTGCCTGAGGCGACCTCGTTCCACGCCGCCGTCGCGAGCGCAGCATCGTCGGGGTGGATCAGCTCGATCACCGCGGCGCCGGTGAGGTCGCGCGGCTCCCACCCGAGGCTCGCCCAGGAGGGCGACGCATACACGATCGCGCCCGTCAAATCGACGAGCGTGACGAGGTCGTGCGACCGTGCGACGACCAGCCGACGGACGGCGTCGTCGACGCTCTCAGCCGTTGTCGCTAGCGGCTCCGTCCCGCTGCTCGTTGTCCAGCCCCCCAGTCCGCTTCTGTGCTCATCGCAGTCTGCCCGAAGCGCACGGGACCGGCCAGAACGCGGACCCCTAGGAGACCTTGCCGTTCTTGCTCGCGGTTTCGGCCTCGCGAATCGCGCGATGGGCGTGCTGGCGGTTCCAGCGCAGCGCGTCCGCCATCTGGACGACCGGTATGAGCTCTTTCCCGCGCAGCAGGAGCCGGCTCACCTGGCGGTCGTAACGCGCCTGCCGCTTGGCCCTTTCTCGCGCGCAGCCGCGTCGTCGGCGGCGAGCTGGGACAACTCCTCCAGGATGCTCGCGCGCTCCGCGTCCACCAACTGTCGGAGTTCGTCGGGTTCGAGTTTCCGCTTGGCCAGCTCGTTCTCCCCTCGATACACGCTGCTACTCGCCGCAATGCCGCGCAGCGGCGAGGAGCATACGACGGCCGGCGACCGGCCGTGCAGAGATCGAAGGGCTCGCAGCGGCCCTCAACTCGTCGAGCTGGTTCCCCTCGGCCGGAGTCTCCGCGGCGGCGGCGTCGGCGGAGGCTCGTGGCCGAAGACGAGCACGTCGATGAGCGTCTCCGCGGCCGAGGCGGCCGGGATGGCCAGGATCACGGCAAAGGCGCCGAAGAGGAGCCCCACGACGGAAACGGTGACGAGAGTCACGAGCGGTGAGAGGCCGACGGAGCGGCCCATCACCCGTGGGTTGACCACGTAGCTCTGGAACTCGCGGACGCCGATGAGCACCACCAGCGCGAGCGCGGTGACGTGGAGCGACTGGGGCACGCCGACGGCAATGACGAGCAGCGCGCCGAGCGCCGGCCCGACCACCGGGATGATCTCGAACAGGCTGACCGCGCCGCCGACGAGGAGCCAGTAGTTCAGGCCGACGAGGTAGAAGCCGGCGGCGAGGACGGCGCCGATGGCGAACACCATCAGAAACTTGAGCCGGGTGTACGAGCCGAGCCGGCGATCGATCTCGATGTACGTGCGCCGCGCACTCTCACGTTTCGCCTCGGGTGCGAGCCGGACGAGCAGGTCGATCATCGCGTCCCGTTCCGAGACCCAGTACCAGGTGGCGGCGAGCGTGAAGAAGACGCCGACGATCGCGTCGGTCGCCTTGTGGCCGTACGAGGCGATCGGGTGAAAGATCGCACTCCCTGACGGCAGCTCGTGGAGATGCCCGTTTAGCCAGACGAGCACGTCGTGGCGGACGCCCGTCGAGTGGCGAACCGCGGCTGCTCCGGCGGCGCGCTGCGACAGCGCCTGCCCGAGCTGGTGCAACGCGGGCGGCACAGCGAGCCAGAAGAACAACGCGAAGGTGCCGAGCACGAAGACGAAGAAGGACAGGATCGCCACCGACTCCGGCACCCGTCGCCGGTGGAGCCATTCCACCCCGGGCCGCATCGCGGCGGCGAAGGTGAGCGCCAGCAGGAGGAGGATGATGACGCTCCGCACCTTCCAGAGGCCGAACGCGATCACGGCGACGGCGATCGCTCCGGCGGCGGCGCGAGCGGCCGTGATCATCACGTCTGGACGCGCCGCTCCCGGCTCGGAGCTTGGATCGTGCGGTTCCATACGTGAGGATGATGGACGACGTTCCCGACGGAGGAGCTCAGCCATGACCTTCAAACAACGGCTCCGCAAGTTCGTCCGGCCGGCGCCCAAGCTGCCGGTCCCCGTCAACCCGGCCTTGCTCGAGCACGAGCGGGCGCGCGCGCGGGCGACGCAGAACCGGATAGCCGACGCGATCACCGCCTTCAGCGGTTCGATGCTGTTCGTCTACGTCCACGTCGTCTGGTTCGCGTGCTGGATCGGCTTCGGCGTCGAGAAGTACCCGTACGGCCTGCTGACGATGATCGTCTCGCTCGAGGCGATCTTCCTCTCGACCTTCGTCCTCATCAGCCAGAACCGCGCCGACGCCAAGCGCCAGGTGATCGCCGACGAGCAGTGGAAGACGGTCAGGGAAGAGGACAAGCAGAACGTCGAGCTGCTCGATCTATCGCGGCAGATCCTCGCGCTGACCAAGGAGGTTCACGCGATGGCGCGCAGGCTGAACCAGCCGGACGGCTGAGCGGCCGAGCTCAAGCCTCGCTTGCAGCCGCGACCACGGAGTGAGATCGTGCTCGCAGCGGGGGGACGACGACAGGGGAGGCCGGGATGGCGACCGCAGAAGCAAGGCTCGAGAGCTCCGCAGGACGGCTACTGGGGAACGTGCTGCCGCCGTGGTGGCTGCTGCTGATCACGGGACTGGGCTGGATGCTGGTGGGGCTGATCCTGCTCCGCTTCGATTACACCTCCGTCCATGCGATCTCGCTCTTGTTCGGCTTCGTGGCGATCGCGGCCGGTGTCCTGGAGATCGGGATGATCTTCCTCGCGGCAGGCTGGTGGAAGCTGCTGAACGGGGTGCTGGCGCTGGCGTTCCTCGTCGCCGGGGTCGTCGCGTTCATCCACCCGGGCAACACGTTCCTGGCGCTCGCCGCCGTCTTCAGCTTCTTCCTGCTCTTCGCGGGGACGTTCGACATCATCCAGTCGATCTCCGCTCGCCACGAGATCGAGGTCTGGTGGCTGCAGCTCGTCGGCGGGATCATCGAGATTCTCCTCGGCTTCTGGGCGGCCGGCGACTACGGCCGGAGCTCGGTCCTCCTCATCGCCTGGATCTGCGCATTCGCCCTGATCCGGGGAGTGAGGGACATCGTGCTCGCCTTCCGCGTGCGCGAGCTCCAGCACTCCTGACGTCGCCGTGGCCAACCCGCAAGCGGGCATCTTCGCGCTGGGCACCGCGTCGCACGCCTACCTGGAGCTCGACGCGTCTGGGGAGTCCGCTCCGGCCGATCTCGTCCGCGCCGTCGCTTCGCTGCGCGAGCCGAGGACGACGATGGGCGGCGTCAATCTCGTCGCCGGCTTCAGGCCCGAACTGTGGCGCGACGTCGTGCCGGAGGACGCACCTGCCGACGTGGAGGGTTTCAACGCTCCGGTCGTCGGGACGGACGAGTTCGCGATGCCGGCCACCCAGCACGACGCCGTCCTCTGGCTCTCCGGGAGCGCCTACGACGTGATCTTCGACGTCTCGCGGATGGCGATCCGTTCGCTCGCCGGGACCGCCGACGTCGCGGAGGAGACGTCGAGCTGGCCGTACCGACACGATCTCGACCTCACGGGCTTCATCGACGGCACGGAGAACCCGACGCTGATCGAGGCTCCCCAGCTCGCGGTAATCGGCGAGGGCGCACCGGGTGCGGGTGGCACGGTGCTGCTCCTGCAGAAGTGGGAACACGACTCGCCTGCCTGGGAGGCGCTCTCCGACGCCGACCAGGAGCAGGTGATCGGGCGCCGGAAGCTCGACAGCGTCGAGCTCGAGGACAAGCCCGCAGACTCACACGTCGCGAGCACCGACCAGGACCGCTTCGGCAAGATCTTCCGCCGCAACATGCCCTACGGGACCGTGACAAACCACGGAACGATGTTCGTCGGTTTCGGCGCCGACCAGGGCCCGCTCGCCTCGATGCTCGAGAGCATGGCCGGCCTCACCGACGGAACCCGCGATGCGCTGACCCGCTACACCCGTGCGCTCACCGGTGCCTACTACTTCATCCCGTCGATCGAGTCGCTCCAACGAGTCGCCGGGGACTGAGCCACGCGTGGGATGTGGCATGGGCCGTGCAGGGATCGAACCTGCGACCTTGGGATTAAGAGTGGAGCCGACGGGTCTCTCGGCCCCTGGTGACTCGTCGCGAGAGCTGTTCGTTGAGCCAATCACCTCTGGCTGAATGGTGTGGTCTCGCGTCGCCTTGTTGACCTTCTGTTGACCCAGAATGTCGCTCAGACTGACAACGCGCGGCCGTCGGTGGCCACCTCGTCCCGAAGTGCCTGACTTGCGTGGTAGCGGGTGTTGCGTCCGCGACCTTGTTGAGTGATGAAGCCGGCGTCCAGGAGGCGTCGTAAATCGTTGGTTGCCGTAGCGAGGGAGATGTCGGCTTCGGCGCTGTAGCGGCCGCGGTCGGTGCCGCCGATCAAGGCTTGTTCGAGCGCGATGACGAGGCGATCGGGCCAGCCTCGGTCTTCGGCGATTTGTTCGAGGTAGGACCAGCGTCGCGCGGCTTGTTCAATCTGTTCGAGGCGGAAGCGAGCTTGGGCGAGATGTGCCTGAATGCAGAAAACGACCCAGGGCGTTGCGTCTCGCTCCGGTTGGTAGCTGCCTCCTTGGACTTCCTGGAGGACGCGGTAGTAGTCCGTGGTGTGTTGGCCGAGGTATTCCTCGATAGAGGCGAACTCCGGGCTAAGCAGCCCTTCGCGGGCGAGGACGAGTGATTGTGTGATCCGGGAAATGCGACCGTTGCCGTCGCGAAAGGGATGGACGGAGACGACGTGCAGGTGCGCCATCGCAGCTCGGACGACGACATGGGTGGCCTGGTCGCCGTCCTCGAGCCAATACGCGACCTCGGCCATGAGTGCTGGGACTTGCTCGGCGTCGGGCGCTTGGTACAGCGTTCGGCCGTCTCCGGCAGCGACCCGAATCTGTTCCGTCCGCCAGCGGCCCGGGCTCTTGTCGCGCTGGAACTCACACGCTTCGAAATGGAGATCAAGAATGACCCGGTCGGACCAACGGAAGCCGGGGTCGTCGGCCATCACCCCTACGTGTTCCATCGCCCGGGCGTAGCAAGCGACGGCGAGTTGGCTTTCATCGTCAGGACCGGCGCGTTCCTCGCCGGCCACGATCGCGACGGCTTCATCCGTGGGGAGGCTGAACCCCTCGATCGAAGTTGAGCTTTCGATCGAGGTGGCCTGGACGAGTCGGCGGAGCGTTCCGAGCCAGAGCCCGGCCGCCCCAACTTGGCGGCCCAGGCGCTGGCGGAGTTCGTCCAGCTCTTCTAGCTGGGCCCTGGCTTCTTCCGTAATGGTCGGCGTTCGGTAGAGCATCGTCGCACTATAACACGATTATTCGATTAATCAACTAGCTTAATCAGCGACTAGGTACTGTTTGCGGTCGCTAAAGAAGCGATGAAAACAACCGCTGGCCCGCGACTGGCATCGGCGACTGCAGTATGATGCGAACATATGTTTCTATCTGTGAGGCGCTGAAGTATGGCTGGAAGGTTTGACCCGAACCAACTAAACCGAGCTCTACGCGAGGCGCAGCGGCAGGCCGAGGCAGAAGCACGGCGACAGCTCGCGGCATACAACCGCGAAGTCGACCGCGTTAACCGAGAGAACCAGCGTCGGATTGACGAGCACAACCGGAAGGTCGAGCAGCACAACAAGAAGGTCATCGCCGGCCACATTCGGGAGGTCGCCCAGTACAACCGGCACGTAGCCAGCGTGAACGCGTACAACCAGAACCTGGTTTCCCAGCTCAACCGGCAGCTGCGTGCCGCCACCTCGGGCCCCCGATACACGCCGCAGGAGCAAGCCCTTGCCGATCGCGTGCAGTCCGCCGTCATCGCTCGCGACGAGCGCGAGTGGGATGTCTTCCTGAGCTATGCGAGAATCGACGGCTCGAGCGTCGGGAACGAACTCCGCGAGCATCTGGAGCGTCTCGGAGTCCGGGTCTGGTTTGACGAAGTCGCGATCGCCCCTGGGAAGAGTCAGGCCCTCCAGATGGACCGAGGTCTTCAGAAAGCGCGAGCGGGGATTGCATTGCTCACGCCGGCGTACCTAGTTGCCGGTTCTGGACGGAACGGGAGCTTGGAGCCTTGCTACGCAAGGAGACGTTGATCCCGGTTCTCCACGGGGTGAATTTCCAGGAGGTGGCTGACTACAGCGGAATCCTCCCGGACCTCGCTGGGTTTGAGACTGTCCGCGACCCGATCGAGATCATCGCGCAGAAGATCGCGGCGGCCGTCCTCGCGGAATAGTCGTCCTTGAAGCGGATTTTGAACTCGCCCCACGACCGGCGGGCTCGGCCGCTAGCTCCTAGCGACGATCCGCTTCCAGCACCAGCTCACTGTCGCTTATCCGGCCGTCAAAGGGCGAGCCGTCAACTACCGCCAGGAGGTGCTTGAGCTGAACAGGCGTCACCAGGTCGGTTTTGCGCTCGGCCGCTCGGGACTCTGTTCGGGCGGTCGCACGTAGGACAAGCATGCACCTCGATCGGTGGTTGGTCGTTCTCCTGCTCGCCGCCGTTCCGTTGCTCGCTGTCGCGGGCAGCTCCGCTGCTTCTCCTGGTGCGTCGTGCCGCTGGCGGACGGCTGCAGTGGAGGAGCCACACCCAAATCTGTTCAACGCCCTCAACTCGGTAACGGCAACGCCGTCCGGGAGGGCATGGGCGATCGGTAGCTACGACACGGGGAAGGAGGCGGGCCCGAGCGGCGCCTTCATCGAGGAGTGGATGGGGCGACGCTGGCAGCTGGTGGGACGACCGCTGCCGAACGCCGACCTGTGGTCGGTATCGGCCTCCGGCAACAACGACGCATGGGCGGTCGGCGACCATCTGGCCGAACACTGGAATGGACATACGTGGCGCAGGGTCAGGACGGCACACGTTCCTGGCCGCAGCATCCTCCATGCGGTCGCCGCGGTTGGACCCCGGAACGTTTGGCTCGTGGGTTCGAAGTGGCAAGGTGCCGGAACCCGCGCCGAGACGCTCGTCGAGCACTGGAACGGAAGCCGCTGGAGCGTCGTTCCGACGCCGAATCCTCCCCAAGTCGCGTCGCGTCAGGACGCGGGCTTCCAAGCCGTGAGCGCTCGCTCCGCCTCGGATGTTTGGGCCGTGGGCTACGAGATCGTCGGCGGTCGTGGGGCAACTGTCCGCCACGGGAAGCCCGCCGCGGGGACGTTGATCGAGCACTGGAACGGACGGCGCTGGCAGATCGTGCCCAGTCCGAGCGTCCGCGCGAGCAACGGCGTTCTCAACGACAACCTCTTCTCAGTCTCAGCTGACCGTTCCAACGACGCCTGGGCGGCAGGCAGTTGGGGCAGCGGACACATCCTCGGTTATGGCGGCGGCGGCGACCACGCGCTCGTCCTGCACTGGAACGGACAGAGCTGGTCTCGTGCCTCGCTGCCCAAGATTCCCATGCGGAGTCTCCTCGGTGGCGTCGCGGCTCGGAATGGACGTGCCTGGGCCGTCGGAGATAAAGGTGAACAACCCCGGCAATCGACGTTGGTCGAACGCTGGAACGGAACTGCGTGGGCCGAGTCGGGAAGCCCGAGCGGCTTCACGCTTGCGGCGATCTCGATCCCACGACGTGGCGATGGATGGGCAGTCGGTTCAGCTGGAAAGAAGCCGCTTGCCGCGCGGCTCGTCTGCGGGCGCAGTTAGATCTCGCGCAGCCTCGCGGCTGCTATCCGTGTGCGAGCGGGTAGGTGAGGCCCGGCCTCGCTGCAGTGAAGCCGTCTCCGTCGGGCATCCAGCCTGCGTTGGTGAGGCCCGCGCTGCTGCCCGTGGCATCGAGTTCGAAGAACCAGGGGCGCGCGTTCGGAGGGTGGCCGATGCTCAGGATGATCCGCTGAAGCATGTCGGCTGCTGCAGCAGATCCGGCAGCGGGATCAGCAGTCTGGAACACGAAGACGCACGTCCCGTTGATCCAGGGGAGCGTCTTCGCGTAGACGAGCGTGAGCGAAGCTTGCCCGGCGGCAGCCGCCGTTGCCGCTGAGTCGCACGTTCCGGGCGCGAGCGGAGAAACGTTCGGATCACTCTCGATCGGGTCGCCTTTCAGCGACCACCCCAGGAGGGATCGACCATTGGTGTCTCGATAGCGAACGGTCGTGATCGGTTGTTGCCCGTACGCACGCTGCCAGTCGGCGACAGAATGGCCGAGCACCTGAGCCTCGAACACCGCTTTGTTCTCGTACGTATCAGCCGCTCCGACATCGCTCGGATGCGGAACCGAGAGCGTGACGATGAGGAGCAACCCTTCGACGGAGGCAGAGACGATCCGCCGGTCGCCGAAGCTCCGCTGCACCTGCGCGACAACAGCATCAACATCCTTCGCCCGCTTCAGCGAGGTCGGTAGGGCCGCGGCGCCGCCTCTACTAGCAATTCCGCCAACGACAGCCCCGGCGATCACCGCCGCGACGAGAGCGGCAGCGAGGACTCGGCGCCTTCTCGTCATGCCGCGAAGGCGTGTCACTTCGAACCACCGGACTTGGCTGAGAACTCTAAGCATGGCGCAGGAGCGCTGTGAGACCGGGCCTCGCGGGCTGCACGGAATAGCCGCGAGGGTCGCGACTCAGAAAGCGACGGGTGTATGCGCAGAAGCTCGCGCGCACCTGGTAGTGCCGTTGACGGACGTCCGCCGCTGGCGCGCCGATCAGCCGCGTCCAGACGCGGCAGCTGCGGCCAGAGACCTGCGCGCAGATCAGATACGAACCGGAGCCAGAACCACCCGCGAGCGCGTCGTGCGGCACTCGGGGGCTGCTCGCGGTTCCGCCACACAGGACTCGGGTGACTTGTGGCGCTGGCTTGGGTGAAGGGGCCTGTGGCGTCTGTCCGCGTGCGTGGACGGAGTTGATCAAGGCGGCGAGCGTCGCGCGGTCGACCTTCTTCGCATTCGTTCCGACCCAGGCGATCGCCCAATAGCTCGCGCCGTTGACGCGGAACCAGGCGCCCCATTGCTCAGGAGGCGGAGGTTTCTTGCCGGGAAGATTGAGCCCTTCGTCTGCCGGGTTGAACTGCCACAGCGACAATCTGCGCTCACCGAGCTTCACGTTCGCCACCCCGTTATCTGCCGGTGGTCGATACAGCTCGAGCGCGACACCCTTCGACGAGAAGTGAGCGCCCGACCCGGCGATCTCGGGCTGCGCCTTCAAGGGGTAACTCGCGATGACGACGCCGCGATCGCAGCCGCCCTTGCGATCACCGGTGACGGCAAAGCTGCAGCTCGCGAATCGATGCAGGTGATACCGCCGCGGATACGTGAACTGGAGGTCGGACACGTGGCCGGAGGGATCGGTTCGCGCCGAGCCCGGGGCAGCTAACGCGACGACGGTAGGACCTCTGAGGTGAGAGATCTCGACCGGCCGGTTACCCAGACCGAAATCCGTCTGTCCAGTCCGCGGCGACCAGACCTCCGTAGCGATCTTGCCTCGGGCAGGCTTCGCTTTGGCCGACGGACCAGTGCACCCGCGGCAGACGAAGTAACCGTGCAGGACGATCAGATAGAACCCCTTTCGCTCACTCGCGACCTTCTGCACCAAGTCGCCCGACGAGTCCTTCACGAGCAGATAACGCGAATCCGGCCCGTACACCTGCACGGTCTTCACCGAAGGATCTCCGAGCGATCTGGCTGCGCCTCGAGCTTCAGAAGCAAGCCGCTTCATGAGTGGGGCAGGCAGCGTCGCCGCGACCAGGCGGCGGGGACCGCCGGATGTCGCCCGATGGCTGCCACCACAGGCGGACAGCACGAGCATCGACGCCACGAGGACTGCTGCGCCAGGTAACGCCTTCATGTCACGGAAGATACGACGCCCGGCACGCAAATCGTCACGCTGCTACTCGTTGGATGCCCTGCCTGGCGCTTTCCACGCGCGTAACGCGAACGCGAAGTGCTCCTCTCGGTCGGGATCAGCGGACAGCCGGCTCGACCTACGGGGCCTCACACGCACAGAGCCCAGACGCGACCGCCACGCGTGTGGCGAACGTTTAGGTGGTGCAGCTTGTCGGGTGATCGCCGATACCTGCCCACGGCCGCCTCGGGGACGGTGATCGTGAGGGCCTGGGCGGCTCCTCGGCAGACTACGTTGTCGCCTGGCCCCGCTTTGACGAGGTAACCGATCCATCCCCTGCTGGAGGATGAACGTCTTCGTACCGTTCTCGGTCTTGACGATGGGCTTCGGCCGCCTGAGGCAGATGCGCGGGCCGAAGGTCAGCGTCTTCTGTCTGAGTTGCCGCCCACTGCCATCGAGCAGAACGAACGTGGACGTCCAGTGGCAGACCGAGTTGGGGAGAGAGTCCGGTGAAGAGCTGCTTCGTGCTCGTGATGTCGGTGATGAAGAAGCCGCTGGTCCCGATCGGTGCGGTGGCGGTCTTGCCGTCGGGTGTGGTGAAGCGGATACGGGCGACCGCTTTGTTTCGGGTTCGTCCGGCGACGACGAGGCGCACTCCTCCGTTGCGCATCGGGACACCTGGCTCCGACGGGGCCTGCCAGGAACGAGACGGCGGCTTGTCGTCGTGTTCCGCAGTCGCCGCCGGAGCCGTGGGGACCGGGGTGGTATTGGGGAGTGGCGACAAGGGTGCAGTAGCCTCCCTGCTTGTCCGGCGTCACGTACATCTTGTACGGGCCGTCGTGCGCGACGAGTACCGCTTTACCCGGCTCGGGGTTGAAGCCGAGCTGCGGCGCGTAGGAGCCGAAGTCGGACTTGACGTTCTTCGGCGCGGGCGATCCGACCAGCCAGCCGGTCGCTGCGATTGCCGTGCCGACGATGATCCCGGCAACGGCCAGCGCGCTCGTCACCAGTGCGATGCGATGCCGTCGACGTGCCCGCGCCTTCTGCCAGCGCCGAGCTGCGGCGATCAGTTCTCCGCGATAAGTGGTGAGTGCGTCGTCGATGTTCACGAGTTGCCTCCTTGGAGGAAGGTCTGCATCGCTCGCAGCCCGCGAGAGACCCGGCGGCGCACCGTCGCCTCGCTCGCGCCGGTCGCGCTGGCGATCTCGGAGTAGTCGCGTTCCTGGATCACGCGGGCGGTCACGGCCGTCCGCTGGTCGGGGCTGAGGCGCGTTGAGTGCCATTGCTCAAGCCCTCGCCGAAGCCGAGCCGCCTCTACCCGAGCGAGAGGATCCGTCGCCTCGTCGAGGCGAGATCGGAAGACCGAGCCGATGTCGTGCCTTCGCCTCGACCGCGCCGCGTCGTCTGCCAGTCGCGGAGCAGGTTGCGGCCGCTCACGGCGAGCCAGGGCCAGATCGATGCCGTCCGCAGCTCGGCCGAACTCGGCGGCCGATGCACGATCAGCCGGGCGAACATCTCCTGCGTCGGCGTCGAGCGCAACATCCTCACGCGCACCCTGTTGCTGGAGATAACGAACGAGGCGCGACGCGTAGCGGTCGTAAAGCAGCGCCGACAGCCTCCGGATCACGCCGAAGCGCCTGGAGCAGCTCGGCGTCAGTCGGATCTTGGCCGCTCACCACCTATAAACGAATACGCCCCCGAAGTTGTGACCAGCAACTCGATGTCCATCTCACGCGGGGTAAACAAACGCGGCGGCTTCGGGGTCAAGATTGGTAGAGAGATGATTCAGGGGCGATCGGACCGGCGGCTAGGAGGAGATCGAGTCGCTCTATCGCGAGCGCTTGCCGCACCTCGTGCAGGTTGCTCGCGCGATCGTCGGCGATCGGGAACGCGCTATTGAGGCTGTCCAGCAAGCGTTCGTAGGCGTGATCAGGAGTCGCGACGGCTTCCGTGGCGAGGGCACGCTCGAGGCGTGGGTCTGGCAGGCAGTCGTCAACGCAGCCCGTGATGCAACCCGTCAGCCGGTGGTTGTCGCGGGTGAGGAACAGGACGTCGCGTACGAAGCGCCTGCCGCCGTCCAAGGCTTAGCGCCACTGATTGCCGCGCTGCCGGAGAGGCAGCGGCTGGTGGTGTTCCTGCGCTACTACGCCGATCTCGATTACCGAACGATCGCGCACGCCCTCGGAATCGAGGTTGGCACCGTCTCGGCGACGCTCGCCTCAGCCCACGCAAATCTGCGCACAAACCTCGAGAAGGTGAGAGCCGATGCTTGACGTCGAGCCGCTGATCCAAAACGAGTTGGCGCGCCTCGCGCCGTACGACACCGACCTGCCAGACGACTGGACGGCACTCTTGGCGCGAGCCGGCATCAATCCCGCCGTCTCCGCGCGTCGGCACCGGATGCGGATGCTGGGACTTGCCCTCGCTGTCCTGGTGGTTGGCGTCGTCTTCGTGGCGCCGGCGCTCGGGCTCCATCCACCGTTCGTCGATTTCTTCTCAGCGAAGCACGCTCCAAAGCGGGTCGTCCGCCAGTTCGCGCAACTGAACCTCGGCGGACCGCGAGGAATGAACCCGCAGGCGATCTCCGGCCAGACACGCCTGATCACGACCTACCACCTCCGCAACGGGAAGTCCCTGCCACTCTGGGTCACGCCCACCCGCAAAGGAGGCTTCTGCTACATCCTCGGAGGCGGCGGCTGCCTTGCACCCGGCTCCCGCAGCCACGGTGAACCAGGCGACCTGAACCCGGGGATGCTCGACGTAGCCCGCTTCAGCGCCTGGCACGCCAGAGTCATCGAAGGAACCGTCGCCAACCAGAAGACCGCGAAGCTCGAGCTCCGCTTCGCAAACGGCAAGACCGCCCTCCTACCGCTGCTCTGGGTCAGCAAGCCGATCGACCGCGCCTTTTATCTCTACCAACTGACCCGCGCCCAGGAGAGGCCAGACGACCGCCCGGTCGCGCTCGTCGCCCTCGACAAGAACGGGCACGTGCTCGCACGTGTGACCTCAGCGTTCCGTCTGCCGCCGCCCTGGTTCAATCCCAATAACGTCAGCAACAAGGCTAATCGCCGCGTGATCCTGCGCAGCGGCCCGCTCTCGATCGCCATCGCCCCTTCGCGGACCGGTGGCAACTGCTCGTGGGTCAGATACCGAACCGCGACGATCAGCTCAGGCTGCGCACCGCCACGATTCCTGACAACGGCAATGGCCGGCGGTCTGAGCCACGGCACCGGCTTCACCTCCTTCGACGCCCAGCTCAAGCCAGACGTTGCCCGCGTCGTACTCCGCTTCCAGGACGCCGCAACGGTCACTCTTACTCCCGTCGACGGATTCGTGCTCTACAACATCCCCAAGGCGCACTGGCCACGCGGCCACCGCCTGATCGGGGCGGCCGCGTACAACCGCGACGGTGAAAAGCTGGCCTCCGAGAAGTTCGATCCGCTCCAAACTGGCCTCTACGACTGCACCAAGACCATCCCACTCGGAGCAGGCCTCAAGACCTGTCCCTGACCCCCAAGGCGTAGCCCTTGACGCTAGAGGGTGGTGCTAGCGATAATAGTGCTATGGCGATCGCCCCACCTCCGCGGCGGCCACCTGCCCAAGACGAACTCGACGCTCTAATCCCTGAGGCGCGAGACCGGCAGCGACGGAGGCGGCTGCTCGCCGCAGCTGCAGTCGTTCTTGCGACTGCACTTGGGCTGGGACTCCGGGCGGCGCTGCCAGGCGGCAACACAGTCATCGTTCGCGGCCATGGCCCGGTCACCGGGACGGCCGGGCACGTCAGCAGTACGCCAGAGGTCAGAAGAGGAATCGGTGACGTCGGGAGCGCCGGTGGCGTCACCTGGGCGATCAACGGACGCGGCATCTGGCTGACGACTGACGGAGGCCGGACCTGGCGGCGGTCGGTGCCTCGGGATGTTGCTGCGGCCAAGATCGCGGTTGCCGATCCTCCTGACATCCAGTTCGTCAACAAGCGGGTCGGGTGGATGAGCGCGCCGTTGGCCTTCGACCGGCAAGAGCTGTCCAAGGGCGTTCACCATTGGGAGTTCGATCGGACGACGGACGGCGGACGGACCTGGCACGTGTCGACCCCGCCCGCCTGTCGCAGGGTCTGCTACGACGGCAGCCTCAGCTTCCTCGACGCACGGCACGGATATCTCTTCGCGGCCGTCCATGGCGCGCGGGCGCCGAACAAGCTCTTCCGTACGAGCGACGGCGGGAGAACCTGGCAGCTCGTCTCCCGGCCTTCCATCTGGGGGCCGATTACCTTCGTCAACAACCACTCAGCCTTCGCGGGTGGCCCGGGACAGATGATCATCGGGCCATACATAGGCCCGCCGATCATCACCCTCTACCGGACGACCGACGGTGGCCGGACGTGGTCGAAGTACAACATCGCCAGCTCGGACAGCTTCGTGGAGCTACCGATCCGCGTCTTCGGTCCCGATGTCGTCCTGGCACAGAACGCGCCCAATCGCGGGGGCGGCTTGAACCTGAATCCCGGGACGGTCGATGTAAGCCCTGACGGCGGGAGCAACTGGGTCAAGCACGCCGTCCCCTTCGGCCCTGGCGGTCTGCCGGCGTCGTTCAGCGCCGTATCGCCGAGCGTCTGGGCCTTCTCGTCCCGCAGCGACCTGTTCACGACGCGCGACGCCGGCCGACACTGGCAAAGGATCGGTTTCCGCAATCTGCCCAGGAACGCGCAGGTCCGGAAGATCGCCTTCAGCTCGAGCCGGGTCGGCTGGGCGATCCTCTACGGCGTCGGCCCCGCACGCCACCCTCTTCCACACGACCGACGGCGGCTCGCACTGGATACCCGCCGGGCCGCTGAAGCCGCGGCCAAGTAAAGCTGCGAAGCACTGACCGTTGAGCCGGGCCGCGTTCGGGGACCGCTCGAGTCCACTCGGACGTACTAGGTCTGTGCTCGCGCAGCCTTTGAGGGCACCTCCTGGTCTTGGACCGCTCTTCGCCGAGGTGAGGCTTCGGGGCGTGGCAGGGACGAACGCTGTTCTCTGCTCTAGCGGTTCTAGCCGTGGTAGGCGTACTTGCTGGCTGGCTCGCTCTGCGTTCGAGCGGGGGCGCAACCGGTCTCTTTGCGTCCGCCCCCAGCGGGTTGAAGGAGCGCAGCTTCCCGAAGACGCGCCAGTCCGAGGCCACGATCGTGCTAACGAACTTCCGATTCGGGAGCGTGGATGACTTCTACGGCATCGGTGCGTCCGCGGGTCGTCATTGGCCGCGGGCAGAATCACGATCGTCGTCATCAACGAAGGGCCGGATGCGACGCCTCCCATTCGGCAGGAGTTGCGAGTGCACCGTGCCGACTTCCGAGGCATGGAAGGGTCGACCTGGCCGGCCGCTCACGTGGCCATTCGCTCTCAGGGCCGGTTCTTGGACGCCTACGCGGAAGTCAGAGGCCTGACTCCCGCTTCGGTCGCGACCGTGAATCGTGCCCTCGCTGGCGTTCGCGTCTGCTCCGCCTAGGCTCTCCCCGAAGCCGCGGCGCTAGCCGATGCTGATGTCCTGGTCGCCGATCGCGATTTCGCAGACGTAGCGCACCGATAGAGCCGTAGCAAGGCTTCAGTGCGAACCGGAGAACTCTGTGTAGCGAGCTGATGTGGACCGGCGAGCACGCTTGTGCCAGCAGCGGAGGGCGACCGTCCGACCGTGCGATGGCCAGGATTGGTGCTGGTAGCCCGGTGGCGCGGCTCGGGGTCGCACCGGAATGCGTGACCGTGTAGAGCTGGGTCACGTAACGGCCGGCGGCGTGGCCGAGGCGCTCCGAAACGGCGAGACGACCGCCAAGCCAGCCCACTCCCCAGGTCTGTCCACGCCATACGACTCGGTCGCGGCCGCCCACCAGCAGCGCGCCGGTCTCCGTCCCGATCGCGAGTTCGTTTCCGTGAGGCGCAAAGGCGAGGTGCGTCGCTGGCGACCGAGCGATCGGCCAGCGGATCACCTGGCGTGACCGACGCGTGAGGTTGTAGATGATCGGGCTGGTGCCTGCGCCGACGTATGCGAGCGCGCGCGAGTCTGTCCGCCACGAGGGTTGCCCGGGCCGCGCGTTGCGATCGATCACGGTGTCGTGCGTTCCGTTTCGCCAGATCAGGTGGAGGACTTGCTTCCTGGTTGGCGTGCGGACGACGTAGGCGATCCGGGAGCCGTCGGGAGACCACGCGATCGAAGCGACGACGTTGCACGCTCCGCAGTCCGTGACAGGCTCACCCACCCGACGCGACCAAACCTGCCTTCCGCTCGGAGCGAGTTCCACGAGCGAGTGGCCCTCCCCCGCAGCGACATAGCGCGCACCCGGCAGACAGCGACGCAGCACTCACCGAGAGTCCCTGGAGATGGAAGCCGGTCTTCGTGCTCACTGAGAGCCGTCCATAGACGATCGCTGCGATCCCGTCTGTCCCCTTTGGGATCGTGAGCGTGCCGATCCTCCCCGCTCCTGCGAAGCCGCCGCTCGTTCCACCACCTGACGAGGGATGTCCGAGTGTCAGCCCTACTGCGAGTCCGACCAGGATCACGACGCTGAGAGCGACGAGGAAGCGCCTCTGGCGTGCTCGGCGCTTCGCCTCCGCGATCAGCGGATCGAGCGCGAAAGGCAGCCGTGACACATGCTCCGACATCTAGCGCTAGTATTGCTAGTCACCAGTGCTAGACGTCAAGATCGACCGCCAGGAACAAACGGACCTGTTCGAGCAGGTAGCCGCCGAGATCCGGCGCGCTATCGCCGACGGCGAAGCAAAGCCAGGCGAACGGCTCCCGCCCGCCCGCGATCTCGCCGCCGTGCTTGGCGTGAACACGAACACCGTTCTCCGTTCGCTTCGCCTGCTTCGGGATGAAGGCCTGCTGGAGTTCCGGCGTGGTCGCGGCATCCACGTCGCCGGCACGCCCGAGCGAGGAGCCGTTGTCGCCCGCGCCCGCGAGCTCGTCCGTTTCGCTCGCCAGCAGGGCTACCGCACCGAAGAACTGATCAAGATCATCGAGAACGTCGGGTAAGCGATGGCACTCTCCGCGTTCTCTCGTCGCCCGTTCTCGCTCAACCCGCTGATCCGAGAGGCGAAACGGCGGATGAGACGGAGACGTGTTCTTGTTGCGGTGGTCGTCGTCGCGCTCGCAGGCGCTGCGGCGGGAGCGGCGCTAGCTCTGCGCGGGCCGAACACACCCCGCTACAGCGTTGGCCCGTCCATCACACGGGTGGCGAGACCTCCGGTCCAGCACATTGGGTCTGGGCCTTTCGTCTTGAACGGAGGCTTCGCCGGTGGCGGTGAAAGCGGTCTCTTTGGCGACGGCTCGTCAGGGCCGAAGGGGACGACCCTGGGTTGCGTCAACAATCGCCACTACTCGGAGGCGTTCGGCATCCAGAACCGGTCGCACGCCCCGGTGACCTTGGTAGGCGCGAAGGGCGCGAACCCCTCACCGCAGATCATCGACCTTGTCGCCATCCAACTGCGGCTCTCGCCTCCGCTGAAGCCGCCGCCTACAGTCCCCAACTACGGCTACAGCGGCATGGATCTCGTCTACCGCCACTGGAGCGCTGCCCCGACACGGGCCGTGACGCTCCCGCCCGGCCGCATCGCCACCGTCCAGTCGAACTACCTGATGCACGACTGTGCCGCCCTTGCATCCGGCCGGAAGGTCGTCGTGCCGGGGTCGCTGGTCCTCCACTACCGCTCGTCAGGGCGCATGCATCAGAAGATGATTCCGCTTCCGAGCCAGCGGTTCGTCCTAGGGCCAGGCCCGACGAAGCGGCGATGCACGCCGGTCGCGGGTTCGGTGAGCGTCGTCACCGCCGACACTGGGTGCAGCGCGGCACGCCAGGCGGCCCCCGCTTGCCATCCCATGTCGCATACCAGTTGGGGCGACTGCACCGTCGCCACCGTCCTCTGGGACTGCGGAAGTACGGCAGGGCCTGGTTCGCCCTACCTCGAAACCTGCTACCAGCCGCATAGGAAGTCGCACTGGTTCAGGGTTCGCTGGAACCCGCCAACTCTCTCCACCAAGGCGATAGGCGGCGTGCGCTTCGGTCTGCCCCGGAAAGAGGTCGTGACTCGCTTGAGCGAGCTGCTCGGCACGCGCGCGACGAACCCCCCAGCTAATCCCGCATGTGGCCCAGGCTTCACGGAGATCGACTGGCTGCGCCTCTACGTCGAGCTCAGGCACGGACGCCTAACAGGGTTCCGGTACATCGAAGACGGCTGGCCGCCGACCCGCGACGGCAAGCACGTCAGCGCCGCTGATCCGTGGCGGCTCGTCACGACCCGAGGGATCACGCTCGGCAGCACCCTGGCCCAGGCTCGCGCCGCCTACGGTCACCTGAGGCCGGTCGGAACCAACCGCTGGCAGACACCCGACGGCCTGATCCTCTACGACAACGCACGTCGCTATCCCGATCCAGCGAGCAGCCGCATCACCGAGATCAAGTACGGGACCTGCGGCGACTTCTGATCTCCGGCCGATGCCATGACAGCAAACGCGCTCAGGCTCCCGTTCTCCCTCGACCCGCTGATCGCGGAAGCGAAGCGGCGAGCGCGGCAACGGCGCGTGCTCCTAGCCGTAGTCCTGGTGCTAGTGCTCGGTGCGGGCGGAGCGACGCTGGCTACTCACCCGTTTGGCTGGCTCCGAACCTCTGGAGCGTACGCAGGCCCGTATGTGCCGGGTGGCCTTCAGTACGCGACTGGCGGGCCCACGTTCCCTCCGTATTTCAGCGCGAGCCTTTCGGGTGTGTCAGTCGCCTCCCGTGACGCGGCCTGGATCGTGGGCTCGGTGGCCTGGCGCTGGGATGGAAGCGCGTGGCAAAGCGTTCCTCCGCCGACGGTGAGCAACGGCGGCGTAGCGGCGATCACTCCGGACGACGCGTGGGCGGTGGGGGCGCGTGGCGACGGATCTCTGGTTCGGTCGCATGCGGTTGTCGAGCACTGGGACGGTGCGCGGTGGAGGGTCATGCGACTGCCGCGTCTTGGTCCGTCGTCGTATCTGTTCGCGGTCTCTGCCGCTGGGCCGCGCAGCGTCTGGGCCGTCGGGGCGACGTTCCGTGCCAATCGCAGGGGCAGGTTGAACCCATGGGCGACGCGCCCGCTCCTCCTCCACTGGAACGGCGCCGCGATGACACGCGTATCCCTCCCATGGATGCGTCCCGGCCTCGAACTCGACAAGGTGGTCGCGACCGGCCCATCGAGCGTCTGGGTCGTCTCGACTGGCTACCAGCGATACGCCAACTGGATCCCGATTGTGGTCGAGCATTGGAACGGCACTCGCTGGCGCAAGGTTCCGGCCCCATTCGGGTCGAGCGACTTCATCAGCGGTTTCAGCGCGTCAGCAGGAAACGACGCCTGGGCAGTGGGCAGCTACGCGCACGGTGGCAGCACGGCAGCCAAATACTCGCACTCCCTCGCCGCTCACTGGAACGGTCGACGCTGGCAGATCACTCCCGTTCCGAATCCCCCAGGAAGCAACAACGCAGCCCTCACGAACGTCGCCGCCGTCCGACCCGACGACGCATGGGCGATCGGGCAGAGCCAGAGTCTCGATCTCCAAGGCAACAACGGATTCTCTTCGAGCGCCCCTGCCGGGCTTCTGGAGCACTGGGACGGCCGGAGCTGGCACTACGTGCCGGGTGCGCCAAAGCTGGTCGGAAGCGACGGCACACAGCAGTCCCTCGCCGCCGCCCCAGACGGCTCCGCATGGGTGATCGGCAGTTGCGGGGTCGACAACGTCATCGCCCGGTTGGCCGGCGGAGCTTGGGTTACCGCGTCACACCCGCCGGACATGCATTGGCGTAGCGGCGTGCCCGCTCGCCTACGACACGGCGGCTTGCCGTCGTGCCGATCGCGGGGATAGTCGCCTGGCCTTTGTTCCGGCATGAACTCTGAGGCGCGCCAGCCTCAGTATGTGTGGCGTCATCCTCCTTGACAGTTCGGGGGGGTCAGGGTTGGGGCGTTGGGGTCGTTCGGCGCCTCGACGAAGACGAAGAACGTGTTGGCTGAGCGCGTGTCTGCGCCGATGTCCCAGACGACGCTGTCTGCGGGCACGGTCTGCGGCTCGCTTGAGTAGCCGCCGGTGACGCCGCTGGGAGCGTTCTTGTCGGCGCTGTGTACCGGCTGGCTCCCCCAGTGTTGGAAGCGCCACTCGATCCGATAGCCGTGCTGGTGCAGGGCGGTCTCCGCCTGGCCGGCGGTTTGCCCGATCAGGTTGCACGCGAGGGTGTTCGTCGCTCCGGTTGTGAGCGTCGGCGGGTTGGGGCTGATCGAGGCGCCGTGCAGCGGGCCGAATCCGATCGCACCGGCGGTGGCGAGGCTCGCGAAGGCCAGCACCGCGACGCCTGCCGTTGCAGCAGCAAGAATCAAGGGGCGAGATCGGCGTGGGCGCGGGCGGCGGCTCAGGCTGACCGGCTGAACCCGCTCAAAGGGCGCGAGTATTTCGCGAACGATGTCGTCGTCGCGTTCCGGTGCTATTACGCGGTTCATGTCCTCTTTCTCCTCGTCGGAAGGGTTGGGCTGACGTTCGGCGGCGCGAATTAGACGGCGTTTCGCTCGCGCAAGCCGCTGGCGAACTGCCTCGGGTGTTCGTCCAGTCATCGCGGCAAGTTCTGTCGCCGCGAACCCGTGCAGGTAGCGCAGGAGCAAGAGCGCGCGGTCTTCCGGGTCGAGATGACGCTCAAGGAGGTCGCGGACGGCAAGCAGCTCGAGGTCGTCACGCTCGTTCGGTTCGGGACGTTGCGCGAAGCGCTCGAGTGCGCCCCGCAGGCGGCGGCGTCGACGCAGCGACGCAAGTGCGCGATTGCGCGCGATTCCGAACAGCCACGCTTCAGGGTTGTCGATCGCGGGAAGCTGATCGCGGCAGCGGAAGGCCTCGTAGAAACTCTCCTGAAGTAGATCCTCGGCGAGCGCTCGATTGCCAACCATCTGTGCGAGGAAGCGGCCGAGGCGAGCCTCGCAGCTGTAGAACAGGCGCTCGACAGCCTCCCCACCGAGCGGGGACGCTGCGGTTTCGCCCCCACGGCGCTCCTGGTGGTCACCGTTCGGCGGAGAGTCGAGCTGCCGCGTGCTTTCCGTCATCTACGGATACAGGTGCCGACAAAAGGTCGAACGTGACACCGACCCGCCGAAACGCGTCTCGAATGATCTCTGACGGCACACTCGTCCGTGACGTATAGATGGCAAGCATGGCTCGCTCACTCGTCCTCGTTTACCTCCTCGCGACTGGCCTTGCCCTCGCAGGCTGCGGCTCGAGTGCGAAGCAGACCTCTGCACTACGCGACCACCCCACCGACAACGATTTCCGGCGTCGGCGTCACGACCAATGGCCCACCGCCGAAGCCGAACACGCCAACCGCCTGCGCAGACCGCTGGAACGCAGCCGCAAACACGAGTGGACGTACAGCGGCGAAGCAGCAGGCCCCAAAGGCCAATACCGCGCGCATCGAGAGGGCCAGACGCAGCGGCTACTTCCGTGAGGACGCCGGACGCTGCCTGATCTACCTCCTCACGCCGCCCAAGAGCGCCGTCGTCTTCGTCGAAACTGCGCCCGGACGATTCGCCTTCACCGCCGACGCAACCGGCCACATCGCACCGAACGCCGACCTCCGACCGAGCGGTCGTCTCCAGCTCCGCTAACCGGTCTATCACCGGGTGGGCACTCGTGTGGGCCAGTGGCGGCGTGGCTAGTGCGGCCAGACGGAGATCGCGACGTAGCGTGCCGCAGGCGCGACCGTCGTCGTCCAGAGGCGATGCAGATCGCCGCCGCGGAGTTCGGTGACTTGGCCCGTGAAGAGGGACGTGGTCACGACGAAACCACCGTAGGTGGCGAGGTTGAAAGAGCCGTAGGGCACCTCGGCACGCGCCTGGTCGCCAGCGGACGGGTGCCGCCAACGAAGCGCGTGGAGGGAGGAGCTGTAGCCGCTGGAGACGACCGCCTCTGCACCTGAAAAGACGACATGCTCGGGTCCTCGTCCCGCTCCGGCGTACCAAAGGAGCCGAGGGTGTCGGCCGCCGGCGGCGTAGGCGGACACGGTCGAGTTTGAGGGTGAGGTGACTAAGACCGTGCCGCCACTTGGCGCGAAGGCTATGTCGTGTGCGCCGAACCGTGGGTGGAAGCGTCCTACGGCGCGAGGTCTTCGTGGGTTCGAGGCGTCGAGTCGCACGATTGTGGTCGCTGTCTCACCGAGCGCGACCCAGATCCGGCGGCCGTCGGGGCTGATTCCGAAGTGGTGGGCTCGCAGTCCCACGAAGACGCGGCCGACGATCCTGCGCTGCCGGAGGTCGATCACCGTCAGGTCCCCAGTGCGTTCGTCTGTGACGTAGGCGAGCCGTCCGTTGGGCGTGACCTCGGCGACTTTCGGCGCACGGAAGCCGTGGAATGTCTTGATCGCCTGAAGGGTGTGCCAGGCGAGAAGCGTCACGGTGCCTCTGGGATTGACGACCACGGCCGGGCCGTGGCTCGCCGAAGCGATCATGAGGGGCTCGTCGAGGTGGACGCGCCGAAGGATGTGGCCGCCGTACCTGCCGAGTGAAACGGCGAGAACCTCGTTCGCAGTCTCGGCAGTGACTAGCGCGACCGGCTCGCCACTGGACGTCGCGGCCCCTGAAGCGGGCGGAAGGAGCACGAAAGTGATTGCCGCCAGGGCCACGAGCTTGCGCATACCTCTGATACGCGCGATCGCAGCATCGCGGTCCCGCGGAACAAGACAGTCGGCTGGGCCAGCACTCTCACGCCTGAAGGCCTACGACCATGCAGGCCCCCTCGACCTTGGGACTGCGAAAGCGCTGTACGTGCTCGGATCCGCTCGAGCTGAATCGAGTCTCCTCGTGTCTGCTGGGAGCGGGTCAACAACCGGAGGGTGAACTCGCTCCCACTCTTCGTCTGTGTCGCGGCCAAAAAGACACAGATTTGCAGGCAATTCTCGATGGGCCGTGCAGGGATCGAACCTGCGACCTTGGGATTAAGAGTCCCCTGCTCTACCAGCTGAGCTAACGGCCCGAACGGCCGGTGATTGTAGCCTCGTGTCGATGAAGGTCCTCACCGTCGTGGGCAACCGTCCGCAATTCATCAAGTCCGGTCCGGTCTCCGCCGCGCTCCGCGAGGCCGGGATCGAGGAGGTCGGGCTCCACACCGGCCAGCACTGGGATCCTGCGCTCTCCGACGTCTTCTACGCGGAGCTCGCGCTGCCCGAGCCGCGCTACCGGCTCGATCTGCACACCGCCGACGCCGAGACCATGCGGCCGCCGATCGCAGCGGTGCTCGAGCAGGAGCGGCCCGACTGGACGCTCGTCTTCGGCGACACCAACACGACGCTCGCCGGCACGCAGGCCGCGGGCGACACGGGCATCCGCGTCGCGCACGTGGAGGCGGGTCTGCGCAGCGGCGACCTGTCGATGCCCGAGGAGCACAACCGGATCGCGGTCGACGCCGTGGCCGAGCTTCTCCTCTGTCCCGACGAGCGCTCGCGGGAGACGCTGCTCCGGGAAGGCGTGCCGGGATCGATCGACGTCGTGGGTGACGTGATGGCGGACGCGTGCTTCCAGTTCGCGCCGATCGCCCGCGAGCGCTCGACGATCCTCGCCGAGCACGGCGTCGAGCCCGGCAAGTACGTCGCAGCGACGATCCACCGCGCGGCGAACGTCCAGCCGGAGCGGCTCGCGCGGATCGTCGACGGCCTGGGACGGATCGGCGAGCGCGTCCTCTTCCCGGCGCACCCGCGCACGCGTTCGGTGCTCGGCGAAGTGCCGCCGAACGTCGAGGTGCTCGACCCGGTCGGCTACCTCGACATGGCCGCGCTCGTCTCGCAGGCGCGCGTGCTCGTCACCGATTCGGGCGGCCTGCAGAAGGAGGCCTACTGGTACGGCGTTCCCTGCGTCACGGCGCGCCCCTCGACCGAGTGGGTGGACACGGTCGAGCTCGGAGCCAACGTCCTCGTCGACGACGACCCCGAGCAGCTCGTCGCGGCGGTGGCGGCGGCACGGATGCCCGAGGAGCGGCCGCCGCTCTACGGTGACGGACACGCAGCCGAACGGGTCGCCGCTAGCCTTGCCGACCGTGGCTGAGGCCCCTCAGTACGACGTCGCAGTGGTTGGCGCCGGATACGTCGGCGTTCCTCTGGCGGCCACGTTCGCCGAGGCCGGCTGCCGCGTCCTCCTCGTCGACGTGGTCGAAGACGTCGTCGCCGCGCTCAACCGCGGCGAGTCGCACATTCCCGACGTCCCGAGCGAGCGGCTGGCTCCGCTCGTCGAGCGCGGGCTCGTCCACGCGACCACGAGCTACGAGGAGCTGCGAGACGCGGACGGCATCCTCATCGCACTGCCCACGCCGCTCTCGCGCCAGCGCGAGCCCGACCTCTCGATCGTGGAGGCCGCGGCGCGGCGCATCGCGGGAGTGCTGCGCGAGGGCCAGGTCGTCGTCCTCGAGTCGACGACGTGGCCGGGCACGACGCAAGAGCTGCTGCAGCCCATCCTCGAGGAAGGCAGCGGACTGACCACGGGCGAGGGCTTCTACCTCGCCATGTCGCCGGAGCGGGTCGACCCCGGCCGCGAGGACTGGACGACGAAGACGACGCCGAAGGTGCTCGGCGGTGTCACGCCCGAGTGCACGCGCAGAGCCGCAGAGATCTACCGGCGCGCGCTCGACACGGTGCACGAGCTCACGAGCCCGGAGGCGGCGGAGCTCACGAAGCTGCTCGAGAACATCTTCCGCTCGGTCAACATCGCGCTCGTCAACGAGCTCGCGATCCTCTGCGACCGCATGGACATCGACATCTGGGAGGTCGTGGACGCGGCCGCGACGAAGCCGTTCGGCTACATGCGCTTCAGCCCCGGGCCGGGCCTCGGCGGCCACTGCATCCCGATCGATCCCTTCTACCTCAGCTGGAAGGCGCGCGAGTTCGGCTTCTACACGGAGTTCATCGAGCTCGCCGGCAAGGTGAACGAGGAGATGCCGTACTTCTGCCGCTCGCTCGTCTCGCAGGCGCTCAACCACCACGCCCAGCGCGCGATGAAGGGCTCGCGGATCCTCGTGCTCGGCGTCGCGTACAAGCCGGACATCGGCGACCTGCGCGAGTCGCCCGCGTTGAAGCTGATCTCGCTGCTCCAGAACGCCGGCGCCGACGTCGTCGTACCACGACCCGCACGTTCCTCGGATCGACGAGGAGGGCGTCGAGCTCGCCTCCGTCCCGTACGAGCCGCAGGCCCACGACTGCGTCGTGATCGTCACCGACCATTCGTCCCTCGACTACGACCGGCTCGTGGACGAAGCGTCACTCGTCGTCGACCTCCGCAACGCGACCGGCGCCAAGGGCAGCGCCGCGGCGCACGTCTACAAGCTGTGACGCTGCGGATCGGACAGGCGGGGCTCGGCTACTGGGGGCGCAACCTCGCCCGCAACTTCGACGATCTCGCCGACCTGCGCTGGCTCTGCGACGCGAGCGAGGAGCGACAGGCGGAGTTCGGCGAGCGCTACCCCGACGCCCGGGTTACCGGCTCGTTCGAGGAGCTTCTCGCCGCCGACGACGTCGACGCGGTCGTGATCGCGACCCCTGTTCCCACGCACTATCCGCTCGCGAAGGCGGCGCTCGAGGCGGGCAAGCACGTCTTCGTCGAGAAGCCGCCGGCGATGCGCCTCGCCGAGATGGAGGAGCTCGTCGGTCTCGCGGAGGCAGGCGGGCTCGTGCTCATGCCGGGCCATCTCCTCCTCTACCACCCCGGCTGTGCAGAAGCTGAAGGAGATCGTCGACGAGGGCGAGCTCGGCGACGTGCTCGTCGTCTACGGGAACCGCCAGAACCTCGGCAAGATCCGCAAGGACGAGAACGCGCTCTGGTCGCTCGGCGTCCACGACCTCTCGGTGATCCTCAGCCTGATCTCCGAGGACATCGTCGAGGCGTCGGCGCACGGCCATGCCTTCCTCAACGAGGGGGTCGAGGACGTCGTGTTCTGCTACCTGCGCTTCGCGTCGGGGAAGATCGCGCACATGCACCTCTCCTGGCTCGACCCGCACAAGATGCGCCGGCTCACGGTGGTAGGCCGCGACAAGATGGCGGTCTTCGACGACATGGAGCTCGACCAGAAGATCACCGTCTACGACAAGGCGCCCGAGCAGCCTTCCGACACGTACGGCGAGTGGAGCACCCGCTCGGGCGACGCGTTCAGCCCGAAGCTGTCGAACGCGGAGCCGCTCAAGCTCGAGTGCCAGCACTTCCTGCGGCTCGTGCAGGAGGGCTGGGACGGGCGCGAGATGCGGGACGGGCTCGAAGTCGTGCGAGCCCTCGAGCTCCTGACAGAGTCGTCTGCATGGCTGAGATCCACCCCACGGCGATCGTCTATCCGGGCACGGTGCTCGGAGAGGGCGTGAAGGTGCTCGAGCACGCGGTCGTCGGCAAGCAGCCCTCGCTCTCGCCTCGTTCGACGGCGAAGCGGGAGGAGCTGCCTCCCACGGAGATCGGCGACGGCACGATCGTCTCCACCGGGGCCGTCGTCTTCGCGGGAACGAAGGTGGGAGCGCGCGTGATCCTCGGCGACCAGTCGTGCGTGCGCGAGCGCGTCACGGTCGGCGACGACGTCGTGATCGGGCGAGGCTCGCTCGTCGAGAACGACACGACGATCGGGGCGATGACGAAGATCCAGGCCGAGGCCTACATCACCGCGTACTCGACGCTCGAGGAGCAGGTGTTCATCGCGCCGTGCGTCGTGACGACGAACGACAACTTCATGGGCCGCACCGAGCGGCGTCACGAGCTGATCAAAGGGCCGACCATCCGCCGCGGCGCCCGGATCGGCGGCGGCGCGGTGCTGCTCCCCGGAATCGAGATCGGCGAGGAGGCCTTCGTCGGAGCAGGCGCGGTGGTGACGAAGGACGTCGAGCGGCGGATGCTCGTCGTGGGCAATCCCGCGCGCGTGATGCGCCAGGTCAACGACGACGAGCTGCTCGAGAACCAGTAGAGGCTCAGCCCGTCTTGGCGAGCCGCAGCGTGTAGCGGCCGCCGCCGTGCTGCGTGATCCGCAGCGTGACGTAGTACCAGCCCGCGTCCGGAGCCCGGTACGAAAGACGCTGCGTGCTTGCCGGAGCCGGCCGTCCCGGCAACTCGCCCCTTGTGCCCGTGCAGCACGGTGCTCGTCCCGGGCCGCCAGAGGCTCAGGTCGACGTCCGCGTTGGCCCAGTGCGCGGCGACCCGCGCCCGAAGCTGCTGCCCCCGGTCGAGCTTCACGCGGTAGACGTCGACGGGGTCGTCCCAGAAGTCGAGCGTCGCAGCGAGGTGCGGCTGCTTCCCCCAGAGCTTCGGTGCCTGCGACGGCGTCGTCGTTCGGCTCGAGGCGGTCGGAGGGCGGCGTGGCGGCCCGAGTCGAGAGAAGTTGACGGCTTTCATCACGTCGAGACTGCCCCAGCCGCTGAACATGTCGCGTCCGGTCGAGCACTGCGGCGCAGCCGGAAGCGGCATCGACGTCGTCCGCGTGCCGCTCGAGAATCCTCGTCACCTGGCTGCTCGTGAGCGACGGGTCGACGCCGAACAGGACGGCCGCGGCCGCCGCCACCTGGGGCGCCGCGAACGACGTGCCCTCGGGCTTGTGATAGTCGCCCGTCGGCGCAATCGGTGTAGCCCTGCGGCGTGCAGCCGTCCTGCGACGCCGTCAGATCCTTGGGGAAGGTGGAGAAGATGCCGACGCCGGGGGCGACGATGTCGACGAAGGTCGGATCCTCGTCGGAGAAGTCGGGGACGTTGCCCGACCGGGTCAGCGCGCCGACGCCGATCACGTGGGGCAGCGCGGACGGCCAGCTTGCGTACAGCCACGGTGTGGTCGGCGCCTCGTCCGCGTTGCCGACGGCAGCGACGACCACCGCTCCCTTCTTCACCGCGTACGCCACCGCCTGGGCCTCGACCTTGGAGTACGAGTCGAGCTCGGGCGAGAGCGGGTCGCGGACGGCGCCGAAGCTGAGGTTGACGACGCTGCGCTCCCTGGTCGACCGCCCATCTGATCCCGGCAGCCTCGGCCTTGAGCGGGATCGTCCCATCGGCGGCGACGACCTTCGCTACGAGTAGCTCGCGCTCCGTAGGCAAGGCCGACGACGCCTGCAGAGTCCAGCCCGCCGGCGATCTCGCCTGCGACGATCGTGCCGTGCCCCTGCGTGTCCATGCAGGCGACTGCCGCCGACGAAGCTCTTCTCGTCCGCGATCTGCCCCTTGAAGTCCGGCAACCCGCAGTCGACCCCGGAGTCGACGACCGCGATCTTGACCGGGTCGAGCATCGGCGGCGAGGCCCAGGCGTCGAACGCGTTGTCCTGCCCGAGATACCACTGCTTCCCGTAGTACGTGTTCGCCGGCGTGAACGCTGCAGCAGAAGACGCCGCCACGAGCGCAGCGACGATTGCGCCGAGCACCGCAACCCTCAGCCTTTTCACTACCCCAAGGTAGCCGCCTGGACCCGGATTCGGACGGGCGCGGCTGCGTCATTTGCGCTCGCCAGCCGATATTGGGTCGTCACTTTCGGCTTCACTGCGAAGGAGAAGCTGCCCGGCACCACCGACCTCAGCTGCTGCCACGGCCCGCCGCCGTTGCGCTTCTGCACCACCACTCCCTGCACGCCCCGCACGACGCCGCTCAGCGTCACGCTCGTGCCTGCAGCGACCTTCGGGTTCGGCGACGGGAGGCTGAAGCGAGAGGACGCCGACGCTGAACCACGTCGAGCGAAGCGCGAGCGCCGACGCAGTGGTCGCGCCGGTGATCGAGGAGGAGTGCTCGACTCCGCCCGAGAGCGACGAGACCTTGAGTGCCTTGACGCGCTTGGACGAGTTCCGCTTGACCGTCGCATCGACGACGTGGCCTGTGACGCCGAGCGAGCTGCCGAGTGTCTGGCCGGTGACGGGAATCGGGCCCCAGTTGTGGTACGGCGAGATCGTGTCGTACGGATCCTTGACCGAGACGAGATACGGCCGGCCGGGCGGGCCGAAGGCGTCCGCAGCCGACTGCGTCCAGCCGCCGGTGCTCGAGGAGAAGAGCGTGTCGGCAACAGTGCTGCCGTAGAGCAGAACCTGCCCCGCCGTCTCGTCGACGGCCTGCCTCCCCGCCACCGTCTCGGCGGAGACGCCGAGGTAAGCCTGGCTGCGTCCGTCGGCGTAGACGTCGAACGGCGCGGCCGCTTTCCGGTTCGCGAGGGCGTACGAGCGCGCTGCCACGGCCTGCGCCTCGAGCGCCGCCGGGAGCCACGCCGACGGCATCTCGGCCGGGACGACGCCGTAGAGGTACTGCTCGAGCGGGAGCTCGTTGATCGCGCGGAGCTTCTTGCCCGACACGTCGACGAGGACCTGCCCGCGATACGCCCGACCGAGGGTGAGCGTCGACCCGCCGGCCGGCGAGAACGTGAGCGGGGCGGTGAGCGCCGTCGCCGGCCCGCCGTCGACCGCGAGCTTGAGCCCGGTCCCGAACGTCGTCTTCCCCGCCGGAAGCGTGTGCTCCACTTCGTCACCGTCCGTGACCGTGAATGCCTTCTTCGAGGAGATCGTCAGCTTCTTCTGCCCGCTCGCGAGGAGGACGCGAATCGACGTGGTGGACGTCTGGCCCAGCTCCGTGCCCGGGTAGTAGGCGTCGAGAATCTGGTCGTACGTGTAGCCCTGCTCGGCGTAACCCTGGGCACCCCATTGGCCCATGCCGACGCCATGCCCGTAGCCGTGACCGCTGACGAGGAAGAGCGCACCGCTGCCGGCCGGCGCCGTGTACGGCTGCGGGCTGCCGGCCCTATTGCTGAATGGGCGCGCCGCGTGCGGCGCCGAGGCGAAAGCGACCGCTGCGGCGAGGACGGCGAGGACGGCGAGCGACGCGAACCAGAGCGCCTTGAGGGTAGCCCCAGTCCGTCCGGACGACATGTAGACTTTGCACGACATTTGCGAGGCGACGAGGCCTCGGCGACCACGCTGTCCTTCTGGGACACCGGTGGACGCCGGGGCTTTTTTGTTTCTCGGAAACAGAGTCGAGGAGGGAGAATGGCGTACGTGGAGTCAAGGAACAGAGCGACATCCGACCCGGAGACGCGCAAGGAGGTGCTCGCGGAGATCGAGTCCCGCGGCATCGAAGACGTGCTCCTCTGGTTCACCGATCTGGAGGGGCACCTCAAGAGCTTCGCCATCACGCGCAACGAGCTCGAGGGCGCACTGGACGACGGAATGGGCTTCGACGGCTCGTCGATCACCGGCTTCAACGCGATCGAGGAGTCGGACATGGTCGCGATCCCCGATCCCGACACCTTCCGCATCCTCCCCGACGGTCAGACGGGGCGGATGATCTGCGACATCGTCACACCCGACGGCGAGCCGTACGCCGGCGACCCCCGCTTTGCGCTCCGGCGCGCGCTCGAGCGGATGGAGGCGATGGGCTTCGACACGTTCAACGTCGGCCCCGAGGCCGAGTACTTCCTGTTCAAGGACGAGAAGGGCACGGAGACGCTCGACGAGGGCGGCTACTTCGCGCAGACGACGCTCGACGCCGCGACCGGCGTCCGCCGCGACACGATCCGAGCGCTCGAGTCGATGGGCATCCCGGTCGAGTACCACCACCACGAGGTCGGGCCGTCGCAGCACGAGATCGACATCCGCTACGCCGGCGCGCTCGACATGGCCGACTACATGCTCACGTACCGGCTCGTCGTCAAGGAGGTCGCGAAGCAGCACGGCTACCACGCGACCTTCATGCCGAAGCCGCTCTTCGGCGAGAACGGCTCGGGCATGCACACGCACATGTCGCTCTTCACCGACGGCCACAACACGTTCTTCGACTCCGAAGACAAGTGGCACCTCTCCGACGTGGCGAAGGCGTTCATCGCCGGCCAGCTCCGGCACGCGCGCGAGCTGTCGGCGGTCTTCGCGCAGTGGGTCAACTCCTACAAGCGGCTCGTGCCGGGCTTCGAGGCTCCGGTCTACGTCGCGTGGTCGCAGCGGAACCGCTCGGCTCTGATCCGGATCCCGCTCTACAAGCCGGGCTCCGAGCAGGCGACGCGGGCCGAGATCCGTTGCCCCGACCCGGCGTGCAACCCGTATCTCACCTTCGCGGCGCTCCTGCACGCGGGGCTCGAAGGGATCGAGCAGGGCTACGAGTTGCCCGACCCGATGGAGACGAACCTCTACCACCTCACGGCCGAGCAGCGGCGCGAGCGGGGCATCGTCTCCCTGCCCGAGACGCTCGGCGAGGCGATCGACGAGCTCTCGCAGTCGAAGCTGATGCGCACGGCACTCGGCCCGCACATCTTCGACCGCTACGTCGAGCTGAAGCGGAAGGAGTGGGACGAGTACCGCGTCCAGCTCACCGACTGGGAGATGAAGAAGTACCTCGCGGTTCTGTAGACCTCTCGGCTCTGTAGGCCGCTCGGCGAGGGGGACGGCCGCTGCGTCGTCCCCCTCGAGTCGCTCGGAACCTTGAACCGAGCCCTCTCCGGGTGTTGAATCGAGCGGGGCCAATAAGTGGGGAGGACAAAGATGCGCGTCGAAGGTTCCGTCACCGCGATCTCGTGGATCCCGTCAGAGGCGATCGAGGGCCTGCCGAAGCTGCCGTTCGAGCTCGGCGTGGGTCACTACGACGACCCGCCGCCCGATCGCCTCGAGGCGGGCGACCTGGAGCGGCTGCGCGACGCCGACCGCTTCCGCGAAGCCAACCTCCTGCAGGCCTGGATCGACGTCGAGGACGGCGCGATCGTCAGCGCCGGCTACGAGGGCGCCGGCCTCGTCGGCTCGACGACGTTTCGCCTCGGCCCGAAGGCGATCGTCATCCCCGGCGTTCCGTTCGAGGTGCTTCGCTCGGAGCCGGAGATCTCGGGCGACCGCGCACGGTTCGTGCAGACCGTGGGCGGGCGGGCAGGCTTCCCGGCGCCGCGGCTGGTCAAGGGCGGACCGCTGTTCCGCATCCACTCGGCGACGTGCTGGACGACGCTCGCGCTGACGCTGCATGCGGACGGCCGGGTCGAGCACGAAGTGGTCGGCGCGAGCCCGTTCCCGCGGCACTGGATCTACGACAGCGACGGTGTCCTCTCCGAGAAGACCGGCACCATCGACTTCAAAGCGTGGTACCGCGAGTCGCACGGCGAGAACACGCCCTGGGGTGACGACGAGTCGGAGGCGGTCGTCGCGGCGGCCGAGAGCGCGCTCGAGCGCGAGCTGTCGCGGGCACTCATGTCCGGAGACGAGAAGCTCACCAAGCGGAAGCTCGGCGAGGGCGCGGTGCTCGTCACGCAGGGCGCGGAAGGAGACAAGCTCTATCTCCTCCTCGACGGCGTGCTCGCGGTCGAAGTCGACGGCGAGCAGGTCGCGGAGATGGGGCCGGGAACGATCGTCGGCGAGCGCGCATTGCTCGAGGGCGGCGTCCGCACCGCGACGCTCCGGGCGCTCACACCCATTCACTTCGTCGTGATTCCGGCGGAGCTCGTCGGGGAGGGTGAGCTCGCGACGCTCTCGGCCGACCGGCATCGCGAGGGGTGACCGACCCGAGCTGAGCGAGTACTGCGGCGGGCGGCTCGCTCCGTCCGCCGCTGCCTAGATCGTTCTCGGGCGTGGCCGGGCTCGGCTCGCCTCTCCTGTTGCTGATCTTCCTGGCCGCCGCAGCGGCGACCTGGGCAGTAGGCATAACCCTGTCGAAGACGACGGACGCGCTCGACGCGCGGTTCGGCTTAGGGGACGCGGTGGGCGGGCTCATCTTGCTGGCCGTCGCCGGCACTCTGCCGGAGCTCGCCATCACGATCTCGGCGGCAGCCCAGGGGCACCTCCAGCTCGCGGCCGGGAACCTGATCGGCGGCATCGCCGTCCAGACGATGGTGCTGCTCCTCTGCGACATCGCCGTCGGGCCGCAGCGGCCGCTCACCTACCTCGTCGGCCGGCTCACTCCTGTGCTCGAAGGCTTGCTCGTGATCATCGTCGTCGGGGGCGTCCAGATGGGAGCGCTGCTCAAGCCGTCGACTGCGATTGCGGGGCGCGTCAGCCCGGCCTCGCTCGGGATCGTCGTCGTCTGGGTAGTCGGCCTATTCGTGATCCAGCGGGCGGCCAAGGATCCGCGCTGGAGCGTCGAGATGCCCGGCAGCCATCCCGGCCGCCGCCGCCGCGAGCGAGCGCAACCCGACCAGCCGCATCCCTATGCCAAATCCTCGACTGCCAGGGTCGCGCTCCTGTTTGGCGGTGCCTGCGCAGTCACGCTCGGGGCGGGCGTGCTGCTCGAGGTGACAGGCAACGACCTCGCGAACAACATCGGCGTGAACGGTGTGGTTTTCGGCGCGACCGTGCTCGCGACTGCCACAGCGCTGCCGGAGATCTCGTCCGGACTCGCAGCCGTTCGGCTCGGCGACCACGCGCTCGCAATGGGCGACATCTTCGGCGGCAACGCCTTCCAGGTCTGCCTCTTCCTGGTCGCTGACCTCGTCGCAGGCAAGCCCGTGCTTCCGTCAGCCGGAAACCAGAACGCGTGGCTCGCCGCTTTGGGTATCGGCCTGACAGCCGTCTACGGCTTCGGCGTGATCAGCCGGCCGATGCACACGCGCTTCCGACTCGGGCCGGATTCGATCCTCGCACTCCTGCTCTTCGGCCTTGGGATAGCCGGGCTCTTCTTCGTGCGACCCGGCTGACGGCCCCACGGCGCTCCATACGATGAGGCGCGTGGAGACGACCGACCGCCACCTGCGGCTGCTGACCGAGACGATTGCCGCCGTCAACTCGACGCTCGACCTCGAGGAGGTGCTGCACCTCGTCGCCAACGAGGTGGCCGCCGCGCTCGAGGCGGACGCGTGCTTCGTCTACCTCTACGACGAGACGGCCGGCGAGCTCGTGCTGCGGGCCACGCACGGCACCTCGCTCGACGAGATGACGCGCCGACCTCGCCTGCGGCCGGGCGAGGGGATCACCGGCACGGCAGCGGCCGAGCGCCGTCCCGTCGCGATCGCGGCGAGCGCCGACCTCGATCCGCGCTGGAAGGAGTTCCCGAACCTGCCGGAGTCGGAGTACGAGTCGATCCTCGCCGTTCCCGTCCTCGCGCGCGATCAGCTCGCCGGCGCGGTCAACGTCCGCACCCGCGAGCCACGCGAGTTCCGGCCGGACGAGATCGAGCTGCTGCAGGCGATCGCGAGCCAGGTCGCCCAGTCGATCGTCCACGCGCGGCTCTATGCGGATGCGCAGCAGCGAGTCGCCGAGCTCGAGGCGCTCGCACGTATCTCGGAGGCGGTGTCGGAGTCGCTCTACCTCGAGGAGTCGCTCGAGGCGATCGTCAAGACGACGATGGACGCGGTGCACGCGACGGGCGCGGCGCTCGTGCTCGAGGACGGGCGGATCGCCTGGCCCGAGGGGCGCGCCGGGTCGCACGCCGTCCGCACTCCGCTCCGCTGGAAGCGGCGGGAGATCGGCCAGCTCGTGGCCGACCGCGACACGCCGTTCACCGACGAGGAGCGCGCGCTGCTCGAGGCGATCGCCCACCACGCAGCCGTCGCGCTCGAGCACGGGCGCGCGGTGATGCGCGGCGTGCTCGCCCAGGAGATCCATCACCGCGTCAAGAACAACCTCCAGACCGTCGCCTCGCTCCTGCGCCTGCAGGCGCGCGCCGAGGGCGTCGACCCGCGCGAGGCGCTCGAGCACTCCGTCAACCGGATCCTCGCGATCGCCGCCGTGCACGAGTCGCTCACCGAGCAGCGCGAGGAGGACGTCGACCTGGGCGAGCTGATCGACCGTCTGCGGGCGATGCTCGTGCAGGGAATCGGCGCCGGCCGCGACGTCGAGGCGCGGCTCGAGCCCGTCTCGCTCGCCGGCAGCCGCGCGACTGCACTCGCCCTCGTCTTCTCCGAGCTGCTCCAGAACGCCCTCGAGCACGGCGCCGGCACGGTGCGGATCGAGCTCGCGCGGCGCGACGGGGACGTTCTCCTGGCGATCGCCGACGAAGGCTCCGGCGCCGACGACATTCCCAGTGGCACCGGGCTCTCGATCGTCCGCGCCCTCGTCGCCGACGAGCTGCACGGCACCTTCGCGTTCGCGGGCGCGCGCGCCGAGGTCGTCTTTCCGGCGTGACCCTCAGACGTCGAGGGTCGTGAATTGCTCCCGGAGAAACTCCTTGAACGGAGCGCCGATCTCGCCGTGCTCGGCATACGTGCCGTGCGTGCACTCGATGCTGAGCAGAGGATGCGAGCGGTAGCGCTCCACGAACTCCATCGTCGAGAGGTAGCCGTAGTCGAAGAAGCTCGTATAGAGGATGACCCGCGAGTGGTACTCGGCCTTCGCCGCGGCCGTCGGGATGAGCGAGTCGAGGAACTCGATCTCTCCTCCGGGATCGCCGCCGCGCGCCTCCTGCAGGACCTTGACCGCGGCGCTCTTCTTCCCCGCGGCCTCGAGCTCCTCCCACTCGGCGAAGACGCTGCCGAGGTCGAAGACGGGCGCTCCCGCGATGATCGGGCCGGCGCCGAGCTCGAGCCCGATCAGCAGCGCACCGACCCCGCCGGCGCTCGTGCCGAGGCAGATCAGCTCCTCTCGTTCGATGTCGAGCTCGTCCATCGTGGCCTGCACATGCCGGCAGGCGGCTCGCAGGCCGCGGAGCTCACGCTTCGGGCCGAGGAAGAAGTGCTCGTCGCCGCCGAAATAGAGTCGGTGCGCATGGAAGTCACCGAGCAGGCGGCGCAGCCCGAACGCCGGCCGGACCTGGCCCGGAGCGAGCTTCGGGAACACCACGACGAGCCGGTCGGATCCCGTGATCCGCTCCAGCGCATACGGCAGCCGAGCTCCGTCGTCGGTATAGGAAACCTTGCGCTCGAACCCCATGATCGGCGCCGCGATCATACGTCTCGAAAGACGTATTCCAAAGCGGAGCACGGGTCGTGAGCGAGCCGCGGTCGGAGGTGCTGATCCACGTGCGGCGTGGTGAGGAGTTCCTCGTCGCGCATCGCTCCCCCGAGAGCGGCGGCTACTGGCACACGATCGCCGGCGGTGTCGAGCCCGGCGAGGCGTTCCACGCCGCGGCGGTCCGCGAGCTGCGGGAGGAGACGGGCCTTGCCGGGTGCGAGCTCCAGCCGCTCGGCGAGTTCGCCTACACGCGGGAGTCGTGGGAGGACGAGGCCGGGCTGCGCGTGCACGTCGAGGCGTTCCTCGTCGACGTCGAGCCGGGCTGGGAGCCGGTGTTGAACTCCGAGCACGACGAGTACCGGTGGCTCGGGCGTGAGGAAGCGGCCGAGCTCCTCTTCTGGCCCGAGCCCGCCGCACTTCTCAGGTCGCTGCCGTGACAGCGCTCTGGCACTTCAGCGAGGACCCGTCGCTCAGCCGCTTCGTCCCGCGGGAGGACAAGGTGTGGGCGATCGACGACCCGCACAGCTGGCTCTACTGGTTCCCGCGCGACTGCCCGCGCGCCTGTTTCTGGGCCGTCGAGCGGACGACGGACGAGGACGTCGAGCGCTGGCTCGACGGCGACCGCGATCGACGGGTGGGCGTGATCGAGGCGTCCTGGCTCGAGCGCATGCGAGACGTCAGGCTCTACGCCTATCGCCTGCCGCCCGAGCCGTTCGACGTCGTCGAGGACGACCGCTTCTATGTCGCGTCCGTCCCCGTCGACGCGCTCGAGGTCGTCGAGCTCGGCGACCTGCTCAACCGTCACGCCGAGGCCGGCAACGAGCTTCGCATCGCGCCGTCTCTCTACCCGCTCTGGGACAAGGTCGTCGAATCGTCGCTGGAGTTCAGCGGGATCCGGCTCAGGAACGCGAAGGTCAACGCATGAGGATTCTCGTTGCCGAGGACGAGACGATCATCCGGCTCGATCTGCGCGAGCTGCTCGAGCACGCCGGCTTCGACGTGTGCGCCGAGGCTAAGGACGGCGAAGAGGCGGTCGAGCTCGCGCGCGCGGAGCAGCCGGACCTCGCAATTCTCGACGTGAAGATGCCGAGGCTCGACGGGATCGAAGCGGCGCGGCGGATCCTCGAGGAGCGGCCGATCCCGATCGTGATGCTCACCGCGTACGGACAGGACGAGCTCGTCTCGCGGGCGGTCGAGGCGGGCGTCTTCGGCTACCTCGTGAAGCCGTTCCGCGAGCAGGATCTCCTCCCCGCGATCGCCGCTGCCCGGGCACGGCACGACGAGCTGCAGGCCGTACGGGCAGAGGCGGAGTCGCTGTCCGATGCGCTCGCCGCACGAAAGGTGATCGAACAGGCGAAGGGGCTGCTGATGGCGAAGGAGCAGCTCTCGGAGCAGGAGGCGTTCGCGCGGCTGCGGAAGGCGAGCCAGGCGTCGGGCCGTCCGCTCAAGGTGATCGCCGAGGCCGTCGTTGCGACACTCACGGAAGACACGTGAGCGACGCCGCACATCCGAACGCCGCGCTCGTGCGGCGCGTATTCGCCGCCTTCGGCCAGGACGCGATGGCGATCTCCGCGGCGTTCGCGCGCGACATCCTCTGGAGCAGTGCCGGGCAACACGGTCATGAGCGGCGAGTACCGCGGCCGGCGGGACGTCGTCGAGTTCCTGCGCCGCACCGGGCTGGAGACCGGCGGCACGTACCGCAGTCACCTGCACACCGTCTTCGCCGACGACGACTGGGCCGTCGCCCTCTACCGGGCGACGGGCAGCCGCAAGGGGATCGAGCTCGACGTCGAGCAGGCGCTCGTGATCCGAGTCGCGGACGGTCTCTGGCAGGACGTGACGGCGGTCCCGCTCGACTCCGCGTTCGAGCGCTTCTGGGCTTAGGCGCCCGAGGTCGACCGCGGCCCGCGGCGAGCCATAGTGGCCGATGACCGTCGTGATCGGAACGGCATTCGCCGGCGCGGTGACGTGCACCGCCTCGTTCCAACGGCTCATGCGGGTCGTGCCCGCGCCCCGGCTGCCCGACACGACAGCCTTCTCCTCGAACGGCAACGGCGTTCCACTCGCAGGCGCGTAGACGGTCTCGACGAGCTTGGTGCCCGCCTGGCGAATGACGCCGCGGACTCCCACCGCGGCCTTGCCGGAGACCTTCGCCCGCACGAGCGACAGATGCGTGCCAGGCAGGAGGTCGGCGAGGAAGGACGCGAACGTCGTATCGGCAGACACGGCTGCATATGCCCCGCTCGTCGACGGGATCGAGATCCACTGCCCGGCATATTTCGTCGCCTGCGCCTGCGTGAAGGGAAAGAAGTTCTGCAACGTGAACGCGTTCCCCCGGATGTAGGCGGAGCCGCCGACCACGAGCACCGACGCCTGGCCCGAGTGGCTGCCGAGCTTGAGCGTGATCCGCTGGCTGCCGAGTTTCCGGCCGACGTCGCCGACGATCCGGATCGTGCGGCCGGGAGCCGACGTCGTGCTCACGTAGTGGACGGAGTGCCGTGCCGACGCCGCGGCGAGCATCCCCGCGCGTAGGTGCTTCGGCGATTGCGCGGCGAGAGCGACAGCCGCCGTCAGGGCAGCGGCCGCGACCACGAGCACCAGAACCCCGATCCGGCCCATCGCAGCAGCGTAGCCCGGATCTGCGAGCTCTACGCCTGGGCCTGCTCGAAGAGCTGCTCCCAGCGCTCGAGGAGCGCGGTGAGCGCGTCGCGGCTGCGCTTGTGGGCGGCGAGGACGTCGACGTCGCGTCCAGTCCTCGGCGAGCTTCGTCTCGAGCTCGGCCACCTCGGCCTCGCGCGCGGCGATCTCGGCCTCGATCCGCTCGAGCTCGGATGGACGCCGCTGGCTTCGGCTTCGCGGCGGGCGGCTTCGCGTGCCGTCTTCGAGCGCTCGACCGCCGGCGGCTCGGGCTTTGCGCGTGCCTCCCGCTCCTCGCGGGCGCGCAGGAGCTCGGCCCAGCCGCCGTCGTAGGCGCGCAGCTTCCCGTCTTCGATCGCCAGCGTCCGCTCGGCGATCCCATCGAGCAGCGCACGGTCGTGCGAGACGAGCAGCACCGTCCCCGGGAACGCGTCGAGCGCCGCCTCGAGCGCCTCGCGGCTCTCGAGGTCGAGGTGGTTGGTCGGCTCGTCGAGGACGAGGAAGTTCGCGCCCGAGGCGACGGTGACCGCGAGCGCGAGCCGCCGTCGCTCGCCGCCCGAGAGGACGGCGACCTGCTTCTCGTGCGCGTCCCAGCCGGAGAAGAGGAAGCGGCCGAGCAGGTTCTGCGCGTCCGGGCCGCGCGAGCCCCGTCATCGACTGCACGCACTGCAGGACCGAGCCGCGCGCGTCGAGCTCCAGCTCCTGCTGCGAGAAGTAGCCGACCTGGACGCCGTGCCCGATGCGGACGCCGTCCGCCTTCGACGAGCTTCTCGAGCAGCGTCGTCTTGCCGGAGCCGTTCGGCCCGACGAGCGCGACGTGCTCGCCCCGCTCGACGGCAAACGAGATCTGACTCAGTAACAGCCTGTTGCTTCCGACGGACACGTCCAGCCCGTCGGCCTCGACGACGACGCGACCGCTGCGGGCCGGCTTGAGGAACTCGAAGCCGAGGCCGCGCGTGCGGCGCGAGAGCAGCGCAACCTCGCCTGCAGCCGCCGCGCGCTCCTGCTGGAGGCGGCCGATCTGGGTCAGCTTCGCCTGCGCCTGCTTCGCCTTGTCCTTCTTGTCGCGGAACCGCTCGACGAAGCGCTCGAGCCGGGCGATGTCGGCCTGGACGCGCGCGACCTCCTTCTGCGCGTGCAGCATCCGCGCCGCCTTCTCGCGCCGCCACGCGTGCCACGGGCCGGGGAAGAACGTCCCGCGGCCGGCCTCGATCTCGAGCGTCGCCGTCGTCACCGCCTCGAGGAACCAGCGGTCGTGGGCGACGAGGATCACGGCCGCGTCGAGCGAGGCGAGCTCGCGCTCGAGCCACTCGAGATTCGCGACGTCGAGGTGGTTCGTCGGCTCGTCGAGGAGAAGCAGGTCGGGATCGCCGCCGAGCGCGCGCGCGAGCGAGGCGCGCGTCAGCTCGCCGCCCGAGAAGGTGCGCAGCGCACGGTCGAGGTCGTCCTCCGCGAAGCCGAGCCCGCGCACGACCGACGCCGCGCGGTCGCGCCACGCGTAGCCGCCGGCGTGCTCGAGCCGCGCCTGCGCCTCGGCGTAGCGGTTGAGCGTCGCCTGCGCGTGATCTCCCTTCGCCATCTCGCCCTCGAGCCGTCGCAGCTCGTCCTCGAGCGCGACGAGGTCGCGCGCGCCGGCGAGCACGTACTCGCGCAGCGTCAGCTCCTGCTCGAGCGGCGGACGCTGGTCGTGCAGCGCCACGCGCGTGCCCTTGGCAAACGCGAGCTCGCCGCCGTGCTTCTCGGTCTCGCCGGCGAGGATCCGCAGCAGCGTCGTCTTGCCGGCGCCGTTCGGGCCGGAGAGCGCGACGCGGTCGCGGCGCTCGACCGAGAACGAGACGCCGTCGAACAGGACCGAGCCGGCGAGCTCCTTGCGCAGGTTGGAGGCGATGACGACTGCCATGGCCGACCCAGGGTAGATTCGCGGCGTGGCGACCGCGCGAAGCGAGGAGCTGCGGGCGCTCGCGCAGCGCGTCGCCGACGCGCTCCGTCCCGAGGCGATCGAGGTGGTTCTCACCGGCAGCGTCTCGCGCGGAGTCGCCGACGGCGTCTCGGACATCGAGTTGCTCGTCGTGACCGAGGAGCAGCTCTCGCTCGAGGAGACGTTCGAGCTCGCGCGGCTTGCGGGGCTGGAGGAGCGGGACAGCTGGGGCGATCCGTCGACGCCGACGCGGCGCGTCTCCGGCTACCTCGACGGCCAGCCCATCGAGACGATCTGGTGGTCTCGCGAGCTCGCCGAGCAGCTTTTCGCGAACGGCGGCTCGGCGGAGGCGCTGGCCAACGGCGTCGCGCTGCGGACGAGCGGACTGCTGGCGGACTGGCAGGAGCGGCTCGCCGACTTTCCCGACGCGCTCGTCGTGGAACGGGTCGAGAAGGCGGCCGAGCGCTGGGGCGGCTACACGCCGGCGGCGCTCCTCACGATCGCCCGGCCCGACTCCTCGCTCGCGCGCATGGAGTGGCTGGTCGACTCGGCGCAGCGGGTGCTGGCGATCGTCTTCGCGCTCAACCGCGTCCACCAGCCGACCGCCAAGCGCCTCGCCGCACGCGTGGAACCGCTCGCGATCAAGCCCGAGCGCCTGGCGGAGCGGATCGACCAGGCGCTCGCGCGAAAGTGACCCGCGCCGCGCGCTGCTGGCGATGACCGAGCTCCAGCTCGAGACGGTTCGGCTGGCGCCGAGCGGCCCGAACGTCGACCGCGCGCGAACCTGGCTCGCCGAGGCAGTCGAGATTCTCAGCGGCTGATCGGGGTCAATGCACGCGCTGCCTCGAGTGCGAGCTTCGGGGTTGACGCCATGACGGTGACGTAGATGCCGTCATGCACGAGGAAGCCGGTCGGACCGAACATCCCGACTCCAGGCGTCGCGAAGACCCCCTTAGGCGGCAGGATTCCGCGCAGGAATCCCCACTCGTACGCCGGCTGCGGCCGGCTGGATTCCCAGACTTGGACGAACGGGTGCGTATGGTCGGGGACGCCCGGGCTCGGGGTCGAGCCGTAGACGAACTGGAGTCCGACTCCGGTCTTCGACGCGAGCTTCCGGTTCGTGAACCTCTCGAGCAGGGCGTCGCGCTCGATTCCGGCCAACCGGAGCCCCCGGAACGACTTGCCGAGCCACATCGCACCTGGCAGGGCCCGACGAGCTGCGCCTGCGCGAACGGCGAGCTTGACGTAGTGGAACACTCTTCCCGAGGTGGCCTGCCGCCCCAGCTCGGTCACGGTAGGCCGCACGAAGTTCGCGTCCGGCGGGGCGACGGTCCCGATCGAGACGATGCGGTAGCGCCAGCTGCCGCCGGCGTCGCGCACATACAACGGCCGATACGTCGCCGCGTCGAGTGCGACCGACTGCGTCTCGTGCCCCCACGGGAACCTGAGCCAGATGACCGGAGTCCCGTGGATCGTTCCGGACCCGGTTTGGCTGGCTTGTCCGTCCGCAAGCGCGTGCTGGTACCCGCCGAGGAAGGCGCCGAGCGCCGGATCGACAGTAGGAACGGGGCGCGCGACGACGTGCGCCTTCGTACCGTTGTTGCCGTTCGCATTGCAACTGACGCGCAGTTTGGTCGCCTCCTGCGGATGAGCGGCGATCCACGCGCAGTCGAGCACGGGTCCGGCCGGGTCCAGCTTCCCTCCGGCGTCTCGAGCTCGTCGTCGAGGAGCGAGCCGTCGGGTGCCAGGGTAATCGTGTGGACATAGCCCCGGCCGCGGTCGTACCAGATCTCCTGCCGCTCGAGGAGGCGGCGTGGCGTTCCGGTCGCGATGTCCACGTACCGGAGGCTGGCCGGCCATTCCGTGACGACATGGAGCACCGGATCGTCGCCGAGCGCAGCGAGCGCCCGGTCGGTGAGAGCCGGGCCGCCGCCACTCCACGGCGCGAACAGAACGAGCGCTGCGACAGCCGCAAGCGCAGCTGCGAGCAGGCCGAGCCGGATCGGCAGGCGCCGACGGCGCTGCGCGAGCGGGATCGGTGCCGTTGCGCGCAGTGCGTCGGCGATCGCGACGAGTTCCGGATCGTCGGCCACCAGGTCGGTGAAATCGGGATCGGTCCAGACGGTCGTGTCGGTCGGAGTCATGGCTCGAGTCCTTCCTTCCTCAGGTCGTCGCGCAGCCGCGCCAGACCGCGCGCGAAGCGCATCTTGCAAGCGGCCTCGCTCGTGCCCAGCCGCTCGGCGATCTCCGCCAGCGTTCTGCCTTCCCAGAGCTTTGCGACGACCACCTGGCGCTGAGCCTCGGGGAGCTCACCGACCGCTCGGGCCAACGCTTGCGCAACTTGCGGTCCGTAGACCGGGTCGGCCGTCGCGGGTTCTTGCGTCACCGACTCCGCGGTCCGCCGACGCCGGCCGGCGTCGATCAGGCGTCGTTGCGCAACGGTGTAGAGCCAGGCGAGAGGTGGTGGACTCTCGACCCGGGCGTCGCCTAGCGCGGCGACCGCAGCTGCGAAAACATCCTGCGTCAGATCCTCGGCGTCGTCCTGGTCGCTGCCGTGCCTGCGCACGAACCGGTACACGCTTGCGTAGTGACGCTCGAACGCCTCTGACGCCGGATCGGTCATCTACCTCTTCTATCGCTACGCAGGGCCGAAAGTAACGCAGACTTCGTCCCATGAGGTCCTTGCTCTCGACGTCGGCAGTCGTCCTCGGTCCGCGCGCAGCACTTCGACCGGCACGGCGAGCCGGACGGAAAGCTCCGGCAGGAGGCGTACGAGAGCGCGGATCCGGACGACGTCGTCGCCGCGGTCCGGCGCGTTCTCCACGGACACGTGCCGGACGCCATCTCGTGCTTCGCGCACAGCCTCGTCGCCGTCGACTCGAACTGGAACGCGCTCACGCCGATCCTCGGCTGGCGCGACACGCGCAGCGCCGCGGCGGCCGAGCGGCTCGCGCGGCAGGCTCGACGCCGACGGCGGTGCACGCACGCACCGGCGCGTTCCTCCACCCGTCGTTCTGGCCGGCGAAGCTCGCGTGGCTGGCCGAGGACGAGCCCGAGATCTTCCGCCGCGCGGAGTGGTTCGTCTCGTTCGCCGACTACCTGCGCGGCGCTCCCGAGACGAGCCTCTCGCTGGCGTCGACGAGCGGGCTGCTCGACCTGACGACGCACGACTGGGACGAGGAGCTGCTCGCCGCGGTCGGAGTCGACCGCAACCGGCTGCCGCAGATCGCGGACGTCCCGCTCTGGAGCGACGCCGCCTGCTCGAACGCCGGCACCGGCTGCACGACGAGCGAGCGCGCCGCGCTCATGGTCGGCACGTCCGGTGCGCTGCGCGTGCTCTACGAGAGCGAACGGCCGCAGCCGAAGCCGGGCCTCTTCCTCTACCTCGCCGACGAGCGGCGCATCGTCGAGGGCGGCGCGCTTTCGGACGGCGGAAACCTCTACGCGTGGCTCGAGCGAACGCTGGCCGACTCGCGCCGGATCGCTCGCCGAGCGCGACCCGCGCGACCACGGGCTCGTCTTCCTGCCGTTCCTCGGCGGCGAGCGCTCGACCGGCTGGAATCCGGACGCGCGCGGCACGATCCACGGGCTCACGTTCGCGACGACGCCGCTCGACATCCGCCAAGCCGCCTACGAGGGAGTCGCGTTCCGCTTCGCCGCGATCGCCGACCTCCTGCCCGAGGTGCGCGAGGTCGTCGCCACCGGCGCCGGCCTGCTGCAAGACCGCGACTGGATCCAGATCATGGCCGACGCCCTCGCCCGGCCCGTCTCCGTCTCGGGCGTGGCCGAGGCCTCGCTACGCGGCGCGGCCGTCCTCGCCCTCGAGCGCGCCGGGCACGAGGTCGCAGAGGCGCCGATCGTCGGGGTCGTCGAGCCGCGCGCGGACCGCGCCGACGCCTACCGCGCCGCGCGCGAGGCAGCAGCAGAAGCCTCTACGACGCGCTGACCTGATCCCGCACGGCCGCGCGGGCCGCGGCCGCGATCCCGTCGGCGTCGATGCCCGCCTCGGCGAGCAGCTCCGCCGGCTTGCCCGAGTGCGGCATCCCGTGCACCGCGAGCCGGACGACCGGCGGACGCTCGTCCGCGTCGCCGAGCGCCGACAGCACGGCCTCGCCGAGCCCGCCCTCGGGCCAGTGATCCTCGACGGTGACGATCGGGCACGTCAGCGAGCGCAGCGTCGCCTCGTCGAGCGGCTTGATCGAGTAGAGGTCGATGACGCGCGCCTCGATCCCCTCGCCGCGCGAGCGTCTCGGCGGCCTTGAGCGCCTCGTGGACGGTGATCCCCGCGCCGACGAGCGCGACGTCGTCGCCCTGCCGCAGCGTCCGCGAGCCGCCGATCTCGAACTCCTCGTCGGGCCCGTAGAGGACCGGAGTGTTGGGGCGCAGCGTCCGCAGGTAGACGATCCCGTCGGTGTCGGCCATCTTCGCCACGAGCTTCGCCGTCTGGTTCGCGTCGCACGGGTGCAGCACCGTCGAGCCGTGCACGGCGCGCAGCGAGGCGATGTCCTCGAGCGCCATCTGCGACGGCCCGTCCTCGCCGATCGAGATCCCCGCGTGCGAGCCGCAGAGGCAGTAGTTCGCGCGGCTGATCGCGGACATGCGGATGAAGTCGTAGGCGCGGGAGAGAAATGCGGCGAAGGTCGAGGCGAACGGCCGCCAGCCGAGCACCTGCATCCCGACCGCGGTCGCGACCATCTGCTGCTCGGCGATGTACATCTCGAAGTAGCGCTCGGGGATCGCGTCGCGGAACTCGTCGGCGAACGTCGAGTTCGAGACCTCGCCGTCGAGCGCGACGACGTCGCCACGCGCCTTGCCGAGCGCCGCGAGCGCGTCGCCGTACGCCTTCCGCGTCGCGACCTCCTCGCCGAGCTCGTACCGCGGCAGCTCGAGCGTGCCACCTGCGAACTCGTGCTTCGGAGCGCCCGTGTCCGGCTTCGCCACCTCGATCTTGAGATGGCGGACGCCGCCGAGCGTCGCGATCACCTCGTCGGAGTGGTCGAGCGCCTTGCCGTGGAAGCCGTTCTTGTCCTCGACGGCGGGATCGCCCTTGCCCTTGATCGTCTTCGCGACGATCACGACGGGCTGGCCGGAGATGTCGGTCGCCTCTGCGTAGGCGCGGTCGATGGCCTCGACGTCGTGGCCGTCGATCTCGATCGCGTGGCAGCCGAACGCGCGCGCCCGGTTCGCGTACGAGTCGAGATCCCAGCCGTGCATCGTCTCGCCGCGCTGGCCGAGCCGGTTCACGTCGAAGATCGCGACGAGGTTGTCGAGCTCGTAGTGCGCCGCGTGCTCGAGCGCCTCCCACTGGGAGCCCTCGGCGATCTCGCTGTCGCCGCAGAGCGTCCACACGCGGAACGGCAGCCGGTCGAGCCGCTTGCCGGCGAGCGCCATGCCGACCGAGTACGGAAGGCCCTGGCCGAGCGAGCCGGTCGCGACGTCGACCCAGGGGATCCGCGGCGTCGGGTGACCCTCGAAGATCGAGTCGAACTGCCGGTACGTCAGCAGCTGCTCCTCCGAGATCGCGCCGGCGGCGCGGAACATCGCGTAGAGCAGCGTCGAGGCATGGCCCTTCGAGAAGACGAGGCGGTCGTTGTGCGGGTCGTGCGGGTTGTCGAAGTCGTAGCGCAGGTACTTCGCGAGCAGCACCGCCATCAGGTCGGCCGCCGACATCCCAGAGGTGGGATGACCGGAGCCGGCCTTGGCCGCAGGCCGGATCGCATCGACCCGGAGCTGCTGTCCCAACTCTTGCCAGAGCTCGACGTCGGTCATGGCTACGACCTCTCCCTTCACCGCGGACGGAAACCGAAGCCGATTCTATGTACGGTCCGTCGCGTGAAAGTTGCCGTGGCGTTCGACCACCGTGGCGTCCATCTCCGGGACGAGCTCCTCGAGACGCTGCGCGACGCCGGACACGAGATCGTCGACCTCGGCACCGACACCGACGCCGTCCGGATCGACTACCCGGACAAGGCCGCCGAGCTCGGCGCGGCGATCAAGGACGGCCAGGCGGAGCGCGGCGTGCTCGTCTGCGGCTCCGGCGTCGGCGCCTCGGTCGCCGCGTGCAAGATCGCCGGCATCCGGGCAGCCATCTGTCATGACGTCTACTCCGCGCACCAGGGAGTCGAGCACGACGACATGAACGTCCTCTGTCTCGGCTCGGAGGTCGTAGGCCCGAGTCTCGCGGCCGATCTCGTGCGCACGTTTCTGGCGGCACGTTTCGACGGAGAAGAACGTCACGCAGCGAGACTGGAGAAGATCCGACGGATGGAAGAGGGGATGCTGAATGGCTGAATCGAGACTCGACAAGCTCAGCGCGCGCGGACAGTCGGTGTGGATCGACTACCTGTCGCGCGACCTGTGCAGAGCGGCGAGCTGAAGCGGCTGATGGACGAGGACGCCGTGGTCGGCGTGACCTCGAACCCGACGATTTTCCAGAAGGCGATCTCGCAGGGCAACGCGTACGACGAGCAGCTGAAGATGCTGCTCGAGCGAGAGCAGGATCCGAAGGAGATCTTCCTGCACCTCGCCGTGCGCGACGTCGAATCCGCGCTCGACCTGCTCGCCCCGGTGCACGAGCGGAACGCGCAGGACGGCTACGTCTCGATCGAGGTCGACCCGAACTTCGCCTACGACGCGAAGGCGACGCGTGAGGAGGCGTTCCGGCTGCACGACTGGATCCGCCGGCCGAACCTCTACGTCAAGATCCCCGGGACGAAGCCGGGCCTCGAGGCGATCGAGGAGTGCATCGCGTCGGGCCGCAGCATCAACGTCACCCTCCTCTTCTCGCTCGAGATGCACGGCGCGTCGATGGAGGCGTACCTCCGCGGCCTCGAGCGGTTCGTCGAGGGCGGCGGCGACGCTGTCGAAGGTGCGCTCGGTCGCGAGCTTCTTCGTCTCGCGCGTCGACACCGAGACCGACAAGCGGCTGGAGGCGATCGGCTCCGACGAGGCGCTCGCGCTCCGCGGCAAGCTCGCGATCGCTAACGCGCGCATCGCGTACGAGAACTACCAGAAGGCGTTCTCGGGCTCGCGCTGGGAGGCGCTCGAGGCGAAGGGCGCGCTGCCGCAGCGCTGCCTCTGGGCCTCCACGTCGACCAAGAACCCCGAGTACCGCGACGTCCTCTACGTCGAGGAGCTGATCGGCCCGCACACGGTGAACACGATGCCGGAGGAGACGATCGAGGCCTTCCAGGATCACGGCGAGGTGCGCGGCGACACGGTGCTCGAGGGCGTCGACGAGGCGCACAAGCTGTTCGAGCAGCTCGCCGCGGTCGGAGTCGACTACGACGACGTCGTCGCGACGCTCGAGAAGGAGGGCGTGCAGAAGTTCTCGGACTCGTTCACCGAGCTGCTCGAGGGCGTGAAGGCGAAGCGCGAGGCAGTGGCCGCGTAGCAGTGAACCGTGAGCAACTGATCGAGGGCATCTGGGAACGGGACTCCACGGTCTGGACCGGGGGCGACGAAGCGCACTGGCTCGGCTGGCTCGACGAGCCGCTGCACGTGCAGGAGCAGCTCGACGATTTTCGCCGCCTCGCCGAATCGCTCCATAACGAGGTCGACCACGTCGTGCTCTGCGGGATGGGCGGCTCGTCGCTCGCACCCGAGGTGCTGCGTCGCAGCTTCGGCGTCGACTGGTTCCACGTCCTCGACACGACGCACCCGAAGGCGATCCGCGCGCTCGAGGAGAAGCTCGATCTCGAGCGGACGTTCTTCGTCTCCTCCTCGAAGTCGGGGACGACGCTCGAGACGCGGTCGCACACCGACTACTTCTGGCAGCAGAACGGCAAGCGCGGGGCCATGTTCGCCGCGGTCACCGATCCGGGCTCCGAGCTCGAGCGGCTCGCGCGGAGACCGCGGCTTCCGCGCCGTCTTCGCCGGCGAGCCGTCGATCGGCGGCCGCTACTCGGCCCTCTCGCCGTTCGGGATCGTGCCCGCGGTGCTGATGGGCGCCGATGCAGCGCGCATCCTCGAGCGGGCGCAGGAGATGCGCGAGGCGTGCCGTTCCGGCGAGGGCAACCCCGGCTACGAGCTCGGCAGCCGCGTTCGGCGAGGGCTGGCGCGACGGCCGCGACAAGATCTGCATCGGCGACGCGCCCGGCGACTTCGGTCTTGTGGGCCGAGCAGCTCATCGCCGAGTCGACCGGCAAGCACGGCAAGGGTCTCGTCCCCGCCCCCGGCGAGTCGCCGGACGGCGCCGACCGGCAGGGCGCGCAGCCCGAGCTCCCCGATCCGTACGCGCTCGGCGCGGAGTTCTTCCGCTGGGAGTTCGCGATCGCAGTCGCCGGCGCGTATCTCGAGATCAACCCCTTCGACCAGCCCGACGTGCAGGCCGCGAAGGACAAGACGAACGAGGTGCTGGCGACGGGCAAGGAGCCCGAGCTCGAGCCGGAGGGCTCGATCGAGGAGCTGCTGGCGCAGAAGCAGGAGGGCGACTACGCCTGCGTGCAGGCCTTCATCGAGCCGACCGCCGAGAACGACCGGCGGATCGCCGATCTCGTCGCCCGGCTGCGCCGCGAGAGCGGGCTCGTCGTCACGCACGGCTACGGCCCGCGCTACCAGCACTCGACGGGCCAGCTGCACAAGGGCGGCCCGAACACGGGGCTGTTCCTGCAGGTGATCGACGACGAGGGCGACGAGCTCCCGATCCCGGGCAAGCCGTTCGGCTTCCGGCGGCTGATCCGGGCGCAGGCGGCGGGCGACCTCGAGACCCTGAAGGAGCGCGGCCGCCGGGTCGCCAGAGTCAGATTGGAGGACATCTAGTGCAACTCGGCATGGTCGGCCTCGGCCGGATGGGCGCGAACATGACCGAGCGGCTGCGCGCCGCCGGTCATGACCTCAAGACGTTCGACCCGAAGGTCGAGGGGACTGCGTCGTCGCTCGAGGAGCTCGTGCAGCAGCTCGCTGCGCCGCGCTCGGTCTGGCTGATGGTGCCGGCGGGGATCGTCGACTCCGTCCTGAGCGAGCTCGCGCCGCACCTCTCGGAAGGCGACACGATCATCGACGGCGGCAACTCCTACTACGTCGACGACCTCCGCCGCTCGCAGCGAGCTGAGCGGCAAGAAGATCCACTACGTGGACGCCGGCGTCAGCGGAGGCGTCTGGGGCAAGGACCGCGGCTATTGCCTGATGGTCGGCGGCGACGACGAGGCCGTCGGGCGCCTCGAGCCGGTGCTCGAGGCCCTCGCGCCCGGCGTCGACTCCGCGGTCCGCACGCCGGGCCGCGACGGCGACGCGGCGCCCGAGGAGCAGGGCTGGCTGCACTGCGGGCCATCCGGCGCCGGCCACTTCGTGAAGATGGTCCACAACGGGATCGAGTACGGCCTCATGCAGGCGTACGCCGAAGGATTCAACGTCCTCAAGCACGCGAACGTCGGCCTGCACGCGCAGGAGACGGACGCCGAGACGACGCCGCTCCGCGACCCCGAGCTGTACAAGTACGAGCTCGACATCGCCGCGATCAGCGAGCTCTGGCGCCGCGGCTCGGTCATCTCCTCCTGGCTCCTCGACCTGACGGCCGAGGCCATGCACCAGACGCCCGAGCTCGACGAGTACGCCGGCCACGTGAGCGACTCGGGCGAGGGCCGGTGGACGGTGCAGGCCGCGGTCGAGGAGGGCGTGCCGGTGCCGGTGCTCGCCGCCTCGCTGTTCAACCGGTTCGCCTCCCGCGGCGAGGCCGACTTCGGCGACCGCGTCCTGTCCGCGATGCGACACGCCTTCGGCGGCCACCTCGAGAAGAGCCCGGAAGCGTGACGGAGACCGCAGCGGAACCGGCCCAGCAGGAGAACCCGCTCGAGGAAGGCCTTGCGCTGCGGCGGACGCCGGATCCCTGCGTGCTCGTCATCTTCGGCGCCTCCGGCGACCTGACGCACAAGAAGCTGATGCCTGCGCTCTACGCGCTCGCCGTCCGCCAGCTCCTGCCGCCGCGCTTCGCGATCGTCGGCGTCGCGCGCACCGACGGCGACGACGACGCGTTCCGGCAGGACATGGAGACCGCCGTCAAGCAGCACGCGCGCGACCCGTTCCGGCAGGACGTCTGGGATCGGCCTCGCCGCGCAGCTCCACTGGGTCACGGCCGACTTCTCGGACGCGGGCGGCGAGGACAAGCTCCACGACCTCGTCGACCGTCTCGACTCCGAGCACGAGCTCGGCGGCAACCGCGTCTTCTACCTCGCCGTCCCGCCGCCCGCCTTCCCCGACATCGTCGAGGCGCTCGGCAAGCGGCGCGACGACCACGGCTGGACGCGGCTCGTGGTCGAGAAGCCGTTCGGCCACGACCTCGAGTCGGCGCAGCACCTGACGGCGATCCTGCTCGAGTACTTCAAGGAGGAGGAGATCTTCCGGATCGACCACTACCTCGGCAAGGAGACGGTCCAGAACATGCTGGCCCTCCGCTTCGCCAACGGGATCTTCGAGCCGATCTGGAACCGCCAGTTCGTCGACCACGTGCAGATCACCGTCGCCGAGTCGATCGGGATCGAGGCTCGGGCCGGCTACTACGAGCACGCCGGAGCGATTCGCGACATCTTCCAGAACCATCTCCTCCAGCTGCTCGCGCTGACCGCGATGGAGCCGCCGATCGACTTCACCTCCGACTCGGTGCACAACGAGAAGGTCAAGGTGCTGCGCGCCCTGCACACGCCCGCGCCGCGGTCGGTGGTGCGCGGCCAGTACGGGCGCGGCTTCGTCGAGGGCGAGGAGGTCGTCGCGTACCGCGAGGAGGCCGGCGTCGCGGCCGACTCCATGACCGAGACCTATGTTGCGGCGAAGCTCTACGTCGACAACTGGCGCTGGGCCGACACGCCGTTCTACGTGCGCATGGGCAAGCGCCTTGCGCGGCACGAGACGACGATCGCGATCCAGTTCAAGCAGGCGCCGCACCCGCCGTTCGAGGAGACGGCCGCCGAGGGCCTGCGCCCGAACGTGCTGGTCGTCCACGTGCAGCCCGACGAGGGTGTCTCGCTCGCGATCGGGGCGAAGGTGCCGGGACAGGGAATGACGATCCGCACCGTCCACATGGACTTCCTCTACGGCGGCGCGTTCCGCACCGGCATGCCCGAGGCATACGAGCGCCTCATCCTCGACACGATGCTCGGCGACTCGACGCTGTTCACGCGGGCGGACGAGGTCGAGCAGCAGTGGCTGCTCGTCGACGCGATCGTCGGTGCGTGGCAGCGCGACAAGCCGGCGTTTCCGAACTATGCCGCCGGCTCGTGGGGGCCGCCGAGCGGCGACGAGCTCCTGCACCGGGACGGTCGGTCGTGGCGACGGCCCTGATGGAGCTGAGCTGGCTCGGCGAGGACGTGCGCCTCGCCGACGTCGACACGGCGCTCGCGCGGCTGCGCGCCCGGGCAGCGGCCGAAGGGCCCGGCATGCGCACCTCGGTGATGACCCACATCGCGTGGGTGCCGCACGGCTGGAGGCAGCAGGCCCGCGCGGCGCTGGCCGGCATGGCCGAGCTGCATCCGTCGCGGACGATCCTCCTCTTCCCCGAGCCGCACGCCGACGACAACCGGATCGACGCGCGGGCGGAGGTCGAGCGCTGGGAGGTGCCGGACACCGACCGCGGCCTCGTGACCGAGGTGGTCGAGCTGACGCTGCGCGGCTCGCGCGCGCAGGCTCCGGCGAGCATCGTCGAGCCGCTGCTCATCTCCGATCTGCCGGTGTTCCTGCGCTGGCGCGGCGAGCCGCCCTGGGCTGCGCCGGAGCTCGAGCAGCTCGTCGACCTCACCGACCGCCTGATCGTCGACTCGACGGAGTGGGACGACGTGCCCGGTTCCTACGCGCGGCTGGCCGAGCTGTTCCCGCGCTGCGCGGCATCGGACATCGCGTGGGCCCGCACGTCGCGCTGGCGCTCGCATCTCGCAACGCTGTGGCCCGGAATCTCGGAGGTGCGGACGGTGCGCGTGCGCGGGACGGCGGCGCAGGCTTGGCTGCTGTGCGGCTGGCTGCGGTCGCGGCTCGGTCATGAGATCGCCCTCGAGCACGACCCAGCGGAGAAGCTCGAAGCGCGTCGCGCTCGACGGCGACGCGGTGCCGCTGCCGCCCGGAGACCCGCCGACCCCGAGCGACGTCCTCTCCGACGAGCTCGAGCGCTTCACGCCCGACCCGGTCTACGAGGCCGCAGTCCTCGCCGCAACGGCGTAGTCCGCGACCTTCCTTGTAACAGACTGTTACTTGCGTTCCGGCCGCACTTTCGGCACGAAGATGCGACGGATTCGTGACGAATACCGCGCGATTCTGGCCCCGTGCTCTCCTTCGCACCGCGGATCCCAGAGCGGCTCCTCGACGAGATCGAACGGCAGTCGCGCAGGTCCGTTCCGATTGCCGAGATGAACCGGTGCGTCGGTCGAGCAGCGGCCGAGATGGGGCTCCACAGGCCGAGTTACGAGCAGGTGCGGGTTCTCGTACACACGGCGCGTCGGCTGCGCCGACGCGGTCCGGCGCCGGTCTCGACGGTCGCCATGCAAGTGGCCTTTCGAGCCAAGCCCCCGGAGGCGATCATGCTCCGCCTCCTCGCACCGCCGAGCGCCGCGCCTTCGTGACCGCGCATCGCCCAAGTAACAGTCTGTTACAAGGAAAGACAGGTCCGTTAGCCGGGCGCCATGGTGGCGAGCAGGCGGCCTGCGGCGAGGACGCGTGCGTCGTCCGCCCGCCGGAGCGGCGAGCTGCACCGAAGCAGGCAGGCCATCCTCCGCCGTTCCCCACGGGAGCGCGAGCGCCGGCCAGCCGAGGGAGCTGAACGGATACGTGAGCGAGATCGCCGCCGTTGCGGATCTCGAGCTCGTCCACGTCCGCCGGCGGCGCGACGAACGGAACCGTCGGCGTCAGGAGCAGGTCGAGGTCGCCGACAGCCTCCGCGAACCGCTCGCGGTACTCGGCGCGGTCGCGCTCGGCCGCAGCCGCTTCCGCGTCGCTCACGCGCAGGCAGCGCTCGATCTTGCCGCGGACGTTGTCGCCGTACAGCTCCTCGTTGCCGGGGAAGAGCGCGCGATGGACGTCGCCCGCTTCGCGCATGAAGTCGCTCCGGTTCTCAGGGGCCGGCGGCAGGTCGATCTCGCGTCGGCTCGGGAAGACGCGCCGCAGCCTCCGCAACGCGCTCGCGCACGAGCGGATCCGCCTGGCCGAGCCACGCGACCCCGATCTCGAGCTCCTCGAGCGACTCGAGCTCGACCGGCTCGAAGCCCGGCGCGAGCACGCGCAGCAGCCGCTCGCAGCCCTCGACCGTCGACGCCAGCGGGCCGACCACGTCGTAGCTCGGAGCGAGCGGGAAGCAGCCCTCGACCGAGACGAGCCCGTGCGTCGGCTTGAAGCCGACCACGCCGCACCACGCCGCCGGGATCCGGATCGACCCGGCCGAGTCGGTGCCGAGCGCGAGCTCGACCTCGGCGGCAGCGACCGCCGCCGCCGACCCGCCGCTCGAGCCGCCCGCCAGCCGCCCCGGAGCCCGCGGGTTCGGCACCGTTCCGTAGTGCGGGTTCTGCGAGGAGATCCCGTACGCGAACTCGTGCAGGTTCGTCTTCCCGGCCACTGCATAGCCGCCGGCTTCGAGCAGCTGCACCGCATCCGCGCTCACGACCGGCACGTGGTCGGCGAAGAGCGCCGAGCCGTACGTCGTCGCCAGCCCCGCGGTGTCGAGCAGATCCTTGACGGCCACCGGCTCGCCCGCGCCGACCTCCCGCGGACGCGCCAGCCAGATCCCGTCCACTACTTGAAGTGGAGGTACAGGAACGCGACCCCGATCGAGCCTGCGAAGAGGAGCAGGAAGATGCCGAACAGCATCCAGCCGAGGCGGACGTTCTTGCGCGCGAGCTCGGGATCCATCAGTAGAGGACCGCGTCCAGGGCCAGCGCCGCGAAGAGCAGCGCGAGGTAGAGGAGCGAGTAGTGGAACAGCACCATCGCGCGCCGCGGGCTCGTGTCGCGCCGCAGGCGTTCGGCGAGCCAGACGAACACGGCGCCCAGGACGAGCGCGCAGACGACGTAGAGCGGGCCGGCTCCGCCCCAGCCCCACGGCAGCAGCGTCGCGCCGACGAGCACGAGCGAGTAGAGGACGATCTGCCGCGCCGTCGCCCGGTCGCCGCGCACGACGGGCAGCATCGGCACGCCCGCGTTCGCGTACTTGTCCTTGATCAACAGCGCGAGCGCCCAGAAGTGCGGCGGCGTCCAGATGAAGACGATCGCGAACAGGATCAGCGCCGCCACGCCCACCTGCCCGGTAGCGGCGGCCCAGCCGACGAGCGGCGGCACGGCCCCCGCGGCCCCGCCGATCACGATGTTCTGCGACGTCGAGCGCTTCAGCCAGCGCGTGTAGACGATCACGTAGAAGAGACCGCCGACGAGCGCGAGCACGGCCGTGAGCACGTTCACGGTGCTCGCAAGCAGGACGAAGGAGAAGGCCAACAGCGCGAGCCCGAACTCGAGCGCCCGACTCGGCGGGACGCGGCCGGACGCGACCGGGCGCGACTTCGTCCGTTCCCCCATCAGCGGGTCGATGTCTCGGTCGAGCACGTGGTTGAGCGCCGAGGCGCCGCCGCAGGCGAGCGCGAGCCCGACCATCGCGGCGACCACGAGCCCGGTCCCCGGCCAGCCGCGCGCGCCGGCGATCATCCCGCAGAAGCCGGTGACGAGCAGCAGCGACATGATCCGCGGCTTCGTCAGCGCGACGTAGTCGCGCCACGAGCCCCACTGCCGTGCGCTCGCCGCGGAAGCTCTCGGCGACGACGACTACGAGCGCCGCCAGCGCGAAGGCGGCGAGCCCCGAGTGCGCATGCGGAGCGGTAACCGCCGCTGCGCCGGCGAAGAGCGCCGCGGCTGCGAGCGCCGCGGGCACGAGCCGCCGGTGCGCGTACCAGGCAGAGACGACGAGCGCGGCGAGCGGCGGCACGACGAGCGCGGCCAGCAGCCGGTGCGCCGTCCCCAGGCCTTCGGCACCGGAGACCACCGCGAGCAGCGTCCCACCCGCCGCGACGATCGCGGACAGGCGAAGCCACGGGCCGGGCGCGAGCTCGGTCCTCATTGGGGCTGCTCCGCGAGCCGCCGCCGCAGGTCGCGCAGCGGCCGTGCGCTCGTCACGTACGGGACGGAGTCGAAGTTGTGCGGCGGCGGCGGCGAGGTCGTGTACCACTCGAGCGTGTCCGCGAGCCACGGGTCGTTGCCGGCCCGGACGCCCTTCCGCAGGAAGTGCGCCTGCCAGACGTTGATCAGGAAGATCAGGATCGAGATCGCCATCACGAACGAGCCGGCGGTCGAGATGCTGTTGTAGACCTCCCAGATCCCGCCGTGGTGGTACGTGTAGACGCGCCGCACCATCCCGAGCAGCCCGAGCATGTGCTGCGGCAGGAAGGTCAGGTTGAAGCCGACGAACATCAGCCAGAAGTGCCACTTGCCGAGCCGCTCGTCGAGCATCCGCCCGAACATCTTCGGCCACCAGTAATAGAGCCCGCCGAAGAAGCCGAAGACCGAGCCGCCGAACAGGACGTAGTGGAAGTGGGCGACGACGTAGTACGAGTCGTTCAGCTGCCAGTCGACCGGGAACGCCGCGAGGAAGATCCCCGACAGGCCGCCCATCGTGAAGAGAGCGATGAAGCCGAGCGCGAACAGCATCGGCGTGTCGAGGATGACGTTGCCGCGCCAGGTCGTCGCGAGCCAGTTGAAGATCTTGATCCCGGTCGGCACGGCGATCACGAGCGACGAGATCATGAAGAACGAGTTGAGGCCCGTCCCCAGGCCGGTCGTGAACATGTGGTGGGCCCACACGAGCATCGAGAAGAACGCGATGCCGATGGTCGAGAACGCGATCGCCTTGTAGCCGAAGATCGGCTTGCGCGAGAAGACGGGGATGATCTCCGAGATCATCCCGAAGACGGGCAGCACCATGATGTAGACCTCGGGGTGCCCGAAGAACCAGAACATGTTCTGGTAGAGCACGATGCTCCCGCCGTGCGAGGGTATGAAGAAGTGCGTCCCGACGGTGCGGTCGAGCAGCAGCAGCGTCACGGCCGCCGAGATCGCCGGCAGCGCGATGAGCAGCAGGATCGCGTACGTCTCGATCGCCCAGACGAAGAGCGGCATCCGCATCCAGGTCATCCCCGGAGCGCGCATGTGGTGGATCGTGACGATGAAGTTGATCGCCCCCGCGAGCGACGACAGCGTGAGGATGTGCATCGAGAGGATCCAGTAGTCCTGGCCGTGGCCGGGGCTGGCGAAGGGGAGGTTCTCGGACAGCGTCGGGTACGACCACCAGCCCGCGTGCGGCGCGCCGCCCTTGGCGAACCAGCTCATCCACAGCACGAGGCCGCCGAGCAGGTAGAGCCAGAACGAGAGCGCGTTGAGGCGCGGGAACGCCATGTCCTTGGCGCCGATCATCAGCGGCACGAGGAAGTTCGCGAAGCCGGCGAGGATCGGGACGACGACGAGGAAGATCATCGTCGTGCCGTGCATCGTGACGACCTCGTTGTAGGAGTTCTTCGTGAGCAGCTTCTCGCCCGGCGTCGCGAGCTGGGAGCGCATGACGAGCGCGAGGATCCCGCCCGCGACGAACCAGAACATCGCGGTCGCGATGTACATGATCCCGATCCGCTTGTGGTCGACGGTGACGAGCCAGCTCGCCACGCGACCGTTCTTCCAGCCGACCGGATAGACCGCTTCGCTTCTAGCCGCCACTCGTCGCTCCCGTCGCCGAGGGGTTGTAGATGTGCTTCTTCACGTAGGCGGCGAGCGCCCTGGTACTCCGCAGCGGTCCAGGTGTCGCCGACGGGCGGCATCGAGACCGGAGACTGCCGACGACGCCGTTGTGGACGATCGACCGGAGCGCGGCCTCCGACTTCAGAGCCGGGTTGCTCGCGATATTCGGGCCGTAGCCGCCCTGCCCGAGGTTCCCGTGGCAGGTCGCGCAGACGCCGTTCCAGATCTGGCTGCCGATCGTGTCCTTCCAGGTCGTGAGGTAGTGCTGGTACTGCTGCTGCGTCCCCGAGTCGACCGCAGCGACCATCGAGGCGTGGAACGCGCCGCAGAGCTCGGCGCACTGCCCTGCGAAGTTGCCTTGCTTCGTCGCCTGGAACCAGGTCTTGTTCGGGTGGCCGGGGATCGCCTGGATCTTGCCGCCGAGCGCCGGGATCCACCAGCTGTGGATCACGTCCTGCGCGGTGACCTCGAGGTCGACGACGGCGCCGACCGGCACATGGAGCGTCCCGATCGAGCGGGCGCCATTCGGATAGTCGAACTGCCAGTAGAACTGATGGCCCTCGACCGTGACGTGGATCGGGTCCGCAGCGGCGGGCGCCGAGGTGACGTTGGGCAGCTGGTAGAAGACGAAGCCCGCGATGATCGCGAGGATCACGACGGGGATCGCCGTCCAGATCAGCTCGAGCCGCGTGTGCCCGTGCACCTGCGCGCCTTCGACCGTGCGCGGCCGGCCACGACTCCGGTACTTCCAGACGAAGACGACCAGCACCGTCTCGACGAGGATGAAGATCGCCGCCGTGAAGCCGAAGACGAGGAAATAGACGTGGCGGATGTGCGTCGCGTTCGGAGATGCGGGCGAAACCGGCGCAAAGCCACCGTTCCCGGCTGCGGCGACGCCCGCCGCCGCAAGCGCGAGCAGCACGGCGAGGACGAAGGACGTCAGCTTGCGGCGCACCCGAAGGGCATTCTATGAAGGTGTCGGATCGCTCGCGGATCGAACTGCCGGACCACGTGCCGCAGGCCTTCGAGGTCTACGTGAGCGGCGTCCGTCAGGTACCCGGCCGGGACTTCGAAGTGGAGGGCCGATCGCTCGTCTTTCCCCGCCCGCTCGAGCAGGAAGGCCGGCTCGGCTTCTGGCGCTGGCTGTCGATGTGGCTCGGGGTCGCCGGGACGTACCGCAAGAACGAGACGGTCGACGTGGCGTACGAAGCCGACGGCCGCCGCGAGGTCGAGACGGGCCTGCAGCCGCAACCGTTCGAGTCAGACTGAAGCCGCGGCGAGCTCGCGCTGCTGCACGCCGTCCTCGAGCAGCGCGGCGACGGTGTCGGAGAACACGTCGCGCCCGGGCGCGTACTGCGGGCGGAAGTCGACCGCACCGTTCAGCTCGATCACGACGAATCCGTTGCGAGTCGGCAGGAGATCCACTCCGACGAGGTCCGCCCGCGCCGCACGTGCGGCGTCGAGGGCGAGCGCCTCGGCGATCGGCGACGGCTCGACTCCCTCGACCTGTGCGCCGAGAGCGACGTTCGTCCGCCACTCGCCCTTCCTGGCGATCCGGCAGGCGCGAGCCGACGACGCGCCCGCCTGCGACGACGAGACGGAGGTCCCAACCGTGGGGCTCGACGAGCTCCTGCGCGAGCGCACCGTGCTCGCGGAACCACGGCTTCCGCTGCAGCCGCAGGAGCGCCGCCTCCAGCTCGTCCGCCGTCGAGCACCGCTCGACGTCGCGCCCCCAGCTGCCGAACCGCGGCTTGAGCACGACCGGAAGCTCGGGAATCGCGGCCGGCACGGCCGGGCTGATGAGGGTGGTGTGCGGGTGCGGCAGGCCGGCGAGCCGGAGCGCGCGCGCGGTCAGCAGCTTGTCGTGGGCGACGACGAGGGCTGCCGGTGGGTTCCGCACGTCAACGCCGCCGGCCGCGAGCAGCTCGAGCTCGCCGGTGCCGCGTTCGATGCCGTCGAGCCCCTCGCGCACGTCGAGCCTCGCGAGCGCGAGGTCTCCCGGCTCGAGAAGCGTGAGCGCCCGGTGTGGGTCGAGCAGCTCCGCCTCGACACCCCACGAGCGGGCGGCGGTGACGAGCGCGTTGTTCGTCGCGCTGCGCCGGTGAGCGACGACGGCGAACTTCATGCCGAAATCGTGCGGACGAAGCCGGCCTGCGATGGGCCTCGATCCGGTGACGCGCTGGTGTCGGACTAGCTAACGGGCGCTGCGGCCTTCGGGACCGGCTCCAGCCGGTACCCGACGCCGTACCGCGTCTGGATGAACGTGTGCGTCGAGGATTGCCGGTCGACCTTCTCCCGCAGACGGCGGACGAACACGTCGACCGTCCGGTCGCGGTGCGACTCGCGCCGGCCCCAGAGCTTCTGCAGGAGCTCGTCGCGCGTCACGACGCGCCCACGGTCGAGCGCGAGCTGGTAGAGGAGCCGGAACTCCGTCGGAGTCAGCTCGGCGCTCTGGTCGTCGACGTACGCCTGAACTTCGAGCGGGTCGATCCGGAGCTCCTCGATCTCGATCGGCTCGCCGCGCGGCGTCTCCTCGCGGCGGAGTGCTCGGCGTGAAGCCGCGCGCACGCGTGCCACGAGCTCCTTCATCGAGAACGGCTTCACGAGATAGTCGTCGGCCCCGATCTCGAGCGCGTGCACGCGATCGTGCTCGGTGCCGCGTGCCGAGACGACGACGATCGGCGTACCGATCCCCTCGTTGCGCGCCGTCTCGATCAGCTTCCAGCCGTCGATGCCCGGCAGCATCAGGTCGAGCACGCAGACGTCCGGCCGCTCGTAGCGGAGCCTGGCGAGGCCTTGTGTCCCGTTTCCGACCGAGACGGGATCGAAGCCGGCGGCGCCGAGATGCCGCGCCATTCCCTGCGCGATGACCTCGTCGTCCTCGACGATGAGAACCTTGGGCATGCTTGTCTCCATTATCGGCAGCGGCTCCGTTGGGGAAGGGTAGACGCATGGTGAAGAAGTGGTGAACGAAGAGCGCGCCAGAGCCTTCGCGGCAGGCAGCAAGGAGCCGATCGTGATCCTCGACAGCGAGCGGCGAATCGTGGCCGCCAGCGACGCGGCGGCGAGGACGCTCGGCGGGGCCGAGACCGGCCGCAGGCTCGGCGAGGAACAGGTCGCCGCGCACGCCGGTCTCCTCGTCCTCTTCATCGAGTCGCCGCCGGAGCTGCCCGCGTACCAGGAGCTGCGTGCGGGGTTCACCGCGGCGGTCTCGCACGAGCTGCGCACGCCGCTCGCTCGGATGCTCGCCCTGCTCGAGAGCGCCACGCTGCCCGGCTCCGACGTCGCCGAGCTGATGGAGCAGGCGCGGCAGGAGGTGGAGCAGGCGCGTGAGCTGATCGACGACGTGCTCTTCCTCGGCGAGCTCGAGACCGGCCGCGAGGTCGTCTCGCTCGGCCGCACCCAGGCGAAGCCGATCGTCGAGGAGGTCGCTGCCTCGTTCGCCGAGCGCGCCAACCACGCCGAGATCTCGCTCGAGGTGCGTGCCGACGAGCGTGTCGAGCTGCCGCTGCGGCCGCGGATGCTGCGCGTCGTGCTCGAGAACCTGCTCGCGAATGCGATCCGCTACGCAGGCCCCGGGAGCACGTGCCTCGTCGAGGTGAGCGGGCCGTCGAGCGGGCCGCTGCTCGTCGTCTCGGACGACGGCAAGGGTGTGGACGCGAACGACCTACCGCGGCTGTTCGAGCGCTTCTACCGAGGCGACCAGGCTCGCACGAGCCGCGGCACCGGACTCGGCCTCGCGATCGTGAAGCACGTGGTCACCTCGGCAGGCGGCGAGATCGAAGCAACGAGCGAGCCAGGTCAACGGCCTGACGATCCGCGCCCGCTTCCAGCGACCGTAGCCAGGGCATGGTCTAAACCGCGAGCGGGCAAGTAACAGACTGTTACTTGCTCAGACAGCGGCTGGATCGGACACGGCCGACGCGATCGCTACGGCCTTTCCGAAGCAGCTAGTAACAGTCTGTCACTAGGAAAGACAGGTCCGGCTCAGCCGAATCTGCCCGTCACGTAGTCCTCGGTCCGCTTGTCGGACGGAGCGGTGAAGATCTTCTCGGTCGCGTCGTACTCGATCAGCTCGCCCCAGCGCTGCCCTTCTCCGCCGCGGGAGATCGAGAAGAACGCGGTCATGTCCGCGACGCGCGCGGCCTGCTGCATGTTGTGGGTGACGATCACGAACGAGTACTCGCTCTTGAGGTCGTGGAGGAGCTGCTCGATCGCCTGGGTCGCGATCGGGTCGAGGGCGGAGGCCGGCTCGTCCATGAGCACGACGTCGGGCTCGACGGCGATGGCGCGCGCGATGCAGAGGCGCTGCTGCTGCCCGCCCGAGAGCCCGAGCGCGCTCTGCTTCAGCCGGTCCTTCACCTCGTCCCACAGCGCCGCCTGCGTCAGCGCCTTCTCGACGCGGTCCTTGATGTTGTCCTTCATCCCGAGCACCTTGAGGCCCCAGGCGACGTTGTCGTGGATCGACTTCGGGAAGGGATTCGGGCGCTGGAAGACCATGCCGATCGTGCGGCGCACCGCGACCGGGTCGACGTCCTTGGACGAGATGTCCTGGCCGTGGTAGCGGATCGTCCCCGTCTGGCTGAAGCTCGGGACGAGGTCGTTCATCCGGTTGAAGCAGCGGATGAACGTGCTCTTGCCGCAACCCGAGGGGCCGATGACCGCCGTGACGAGGTTCTTGTAGACCTCCATCGTGACGTCCTTGAGCGCCGGCTTCGAGCCGTAGATCGCGGTCAGGTCCTGGATGTCGAAGACCTGTTCGAGCCGCTCACGCGACGGCAGCGGCTGACGCTTCATCTCGACGCGCACGGCGTTCTCGATCGTACTCGACGCGTGGACACGGAATCTCCCCTCACTTGGCTCATCAGGCGGCCCGCTGGAGCTTGCGACGACTTCGGTTGGCGAGCCAGCGGGCGGTCAAGCTCGTCACGAGGATGAACATCAGCAGCACGAACGCGGCCGCCCAGGCCTGCGCATGCTGGGACTCCAGCGGCTGGTCGGAGAGCTCGAAGATCGCGACCGGCACGCTCGCAAGGGGGTGGGTCGGATTCCAGTCGGCGGTGCTGCTCACGCCGACGGACGGTCGTGAACAGGAGCGGTGCGGTCTCGCCCGCCACCCGGGCCACGGCGAGCACGGCCCCGGTCACGATCCCGCCGACCGCCTGTGGCAGCACGACTCCGAGCGTCGTGCGCCAGCGCGGCACGCCGAGCCCGAGCGAGGCCTCACGGAGCGAACCGGGCACGAGCGCCAGAACCTCGATCGAGGTGCGGGCGACGAGCGGGAGCATCAGCACGCGAGCGCGAACGCGCCGGCGATAGCCGCTGTAGCCATGACCCACGACGAGCAGGCCGAAGACGAAGATCCCGATCACGATCGCGGGGATGCCGTTGAGGACGTCCAGGGTCAGTCCGACGCCACTCCTGGATCGCCCCGGGTGCGAACTCGTTGACGTAGAGCGCGACGAGGATCCCGACCGGTAGCGCCATCAGGGTCGCAAGCCCGACGAGGACGAACGTGCCCACGAAGGCATTCACGAGACCTCCCTGCGGGCCGCCCGGGACGCGGGAACGCCACCGCAGGCTTCGTGAGCAGGTCGAGGTTGAGCTCGCTCGCGCCTCGTCTTGGCCACCGACCAGACGACGATGCCGAGGAGCGCCACCGCGATCGCCGCCGCGAGCCAGGCGAGCGAGCTCCATGCCGCGGTTGACCACCCGGCGCCTGCGCAGCCGGTCGTTCGGGCGCTGGAGCACGCTGAAGTCGGCGGCGCTCACCAGGCCGCCAGTCCCTGCCGTCCGCGCCACGCGCGCACGATCACCTGCGCGAGGATGTTCACGAGGAGCGAGAAGACGAGGAGGATCAGGGCGAGATAGAAGAGAGACGAGAGCTCGAGCGTCGAGGTCGCGTTCGAGAACTCGTCCGCGAGCCAGGCGCCGATCGTGTTCCCGGCGGCCGAACAGGTTCGCGTGGATCCGGCCGTTGAAGTCGCCGATCACCATCGCCACGGCGATCGCCTCGCCGAGCGCGCGGCCGAGGCCGAGGATCATGGCTGCAGCGATGCCGCCGCGAGCGTAGGGAAAGATGACTCCGCGCACCATCTCCCAGCGAGTGACTCCGAGCCCGAGCGCCGCCTCCTTGAGCTCACGCCGGCACGCCGAGGAAGAGCTCGCGCGAGATGCTCGAGATGATCGGCAGGATCATGATCGTCAGCACGACGATCGCCGTGAAGATGGTCGAGCCGGTGCTCGACGGGCCGAAGATCGGGATGAAGCCGAGCGCCGAGTGCAGCTGCGGCATGACGTCGTCGCGCAGCACCGGCCCGAGCACGAGGACCCCCCAGAGCCCGATCACGACGCTCGGAATCGCAGCGAGCGTCTCGACGAGCGCCGTGACCGGCGCGCGGATCCAGCCCGGCGCGAGCTCGGTGAGGAAGAGCGCGACGCCGAGCGCCACCGGCGTGGCGAGGATCAGCGCGCCGATGGACGTCACGATCGTGCCGTAGATGAAGTTCGCGGCGCCGAACTGGCTGTGAACCGGGTCCCAGCCGGTCGTCTTGAGGAAGCCCAGCCCGAACGTCGAGATCGACAGCCGGGAGCCCTCGATCACCTTGTAGGCGATCAGGCCGACGAGAACGACCGGCGCCGAGCGCCGCGAGTCCGGCGACCCCCTGCAGGATCAGGTCGCCGGCACGCACCCGCCGCCCCGAGAAGGGGCGGCGGGTGGCGTTACCAGTTGCGTCGTAGGTGCTCATGCAGCTCCGACGCGCCGTCCTACTGGATCTGCTTGATCCGCTGCTTGTCGGCCTTGACCACGAGCTTCGGCAGCGGCGCGAAGATCAGGTGCTGGATCGACTGCTGCTGCGCGGGCTGGATCGCCCAGCTGATGAAGGCGCGGAGATCGGCCCCCTTCGCGGAGTTCGCCGGAACGATGATGTACGTGAAGGTCGCAATCACCCAGGCGTTCGCGAACTTCTTCGACTTCGGCGGGTTGGTGATCGAGATCCCGTTCATCTTGTCCGGCACCTTCTTGAGAGCCTGCGCCGCGGACTCGATCGACTTGACGCTCGGGTAGACGAAGTGACCCGATGCGTTCTTCATCCGCACCATGTGCAGGTGATTCTGGACGACGTAGAACGTCGAGACGTAGCCGATCGAACCCGGGCGTGGACTTCACGATCGCCGCCACGCCGGATTTCCCGTTGCCGCCGACGCCCGGCGGGCCAGCTGACGGTCGTCGCGCTGCCGACCTTCGACGCCCAGGTCTTGCTGACCTTGGACAGGTAGTCGGTGAAGGCGAAGGTGTCGCCGGAGCCGTCACTGCGGTGGACGACGGTGATCGTCTTGTTCGGCAGGTTCAGCTTCGGATTGACCTTCGCGATGGCCGGATCGTTCCAGTTCGTGATCTGGCCGAGGTAGATCTTCGCCAGCAGGGCGCCGGTCAGCTTGAGCTGCAGACCGTTGATGCCGGGGATGTTCTCGACGGGGCCGGTTCCGGCCAGGGCCCACGGAACCTGGACGCAGCCCTTGCAGGCGGTCGCCTGGTCGGGCGTCAGCGGCGCGTCGCTCGCGCCGAAGTCGACGGTGCGGGCGGTGATCGCAGCGATCCCCTTACCGGAGCCGATCGACGAGTAATTGACGTTGACGCCCTTCGCGGAGCCGTATGCGGGCCCCCAGACGCCTGAGACCGCAGGAGCGACGAGCGACGAGCCTGCACCGGTAAGCGTGGTGGCCGAGCTCTTCGACCGGGCGGCCGACGCGGCCGCGACTGCGATGACTCCCAGCAGCGCCGCAGCGGCCACAACAAATGTGATGCGAAGCACTTTGCCGTTTCTCGGCATCTGACTTTTCCTCCTCCTCAGGGGTTCGCGGGCAAGGTATGGCCGGTCCCCCGGGGGGTGGGATAACCCCCCGTTGCGAGATGGAGACGAAGTGGTGACAGGGGCTGGCGCGGCCCCGGATCCGACCTAGTACCCTGGCTGGCGATGTCGATCGACACGGCGCTAGAGCAGATCGAGGCGCAGCTGCAGGAGATGGGGCAGCGCGTCGTCAGCGCCGTCCACGGCGCGACACGCGCGCTCGAAGAGCGGGATCGCGAGCTCGCCGCCGAGGTGATCGCGTTCGACGACGAGGTCGACAACCAGTTCCTGCGCATCGAGCAGTCGATCCAGGGGCTCCTGGCCCTGCAGACGCCGGTCGCCCGCGACCTGCGGCTCCTGCTCGCGATGATCCACATCAACCTCCTGCTCGAGCGGAGCGCGGACGGGTGCGTGACGATCGCGAAGCTGACCCAGCTCGTCGCCGACGTCGAGCCCGATCCTGCGCTCGTCGAGGTCCTGACGGAGATGGGCGAGCGCGCCGAGGAGATGCTGCGGGTGGCGCTCGACTCGTTCAGCAACCGTGACCTCGCCGGCGCCGAGAGCCTCGTCGACCTCGACGAGCTCATCGACCGCGCGAACCGCCGCTTCGTCGAGCGGCTCGTCGACGTGATGGCCGAGCCCGAGTTCCGCGAGTGGGGCCTGCGGATGGTCGTCGTGGCCCGGACGATCGAGCGGATCGGCGACCGCGCCGTCGACATCGGCGAGCAGACGGCCTACCTGCTCACGGCCGAGTTCCGCGAGTTCACGGACGCCTCACATCCGGTTAGCTAATACTCTCGCGCAATGGCCGCGAGAGATGCGTTCGTCCGTTACCGGAAGTGGCTCGTCGCGCTCTCGGTGGTGCTCGGCGTGGCGCTCATCGTCATCGCCGTCATCTACTGGGTCGAGCCGGCCGGATCGCTGCCGTCGTTCTTCCCCGGCCACGAGGCGGGCTCCTCGCACCACCACGTGAAGCACGGGATCGCAGCCTTCTTCGTCGGTCTGGCGTGCCTCGCCTTCGCCTGGTTCAACTCCGGGCCGAAGAAGAGCGGCGCCCAGACGAGCGACCCCGGCTAAGTGCACCCGATCAGCTACTTCCAGGCCGCGATCCTCGGACTGGTCCAAGGCGTGTCCGAGCTCTTCCCGATCTCGAGCCTCGGGCACAGCGTCATCCTCCCGCAGCTCTTCGGCTGGAACATCCACCAGAACGCGTCGTATTTCCTGACCTTCCTCGTCGCGCTCCACCTCGCGACCGCGATCGTCCTGCTCGGGTTCTTCTGGAGCGACTGGGTGCGGATCGTGAAGGGGCTCGGCCGCTCGCTGCGCGACCGCGAGATCACCGATCCCGACGCGAAGCTCGGCTGGCTGCTCATCGTCGGGACGATCCCGGCCGGGATTCTCGGCCTGCTGCTGCAGGACTACCTGCGGAAGCTGTTCGCCTCGGCCGAGTACGCCTCGATCTTCCTCGCGCTCAACGGACTGATGCTCTTCGGCGCCGAGGCGCTGCGGCGGCGGGCTCCGGTCGTCGCCGAAGACGACGACGATCGGATCGCGAAGACCGTGGGCTGGTGGCAGGGGTTCACGGTCGGCGCTGCGCAGTCGATCGCGCTCATCCCGGGCTTCTCGCGCTCGGGTGCGGCGATGGGCGGCGGCCTGCTCGTCGGTCTGTCGCACAAGGACGCGGCGCGCTTCGCCTTCCTGCTCGCGACGCCGATCATCCTCGCCGCGGCCGTGCTCAAACTCCCCGAGCTCGCCGGCTCCGAGGGCAACGGCGTGCGCGGGCCTGCGCTCGTCGGCGCGCTCTGCGCAGCGCTCACCGCGTACCTCTCGGTGCGGTTCCTGATGCGCTACTTCGAGACGCGAACGCTGATCCCGTTCGCGGTCTACTGCCTTTGCGCCGGCATCGCCTCGGCGATCTATTTCGCGGTTTAACCACCACGTAACCGGATCGCTGCCGGACCGTCCGCGTGAGACGCCGCGCGTCGGGGAGACGGACGGCATGCAGACAAAAACACTCAGCGGAGCGGCTGCGGCCGCCATCCTCATCATCGCTCTGGCCGGCTGCGGCGGCTCGGGCAAGACCTCGAACTCGGGAGTCGCCGGCGCACAGAAGACGAACACGACGACACTCGTCGGCGCCGGCAGCACGCTCGTGGCGCCGCTCGTAGCACAGTGGCAAAGCCCCTACTCGGCAGCGCACGCCGTCACCGTGACGTACGGGGCGATCGGCAGCGGCGGCGGCATCGATGCGATCAGCGACCGCACCGTCGACTTCGGCGCGAGCGACGCGCCGCTCACTCCCGACCAGGCGAAGACCTGCGGCGGGTGCGTCACGGTGCCGTGGGCACTCGCAGCCACCACCGTCTCCTACAACGTCGGCGGCGTCTCGAAGCCGCTACGGCTGACCGGCCCGGTGATCGCGGACATGTACCTCGGCACGATCAAGACCTGGAACGACCCCCGCATCCGGAAGCTCAATCCGGGCGTGACGCTCCCTTCGACGCTGGTTCATCCCGTCCACCGCGCCGACGGAAGCGGCGACACGTATGCCTTCACGGACTTCCTGTCGAGGGTCGACCCGATCTGGAAGACGAAGGTCGGCGTCGCGACGTCCGTGAGCTGGCCGACGGGCACGGGCGCACCCCACAACTCGGGCATGGCTGCAGCCGTGCAGTCGACCCCGGGAGCAATCGGCTACATCGCGATCGCAACGGCAATCTCGTCGAATCTCCCCTACGCGGTCATCCAGAATCGGTCCGGCGCGTTCGTCGACCCGTCCACGAAGACGATCGCAGCGGCTGCTCGGACCGCGCATTTCGCGCAGGACAACTCGGCGTCCATCGTCGATCCTCCGAGCTCGGCGAAGGCCGCGTACCCGATCTCGACCTTCACGTACGCGATCGTGCCGCGCAACTCTCCCAAGCTGTCGACGCTGAAGCCGTTCCTCGCCTACGCGGTCACGGGAGGTCAGAAGTACACGACCGCACTCGAATTCGCGCCGCTACCCCGGAACGTCGCGACGAAGGCCAAGGCGATCATCAAAGGGCTCTAGCTTCCGCGCCCGTGCTGCACGGCGAGACGGCGGAGCCGTCTCGCCAGCGCGGGCGTCAGCGCGCCACGCTCGAGTTGCCAGCTCCAGTTGCCCCGCGTCACTCCCGGCCGGTTCATCCGCGCCTCGCTGCCGAGCCCGAGCACGTCCTGGGCGGGTGCGATCGCGAGGGCGGCCCGCGACGAGTACGCCAGCTCGATCAGGCCCCAGCTCGGCGCCGCGGGATCGAGGCCCGTGGCAGTCCGCTGCTGCGCGCTCAGCCCCGCGAACCAGCCGGCGGCGGTGTCGGTGTCGTGCGTGCTGGTGTACACGACGGAGTTGCGGCGATGGTTCTCGAGCCGATGCGGGTTGCGCAGGCGGCGCCGAAAGGCCCACAGGAGCACGACCATCCCGGGCAGGCCCAGCTCGTCCCGCAGCCGGTAGACCGGCGGCGTGATGTGCCCGAGGTCTTCGGCGATCACCGGCAGGCGGCCCAGCTCGCGCTCGACCGCGCGGAAGAGCTCGGCTCCCGGGCCGGGCCGCCAGCGCCCGCGCTTCGCCGTCGAGTTCCGCTCGGGAATCGCCCAGTAGGACACGTAGCCGCGAAAGTGGTCGACGCGGCAGACGTCGACGAGCTCGAACGTGCGCCGAAAGCGCTCGCGCCACCAGCGGTAGCCGGTCGCCCGATGCACGGGCCAGTCGTAGAGCGGGTTCCCCCAGCGCTGGCCCGTCGCGCTGAGCGCGTCCGGCGGAGCCCCGGCGACCTCGCCGTGCGCGAACAGCTCCGGCCAGCAAGGGAGATCGGCACCCTCGTCGGACACGTAGATCGGGATGTCGCCGATGAGCCGGATCCCGCGCTCTGCGGCGTACGCCCGCAGTGCTCCCCACTCCCGCTCGAACCGCACCTGGTCGGCGAGCGCCTCGGCGCCGGCGAAGCTCGCCCAGCCTCCGGTCCAGTACGGATGGCGCGCGACGAAGTCCTCGATCTCGCCGGCCGTGACCCGCGCCTCGGGCCGTGCGAGGAGCTGGGGCGAGGCGGCGAACGCCGACGGCGAGCGGTACGGCGAGGCGAACTCGTCGGGCGGGCCGAGCGGCAGAACCTGCCACCACGACTGCCCTGCCGCGGCGAGCCAGTCGACGAACCGGTACGCGTCGCGGTCGAGCTTCCCGGACGGAAGCGACGTCGGATGGAGGAGGATGCCGGCCGAACGCGAGAGCTCCACGTTTTGATCCTTCCTCATGAGTGAGACTTCGGGCGTGTCGATCCCCAAGACGACCCCTGCGCGAATCCAGATCCAGGAGGTCTCGCCGCAGGTCGACTGCGGCCGCTACCCGGTCAAGCGCACCGTCGGCGACGCCGTCGGGGTGACGGCCCGGATCTTCCGCGACGGGCACGAGACGCTCGGCGCGGCCGTTCGGTACAAGCGTCCCGACGCGACGCGCTGGTCCGAGACGCCGCTCGAGCCGCTCGGCAACGACCTCTGGGCCGGCTCCTTCGAGGTCGACCGGCCCGGCCTCTGGAGCTTCCGGATCGAGGCGTGGGTCGACCGCGTCGCCTCCCTTCCAGGAGGAGCTGCGGCGCAAGGTCGCGGCGGGACAGGCCGACCTCGCCGGCGAGCTGTCGGAAGGCGCGGTGCTGCTCGGCGACGAGGAGCTGACGGTCGAGAAGGCGCTCGCGGCGCCGGCGGGCGCGCGCTCCGAGAAGGCGTGGTCGGCGACGTACTCCGTGGACGTCGACCGCGTCCTCGCGCGCTTCGGCTCGTGGTACGAGCTCTTCCCGCGCTCCTGGGGAGGCTTCGCCGGCGTCCGCGAGCTGCTGCCGCGCTTCGCCGAGCTCGGCTTCGACGTCCTCTACCTGCCGCCGATCCACCCGATCGGCCACACGAACCGCAAGGGCCGGAACAACGCCGAGCAGGCGAAGCCCGGCGACGTGGGCAGCCCGTGGGCGATCGGCTCGGAGGAGGGCGGCCACGACGCGATCGACCCGTCGCTCGGAACCGAGCAGGAATTCCGCTCACTCGTCGCCGAGGCGAAGGAGCTCGGGATCGAGATCGCGCTCGACTTCGCGATCCAGTGCTCGCCCGACCACCCGTGGCTGAAGCAGCATCCCGACTGGTTCTTCCGCCGCCCCGACGGGACGCTGAAGTACGCCGAGAACCCGCCGAAGCGCTACCAGGACATCTACAACGTCGATTTCGGCAGCGAGGACTGGCGCGGGCTCTGGCAGGCGCTGCTCGACGTCGTTCTCCACTGGGTCGGCTGCGGCGTCACGGTGTTCCGGGTCGACAACCCGCACACGAAGCCGGTGCCGTTCTGGGAGTGGCTGATCGGCGAGGTGCGGCGCGAGCACCCGGAGGTGATCTTCCTGTCGGAGGCGTTCACCCGGCCTGCGCCGATGACGACGCTCGCGAAGGCCGGCTTCGCGCAGAGCTACACGTACTTCACGTGGAAGAACACGCGCTGGGAGCTGCTCGAGTTCCTCGGCCAGCTGCTCGAGTGGCGCGAGTTCTACCGGCCGAACTGCTTCGCGAACACGCCCGACATCCTCCACGAGTACCTCCAGGCGGGAGGCCGCGCGGCGTTCGAGGCGCGGCTCGTGCTCGCGGCGACGCTCTCGCCGGCGTACGGCATCTACTCCGGCTTCGAGCAGTGCGAGAACGTCCCGGTGCGGCCGGGCTCCGAGGAGTACCTCAACTCGGAGAAGTACGAGCTGAAGCAGCGGACGCTCGACGGGCCGCTGCTGCCGCTCGTCGCGAAGCTCAACGCGGCGCGGCGCGAGAACCCGGCGCTGCAATGGCTCGATCCGCTCACGTTCCTCGAGACCGAGAACGAGCGCCTGTTCGCCTTCCTCAAGCGGCGAGGCGAGAACACGGTGGTCACGGTCGTCAACCTCGATCCGGCGGCGACCCAGGTCGGCGTCTGCGTCGTGCCGGTCTCGACCGGGCTGCCACCGGCGTACCAGGTGCGCGACCTACTGTCGGACGAGAACGTGGACGTGGCGAATCGGCCGCAACTACGTCAAGCTCGGCCCGGGTCAAAGCCACGTCTTGAGGATCGGCGGATGACAAGAAGACATGCCCCAACGAGCCACGTCCGGTGTCAGACACCTGACATGTCCGGCACGGCCTTGTCTCGCCCGATGGTTACGCGCAAACGGCCACGGAGGACACGCCTCCGTGAGCCACGTCCGGTGTCAGACACCGGACGTGTCCGGGAGAGCCGTGTCTGAGCAGTGGTTCGAGCGAGATCCGCTCTGGTTCAAGCGGGCCGTCTTCTACGAGATCCACATCCGTGGGTTCTTCGACGGCAACGACGACGGCTCCGGCGACTTCCGCGGGCTGATCGACAAGCTCGACTACCTCGAGTGGCTCGGCGTCGACTGCCTCTGGCTGCTGCCGATGTACGAGTCGCCGCTCCGCGACGGCGGCTACGACATCTCGAACTTCTTCGCGCTCCACCCGGACTACGGCACGGTCGAGGACTTCCGCGAGTTCGTCGAGCAGGCGCACCAGCGCGGCATGCGCGTGATCGCCGACCTCGTCATGAACCACACCTCCGCCGACCACCCCTGGTTCCAGGAGTCGCGGGAGCCGGGCAGCCCCAAGAGCGACTGGTACGTCTGGTCGGAGACCGACGAGCGCTATCCCGAGGCGCGCGTCATCTTCATCGACAGCGAGCCGTCGAACTGGACGCTCGACCAGGTGCGCGGCGAGTACTACTGGCACCGCTTCTTCCACCACCAGCCGGACCTGAACTACGACAACCCCGAGGTGCAGGAGGCGATGCTCGAGGTCCTGCGGTTCTGGCTCGACCTCGGGATCGACGGCTTCCGGCTCGACGCGGTGCCGTACCTCTTCGAGCGGGACGGGACGAACGGCGAGAACCTCCCCGAGACGCACGCCTACCTCAAGCGCGTGCGCGCCGAGGTCGACGCGCGCTATCCCGACAAGCTGCTCCTCGCCGAGGCGAACCAGTGGCCGGAGGACGTCGTCGACTACTTCGGCGACGGCGACGAGTGCCAGATGTGCTTCCACTTCCCGGTCATGCCGCGGATGTTCATGGCGCTCCGGCGCGAGGACGCGACGCCGATCTACGAGATCCTCGACCGGACGCCCACCATCCCCGACAACTGCCAGTGGGGGCTCTTCCTCCGCAACCACGACGAGCTGACCCTCGAGATGGTGACCGACGAGGAGCGGGACTACATGTACGCGGAGTACGCGAAGGACCCGCGGATGAAGCTGAACCTCGGCATCCGCCGCCGCCTCGCACCGCTGCTCGACGCCGGCCGCGACGAGGGCGAGCTCCTGCACGCGATCCTCTTCTCGCTGCCTGGTTCGCCGGTCCTCTATTACGGGGACGAGATCGGGATGGGCGACAACGTCTATCTCGGCGACCGCGACGGCGTGCGTACGCCGATGCACTGGTCGGGCGACCGCAACGCCGGCTTCTCGCGCGCCGACTGGGCCCAGCTCTACCTCCAGCCGCTGATGGATCCCGTCTACGGCTTCCAGGCGGTCAACGTGGAAGCGCAGCTGCGCACTCCCAACTCGCTGCTGCGCTGGATGCAGCGGTTCATCGCGCTTCGCAAGGAGCACCCCGTGTTCGGGCTCGGCACCTACAAGCCGCTCCGCGCCGAGAACACGCGGATCTTCACCCACATCCGGACCTGGGAGGACGACGTAGTCCTCTGCGTGCACAACCTCGCGCGCTCGGCGCAGGCAGTGCAGCTCGACCTCTCGGAGTACGCCGGGATGGTTCCGGTGGAGATGCTTGGTCGTACGGCCTTCCCCCCGATCGGGGAGCTGCCCTACCTCCTGACCCTGGCACCGCGCGGATTCTTCTGGTTCCAGCTCAGGCAGGCAGGGCAGGTGGAGTGACGATGGACGAGCAGGCACTGATCGAGTACGTCACCCGGCAACGCTGGTACGGCGCGAAGTCGCGCACGGTCTCGCACTCCGAGGTGCTCGACACCGTCACGATCCGCCACGCCGAGCCGCAGCTTTCGCTCGCCCTCGTCGAGATGCGCTTCGACACGGGAGTGCACGACATCTACCAGCTCCTCGTCACGGACGAGGGCGACGGCGTCCCGTTCGACGGCCTCGCCGCGGACGCCGGAATGGCACGGGAGATCGTCAGCGCGATGCGGTCAGGACTGACGTTGCAGGGCGCGCAGGGGGTCGCCGAGTTCAGCCCGGCCGAGGACTTCTCGCCGCTCGAGCGCGAACTGGGCACGGCGCGGCTCGTCTCCTCCGAGCAGTCGAACAGCTCGGTCGTCTTCGACGACGCGCTGATCCTCAAGATCTTCCGGCGGCTCGAGCCGGGCATCAATCCGGAGCTCGAGATGCTCCGCTTCCTCACCGAGCACGGCTTCCGCAACATCCCGGCGCTGGCGGGGTGGTACGGCTACTCGGGCGGCCCGCTGACGGCGACGCTCGGCCTCTTGCAGGAGTACGTCGCCGGCGCGATGGGCGGCTGGGAGCTCGCGCTCGGCGAGATCGCCTCCGCCCCCGAGCGCCTGCTCGACCGGCTCGGGCGGCTCGGCGAGGTGACAGCGCACATGCACACCGCGCTCGGCAGCGACCAGAACGACCACGCATTCGCACCGGAGGAGCCGAGCGTCGAGTCGCTCGCCCTCCTGACCGCGACGGTGGACGAGGAGATCGCGCGCGTCTTCCTCTCGCTGCCCTCCGACGACGAGCGTCTCGCGCCGCTCCTCGGCCGCGGCGAAGAGGTGCGCGAGCAGCTGCGCCTGCTCACCCACGCCGGCTCGAGCGGCCGCGTGATCCGCACGCACGGCGACTACCACCTCGGCCAGACCCTCTGGAAGGGCAAGGACTGGGTGATTCTCGACTTCGAAGGCGAGCCCGCACGGACGCTCGTCGAGCGACGGCGCAAGCGTTCGCCGCTCCGCGACGTCGCCGGCATGCTCCGCTCCTTCGCGTATGCGGCGACCGCCGCCGAGCTGACCCGCGACGCCGACGTTCCGGAGGACTGGGAGGAGCGCGCCCGCGCGCGCTTCCTCGAGAGCTATCTCGAGACGGTCGACCCGGCGCTGCTGCCGCCGGGCGAAGCCGCCGTCGACCGCCTCCTCGCCGTGTTCGAGCTCGAGAAGGCCGTCTACGAGCTCCGCTACGAGCTCGACAACCGCCCGGACTGGGTGGGAATCCCGGTTGCGGGCATCGAGCGGCTCATGCATCAGGCCGCCGAGGCACTTTGACCGTCGAGCTCGGCCCGAATCCCCACGGCGTGCTCGGGGCCCACGCGGCGGAGGGCGGCGTCGTCGTGCGCACGCTGCGGCCCGAGGCGCGAGCGGTTCGCGTGCAGCCGGCCGGCATCGAGGCGGAGCTCACCGATCCGGGCGGGCTCTGGGAGGCGCTGCTGCCGAAGGCGAAGCTGCCGCTCGAGTACGAGCTCGAGGTCGAGTACGCGGACGGCAACGTCTTCACCGTCCGCGACCCGTACTCGTTCCTGCCGACGCTCGGCGAGCTCGACCTCCACCTCGTCATGGAGGGCCGCCACGAGCATCTCTACGAGCGGCTCGGCGCGCACGTCCGGGAGCTCGACGGCGTCGTTGGCACCGCGTTCGCCGTCTGGGCGCCGAACGCGCGCTCGGTCGCCGTGGTCGGCGACTTCAACTTCTGGGACGGCCGCTTGCACCCGATGCGCTCGCTCGGCGCGTCGGGGATCTGGGAGCTGTTCGTTCCCGGCGTCGACGAGGGCGCGAAGTACAAGTTCGAGATCAGGACGCAAGAAGGACGGCTGCGGCTGAAGGCCGATCCGCTCGCGTTCCAGGCCGAGGTGCCGCCTGCCAACGCCTCGGTGGTGCACGACCCGAAGCACGTCTGGCGCGACGAGGCGTGGCTCGAGCGACGAGCCGCCGCGGATGCGCTGCGCGCCCCCATCTCGATCTACGAAGTGCATCTCGGCTCGTGGCGGCGGAACCCGCTCGAGGACGACCGTCCGCTGAGCTACCGCGAGCTCGCCGACGAGCTCGCCGACTACGTCTCGGATCTCGGCTTCACACACGTCGAGCTCCTGCCCGTGATGGAGCATCCCTTCTCGGGCTCGTGGGGCTACCAGGTGACCGGCTACTACGCCCCCACCTCGCGCTTCGGGACCCCCGACGACTTCCGGTACTTCGTCGACCGCCTGCATCAGCGCGGCATCGGCGTGATCCTCGACTGGGTGCCCGCCCACTTCCCGCGCGACGACTGGGCCCTCGCCACGTTCGACGGAACGCACCTCTACGAGCACGCCGACCCGCGCCGCGGGGCGCATCCCGACTGGGGGACGCTCGTCTTCAACCTCGCCCGGACCGAGGTGCGCAACTTCCTGCTCGCGAATGCGCTCTACTGGCTCCGCGAGCACCACGCAGACGGGATCCGGGTCGACGCCGTGGCTTCGATGCTCTACCTCGATTACTCGCGCAAGGCGGGCGAGTGGGTGCCGAACGTGTTCGGCGGCAACGAGGACCTCGATGCGGTCTCGTTCCTGAAGGAGCTGAACGAGACGCTCTACGCCGCGCGAGGACGGCGTGATCAGCATGGCCGAGGAGTCGACCGCGTGGCCCGGCGTCTCACGGCCGACCTACCTCGGCGGGCTCGGCTTCGGCTTCAAGTGGAACATGGGCTGGATGCACGACACGCTCACGTACTTCCAGAAGGACCCGGTCTATCGCAGCTTCCACCAGCACACGCTGACCTTCTCGCTCATGTATGCGTTCAGCGAGAACTTCGTCCTGCCGCTCTCGCACGACGAGGTCGTGCACGGGAAGAAGTCGCTGCTCGACAAGATGCCGGGCGACCGCTGGCAGAAGTTCGCCAACCTTCGCGCGCTCTACGCCTACATGTGGGCGCACCCCGGCAAGAAGCTCCTGTTCATGGGCGGCGAGCTCGGCGAGTGGGAGGAGTGGAACGCCGAGGGCTCGCTCCACTGGAACCTGCTCGAGTACGCCGAGCACGAGGGAATCCAGGCGCTCGTCCGCGACCTCAACGCGACCTACCGCTCGACGCCGGCGCTCTGGCAGCTCGACTTCGACCCGGCCGGCTTCCGCTGGCTCGAGGCCAACGACGCGGCGAACAACGTCCTCGCGTTCGCGCGAGTCGGCGAGGGCGACGCGCCGCCGCTCGTCTGCGTCCTCAACCTCTCGCCGGTGCCGCGCCACGACTACCGCGTCGGAATGCCGCTGTGCTGCCGCTGGCGCGAGATCCTCAATACCGACTCCGCCTTCTACGGCGGCAGCGGCATCGGCAACCTGGGCGGGGTCGACGCCGAGGCGATCCCGTGGCACGAGCAGCCGTTCTCGGCCGAGCTGACGCTGCCGCCGCTCGGCGCCGTCTGGCTCGTTCCGGAGTAGACCTAGGCCACCCAGGCGCAGCCGTTCCAGTACGCCTCGACCCGCAAGGGGAACCGCCGAAGCTCGAGGTGCAACTCCTCGGGCATCGGGGCGAGATGTACGGGAAACAGCACCTGGAATCGATCGGTCGACGCAACGTGCCGGAACTCGCGTTGCGGCGCGGTCGTCGATGCGACGAGCGTGGTGAGCCCGCCGCAACAGCGGCTCTTCTTCGGCCACACGAAGAGGCGACCGCCCCGTTCCTGGATCAGGTCAGCGGCGTCTTCCGAAACAACGAGCTGCACGACGCCATTCAACCCCACAGTCGGCCGTGCCGGCATTTGAGCGACTTGGAAGCCTTCAGGCGTGAGGACGCTCGCACGGGCGACGTTTACGATGGCGGCCAGCCAGACGGCAGAACGGTCCGACCTCGTTTGTCGAGTGGCATCCGGTTGCGGGCGAGGCACGAGGCAATAACCGCTCCGTTCGGCCGCATCCGCACCGCCATCACGCCGGGCTGAGCTCCGAGCAGCCCCCCGCCGCCTGGTCGGATCGGGACGGCCATCGATAGTGCGGGGCCGCTGTAGCTGTGGTGGACGCGGCAAGTGACAAAGTCGCCCGGCCGCAGAACCCCAGGAGCGAAGGTGTGGGTCTCGTTCACACCGACTGAGCCGTGTCGGAGTGGTTCGGGACGCAGGGGCTGGCCGTGTGGTCCGGCGAGGCCGAGCTTATTGATTAGCGCCATCTGAGGCGTCCAGTCGCTTTCGCCGCTGAAGTGGACGGGCTTCCCATTCAGGCTGCCGGTGATCGTGAAGTACGCGCCGTTGTTTCCCCCGTCGTAGAAGGGCTTGGGATTCGTCACGAGGGTGGGTTGCGCGGCGATCGCGGCGCAGGCTTTGGCGGGCTCGGCCACGTCGCCGCCGGCGGGATCGCACCTGAGATGGAAGAGGGCGCGTCCGCCGGTCTGCTCGACAGCCAGGATCGTCAGCTTCGCGGGCACTGGGGTGACCGATCCCAGACTGCGCAGCTCAACCGTGAGCCCCACTCCTACCGCAGCGACTACTACCGCGGCCAGCGCCACGAGCACCCGTCGCTGTCTCGCTCGGCGCTTCGCCTCCGCCATCAGCGGATCAAGCGAGAACGGGAGACGCGGAATGTGCACCGTCATAGCACCAGTATTGCTAGCACCAACCCCATCGTCAAGTTGCCGGCTCAGGGGTCATTCAGGAACACTGGCCCGGCCCTCGATCCTCTCGCCCGGTCTGGATCAACCGTGCACTGCGAGCAGGACGCGCTCGACCTCGATTCGCCGGCTCGGGCCGATACAGAACCCGAGACCCCTCGGGCGGGACTTCGGACGCCGACTAGCTTTCCGTACCGTGTCCGCCCGACTTCGGAGCCCGATCCGAGCTCGCGCAATGCGGACAACGATCTGAGCCGTCTGCGGCCGTCGACCAGCCGGTCGGGCTGTCGCGGCCCAGGTCGTACTGGACTCGCGTCGCCCCACACGTGCAGGTGAACACGGCGACGCCGAGCGGAACCGTTGCCTGGTTGACATAGAACTCAGCCGTAGGTGAGGGATGTTCTCGCTCCCGCGGACCGCTGTCAACGTCGCGACGCGCGCTAGGCTCGCGCGCTGATGGAAGTCTGGCCGGGACGGCCGTTCCCGCTCGGTGCGACGTGGGACGGCGATGGGACGAACTTCTCGCTCTTCTCGGAGCACGCCGAGCGCGTCGAGCTCTGCCTGTTCGACGGCGACCGCGAGACGCGGCTCGAGCTGCGCGAGGTGGCCGCACACAACTGGCACTGCTACATCCCGGGCATCGGGCCGGGCCGGCGCTACGGCTGGCGAGCGCACGGGGCCTACGACCCGGAGGCGGGGCAGCGGTTCAACCCGAGCAAGCTCCTGATCGACCCGTATGCGAAGGCGATCGAGGGGCCGGTGCAGTGGGATCTGGCGAACGTCCTCCCCTACGTGCCGGGATCGGCGGAGGACGCGGATCTCGAGCTCGACGACGAGGACGACGCCGACGCGATCCCGAAGTCCGTCGTCGTCGACCCGAGCTTCGACTGGGAGGACGATCGGCCGCCGGACATCGCCTGGAACGACACCGTCATCTACGAGGTGCACGTGAAGGGGTTCACCCAGCGGCATCCCGACATCCGCGGCGACCTCCACGGCACCTACGCCGGTCTCGCCTCCGAGCCGGCGCTCGCGTACTTCCGCAAGCTCGGCGTGACGGCGGTCGAGCTGCTGCCGATCCACCACATCGCCGACGAGGGGTTCCTGCACGACCGCGGTCTGACGAACTACTGGGGCTACTCGTCGATCGGGTACCTCGCACCGCACGCGCTCTACGCGGCGACGGGCACGCACGGCGAGCAGGTTCGCGAGTTCAAGGGGATGGTGAAAGCCCTGCACGGGGCGGGAATCGAGGTGATCCTCGACGTCGTCTACAACCACACGGCCGAGGGGAACCACCTCGGGCCGATGCTCTCGTTCCGCGGCCTCGACAACCAGAGCTACTACCGGCTGATGCCCGACGACCCGCGGTTCTACATGGACTTCACGGGCACGGGCAACTCGCTCAACCCGGTGCACCCGTCGGTGCTGCGGCTGATCATGGACTCGCTTCGCTACTGGGTGCTCGAATGCCGCGTCGACGGCTTCCGCTTCGACCTCGCGTCGGCGCTCGCGCGCGAGTTCTACGACGTCGACCGCCTCTCGGCGTTCTTCGACACGATCCACCAGGACCCGGTGCTCTCGCAGGTGAAGCTGATCGCCGAGCCGTGGGATGTCGGGCCCGGCGGCTACCAGGTCGGCAACTTCCCGGTGCTCTGGGCCGAGTGGAACGGGAAGTACCGCGACGCCGTGCGCGACTTCTGGCGCGGCCAGGGCAGCGTCGGCGAGTTCGCGCAGCGGTTCACGGGCTCCGCCGACCTGTACGAGGAGAGGGGCCGAGACCTCGCCTCGATCAACTTCGTCACGGCGCACGACGGCTTCACCCTGCGCGACCTCGTCTCGTACAACTCCAAGCACAACGAGGCGAACGGCGAGGACAACCGCGACGGCACCGACGACAACCGCTCCTGGAACCACGGCGCCGAAGGCCCGACCGACGATCCCGGCGTCAATGCGTTGCGCGCCCGCCAGCAGCGGAACCTGCTCACGACGCTCCTTCTCTCTCAGGGCGTGCCGATGCTGCTCGGCGGCGACGAGCTCGGCCGCACGCCAGGGAGGCAACAACAACGCGTGGTGCCAGGACAACGAGATCTCGTGGTTCGACTGGGAGGAGGCGGACGGCGAGCTGCTCGAATTCGCGCGGCGCCTGATCGCGCTGCGGCGAGAGCATCCGGTCTTCCGGCGCACGTCGTTCCTGTCCGGCAAGGCCGGCGAGAGCGGGTTGCCCGACGCATGGTGGTTCCGGCCCGACGGCCGGCGGATGACGCAGCGGGACTGGACGAACGCAGAGACGCAGACACTCGGGGTCTTCCTCAACGGCCGGGAGATCCGCGAGCACACTGCGCACGGCGGAACCGATCTTCGACGACTCGTTCCTGCTCCTCTTCAACGCGCATTTCGAGTCGGTCGTCTTCACGTTGCCGACTCGGCGCTTCGGCTCGCGCTGGCACCTCGAGCTGGCGACCGGCGACGCGCCGGCGGAGCAGCTCGGAGCGCGCGCGCTCGTCGCCGTCCAGGAGCACTCGCTGATCCTGCTTCGGCGAGACTGAGCGGATGCTCGTCTATCTGGCCGGGTCGATCTTCACGCCGTACGAGCGTGCGTTCCTCGACGACTGTGCGGGACGAATGCGGGCGGAAGGCTTCGACGTCTTCGTGCCTCACGAGCAGACGCACCTGATCGGAGTCGACGTCACCGCCGAGGCGGTCTTCGCCGCCGACGCCGGTGGTGTCGAGGACGCCGACGCCGTCCTCGCCGTTCTCGACGGCCCGTCGGTCGACGACGGCACGGCCTGTGAGATCGGCCTCTTCTACGGACTGATGCAGCGGGATCCCGAGCGCAAGGGAGTGGTCGGCCTGCTGACCGACCTGCGCGCCGAGCGGCGCGGCGAGTTCGCGACGAACCTCTTCGTTCGCGGCTGCATCGAGGCGAGCGGCGGTGCAGTCGTCGGGTCGCTCGACGAGGCGCTGGCGATCCTCAGCGGCTGGCGCAGCGACTAGAAAAGCCCCCTACCAGCCGCTCAGCCCGGCGCCTTCACCGCAGGGGATCCGGGAAGACACCGGGCCGGGCTGGCCGCGGCCCGCCAAAGCGGGCGAGCCGGGAGGGGTTCGATGCAATGCGAATCGAACCAGGCGATCATGAAAAACATCTAAGAGCGTTGCTTCGGGCGCTCTGCGCGGCCCGCCCGCGCCGCGCCGTTCAGGCTCAGGCGCACGCACCGCACCGCCGTCTCCGGCGTTCTCGGCCTCGACCGTGCCCCCGTGCGCCTCGGCCACCTCGCGCACGATCGCGAGGCCGAGCCCCGAGCCGGGCATCGAGCGCGCGGCGGCCGAGCGGTAGAAGCGGTCGAAGACGAGCGGCCTGTCCTCGTCGGCGAAGCCCGGCCCGTGGTCGCGCACGCGCAGCTCGCCGCTGCGGAGCGACACCTCGACGGAACCGCCGTCGCCGCTCCACTTGCCCGCGTTCTCGAGCAGGTTCCAGACGGCGCGCTCCATCCGCTCGCGATAGCCGTCGACGACGGTCGGCTCGAGGCCGTCGGTCTCCCACGAGACCTCGGGGAAGCGCGTGCGCGCGCGTTCGATGGTGTCTTCGATCAGCTCGTCGAACTGGTACGCCTCCTTCTCGACGACCGCGCCGCCGCGGGCGAGCTCGAGCAGTCCGGCGATCAACGCTCGCATTTCCTGCGACTCCCGGTGGAGATCCTCGAGCAGCTGACGACGCTGCTCGGGAGGGAGTTGGACGTCGCCGCGGAGAACGTCGATGTTCGTCTGCAGGCTCGTCAGCGGCGTACGGAGCTCGTGCGACGCGTCGGCGACGAAACGCCGCTGAGTCGCGAGCGACTCCTCGAGCGAGGCGAGCATCGTGTTGAACGACGCGCCGAGTCGTGCCGAGCTCGTCCCGGCCTCCCTCCGGAACGCGCTCGCTCGGCTCGCCGGTCTCCGCGATCCGCTCGGCCGCTGCGGTGAGGCGGCGCACCGGCGCCAGGGCAGCTCCCGAGACCAGAGCTCGCCGCGACCGCGGCGAGCGCGATGGCACCGAGCGAGACGAGGAACAGGATCGACGCGCAGCCGGTCGAGCGCCCGATCGGTCGGCTGCAAGCTCTTGACGACGATCGCGGCTTCGTAATTCGGAGGACCGAGCGGAATCACGAACTCCCGGAGCCGAACCTGCGAGGTCTTTCCGCTCACGTGCTCGTTGGCCGTGATGTTTCGGAAGAAGCCGGAGCGCATGTCGCCGGAGCGAGCGACGGCGATGACTCGAGGGTCGTTCGCCGCGCTGAGGGCGAGATTCTGCGAGGCGGCGACGATGCGGCCCTGGGAGTCCACGACCTCGACGAGGTTGCCGCCGTAGTCCCCGGGACCGCCGGAGAGGGCCCCTTCGGCCTGGATCGAGCGGGCCGTCGTCCGAAGCGAGCCGTCCACCTGGCCCTGCAGCTCGTGCCGCATCACGAAGTACGTCGTCACCGAGGCGAGCACGACGACGAACGCGACGACGCCGGCGGCGACGAGCGTCAGTCGGGTGCGGAGGGTCATGGCTCGCGGAGCACGTAGCCGGTGCCGCGAACGGTGTGGATCAGGCGCGGCTCACCGTCCTCGGACTCGGTCTTTCGCCGGAGATAGCCGACGTAGACGTCGAGCGCGTTCGAGGAGTGGCTGAAGTCGTAGCCCCAGACGCGCTCGTAGATGAGCGAGCGCGGCAGCACCTGGCGCGGGTTGCGCATGAACAGCTCGAGCAGGTGTGCCTCGGTCGTCGTCAGCTCGAAGCGGCGGCTGCCGCGGCGCGCGTCCATCGAGCCGAGGTCGAGCGTCAGGTCGGAGAACCGCAGCACGGCGCCCGGCTCCTCCGGCTTCGAGCGGCGCAGGAGCGCGCGCAGCCGCGCGAGGAGCTCCTCGAGGTCGTACGGCTTCGGCAGGTAGTCGTCGGCGCCGGCGTCGAGTCCCTCGACCCGATCGCCGACCGCGTCGCGCGCCGTGAGCAGGAGGATCGGGATGCGGTTCCCCTGCCGGCGCAGGCGACGCGTCACGTCGAGGCCGTCGAGCCCCGGCATCATCACGTCGAGCACCACGGCGTCCGGCGTCCGCGCTTCGACGGCCGTGAGCGCCGTGTCTCCGTCGGACGCGAGCGCGACCTCGTAGCCGTGCAGCTGCAGCGCGCGCTCGAGCGCTTCGCGCACGGCGCGGTCGTCGTCAACTACGAGAACGAGCATTTCGTCTCTAAGTTTGCCGCTCAGACGTGAGAGGCCGCTAAGCGGCCGGTAGATCGACGACGAAGGCGGCGCCCTCGCCGGGCTGCGAGCGGACGTTGAGGCTCCCGCCCATCCGCGAGACGAGCTCACGCGAGATGAAGAGCCCGAGTCCGCTTCCCCCGACGCCGCGGGTGAGAGCAGGGATCGAGCCGGTAGAACTTCTCGAAGATCCGCTCCTGCTCGCCGAGGGGAATTCCGAGCCCGCAGTCGAGAACCGTCAGCCGGACCCGGCCGTGCCCGCCGGCGAGCTCGACCGTCACGTCACCGCCGTCCGGCGAGTACTTGATCGCGTTGTCGAGCAGGTTGACGAGCACCTGCCGGAGCTTGTCCTCGTCGGCGAGGGCCACCGCCGGCGCGCCGTTCTGCTCGAGCCGCAGCCCGATCTGCTCGGGCGCGCGCAGGCGTGCCGAGTCGATCACGCTCTCGGCGAGCGGCCTGAGGTCGGTCGCCGCGGTCGAGACGTCGACTCGGCCCTCCTCGAGCTGGCCTGCGAGGAGGATCTGGGAGACGATCGCGGTCAGGCGCTCCGTCTCGCTCACGATGATCTCGAGGAAGCGGTCGTGCTGCTCGGGCGGGATCTCGATGTCGGTGCGCCTCAGCGTGCGGGCGGCGCCGTACACCGCGGCCAGCGGCGTGCGGAGCTCGTGCGAGGCGGTCGCGACGAAGTCGCTCCGCGCCCGCTCGAACGCCTGCTCGTCGCTGACGTCGCGCAGCGCGTAGACGACGCCCTCGTCGAAGGCGACGCCGGTCACCGCGACCCAGCGGTCGCCGGACGCGGTCTCGATCGGCACGGTCACCGGGCGCGCCCGCTCGGGCGTCGCCGCCTCGGCGAGCTCCGCGAGCCGCGTCAGCTCTTCCCAGGCCGGGAAGACCTCCGCGGGATGCCTCCCGAGCGCGTCGCTCTCCCGGACGCCGGTGATCGCCGCGGCTGCGGCGTTCCAGAAGCGCACGCGGCCGTCGTCGTCGAGCAGGACGACGCCGTCGCCGACGTACGTAAGTGCGAGCGCGGCCTCGGCCCGGCGCTCGGCCTCGCGGTAGAGCCTCGCGTTCTCGACCGCGATCGCGGCGCGCGCGGCGAGCTCCTGCGCGAGCTCGAAGTCGGAGTCCTCCAGCTCCCTGACCTCCGAGACGAGCGTGAGCGCGCCGAACGTCTTCTCGCCCGAGCGCAGCGGCACCGTGATCGCGCTCCGCAGGGAGATCTCCTCGAGCGCAGCGGCGGCGTTCGGGTCGCGCTCCACCGCCTCGTCGAGCAGCTCCTGCGGAATCTCGCGCAGGAAGACCGGCTCGGCCGTGCGGATCACCCGCGCGGTCAGGTCGAACTCGTCGTCGATCATGATCGTTCGGGAGGTGGACTGCATCGCCTCCGCCCAGCGCTGGCGCTCGGGATCCTGGTGGGCGACGACGAGCTGCTCGATCTCCCCCGTCTCCTCCACGAGCATGGCGATCGCGCACCAGTCGGCCAGCTGCGGCACGGCGAGCCGGGTGAGGCGCTCGAGCGTCCGCTCGAGCTCGAGCGAGGAGGTGAGCAATGCGGTCGCCTCGGCGAGGAACGAAAGCCGCTGCGCGCAGCGCCTGCTCGGTCGCCGAGAACCGGGCGCGTTCGAGGGCCAGCGCCGCCTGCCGTCCGAGCGCGATCTTGAGCGCCCGCCGGTCGGGCGGTGAAGTCCTGGTCGGTCGCGAACGAGAAGACGAGGCCGCCGATCGGACGCCCGAGCTCGCCCACGAGCGGAACGCAGACGAGGCCGTGCCCCGGCTGCGAGCGGCCGACGAGCTCCGGGTAGCGCTCGTCCCGCTCCGCCTCCGAGCGGATGAAGACGCCTTCGCCCGTCCGCACCGCCTCCGAGAGCGGATAGTTCCCGCTCACCGGGAACCGCCGGAACGGGCTCGATCCACTTCAGGTCGTAGCCGCGCGACGCGATCACCTCGAGCCACTCGCCGTCGTCGCTCAGGGTCGCGATCAGCCCGCCGCGGGCCTCGGCCGCGCGCACGCCCTCGGTGAGGACGGCGTCGAGGACCTCCTGCGGCGTGTGCAGCGGTCGCGAGCGCGTCGGCGACGTTCTGCAGCCGCGTCGCGGTGTCGAGCGCGCTCCGGCTCTCTTCGCACGGCCCGCTCGGCCCGCTCGCGCGCCGCCCGCTCGCGTCCCAGCACCTCGCTCCCGAACAGCGCCGCGACGATGAAGACGGCGAGCGCGGTCGCGCCCTCGTAGTTCAGCTGGTCGCGGTCGTAGCGCTCCGCGAAGTAGTGGAAGAACGGATACGCCGACGCCGCGACTGCGACGAGACCTGCGACGCGACCGCCGGCGGCGGTCGCGAGGATGATCGCGACGACGTAGAGGAGCCCCGGAACGACCGTGCGGACGCTCGTGAAGGCGAGGAGGGTGACGAGCGCGGGTGCGCCGAGAGCAACGGCCAGAGCGCCGGCGTAGCCCATCGCCGGGCGCGGCCACAGGGCAGCCCGCGCGTGCTCGGGCGGCGCTGCGTCGGAGATCAATCCTGCTCCGAGAGCTCGCGATTGAGTTGGTCTCGCTCGCCCCCGGCGACGCGTCCCAGCACCTCTCGCACGGTTTCGGCGAGCTGGAGGGGGTCGAACGGCTTGACGACGTAGCCGACCGCGCCGAGCTCCTGAGCGCGCACTCGGTCCTCGTGGGCCGCACGCGCCGACAGGAAGACGACCGGGATGTCGCGGGTCTCGTCGTCGGCTGCCAGCTGCTCGGCGACGCTCCAGCCGTCGACGCCCGGCATCATCACGTCGAGCAGAACGAGTGAAGGCCGGCTCTGCCTGACTTGCTCGAGAGCCTCGGAGCCGTCGGCCGCCTCGGCCACCGCGAATCCGTCGCCCTCGAGATTGACGCGGCAAATCGTGCGAATCGAGCGCTCGTCGTCGACGAGCAGAACGACCGGAGCCGACTCCTCGGGACGTCCCCTCCCGCCGCCTCCGCCCGTGTCCGGGCGATGCCGTACGCGGCTGCGCCAGGACTCGTTCGCGAGCTGCGAAGGCCGGTGCGCACGCGACGCGCGGAGTGCCTCGGATCTCCTCGACCTCGTGTGCTGTACGGCCGTCACGGCTTCCCCCCGGGCGTCGTGGCTGTCGGGAGGCGAAGTGTGCCCGATTACGCGCCTTGCCGCCGGCGCGTCTCGTGCTCGCGGTTCCATTCCTCCGCAAGCTCGCGGAGGCCCGGGCCCGCGCACGCGAATGGCGTCGCGCGCGTGCAACCGCATCCGGCCGGCGAAGTCCCGATCGCGTGCCCGCAGCAGCGCGCGCGCCGCGTACTGCCCGCCCATGCCGAGCGCCGCGACCCGTGCGCCCACCGCCGAGTGGTGCTTCCGCCAGTAGCGGTGCCGGCCACGCCACATCTCGTTGATCCGCCGCTCGGGAATCCCGGCGCTGAACTGCGATTCGTGGTGCACGACGGTCACGTCCGGGAAGTACTGCATGCGCCACCCGGCCTGCCGCAGTCGCTGAGCGAGATCCGTCTCCTCCGAGTAGATGAAGAACTCCTCGTCGAAGAGGCCGACCTCGTCGAGCGCCTCGCGGCGCACGAGCAGCGCGGCCGCCATGGCCCAGTCGACGTCGCGTGTCTCGCTCCCTCCCGACTGGAGGATCCCCTTGCGGCCGAGCGTGAGCAGACCGAGCGTCTCGGTCGCGGGCGACGGGAAGCGCCACGCCGACGACTGCGGCCGCCCGTCGGGATAGACGAGCCGCGGGCCGAGCGCGGCCACTCGCGGATTCGCGTCGAGGTGGGCGACCATCCGGTCGAAGCCCCAGTCGTCGCTCGTCGTGTCCTCGTTGAGGACGAACACGTAGCGCCCCGTCGTGGCGCGGATCACCGTGTTGTGGTTCGCGCCGAAGCCCGCGCGGTGCCGCTGCTCGATCACGCGAACCGCGGGGAAGCGCTCGCGGACGGCGGCCGCCGACCCGTCCTCCGACGCGTTGTCGAGGACGACGATCTCCAGCTGGTCGTCCTGCGGCAGAGACTCGAGGCAGGCGAGCAGCAGCTCCCGCGAGTTCGTGTTGACGAGCGAGACGGAGACGTCCGGCACGGGCACTAAGCGGTCTGCGTCAGCCCGGCCGTCCACGACGGCGGCATGTTCCTCAGGACCTCGACGCTCTCGAACCGGACCGGATCGCGGACTCCGGTCTCGCGTGCCCAGTCCGCCATCCGGCGCAGGCCCTCCTCGAGCGGGACCGTCGACGCCTCGCCGAAGACGCGGTGCAGCTTCGTGTGGTCGGAGAACGCGTGGACGACCTCCTTCCGCGCGGGCAGGAACTCGATCTCGGGCTCGGCCACGTCGAAGGCGCGCGCGACCGCGCTCGCGAGGTCGACGACGCTGTACGGCGTGTCGGCTCCGACGTTGAAGACCTCGTTCGCAGCGCCGGGAACGTCGATGCAGCGGGCGATGAGAGGCGCGACGTCGTCGATGTGGGTGAACGCCCGCGTCTGCAGGCCGTCGCCGAAGACGGTCATCGGCTTGCCGGCCATGACCTGGTTCATGAAGATCCCGATCACGTTCCGGTACGGGTCGGCGAGGTTCTGGAGCTCGCCGTAGACGTTGTGCGGCCGGAAGATCGTGTAGTCGAGGCCGAACATGCGCTGGGCCGCGGCAAGGTCGAGCTCGACTGCGTACTTCGCGATGCCGTACGGATCCTCGGGCTCCGGGACGACGTCCTCCGACATCGGCGCCTGAGCCGGCCCGTAGACCGCGATCGAGCTGGCGAAGACGAAGCGCTCGACCGTCTCCGCGCGGAGTGCGGCGTTGAGCACGTTGACCGAGCCCAGCACGTTGTTCGTGTAGTTGAAGCGGCGGATGAAGTGCGAGAGCCCTTCGGCCGCATAGGCGGCGAGGTGAAAGACGTGGGCGAACTCGTGCTCGCGAAAGAGCTCGTCGACCAGCTCAGGGTCGGTGACCGAGCCTGCGACGAAGGTCGCCGCGGCGGGCACGTTCTCCTCGAAGCCGCCGCTGAGGTCGTCGAGGACGACGACGTCGTGTCCGGCAGCGAGAAGGTGGCGCGCGACGTGGGCACCGATGAAGCCGGCACCGCCGGTGACCAGGACCCTCATCGGAGCCTGAGGCTAGCCGTTCCCGACCGGACGCCGGGGCTTATTAACCTTGTGTCCATGCGGCGTTCCCGCCGGGCCGTTCTTCGCAGCGCGCTCGGGATCGCGCTCGCCGCAGTCGTCTTCGTCGAAGTCGTCCCGCGCATCGCGAGCTACGGCAGCGTCGGGAAGCAGCTCGCGACGGTGTCGGCGCCCTGGGCGGTCGCGCTCGCCGTAGCCGCCGCGCTCGACGTGCTCACCACCGCGCTGCCCTGGCGAGCGCTGCTGCCGCAGCTCTCCTGGCTCGGCGCGCTCGGCTTCACGCAGGCGTCGACCGCGCTCACGCTCGTCCTTCCCGGCGGCGCGCCGCTCGGCATGGCGATCTCCTTCGGCCTGCTGCGGCGGCTGCGGGTGACTGCGGGCGAGGCGGGCTTCGCGGTCGCGCTGACCGGCATCTGGAGCCAGGTGATGATCCTGCTCTACCCGCTCGTCGGCGCCGCCCTCGTCTTCGGCAGCGGTAACCTCTCGAGCTCCACGGCTGCGATCGCCGGCGCAAGCGCGGTGGCCGGGGCGGTCATCGCCGTCCTTGCCTTCGCGCGTCCTGCGCAGCCCGGGATCGGCGCGTTGGGTGGGCGACGCCGCCGGTCGCCTCGGCGCCCGAGTCGCGCGCCTCTTCAGGCGCCATCCACCGGCCTGGAGCGGCGAGGCGCTCGTTCGCGTGCGAGAGGAGCGGCTCACCCATCTGCGCCGCCGCTGGCCCGCCCTCACCCTGTCCACGCTCGGCAACCAGCTGACCGCCTACCTCATCTTCGAGTTCTCGCTGCGGGCAGTCGGCATCTCGGTCGCCAGCCTGCCGCCGAGCGAGGCCTTCCTCGCCTGGGCGATCGGGCGCGTGCTCAGCTCGCTGCCGCTCACCCCGGGCGGGATCGGCGTCGTCGAGCTGGGGATGATCGGGACGCTCGTCGGCTTCGGCGCGCCCCACGCCCACGTCGTGGCCGCGGTGCTTCTCTACCGGGCGCTCGTCATCCTGCCGACGCTTCTGGTCGGCGGCGTCGCGCTCGTCGCGTTCCGCGTCTGGGCGCCGTCCGGCCGCCGAGCCGAGCCGCCTAGGACAGAGCTTCGGCGACTTCCTCGCGCGGGTCGTCGGAGCTCGAGGCGCTCGCGCACGGCCGAGACGATCCACTCGAGCCGGCGGAAGACGAGAGAGCGCCGGCGCTCCGCTTCGAGCCGCCGCCGCGTCCGGTCGAAACCGCGATCGATGTAGCCGAGCGGCGCGAGCGGCGCGTCGGGATAGAGCCGCCGCAGCGCGGCCTCGAGCGGCCCGTGCCCGAGGACGGCGTCGGCGTATTCGACCGTCACGCCCGGCAGCGCATCCAGAACCGCCTCCGCACGCACGAGCCCTTCGACGAGCGCCCACGGGTGGGCGTCGTAGACGCTCGCGGCGTGCGCGGGATAGAGCCACTGCCGCTTCAACATCGTGTAGGCGACCTCTGCCACGTTCCGGCGCACCTTGAGCACCTCGAACTCGCCGAGCCCCTCCCAGCCGCCGAGCACGAAGGGCTGGACGACGTCCTTGTACGCGTGGCCCTGGCGCAGCGCCGTCCGGTCGAGGTAGCTCGTCATGCTCGCGAAGGTGTCGGGGAGCCGAGCCGAGGAGCGTGAAGCGCTCGTCCACCGGCGCCAGGCCGTGCAGACGCCTTGGCACGCGCTCGCGGTTGAGGATCTCGCCGTCGCTCGTCCAGGCGGGCTCCGCAAGCCCGATCGCGCCTGCAGCGGCGACGTAGAGGAGGCTCGAAAGCGAGCGCGGCAGAGAGAGGACGAACAGCGACCGCAGCTCGCTCGCGTGTTTCCCGGCGTTGTCTCGCCGGAGTACTCGGAGCGCTGCTCATGCGGCCAGCGTACGGACCGAAGAGGAGAAATTCATGTGAGAAAGATGTGAATGAAAAGGCGGGCCGGCGGCGGGCATTCCGCGCAGTTACCCGGCTGGGCGGGAGCGAATCCTCTAGCGCGTCAGCGTCACTTTGCGGAGCCCTACCGGGCTGTCGAGGTCGAGTCCGTGGAGGCTCGTGAGGCGCATGGCCGCCACCTGCCCGGGCACCACGGCCGTCAGCGGGCTGAGCCACTCCGGCACGCCCGGCGCAAGCACGAGCTTCGTCTGCGCCCGGCGCAGCACCGCGCGCACGTCGGAGACCGCGATGAGCCTCGCGCCGCGGGCGCGCAGCGGCGGCACGATCTCCTCGACGCTCGGCCGCGCGGGCCCACTCGGCGCGACGACCACGACCGGCCAGTCCGGCTGGATCGCCGCGATCGGGCCGTGCATCAGGTCGGCAGGCGAATACGCCTCGGTGACGAGCCCCGACAGCTCTCGGATCTTGAGCGCGATCTCGAAGCCCGTGCCGTAGTTGACGCCGCGAGCGACCACCGTCAGGCCGACGGCGTCGCGGTACTCCTCGAGCGACGGGATGTCGGCGAGCGACAGCTCGATCTGCGCCGCAAGGGCCTCCGGCATCTGCGCGAGCTCGTCCCGCGCCGCCGCATCGTCTCCGAGCTGTGCGAAGAGCAGCGCCACCGCTCCGAGCGAGTTGAGGTAGGTCTTGGTCGCCGCGACCGCCTGCTCGCGCCCGGCTTCGAGCGGGAGCACGGCGTCGGCCGTCTGCGCGAGCGGCGAGGCGATGTCATTCGTCAGCGCGAGCGTCGGGCGCCCTTGCTCGCGGGCCTCCGCCAGCACCGCGACGACGTCCGGCGACGCGCCCGACTGCGAGATCCCGATCACGAAGGCCCCGTCGAGGCGCGGCGGCTGGCCGTAGATCGTGTAGAGCGACGGCGTGGCGAACATCACGGGCACGCGGTGCGCCCGCCCGAGGAGGTACTGCGCGTAGCGCGCGACGTTCGACGAGCTGCCGCGCGAGGCGATCAGGAGATAGCGGATGTCTCCGCGGCGGAAGAGGCCCGCGGCCTCGCGCGCGGCCTCGGCCTGGCGCTCGAGGAGGCGCGCCAGCGCCTCCGGCTGCTCGCGCAGCTCAGTCTCGAGCCACGACATCGTCCCGCCCCGAACAGAGGACGGCCTGGATCTCGAGCCGGTCGTCGAGCACGAGGACGTCGGCGGGCGCGCCGGGCTCGAGGAAGCCCACGTCACCGCGGGCGAGGAAGCGCGCCGGCACCTCGGTCGCCGCACCCACCGCCTGCTCGAACGGGACGCCGAGCGCGTGGAGGTTCCGCACGGCCTCGATCATCGTGAGCACCGTGCCCGCGAGCGTCCCGTCCTCTCGCATCGGCGCGGCGCCGTCCTCGACCGCGACCTCGACGTCGCCGAGCTGGAAGGTGCCGTTGCCCTTGTCGCCGGTTCCGGCGGCCGCCATCGCGTCGGTGACGAGCGCGACGCGCCCGGCCGCGCAGGCCCAGATGAGGCGAACCGTCTCTTCGGCGAGGTGGTGGCCGTCGACGACCATCGCGATCACGACACTCGGCCCGCGTGAGGGCGGCGCCGGCGATTCCGGGATCGCGGGAGCGGAACGGGCGCATCGCGTTGAAGACGTGGGTCACTCCGCCGACGCCGAGATCGAACGCGTGATGGGCCTCGGCCGCAGTGGCGTTCGTGTGTCCCGCCGAGACGGCCACGCCACGCTCGCGCAAGCGCTCGACGAGCGCGTCTGCGCCGGCGAGCTCGGGCGCGAGCGTCATCTCCGTCACGACGCCGGCGTCGAGCAGCCGGTCGAGCAGCTCGACGTCGGGCTCGCGCAGATGGACGAGCGGATGCGTGCCCGGGCGGTCGGGCGAGAGGAACGGCCCTTCGAGGTGGGCGCCGAGGATGCGCGGGCCGGCTGCGCCGACCGGAATCTCCCCGAGAGCCTCGATCGTCGCCTCCTCGGCCGACGTGATGAGCGTCGGCTGGTACGCCGTCACACCCGTGAGCAGAAGCGCCTCGCCGGCCCGGCGGTAGTCCTCGCTCGAGGCGGAGAGGAAGTCGACGCCGCCGAAGCCGTTCACCTGGAGGTCGACGAAGCCGGGAATCGCGACCCGGCCGCGCGGGCCGCGGGCCAGACCGACCGCGACGACGCGACCGTCCTCGACCTCGACGTCGCCCGGGACGAGCTCGCCGCGGACCAGTGCCGCCTCGACGCCGAGCCTCACTGTCCGCGCCGCCTTCCGAACGGAGCCCTCGGACGCCTCGAGCCGGGAGCGGGCTGCAGTCCGCGTCGACACCGGCGAGGAGCGAGACGAGCGCGACCCGCGCATCGCCGGCCGCGGCGTCCAGCGCCTCGTCCACCCGTTCCTCCGACGCGCCGCTCGCCAGCACGACGTTGCGGCGGGCGCGCTCACGGAGCTTCTCGTTGGCGGGAGCGACGCCGACCATCAGGCCGCCGAACGTGCGGCCGAGCCGGATCATCGTCACCGTCGAGATCGTGTTGAGGACGAGCTTCTGGGCGGTGCCCGCCTTCAGTCGCGTCGAGCCCGCGATCACCTCGGGGCCGACCACGACCGCGCACCTCGTGCTCCGCGAGAGCAGCCGCCTCGCTGTCGCGAACGCTCGCCACGGCGACGCCGAGCGCACCCGCGTCCTGCGCTGCTTCGAGCGCGGCGAGCACGAACGGAGTCGAGCCGCTCGCGCTGACGGCGACGACGCAGTCCGCGGGCCGGAGGGAGAGCCCGCGCAATGCATTCGTCGCCGCAGCACGATCGTCCTCGTCCGCATCCTGCTCAGCGGCGACGGCGAGAACCTCGCCAGGTGGCGAGCCAAAGGTGGAACCGCACTCGGCGGCGTCGAGCGCCGCGAGTGCTCCCGACGTGCCGGCGCCGGCGTAGATCAGCCGGCCCCCGCGGCCCAGGCGCTCGACGATCGCGTCGATCGCGGCGCTGAGCGCGTCGCCTGCCTCGGCGACCGCGGCCGGAACGGTCGCGTCCTCGTCGTTGAGGAGGCGCACGAGGTCCCGCGTCGAGCGCAGGTCGAGGTCGGCGAGATCGGAGCGTGCGGCCTCGGTCGTCGCCACCTGCGGCCGGGCCGTGAGCGCCGAGCTCACCGCCTCCCAGACGAGCGGCGCGTCGGGCGTGGCAAGCGACGTCATGTGCCCGCAGGCCTCGTAGCCCCACGTCCAGAGGTCGTCGACGCCTGCCTCGCGCGCGCCGGCGACAGCCGCCTCGAGCTCCGGGATGTCCGCCTGGTCGAGACCGAAGCTCGGCACCCAGAGCTGCGCGCCGACGCCGTGGCGGTCGGCCGTCTCGCGCAGCAGCTCGGCGAAGCGGCGCACGAACGGCCCCGCCGGCTCGCCCCAGTGCTTCCAGTAGGGATCGGTGGCCAGCGTGCCGAGCCCGGGAATGGCCGCGACCTCGTCCCAGTCGGCAAGACCCTGCGTGCCCTCCGTCGCCGGCAGGAGGCAGATCGTGTTGTGGCCGCCACGCTCCGCCACGTGGGCGACGACCTCGCGCAGGAAGTCGACGACCGACTCCTCGCGGAACCGCCGCACCTCGGGCGTCCGCTCGGCAGGAACCGGCCCGCCGAAGCGCTCGGCACAGCGGTCGCAGCGGCACGTCCAGCGCGCGGCGTCGTCGACGCCGACGTGCACCGGCACCACCCACGCGGGCTCGTCCCAGAACACCGAGTCGACGCCGCACTCGAGCACCCAGTCGGCCCACTCCTTGCAGAAGTCACGGTAGGCAGCGCTGTTGAGGCAGGCGGCGGCGACGCGGCGCCCGTCGTCGAGCACCTGGCACTCCTCGGGATGGAACGCGACCCAGCGGCTCTCGGCCTCGCCGCCGAACGTGCGACCGAGTCCCCACGGGCTCGCCAGCACGCACAGGCCGGCGTCGTGCGAGATCTCGACGATCTCGGCCATCGTGCCGCGGTAGTAGGCGAAGTCGTTCTCCGAGAACGTGTGGAGGACGCCCGTGTAGCCGCGCGCCGCCAGGTCGGCCATGTCCCGGCGCACGTGGCGCGGGATCCTCACCCCGAAGTAGGAGCAGCCCGCTCGCGTGCTATTGGTCATGACCAGTTCACGCTTTCACCGCTCCGGCGGTAAGGCCGAACGCGATCCGGCGCTGGACGAGCAGGAAGAAGATGACGACCGGAATCGCGATCAGCGTCGAGGCGGCCATGATCTCGCCCCAGTCGACGAAGCGGTTGCCGCCGTAGAGGTAGGAGAGCCAGACGGTGATCGTCTGCTTCGACCCGGTGTTGAGGAGCGTGTTGGCGAAGATGAACTCGTTCCAGCTCGTGATGAACGCGAACACGGACGTCGCAACGAGGCCCGGCGCGATGAGGGGCAGGAGGATCCGGACGAAGGCGCCGACCCGGGTCGAGCCGTCGACCATCGCCGCCTCCTCGAGATCCTTCGGGATGCCGAGCAGGAAGCCGCGCAGCGTCCAGATGCAGAACGGGAGCGCGAAGGTCAGGTAGACGAGGATCACGCCGAGCAGCTTGTCCACGAGGCCGTGCTTCGCGAGGACCGAGTAGAGCGGGATGATCAGCCCGGCCTGCGGCAGCATCTGGATCCCGATCACGAGCACGATGAACAGCTTGCGCCCGCTGAAGCGGTACTTCGCAAGCGCGACCGCCGCGAAGAACGAGAGCGCGAGCGCGATCACCACGGTGGCGAGCACGACGATCACGCTGTTCTCCACATCTCGTCCAGAAGTACTGCCGGTGGATCGCGTCGCTGAAATGGCTCAGGGTGGGCGAGCGTCGGGACCCAGGTCGGGTTGAAGCTGTAGATCTCGGAGTTCCCCTTGAACGCGGTCGTGACCATCCAGAAGACCGGGAAGACCATCACGGCGAAGACGATCAGGCCGACGGCGTTCCAGCCGAGCTTGCCGAGGAGACGGCGGCTCACGTCGCCTCACCCACTCGCAGCATGCGACGCACGTAGACGACGCTCATCAACGCCACGATCACGAGCATGATGATCGAGATCGCGGCGCCGATCCCGAACTGGCTCTTGCCGAAGCCCTCGATGTAGAGGTAGACGCTCATGAGGTAGTTCGACGTGTTCTGCTGGCCCGAGCCGATCAGCAGATACGGCTGCGTGAAGACGCCGAAGTCCCAGATGATCGACAGGCTGGTGAGGATGAGCAGGACCGGCATCAGCACCGGCAGCGTCACGTCCTTGTAGACGCGCCAGGCGCGGGCGCCGTCGATCTCCGCCGCCTCGACGAGCTCGTGCGGGACCTGCGACGAGCGCGGCGTAGATCGTGATCGTGACGAAGGGGATCGCGCCCCAGACGATGAGGCTCGTGACCATCGCGAGCTGCGAGGTCGGGGTCGCGTACCAGTTGTGCTGGAAGTAGTTGCCGACGTGCAGCTCGGTCAGCATGTAGTTGAGGACGCCGTTCTGGATGTTCGTCATCCAGCTCCAGACCTGGACGGCCACGACCGGCGGCATCGCCCACACGAGGACGAGCCCGGCGGTGAGCAGCAGCCGCACCCAGGCCGAGACCCGCACGAGAAGCAGCGCGAAGAGCATCCCGAGCACCATCGTCAGCGAGACGTTCACGATCGTGAAGACGATCGTCCGCAGCAGCGTGTGCCAGAAGACGGTGTCGTGGAGGACGAGCCGGTAGTTGTAGAGCCCCGCGTACGTGCCGTGGTGCGAGATCAGCGAGGCGAGGTCGTACTTCTGCAGCGAGAGCTTGACGAGGTAGTAGATCGGGTAGCCGAGCACGGCCACCAGGACCGCGACCCCGGGCAGGATGAGCAGGTACGGCACCGCCCCGCCGGCGATGCCGCGACGCGTCAGCCGCCGCCGCGACCCTGTGGTCACGGCGGCGGCAGTTGCGAGCGCGCTGGGATCGCTCCCGCTCAGGAGATGTCCCTAGGACTCGTTGAGGGTCTGAGCGATGTTCGAGTCCGCGACCTGCGCGGCCTTCTTGACCGACAGCTGGCCGGTGAGGATCTGGGACGAGCATCGTCTTGAGGATGTTGCCGTTCTCGACGTCGACCCAGTGCGCAGCCTGCGGCACGAACCAGCTGCTCGCCGCGGCCCGCTCGTTGACGCTGTAGCCGAGCAGGTTGGTGGCGTTCGGGATGTTCCCCTTCGCCTCGAGCCCCTTCTCGACCGCGGTGCTCGTGAAGTCGGCGATCCAGGCCTCCGCCTGCGACTTCGAGTTGCTCTGCGCCGGCACGGCGAGGTCAGAGCCGCCGAGGAAGCCCGGCATCGGCTTGCCCTTCGTGTGGCTCGGCATCACGAACTGCCCGGTGCGGTTCGTGAAGTCCAGGCGCCCCTTGGCCCCCTTTGCGCGGTGCAGCAGGTGTACCAGGCCGGCCCGTAGTTCGCAGCCGTGCGGCCCTGCGAGAACACGGTGTACGGGTACGGGTTGGTGCCGTCGAGCTGGGCGGTCGACTTCGGCTGGGTGGCCTTGAAGAAGGACTTGAACCGCGTGAGGCCTGCGATCGACTTCTTCGAAGCGAGCGTGCCGACCCACTTGCCGTGCGACTTGGCCGCGATCGATCCGCCGTAGTCGTAGACGAAGCTCAGCGCGGTGTACCAGTCCTCGCCGCCGACGTAGAGCGGCGCGAACCCCTTGACGTGCTTCTCCATCTTGCCGATCTTGGTGAGCTCGCCCTGGAACTGCGTGAGGCTCGTCGGCGGCTTCTTGACGCCCGCCTTCTTGAACAGATCGGTGCGGTACGTGATGACGCGCGAACCGGCGTAGTACGGGACGCCGAAGAGCTTCCCGTCGTACGTCGAAGACGCCTTCAGCCCTGCGAGCCACTTCGACGAGTTGTCGAACTGCCCCTTGACCGAGCCGAGGTTCGTGAACGCGTTCGCGGCCATGTAGGCCGTCATCTCGGTGTTGCCCATCTCGATCACGTCCGGCGTGTCGTTGCCGGCGATCGTCGCGTCGAACTTCTGCAGGTGGTCGCCCCACTGCTGGTACTGGACGTTGACGTTCCAGCCCGGATGCGCGTTCTGGAACGCAGTGTTCGCCTGTGCGACCAGCTCCGGCCAACCGTTCTGTGCGTCGACCTGAAGCCAGACTGTCAGCGTGTGGCCTGCCGCCTTACTGCTTTGGGCGGTCGTTGCGACGACGGCCGAGAGCGCGACCGCGACGGCGACTACCGCGAGAACCCGGTATCTCATGCCAATTCTCCCTCGAGGCGTCGACGCGTTAGCGGGGCGTCCGAAACGTCTGTGGCCGGGAGGACGTTGACGTCCAGCGGTGCGTCGAGTGGTCTATACCAATCGGCCACGGCCGGAATCTTCCACACCAGACCACTCTTGTCAAGGTCCGGTGACGAAGGAGTTACGAGGGCGTTAGCTCGGAGACGATCTGGTAGCGGTCGCCGCGATAGATCGAGTGCACGAACTCGAGGGTCCGGCCGCCTGCGTCGCGGCTCGTGCGCTCGAAGAGGAAGGCCGGCGAGTGCAGCGGTACGTCGAGCACGGGCGACTCCTCCTCGTTCGTCACTGTCGGCTCGATGGTCTGGATCGCCGTCGCGATCTCGATCCCGTAGCGAGTGCGCAGGAGCTCGTAGAACGAGCCCTCGAGATCCCGCGGCTGGACGTCCGGGACGACCTGAGCCGGGATGTGGAGCGTCTCGATCGCCATCGAGACGCCGTCCGCGAGCCGAAGCCGCTTCACTACGACGACTTCGTCGCCCGGCGAGACGTTGAGAAAGCGCCCGAGCTTGGGGCCGGCCAGCTGGCGCGTGAGCGAGAGCGTCGTGCTGCTCGGCGCCATCCCGCGCCTCCGCATGTCCTCGCTGAACGACGTCATGGTGAGCTGCTGCGTGATCTTCGGCTGCTGCACGTACGTGCCACTGCCGCGCCGGCGGACGAGATAGCCCTCGCGCGCCAGGTCGTCGAGCGCAGCCCGGACGGTCAGGCGCGAGACGCCGAGGTCGACGCTCAGCTGCCGCTCGGAGGGGATCGCGGTACCTACTCCCAGCCGCTCGATGAGCTCGAGCACCTGCCGCCGCGCGGCGCTCTGCTTCGTGATCTTGGGCTGGGCTCCGATCGCCTCCATCCTGTCGGCGACTATAGAGGCGATTGCGGAAGTGGTCAATGCCATTGCGTTGAATCGCCGAATGCGGTATAGACTCCACGATCGTTTCGTGGCTGAGATCGTCCTCGACAACGTCAGCAAGGTCTTCTCCGGCGGAGTGGTCGCCGTCGACGGCGTCTCGCTGACCATCGGCAGCGGCGAGTTCCTCGTTCTCGTGGGACCGTCCGGCTGCGGCAAGTCGACGCTGCTGCGGATGATCGCCGGCCTCGAGGATGTGACCGCGGGAACGATCTCGATCGGAGAGGCGAACGTGACAGACCTGGCCCCGCGCTCGCGCGACATCGCGATGGTCTTCCAGAACTACGCCCTCTACCCGCACATGACCGTGCGGCAGAACCTCGGCTACGGGCTGAAGGTGCGCAAGACCCCGAAGCGCGAGATCGCCGAGCGGGTCGAACGCGCGGCGCAGCTCCTCGGCCTCGACGAGCTGCTCGACCGCAGGCCCGGCGCTCTCTCGGGCGGGCAGCGCCAGCGGGTGGCGATGGGACGCGCGATCGTGCGCGAGCCGAAGGCATTCCTCATGGACGAGCCGCTCTCGAACCTCGACGCGAAGCTCCGCGTGAGCATGCGCGCGCAGCTCGCCGCGCTCCACGGCCGGCTCGCGACGACGACGATCTACGTCACCCACGACCAGATCGAGGCGATGACGCTCGGACACCGCGTCGCCGTCATGCGCGACGGGCGGATCCAGCAGGTCGACACGCCGCAGGAGCTGTACGCGCGCCCCGCCAATCTCTACGTGGCCGCGTTCATCGGCTCTCCGGCGATGAACCTCGTCGAGGCCGAGGTCGAAGGCGGCTACATCCGGTTCGGCGGCTACGCGATTCCGCTTCCTGCCGGCCACACGCCGCCAAAGGGCCGCGTGGTCGCGGGCATCCGGCCCGAGGCGTTCGAAGACGACGCCTTCGCCGAGCCCTCGCTGCCCCGCATCACGGCGAGCGTCGAGGTCGTCGAGGAGCTCGGTGCGGACACACATGTCCTCTTCTCGGTCGCTGCGCCGCGGGTCGAAGCCGGCGAGGTACGCGCAGCCGCAGGCGACGAGGATGCATTGCTCGCGACGGTCGAAGGCTCGCTCTTCACCGCCCGCGTCGATCCCGCGACGTCCGCCAAGCCCGGATCGCCGTTGCAGCTGGCCGTCGACGCATCGCGCTTCCACTACTTCGACGCCGAAAGCGGGCTCCGGCTCGACCCCGACCGCAACCTCGCAGCGCTCGCGACCTAAGAAGCTCTCAGCGCCGGAACGCCGTGAGCAGTTCGCGCCCGCGGTGCGCGCGGCTGCGGCAGTCCGACGACCTGACCACGCAGCCCGTCTCCCTCAGAGCCGCGAACTCCGACGGCAGGAGCTCGACCCGGCGACCGCAGTCCCGGCCGCACTCGCAGAGAAACTCTCCGGGTAGGTCGGGCTCGAGCGACGCGAGAAGGTCGTAGATCCGGTCGTTGACCTCCCCGAAGAGGCCTGAGCGCCGAGCCGAGGTCATGGTGAGAGCATGCTCCTCCGCCGGGCCGCAGCGAAGAGGAAGGATCGATGGCTTACCGACGTTTTACGCCCCTATGCGTCGCCGTTTGCGATGCCTGCAACGCGGCCGTTAGGGTCGCTCCAAAGGGAGGTATGGATGGCACTCACGATCGGCGACACCGCGCCCGACTTCGAGGCGCAGACGACAGAGGGGACGATCCACTTCCACGAGTGGCTCGGCGACTCGTGGGCGGTGCTCTTCTCGCACCCGAAGGACTTCACGCCCGTGTGCACGACCGAGCTCGGCTACATGGCCAGCATCAAGCCGGAGTTCGACAAGCGCAACGTCAAGATCATCGGGCTCTCCGTCGATGCCGCCGAGGATCACGAGAAGTGGGCCCGGGACATCGAGGAGACGCAGGGAACGGCACCCAACTATCCGCTGATCGGCGACCCGTATCTCACGATCGCGAAGCTGTACGGGATGCTGCCGGCGGGCCTCGAGGGCGAGGCCGAAGGCCGCACGCCGGCTGACAACCAGACCGTCCGCAACGTCTTCGTGATCGGCCCGGACAAGAAGATCAAGCTCGTCCTCGTCTATCCGATGACGACGGGGCGCAATTTCGACGAGGTGCTGCGGGTGATCGACTCGCTCCAGCTGACGTCGAAGCACAAGCTGGCGACGCCGGCCCAGTGGCAGCCCGGAGACGACGTGATCATCGCCGGCTCCGTCTCGAACGACGAGGCGAAGGAGCTGTTCGGGGAGTGGGAGGAGCCGAAGCCGTACATCCGGATCGTGCCCGACCCGTCGAAGGTGCCCGTCTAGAGATCCGCCGCGAGCGAGCCGGCGTCGTCTGGCGCCGGCTCGAAGGGCAGTGCACCGCGAAGATTCGCAAGGCCCTGACTGTCTTGCTGCAGGGGTGGAGAACCGCACCCCGCGTCATCCGGAGGACAGGGGTCGAGTCATGAACAGAGGCCGCTGCGAGGCGATTTCCTGTTCGTCGGCATGAAGCGTCCTCATCCGAACCCCTCCATAGGTCTTGACTGAGCGGACCCAGCGATGGAGAGCCTGTTCCACAGGCCTTCTACCTGCGAGGAGAGTCTTCAATGAAGCGTCGTCTGAGGGCACTGCACCCAGCCCGGCTCTCGTCATCACGCTGATCGCACTGTTCGTCGCGCTCGGCGGAACGAGCGTCGCAGCGATCAACGCGCTGCCGAAGAACAGCGTCGGCTCGAAGCAGTTCAAGAAGAACGCCGTGAGAGGGTCGAAGATCAAGAACGGAGCAGTCGCGGCAGGCAAGATCAAATACGAGCGGTCTTACGGTGCCGAACGCAACCCATGCCGCAAGCGCCGACCCGGCGACGAGTGCCACGAGCGCAACCAACGCAACCACGGCTTCCAACGCAACCAGCCTCGGCGGACTCGTCGCAGCATCCTCTGACGCCGGCGCGGTTCTGCCTTCCGGCCAGACTATGACCGGCGCCTGGGGCGGGAACGAGGACGCCGCTAGCTCCTCGAACGCCTTCTTCACCGTGACGAGCTTCCCGCATCCGCTCCCAGCAGCGCTGAACGCCGCGCATGCCATCTACGTCGCGGGTACGTCCGCGACCACTGCTCGGGAGCGGGCCAGGCCGACCCGGGCTATCTCTGCGTGTATCAAGGCGTGCTCACCAACGCGGCGCCGACTGGTCCCCAGGCGATCAGCGCAGGACCCGGGGCCAGCATCAACGGCTTCGTGGTCCTTATCGCCCCGGCAGCCGCCGGGACGTCCTACATCACAGGAACGTACGCAGTCACAGCCCAGTGAGCTTTCATTCCGGCGGCGGCCCGGCGCAGATGGGTCGCCGCCGGAATGTCGTCCAACCCGAGGAGGGGTCCACCATGATCCGTTGCCTGCGGACACCGAGTAAGACCCCAGGCCCGCTGGTCACGGTCACCGTGCCCGGAGCAGTTGCGCTGCTAGGGGCAGAAGTCGCACTCGGGTCGAGCAGCGCGTCAGTGCCGAGATTGCTCGGCACCGTCGGACCGAAGCGCACGATCCGTCTCGTCGATGCCCGAGGACGTCCGGTCAAGGAACTTCCCGCGGGCGTCTACCAGTTCGCCATCCGAGATCGCTCGGACCACGAGAACTTCCACCTGCTGGGTCCGGCGATCAGCCAGTTCACCGGAACGACAGGGGTTGGCTTCCACGGAACCGCCACGTGGACTTTCAAGCTGACCCCACGGCACTTACCACTACCGGTCCGACACTTACCCGAAGTCAGTGCACGGCACATTCCAGGTGGGCTGACACCGAAAGCCCGTGAGGCGATACCCCGTCCGGGGGAGGCGCAGGCCGCCGCCCTGACCGATTCCCTGTCTGTGTCTGCGGCGCCGGCCTCTTTCCGCGAGCATGACAACGAGGACCTGTCCGCGGACGAGGTCGGTCGCCGCTATCGCACGCTGATCGAACAGCTTCCGCTCGTCGTCTATCTCGACGAGCTGGACTCGGTCAGCTCGAACATCTTCACCGGCCGCCAGATCGAGCCGATGCTCGGCTACAGCGTCGAGGAATGGGCAACAGACTCCGAGCTCTTCACGCGGCTGCTCCACCCGGACGACCGCGAGGGCGTCCTCGCCGCCCACGCGCACACGCACGAGACGCACGAGCCGCTGAGCATCGAATACCGGCTCATCTCCCGCGACGGCCGGGTCGTCCATCTCCGTGACGAAGGCGTGATCGTGCTCGACGAGCACGGCAAGCCGCTCTACCTGCAGGGCTATCTCCTCGACATCACGCGGCAGCGCGAGGCGGAGCACCAGCTGCGGCAGCTCGCCCTGTACGACCCGCTCACCGGCCTCGCAAACCGCGCCTTCTTCCACGAGCGGCTGCGGCATGCGATTCAGCTCCGACACAGAGACGGCAAGGCGACGGGGCTCCTCTACATCGACCTAGACGACTTCAAAGGGATCAACGACCGCTGGGGTCACGATCTCGGCGACGAGGTGCTGCACGAGCTGGGCCGGCGAATCCAGCACGCAGTGCGCCCCGGCGACACCGCCGCCCGCCTCGGCGGCGACGAGTTCGCCGTCGTCCTGACCGAGCCCGTAACCCCCGAGGACGCTGTGGGAGTCGCCGAGCGCCTGCTCACCGAAATCGCGCGACCGCTCGAAGGCGGCTCGGGACCGCTCTACACGACAGCCAGCATCGGGATCGCCTTCGGCCAGAACGACGAGACGATGCTGAGGGAGGCCGACATCGCCATGTACCGGGCGAAGGGCCATCCCGAGATCGGTTACGCCTTCTTCGACTCCCGGCTCGACAGCGCCGCGGTGGAACGCTCGCAGCGAATCGCCGAGCTGCGCGAGGGAGTCGCCCGCGAGGAGTTTCGCCTCGACTACCAGGCCGTCGTGGATCTCGACCGGAACCAGATCATCGGCTACGAGGCGCTCGTCCGCTGGGAGCATCCGACCGCCGGCGAGCTTCCTCCGGCGGAGTTCATCCCGCTCGCCGAGGAGACAGGGCTGATCGTGGGCCTGGGGGAGTGGGTGCTGACGGAGGCGTGCACCGAGGCCACTCGTCTCTACCAACTGCACGGCCGCCCGCTGCACATGTCGGTCAACGTCTCGGCGCGACAGCTGAATCACCCCGACTTCTTCCGCCACGTCAGCCGTGCGCTCGACTCCTCGGCCCTGTTGCCGAGCCTGCTGACGCTCGAGCTGACGGAGAGCGCCTTGCTCGCGTCCGACGAACGTGTCGCCAGCACGCTGGAGAAGATCAAGGGTCTCGGCGTCGTGCTCGCGCTCGACGACTTCGGGACTGGCTACGCGTCACTGTCGTATCTCCGGCAGTTCCCGATCGACGTCGTCAAAATCGACCGCAGCTTCACGGCGCACGCCGGCTCGAAGAACGGCGATCTCGTCCTCCTCAAAGGCATCATCGACCTCGGCCACGCACTCGAGCTCAATCTCGTCGCCGAGGGGATCGAGACACCCGAGCAGCACACGATGGTGCGCCAGCTCGGCTGCCACCAGGCGCAGGGCTTCTACTTCGGCCGGCCGTCGCATCCCGCCCAAAGCGAGCTCGACGCCTCCATCGGCGAGTAGCGCAAGGCGTCAGAACGAGAGCGACCAGGTCGCGCTCGCGTCGACCGAGAACGTGTACGTCCCGGCCGGGATGAACGTCGACCCGCTCGTGCCGCCGTCGCCGTTGTCGAACTCGACGAAGTTCGCGTCCTCCGAGGCGGAGGTCACGTCGAAGAAGTTGTCCCCGCCGGAGTCCGGCTGGGCGGTCCAGTGAACCTCGTCGCCGGTGGTGAGCGTGAGAGGCGCCAGGGTGGAGTCGCCGTTGCCCGAGAACGCCTTGCCGATCCCCCGACACGGCGACCGTGGTGGTGACGGTCTTCGGCTTCGCGCGCTTGGCGCAGACCTTCGTGTGCCCGATGCGCCTGCAGTGGCCCGGCGAGAGCATGATCGTGTGCAGCGCGTAGGCACTCGCCCCGCCGGCACAGACGAGTGCGACAAAGACCGCAGCGAGCAGCCCCTGCTTCATCGCAGGCACCTCAGCGCGGCTTGCCTTCGGGGTAGCGCTCGAGACCGTCGTCGGGAATCGGCTCCCAATCGCACGCGTAGTCGACGTACGTATGCCACTGCGGGCGAACCCCGTGGCCGGGGTCGAAGAGGCCGAGACGGATGCTGCCGACCTCTCCGGTGTCGGGATACTTGCTCCAGAGCGCGCTGCCGCAGGCCGAGCAGAAGCACTTCGGCCAACCGTCGCCGGGCGGCGCGTACTCCTGCACGAGCTCGTCGCCCGAGAGGAGCCGGAACGAGCCCGGCGCCAGCCGCGCCTGCGCGGAGGCAGCGGTACCGGTTCGCCGCTGGCAGCGCGTGCAATGGCAGTACCCGGCGGTCAGCGGCTCCTCGCTCACCTCGAACCGCACGGCTCCGCACATGCAATGGCCCGAATAGGGAAGCCCGCTCATTGCAGAAGCGGCGACGGCGGGATGCGCGTCTCCCCGGTGACCTCCGGGATCAGCAGCGCGACCTCGTCCACGTAGCACCAGCTCCAATCCTCGCCGGGCTCGAGCGAGCGGATCAGCGGATGCGACGTCGCGTGGGCGTGCGCGGTCGCGTGCCGGTTCGGTGAGCTGTCGCAGCAACCGACGTGGCCGCACGTCAGGCAGATCCTCAGGTGGAGCCACTTCCCGCCCATGCGAAGGCAGTCCTCGCAGCCCGCCACCTCGGCGGGAAGCTCGCGCAGCTCGACCTGGTCGAGATGGCTGCAGGGGGCGGCGCTCATCGGACTCCTGCCGGTTGCGCCGAGAGATGCTCATGCACGAACTGCACCGCCATCGAGCCTTCCCCGACGGCTGTCGCGCAGCGCTTCGTGGAGCCCGAGCGAACATCCCCGGCGGCGAAGATCCCCGGGATGCTCGTCTGGAGCAGAGACGATGCGCCGGCCGCCTCGCCCGTGAGCAGGAAGCCGTCTGCGTGCCGCGCCACCGCGTCTCCGAGCCATTCGGTGCAGGGCTTCGCGCCGAGGAACAGGAAGACGAACCCGAACGGCAGTCGCGTGCCGTCGGTGAGCGTCACCGCCTCGAGTCGTCCATCGCGTCCGTGGAGCTCGGCGATCTCGCTGCGGTCTCGAATCACGACGCCGTAGCGCTCGACCTCCCGGATCAGGTAGTCGGACATCGTCTCGCGCAGGTCGGCGCGCCGGTGCAGAAGCGTCACGAGCGCTCCCCCGCGGGCGAGCCAGACCGCCGCCTGGCCGGCCGAGTTGCCGCCGCCGACCACGGCCACACGAGACGCGCCGCACAGCTGAGCCTCGGGCGGCCCGGCCGCGTAGAAGATGCTCGAACCCTCGTAGTCGCAGAGATCCGCCAGCGGCAGCCGCCGGTACTCGGCGCCGGTCGCGAGGAGGACCGCGCGAGCGGCGATCTCATGTCCCTCCTCGAGGTGCACGACGTGGCGGTCCTCGCCCGGCTCGAGCCCGACGGCGCGGTACGGGGTGGCCGGCCGCGCGCCGAACTTGCGGGCCTGGGACACGGCGCGGCTCGTGAGCTCGGCGCCGCTGATCCCGGCCGGGAAACCGAGATAGTTCTCGATCCGGCTCGACGATCCCGCTTGCCCGCCGAGCGCGGTGCTTTCGACGACGAGCGTGTCGAGCCCCTCGGAGGCGCCGTAGACGGACGCGGCGAGCCCGGCTGGCCCCGCTCCCACCACGAGCAGGTCGACCTCTTCCCGCCGCTCGAGCTCGCGGCCGATGCCGAGCGCGCGCATCAGGTCGCCGCTCGACGGATGCTTCAGCTCGCCGCCGCCCGGAAGGCGGACCACCGGCGGCTCTTCGCCGCCGTCCGGTGACCGGTCGTGCCAGCTGAACGGCAGCCGGTTCGCCCGCACGACCTCGATCAAACGGAGCGTCGCCTCCGAGGAGCGTGGCCCGACGATCTCGATCCCGATGCCTTCTACGCGTTGCAGCGCCGCGCGACGCTGCATGAAGGTCGAGAGCACGAGGTCGCTCAGCGGGCCGTCCTCGAACAGCAAGCCGCGCAGATCGTCGCGCTCGACCGCGACGTAGCGCAGCGGCTCTGTCACGACCGCGGTCACGAACACCGTCTGGCCGGAGAGGAGGTTCAGCTCACCGAGGAAGCTCGACGGACCGTGGCGCATGATCTCGTTGCCCGCGGCGTCGAGGATCGCCACCTGGCCCTCCTGGATGGCGATGAAGGGATACGTCGCATCACCGACGCGGTAGAGGACGTCGCCGACAGCCGCCGTCCGCTCTTCACCCACCGCAGCGAGCGTCGCAAGCTGCGAGGCCGAGAGAGACGGAGCGGCAGGGGGAACGACGGCGGCCATCGGGCGAGCGTAACCCCGCGCCTTCACCCTACGTCGGGCGCCGCTTCGGCCTCGACCGCTTCCGTGACCTCAGCCGGGATGCCGCGCTCCATCCGACGCACCGCGACGAGGAAGCTCGCCGCCATGATCCCAGCCATCGCGAGGTAGACGATCCGCGTCGCGTCCGCGAAGTCGCCCTGGATCGCCGCGTAGACGGCCGAGGTGCCGCGTCCGTGCGGCGCTTGCGTGCCTGCGCCCGTGTTGATCGAGGCGACGATCTTCGCGGCGGCGTTGCTCGGGATGTGCAGCTTGGCGAGTGAGGCGGTCGCGTTCGCCCGCGTCTGGTGGATGAGGACGCTGCCGAGAATCGCCAGCGCGAGACTCGCAGCGAAGTAGCGGACGGTCTGCGTGACGCCGGTCACCTCGCCGTAGCTGCCACCGGGCGCGCGGTTCACCGCGTCGGTGGTGACCGGGGTGAGGACGAAGCCGATGCCGGCGCCGGCCATGATGATCCACGGCCATTGCGAACTGAGCGGCTGGTGCAGGTCGCCGGCCCAGAGGTAGAAGCCGACGGCACCGAGGGCCGAGCCGGCGATCGCTGCGGGGCGCGCGCCGCGGCGGTCGAGAATCCTCCCGCCGAGCTGCGTCGCGACCGCGAAGCCGATGAAGATGACCAGGATGTACAGGCCGGTCTTGCCGGCGTTGTAGCCCAGTACGACCTGCGCGTACACGGACGCGAAGAAGAACAGCGGCAGGAAGCAGGCGTAGACGAGCCCCATCACGACGTTGTCGGCGGCGAAGCCGCGGTGGGCGAAGATCCCCACCTCGATCAACGGACTCGGCTGCCGCAGCTCGAAGCGCACGAAGACCGCAAGCAGGAGCACTCCGGCGACGAGGCACGCCCACGTCGCGACCGAGCTCCAGCCCCAGTTCCCGGCTTGTTGCAGGCCGAGTACGGTCAGTCCCATCCCGGCCGAGACCAGAAGAGCGCCGCGCCAGTCGATCGGCACCGGCCGTCGCGTGTCGGCGGGGTGCGCGCGCCAGGTCAGCCAGAGGGCGACGAGCGCGACGGGGACGTTGATGAGGAAGATCGCGCGCCACGTCCACGGCAGCAGGAAGCTGCCGGCGATCGGGCCGATCGAGGTCAGCGCGCCGCTGATGCCGAAGAAGAGCGCGAGGGCCTTCCCCCGCTCACGGGCGGCGAACGCGTTGAAGACGATCGCGAGCGCCGCGGGGAACAGGAGCGCGCCGAATGCTCCCTGCAGCAGGCGCGCGGTGATCAGCCACGCCTGCGCGGCGCTGCCCGACGGAGTCGCGCCGCAGAGTGCCGAGGCGGCCGCGAAGCCGATCGTCCCAACGATGACCATGCGCCGGTGGCCGACGACGTCGCTGATCTTGCCGCCGAGCGCGAACAACGCGGCGAGAGCGAGGAGATACCCGTTGATGACCCACTGCAGCCCGGTCGACGACAACGCCAGGTCGCGCTGGATCGTCGGCGCCGCGATCGAGACGATCGTCTGGTCGATCGACATCATCGCGACCGCGAAGATCATCGCGGTGAGAACGCGATAACGACTCACGTCGAGAACCTAACTACTCCTCCGCCGCCGGACCGGGCCAAGGAAGTTGTGACGGGCTTCGTCGTTGTCCCACGTATGACACGACTCGTAGGAATCAACCACGTCGCCCTGCAGGTCGACGACATCGACGAAGCGGTCGCGTTCTACACCGACCTCTTCGAGCCCACGGCGGTGAACCGCATCCCGGGCGCCGCCTTCATCCAGCTGGGCGACCAGTTCATCGCCCTGTTCGAGCGCGGCCCGCGGACCGAGGAGCCTCACTTCGGACTCGTCGTCGACGACAAGGAAGCGGCGCGAACGGCGCTCGAACAGGCAGGTGTCGAGGTGCTGCCCGGCCGCTTCCTCGACTTCCGCGACCCGAGCCGAAACCGCGTCCAGCTCGTGCAATACGACCAGGTCCAGTTCACGAAGACCGACCGTGTCCTCACCGGAATGGGGCTCGAGCTCGGCAAGTCCGAGCAGGCGCTCGCCGAGCTGCGGGACAAGGGCCTGGCCGACTAGGAGAGGCCTCGATTGCATCGGTGGATAGGTCTGTGGAAAACTTGTGGCCGCAGCACCGGCACGTCTCCGCGAGAGGGAGGGCGAGTTGAGACGAGAGCACGACAAGCGCACCGGCAGGCCACTGTTCGACGGCCGCGACAGCATCGAGGAGCTCAGCGACGACGAGCTCGAGGCGGAGGTCACGATCGCCGCCGAGGAGCCGAGATGGCGGGGCCTGAGGCTCGACGCGCTCCTGCTCGAGCGGGCGCGCCGGCGGCGGCAGCGGCAGCCGCAACCGGCCTGACCGGGCGGTCATGTCCAAGAGAGCGGTTCTCGCCGTCGACGTCGGCGGCTCGCACGTCAAGGCGCTGACCTCCAGAGCGCGAATCCGGCGGCGCTTCGTCTCGGGCCCGTCGCTCACGGCGGCGGAGATGGTCGCCGGCACGCTCGAGGCGGTCAAGGGGTGGCGCTGGGACGCTGTCACCGTCGGGATTCCGGCGCCGATCAGGGGCGGCAAGCTGATCAGCGAGCCGGCAAACCTCGGCGATGGCTGGGTCGGATTCGACTACGAAGCCGCGTTCGGGACGCCGACGAAGGTCGTGAACGACGCCGTCATGCAGGCGGTGGGCGACTACCACGGCGGACGCATGCTCTTCCTCGGCCTCGGCACGGGTCTGGGATCGGCCCTGATCGCCGACGGCGTGATCGAGCCGCTCGAGCTCGCCCACCTTCCGTTCCGCAAGAAGACGTTCGAGGACTACGTCGGCGCGCGCGGGCTGAAGAGGCTCGGCAAGAAGAAGTGGAAGAAAGCCGTCTTCGAGGCCGTCGCTCAGCTCTCGGCGGCGCTGGAGCCGGGCGAGATCGTGCTCGGGGGAGGCGGCGTCGACAAGCTCGACGAGCTGCCCGAGGGCTGCCGCCGCGGCGAGAACGCGAACGCCTTCCTCGGCGGCTTCCGCTTCTGGGATCCCGACTGGGCCGCGCACCTCGAGAAATAATGCGGAGGGCCGCCCGTGGGCGGCCCTCCGAGTGAACGTGCGCGAGAGTCGTCTAGGGGCCGGCCGGCTCCCCCGTGGACGGGTTGAGGAGGTAGGGGGTGTCGTTCGGCGGCGCCTTGAAGTCGAACATGCCGCCGAGGTCGAACTTGACGCCTTCCTGTGCATCGGTCGGGTCGAGAATCCGGTCGAACGAGCCCCCAATCCCGGGCAGATGCCAGTTGTACTCGACGAAGTTGATGAAGGACGTCTGGTCCGAGAGGTTGTGGTCGACGTCGTTCGTCTTCGCCCACGGCGAGATGACGAGCATCGGCAGCCGCGGGCCAAAGCCGCACCGTCCCTGCTCGCCGGCAAGCGAACCGCCGGGTCCGGCGGGCGGAGCCGGAGGTCCGGGCGGCGGACCGGCCGGGCCCTTGTGCTTGTCCTGCTGAGCGAGGCACAGTCCGGAAGCGCCGTTGTCCGCGACGTCGAACACGGTGTTCGTGAGGTTGTCCGCGACCGAGCGCGACGGGTTGAGGATCGGACCGGGGACATGGTCGTACCAGCCGTCGGAGTCGTCGTAGTTGACGATCACGGCCGTGCTCGACCAGTCGGGCGACTGCTCGAGCTCGTTGATCGTGTGCACGACGAACTGCTGCTCGTCGGTCGGGTCGGAGTAGGCGGCATGGCCGTCCTGGTAGCCCGGCGCCTTGATGAAGCTCACAGCCGGCAGGGCGTCGGCGGACAGTTGGCCGTTCGTGATCGCCGAGACGAGCTGGTCGAAGTCGCTCGTGTCGTACTGGTGGTTCGGCGTGTTGAACTGCGGCACCCCGTGCGTGATCGTCTGCGTGTCGGTGCCGATCTCCTGCAGGCCGCCGAGTGTGTCCACGCCGTTCACGTTCGGGACGGAGAGGTGGTGCGGGTTCGCCGTCGACGCGTAGTACTGGAACGGCTCGTGGTGAGCGATGTAGTCGTCCTTCGTCCCGTACGGATCGCTCGTCGGGATGTTCGAGAGGTCGGCTCCGAACGCGGTGCCCACGGCATGAACCGAGTTGCAGAGCGCCTGGTTCGACGCCCCCGCCGGCGTGACCTTTCCGGTGAAGCTCACCTTGAACTCGTCGGGGATGAAGGTCGCGGGCGATTGGCCCGCGTGGCCGATCTCCGGCGCAGCAGCCGCGGTCGCGAATGACGTCGTCGGCCGGAAGCCGCCCTGGAACCAGCCCCAGGAGACTCCACGCTGGTTCAGCACGTCGCCGATGTTCTGGCCCTTCATCGCGACGGCGTCGCGGGTCGAGCAGTCGTCCCAGTAGGGCTGCGCGTCGCTCGTGAGCGAGAAGCCGCCCTTGCCGTCGGGCGTGATGTCGTTGTCAGGCGACGTCGAGGTCGAGATCGACGGACCGCCCGACTCGTGAGCGGTGTCGACGTCGCCCGTGTCACCCGACGCGAGGTTGATCGCGCCCGGCGCCGACGGCCCGAACGTCGTGCCGAAGGAGTTGTCGCTCATTGCGTAATGCTGGGCGTAGTTCCAGAGCCCGGTGACGGTGTTGCCGTCGTAGTAGTCCATGACGGTCTTCGGGTCGCACAGCGTGCCCTCGGGTGACTTCGTGCCGCCGTCGGTGCCGACGCTCTGGACGAAGTGATCCATCTTGTCGTTGTCGAAGGCCTGCTGCTCGTCGCTGTAGTCGTGATCCTGATCGCACGTCAACTGCCCGGGGATGGAGCTGCCGAGCCGCTGCGGATTCGACTCGTTCGGGTTCGCGCCGAGCAGCGAGAAGTTGAGCCCGTTGACGGCGGCCGTGCCCTGCGCCGCCGAGAAATTGTTGCCGTCGGTGTTCGTCGCGTACGGATACGTGCCGAAGTAGTGGTCGAAGGAGACGTTCTCCTGGAAGATCACGACCACGTGCTTGATCGGTGTCGCGGTTCCTCCGCCGGCCGGCGGGTTCGCGTGTGAGGACGCAGCAGTCATGGCCGCGGCAATCGCCACGACAACCACGAGACACGGCAGGATCCAGCGGATCCTTCTTCTCATTTTTCCTCCCCCTCATGCGGGTCGATGGACGAGGGCGATCCTCGGTGTCACGGCGCCGGCCGTGGGCAGCGCTGCGGCAACCAGGCGGAGACGGAGTGGTGACCGAAATCGAGCTTGAAGTAGGCTCGTAGGGTGGCTACGACCCGCCCCCGCAAGCGCGCAACCCCGGCCGGCGAGCGGCTGATCAATCGCGAGCTGTCGTTCCTCGACTACGACGCCCGGCTGCTCGCGCTGGCGCGCGACGAGACGCAGCCGCTGCTCGAGCGCGTCTTCTTCCTCAAGGTCTCGGCGGAGATGCTGGACGAGTTCTTCATGGTGCGCATCGCGACCCTCACCGGACAGGCGGCAGCCGGCGTGAGCAGGCGCCTCCCCGACGGCAGGACGCTGCGGCAAACGCTCGACGACGCCCACGCGCGCGTGCTCGATCTCTACCGCTCGCAGATGGAGCTGTGGGACGAGCAGCTCCGTCCCGCTCTCGCCGAGGAAGGCATCGTCGTCTCGAGCGTCGAGGAGCTCGAGCCGGATGAGCGCACCGAGCTCGACGACCGTTTCCAGCGCGAGATCTTTCCCGTGCTGACCCCCCTTGCCGTCGGCCCCGGACAGCCGTTCCCCTACATCTCCGCCCTCTCGATCAGTCTCGGCCTGTTCGTCGCCGACCCCGAGACCGGCGAGGAGCGATTTGCCCGGGTGAAGGTGCCGGAAGGCTTGCCGCGCTTCTTCCCCCTCGGGCGCCGCGGGCGTTTTGTGCTCCTCGAGGACGTCCTCTCGCACTATCTGCCCGAGCTCTTCCCCGGCATGGAGATCCTCGAGCAGGCGCTTTTCCGCGTGACGCGCGACGGCGACCTCGAGGTGGCCGACGAGGCCGACGACCTGCTCGAGGCCGTCGAGGTCCAGCTGCGGCGCGCGCGCTTCGGCGAGGTGACGCGGCTCGAGGTGTCGGAGTCGATGTCGCAGGCGATGCGCGAACAGCTCCAGCACGGCCTTCGGGTTCCGGACGATCTCGTCTATCCGCTGGCCGGAATGCTCGACCTCGCGGATCTCGGCGAGCTCAGCCGGCTGGACCGGCCCGATCTCAAGAACGAGCCCTGGGTGCCGGTGGCGAGACCACCGTGGAACTCGATCGAGTCGTCTGCCGAGCAGTTCGCCGCGATCCGCGCCGGCGACCTCCTGGTGCAGCACCCGTACGACTCGTTCGCAAGCAGCTTCGAGACGTTCGTCGACCTGGCGGCCGCGGATCCCGAGGTGATCGCGGTCAAGTCGACCGTGTACCGGACGAGCGACGACACGCCGCTCGTCCCCGCCTTGATCGACGCGGCGGAACGCGGCAAGCAAACCGTCTGCCTGGTGGAGATCAAGGCGCGCGGCGACGAGCGGCGCAACATCGAGTGGTCGCGCGCGCTCGAGCAGGCGGGCGTCCACATCGTCTACGGCTTCCCGGGGCTGAAGATCCACGCGAAGACGACGCTCGTGGTCCGACGCGAAGCGGGTGGCCTGCGCCGTTACGTCCACCTGGGCACGGGGAACTACAACGCAGTCACGGCCCGCAGCTACGAGGACTTCGGCCTCTTCACCGCAGACGAGGACATCGGCGCCGACGTCGCCGACCTCTTCAACTACCTGACGGGCTTCGGACGCCCGGCGCATTTCCGCAAGCTTCTCGTCGCGCCGTTCACGTTGCGCGAGCGGCTGATCGAGGAGATCCGCATGGTGGCCGCCGCTGCGACTGCCGGCAAGAAGGCCCGGATCAGGATCAAGGTCAACGGCTTGACCCACCCACAGGTGATCGACGAGCTCTACGCGGCCTCCGAAGCGGGAGCCAAGATCGAGCTCCTCGTCAGGGGCGTCTGCTCGCTGCGGCCGGGCGTAGCCGGGCTGAGCGAGCAGATCCGGGTGCGAAGCGTGATCGGCCGCTACCTCGAGCACAGCCGGTTCTTCATCTTCGACGCGGCCGATCGCAGCGCCTCCTTCATGGGCAGCGCCGATCTCATGCCGCGCAACCTCGACCATCGGGTCGAGGTCGTGACACCGATCGAGGACCTCGCGTTCCAGGCCGAGCTCGCCTCGACCTTCGAGGCGCTCTGGCGCGACAACGCGAACTCCTTCGAGCTCGAGGCGGAGGGACAGTGGCAGCGCGTTCCCGCCGAAGAAGGACGAGCGGCCGCGCTCCGGCCAGCAGACCCTGATGCGTCGTGCGCGGCGGCGGGTCTCGCTCGCACGCGCTCACTGAACGTTTACGAAGCCGTCTCCGGCTCGTTACCGAACCGTCACCTGAAGTTTCAGACGCCCGCCGACCGCGGACCTACGATGCATGGAGATGAGAATCGGCGTGATCGACGTGGGCTCGAACACGACGCGGCTGCTGGTCGCGAGCGCCGGGCCTAAGGGCCTCCAGGCGCTCGAGAAGCAGAAAGTGCGGCTCTCGCTCGGCGAGGAGATCGAGCGCTTCGGCGCCGTCTCGGCGGTCCACTGCGCGGCCGCGGTGAAAGCCGTGCGCGAGATGGCGAGCACGGCGCGCCGCAGCCAGGTCGACTCACTCGACGTCTTCCTCACAGCTCCCGGCCGTCAGGCGAGCAACGCCGACGAGCTCGTGTCCGCGCTTTCGCGGGCAGCAGGCGTGCAGGCGCGCGTGCTCACGAAGGATGAAGAGGGCACGCTCGCGTACCGCGGCGCCGTGCTGACGGCCGAGACCGATCTGCCCTCCCGCGTCGCCGTGTGCGACATCGGCGGCGCCTCGACCGAGATCGCGATCGGCCCCCCGGCGGGCGAGCCCGACTGGATCGAGTCCGTCGATCTCGGCTCCGTACGGCTGACCACGCGGGCGGGAGACATGCACGAGGAGGCGGAGGGCGAGTTCGCCCACCTGGCTCCGCCGCGCGTCGAAGCGGCGCTCGCGGTCGGTGGCAGCGCCCGCGCTGCACGCCGGCTGGTGGGCGCGGAGCTCGGCGAAGAGGAGCTCGCCGAGGCGCTCCGCATCGTCGAGCACGACCTCGCCGCGCGAGATCGTCCAGCCGCTTCGGCGTCGACCGAGCGCGCGCCGACATCCTCCCGGCCGGGGTCATCCTGCTCGCCGAGGTGCAGCGGAGGCTCGGAGTTCCGCTCCACGTCTGCGGCGGCGGCATCCGCGAGGGAGCCGTACTCGCCTCGCTCGACGCGCTCGCGGCCTAGGGCGCCGGGATCTCGCGCACGACCGCGCCGTCCTCGAGCACGACGGCCGCGCCCTTCTTCAAGCCTCTCGCGACGAGCGCGTCGACGACGTCGCCATGCGTGCAGGCCACCACACCGTCCTCGCGCAGCAGCTCTGCAGCGGCCGGGCCCATTCCCTCGCCGAGGCGATCGTCGTGCTCGAGCGGCAGGCCGAGTGCCGCGGCGAGCGGCTCGACCGTCTCGACACAGCGGACGTACGGGCTCGTGACAACGCGGCGAATCCCGAGCGGTCGCAACAGCTCGACGAGCTCGGTTGCCTGGTCCCGACCGCGAGCATCGAGCGGGCGGAGCCCGTCGTCGCCGCTCCAGTGGCGCTTGTCGCCCGCCGAGGCATGACGAAGGAGGACGCTCGTCACAAGCGCTCCAGCAGCGGCAGGTCGCGCGACCAGCTGAGGAGGCCCGCGGCGTCCTCCCGCGTCACCCAGCGGATCTCGTCGACCTCGGCGTGGGGCTCGAACTCGCCCCCCAGCGCCCGCATGCGCCAGTAGCGAACGGTCTTCGGCCTGCCCCTGGCAGTCGATGTAGCTCGTCTCGCCGATCTCTTCGAGAAGCTCGCAGCGGAGGCCCGTCTCCTCTTCGACTTCGCGGAGCGCGCACGCCTCGTCCGACTCGCCCTCGTCGCATTTGCCTTTCGGGAAGCTCCAGTCGTCGTACTTCGGCCGGTGCACGAGCACGACCTTCCCGTCCCGCACGACCAGCCCGCCTGCGGCGCGGACGACGGTCAAATCTGTCTTGCGGAGCTTCTTCCACGCCTTCGGCCACTCCGACCGCGCCTCGCGGCGGCGCTCCTCCTCGCGTTCGACGAGCCGGCCGGCGGCGAGCGCCTGCTCGGGCGTCGCACCGGCGGCGAGCTTCCGCAGCCGCTCGGCGGCGACCACCGCGTCCTGGTGCTCGCCGAGCACGTCCTGAAGCTTCTTCGCCTGCTTCACGAGCTTCTTCTGCCCCGCGAGCTCGGCCGCGTACCTCGCGCGCTTGCCCTTCTTGCGCACCGCATGCAGCTCCTCGTCCGCCGGAGCGTCCGGCAGCTTGCGCACTGCCCTGCGCAGCCGGGCGAACGCCTCGTCGGCAAGCTCGTCGAGCGTGACGGCCGAGCCGCTCGGCTCGAGCTCGTCGATCGTGCGAGCGGTGTCGTCGAGCAGAGCCAGGTACTGGTCCGAGCGCAGAGCCGCAAGCAAGCGGCTTCGGCTGCAGGAGCGCTCGGTGCGCAGAGCCGCGAGCAGCGCTCCGGCGCGCTTCGCGTCCTCTCCGCCGAGCTCGGCCGCCTCCGCGTCGAGGCGCGCGAGCAGCACGTCGAGGTCGCGCACCTCGCCGAGGATCTGACCCAGCAGCTTCAGCCGCTCGTCGAGCTCGCCGGTGTCGGTCGCGACGAGCTCCCGCCCGGCACGGAGCAACGCCCGCAGGCGGCGGACGCCGACGCGCATGTCGTGGAGGCTCTCGGGGTCACGGCCGAGGCGTGTGCCCGGATCGTGCCGCTCGATCTCGCGCAGCTGGGCGCGCAGGCGGCTGCGCAACTCCTCGAAGAAACGCGGGGACGTGCCGTGCGCAGACGTGCGGCCGAGCGCCCGGAACAGCTTCGGCAGGCCCTCGCCCGGCTCGGCGCCCGCGGACAGGAGCTCGTCGGCGATCTCGTCGAGCCCGTCCGGATCGCCTTCGCGGAGCTCGATCTCGACCTCGACGAAGTGGTTGCTCGCCTCGCTCGAGTCGAGCACGGTGACCTCGTCCGCGGTCACCTCGGCCGTCGTCCCGTTGCGCGCGACGAGCTCGCCGCTCCGGTGCGTCCGCAGCTCGGCTACGCGGCCGAGCGGGCCGCGGCGCAGGTGCGCATGCAGGAGAGCCAGCATTGCCTCGGGCGGCTGCCCCGGTCCTCCTTCGGCTTCGAGCTCGAGGCGCGAGTCGTCGGCCGGGAGCTTCAGCTGCCAGACGCCGTGGCCGTTCTCGGTGCGGCGCCGGAGCGTGATGCCCCCGTCGGCCAGCGACCCGCCGGGCACGTCGTAGTAGACGGAGGTGAAGACCCGCGGCGTGAGCGGGCTGCCGCCGAGCGGCGGCAGCCGGAAGCCGGCCGGGGCGTCGAGCTTGAGCTCATGCTCACTTGTGGCCCGCATACGCTCACGATAGGCCTAGCGAACGAGCTCTGCCAGCTGTTCCCTCGTCCGCATGGCCTCCTGCTCGAGGCTCGGCGCGTAGGCACCCGCAGCCTCGAGCAGAAGCTGTTGCCGTCGCTGGGCGTCGATCCGGCGCAGCAGGTCGTCGACCTCCTGCCGGCGGGTCGTCCCGCCGTCGGCGCTGCTCATGCGGCCTCCCGCAACTCGGGCGCCTCGACCTCTTCGACGCGTGCCCGCTCGGGCCGGAGGAAGACCCCGGCGATCACGAGCGACGCGACGAGCAGGCCGCCCAGGACGTAGAACGCGGTCTGGAAGCCGTCGACCGTCGCGGACGCGCTCGTCACCGAGGCGCCGTGAGCGTCGGCATAGCGAGAAGCCGCGCTCGCGACGATCGTGCTGATCGCGGCGAGGCCGACCGCGCCGCCGATCTGGCGGCTCGTGTTCACGAGCCCCGAGGCGACGCCGGCGTCGGCACGCTCGACACCCGCCAGGCTCGCGATCGTGACGGGAACGAAGGAGAGGCCGAGCCCCGCGCCTCCGAGCACGAAGGGGACGAACAGGTCGGAGAAGTAGTGGCCGTCGACCGGCACCCGGGTGAGCAGGGCGAGCGAGATCGTCGCCAGCGTGAGCCCGGTCATGAGCGTCGTCCGGATACCCACGCGTCCGACCAGAACCTGCGCGACGTTCGACATGACCACGACCGACAGCGCGAAGGCGACGAAAGCGACGCCGCTCTGCACGGCCGAGTAGTGGAGGACGTCCTGGACGTAGAGCGTGAGGACGAAGAACTCCGAGAAGGTGACGGCACCGACGAGCGCCATCGTCGCGTTCGCCGCCGAGAGCGACCGCAGACGGAAGATCCGCAGCGGCAGAAGCGGGGCGTGCGAGCGCGACTCGATCCAGATGAACGCGGCGATGAGCGCCGCGGCGCCGCCGAGCAGCCCGAGCGTGACCGGAGAGCTCCAGCCGTCGCTCGTCGCGCGGGTCAGCCCGTAGACCAGCAGCATCAGCCCGCTCGTGACCGTGGAGGCTCCGGCGAGGTCGAAGTGGCGGTGCGGGAGATCCGCACGGCTGTCGCGGAGCAGGAACGGCGTGAGCGCGATCGCAGCGGCGCCGACCGGGACGTTGATGAAGAAGATCCACGACCAGCCGAAATAGGAGGTCAGGACGCCGCCGAGCAGCACGCCCGCGGCCGCGCCGCTACCCGAGGCGGCGCCGTAGATCCCGAGCGCGCGGTTGCGCTCGCGGCCCTCGGCGAACGTCGTCATCAGCAGCGAGAGAGCGGCGGGAGCGAGCAGCGCACCGCCGAGTCCCTGCAGCGCTCGGAAGGCGACGAGCGAGCCCGACGACCAGGCGAAGCCGCAGAGCAGCGAGCTCAGGGAGAAGAGGGCAAGGCCGGCGACGAACATGCGCCGTCTGCCGAGCAGGTCGGCGAGGCGACCGCCGAGCAGCAGCGTTCCGCCGAAGAGAATCGCGTAGGCAGTGATCACCCACTGGAGTCCGGTGGCCGAGAAGCCTAGATCGGTCTTGATCGACGGGAGGGCGACGTTGACGATCGCAACGTCGAGAATGACCATGAACTGAGCGGTGACGATGAGAGCCAGAGCGCTCCAGCGCCGCCGCGGTGAAACTGGGTGAAGCGAGGGAATCAAGCAGTTCCTCCAATCGTTGGTATTACCAACTATACACGAAAGGAACGCTTGAACGCGCTACCATATTCCAAGGAAATGGACATTTCGGTGAACGTCGCTGACAAGACCCCGGCTCGCCTACCGGCAGAGCTCGTCGAGTCGAACCTCTTCCTGCTCAAGCGCCTCGGCTTCGCCGCGAAGCAGCGGTCGATCGACGAGTACGAGCGGATCGGGCTCAACCCGTACCACTACGCGATCCTCACTCTGCTCGACGTCGGCGCGCCCGAGACGCAGGCGGCGATCGCGGACGCGCTCGGCTACGACCGCGGAACGCTCGTCGGATTGCTCGACGAGCTCGAGGAGCAGGCGCTCGTCGAGCGCAAGCGCAGCCCCGACGACCGGCGTCGCCATCTCGTCCGCCTGACAGCCGACGGCAAGAAGATGCTCGGCAAGCTCCGCGCGCTGTCCCAGCGGTTGGAGGACGAGTTCCTCGCACCGCTCGACACACGAGGAGCGGGCGCAGCTCCACGCGCTTCTTCTGGAGCTCGCGGAGCTGCACGAGCCGCGCTGCGCCCGCCGCTCACGCTAACGCAGCGCAAGGATCCGGGCCCGAGCGGTCGCTTCCAGGCCCGGCAGCGGCTCGCAGATCGCGCAGTGGTAGACGCGGGCGGTGCCGTCCTCGCTGCCGGTGAGGATCCAGTTGCCGCTCGGGCTGAAGCTCGCCTCCGTGAGCGGTTCTTCGTGTCGCGGCCGAGGTAGAAGAGGAGCTGGCCCGTATCCGCGTTCCAGAGGCCGGCGGTGAACTGGCTCGAGGTGACGATCCAGTGGCCGTCCGGGCTGTAAGCTGCCGGTGTTGACCGCGAAGAAGTGGCCGACGAGGACGTGGCGCAGGCGTCCGCTGCCGGCGCTCCCAGACGCGGCCCGTGTGGTCGGTGCTGACCGTCACGAGCTCGCGGCCGTTCGGCGAGTACTCGGCGTCGTTGACGAGTGAGCCGTGGCCTTTCAGCGTGTGGAGAAGCTTTCCGGTCGAGGCGTCCCACAGCTGGGCGACCGTCCCCTTCGTCGTCGCGACGCCGAGGCCGCCCGGCGAGAGGACGGCGTGCGGCGTCGCGACGCCGATCGTGCTCACCACGTCGCCTCCCAGGGTGTAGACGCGGACGGAGTCCGCCAACCGCACGAGAAAACGTCCCCCGCCGGTCGAGAGCCCCAGCACGCGCCCGCCGACCACGTCGAGGACACGCCCGCCGGATGAGGTCACGGTGCCGTGTCGGCCCACCAGCACGCGGCCGCCTCGCTCGACAGCGAGGGCCGTGGCGTCCACCCCGTGGGTCAGCCTCGTGACTCCGCCGCGGTCGAGCAGCAGATCCCCGGAGCGGTCGGCGAGGGCGACCGTTCGGTCGCGCGCTGCGGCAGCCACGATCGGCGTCGACATGGTCAGCTGCTGCACGAGGCGGCCGGTCGGCCTGAGGATGCGCGCCCGGCGTCCCGCGACCGTGACGAGGTCACGACCGGCCCAGAAGGCCTGCACCGGCGTGGCGCGCCTGTCGACCGGGCGCAGCGTGCCCTGCGGCAACGCGTCCCAGAGCCGCGCGGTGCCGCCGCTCGAGCCCGTCACGACCGTGCGCCCGCTCGGGTCGAAGCCGATGCTCGTCACAGCGGTTGCGCTGCCGGCGAGCGGCGCGAGGAGCCGTCCGTCCTGGCTGTAGTAGAGGCGTCCGAGCCGATCGTCGGACGCAGTCGCGATCTCGCTCCCGTCCGGGCTGAAGGCGGCCTCGTTCACCGCTCCCGTCGCGCCGACGAGGAGGAGCTCGCGCTGGCCGTTTGCGACGTCCCAGACGTATGCGGCCCCGTCCTGGCTCGAGGTCACGAGCGACCGGCCGTCGGCGGAGAAGCGCTCGGCGAGGACGTAGCCGCTGTGCGGCAGGACGTGGAGTTGCTTGCCGGTGGCGGCATTCCAGATCCGGGCCGTGCGGTCGTAGCTCCCGCTCGCGAGCAGCTGTCCGTCGGGGCTGAACGCGAACGAGCGGATGCCCGGATCGGGCAGACGCCTGACCACACGGCCGGTGCGCGCGCTGACGATCGACGCGGTCGTCGACTTCCCGAACCGGGTCGCGACCGCGAACACGTGTCCCGTTGGATCAAGAACGGCGGTGACGACGGCGGCGGGGAAGGCGACCGTCTTGATCCGCCCGGTCGCGAGGTCGACGAGGCGGACATGGGTGCCGCTGCCGACGAGCAGCGTCGTGCCGGTCGAACGAGAGCGCGGTGACCGGCGAGGGCGTCGAGACCGTGCGCACCGGCGTCGCGCTCCCGACGCGCCAGACCGCGACGCTGCCGCCGAACGAGCCGGTGGCGAAATGCGTCCCGTCGGGGCTCCAGGCGGCCTCCGTCAGCTGGCTCTGCCGCGGCAACGCCTGCAGCAACCGCCCGGCGCGGCTGTAGAGCCCGAGCCGCCCGTTGCCGCTCGCGACGAGGAGCCGCTCGCCGCGCGGCGCGAAAGACGCGTAGACGATGCTCTCCGCCGAGCCGCAGGATCCGCGTCTCGCGCATCGCTGCGAGGCTCGAACGCAGGACGTCCGCGGTGTCCCGGCCCGGGGCGAGCTCCGCCGCGCGCAGCGCGAGATGGACGCTGACCTGTGGATTCGTGGCGATGTTCGCCGACGCGCGGCCGGCGAGCTCGCCACCGCGGGCGTGCCGCGCCTGCGTGCGCGCGTCGCTTCGCTGGACGAGGGCGTAGGCGGCGATTGCGGCGACGACGGCGAGCGCGACGAGGCTCGCACCGATGACAGCGAGCAGTCGGCGTCGCTGTCGCCGGGCGCGAATCCGCTCGCGCCGCAGCTGTTGCCCGGCCTGCCACGCCAGGATCGGCGGCCCCAGCACGTCGTGGAAGATCTCGTAGCGAGTCGGCGTGCCCTGCATCCCGTTCACGCCGCGGACGATGCGCTCGCGCCCGAGCGTGTCGAGCAACTGCCGAAGCTGCGCGTCCTCTACCTCCGCGTACTCGGCGAGATCGGACGGCTCGTGCGAGACCTTTCGCCCCGACGGCGTCACGAGCTGCCGAACGACGCGCGCCGCCGCCTCCTGCTCGGCAAGCGGCAATCGATCGAGCGCTCCCTGGACGTGCTCCCGGACGACCGCACGTGCTCCGCCGATCGCGCGCAGCGTCTCGAGGCGCAGCTCCCGCGACCCCGACTCCCGTTCGCGCTCCCACAGGCGCTCGAGCACGAGCTGGAGGTACGGCGCCTCGACCCCGGCCTCGGACGAGGCCTCGTCGAGCACCGCCTCGACGAGTGCGTCCTCGGCCGTGAACGTCTCGCCCGCCAGCTCGCTGAAGCGGGCGAGCGGGCCGAGGATCGCCGCACGCCCTGCGTCCCGGTCGAGCAAGTCGAGGCGCAGCAGGTTCGAGAACAGCTCGGGAATGCGGCCGGCGAAGTCGTCGAGCTCGGCCAGGGCGTCGTCCCGCACCGCGAGCAGGACGTTGACGCGGAGGCCCGGCCGCCGCAGAAGCTCCGGCAGCGTCGTGCTGAGTGGCCCTTCGACCCCGTGATAGAGGATGTACTCCTCGAAGTTGTCGAGCAGCAGGTGCAGCTCGCCGTTCTGCTGCGCCGCGGCAGCAACCGTGTCGACGAGGCCGGCCGTCGCTCCGAGCTCGCCGCACTCCGCGCGGACGGACGCGATCAGGCGGGCAGCGGGATCCTCGGCCCACGCGTCGTGCACCACCACCGGTGCGCCGCTGAGCTCTCGCAGCCGCCGCGCCACGCCGGCGCCGAGCAGCGAGCTCTTGCCGACGCCGCTCGGCCCGTAGAGCACGGTGAGCCGGCTCGCGAGGACGTTCGCCGCCACGGCCGCGATCTCTCGCTCGCGGCCGAAGAAGAGCAGCGCGTCGAGCTCGGAATCCTCGAACGAGGCGAGTCCCTTGTACGGGCTCTGTGGTACTCCGCTCACGACGCCGCCGCCTTCGCCAGCGCCCGCTCGAGCTCGGCGACGTACGCCGCAGGCGCCATGTCGACCACCTCGACGTCGCGGCGCCGCCAGAACTCACGCTCGAGCGGCTGCAGCCCCGGATGCACCGACCACGAGCGATACGGCAGTGGCTCGCTGCCCCAGAGCCGCTCGAGCACCACGCGTAGCGTCCAGGTCGAGAGCGTGTAGCCGAGCAGCAGCAGATGGGTCCGGCGCAGGCGCGCGGCGAGCGAGACCGGGAGGCGCCGTGCGATGTCCCCGTAGTTGATGAAGTCGTCCTCGGTGATCGGCGAAGCTCTCCCACGCGCGCTCGCTCGTCCGGTCGATCCGGCCCTGCAGGTGGAGGAGGACGGTGCGCGCGTCGAGCGCGAGGTCGCCGGTATACGCATTCGGCCGCTCGATCACGTTGGCCACGCCCGTCGGGGCGATGTGGCAGAAGTTGCCGCGCATCTGCCCCGAGGCGAGGTAGCAGACCGTCTCGTACGGCTCCTCGGCCTCTTCGAGGGCACGCTCCAGCGCGAGCTCGTACCCGGTCGTGACGAGCAGCGGCTGGGCCGTGTCGCGCTCACGCAGCAGGGCGGGGAGGCTCGCGAGGAAGCGGTGGACCGGCGAAGGCTCCCCGTCTCCCTCGACGAGCGTGTGAAGGGCGTCGTAGAGCGGACCGGAACCGTTGAGCACGGCGACCGCCTGGGAGACGCGGGCGAGCTCGGGTCCGGTTCCCTCGACTCCGAAGCGGCGCGCGAGCTCCGACGCGAGCGGCTCCGAGTCGGAGCCGACCACGACCGTGACCCTGCCGGCGAGCAGCGCGGCGGCAACCTCCTCGAAGTGCTCGACCTCGGGGATCGCGCCGCGGCCGACGGCGAACGTCTCCTGGCGCAGGATCGACGCGTGCACGCCGCGCAAGAGCGGGCTCGGCTCGAGGCCCAGCCCCTCCACGAGCAGGTCGCGCCCCTCGCGGTAGACCTCGAGCGCCTCTGCCTGCCGGCCAGAGCGATAGAGAGCGAGCATGAGCTGGGCGCGCAGCCGCTCGCGCAACGGATGCACTCCGACGAGCGCCTCGAGCTCGGGAACGACCTCGGCGTGAGCGCCGATCGCGAGCTTCGCCTCGGCCCGCTCCTCGACCAGCGTGAGGTGGAACTCCTCCAGGCGCGCGATCTCTTCCCGCGCGAAGCTCTCGTAGCGGAACTCGGCCAGCGGCTCGCCGCGCCACAGAGCGAGCGCCTGGTCGAGCAGTACTGCACGCTGAACGGGCTCGCTCGCGCGCGCCGAGTCGACCAGGCTCCGGACGCGCGCGACGTCGAGCTGCTCCGGCTCGAGCCGCACGACATAGCCGGGCGGCCGCGTCTCGATCACGCCGCCGCCCAGCGCCTTCCTCAGCTGCGCGACGAAGTTCTGGAGCGAGGCCACCGCCGTCGGTGGCGGCCCGTCGGGCCACAGCGCCTCGACGAGACCGTCCTGGGAGACGACACGACCCGCTTCGAGCAGCAGCATCGCGAGCACCGCGCGCTGCTTCGGGCCGCCCAGCGAGATCGGCTCGTCTGCCTCTCGAGCCTCGAGCGGTCCCAGAAGTGCGAATTCGACCAACGCGCGAAGGTTGTACCACCCCGGTGAGAGCAGTTCGTAACGGCCGTTAGGCGGCCGTTAGGGCGCGGTTGGCGGCACCGCCGAGCGTGGCGCCATGAACATCGCGCCGCACCACCTCCGTGATCGCCGGATTTCGCGCTCCCCGCGCTCCCGACGGCAGCGCGCAGCGGCTGCCTCTCTCGCCTCGGGCGTTGCAGCCGTCGCTGGGCTCGCAATCGTCTTCGGGGTCGTCCTCGGTCCGGGCCATGCTGCAACCACCCCGCTCCTCGCCGGGTTCGAAGCGCGCAGCTACACGCCCGGCCAGGTCGCCGTGCTCGTCGTCGGCGGCGGCCAGACGAACCGCGCCACGCTCCAGATCTTCCGCGCCGGCGCGTCGGGCACGCCGGGCCCGGCGGCCGCGCCGGGCTGGGACCGGAACACCTTCGGCAAGCCGATGACCGTGCCACAAGAAGTGCGGCGCCCGTCGGGCGCTCGGCGCTGGCTCGTCCACGTCCCGCTCGACTCGAGCTGGCCGAGCGGTGACTACGTCGCACGTCTCAGCTGGAGCGGGCACACCGACTACGCGCCGTTCGTCCTGCGCCCGAGCCGGCTCGGGTCCTCGCCAGTGCTCGTGGTGGAGCCGACGAACACGTGGCACGCGTACGACGACGTCGACGGCGACAGCTGGTACCTCGACGCGTCCGTCCACCACATCGACCTGACCCATCCGTTCGCGAGCTCCAGGGTGAACGGGACGCCGGTGCCCGCCGGGCTGCCGGAGCAGTTCCAGCGCTTCGACGTCGGCCTGCTGCGCTGGTACTGGCACAGCGGCTACCGGGCCGACTTCATCTCCGACGACGACCTCGAGCACATCTCGAGCGCCAGTCAGCTCAGCCGTTACCGGCTGATCGTGTTCGGCGGTCACGAGGAGTACGTCACGTCGCACACTTTCGACCTGATCACCGCCTACCGGAACGCCGGCGGCAATCTCGCGTTCCTGTCGGCCAACAACTTCTTCTACAAGGTCGAGGTCTCGGGCAACACAATGACGGGCCGCATTCCATGGCGCAGGGTGGGCCGGCCGGAGGCGGCACTCGTCGGTGCGCAGTACGCCGGCTGGGACGAGGGCAACTACCCGAACCGGCCGTACCACATCACCGACACCGCAGCCGCGCCCTGGCTGTTCAAGGGCACGGGCCTGCACGACGGGAGCGTGGTGGGCAACTACGGGATCGAGGTCGACGAGCCGAACTCGGCCTCGCCGCCGCACACCCACATCCTCGCCGAGATCCCCAACGAGCTCGGCCCAGGCAAGCCCGCGGACATGACCATCTACACGAAGGGCCGCTCGACCGTCTTCGACGCGGGGGCCATCAACTTCGAGGCGAGCGCCCACTGGCCCGCGCTGTCACGCTTCTTCTCCAACCTCTGGAGCCACCTCAGCGGGGAGTCGAGCGATACCTAGAGGCATCGCGGCCGTCGCGCTGATCGCCGCGGCCGGCGCTCTCGCCTCGTGCGGGAGCTCCCGGCCGCGGCCGCAGACGACGACGGTCGCGCCGCCGCACTCCACTCCGGCGACGACCACGATCGCGCCTCCGCCCGCGCAGAGTGCGGCGACACCATGGCCGACGTACGGAGCCGACAACGCCCGCCTGCGCGCCGTGGCCGCGCCCGGTGTGAGGCCGCCGTTCCGCCGTCTCTGGACGTTCCACGGCCGGCACCTGCTCGAGTTCCCGCCCGTCGTCGGCTACGGCAGCGTGTTCGAGGAGGTCTTCGACGGGCGCCTCTACTCGCTCGATCCCGCGAGTGGCCGGGTGCGCTGGCGGTACGACTCGCACCTCTGCGGCTGGTCGTCGCCTGCGCTCGGCGACGATCTCCTGTTCGCCACGTTCATCGGCAACTCGGAGTGCCATGCGTCGAGCGGCGGCGGCGAGCTCGTCGCCTTCTCGCCCGCGACGGGCCGCGTGCGCTGGCGGCGGGAGATCGGCCCTTCCGAGTCGTCGCCGCTGGTCGCCGGCGGCACCGTCTACGTCGGCAGCCAGGACGGGCGGGTCTACGCGTTCGCGTCCAGCACGGGACGCCTCCGCTGGAGCTTCGACACCGGCGCGCCGATCAAGGCCTCGGCCTCGCTCGCCTACGGGCGGATCTTCATCGGCAACTACGCCGGCGAGCTCTACGCCCTCGACGCGCGCACCGGCGGGCTCGACTGGCGCAGCGACGGGTACGGAAACTTCTACTCGACCGCCGCGGTCACGGCCGGACGCGTCTACGTCGGTTCGCTCGACGGCCACCTCTACGCGTTCTCGGCCCGGAGCGGAGCTCTCCTCTGGAGCTTCGGGACCGGGGGCTACGTCTACGCCTCGCCCGCCGTCTGGCACGGGCTCGTCCTCGTCGGCTCCTACGACCACGGCTTCTACGCGGTCTCTGCGGGCACCGGCGCGCTGCGCTGGAGCTTCCGGACGGGAGCGCCGATCTCGGGCGCGGCGTCGGTCGTCGACGGCCTCGTCTACTTCTCGAGCTTCGAGCGCCGCACGTACGCGCTCGCCGCGACGACCGGACGCTTGCGAGAGCAGTGGAACGACGGCGAGTACTCCCCGGCCGTGGCCGGGAACGGCCGGCTCTATCTCGTCGGCCTCGGCCGGCTCTACGCGCTCGCTCCGCGGTAAAGCGCCTTCCGACGGCTGCCGATGAAGTGAGCGTTGAACGCACCCCGTCGGGCCGCTGCGGCCCTCCGTCATAGAGAGCTTCTCGCGTGGGTCGTGCCCGCTGCCGCTGCGGGCTCGTTCGCGTTCCTGCATGGAACCGGCGGCGGCGACACGAACCTGTTCGTCACGGCCGGACGGACATTGCTCTCGACCCACTGGAGCCACGCGTTCGCGAACAGCGAGATCCAGGTCGGCCCGCTGCAGCTCGCCGTGTTCGGCTCGCTCGGCCGCGCGGGCACCGCACTCGCCGTCGCGCTCGCCGTAGCGACAGTCCTGCTCCTCCTCACTACCGCCCGCACGGTCGGGGTGCGGAACCCGGTGCTGCTCTGCGCTCTCGGGCTGATTGCGGTCGCCGTCGGCTTCACCGGCGCCGGATACGTCTACGGCCACCCGGCCGACGCGGTGCTGCCGCTGCTCTGGATCCTCGCGGCCATCGACATTCGGCGCGGACATGCGGTGCGCGCAGGAGCTCTCGTCGGCCTCACGGCCGGAGTCCAGACCTGGGGGCTGCTGGGCGTGGCGGTGCTGGCTCTCGCACCGCGGTGGCGCGACGCGGGCAAGGGCGTGCTCGCCGCGGCAGGCGTGGCCGCCCTCCTGTTTGTCCCCTTCGTGCTGGGCGGACACTTCGCGATGGGGTCGTACTCCTGGAACGTGAATCCGCAGACGTTCCTGTCGCTGCTCGTAGCGCCCGGCGTGCAGTACGGATGGTCGCTGCGCCTGCTCCAGGGCGCATTCGCGGTTACCGCGGGCGCAGGCGCCGCACGGCTCCTGCGTGGCTCGCCACACGGGCCGTGGGCCGTGCCGCTTGCGGTCGTCGCAGTCCGGTTGCTGCTCGATCCGTTCGCGCTTCCGTACTACCGGACGGGCATCTGGGGCCCGGCCCTCGTCGGGGCCACACTGCTCGTCTCGCAGCTCGTGCTCTCCCGGAATCGGCGGGAGTCGTACGCGTGAGCACCCGCGCCCGCGTCGGCATCACCGTCGGCTGCGTCGCCGTCTTCCTCTGCTCCTGGGCGCTCGTACACCACAGCTGGTACGCCAGCGGCGGCCGTGGAGTGGACATCTCGATCTACCACGGGTACGCGCGAGACACCGTCGACGGGCAGATGCCGTATCGCGACTTCTCGCTCGAGTATCCGCCGGGCTTCCTGATCCCCGCTCTCGCCCCCGAGGCGACGGCGCCGGCGAACGATTACAGCGCCTACGTCCGCGACTTCGACCGCTGGATGGCAGGGGCTGGCGTCGTCCTCATTCTGTTCTCCGCGGCCGGGCTCACGGCGCTGCGCGCGAAGCGGAAGGAGTTCGCGCTGTCACTGGCGTTCATCGCGATCTCCCCGCTCCTGGTCGGACTGCTCATGTTCTCGCGCTTCGACCTCTGGGCCACGGCTCTCGCCGTCGGCGGCCTCAGCGCGCTGCTCGCCGGTCGCGACCGGACCGGCGGAGCGCTGCTCGGAGCCGCGATCGCCACCAAACTCTGGCCGGCGGTGCTGATCCCGCTCGCGCTCGTCTGGGTCTGGCGACGGCACGGCCGCGCCGACGCCGCGAAGTGGATCGGGATCGTGGTCGGCACCTGCGCGGCCTTCTTCCTTCCGTTCGCGCTGCTCGCCCCAGGCGGCCTCGGCCACAGCTTCGGGCTGCAGATCGACCGGCCGCTGCAGCTCGAGAGCCTCGGCTCGACCGTCCTGCTCGCGGCGCACAACCTCGGCGGCCTCGGAGTCTCGGAGGCGAGCACCTACGGCTCCGCCAACATCGTCGCCCACGGCGCCACCGCGGTCGCCGACGCGTCGGCCGTTGCGCAGCTGCTGGCGTTGTGCGCGGTCTGGGTGGCCTTCGCGCGTGGGCCGGCGCGTGCCGACCGCCTCGCCGTCGCGGCAGCCGCCTGCGTCGCCGTCTTCATCGCCTTCGGGAAGGTCTTCTCCCCGCAGTATCTGATCTGGCTGATCCCGTTCGTGGCGCTCGCCCGCCGCCGCCTCGCATCGCTCCTCCTCGCAGCTGCGCTCGTGGCCACCCAGTTCTACTGGCCGAATCACTACGACGAGCTGCTCACGTTCAAGCCGTTCGCGACCGGGATCGTGCTCACCCGCGACCTCCTGATCGTGGCGATCGCAGTGGAGCTGGGCCGCGCGCTCCTCGAGCGCGAGCCTGCCGAAGATGCGGAGCCGGCCGCCGCAGCACGCGGCGCTCAGACCGGATCCGCTACCCGGCTGACTCCCGCCGCCTCCGCTTGAGCCCGTCGAGGATCAGGTCGAGGCCGAACTCGAACTCCTGCTTTCCGTTCGGCGCGCCCGGAGCCATGTGCTGCTCCCCATGCTCGGCGAGGTAGGGGTAGTTCGGTCGCATCTGCTCGAGCATGCGCGCGACGAACTCCTCCATCGGCTCGTCGTCGCGCGAGGCGAACGCCCGGGTCGCGTTCGCGTGGCCGAGCTGCCAGAGCGTGAAGCCGAAGATGTGGCTGTCGAGCGTGTGGTACGCCGAGTACGCGAGATCAGGGGAGAAACCGGCTTCGCGGAGCCGCCGCAGCAGCCACTCCATGTAGCGGATGCGCGGGCCGGCGATGGTCGCGCATGTCGCTCGGCACGAGGGCCAGGCCGCAGGCCCAGGGATGCTCGAGCAGAAGGTCGTGCGCCTGGACGGCGCAGCGGCGAATCGCCACGTCCCAGGCCGGCTCGTCGTCGGGCAGCTCGAACTGATCGATCACCGAGTCGACCATCGCCGACACGAGCTCTCCCTTGTTGCCGACATGCTTGTAGAGCGACATCGCCTCGACCCCGAGCGCCTGGCCCAGCTTGCGCATGCTCAGCGCGTCGATGCCGTCCTTGTCGGCGACGGCGATCGCCTTTGCGAGCACGCGCTCCTTCGTGAGCGGTCTCCGTCTCCGTTGCTTCGTCGCCATGGCCTTGACAAGCTTACGCTGTATGTCTAGCTTACGCCATAAGCTTACGCTGTATTATTCTGCACAGGAGGAGTGATGGCGACGATGGCGATCGAGACCAGCCCGAGGATGAAGGCGGCGGTGCGGAGGCGTTGGGGCCGGCCGCGCGACGTCGTCGAGCTGACCGAGGTCGCGAAGCCGGCGCCCGCGGACGACGAGGTGCTCGTGCGGGTGCGCGCGTCGTCGGTCAACCGCAGCGACTACTACGCGCTCGGCGGGGTGGCCGTGCTGATGCGGCCGCTGATCGGCGGCTTCCTGCGACCGAAGGACGAGCACGTCGGTGGCGACTTCGCCGGAGTCGCGGAGGCGGTCGGCAAGGACGTCGACGACGTGAAGCCGGGAGACGAGGTCTACGGCGTTCGCTCGGGCGCCTTCGCCGAGTACGTCTCGGTGAAGACGGCGGTCTCCCGCATGCCCGCCGGTCTCTCCTTCGAGGAGGCGGCGGCGGTGCCGATCGCAGGCTTGACGGCACTCGAGGCTCTGCGCGACCACGGGAACCTCCAGCCGGGCCGGCGCGTCCTCGTCAACGGCGCCTCGGGCGGAGTGGGCACGTTCGCCGTCCAGCTCGCGAAGGCACTCGGCGCCGGGCACGTGACCGCCGTCTGCAGCACGAGGAACGTCGAGCGGGCCGAAGGCGCTCGGCGCGGACACGGTCGATCGACTACACGCGGGAGGACTACACGCGCGCCGGCGAGAGCTACGACCTCATCGTCGACGTCGCGGGTACGCACTCCTGGCGTCAGAACCTGCGCGTGCTCAGCCGCGGCGGGACGCTCGTCCTGACCGGAATGCCGAGCGGCAATCACCTCATCGGGCCGCTGGGACGCCTGGCGCGGCTCTACCTCACGTCGCGGATCGGTCGTGGCCGCAAGCTCGTGTTCTTCATCTGCAAGCCGAGCCGCGCGAACCTCGCGGCCCTCCGCGACCTGATCGAGGACGGCAAGGTGCGCCCGGCGGTCGACCGCGTCTATCCCCTGGACGAGATCGCCGACGCGCTCGAGGCGGTGGGCGAGGGGCACACGCAGGGCAAGCTCGTGGTTCGGATCGACTGACCGCAGGATCACGCCGGTGCGGCGACCCGCTCGGCGAGCGGGAGCTCGAACACGAACGTGGCCCCGCGGCCGGGATCCGAGTCGACCCAGATCCTGCCGTCCATCGAGCGGACGAGCTCGCGGCAGATGTAGAGGCCGAGACCGCTGCCGCCGATGCCGCGCCGGTGGTCGGGATCGAGGCGGTAGAACTTCTCGAAGATCCGCTTCTGCTCGCCGAGCGGGATGCCGAGCCCCTCGTCGCGGACGGAGAAACGCGCGTGCCTGTCGTCGGCCTCGACGCCGACCTCGATGCGTCCGCGGCGTGCCGAGTACTTGATCGCGTTGTCGACGAGGTTGGCGAGCACCTGCCCGATGCGCTCGGGGTCGCCAGCCACCAGCGGCAGTACCGCCGGAATCGACACGTCGATTCTTCTGTCGTCGCCGACCCGAACGCGGGCGGCCGCCGCTGCGGCCCACACGAGCTCCTCCGGGTCGAACGGCTCGGTCACGACTCGAAGCGTTCCGCTGTCGAGCTGGCCGGCGACGAGGATCTCCTCGACGAGCTCCGCGAGGCGCTTCGCCTGGACGCCGATCATGTCGAGGAGCTCGTGCCGCGTCTCGCCGCTGAGATCGCGCTCCAGCAGCGTCAGCGCCGCGCCGTGCAAGGAGGCGAGCGGGGTGCGCAGCTCGTGCGAGATCGTGGCCACGAACTGGGAGCGAAGCTCGTCGAGCCGCCGCTCGCGGGTCACGTCGCGGAACGCGTAGACGATGCCGTCGGCCAGCGTGACGCCGACGATCGAAAGCCACACTTCGCGCCCGTCCACCTCCAGGGGCACCGTCTCTGCGCTCGAGGCGTCGTCGGCGTCGCCCGGCCGGCGTGCGACCGGCACCCTCGCGGCGACGGCCGCCCAGCCGGGGATCGTCTCGGCCGCCGCGCGGTCGCGAACCGCGTCCGCACGCAGACCCGTGATCGCCTCGGCCGCCGGATTCCAGAGCCGGATCACGCCGTCGCGATCCACGAGGAAGATGCCGTCTCCCACGCGGGCGAGCACCCGTTCGGCCTGCTCGCGCTCCTGCCGCGCGACGCGGCTGCGGGCGATCGACGGCGACACCGCGTAGGCCATGGCCAGAAGCGCCGCGATGACGACGAAGCCGGGGATGACGACGCGCCAGCGAGCGGCACTCGCCCTCGAGTCGATGTAGGAGCCGGGCTCGAGCGCGACGAGCTTCGTCCCGCCCGGCGCGATGCCGAGAGCCTCGGAGACCGCCCGATAGCGAAGACCGCCGGTCCGGATGTCCGCGGCGTTCGCCGAGAGCTTCCCGGCCTCGATCCGCCGCGCGCCGTCGAGGCCCACGAGCTCGGCGCCGTGCGCGAGGCCGAGCCGCTGGTGCTCGGCGAGACCGACGCCGCTCGTCAGCCGGCCGACGAGCGAGCGGCCAAGCGGGAGAAAGACGACGACCTCGCCGACCCTGCGACCTTTCGAGAGGACGGCGACCTTGCGGGCTGCAGCTGCGGCGGGAACCGCGCCGCGCCAGCGATGCAGGTCACCGCTCGGATCCATCCTCCAGGCGAGCACCGCACGTCCTCCACGCAGCAACTCGAGCTGCACCCGCCGCTCGCTCGCCTGCCGGCTCGCGGCCATGCCAGCGTTCGCGACGAGGCCGCGGTAGACCTCTGCGCCGGAATCGAGACTGCGGACGAGCCGCGCGTCGGCATTCGAGCGCTCCCGCTGGGCGGAATAGCTTCCGAGCCCCCAGGCGGCGACAGCGAGCGGCGCCGCGAGGAGGAGGAGCGCGGCGATGAGCCGATTGAGCGGTGCGTGCAGCTTCATCTGGGCGGGGTGCCCCGACGGCCGCAACGAGGAGGCGATTCGATTCGGGAAAACCGTAGCGCTTGGGTATCGGCATTCGACGCGCCTTGCCGAACCCCCGTTTTCGGTGTACAACGTCCGCAGTCCGATCGATCCGGGGGCCGGTCGTGAAACTCCTGCAGCGAAGTCTCTTTCTCCTATCGGTGCTGCTCGTGGCAGCCGTCGCCGCTCCGGCAGCTTTCGGCAGCGCGATCATCGGCCGGGACGTTTCGCACCCGACCCTGACGATCGACCAGCAGGGGCGCGCACACGTGACCTACCTCAGCGGCGGCCGCAAGAAGGTGCTCAGTGCCTGGGACGCGATCAACGCGCTCCCCCCGAGCACCGCCAGGGCGCAGGTCAAGTTCAAGATCCGCTACGGGCAGGGCGGGACGGGGAACCTGCCTTCCCTATGACGGGCCGGCGCTCGCCTGGGTCGTCGCGGCCTGCAAGGCCCCCGACGGGAGCTACTGGGCGCTCCAGTCCTGGGTGCGGCTCAAGCAGAACTTCGGCGGCACCGGTGGAGACAAGGAGCTCCACCTCTCGCACTGGAGCGGCCCGCTCGCGCAGCTCGACATGTACCAGAACTGGGCGTACGGCAAGTACCGGCACCGCCCGGCAAGGGGACGAAGTACCGCGCGACGGCCGAGGGCCCGGGAGTCACGCCCGACGTGATGTGGGCGGCCGACGAGGTCAGACGCTTCAACGCGGCCCTCCAGGCGACGCAGCAGGCCCTGGAACGAAGCTGGGGCGACCCGAAGTGCCGCACCTGACTCAGCCGAACGTGAAGCTGTAGGCGCGGACGCCGGGCGGGACCCGGAACTGCAGGACGCCGTCGGTCGTCGCATTCGACGAGAGCACGCTGTAGAGCTTCGAGCCGTCGACCTCGAGCGGCGGAATCCGCTTGCCGTTGCGCGTCACAGCGACGCGCCCGTGGCCCGACAGCACCATGTAGACGTCCTTCGAGTGGTAATGGAGGGCGAGACGTGCGTCGTTCCCCGGAGTCGCGGTCTGTCCGGACAGCGTCCAGGTGCCGCCGTAGGAGATGTCGTTCGGCGGCACCGTCTTCGCGAGGCGGTATGTGGCCGCACGGTTCAGCACGAGCCGCGAGCCGACGTACCTCGACCGATCGAGCCGCTCGGGGCCGAGGTATGTCTCCGGCGTCTGCAGCTCGGTCGGCGTCAGGTTGGCGACGTCGGTCATCCGGCCCTGGTGGAGGCCCAGCAGCTGCCGGATCTCGTCCTCGGTCTTGGCGTAGTCCCCCTCGCCGAAGCTGTACGCGCGCACGTTCCCCTGCTGGTCGACGAGATAGTCCGCCGGCCAGTACTCGTTCGACCACGCGTTCCACGTGCCGTAGTCGTTGTCGAGCGCGACCGGCCACGTGACGTGGTTGCGCTGGAGGGCGGCCTCGACGTTCGAGAGGACGTGCTCGAAGGCGAACTCCGGCGTGTGGACGCCGACGATGTCGAGGCCGTCCTTGTGGTACGCGGCGTACCAGGCGCGCAGGTGCGGCAACGTGCGCAGGCAGTTGATGCAGGAGTAGGTCCAGAAGTCGATCAGCACGACCTTGCCGCGCAGACCCGCAATCGTGAGCGGCTTGTCGCCGGGCGTGTTGAGCCAGTGCGAGACGCCCGCGAAGTCGGGCGCGGCGGCATAGACGGGCAGGTTCGAGTGAGGCGCCGCGGCTGCCTTGAGCTTCACGCCGCCCGTCGCACCGCGGAGCGTGTTGAGGTGCTTCGCTGCGTACCCGGACTCCTCGGTGTGACGCTGCAACGCGGTCGTGTACGAGCCGAGGCTGGTCTGGAGGGTCTGGTCCAGGCCGAAGGCCACGGCGAAGGCAGCCGCCAGCATGACGACCCCCAGCGCGGGTCGCCACCACGCACGCGTCTGGCGGATCCGGCGCGTGGCGCGCTGTCCGCCGAGCGCGACGAGTAGGAGCACCGACCCCGCACCGGCAGCGTAGAAGAGGGTGAGCAGCACGAGGCGGAGGCCGACCCGATGCTCGGCGGAGAGCACGCTCACGGTCGCGAGAACCGGTCCCGCGCAGGGCACGAAGACCAGGCCGAGGCTCACCCCGAGCAGGAAGCCGCCACCGAGGTCGCCGCTCGGGCGCCGGCTCAAGCGGGTCAACGGCGCCTCGATCCACATCCCGAACCGCGGCACGAGCAGCGTCGCCGCCACGACGAAGAGCAGCGCGATCGCGATGTTCCGCAGCAGATCCTCCGGCAGCCCGAGCGCCATGAGCAGTGCCGAGGCCGAGAGCGTGAAGACGGTGAAGCTGAGGACGAGCCCGGCGATGATCGCGTACGGCCGGCGCCCTCCACCCGACGCGCCTCCTGCCAGGACGATCGGGAGTACCGGCAGCACGCACGGCGAGACGGCCGTGATCACGCCGGCCAAGAAGCTGATTCCAAGCAGAAGCACCACGTCGACTCGCCTCAGAGTACGGCGCGCACGACCCGCCGGATCTTAAGTTGACCTGAACGCGTCAGACGGCAGCCGGGTGCCCTTCGCCACTCTTGGGTTGTGGAAATCGACCTCGATCGCGAGTTGGACGAGATGGTGCTCTTCGAGCTCCCGACGCTTGCGTGCAACGCCGCGTTCTCCCTGAGATTCCGGTCGCGCTGGCCGGGCTGGTCGGCACACGACGACGCCGGGTGGCTGTTCGCAGCCGACCTGCTCGACGGCGAAGCCGGCCTGGCAGAGCTGCTGCGCGAGGCGCAGGAGCTGCTCGAGGAGCTCGGCTTACCCGAAGTCCGGTTCTGTCTCGACGGTCGCGTCTACACGCTCGAGCCGCAGAGGGCTCGCACGGCCGAGATCGTCCCGAGCAGGGTCTAGCGCCCCGAGCCGCACACGCGCGGCTCCCTCCCAATCGGATGATGCGCCGCGTCCGGCGGCTAGGCGATGGTGTAGGGCGATGGAGCCCCCGGCTGCCGAAGACGGGTCCGACGGGCCGTCCGTCGCCGATGCGATCGGTGGGGCGACCGTCTTTCCAGCCCGTATCGCCGCCCGCGTCCTGCGCGGACCGCTCGAGGCGGCCGTCGAGGATCTTCTCTCCGCACCCGAGATCGGGCGCATCCTCGACCGGGCGCTCTCGGGGCCGTTGCCCGAGGAGCTGGCGCGCTCGCTGACGCGGCACCAGGTCCTCGAGCGGGTCGTGCGGAAGCTCGCGGTGGACGGCGAGCTCGAGCGCCTGCTCGACGCGGCGCTTGCCAGCCCGCGTACGCACGCGCTGCTCGACCAGGCTCTGGCGAGTGACCAGATGCGGGACGTGGTCGTACGCGTGGCCGGTGGCCCCGAGATCCGGGCTGCGCTCGCGACCCAGTCCGCCGGCTTTGCCGACGAGGTCGCGGGCGGCGTTCGCCACACCGCGGCGGATCTCGACGGCCGGCTGGCGCTGCGCCCGTCGCAGGCTCCGGCCTTCGCAGGCGTAGCGAGCCGCGGCACCGCACTCGTCGTCGACGCACTCGTGATCGTCACGGCCACGGTGGCTCTCGGCGCAGCCGCCGCCCTCGTCGGCGCGCTCGTCGGTGGCGTCCATCCGCAATGGCTCGCCCAGCTTCTCCTGTCGCTGGCGGCAATCGCGGTGGCGGTTGGCTATTTCTCCCTCTTCTGGAGCACGGTCGGCCAGACGCCCGGGATGCGCCTGCTGAACGTGCGCGTCGTGCCGCAGCACGACGGCGCGCAGCTCGGCCCGTGGCGGGCGCTCGTGCGAACGTTCGGGCTTGCGCTCGCGATCATTCCCTGCTTCCTCGGCTTCCTGCCCGCGCTCTTCGATGCGCGGCGGCGGGCGCTCCCGGACTATCTCGCGGGCACCGTGGTCGTGTACGACGAACGGCGGGTGCGATGACGAACACCGGAAACAACCCCATGCGGGGTTTCCCGCGGCCGCAGAGCCTGATCGAGCGCCGGATGTCGAAGTTCCTGCGCGAACCGCCCTCCGTCCGGCTCGCCGCGAGCGTGATCGTGACCGCCACGCTGCTCATCGTCACGATCGGCGGCGTGCTGATCCGCATCGTCGACCACTCCGCGTACAAGTCGGTCTGGTTCGGCATGTGGTGGGTGCTGCAGACCGTCACCACGGTGGGATTCGGGGACGTCCCGCCGAACAACCTGCTGGGCTATCTGGTCACGGCAGGCGTGATGCTCTGGGGGATCGCGTTCCTCGCCATCATCACGGCCGCGATCACGTCGGTCTTCGTGGCCCGCGCCCAGCAGGAACGGGAAGTCGGCGTAAAGGGCGACGAGGCTGCCGTGATGGCCGGGCTCGGCCGGGTCGACGAGCACCTCGCCAAGCTCACCGAGCACAGCGCGCAGGTCGACGAGCAGCTGAAACGGCTGTCGGACCTGCTCGAGCGGTCGACGCCGGAATCCTGAGGCTCAGCCGCCGCGCCGCCGCCGGGCGAGCAGCGCAAGGCCGAGCGTCCCCATGACGGTGAGCACGAGCTTCACCGCCTTGCTGCCGCGGAGCTTCGACTCGCCGCCGGCGCGAGGCGCCATGTCCACCGGCACCTCCTCGAGCCGCAGCCCGGCGTCGACGACGCGGATCAGAGCCTCCACCTCCGGCGCGCCGCTCGTGTACGGCTCGGCGAGAAGCGGCAACGCCTTCGCGTTCACGGCATAGAGGCCGCTCGTAGCGTCGCCGAACGGCCGGCGGAGCACGAAGCCGACCGAGCGCCGCAGCAATCCCGTTCCGAACCGCCGCGCCGGGCTCGGCTTGTAGCGGTACGGCTCGTAGCCGTTGCCCGAGACGAACCGCGAGCCGACTGCGACGTCGCACTCGTCCGCGCGGACCCTCGCCAGCAGCCGCGCAAGCTCGGCGGCGGGATGCTGCCCGTCGGCATCGACGCGCCCGCAGAAGGCATAGCCGTGGTCGAGCGCCCACCGGTAGCCCGCCGCGATCCCGACGCGCAGGCCCTGGTTGCTCCCGAGCGAGAGCACCTCGGCGCCATGCTCCCGCGCCACCTCGGCGGTGCGATCGGTCGAGCCGTCGTCGACGACGAGCACGTCCGCAGCGGGCAATTGCTCGTGGAGGCCTTCGAGCACGGCCGGCAGGTTCTCCGCTTCGTTGTAGGCCGGGATGAAGACCACCAGGTCGCTCATCGCGATCTCCTGGCAAGCTCGGTCCTGGCGGCGTGAAGCTGCACCGGCAGGAACGGGAAGGCGGCGAGCTCCCACGCGAGGGAGCGAAAGCTCGGCGCGAGCCGCGGGGCGCGAAACGCCACGTCGACGCCGGCGCTGCGGTAGAGGCGACCGAAGAGCAGGCGCGTCCGCGGCAGATGCGACGGCGCGCAGACGACGACCGCGTGTCCGACCTCGCGCTCGAGGAGCAGAGGCAGCGTTCGCGCCGCATTCTCGGCGGTGTTCCGAGCGGTCGGCTCGATCACGAGCTCGGCGGGAGGGCCGAACCACGCGTCACGCATCTGCTCGGCCTCCGACGGCCCGCCGGTCGACGACCAGCCGCTGAAGACGACGACATCCGCGCCGTCCGCCCTCGCGAGAGCCTCCGCCTCGCGGACGAGCCGCTCGCACCGGGTGCTGATGCGGTGAATGCCGTCGGAACCGAGGCTCCGGTGGCCCGGAACGACGACGGCTGTCTTGGGCGCGGCCATGCCGGAGGATCATTGCCGACCGGCGACAGCCGCCGGCTCGGCCGGCGACGCACTCGTTCCCTCGAGCTGCTCCCGCCAGCCCACGAGCACCCGATACAGCGACTCCGCGCCGACGACCGGCTCGGCGGGCATGGGCAGCGACGCCGGATGGAGCACGAACGGCAGTGTCTGCGGGCCACCGAGGCCGCCGTGGAACGAGATCAGCTCCTCGAACGCGCAGCCTTCGTCCAGCGCCGCGTCGTAGAAGCTGCCGATGAGCAGGTCGGGCGCGTGCGTGAACCCGTCGGTTCGCCTGAGGTGGTGCGGGGCCGTGGCCGCGAAGCGCCGCAGCGGATCCTCACCCTCGACCCGGCCGTCCGAGAGGTAGTGGGTGCCGGCGGCCCCCACCACGACCGGGCCGTGCTCCTCCGAGCGCACCAGGACCCAGCCGACGTGCGGGTGCTCACTCACGGCGCGCAGCAGGTCGGGATGCCGCGCCGAGAGCTGCTCGAGCGTCATCCGTCCCTCCGCCTCCATGAGGTAGACGAGGCCGAGATTGCCCGAGCCGAGCACGACGACGTCCCGGTCCGACACGTCGTTCTTCTTCGGCTTCGCCTTGCGGCCCGTCGCCTCGGCGGCGGCGTGGCCGACCATCGACTCCTGCTCGTCGCCGCCCTCGATCGTGCTGACGCCGCCGTCGGCGAGATTGCGCGCGACGAGATCGTCGAGGCCGTAGCCGTTGCGCTGCCGGAACGTCGCGCCCTGCGTCTGGCCGTGGTCGGAGAGAACGACGATCTCGTACGGCCGCGCTGCGAAGGGACGCGCGCGCTCGATCCGGGCGAACTGCTGGTCGAGCTTGCGCAATGCCTCGAGCGTGTCCGCGCGCTCGAGGCCGGAGTGGTGCGCGACCTCGTCGTAGCTCGCGAACGTGGCGTAGATCGCGGGCCGCCCCTTCATCATGTCGGCGAGGACGCCGTAGACGATCAGGTCGCGCGCGATCACGCACATGGTCGCCCTCAGGAAGGGATAGACGCCGCCCCGATGCCCGCGCGGCCGGACGTCGCGCCGCCGCTCCCGCGCGGCCGCGCTCCACTCCAGGATCACCTCCCAGCCGAAGAGGACGAAGGTGCGGGCCACGTTGAAGCCGTTCGCGAGGAACGCGCGATAGCCCGGATTGGCACTGCGCTCGGCTTCCATCCGGCTCACGGTCAGGATCAGGTGGTCGGCGTCGCCCGAGAAGAGGTTGCCGCGGCTCGCACCGCCGTTGGCGAGCAGGCCGTGTCCCGTCGAGTGTCGCCGCTCGAGCTCGGCGCAGTCCTCCGGGGACGAGCAGGCGACGAGCACCTTCCGCTCCTTCTCGACCCAGCGGAAGGCCGGGATGTCGTCGTTCGAGCCGAGCAGGATCCCGGCTTGCGACGCGCCGGTCTGCGACGAGAGGTCCGGTTCCCACTCGGCGAGCAGATGCGAGCCCTCGGCGAGCCAGCGCGCCATCGTGGGCGCGTGACCGTCCCGCATGGCCCGCTGCAGCACCGGCAGCGCGAGCCCGTCGATCTCGAGGAAGACGACGCCTGGACGGTCGGTCACGACCCGGTCGCTCGAGCGCTTGCGCGATCCGCTGCACCACACGCAGCGAGTAGACGTCGTCGTCGTTCGTCCCGAACACGACCGAGAGCACGACTCCTACCGCGGCCGCCACGAGCGCGACGCCGAGGGCCGCCCAGAACGAGTCGATCTTGAGCCCGTCGCTGTAGCGATCCGCGAGCAGCAGCATCCCGGCGTCGAGCGCCAGCACGCCGAAGAAGCCGAGCAGCGCCGTGAACGGGAGCCGCACCGCGGCCAGAAGCGGCGGCAGGATCGCGTTGAGGACGGCGAGGATCGCCGCGACGACGAGCGCCGCGCCAAAGGTCGAGTCCGACGCCCCGGGGACGAGCTTCGTGGCGACGAGCAGCGAGATTCCGCCGAGGAGCCAGGCGAGTACCAGCTGCCCCAGCCGAAAGCGGGGCCGCTGGGGAGACCAGCCGGGCCGCGCGCCGTAGGCCGAGCTCACGATGCGGCCTGATCGGCCTCGGCTGCGGCGGCCTTCTTGGCGCGCCGCTTCTCTTGCTCCTCGGCCTGCCGGCGCTTCGCCTCGGAGTACGAGTCGGAGACGAACTGCTTACCGCCGCCCCAGCCCCAGGCCCAGATCATCAGGATCAGCGCGTAGATGATGTTCCACGCAGTCCCGACGAGCTGCTGCGACACCGAGTACGCCGTCGCGTCCGACGCGCTGGCGACATGGCTGAGCGAGGCGACGTTCCAGGCCTGGGTGACGCCGACGCCGCCCGGCGTGAACGAGGTGACGTTGGCGAGCGAGTTCCCGCCCGCGACGTGCATCAGCGTGTTGAAGTCGACGGGGATCCCGTAGGCGTTGAGGAAGACGCCGATCGTGCTCAGCATCGCGACCCAACCGATGAACGAGGGCAGGAACACACGGCTGAAGAAGCGGCTCGGCTTGCCGAGGATCGCGCCGCCCTCCTTCGCGTTCTGCCACCAGGCGACGACGTGCGGCCAGAAACGGCGCACGAGCAGCACGATCATCAGCGCTCCACCCCCGAAGACGACGATCGTCGCGGGCCAGTGGTCGTGCACCCAGCTGAACGAGATGTCGAACGAGCCGCCGACCGACAGGAACAGGTAGAGGTAGACGAAGACGCCGGCGAGCGTGAAGAAGATCTTCTCCACCGCGTAGGCGCCGAGCACCGCGGCGAAGCTGATCCCGATCAGAACGGTGAGCATGATCAGGAAGACGAGGGTGCCGATGTTCGCGGGCAGGATCCCGTTCAGCGCGACCGAGACGGCGTAGCCGGCGAGGATGTCGCGCCACTTCACGCGCCCCGGATACGCGAAGCTGAGGATCGAGAACCACGCGAAGGCGGTCGCGGTGGTCTGCACGATCATGAGGAGGATCGCCGCGATCAGCGACCCGGCCGAGATCGTCGTGATCGTGTTCCAGAGGTTGTGGAACCAGCCCCTGATGTCCCAGCCGAGCAGGTTCGCCGCGGCGCCGAACACGACCACGATCAGCGCGTACAGCAGGAGGCGGAACCACAGCGGCCGCCGCCGCTTCTCGGCTGGTGCGGCTCCCTCGTGCGCTGCGGCGCTCACGCGGCTTCCTCCACGGTCTCCGGAATCATGACCTGCCACGACCGCCACGCGCGCGCCGGCTCGCCGAAGTCGGGCGCGCGCGCGACGGCCAGGGTCGCGGTCGGTTCGATTGCCCGCCACTGGCCCATTGCGGGGAGCTTCAGCCCGGTGACCGCGAATCGCGTCATGCCGGACGGATGAAACCGCAGGCGTCGGCCGTTCCGGTCGTCCGGTTCGGGCGATGGGCATCGGCAGACCCGCATGCGACCATGTACGCGTGCGCATGTTTCTCGCATCGGGCATCGCGGTCGTCTCCGTCGTGGGGCTTACCGGCTGCGGTCAGGGCGCGGGCGGAGGGACGAGAACCGGCACGATCGGAACGCTCACGCGCACCACGCCCACGCTGCCGACGAGAACGCGCACCGAGCCCGCGACGACCGAGGCGACGGTGCCGACGACGACGACAACCGTCGACGACGCAGCCCACGACGCGGACATCGCGACCACCGTCACGGAGCGGAGCCACGACCACCCAGGTGACGCTGACCCAGATCCCGACGACGCAGACGCTGCACGTCGAGACGAAGACGGAGGTCGTCGTCCCGACGACCGTGGTGACCACGACCACGACGACGAGCGGCGGCGTGAACACGACGGCGGTCGTCGCAGCGGGCGCCGCGGCTGCCGCCGCGTCGCAGAACGACGAGCCGGAGTCCACGCCGTGGGGCTGGGTCGCCTTCGGGATCCTCGCCGCCGGGCTGGCGGGAGTCGGGATCTTCTGGCTCGTTCGGCGGCGCAACGACAAGAAGCCGTCCGTCTCGTAGGGCAAGCTCACCCCGGCGTGAGCACGAGTTCCGACGAGACCGCGACTACCAGACGCTCGCAGCTGAGCGGAGCATTCCGTACGCCGGAGTGGCTGAGCGACGTCGGCCGGAGCTCCTGGCTGCTGGTCGGGTTGTTCGCGCTGCTGGGCGGCCTCATCTGGCTCCTGGCCGAGACCTACACGATCGTCGGCCCGATGCTCTGCGCGGTGATCGTCGCCGTGGTTGCGATGCCCCTCGTCTCGCGGCTCGACCGGCACATGCCACGCGCGATCGCGTCGGCGCTCGTGCTGTTGGCGCTCGTGGGGATTCTCGTCGCCGTGGTCGTGGTCGTCATCGCCGGCATCACCGGCCAGAGCGCGGATATCTCGGCCGAGGCGGCGGCCGGCGCCGACCGGCTCCGCGGCTGGCTGACCGACCTCGGCGTCAACTCGTCGAGCGCAGCCGGCGCGACGAGCACCGCGAAGTCGGCGGCCCCGGACGCCATCTCGACGCTCGTGCACGGCGTCGTCCACGGCATCAGAGGGCTCGCCTCCGTCCTGTTCGGACTCTCGTTCGCTGCACTCGGGACCTTCTTCCTGCTCAAGGACGGCCCGCAGATGCGCAGCTGGCTCGACCGCCACGTCGGACTTCCGCACCCGGTCGCGGAGACGATCTCGAGCGCCTTGATCAGGTCGCTGCGGGGTTACTTCCGCGGCGTCACCCTCGTCGCCGGGTTCAACGGCGTCGTCGTGGGACTCGCGGCCCTCGTGCTCGGGGTGCCGCTGGCGGGCACGATCGCCGTCGTCAGCTTCGTCACCGCCTATGTCCCCTACATCGGCGCGATCGTCGCCGGCGCGTTTGCGGTCTTGCTCGCGCTCGGCTCGCAGGGGACGGGCGTCGCGATTGCGATGCTCGTGATCGTCATCCTGGCGAACGGGCTGCTGCAGAACCTCGTGCAGCCGTTCGCCATGGGCTCAGCGCTCCACCTCAATCCGCTCGTGGTTCTCGTGGTAACGATCAGTGCGGGCTGTCTGTTCGGGATGCTCGGACTCGTCCTCGCGGCCCCGCTCGTCTCGGCCGCCGTCCAGATCGCGAAGGAGCTGAACCAGCCGACCGGGGCGCAAACGAAGCCCGACCCCGAGCCTCCGCCACCCGCCGGAGACGCGCTCATCCGAACGGGGTGATGATTTCAGCGGGAGTCGCTGCGATCGTGAGACGCGCAGGAATTCCCGCCGGCCCAAGGAGATAGAGCATGGCAACACTCGTCGCGATCGCATATCCCGACGAAGTCACCGCCGAGGCTGCACGCCAGACGGTGGAGGGTCTCGAAGCCGACCTCATCATCCAGGCCGACCAGGTCGCGGCCATCCGTCGCGACAAGAACGGCAAGTACCACGTGACCACGACGCACGGAGGCGCGTCGGCGAGCGGCGGAGCCGTCTGGGGCGGTTTCTGGGGTCTCCTCTTCGGCCTGATCTTCTTCATCCCGTTCTTCGGGCTGGCGATCGGCGCCGCCTTCGGTGCGCTGTCCGGGCACTTCGGCGAGAAGGCGATCGACAAGGAGTTCCAGAACCAGGTCCGCGACAAGGTTCAGCCGGGCACCTCGGCGCTCTTCCTGATCATCGAGAAGGCGACCCCCGACAAGGCGATCGACGCGCTCAAGGGCTACGGCGGCACCGTGATCAAGACCTCGCTGTCCGACGAGGACACGAAGAAGCTGCAGGACGCGCTGACGCCGAGCGAGACGGCCGACGCGGCCTCGTAGCGAAAGGAGGGCCCGATGTCAGCTCTGCGGCACACCGCCGGCCAAGCCCCGCGCGAGGCGGCCACGTTCCCCGGCGACGTGCACGGGGCCCTCGAAGAGCTCGACGTCCCCGCCTACGCGGTCGACCGCTTCGGGGTCATCCGCTGGATCAATGCGGCTACCCACAAGCTCGTCGGCGACATCCGCGGACGCCAGCAGTCGTCGCTCGTCGTTCCCGAGCAGGCGCGCGCGGCGAAGGAGTCGTTCTTGCGCAAGATGATGGGGACCGAGCGCTCGACCGAGGCCACCGTCGTCGTCGTCGATCCCAGCGGCCAGCGCGTCCAGGTCGAGATCTGCGCGTGCCCGCTTCGCGAAGGCGGGAGGATCGTCGGAGTGTTCGGCGTCGTCACGCACCGCGAAGAGTCGGCTGCGCCCAGCCCCCATCCACACCTCACGCCGCGCCAGAACGAGGTCCTGCACCTGCTCGCCCGAGGCAGGTCCACCGAGCAGATCGCGCGCGAGCTGCACCTGAGCACCGACACCGTCCGCAACCACGTCCGGCGGATGCTCCGTGCGCTCGACGCGCACTCGCGGATCGAGGCGCTCGCGATCGCGCATCGCGAGGGCCTCCTTCGCTGAGGCGGATGACCAATCTGAACCAGGCGGGAAGCCCGGGCGCCGCCCTACCCTCGAGGACATGCGCTGTGTCGAGTGTGCGGCCGAGAAGAACCCCGAAGAACGCGGTTGGGTGACCGTGCTTTCGCCGTCCGGCGCGGCCCGGATCCACTACTGCCCCGCTTGTATCGCGAAGCTCGTCCAGCAGGCCCACGCCGTGGACGACGCCGCCGACGCCTAGCTGAGGTAGCCCCGGCCGACCGCCCGGTCGCTCGGGTCCGTCCCGTCCAGGATCAGGCAGCGACCGGTGCGGTCGGCTGGAACACGTTCAGTTCGTCCGGCCCGGGTTGCACGACGCCCCAGCTCGCGTCCGGAACGGGGTTCCACATGCCGACCAGATCGCCGAGCGGCTCCGAGACGACGACCCGGGACTCCTCGTCGAAGTCCGCAAGCCGCGGATCGTCGGGATACAGGGCCTTGATCGTGTCGTAGGAGGTCGAGAAGTAGAGCGAGCGCGACTTGCCCTCGCTCGAGTAGCGGAACGCCCAGAGCTTCTCGCCGTTCGTCGCCGCGATCGTGCCCTGGAACGGGTACTTGACGCCGTGCCGCCGGCCCACCTCCTCGACGAGGCCGATCGCCCGCTGCACGGCCCCCGGCGGATCGTCCTCGAGACCGAGCGTCACGGCGAGGAAGAAGAGCACCTCCGAGTCGGTCGTTCCCTCGATCAGCGGGTACAGCGCCGGATCGACGGCGAGCACGAGGTCGCGTTTGACGGTGAGCCAGTCGCCGATCAGCCCGTTGTGCACCCACAGCCACTTGCCCCAGCGGAACGGATGGCAATTCGTCTGCTGCACGGGCGTTCCCGTCGTGGCCCGGACGTGCGCGATGAAGAGCGGCGACTCGATGTGGGCGGCGAGCTCATGCAGGTTGCGGTCGTTCCAGGCGGGCTCCATGCTCTTGAAGATCCCGGGCTCGCCGGAAGCCGAGTACCAGCCGATGCCGAAGCCGTCGCCGTTCGTCGGCTCGGCTCCCATGCGCGAGCTGAGGCTCTGCTCGATCAGCGAGTGTTGCGGCCCGAAGAGGACCTTGTCCATCCGGATCGGCTTTTCGCCGTAGTAGGCGAGCCAGCGGCACATGGCGCGAGTCTGCCGCTACCGGCGAGCGTGCACAGGGGTGCGCAGCCGACGCCCGCGGGCGTGCGCGCACGAACGCTGCCGATCTTGGCTGTGGCACGATCCGTGCGTGACCGAGGCCGGGGAGCGGACGACCTGGAGCTTTCCCGAGGGCTCGGTCGGCCATGACGACAGCGTCAAGGGGTACGAGGTCGAGGCCACGGACGGCCCGGTTGGCACGTGCTCGTGGGCGAGCTACAAGCCCGGCGAGAGCTACCTGGTCGTCAGCTATGGGGACGGGCACAACGCGGTGCACCACGTCGTCCCCGCAGGAGCGGCGAAGCTCGTCGACCACGCGCGCCGGATCGTCGTCCTGAGCGTAACGGCAGACGAGGTGAAGGCGACGCCCACGCACGAGGATCCCGAGACAGCGGTCGACTGGACCTACGTCGACCAGTTCGAGCGCGGGATGCTCGGCGGCGGCTTCGTCTGGCCCTACACCGACGTCTGAGCAGCATCATCCGGACCGGGGGATGCGACCCGCAGGCCGTGGAGCAAGGCTCGTCTCGCAGTGGGCGCTTCCTTCGCCTGGGGCTTTCTCGCGGCCGCGCCCCTCATCGTCGGCGGTGCCGTGGCGCTCCGCTATCGCGTCGGCGAGCGAACGCTCGGGCTCGTCATGGCCTTCGGCAGCGGGGTTCTCATCAGCGCGGTTGCGTTCGAGCTCGTGCAAGAGGCGTGGGATCGCGAAGGCGCACACGCCGGTGTGGCGCTTGGCCTCTTCGCGGGCTCGTTGACCTTCTGGGCCGGGGACGCGCTGATCGATCGCCGCGGCGGCGCTCAGCGGAAGCACTCGGGCGGCCGCCAGGCCGAGGGATCTCCGCTCGCGATCGTGCTCGGCACGATCCTCGACGGCGCCCCGGAGTCGATCGTGCTCGGACTGACCCTGGTGGTCGAAGGAAGCGTCAGCGCCGCGTTTCTCGTCGCGGTCGCGCTCTCGAACATCCCCGAGGGGCTCGCCGCCACGGCCGGCCTCGTCCAAGCGGGCTGGAAGCGCACGTACATCCTCGCGCTCTGGCTCGGCGTTGCGCTCACGCTCGGCTTCGCGGCGCTCGCGGGCTACGCGCTCCTGGAGACGGCCTCGAACGGAGTCGTCGCCTTTGTCCTCTCGTTCGCGGGCGGCGCGATCCTCACGATGCTCGCCGACACGATGATGCCCGAGGCCTTCGAGCACGGCGGCAACCTCGTCGGCGTCGCGACGACCTGCGGGTTCGCGCTGGCGTTCGCGATCAGTGCGCTTGGCTAGGAACCGGCTCGGGCGTGGCCGGCGTCGCGGGTACCTCGCGCGGCTTCGGCGTACGCTCCGGGACCGGGTCGCGGATCGGCTCCACGACGATCTTCCGCTCCGGCTCTCCGATCTCCACGATGTGATCACATCATCGACCCAGCCGGATCGCCAGGAAGCGCCCATGTGCGGGTGGGGTAGGTGCACCCTGTGACCGAGCCCGAGACGCACGCGAAGAAGAAGCCGTGGGGCGTGATCTTCCGCATCCTGCTCCTGCTTGCGACCGCCGTCTCGCTCTACTTCCTGTTCCCGAGCCTCGTCGACACATTCACGCAGTGGCGCGCTCTCGCGGGCCTCGACCCCTGGTGGATCCTGCTGGCGGTGCTCTTCGAGGCGACGAGCGTCATGGCGCTCTGGGAGGTTCAGCGAATCGCGCTGCGCACGTCGAGCTGGTTCGCCGTCGGAACGGCTCAGCTCGCGGGCAACGCGGCGGGCAACGTGATCCCGGGCGGAGCCGCGACCGCCGGCGCCTTCTCGTACCGGATGCTCGTGCGGGCGGGCGTCCGGGGAGCCGACGTCGCCGGCGGCTTGACCGCCGTCTCGGTCGCGAACACCGCGACGATCCTGGCCTTCCCGCTGCTCGCGCTACCGGCGATCCTCGGCGGTCTCAAAGCACCGCGCGGTCTGCTCACGACCGCCTACATCGGGGCCGGAGCGTTCGCCGTCGCGGTCGCCGCAGGACTCGCCGCCTTCCTCTGGGACCGGCCGCTCGAGCAGGTGGGACGTGCGGTCGACGCCGTCCTCCGCCTCCTGCCGAGCAGGCGCGACGCGAGCGGCACCGGCGAGCGGCTCCTGCAGCAGCGGGACGGCTTGCGGAACGCGTTCGGCGCCCGCTGGCCCTTCGCCCTCGTCGGCATCGTCGGCAAGCCGGCGTTCGACTACCTCGGCCTGGTCTGCTGTCTCGCGGCCGTCGGCACCCGGCCGAACCCGTCGCTCATCGTGCTCGCCTACTCGGGCGCCTGTCTCCTGGCGCTGATCCCCTTCACGCCGGGCGGGCTCGGCTTCGTGGAGGCCGGGCTGACGGGCCTGCTGACGCTGGCGGGTGTGAGCGCACACGATGCCGTGGTGGCGACGCTCGCGTACCGGCTGTTGACGTTCTGGCTTCCGCTTCCGCTCGGCGGGATCGCGTATCTGCTCTTCCGGCGTCGCTACGGAACGGTCGACGCGTCGGCATCGGCGACGTCGCCGTAGGGACGGAGAGCCTCGCGTACGGCGTCCACGTGCTCGGCACCGACGAGCGCGCACAGCAGGGCCTGCCCCGGCTGCAGCGACGCGCCGAGCTCGCTCAACCGCGCGTCGGGAACGCCGGTGTCACGCGCGCCCCAGATGCCACCTCCGAGCATGCCGAGCAGGGCGCCGCCAATGGGCCCGCCCAGCAGCATCCCGGCGACGAACCCGACCGTCCCGCCGGCGACGACGCCCTCGCCTGCCGCGGTTTGGTGCGTCTGCTTGAACTCGATCCGCCCGCTCTCCGAGCAGCGGACGACTACTGCGTCGCGGTCCTTGATCTCGAGCTTGTGCAGCTCAGACAGGGCCTCGTCGGCAACCTCGGGCGACGAGCAGGAAACGACGACGAGCCGGGTCTGATCCGCCACGAGCCGACCCTAGCGGCTGTCCCGCCAACGGTAAGGAGCCCCGGACACGAGCACGTCCGGGGCTCCTCGCCGAACGATCAGGCGCGGACGGTCACTCCATCATGCGCTTCCCGCCGTAGACCGCGAGCGCATAGATCACGAGCACGTCGAGGGCGAAGATGATCAACGACCAGAACGGATACGCCTGTGCTGTCGGCGACCCGAACAGCCCGATCGCGTTCAGGCCGGCCGCGAAGATCCCGAACCAGCGTGCAAACCCCGATCCGCTGAACACCCCCATGGCGGCGACGATCAGGAGCCCGCCGATGATGAGCGTGATCCAGCCCCACGTGCGCAGATCGGCGAACACATAGCTGGAGCCCGCCGTGTAGAACTTCGACCGCGACAGGGCCATGATGCCGTCGATGACGCTCAGGACGCCGGCGAGCCCGAGCATGGTCGCTGCGAAGAGAAGCCAGCCAAAGCCCTTCTCGTCGTCCTCGTACGCCGCCTCTCGCTGCGTAGCAGTAGCCAATGGATTTTCCTCCTTGGACGGGGTAGCGCAAAAGTTGGCATCTCCTCCGCGAGCCGCCCAGGAAGTCGGTGCGACAGGGCCGCGGGTACGCACACACCACCTGCGTGCGAAAGTAGGAGAAGATGTCTGCCGCGACGCCGTCGATGCCCACGCTCTCGGACGCCGAGATCGTCACGCTGCTCGCGACGCTGAACGAGGCCGACAGCGTCGAGCTGAAGCTGACCGTGCCGGAGCCGCTCCAGCGCGCCGCCACGAACGCGCTCGAGCTCGATCCCCTCGACGCGCAGATCCGCCAGGTCTTCTTCTTCGACACGCCCGACCTCGCGCTGGACGCGAAGGGCGTCGTCGCCCGCGCGCGCCGCATCCAGGGCAAGGGAGGCGACTCGATCGTCAAGCTTCGCCCGGTGGTTCCGAGCGAGCTGCCGGGTGACCTGCGGCTCTCGAAGGCCTTCCGCGTCGAGGTGGACGCGCTTCCCGGCGGCTTCGTCTGCTCGGCCACGCTGAAGGGCACGCCGGACCCGACCGACGTCCTGCAGGCCGCCAGAGGAGCGCTGCCCCTGAGCAAGCTCTTCTCGAAAGAGCAGCGGCAGCTCTTCTCCGCGCATGCGCCGGCAGGAGTCGGACTCGACGACCTCGTCGTGCTCGGGCCGATCTTCGTCCTCAAGCTCCGTTTCACACCGCCCGAGCTCGGCCGCAGAATGGTGGCGGAGATCTGGCTCTATCCGGACGGCTCTCGCATCCTCGAGCTCTCGACCCGTTGCGAGACGGGCGAGGCGTTCCAGGTCGCCGCCGAGGCCCGCGCCTTCCTCACCGCACGCGGGGTCGATCTCTCGGGCGAGCAGGAGACGAAGACACGCAAGGCGCTCGAATACTTCTCGCGGGAGCTGAAGACGAAGGCGTGAACGTGATCGTCCCGCGGTGGGAGTGGCGCACGTTCGGCGAGCAGCTCGGCCTCGCCGGAGACCTCGCGTCGACGAGCGAGCCCGAAAGCGTGGAGGAGAGCGACGAGCTCTACCTCCTCTCCGAGGACAGCGACGCCTCGGTGAAGATCCGCGACGGACTGCTGGACGTGAAACTGCTCGAGGCCGTCAACGGCGAAGGGCTCGAGCAGTGGCGGCCGGTCTTGAAGAAGCCCTTTCCGCTGGACGCTGCGCACGTGTCGACCATGCTGTCCGCGCTCGGCGCCGCTCCCGGCGAGCTCGGCTCGGAGTCGTCCACGCTCGACGAGCTCTTGAGCGACCTGATCCGCCCGAATCCCAGCCTCACCGCCGTCCGGGTGCACAAGCGGCGCTCCCACTTCCACGTCGGCGGCTGCAGGACCGAGGTCTCGCAGATGTCGGTCGGAGGACGGTCGGCGCGCACGGTCGCGGTCGAGGACGAGGACCCGGCGCTCGTCTCCGCGGCGTTGCGGGAACTGGCGCTGTCCGACCTGCCGAACGTCTGCGTTGCGCGCGGGTTGAAGACCCTGGTGGGCTTCGACCCGGTCCGCTTCGCCGTGATCGACATCGGAACCAACTCGGTCAAGCTGCACGTCGGCGAGCGGCGCGCGGGCGACGTCTGGCGCACGATCGTCGACCGCGCCGAGGTCACGAGGCTCGGGGAGGGCCTGCGCGAGTCGGGAGCGCTGCGACCGGAGCCGGTGCGGCGAACCGCAGAAGCGGTCGTGGGCATGGTCGCCGAGGCGCGCCGCGCCGGAGCCGCCGAGATCGCCGCCGTCGCGACGGCAGGAATGCGGATCGCGAGCAATCCCGAGGAGCTCGTCGACGCAGTGCAGGAACGTTGCGGGGTGGGCATCGAGGTGATCTCGGGCGAGGAGGAGGCCCGGCTCGCCTACCTCGCGGCAACCTCGGAGCTCGAGCTGGGGAACGGGACGCTCGCCGTGTTCGACACGGGCGGGGGGAGCACGGAGTTCAGCTTCGGGCGCCCGGGCCGCGTCGAGGAACGCTTCAGCCTCGAGGTGGGTGCGGCGCCTCTCACCGACGAGTTCGGCCTCGACGGCCCCGTTTCGGAGGCGCAGGTCGAAGCGGCACTCAGCGCGATTGCCGAGCAGCTTGCGCTGCTGGACGGGCACTCGAATCCGGACCGGCTCGTCGGCCTGGGCGGCGCCCTCACGAACCTCGCCTCCGTCCAGCACGGCCTCGAGACCTACGACTCCGACGTGATCCAGGGGACGATCGTCGACCGAGCCGAGGTCGATCGTCAGATCGAGCTCTACCGCACGCGCACGGCGGAGCAGCGGCGTGAGATCGTCGGCCTGCAGCCGGGCAGAGCGGAGGTGATCCTGGCGGGCGCCTGCATCGTTCGCACGGTGCTCGACAAGCTGGGCTGCGACGAGCTGACCGTCAGCGACCGCGGCCTACGTCACGGGCTGATCCTCGAGCGCTTCAGTGCAGGACCTCGGCCTTGAGCAGGACGACGAGCAGCCCGAGTCCGGCGTTCAGGCCGACGGCCAGCAGGGTCCCGGCGAGACCGAGCCGCTCGATCCGCGCGTAACGCACGCCCTCGAGGGCGAGGATGCCGAGGCCGACCGCGAGCGCCAGCCAGATCGACGCAGTCTCGTCGAGAACACCCAACGCACCCAGCAGTAGGGCGATCGTCGGCGGGACGACCGCGAGCAGGATCCCCAGCTCCCGCCCCGCGAGCCGCCGGACCTCTCCCACGCGCAGGCGATGTCCCTCCGAGAGGCTCTCCGAGAGCCCGTGGGTATACACGTGTGCGATCCAGAGGACAACGGCCGTGGACAGGACGAGCTCCTCGACGGTCCAGGGGCTGTCCGGGAACGCCCGGCCGTACGCCGCGACGGTGGCCATCGCCGTGATCGTCCCGAACACGGTGCTGGCGATCCTGCCCTCGACGCCGACGAGGTGCGCAGCCGTGCGCAAGATTCGCGTCTGCCCGGAGCGAGGCGCCGTCATCCTCGGCAGGACCCTGGTCGGCGCCGGCCCGGGGAACATCGTCCCCTACGGGTGATGCTGCGAACCACCACCCGGCGAAGGATCGCTGCGTGAGCACCGTGACCGCGCCGAGCCTGGGAGCGCAGTCCGAGGTGGGAACCCTGCGGACCGTGCTCGTCCACCGGCCGGACCTCGCCCACGAGCGGCTGTCACCGACCAACTGCCACGAGCTCCTCTTCGACGACGTGATGTGGGTGCGCCGTGCGCGCCAGGAGTTCGACGCGTTCGTGGACGTGATGCACGAGGCCGGGGTCGAGGTGCTGTTCCTGCACGAACTGCTGGCCGAGGCGATGCAGGACGCCGGCGGACGCGAGTGGCTGCTCTCGCGAAGATTGCGGCCCGAGGAGGTGACCCCGGTCTACTCGCGCGAGCTGATCGCGTGGATGACGCAGCTGCCCGCGGCCGAGCTCGCGACCCGCCTCACCGGCGGCGTCACCGCGAGCGAGCTGCCCGGCGAGATGGGAGCGCTCGTTCAGCGCGCGATGCGCCCGACCGATTTCGTGATCGAGCCGCTGCCGAACCACCTCTTCACGCGCGACACGAGCGCCTGGATCTACGGAGGCGTCTCGATCAACCCGATGTCCCAGCCGGCGCGCCAGCACGAGTCGCTGAACCTCGAGGCCGTGTACCGATTCCACCCGCGGTTCCGCACGGCCGAGTTCCCGATCTGGTTCGGCGGCGTCGACCACGACTGGGGCGGCGCGACGCTCGAGGGCGGCGACGTGATGCCGATCGGGGAGGGGGTTCTGCTCGTCGGTCAGGGAGAGCGTTCGAACGGCCGCGCGGCGAGCATCCTCGCCCAGAACCTGTTCGCGGCCGGAGCCGCCCGGCTCGTGATCGGAGCCCAGATGCCCCGCGAAGGCTTCGCGCTGCACCTCGACTCGGTGATCACGTTCTGCAACCGCGACCTCGCAACCATCTACGAGCCGGTCGTCTCGCGGATCCAGCCGATCCTCTACACGCCCGACGGGCACGGCGGCGTGCACGCCGAGCTGTCCGACCGCCCCTTCCTCGAGGAAGTCGAGGACGCTCTCGGGCTCGAGCGCCTCAGTGTCGTCACGACCGGCGGCGACGAGTTCGAAGCGGAGCGGAACCAGTGGGACGACGGCAACAACGTCGTCGCGCTCGCACCCGGCGTCATCGTCGCGTACGAGCGCAACGAGGTCACGAATACGAAGCTGCTACGGGCGGGGGTCGAGGTGCATGCGATCGCCGGCCAGGAGCTCGCCCGCGGGCGCGGCGGCAGCCATTCCATGACCTGTCCGATCGCACGCGACGCCTGAGAGGAGAGACGATGGCGACGACGGCAGCTTCGCCGCTCGAGGAGAAGCACTGGTTCGCGCTCACGGGTGAGGCGGTCGCCTCGGAGCTCGGCGTCGACGAGCACGCGGGGCTCGCGCCGGCCGAGGCCACGAAGCGGCTGGCGCAGTACGGACCGAACGCCTTCGTCGCGGCCGAGACCGAGCCGCGCTGGAGGGCATTCGTCCGCCAGTACCGCGACCCGATGCAGATCGTCCTGCTCGTCGCCGGGATCGGGAGCATCTGGCCGCTGCACGAGCTCGGCACGGGCCTCGTCCTGCTCTTCCTGACCCTGTTCAACGCCGTGCTCGGCCTGAACCAGGAGGGGAAGGCCGCCGCCGCTGTCGCCGCGCTGCAGAAGATGATGATCGTCAAGGCCAAGGTGCTGCGCGGCGGGCAGCTCGTCCAGGTGCCGGCCGAGGAGCTCGTCCCCGGCGACGTCGTCTCGATCGAGGCCGGTGACGTCGTCCCGGCCGACGGGCGCGTGCTGCGCGCCGCCACGCTCGAGGTGGCCGAATCGGCGCTGACCGGCGAGAGCCTGCCGGTGGCCAAGGGAATCGAGACGGTGACCCAGGCCGACGCTCCGCTGGGCGACCGGACCGACATGGTCTACATGAACACGAACGTCACGCGCGGCTCGGGCGAGTTCGTGGTGACGACGACCGGGATGCGCACCGAGGTCGGACACATCTCCGGAATGCTCGCGCAGGAGACCGAGTCCGCCTCGCCGCTGACGAAGCAGCTGAACAAGCTGACGGCGCAGATCCTCGTCATCTCCGGCACGGCCCTGGTGATCTCGATCGCGCTCAACCTGTCGCGCGGCGAGGCCTTCGACACCGTGTTCCTCGCCGCTATCGCCTTCGCCATCGCGGCGATCCCGACCGGCCTGCCGGCGGTGGTCACCGCGATCCTCTCGATGGGTACGCAGACGCTCGCGAAGGCCAACGCGATCATGAAGCGGCTGCGGTCGACGGAGACGCTCGGCGCAACCTCCGCGATCAACTCGGACAAGACCGGGACGCTGACGCTGAACCAGATGACGGCCGTCGAGCTGACCATCCCCGGCCGCCGCTACGCGATCGACGGCAACGGCTACTCGACGCAGGGGAACATCAAGAAGGTCGCGGGCCAGCCGGACGTCGACCTCGAGCAGTTCATGCAGCCGTTGATCCTCGCCTGCGACGCAGTCGTGCACGACGGCGAGCTGATCGGCGACCCGACCGAGGGCGCGCTCGTGGTGCTCGGCGAGAAGGGCGGGCTCGACACGAGCTCGACGCGCGGGACGTACCCACGGATCGCCGAGCTGCCGTTCGACTCGGCCTACAAGCTGATGGCGACCTTCCACCGGATGACCGACGAAGCGGGCAACGACGTCGTCCGCTGCTTCGTCAAAGGCGCGCCGGACCAGCTGCTCGCGCGCGCGACCCAGACGCTCTCGCCCGACGACCTCCACCCGATTGCAGCCGACGACGACTTCAAGCAGCGCTACGAGGAAGAGAACCAGCGGCTCGGCGAGCAGGGCCTGCGCGTCCTCGCCACCGGCCGGAAGGACTTCGACCCGGCGAGCTTCGACCCGAGCACCGACTTGCTGGCGGTGCTCGACGGCCTGACGGCGCTCGCACTGGTGGGCATCGTCGACCCACCGCGGCCGACGGCGAAGGACGCGATCGCGACGGCGTACTCGGCCGGGATGCAGGTGCGGATGATCACGGGCGACCACGCGGTCACCGCAGCCGCGATCGCGAAGCGGCTCGGCATCACGGGCAAGGCGATCACCGGAGCCGAGTTCGGCGCGATGAGCGACGACGAGCTCATCGACGCGATCGACGACATCGGTGTCATCGCCCGCGTCACGCCCGAGCACAAGGTGCGACTCGTCGACACGCTCAAGAAGAAGGGGCACATCGTCGCGATGACCGGCGACGGCGTGAACGACGCCCCGGCGCTCAAGCGCGCCGACATCGGCATCGCGATGGGCATCACGGGCACGGAGGTCTCGAAGGAAGCCGCCGCGATGATCCTCACCGACGACAACTTCGCGACGATCGTCCGCGCCGTCGAGCTCGGCCGGGGTCTCTACGACAACCTCACGAAGTACATCCGCTTCCAGATGGGCGTCCTCTTCGGGCTGGTCTTCACCTTCCTCGGCTGCGCGATCGGGAACGTCGTCGCCGGCGTCGCCTTCATCCCGCTGCAGACGCTCTGGATCAACTTCACGACGCAGGTGTTCCAGGCGATCGGGCTCGGCTACGGCGAGCCCGCCGAGCACCTGATGGACCGGAAGCCGCGCGATCCGGAGGGACAGATCCTCCCGCGCTCGAAGCTGCTCTGGCTCGCGCTCGTCGGCGCAGTCATGGGTGGGGTCACGATCGGCGTCATCGCCTGGAGCGACAGCCACTACGACACGGAGATCGCCCGCACGATGGGCATGACCTCGTTTGCGACCGCGAACCTCTTCTATTCGTTCTGCGAGCGCGACGAGCGAATGTCCGTCTTCAGCCTCGACGTGCTGCGCGACCGGAGGTTCCTGATGTTCTCCGGCGCGTCGGTGCTCGCGATCATTCTCGCCCCGCAACTGAACCTGCTCAACCGGATCCTCCACACGACGCCCCTGACCCTGCATCAGTGGCTGATCTGCATCGTGTCGGCGCTCGCCGTCGTCGTCGTGACCGAGATCCGCAAGCTGGTGCTGCGCCGTAGCGCTGACGCTCCGCAGCCGCAGCCCGCCGAGGCCTAGAGCGCTGCCGCCAAAGCAACCGGCGCGAGACGCCGGGGTTCATCCGGATGGGACGATGCCGCTCGCCGGGGCTGGCAGGACGCTTGAGGACGTGGCGGAACCGACGGCCGAACCGGCAGCGAAAGACCCGAAGAAGCCAGCCGCAGGAAGTGCTGCGCCGGCCTCGCTGACCCGGCGGCGCCGCATCTCGGTCTGGGTGCTCGTCGTCCTGGCCTCCGTCCTCCTGCTCGTCTCGATCCTGACGACGTGGGTGAACCGCCAGATGTTCGACAACACGGCCTGGAACAACGCGACGGCCAAAGTCATCCAGGACCCGCAGGTGCAAAGCTCGCTCGCCACGTACACGGTCAACCAGCTGTACGAGCACGTGAACGTCGCCCAGGCCCTCGAGCAGCGGCTGCCGGGGAACCTCAAGCGCCTCGGACCGCCACTCGCCGGCGCCCTCCAGGAGCCCGCGACGCAGGGTGTGAAGGTCCTGCTCACGCGGCCTCGCGTGCAGCAAGCCTTCATCACGGCCAGCACCGTCGCGCACGAGAAGCTCGTCAACGTGCTCGAGAACAAGACCGGGCACGGGATCTCGACCGGCAACGGGGAAGTCACGCTGAATCTCCACGAGCTGGTCGTCGAGGTCGGCGAGGCGCTCGGCCTTCCCGCGAGCGCGCTGGCGAAGCTGCCCGCCAACACCGGATCGATCACGCTGCTCAAGTCGGATCAGCTCTCGGCCGCCCAGGCGGGCGTCCAGGCCATCCACGTGCTGAGCGCGTGGCTGCTCGTCGCGGTGCTCTTCCTCTACGGCCTCGCGATCTACCTCGCCCGCGGAAGGCGACGTGCCACGCTCCGCAACGCCGGGATCGGATTCATCGCGGTCGGGCTCATCATTCTCATCGTCCGGCGGCTGCTCGGCAACTACCTCGTCGATCAGCTTGCGTCGCCGGGGTATCAGGTCGCGACGCACCACCTCTACCTGATCGGAACGGCGATCCTCGGTCAGATCGGCGCAGGCGATCGTTCTCTACGGAGTGGTCGCGACACTCGGCGCACTGTTCGCCGGGCCCTCGAAGCTCGCCACGCGGCTGCGCCGTGACGTCGCTCCCGTCCTCAACGAGCGGCAGGAGATCGTCTGGGCGGTCGTCGGCTTCGTCTATCTGCTCGCCATCCTCTGGGGCGGCACGCACGCACTCCGCACGTGGTGGGGCATCCTGCTGCTCGGTGTGTTGGCCGCTCTCGGCGTCGTGGCTCTACGACGGCAGACCTTGCAGGAGTTCCCGCCCGGAGCGACGAACGACGACGACGACGCGGTCCTGGCTCATGCAGCCGTGGCCGGCGCAGGCGGTGCGGCCGCCGAGCTCGCACGGCTACACGAGCTGCATCAAGCGGGCGCGATCGACGACGACGAGTTCGACCGAGCGAAGAAGATCGCTCTCACCTAAAGGGGACACGAAATGACAGAGGCAAGCGTCGCAGGCATGTACTCGCCGGCTGCGGCCGAGACCGAGGGTGATCCGCTCTGGTGGATCCTGCTCGTCACGGGCTCGCTGTGGTCGATCTTCGCCCTCATCGTCTTCCGCTTCGACTACACGACCGTGTCAGCGCTTTCGATCCTGCTGGGAACCGTGTGCATCTGCGCGGCCCTCTTCGAGGCGGTCGCGGCAGCGGTCGCCCGCGGCTGGTGGCGGGTCACACACCTCGTGCTGGCGCTCGCGTTCGCCGTGATCGGGATCCTGGCCTACGCGCACCCCGAGAACACGTTCAAGATCCTCGCCTCGATCTTCGCGTTCTTCCTGCTCATCCGCGGCACCTTCGAGATCATCGCCTCGTTCGTCGTACGTCCTGCCGACCTCTGGTGGGTCGGTCTCGTCTCGGGAGTAGTGCAGGTTCTTCTCGCCTTCTGGGCGGCCGGCGACTTCGGGCACAAGGCGTTCCTGCTCGTCGTCTGGGTGGGCGCCTCGGCGCTCGTACACGGCATCGTGCAGCTCGTGACGGCGTTCCGCATCCGTCCGCGACACGCGTCCTAGCGCTTCCCGCGGAACACATTCGACGAAAGGACCTACGAGATGCTCGCGACGTACACCTTCTGGGACGTGATGTGGACGATGATCGTCTTCTTCATCTGGGTGATGTTCATCACCTGGGTGATCATGCTGATGATCGACAACTTCCGCCGGACCGACCACTCCGGCTGGGCGAAGGCAGGCTGGGCGCTCTTCATCATCTTCCTGCCGATCATCGGCGCGTTCACCTACACGATCGTGCGGGGCACGGCGGCGGAGGCGGCGTACGCCGGACCTACCGGCAGCCGGCAACTCGCCGGCCGAGGAGCTCACGCGCCTGAACCAGCTTCGCACCGACGGTGCGATCAGCGACGAGGAGTTCCAGAGCCTCAAGGCCAGGACGATCGCCGTTTCCTGACCTGATCTGGGGGGCCCCGCCGATCGCAGTGAGCCGTCATCCCTCGGGGTGCGCGGCTCACGGGCGGGTGCCCCCTCGTCCGCCCGACCGGCGTGCGCCCTTGGCCGGCGGCTCCGCCGTGCGCAGGCTTGATACGTGGCCGTCGTCGAGCCGCTTGTCCGCACGTCCCTGCCCGCACCGAGGCGCCGAGTCGCGCCTTCGGACGAGCGCGCCGTGGTTCGCACTGCCATGCTCAACCGGCTCTGCGCCGCGGCCGACGGCACGATCGTCACGATCGTCGCGCCGGCCGGTTACGGCAAGACGACGCTGTTGTCCCAGTGGGCCGAACGTGACAGCCGCGAGGTTCTGCGGATCGGCCTCCTGCCCGAGGACGACAACGCGGAGCTGCTCGGCGCCCTGCTCGAGCCGCTCGCACACGAGCCCGGGCTGCTCGCGCTGGTGGACGACGTCCACGTCCTCCGCTCCCGGGCAGCCCTGGACGCCTTCGCGCGCATCCTCGGCTCCGCCGCGCCGGGGACGACCGTCGGCCTGGCGACCCGCCGAGTGCCGCAGCTGCCGCTGGCACGCCTGCGCGCGCAGGGCCGGCTCCTCGAGATCGGCTCCGACGACCTCGCGCTCAAGGGTCGCGACGGCGAGACCCTGATTCGCCGCGCGGGCGTGCTGCTGCCGCGGCCCGAAGCGACGGCTCTCTGCGAGCGCTTCGAGGGCTGGCCGGCCGCGCTCTTCCTCGCCGCGCTCGCCCTGCGGAACGGAGCTCACGCGTCGGCGATCGGCGGCGACGACCGCTTCCTCGCCGACTTCCTCGAGACGGAGCACCTCTCGAGCCTCTCCTCCGCCCAGCGCCAGTTCGCAGCCCAGACGGCCGTCCTGGAGCAGCTGACTGCAGAGGCGTGCGACTCGCTCCTCGAGCGATCCGACTCGCGCCGGTTGCTCGAGGCGCTCGAGAACGCCGGCGTGGTGGTGCCGCTCGACAACCAGCGGAGGCGCTATCGCTATCCGCGCGTCGTCCGTGACTACCTGTGCGCCGAGCTCGAGCGGTCCCAGCCCGACCGTGCGCGCGCGCTGCACCGGCTCGCTGCTGCCCGAGCCGCCGAGAGCGGGGCGATCGAGGAGGCGATCCGGCATGCCGCGGCCGCCGGCGAGCCCGCCGATGTCGCGGCGTTCGCCGACCTGCTCGCGGTGTCGGCTTGCGGCCGCGGAAGACTCGACCTGCTCGAGCCTTGGCTCGACCTGCTGCGCGACGACCTCGTCGTCGAGTCCCATCCCGACCTCTGTATCGCGGCGTCGTGGCTGTACGCGCTGCGAGGGCGCACCGCAGACGCACAACACTGGTCCGACGCGGCGACGCGCGGTCTCAAGGGCAGCGATGCTCGCCTCCACGTCTTGCGGGCGTTGCGGTGTCGCGACGGCGCCGACCAGATGCTCGACGACGCGAATGCCGCGTGCCAGAAGCTCCCGGCCGGCCACGCGTGGCGGCCCGCGGCCGTCCTTGCGCGAGGAACCGCGCTCCTGCTCGCCGACGACGCCGGCAAGGCGGAGCACGAGCTCGTCGAGGCCATCGAGCTCGCCACGGCGGCCGGAGCGACCGAGCTGGCAATCGTGGGGCTCTGTCTTCGCGCCCTGCTCGCAGTCACCGAGAACGAACGCGCCGACGCCGAGGCTTTCACGAACGAGGCCGTCTCGATCGCTGCGGTCGAGCCGCCTGCGGAATCGGTCGCCGCGCTCTTGCTCGCGGCCGTCGAGGCGCGCAACTCTGCCCGAGGCGACGACCTCGCTGACGCGGCGAGCGGGCTCGAGCGAGCCGAACAGCTGCTCGACCTCGTGACTCCTGCGGTGCCCTGGCTCGGAGACAGTCGCGCTCCTCGAGCTCGTGCAGGTCCGCCTCGCCCTCGCCGACGCCGACGAGGCCCGCGCTCTCCTGCGACGTGTTGCCGACGTCCTCCGCGTCAGGCCGCGGCTGGGCATCGTCGTGCAGCGCAGTGCGGAGCTCGACCGGCGCACCCGCGCGCTTGCCGAACCCGAAGGTCGCTGGGCGTCGAGCCTGACCCCGGCGGAACGACGCCTGCTGCCGCTACTCGCAACTCATCTGTCGTTCCGCGAGATCGGCGAGCGACTCTACGTCTCCCGCAACACCGTGAAGACGCAGGCGATCGCGGTCTACCGCAAGTTCGGCGTCACCAGCCGAAGCGCGGCGATCGAGCGCGCGGTCGAGTTGGGGCTGATCGACGAAGCCGCGGCCGGGCCGCACGCCGGACTCTGGTGCGCGAACTGAGCGGACGGGAACACGGCCCCGGACATGACAACCCCTCTCCAGTTCGGCCGGCCCGTCGAAGGCAGTGACGGCCGGCTCGGGCGGCTCACCGACGTCGTCGTCGAGCGCAACGAGCGACGTCTCACGCATCTCGTGGTAGAGGACTCGGAAGGCAAGGCGCGCCTCGTGCCCGCGGAGCTTCTCGTCGCACGAGCGGGAGTCCGACGGCTCGGTCGTGCTCTCGTGTAGCAGCGCCGACCTCGCAGCGTGCGACTCGATCCGCTCGTTCTCGTACGTCGGCTTCGGAGCGGCTGAGCCGGAGAGCAAGAGTGACGGAACCGACGTCGGCGTCGAAGATGTCGTCGCCATGCCGGCCTTCGGCACGCTCGCATTCGCCGACTACGCAGGTGAGATGGGCGGCGCCTACGGAATGACGTACGACTCGATCCCGGCCGGCTCGGCCGAGCTCCGCCGCGACAGCATCGTCGTCACCGAGAGCCAGGAGATGATCGGGAACGTCGACGGCCTGTTGCTCGAGGGAACACGGCTCACGCACGTCCTCCTGCGCCACCCGGGCCGCGGACGACCCCGACCCGCGCCCGATTCCGGTCGACTCGGTCGTCTCGATCGACACCGACTGCGTCACCGTCACCGGTTCCGCCGACAGCGCCGGCCTGACGTGGGCGCTCCCGTCCCCGCCGGGCTCACTTGGCTGGGACATAGCTGCGTCGAGATCCGGCTCGACGATCAGCTGCTCGTCACCGACCCGGTGCTACGCTGCGCGGATCTTTCACCTGCGGCGGAAGAGCTCAGTCGATCCGGGTAGCGCTCGACGGGGTCGACGTGATCCTCCTCTCGCACGTCCATCACGACCACCTCGACCTTCCCTCGCTCGGCCGGCTCGACCGAGACGCGCAGGTGCTCGTGCCCGCAGGCGCCGGGTCGCTGCTGCGCAGGCGCGGGTTCCGGGTCGTCCGGGAGGTCCACGCCGGCCAGGAGGTGGATCTCGGCATCCTTGCGGGTTCGAGCGACGCACGCCGAGCACGCCGCCAGCCGCCGCTTGGGCACCGGAAGGACGCAGCCCGTCGGCTACGTGATCAGCGGCACCCGAACGGTCTACTTCGCGGGCGACACCGACCTGTTCCAGGCGATGGACGAGCTCGGCCGGATCGACGTCGCGCTGCTGCCGGTGGCGGGCTGGGGGCCGAGGCTTCCCGCCGGACATCTCGATCCGGCGCGCGCGGCGCAGGCCCTCGAGCTGATCAAGCCGCGCGTCGCCATCCCGATCCACTGGGGGACGTATGCACCGTGGCGACCGCCGCGCGGTCAGGATGCCGCCGCGAAGGCCTTCGCGGAGATCGCCTCGAGGATCACGCCTGCAGTCGACGTGCGCGTCCTGCGGCCGGGGCAGTCCTGCCCGCTCGACTGAAGCGGCGGCCTCAGGACGCCGCCAACGCCGCGGGCGCAGCGACGTCGACCGGAACCCGGTACTCGTCGAGCGCCTGCAGGACCTCCTCGACATGCGCGCGGCGGCGAAACCCGAACCGCTCGGTCGCCGGGTCGCGGAGGAAGAGCTCGACCGGATACGCGTGCGACGCCCGCCACCCGAGGTTCTCCCTCGACGACGTCGCCCCACAGGGCGACGCGTCCGATCACGCGGTCATCCCGGTACGGGAACGGCGTGCAGTCGATATACGGCCTGGCCGCGGCGACTGTGCGCACGCCGTAGATCCCGCAGCGGCAGTCGAGCGCCGGAGCCCCGTGGCCGGTCGACCGCAGACGCCAGGGACGCCACGGAACCCTCTGCACGCCGGTGCAGAACGCGGTCGAGCGGCACGGTCGGCTCCCAGACCGTGCCCGAGAAGAGGCTCTTGAGGACGATCCGGCCCTGCCACCTGCCCACCCGCCACACGCGCCAGGCTTCGAAGGGCTCGATGAAGTCCGGAATCCGTTCGGTGCCACGCGTCGGCGAGCGTGAGGGACATGTACACCGGATCGCATCAATCGGGCCGCGGCATACCAGGAGGCTCGCACCTCCCTGGAGGGCAGGCGCACCCAGCAACGCTCGCGTGGTGCCTCTCAGACCGAGTCGGCGACCACGGCGTGCTCGCGCCGCAGGTCGCGCCAGAGCAGGCTGAGCCGGTTCGGCGAGACCTCGCCCTTCGGGAGGATCGCGTCCGCTCCACAGGTCTCGACACCTACGGGCAGCTCCAGCCGGGCGAGCGCCGAGACGAGGACGATGCCAGCCCGTGCACCCCGGGCGCGAAGGATGCGAGTCGTCTCGAGCCCGTCCAGACCGCGTCATTCGGATGTCGAGGAGGATCAGGTCGGGGTCGACTTCCGGCACCACCGCCAGTGCGTGTTCGCCGGAGGGCACCGACGCGACCAGCTCGAACTCACTCGTCGCGGCGACCGCGGCTTCGATCGCCGCGCGAGCCGCGGCCGAGTCGTCGACGACGACCACGCGTGCTCGATCGCTTGTCGTGATCCGCTTCATCCGCAGTCTGACCTTCTCGACAGGAGCTTTCCCCACCGGCCGGCCGCCAGCGGGGTGCACGCACCACAGTTGTGACATTCCTGTGTCAGAACGTCAGTCGTATTCGGCGTCGGTCTCGACTTCGGACTCTGCGAGGAAGAGCAACGCAGCCCGGACGCGCCGGCTGACGGCCTTGTCGTCCGTGAATCCGAGCTTCGCGAAGAGCGAGTTGATGTTCTTCTCGACCGCGCGCTTCGTCAGGAAGAGCGACTCCGCGATCGCGGCGTTCGACTTTCCCGAAGCGACGCCGGCGAGCACCTCGCGCTCGCGCTTCGTGAGCTGCGTCAGCGGCGAGTTCCGCGCGCGCAGCCGCGCCTCCACCAGCACGTCGACGACCTTCGGGTCGACCACCGAGCCGCCGGCGGCAACCTCGCGGATCCCCTCCATGAGCTGGATGCGATGCCCGACCCGTTCCTTGAGGAGGTAGGCGCGCCCGGCAGAGCCGTGCTCGAAGAGCTTGAGCGCGTAATACGGGCTCACGTACTGGCTGATGACGAGGACGCCGATCTCGGGGTTGCTTTCGCGCAAGGCCGCAGCAGCGCGGATTCCCTCGTCCGTGCTCGTCGGCGGCATGCGGATGTCCGTGATCACGACGTCGGGCCGATGCGCCTCGACCGCCTCCAGCAGCGAGGGGAGATCCGAGCAGTACTCGAGAACCTCGACTTCGTCCTCGGATTCCCGTTCGAGCGCGCTGCGAATTCCCTCCCGGATGAGGTACGCGTCCTCGGCGACGACGAGGCGATATGCCCTCGTCGCGTTTCGGCGCCTCAGGCGTGGACGGCATCGCCGGCGCGCGCGGTTCTCCGCGCGGACTCTGATCCGGATCTCGACGGTCGTCCCCTCGCCGGGCTCCGACGTCACGGCGAGCGTCCCTCCGACGGCGCCGATGCGGTCGGCCATGTTGGTGAGCCCGGCTCCTCTCGGCGCCGACTGCTCGTCGAAGCCCTCTCCGTCGTCGCGGATGCGGAGGTGCACGACGCTTCGATCCTGCCAGAGCCGCAGCGTGGCGGACGCATCGTGCCCGGCATGCTTGGCCACGTTCTGCAGAGCCTCGAGAGCAGCAGTAGTAGATCGCCGCTTCGGCGTCCTCGGAGAGCCGGTCGACGTTTCCGATCTCGGCCGTCACCGGCACGATCGAACGGCGGGTCGCGTCGAGCAGGGCTGCGGCGAGCCCGGCGTCGGCCAGCAGCGGCGGATAGATCCCGTGCGCGACCGACCGGAGCTCGTCGAGCGCCATCGTCGAACTCCTCCCCGAGGCTCGCGAGGCTGCTCGGCGAGACGGCTCTCCTCGTCGGCGAGCTCGAGCGCGAGCTCGAGCTGGATCCTCAGCGCGACGAGCGTCTGCTGCACGCCGTCGTGGAGATCACGCTCGATCTTTCGCCGCTCCGACGACGCCGCCGCCACGAGCCGCCGTTGCGACGCGCGCAACGCGCCGACGGAGTCGAGCAGGTCTTGCTCGAGGCGCCGGTTCTCGAGAATCAGCAATGCGGTGGCGCCCACCGCGCCGACGAGCTCAGGATCCTCGCCGAGGATGGGCTCGTGGAGGATGGCGAGGACGTGGGTCTCGCCGTGACCGAACGCGCGCCACGTCTTCCCCTCCTCCGCCGCGTCCAGGACGACCGTGTTGCCGTGGCGGTCGACGAAGCGCTCGCGCCGCGGCAGCCAGAACGCGAGCCGCGCCAGCGGATCGTCGAGCACCTGCCGCACGAGCTGCTCGACGGCCGCGGCCGACGGTCGCCCGACCAGCCGACTCGCCATCAGCGTGAGCGCCTCTCCGGCGTACGCACGGGCAAAGAGCAGCGCGACGATGAATCCCAGTGGGAGGACGATGCGCGTGCCCGCCGAGGACGGCGCGGCCGGAAGAGCCAACCTCGAGACCGACCAGCCCCGAAGCGACAGCGTGGTACGTGAAGACGGCGATGAACGGAACGGCAAGCGCGAAGGCCGGCGCGAGCAGCCGCCGGCGCGGATAGCTCGCCCTCGCGAGCGCCGACGCCATGAAGACGAGCAATCCGATCCCCCAGATCGTCTGAAACACGCTCTGCACGTCACGGAACGCGTTTGCCCCGGCGGGCGCGTCGGCGACGAGCGCCGGATTCGCCGGGCAGGCGTGGACGCACTCGCCGAGGGCGGGCATGCTCGGCAGCGAGCTCGAGAGAAGGATCCGCGGCAGCCCTCCGAGCAAGAAGGCTGCGAGGGCAGCGCCGATCACGATCCAGCCCGCCCGGTCCGGCCGCACGCCGGGGAAGACGAGCAGCAGCCACGTCAGGCCGAGAGCGGCGGCCCACGCGCCGAGCACCCCGAGCAGGTAGAGGACCGGAACGGACGAGCCGCCGAACGACGAGAGGAAGACGAGGGCGGCCTCGCCCAGCAGCAGGTAGCCGAACGGACTTGAGGGGCGCGCATGCCGCCAGATCAGCCCGCCGACGAGGAGGGTCACGACGTTCGCGACGATCACAGCCGCGAACTCGGTGGTATCCGTCGCGACGCCCCCGGTCAGGACGACTAGGACGGCGACGGACAGTCCCGCCAGGCCGAGCGCGACTGCGACGAGATCGGACTTCCGCAAGGGCGTGCCAAATGCGGGGTCGCGCGGCCCGCCCTCGAGGTCCAGGGCCTCAAAGTCGAAGTCGTGGCCGACGGCAGAGCTGTTCAAGGAGACGGCACTCCCTCACCCCGTCCCTGGTTTCGGCGAGCACAAATGCAGACGCAGAGCGCCTGACCAGCACAGCCTCTCACATCGAGTGTCGCGACAGCAAGGAAATGGCCCCCCTTTCGGAGCGGGGCAACTCGCTCCCCCTTCGCCGTCAGCCCACCGCGTAGCTGAACGGCAGAGAGGCGAGCTCGTCGCCGCCGCCGAACTCGTACCCGGTCACGGCGTTGACCTGGAAGGCGTCGTCGAGGTTGACGGCGCCGGAGACGTGCGTCCCGGGCCCTGCGGTCGGGGTGATCGTGAGCGAGATCGTCGCGCTCTTCCCCGGCTTCAGATAGACCGGGTTGAAGTTCCCGGAGCCGACCTTGTTGAACAGGCCCCACATGTCCCCGGTCTTGGAGCGGACGGTGGAGTCGAAGGACTGGGTGACCGCGCTGAAGCTGGCGCTCGCCGTGACGGACGTGGCGCCGGAGGCGGAATACGGCCCGACTTCGCTGGGGAACAGGCCCCAGAGGCCCGGCGCGAGCTCGTTCGCCGCGGTGAGGCTGAGCGAAGCCGAATTGCCCGACTGTGAAGCCGTCACTCCCGGCGCCGACAATGCGGGCGAGAGATCCGGATCGCCGGCCAGCGGGTCGATGTCGAAGGTCACCGGCGCCGAGCCGGTGATGCCGGTCTCGATCGCGGTCGTCTCGGGGGGAACGAGATAGAAGGGGTAGCTGATGCCCGAGCCGAGCGGAAGCGACATGTTCTGGTCGCTTTTCAGCTCGGTGTTCTCCTGGACGAGCGCGACCGTGGTGGTGCCCGGAGCTCTGGGATCGAGGAAGAACGCCTCCGGCGTCGCCGCGGTGTTCTTGACCTTCACGTGGAACGAGTACGACTGGCCCTGGTGGAGCGTCTTGCCCTTCGGGAGGTTCGAGCTCGACCGCACCTGGTTGAACTGGACCTTGCCGGCGAACGGCTCCGACAGCTCTGCGAACGCTTTCCCCGACACGACGGGCGGAAGCCAGTCGATCACGAGCGTCCAGCGGCCGGCCTGCGGGTTGTCCTTGTAGACCTCGAGCGTGTGGGTGCGCACGAGCTTCGCTCCCAGCAGGCTCGCCTTGCCGAGCGTGATGTTCGACGACGACGCAACCGTCTCCCCCTCGGGATCCTCGAGATACGCGACGGCGGCGTCCTTGGTGTCCGAGAGCGTGGCGCTCACGTCGACGTCGTGCTTGCCGCTCGGAACGTCGAACGCGTAGGTGTTCATCTGGGCCGGGTTCCCGCGGCCGTTGCCGCCGCTGAGGAGGCCGCTGAAGCCGCCGCCCTTCGCAGCGATCTTGACGAGGGCGCGGACCGTGACGGGCACGGTGGTCGTGCCGTACGTGCTCTTGACCACGATCGACTGCGCCACGTCGCCGGCGTGCTTCGGGCCCTTCACCCGGAACGTCGCCGTCTTCGCTGTGCCCGACGGGATCGTGAGGGAGGCGGGCTTGATCGTCCCGCCGCTGCCGTAGGTCCACGTGTCGGCCCGCCACTTGATCTTTCCCGTCGTGCCCGTCGTGCCGTGGCTCGTCCGGTTGCCCTTCTGGGTGAAGAAGACGGCGGTCCAGGTGCCCGGCTTCGGGTCGGTGACCTGGACGTTCGCGTAGTTGGCATCGCCCTGCGGGTCCGAATACCCGGCGTACGCGCCGCTCGGGTCGTAGAGGGCGACATGCAGCAACGACGCCTGGTTGGTGAACGGGTAGTTGGCCGAGAAGTTGAGCCGTGACTGCTTCTGGCCGGTGTGCGGCACGGCGAACGTCTTCTCGGCGTAGACCTCCCTCACACCGCTCCAGATCCTGAGGCTGCGCTTGGTGGGCGGCCCGCACGAGATCTTCTTCGAGGACGGATCCAGACAGAGGGATCCGCTGTGGCTCGCCACCTTCCTGGTCAGCGTCCGGGTCGAGAGATGGACGGTCACGGTCTGGCTGCCCAGGTTGGTGATGCTGACCTGCTTGCTCGTGGCGCTGCCGGGAGCGTGCGTGATGTTGATCTGGTTCGGGCTCAGCAGGAGTGAGCCCGTGCGCTGCGCGGCCGACTCGGCGTCCTTGACGGCCGCGCCGATGTTCAGGAGGCCGGCGCCCTGCTGCTCGGCCGGCGCATGGATGTCGGTGGCGGTGCTCATCAGGATCTGCTTGACGAGCGCCGGCGACGGGCTCGCTCCGCCGTGCGCAGACTGGTAGGCCTGGATCACGTCGGCGGCGGCGCCCGCGGTCAGCGGCGCGGACTCGCTCGTGCCACCGGTGAACTGAAGGCTGGCGGGCTTTCCGGAGAACGTCGTGCACGCCGTGTACACGGTGACGTTCGCGCTGCAGAGCGCCCAGTTCGAGTCGCCGGGAGCCACGAGGTCGACGCTGTTGTCGCCGTTCTGCGCGAACCCGGAGGACGAGATGGTCGCGATGTTGTTGTCGAGCCACGTTCCCTTGCCCGCTTTCGGCGCGGGGGCATTGATCCCGCCGAACGTGAGCTGCTTGTAGGCGCGGAACGTCGTCGAGGCGCCGGCGTTGATCAGCTGCGCGTCGGTGGCGGGCGACCCGACCGTGCTGGTCACCCCGGAGTCGCCCGTGCTCGTGACGACGGTGACTCCTGCGGCGACCGCTTCGTCGTCGGCGATCCGCGTCGCGTCGAGTGCGGTGTCGGGGAACGGGTTGTCGCCGAACGACTCGTTCAGCACCTTGACGCCGTGCGAGACGGCGTACTGGATCGCCTGGATGAAGTTCGACTCGGTGGTCGAGTTCTTGTCGGAGAACACGTCGAGGCCCATGACGTTCGCGCCCGGAGCCGTTCCCGTGATCGTGACGTCACAGGAATGCGGCAGCGGGTGCGCCGAGCCGACGAAGGCGTTGAGGTCGAACACCGTGTTCCCCTGCGCCCCGATCGAGCTCGCGTCGAGGAACGATTCGCCGGCGTCGTCGCCGCTCGGCGTATTGGCAGGATCGCCCGAGAAGTTCACGTTCGTCAGGACCGGCGACCCGGCGGCCGAGCCCGAGGAGGCGTACTTCGCGTTGCGCTTGAAGTCCGGGATGGTCGTGTCGATCGGGCCGGCGATGTAGGCGACCGAGACCCCGGCTCCGTCGAAGCCGAGCTTCATGGCCTCCGGCGCGTTGATCACCCCGAGCGCCTCGGGATCCGTCTCGGGCTTGCTCGCGGTCCCACACGGGCCGGCGGACGCCTTCGAGCTTCGAGCCGTGAGAGGCGCGGCGGCCTCGGCCGGGATCTCGGCGCTCGGAGCACGAATGACCGCGTCCGGCAGCACCGCCTGCACGTCCGGATTGGACTCCAGCGCCGCTCTCTGGGCGGAGCTCACCGACGCAACGACGAAGGGGAGTGTCTTCCCTGACGTCAGGTGCTTCGCGCCCCGGGAACGAAGAGCCTGAGCCAGCGGCCCGACCTCCGCCCGAACTACCCGAGCTCGGCCCGTCGAGCGTCCTCCCAGGCCCGCCGGACGATCGCGCATCAGCACGATCACCTTCTTCAGCGGTCCGTTGGCACTCGGGACGTTCCCCGGATCGGGGGACACGGAGGCAGCGGCCGCAGTCACTGTCAGCGTCATCCCGATCAGGGCCGCGGCGAGAAGCAGCCCGCGCGCCAGGGCCGCGGTGCGACGCGCAAACACCTTCTTCAACACGCGTGCCCCCTTCTCCACCGCCATTGTCTTGACGCCGAGCTCCGAGCGCTCAAGCTACTACGGCCAAACCGGCCTCGGAGATTTCCGACGCTGCGCACGCCCAGAAGTTGACCAGCCGGGCGTAAAAAGAGGTTAAGGCTGATCCCGATTTCTGTCGGACAAGGACGCAGTCGCTGGGATAGCGGCGCTATTCGAGCGACCGAGCACGCCGCTCAGCGGGCGAGCAGCGTGCGGGGTCGGCTTAGCCCGTTTTCGCCAAGGGCCCCTAGTCCGACCACCACTCATCGACGCGGACGCCGTCGCCTCCCTCCGGACGGTCGGACCCGATCGCGAGCACCTCGAGGCCGTCTGGCCCGCCCTCGAAGGCGCGAACGGTGCTCGGCGCCACGCGGACCGTGTCCCATGGACGTAGCTCGAGAACCTCGTCGTCGAGCTTGACCCGGCCGGAACCGCCGACGACGACGTAGACCTCTTCCTGTTCACGGTGGCTATGCCCCGTCTGGCTCCGGTGGCCCGACCCGTACCGGAAGAGGCTGACCCCGAGATGGTCCGAGTCGAGATGCTTGCGCCCAAAGCGCGCCTCGACCGCGCCCGTCCCTCCGGCCTCGATCTCCTTCAGGTTGATCTTCGTGTATGCGCTCATCCGTTCCCTCCCGGGCTCGATGTCCAGACCCCTACATTCGCTCAAGCCGCACCGGCTGCGTCGTGACGTTGCCGGGAGCGCCGATTCTCACCGAGGCTTCAGGTTGCGTTCACGGCCGTCTTAGCCCCACCGGCTGAAGTCGGTGGTACGCCCGGCGAGCCGACGCGGTGTTGCCGGGCGGCCACTACGACCAAGGAGCTGAGACGTGTACCTGACCTATATCCGCCGTGAGCTGAGACGCCGCTTCAAGCAATCGCTCGTGATCGCGCTCGGTCTCGCGATCGGCATCGCGCTCGTCGTGACCGTCTCGTCTGCGGCCGCCGGCGTCAAGAGCGCGCAGGGCCAGGTGCTGCACTCGCTCTACGGAGTCGGGACGGACATGACCGTGACGCGCTCGCTCGGGCGCGGGGTCATCGGCCCGCAGCGCTTCGGCGGCTTCGGCAGCGGGTCGCCCAGCGGCGGCACCCGGCGCATCTCGCGCGATGTCCTGCGCCCGCAGATCGGCACGGGAACGCTGCCCGCCTCGGACGTGGCCAAGGTCAAGGCAGTCGACGGCGTTGCTGCCGCGAGCGGCGGTCTCGTCCTGACCGACACCTCGTTCTCGGGCAAGATCCCCTCGTTCGGCAGCGGCGGAGGTGGCGGGTTCGGCGGCGGAGGGAGCTCGAGCCCGGGCTCGGGCGGCTCGCCGTCCTTCTCGCTCAAGACGTTCACGGTCGACGGAGTCGAGACCGGAGCCGGCGCGATCGGACCGCTGACGGCCTCGCAGGTCACCTCCGGCCGCTATTTCGACGCAGGCGACTCGAGCGCACGCGTCGCCGTCGTCTCGAAGAGCTACGCACGGCAGCACTCGCTTCACGTCGGCTCGACGATCCACATTGCCGGCAAACCGGTGAAGGCGATCGGCCTGGCGAGCGTCTCGAGCGGGGGCGCGGATGTCTTCGTGCCGCTTCGCACCGCTCAGAAGCTCGCCGGCATGGGGAACAAGGTCACCACCGTCTTCGTCTCGGTTGGCAGCGCGTCGCAGGTCTCGAGCGTCGCCTCCAAGGTAAAGGCAGCACTGCCGACCGCAACCGTCTCGACCTCCGCCGACCTCGCGAAGCAGGTGAGCGGCGCCCTCTCGAGTGCGTCGAGCCTCACCTCCAACCTCGGACGGTGGCTCTCGATCGCGGCGCTCGTGGTCGCCTTCCTCGTTGCCGGCCTCCTGATGGTGGCCGCCGTCTCTCGCCGGGTGCGCGAGTTCGGGACGTTGAAGGCGATCGGCTGGCGGACGCGCCGCGTCGTCGCGCAGGTCGTCGGGGAAGGCCTCGCCCTCGGGCTCCTCGGCGGCCTCGCCGGCGTCGTGCTCGGCGTCGTTGCCGCGGCCACGATCAGCGCTGTTTCCCCCTCGCTGACCGCGACGGTCGGGTCGGCGTTCGCGACCGGCGGCGGCGGCTTCGGCCCGTTTGCCGGGGGAGGAGCGAACGGCGGTCGGCGTCCCTTCGGCGGCGCCGAGAACGTCGTCGTTCACCTCACTGCGCCTCTGCAGGCGCACACGATCCTGATCGCGCTCTTGCTCGCGGTCGCAGGCGGCCTCGTCGCCGGCGGCTTCGGCGCCTGGCGCGCCGCACGACTCCGACCCGCGGACGCCCTGCGGAGCGTCGGCTAGTGAACTCCGATTACGAGAGGAACGAGATGTACGAGCTCACCGACGTTCACAAGACCTTTCGCCGAGGCGATGGGACGGTGCAGGCCCTCGACGGGGTCGACCTCACTGTCGACGCAGGCGAGTTCGTCGCCGTACAGGGGCCAACGGGGCAGGGCAAGTCGACCCTGCTGCTCCTGCTCGGCGGCCTCGACCGGCCGACGTCGGGCAGCGTCGTATTCGAGGGCCGCGATCTGGCACAGCTCTCCGAGTCGGAGCTCGCAGGGCTGCGGGCCGACGAGTTCGGCTTCGTCTTCCAGACGTTCAACCTGATTCCGACCCTGACCGCGCAGGAGAATGTCGAGACCGCACTCGTCCCCGGCGCGGTGCCGAAGGGCGAGCGCCATGACCTCGCGCTCGCGATGCTCGACGAGTTGGGACTTGCCGACCGCGCCGCTCACCTGCCGTCGGAGCTCTCGGGCGGACAGCAGCAGCGGGTGGCAATCGCCCGCGCCCTGGTGAAGGAGCCTCGCGTGCTCCTGGCAGACGAGCCGACCGGCAACCTCGACGAGAAGACCCGCGACGAGATCATCGGCCTGCTCGAGCAACTGTGGAGCGAGCGCGGACTCACGCTGGTCGTCGTGACGCACGACACGGCCATCGCCCGCCGAGCCGGACGGCGCGCGGTGATCGAAAACGGTCGCGTTCGCGAGGCTGAGAACGCACGAAAGATGAGCGCAGCAGGTGGGTGAAAAGTCTTAGCTCCTTCAGAGGAACCGTTCAGGCGGCTCCTACCTTCGCTCGCGAAACTGGCTCAGAGGATGAAATCTGCAAGGGAGCAGCAATGAACCGGCTGTATATCCGTCTCGCTTTGGTCGCCCTGATCGGTCTGCTTGCAGCCGGCGCCGGCGCCCGTCTCGCCTTCGCCAAGACGAGCTCGGCGGCGGTCGGCTCGGGCATCGTCGTCATCGACACCAAGCTCGGCATTGAGGGCGCCGAAGCCGCGGGAACCGGGATGGTGCTGACCTCGTCGGGCGAGGTTCTGACGAACAACCACGTGATCAAGGGAGCGACGACGATCAAGATCGTCGTGCCGGGAAGGGGCCACAGCTACAAGGCGAAGGTCGTCGGCTACGACGTATCTGCCGACGTCGCCGTCCTGAAGGCGGTGGGGGCCTCGAATCTGAGAACGGTCTCGGTCGGCGACTCGGACGCAGTCGGTCGCGGCCAGTCCGTGAAGGCGGTCGGAAACGCGGGCGGCACGGGACGGCTGACGAGCGTCTCGGGCAAGGTGACCGCGGTCGCACGCGCGATCACCGTCAGTGACGACCAGGGAGTGACCGAGCACCTGACCGGGCTGATCAAGACGAACGCCGCGCTCCAGCCCGGCGACTCGGGCGGCCCGCTGCTGAACAGTTCGGGGCGGGTGATCGGGATGGACACCGCCGCTTCCAGCGGGTTCGGATTCCAGGACGTCTCGAGCGCAGCCGGCTTCGCGATCCCGATCGACAGGGCGACCGCAATCGCGAGCCTGATCGAAGGCGGACACGCGTCGGCCACCATTCATATCGGCGGCACGGCGTTCCTCGGAGTCGAGCTTGCGCAGAGCGGCAGCGGCCGATCCGGCGCGGTGATCTACTCGGTGGTGGGCGGCAGCCCCGCGTCCCGTGCCGGCCTCGCTCCCGGCGACGCGATCACCCGGTTCGCCGGCAAGTCCATCAGCTCGCCGACGAAGCTCAGCTCCGCGGTGACGCGACTGAAGCCCCACGCCCGCGTCTCACTGAGATACCTGGATCGATTCGGCCAGGCGCACTCCGCAACGATCACGCTGGCGAGCGGGCCGGCACAGTGATGACTCAACTGCTCGACCTGACGGAATCGTCCGGCAACGGAAACGGGCTCCCCGCGTCGGGCCGCGTTCTCGTCGTCGACGACGACCGCGCGCTGCGCCGGGCCCTGACTCGCGCTCTCGAGCTCGAGGGCTTCGAGGTCGAGACGGCCGAGGACGGCCTCCAGGCAGCCGCCGTCTTCCAGGAAGCCGGCAGACAGACGCCTGACCTGGTCGTGCTCGACATCCTGATGCCGAACCTCGACGGTCTCGCCGCCTGCCGGTCGATTCGAGCCAGGAGCGACGTGCCGATCCTGATGCTGACCGCGCGCGGGGCAGTCGACGATCGAGTCGAGGGACTGGAGGCCGGAGCCGACGACTATCTGGCGAAGCCGTTCGCAGTCGTCGAGCTGATCGCGCGCGTGCGTGCGCTGCTGCGGCGTTCGGGCTCGAAGGATGTGCTGCGCTATGCCGACCTCGAGCTCGACCGCGCCGAACGACGCGCGTACCGCGCCGGGCGAGAGCTCAAGCTGACGCGGATCGAGTTCGCCCTACTCGAGCTGCTCATGTCGCATCCTCGGAAGGTTCTGGCGCGCGACCGGATCTTCAGCCACGTCTGGGGCTACGACCTGAACTATGCGTCGAATTCGCTGGAGGTCTATATCGGCTACCTGCGGAAGAAGACCGAGGCCGCCGGCGAGCCGCGTCTGATCCGAACGGTGCGAGGCGTCGGCTATGTACTGCGTGAAGCGCCGTAAGGTGCCCCGTCGATGAGCCTCCGTGCTCGTCTCACCATCGGTACGGTCGCCACGCTCGCGGTGGCGATCTGCGTCGGCCTGATCGCCTCGTACCTGGTGGTCCGAGGACAGTTGGTGCGCGAAGTCGACAAGTCGCTCCAGGAGAGGGCACAGGCGCTCACAGGTTTCGGCCATCGACCGCCGGGGCCGTTCCCGAACGGGCGCGGTTCGCACACTCCATCTCCGAGACTGCCGCAGCCCAAGTTCGGCGCCGCTGCCGACTACGTCCAGATCGTCGATCGCGGCAAGATCGTGCTGCCTTCGGGAGAGAAGCACCGCCTTCCCGTCGACGGAACAGCCGCGGTTGCGTCCGGAAGCCGGGCACCGTTCTTCCGCAATGCCAACGTCGACGGCATCCATTTCCGCATCTACACCGCTCGCGTCAACAAGACGACCGCGGTCGAGATCGCGCGGTCGCTGACCGAGGTGGACGGCGCCCTCGAACGCATACGCGTCTTCTTCTTGGTGGCCGCGCTCGCCTCGCTCGCGGGCGCCGCGGCTGTCGGAGCGGCCGTGGCGAGAACCGCGCTGCGACCCGTCCAGCGCCTGACCGAGCATGCCGAGCGAATCGCCGAGACAGGCGACCTCGCCGAGCGCACGAACGAGCGCCGGTCCGACGAGCTCGGTCGCCTCGCGCACGCCTTCAACTCGATGCTGGACGCGCTCTCACGCTCGGTGAGCGCGCAGCGCCAGCTGGTTGCCGACGCGTCGCATGAGCTTCGAACGCCGCTCGCCGCGGCCCGGGCAAACCTCGAGCTCGTCCAGCTGCACCGGGACTTGCCGGAGCGGGAGAGGCACCGCTTGCTGGACGACGCCGAGGTCGAGCTGCGGGAGATGACCGACCTGATCGAAGGCCTCGTGGAGCTGGCGCACGCCGACGCGGCCACGCCCGAGAAGGAACCGGTCCGCCTGGACCACGTCGCCGCCGAAGTCGTCGCCGCTGCGCAGCGCCGTTCCGACGTGACCTTCCGGACACTGCTGGAACCGACGGTCGTCGACGCCGCTCCCGGCCCGCTCACCCGCGCGGTCGCGAATCTCGTCGACAACGCGGTCAAGTGGAGCGGCGAGTCGCAGCAGGTCGAGGTGACCGTTCGCGACGGGACGCTGACCGTGCGAGACCACGGGCCGGGAATCGAACCGGCCGACCTGCCGCACATCTTCGATCGCTTCTATCGCGCGGCGGCGGCGCGGAGTCTCCCCGGCTCCGGCCTCGGCCTCGCCATCGTCCGCCAGGTGGCCGAGGCATCCGGTGGATCGGTGATCGCCGAGCCGGCGGACGGCGGCGGTACGACGTTCACCCTCAGCTTGCCGGTGGTGGCCGACGAAGTCGATCGGGAGCAAGCCGCCGGCCGGCGGACGCGCGCCAACCCCATCAGCCGGATGCGTCTCGGGTCGCGCTCGACCTAGGCGCGTCAAGACGGCGGCTTCGGCGGCGGCAGCGCACCCAACCCTGGCTACGTGAAGATGATCTGGCCGTTGGCTGCCTTCTCGTAGAACTCGCCGACGCTGATGATGCCCTCCACCGGCGGCACGAAGTCGTCCATCGTGAGGCCGAACATGTCGACCGTCGCCTTGCAGGCATACAGATGCACGCCGGAGTCGGCGACGAGCTCGATGAACTCTGGGATGGGCGGGATGTCGATCTTCTCCATCTGACGCTTCATCATCCGGGTGGCAAGCGAGGAGAAGCCGGGGATGGCGCCGATCCAGGTCGGCATGTGCATGCCGGGGTTTCCCACGGTGGCAACCTTGATCTTCTCGTAGCGGTCCTTGCGGATCGCGTCGAGGCCGAAGAAGGTGAAGAAGAGGTCGGCTTCGATGCCTTCCATGCGGGCGCCGTTGGCCATGATCAGGGCGGGGTAGATGCCTTCGAGTGAGCCCTTGGAGACGACGATCGCGACTTTCTCGATCGTCACCGGCTCCTCGGCGAGCCGTTGGGTGTCTGCGAGCAGTTCGGTCATGGTCGGTTCCTCCTAGATGCAGCCTTTGGGCTTGGGGATGCCGCCGATCTTGGCGGCGAGCTTGGCCGGGCCCTTGGGGAAGAGCTGGTAGAGCTCCTTGACGGGGACGCCGGATTCCTTGCCGAGCGAGCGGATCGAGGGAGCGTTGCCGGTCCGCAGGTAGCGGTCGCGCATGAAGCGGACGACGAGCCAATGTCGGTCGGTTAGTTCGGGGATGCCGTTCGCGGTGGCAATTGCCTCGGCGATCTGCTCGTTCCACTGCTCGGGATCCGTCAGGAAGCCTTCGGCGTCGACGTCGACCGGCGAGTCGGCGATCAGGGTCATGGTCATCTGGTGCTCCTCTCTCAGGCGGGGACAAGCGCCAGCTTCTTGCCGGCGGTCGGCATCGCAGGCCCGATGCCTGGGATCTCGTGGCCGGGCAGCAGGGCGTGCCAGTAGATCCACTGGAAGGCGAGCTTGCCGAGGTGGTTGAGGTGCGATTCGCGCAGCAGGGGCAGCGGCCCGAAGGCGGTTGGGAAGCGCCCGGGTAGCGGCTCTGTCTCGTAGTTGAAGTCGATCAGCAGCGCCTTGTGGAAGCCGGTCTCGACGAAGCAGTTGGTGTGCCCGTCGAAGGCAGCCTCGAGCTTGTGGCCGCGGAGGAAGCGGGCGATGTTCTGTTCGAGTAGCTCGCCCTCGAAGTGCGCGACCGAGCCCGCCTTCGAGGTTGGGACGTCGGTTGCGTCGCCGACCGCGAAGATGTTCGGCTTGACGGTCGATTGGAGCGTGTGCGGGTCGGTAGGGACGAAGCCCAGCGCGTCGCCGAGCCCCGGCGAGCGCTCGACATAGGCTGCTCCGCCATGCAGAGGCACGGTGACGAGCAGATCGAAGGCGATCTCCCGCCCGTCGTAGGAGGTGAGCTTTCCGCCGGCGCCGTCGATCTCGCCGGCGCTGAACTCGGTCTCGAGCTCGATCTCCTTTTCGGCCAGCAGGTAAGTGAGGTGCTCGGAGGCGATCGGCTTGGTGAAGCAGCCGTCAAGCGGCGTGGACAGTACGAGCTCGGTGCGCGCGCGGATGCCGCGTCGGCGCAGGTACCAGTCGGCGAGGAAGGTGAATTCGATCGGCGCGACCGGGCACTTGATCGGCATGTCGGCGATGTTCACGACGAGGCGGCCGCCGTCGAATCGCGCCATTGCGTCCGCAAGCGCAGCCGCTCCGGCCGAGTCGTAGAAGGTGAAGACGCGGTCGTTCCAGCCCGGACCGGTCATTCCCTCGGTCTCCTCCGGCTGGAGCCGGACGCCGCTCGCGACGACGAGGAGGTCGTAGGGGAGCACGGTGCGATCGCGGAGCGCGACCTCGTCGCGCTCGACCGATACGGAGTCGATCTCGGCCTCGTGGAAGACGATGCCGCCGCGCAGCTGGCGCCGGCGCGGTCGCACGATCTCCTCGATGCGTGTCAGCCCAAACGGGACGAACAGCAGGCCGGGCTGGTACACGTGGCGATCGTCGCGGTCGACGACGTGGATCTCGGCCTCGTCCGCGTCGAAGCGGCGGCGCAGCCGGTTCGCCATCAGCGTGCCGCCGGTGCCGCCGCCCAGGATCACGATCCGCTTCCTGCTCACGGTGAGCCTCCCCTCAGGAGCTGCGGTACCCGCGGGCGCAACGAGATGGCCTCGACGAACTCGATCCCCGTCTCGATCGAACGGCGAAGCGGGCACGCCTTCGCGACCTGCTCCAGCCGCTGAAGCTGCTCGTCTCTGAGGGCTCCTCCGAGCTCGATCGCGACGTCGAACCGTCGAGGCGTCGATTGGTTGTCGTAGTCGACGTCGACCGTCACCTCGCCGAGGTCCCAGTCCTTCGTCCGCGCGTACATCGCGAGGGTCGTGGAGATGCAAGCGGCGAGCGCGGCCGGAAAGAGCTCGTGCGGGGCGGGCCCGCTGTCCTCGCCCCCGAGGCGCTCCGGCTCGTCGGTGAACAGCCGGTGCCGGCGGTCGATCACGACCTCCTGCCGGAGCGTTCCGGGGATCGAACGGGCTGTCGCAGTCAGGCTCATGGCTCTGTCCCAGCTTCGCTCTCGTGCCCTCTGCGGGCATCGGGGCAGGCGCGCAACCGCATACGGACAACTACGCAGTCGAGTAGTTGTCCGTAGCTCGATCAGCGCGGCTGCTGATGCCGCCGCCCCGCCGGTGGGCAACGGTCTGGGTGACCAAGGAGGTCACTCATGAACCGCAAGATCTTGTGGTCTGTGCTCGTGATCGGCCTGGCGCTCGTGATCACGCCGTTCGCGCTCGGCATGCCGGCCAAGACGGCGGCCGGACAGAGGATGCTGAACAGCTTCCATCCGCTCATGGGCGCGGCGAGCGTTCAGAAGACCGCGAACTACTACAACAACGTGTTCGTCCCGCTGGGCCAGGTGTCCACACAGTTCACGGCGGCGGCGGCAAACCCCCGGATGCAGAAGCAGCTGACGCCGCTGATGCCGATGCTCCAACCGGTCATCCCGATCTTCAAGCAGGTGCCGGCAGGGCTCGTCTGGTACAAGCCGCTCGTCACCACCATGGAGTCGAACGTCTCCGACTACAAGTCCGTGAACAGCCTGCCGAACTTCAACCTGTTCACGTGGTTCTTCGTCATCCCGGGCGCGCTGCTCGTGCTTCTTGCGGGCTGGGGGCTGTGGCAGGAGCACGAAGTAAGCGTGCACGGCGCGCAGCCAACGCCCGCGTGAAGCTCGCAAACAGCGGAGCGGGAGCATCTCTCGTCCCGCTCCGCTGGCGCTCAGCCGCCCGCCGCCGAGATGCCGCTCAGCTGATCCAGCCGGTGCGTTCTTCCTGCGCAAGCGGCGACCGCGACCACGTCACTCGGATGCTTGAAAGGCGAGCAGCTCGGGCCCGTGCTCGCGCAGCCAGTCGCGCTGCTCGCGCCAGTGCGGGCGGCGCCCCTCGACGAGCCCCCAGAAGCTCCGCGAGTGGTCGGGGACGCGCAGGTGGCAGACCTCGTGGACGACCACATAGTCGAGCACCTCGGCAGGTGCGAGCACCAGCCGCCAGTTGAATGAGAGCGTGCCGCGCGGGGAGCAGGAGCCCCAGAGCGTGCGTTGGCCGCCGATCCGGATCCGCCGGTAGGCGACGCCGAGGAGCTCGGCTTCCTCCTCGGCGAGGGCCGAGACGAGCTTCCGCGCGCCGGTGCGGGCCGCCGACTCGCTGACCGCGAGCCGCTCCAGTCCCAGCCGCGGCACCTGGCGCCGGCGCTGCTTCTCGATCCAGGTTCGCTTGTCGCGGATCACCCGATCGACCGCCGCCTGGCTCATCGAGCGTGGCACGGTCAACTGCACCGGGCCACCCCAGGGCACCTCCAGACGCCATCGCTGCGCCCGTTGCGAGCGCCGCACCTCGACCCCATCCACGCGCGAGACCGTAGCGGCCGGCTCGGCGAGAACCGGCCCCGCCCCACCTGGGAACCTCGCCCAGCGATCGCCAGGGCCGAATACAAAAAGCAGAGCCGGAACGAGGCGGTCACCGAGTTCGTCGAGTTCCCGGACCGCGGACACGCGCTCGTGATCGACAGCGGCTGGCGCGAGGTCACCGATGCGACGCTTGCCTTCGTTCAGCGGTTCGGCTAGCGCGCGAGCTCTTGGGGCAGCAGCGACGCGGACGAGTTCAGGCAGCCACGTTCTCGACGTCCGCGGGCTCTACTGTGGTCCCGTCGGCGCCGACGAGGGCGACGCGGACCGGCGCGCCGTCGGACTTGCGGCGGAGGCGCCGCGGCGGTGTGGGTGACACGTACTGGTCGCCCCACTGCATCAGCGCAGCAAGTGCGAGCCGAAGGTCGCGGCCCTTCGGAGTGAGGCGGTACTCGTAGCGCTCGGGACGCTCCTGGTAGCGGACCCGTTCGAAGATGCCATGCTCGACAAGCTTTGCCAGCCGGTCGGTGAGGATGTTGCGGGCGATCCCGAGACTCTCCTGGAACTCCTCGAAGCGGCGCCGGCCGAGGAACGCGTCCCGCACGACGAGCAGCGTCCACCGCTCCCCGACTAGCTCCAGCGTGCGTGCCACCGAGCAGTTCTGGCCCTCATAGTCGCGTCCAAGCATGGCTCCAGATTAGCAAGTTGCGTGACGCAACTCAAGCCTGTTATGGTCGGTTTCGTCATGCAACGCAAGTGGCTCGTCCTCGCCGTCACCTCCGTCGCCGTCTTCATGAGCTTCCTCGACGCGACGATCGTGAACATCGCCTTCCCGTCGATCCACGCCTCCTTCCCCGGCGCGAGCCTCGGCGACCTCTCCTGGGTGATCAACGCCTACAACATCGTCTTCGCCGCGCTGCTCGTCCCCGCCGGGCGTCTCGCCGACCGGGTCGGCCGCAAACGCGTCTTCCTCGGTGGCGTCCTCCTCTTCCTCGCCGCCTCGGCGGCCTGCGGGCTCGCGCCGACCGTGGGCGCACTCACGGCCGCGCGCGTCGTTCAGGCCGCCGGCGCCGCCGCACTCGTTCCGACCTCGCTCGGCCTGCTGCTCCCCGAGTTCGCGCTCGAACAACGCGCGACCGCGACCGCGCTCTGGGGAGCAACCGGTGGTATCGCCGCGGCAACCGGGCCGGCGCTCGGCGGCATCCTGATTCACGTCTTCGACTGGCGCGCCGTCTTCTTCGTCAACCTCTTCATCGGACTTCCCGCCCTCGTCCCCGCGCGGCGGATCCTGCGCGAGCTTCGCGAGGAGCACTCGGCTGCGTTCCCGAGCCCGCTCGGGATCACGCTGCTCGTCGGCGCGATCGGCTCGCTCTCACTCGCCATAGTCAACGGCAGCTCGTGGGGCTGGGGAAGCCCCCGCATCGTTGGCGCCTTCGCTGCGGCGGTGGTCCTCGGCGGCGCGTTCGTCGCCCACTCCGCCCGCTCCGCCCGGCCACTCGTCGAGCTCTCACTCTTCCGCGTCCGCTCCTTCGCAGTCGCGACCCTCGGCGCATTCATCTTCGCGCTCTCGTTCTTCGCGCTGCTGCTCTCGAACGCGCTGTTCCTCACCGGCGTCTGGCACTACTCGACGATCAAGGCCGGTATCGCGCTCACGCCCGGGCCACTGATGGCGACGACCTTCTCGCCGATCGCGGGCAGGCTCTCGGACCGCTTCGGCCAGCGCGTCGTCGCCGCCCCCGGCGGGCTCGTCTTCGCACTGGGCACGCTGCTGTTTGCAACCCGCGTCGGCGCCGTGCCGCACTACGCGACCGAGTTCCTGCCCGCCACCTTGCTCACGGGCGCCGGCGTCGGCCTCACCTTCGGCGGATTCGCCTCTGCCGCCGTCGCCGAGCTGCCCCGCGACCGCTTCTCGACCGGCTCCGGGATCTTCTCCATGTTCCGCCAGCTCGCCGCCGTGATCGGGATCGCGATCCTCGTCGCGCTCCTCGACGCCGGCGGGTCGACCGTCGCAACCTTCCAACACGTCTGGGCGCTGATGATCGGCGGCGGCATCGGCAGCGCGCTTGCCGCACTGGGGCTCGGCCGGGTCCGCGCACGCCACGTCGCGTCCGTCGACGACCTCGCGCTCGACCCGTTCGAAGCACTCGCCGACTAAGCACCCGCTGCGGCGGGCAAGGCAGCTCTCCTTCTGGCAGCGAGTGCAACCACCTCACCTAGAGAGTTCGCCGTTCCCGCCGGCCTGGATACAAGCGCGTCGATGACCGCTCGCAGCGATCCCGGATCGATCAGAACGATCCTCATCGACGCCGGCGAGCAGCCCACCGATGATCCGAGCTGGGCCGCACGCGGCGAGGTCGTCGAAGTGGCTCCGGACGGCTCGATCGTTGCGGACTATCCGGGCCTTGCGTGGAGCGTCGATCCGGGCTCGCTCGACGGCAACGAAGGGCAGTCGCGACCCGGCCGCGACGTGCCGCTCCCGGAGAGCGGGAGCCGACTCGATCAGTCGTGGCGCTACGACAGAAGGAGGAGAGCGATATGACCGACTAGCAGGAGCGTTCCGGTGCGACTCATACCGCCCGCCTGGCCCGCACGGTCAGCTCGAGCGGCAAGGCGGCTGAGAAATGCCCCCGGCATGAATCGAACATGCGCACGCGGTTTAGGAAACGGCGTGGTTGGGCCGGATGGCTGCGCATTTCCTGCGGGTGGCTGCGTATTCGGAAGGGGGTATCTAAGGGGGCAGAAACACCGTGAGTTGTCTGATTAGACGACACTACCCACATTGCGGACTATGGGGGCCGGCGATCATCACCTGAGGGCTCGGCCACCCCGCTCACTCGCCGCCACCTCTGCTGGGAGCTGGCCCTCGACCGCGTCGCGTGTCTGGGGGTCGAAGAAGTAGAAGCGTCGCGTGTCGACGGCGAGCTCGGCAGTGTGGCCGATCGCGATCCGAGTCCGAGGACTGACGCGCGCGCACATCCGGGTGCGTCGAAAGCCGTCGCCGTTGCCCCCGAGCTGGACGGACGCGTCCTCGCCGGCGTCCGCGGACACCGCACTCGGGACAACGCCCGTCGCCGTGGTGCCGAAGTAGACCAGTACATCGGCTCCGAGCAGCTCTGTCAGATCGACCTCGACCTTCATCCGACGGTCGTCGGGGACTCCCGATTCGATGCTCGCGTCTTCGAAGTCCTCGGGCCGAATGCCGAGGATGATCGACGTGCCGACGTAGTCCTTCAGCCCCGACCGTTTGCGCGCGAGGTCTTCGTCGACCGTCAACCGATACTCGCCGAAGGCGACCGAGTAACGACCGTTCTGCTGCTCGAGCTGCGCCTCCACCAGGTTGATCGCAGGAGAGCCGATGAAGCCGGCGACAAACTCGTTGGCCGGTCGGTCGTAGAGGACCTGCGGCGTGTCGACTTGTAACAGACGGCCGGCATTCATGACCGAGACGCGGTCGCCCATCGTCATCGCCTCGACCTGGTCATGCGTCACGTAGATGGTCGTCGTGTTGAGCCGGCGCTGGAGCTGGTGGATCTCGGCGCGCATCTGGACGCGCAGCTTCGCGTCGAGGTTCGAGAGCGGCTCGTCCATCAGAAAAGCATCCGGCTCGCGCACGATTGCGCGGCCCATCGCCACGCGCTGGCGCTGGCCGCCCGAGAGAGCCCCGGGCTTCCGCTTCAGGAGCTCCTCGATTTCGAGGGTCTTTGCAGCGTTCAGCACGCGCCTGGAGATCTCGTCTTTCGGCAGCCGGTGGAGCTTCAGGCTGAAAGCGAGGTTCTGCTCGACCGTCATGTGCGGATAGAGCGCGTAGTTCTGGAACACCATCGCGATGTTGCGGTCCTTCGGCGTGACGTTGTTGACGATGCGGTCGCCGATCCTGAGCTCGCCGCTTGTGATCTGCTCGAGCCCGGCTGCCATGCGGAGCGCCGTCGTCTTGCCGCATCCCGATGGGCCGACGAGCACCATCATCTCTCCGTCCTCGATCTTCAGGTCGAGCTCGGAGACGGCCAACGTACCGCCGTCGTAGACCTTCGAGACCTCGTTGAATTCAATCTCCGCCATGCTGGGTCAGCCCTTGATCGCTCCGCGGAGGCCGGTGCCGCCGAGGAAGGAGCGTTGGAAGATGAGGAAGCCGGCGATCGGGACGAGGCAGGCGATGAACATCGCCGCGAGAAAGACTCCGAGCGACGTCTGCAGCTCGATCGAGGGGAGGCGTACGGAGAGCGGCTGAATGTTCGGGTTCGAGAGGACGAGAAACGGCCAGAGGAAGTCCTTCCACGAGGCGAGCACGGCGAAGACCGAGACCACGCCGAGGATGGGCTTCGACATCGGCAGCACGATCCGCCAGAAGAGCTGGAACGGCCCCGCTCCGTCGATCTCGGCCGCCTCGAAGATCTCCCGTGGCAGGTTGTCGAAGAACCGCGTCACGAGGATGACGTTGAAGGCGCTCGCGCCGTACGGGAGCCACAGCGCCCAGTAGCTGTTGATCAGCGACTTGTGCACAAGGGGGAGACGAACCACCTCGATGTAGAGGGGCACGAGGAGCACGATCGCCGGAATGAAAAGCGTCGCCAGGAGCAGGCCCTTGATGATCGGTGCATACCGCGGACGCAGCACCGAGAGCGCGAAGCCGCCCGTGGTCGCGACGACGATCTGCACGGCCCAGGAGCCGAACGCGATCACGACCGTGTTCCAGAAGTAGCGGCCGACATGCACGTCGTTCCAGGCCTGGCCGAGGTTGCTCCACGCCGCGCCGTGCGGGAAGAGCGCCATCGGATGGCTGATCGTGTCGTTCGTCGGCGTGATCGCCGACTTCGCGAGCCAGAGGATCGGGCCGAGGCCGATCACGACGAGCGCCACGAGCAGGAGCACATGCAGTGTGCGCGTCCCCCAGCGGGTGCTCGGCTTTTCCCAGTCGAGCTCCGAAAGGAGGCCGCCGCCGGGGTCGCTCATCGCGTGCTCCAGGACCGGGTCGCGCGCCAGTAGACGAGCGAGAAGACCGCCAGGAAGCCCGCGAGCATGAGGCTGAGCGCCGTCGCCTTGCCGTAGTCGCCGCCGAGCGAGTTCCCGAACGCATAGTTGAAGATCAGGAGCATCACCGTCAGGGTCGCGTTGGCCGGCCCGCCGAAGGTGAAGAGGTACGGCTCGAGGAACACCTGCGCCGTCCCGATGATCTGCAGGATCATCGTCACCAGGAGCACGGCGCGAATCTGAGGCAGCGTGATGTGCCAGACCTTGCGCAGGAGGCCGGCGCCGTCTACGGACGCGGCCTCGTAGAGCTCCGGATTCACCCCGATCAAGGCCGCGAGATAGATGATGATCGTCGCGCCGGCGTTGGCCCAGGTCGAATAGAGCACGAGCGAGGGCATCGCCCACTGCTGCGAATTCAGCCACGGGTACGGGCCGAGACCGACCCAGTGCAGGATCGTGTTGAAGACACCCAGCGAACTGGCGTCGTAGAACGTCTTCCACAGGAGCACGCCGACGACCGGCGGGATCACGACCGGCAGGAACGCGAGCACGCTGTAGAGGCCGCGACGTTTCCGTACCTCGCTCATCAAAACCGCGGCGACGAGCGGGATCGGGTAGCCGAAGAGAAGCGCGAGAAATGCGAAGTACGCGGTGTTCTTGACCGCTGTCGGGAAGAGCGGGTCGTGCCACACGGCAGCGAAGTTCTGGAAGCCCACCCAGGTCGGCGCCTCGACCAGGTTCGTGTGCTGGAACGCCATGATCGCCGTGCGGACGATCGGATACCACGAGAATGCGCCGAACACGAAGAGGAGCGGCAGTAGGAACAGAAATGCCGGCAGCCCGCCGCCGCGAACCCAGTTGAGGGGCGTCCGGCGAGGCCGTGCGTAGGAGCGCGAGAGCCCGCGCTCGCTGGGAAGCGCGGGCTCTCTCGACTGATCGACGGCCGTCAAGCTCGATCCACTACGAACCCTGCTCGATCGCCGCCTGCGCCTGAGCATTCGCCTGCTGGAGCATCTGCGAGATGTCCGTGCTCTTGTTCGTAAGCACCGCCTCGACGACGGCGTTGAGCGCGGCGTAGACACTCTGGGTGGATGCCTCGGGTTCCGGGATGAGCTGCTGCTTGAAGATCCCGGTCAAGAACGGCTTCATCTGGCCGAGCGGGACGTTGATGTAGGGCTTGATCCATTTGTTCGCCCGGTCGTACTGCTTCTTGTTGAAGAGCGGCAGCGCAGGCACGCCGACCGGCTGCTTGTTCGCGACCAGTGTCTTCGCGTTCCGGATCGCCTGACTCTTCGATACGAGCGGCTGCTCGTAGAAGAAGCTGATCCACTTCATGGCCGCGGCGAGCTGGGCCTTGTTCACCTTCGGGCGAACGGCTGCGAGCGTGCCGCCGCCGAGCACGCCGGCGGTCTTGTTCTTGGCGAGCGGGATCGTCGCGAGGCCGTAGATCTTGGGATTGATGTTGTAGGCCTGCACGAGGTTGGTGTACACGTCCGAGCCGCTGATGTACATGCCGACCTGGCCGGCGGCGAACGCCTGGTTGATGTCGCTCCAGCCGAGGTTGAAGTTGGAGCCCATCGAGTTGTCGGTCCAGCGCATCGTCTTGAGCATGTTCAACGCCTTGACCGTGTACTTGTTGTCGAGGGTCGCCTTGGCCTTGGTACCGATCCCCTTCTCCATCCGGCCGCCGAGGGAGTACGCGACCGTGGTCAGGATCCAACCGGCGGTGTTGTCGTTCTTCGCCATCTCGACGTAGCCGGGCTTGCCGGTCTTCTGGGTGATGATCCGCGCGTCCGTGCGGATCTGCCCCCAGGTGGTGGGCGGCTTGTTCGGGTCGAGCCCGGCCTGCTTGAAGAGTGCGCGGTTGTAGTGGAGGGCCTGCGCGTAGGCGCCCTTCGGCAGGGCGATGACCTGTCCCTTCGCGTCTGTGCCTTCTGCGAGGACGGCCTTGTTGTACTCCTTGTGGTACGGCAGCTTCTTGAAGTACGGCGTCAGGTTCGCCAGCTGGCCGTTGTCGCCGAGCGTGCGAGCGTCGGTGAACGGAACCTCGAACACCGTCGGCAGCGTCCCGGCGGCGAGCTTGGCCGCGAAGGTGGGAGCCGTCCACTGGTAGTCGACCGGCTTCACCGTGATTGTCGGGTTCTTCTTCTCGAACTCCGTCACCTGAGCGTTGAACTGGTTGATCGCCTGCTGCGTGCTTCCGGGGATGAGCGAGGCGACGCTGATCGTGACCTTCTTCGCCGAGTGCGTCGATCCGGCGGCTGTGCTCGCGCCGACGCCGAGCAAGACAGCCACGGCGACGATCATCGCGATACGAATGGACTTCATCGTCCCTCCTTCTCGGTGAAGCTCACCGATGCTGAGACGTTCGGGTGGATTCTCAGTTAGAAGTTCCGGCTCCACCGTTCTCGTGGTAGAGCCAGACCGTGGTGTCTTGCGGCAGTGCACCTCCTTCGAGCTCATTGCTGGCGATGAGGACCGGGGCGCCGTCCGGCACGGCGACCGGCTCGGAGCCGAAGTTGACAACACAGACGAACGAGTCACCGCGCGCGAACGCAAGCGTCTCGCCGCCGCCCCCGAGCCAACGGAAAGCGCCCGCGCCCCAGGGGCGGCTCCGGCGGATACGCAGGCCGTTGCGGTAGAGCGAAAGCATCGAACCCGGGTCATCTGTCTGCGCCGCGACGGTCAGAGAGCCCCAGTCGTCCGGCTGGTCGAGCCACGGCGGCTCGGCGCCGTCGGGGCTGAACCCGTGTGGGGGCCGGGGGCCCGACCAGGGGATCGGTACGCGGCAGCCGTCGCGGCCGGGGTCGTTGCCATCCGAGCGCAGCCACATCGGGTCGCGCCGGCGTTCGGGCGGGATGTCCTCGACCTCGGGCAAGCCGAGCTCCTCGCCCTGGTACACGTACATCGAGCCGGGCAGCGCCATCGTGAGCAGCGCCGCCGCACGCGCCCGGCGGGTGCCGCGTTCGAGGTCGGTCGGCACGCCCGGACGCTTCGTCGCGAAGGCAAACGAGCTGTCGGCTCGCCCGTAACGCGTCACCGGCCGGGTGACGTCGTGGTTCGAGAGCACCCACGTCGGAGGAGCGCCGACCGGCTCGTGGACCGCGAGTGACGCGTCGATCGAGGCCCGGATGCGGTCCGCCTCCCAGGGGCAGCCGAGAAAGTCGAAATTGAAAGCGGTGTGCAACTCGTCCGGGCGCAGGTAGCGAGCGAGCCGGTCGGCGTCGGGGAGCCAGATCTCCCCCACGAGCACCCGCGGCTCCTCGTAGGAGTCCGCAACGCTCCGCCAGCGGCGATAGACGTCGTGGGTCTCGTCCCGATCGGTGAAGGGATGCTCGCCGGGACTGGCGTCAGAGCGCTCGTCGCGGAGTTCCGGATCCTTCATCAGCAACGCTGCCGAGTCGATGCGGACGCCGGCCGCTCCCCGGTCGAACCAGAAACGCAGCACGTTCTCGTGCTCCTCCCAGACGTCGGGGTGCGTCCAGTTCAGATCCGGTTGCTCCGGCGCGAACAGGTGCAGATACCACTCGCCGTCGGCGACCCGAGTCCAGGCGTTGCCGCCGAAGATCGACTGCCACTGGTTGGGCGGCTCGTCGCCGTCGACGCCGAGCCCGGGCCGGAACCAAAAGCGCGCGCGCTCGGGGGAGCCCGGCGTCGAGGCGAGCGCCGCCTGGAACCACGGGTGCTGGTCGGAAACGTGGTTCGGTACGACGTCGACAATCGTCCGGATGCCGAGCGCGCGCGCGTCGGCGATCAGACCTTCCGCCTCAGGGAGGGTGCCGAAGGCGGGGTCGATCGATCGGTAGTCCGAGATGTCGTATCCGTTGTCTGCGCCGGGAGACGGATACCACGGGTTGAACCAGAGCCCGTTGATCCCGAGGTCTCGTAGATACGGAAGCCGGTCGCGGACACCCGCGAGGTCACCGACGCCGTCGCCATTCGCGTCCGCAAAGCTCCGCGTATAGACCTGGTAGATGACCGCGTCGCGCCACCACTCTGTCACCGGTGCCGAACGACGTTCCCCGAGCGGTGCCGCTACGTCGCGAACATCCACGCCCGCGAGCATGGCACATTCTCCAGATTGTTGCAAGATCGCGCGCTAATCTTGCAAGTGGCTTGCAGTCCTAAGCAGAAACGGTCACGGGCAGCGGACGCGGTACGGCTGCCACCGCGCCGGTCGACGCCCGCACGACGAGCTCCGGCGCGAACAGCAGCTCCTCCGATGAGACCGCTTCGCCGCCCACCAGCGAGAGGAGTGTCGACACGGCACTCCGCCCCATCGGCTCGATCGGCTGCCTCACGGTGGTCAGCGGAGGATCGGTGCAGGCCATCAGCATCGAGTCGTCGAAGCCGACGACCGAGAAGTCTTCGGGAACGCGCAAGCCCTCGCGGCGGACGCCGCGGACGACGCCGAGCGCGAAAACGTCGCTCGCGCAGACGGCAGCCGTCGCTCCGCGCCGAAGCAGCTTCGTGCCTGCAGCCTGCCCGTCTTCCATCGAGAACATCGTTCGTTCGATGAGCTCGGATGCGCCACCCAGCTCCTCGAAAGCTGCGCGCTTCCGCGCAGACGGAACGTGATCGTTGGGCCCGAGCACCATCCCGATCCGCTCGTGGCCCAGAGAACGCAGATGCACGACCGCCTGCTCGACCGCACTCCGGTCATCGGTCGAGATGCGCGGAAACCCGAGGTCGTCGTAGGCGGCGTTCACCAGCACTGCCGGCAGGCCACGTTCGCGAAGCCGCAGATAGTGCTTGTGGTCGGCGGCGGCCTGCGCATAGAGGCCGCCCGAGAAGATCACCCCCGAGACCTGGTGCTCGAGCAGCATCTCGACATACGACGCCTCCGAGATCCCGGCCGACGTCCGAGTGCACAACACGGGTGTGAACCCACGCTTGGCGAGCGCGTCCGCCACCACCTCGGCGAACGCCGGAAAGATCGGGTTCTGCAGCTCCGGGAGCACAAGCCCGACGAGCCGCGCCCGCGCCCCCCGCAGCCCGGTCGGACGCTCGTAGCCGAGCACGTCGAGCGCCGTCAGGACGAGCTCCTGCGTCGCCTTCGCCACGCCCGGCCGCTCATTGAGCACGCGGCTCACCGTCGCCTCGCTCACTCCCGCGTACTGTGCTACCTCGGCAAGCCGCCGCCGCATCGGCGTCAGGCTAGCGCAAGAACGCGACAGTCCGAGATGGCGCCGCCACACGACCGCCCGACTCGCCCGATCTCGTTGTCGCCTTGCCCGAGAAGTTACGGTGAGGCGATGGCTGTCGCGGTTGTGCGATGAGCTGGCCTGCGCTTCCTTTCGAGGACTGGCGTGCGACGTGTGACACGCTGCACGCGCATACGCAGGTGCTGGGCAAGCTTGCGGTGGCGCTCGCTCCACCGGAGCCTCAGCTTCAGCACACGGCTCTGCGGTTGAGCGTGCGTGGCTGGGAGACGCTGCCGCTGCCGACGCCCGACGGTTCGGGCGCGCTTGTGGTCGCGCTCGACCTGCACAGCCACGAAGCGGTCGTCGAGCACAGCGACGGGCGTTTCCGGCGGGTCGCGCTTACGCCGGATCGGCCGGTCGGCGAGGTCACGCGCGAGGTCCTCGCGGCGGTGCGATCCCTCGTCGGTCCCGTCGAGATCAACACCGTCCCGCAGGAGACGCCGTGGACGACGCCGCTCGATGAGGACAGCGAGCACGCGACCTACAACCCGGACCAGGTCGCCGCCTATTTCGCTGCAGCCACCGAGGCTGGGCTCGTGCTCGCGGCCTTGCGAGCTCCGTATCGCGGCCGCTCGACACCGGTCAATGCGTGGTGGGGATCGTTCGATCTCGCGGTCAGCCTCTTTTCCGGCGAGCCGGTGAACCCGCCGTCGCAGGACTTCATCGTTCGCAACTCGGGTGACGCACAGCAGATCGAGGTCGGCTGGTGGCCGGGCGATCACCGCTATCCGAGCGCCGCGTTTTACGCCTACGCGTATCCGGCGCAGGAAGGCTTTGCGGAGGGGACGCTCTCACCTGCGAGCGCACGCTGGGACGAGACGCTCGGCGAGTTCATCCTCGACTGGGACGACGTCCGGGCCTGCCCGGACCCCCACGAGGCCGCGCTGAGCTTCGCCCGCTCGGCCGTCGAACACGGCTGCAGAGTCTGCGGCTGGAACCCCGGACTCGCAGCCAGCATGGTGGGCGACCCGCCGCCCGTCACCTGACTGCCACTACCGCTGGGACCTGTTCCCAGGCCTCATCATCAGCGGGCTCCTGGCGTCGAGCCTCGTCACGAGTCCCTGCGCGACCGCCGAGATCGCATGCCGCTTGGGGCTAACAAGCGCGTTTCGACAGAGAGCTACTCGCGACCCTGTAGCAACAGCACAAGGAGCGCTTTCTGGACGTGGAGGCGGTTCTCGGCTTCGTCCCAGATGGCCGAGCGCTCACCGTAGAGCACGTCCGCAGTCGCTTCTTCGCCCGCGTGCGCCGGGAGGCAGTGCAGGACGAATGCGTCGGGAGCGGCGAGCGCAAGCAGCGCGTCGTCGAGGCGGTAGGGCTCGAGGTCGTGTAGCCGCCGCGCGCGTTCGCTCTCCTGTCCCATGCTGATCCACGTGTCGGTGACCACAGCGTCGGCTCCGGCGACGGCTTCCCGCGGGTCGAGCACGGTCTCCACCCCCTTGGCTTCGTAGCCGGCCGGCGAGGCTGCGACGACCTCGTAACCGAGCAACTCGCCGAGCGCTGCGAGAGAGGCAAGGACGTTCGAGCCGTCTCCGACCCAGGCGACGCGTGCGCCTTCCAGCGAGCCCAGCCGGTCGCGGATGGTGAGCGCGTCGGCGAGAGCCTGGCAAGGGTGCTCGTCTGCTGTGAGGGCGTTGATCACCGGGATCGAGGTCCACTCAGCCCACGCCTCGAGCTCTGCTTGCTCGTGCGTGCGGACGGCCAGCGCGTCGAGATAGCGGGAAAGAGCGCGAGCGGTGTCGGGCAACGATTCGCCGCGAGAGATCTGCAACTCCTCGGGCGTGAGAGCAATCGCAATGCCGCCGAGCTGGGCGATTCCGGCGGAGAAGGAGACGCGCGTGCGCGTGGAGTGCTTGGCGAAATAGAGACCGAGCGTCACGCCGGGAAGAAGCGGCTGCCTCGGGTTCGTGCGCAGGTCGACGGCGAGGTCGAGGATCGCCTCGGCCTCGGCAGGGACGAGATCGGAGATCCGCAGCAGGTCACGACCCGCGAGCGAGACGGTCAGCATTCCCAGCGCTCCTTCGCCGCCGAGACGGCGGCCGCGACGTCGCCGAGGCGCTGCGCTCGTGGAGCCGGCTCGAACGTCCCGTTACGCACGGAGCCCGCCACCTGCTCGTGGGCGTCCCGGAAGGGCACACCTTCGAGGACGAGTGCTTCTGCCGCGTCCGTCGCGAGCAGGAGCGGGTCGGACGCCGCCTCTGCCAGTCGCTCTCGCTCGAACTCGAGCCCGGCTACCAGCACTGTCAGCGCGCCGAGCGCACCTGCCACGTCCTTGCGCGTCGCATAGAGCGGCGCCTTGTCCTCTTGCAGGTCCCGGTCGTACGCAAGCGGGAGCCCTTTGACCACTGCGAGCAGCCCGGCGAGACGCCCGATCGACGTCCCGGCCTTGCCGCGCGCGAGCTCCGCGACGTCCGGGTTGAGCTTCTGCGGCATCATCGAGGAGCCGGTGGCCGCGCTTTCGGGCAGCCGCGCGAAGCCGAACTCACGCGACGTCCAGAGCACGAGCTCCTCGCCGATCCGCGAGAGATGCGTGAAGAGAACCGCGGCGGCGTAGAGGTAGTCGAGGGCGAAGTCCCGGTCTGCCACCGCGTCGAGGGAGTTGCGGACGGCGCTCGGCGGCGGCGGCAGCGGCAGCGTGGAGCCGGCGAGAGCCCCCGCGCCGAGCGGCGACGGAGCCGCCTGCTCGCCCGCGAAGCGAAAACGCACTCGGTCGCGCTCCAGCATCTCGACCCAGGCGAGCAGGTGATGCCCGAGCGTGACCGGCTGTGCGCGCTGCAGGTGCGTGTAGCCCGGCATCGGGGTCTCAGCCTCGCGCTCGGCATGGTCGAGCAGCGGAGCTACGAAGGCAGCCAGCGCCGCGTCCGCCTCGACACAGGCAGCCTGGACATACAGCCGAACCGCTGCCGCGACCTGGTCGTTGCGAGAGCGGCCCGCGTGGATCTTGCGTCCGACGGTCCCGAGCTCCGCCTCGAGGTACGAGTGGACGTCCTCTGCCGTCGGATCGACATCGTCTAGGTGGGCGAGCGTCTCCCGCACCTCCTCGAGCTCGGCGTCGTCGAGAATCCCGGCTGCGTGCAGCCGCTCGGCGTGGAGCAACGTCCCGGCCACGTCGTACGGCAGGAGCTCGGCATCGTCGGCGCGCAAAAAAGCCCACACCTCCGGCGCAAGCTCCGTGGCGACCCGTCCGGACCAGAGCGTCACAGCGGCCGCACCCCAAGGCGCTCGAGCAGCGTCCTCGTGTCGGCAAGGTCGTTGACCTGCACGGCTAGCTGGCCGATGCGGTCGCGCGGCGTGAAGGCGGTCTCGCTCCGCTCCATGCTCAGGCGCGCCGAGTCGTACGTGAGCTCGCCCTGTGTGTCGAGAATCGTGTAGTCGTCGCCGCGGCGTAGCTCGATCGTCACCTCGCCGGTCACGACGGAGGCGACCCAGCTCTCGAGCGACTCGCGCAGCATCAGCGCCTGCGGATCGAACCAACGGCCCTCGTAGAGCAGCCGCCCGAGTCGCCGTCCATCCTCGACGTAACGCTCGAGCGTCGCCTGGTTGTGGAGGGCGGTGAGAAGCCGTTCGTAGGCGATGTGGAGGAGCGCCATGCCGGGCGCCTCGTAGATGCCGCGGCTCTTTGCCTCGACGACGCGGTTCTCGATCTGGTCGGACATGCCGAGCCCGTGCCGGCCGCCGATTTCGTTTGCCCAGCGGATCACGTCCACCGAGTCGCCGACCGGCGTACCCGCCTCGAAGCCGATCGTGACGACCTCCGGCTCGATCTCGACGGCCGGATCCCAGAAGCGGCAGCCCATGATCGGCTCGACGATCTTCATGCTCGTCTCCAGCAACTCGAGGTCCTTCGCCTCGTGCGTCGCGCCGAGCAGGTTCGCATCGGTCGAGTACGCAAGCTCGGCAGAGACGCCGTGCGCGAGGCCGCGCGCAGCGAGCCACTCGCTCATCTCGGTTCGCCCGCCGAGCTCGGCCACGAACGCTTCGTCGAGCCACGGCTTGTAGATCCGCAGCCGCTCGTTCGCGAGCAGGCCGTAGCGGTAGAAGCGTTCGATGTCGTTGCCCTTGTACGTCGAGCCGTCGCCCCAGATCTCGATGCCGTGCTCGACCATGGCGCGGACCAGCATCGTCCCGGTGACCGCACGCCCGAGCGGAGTGGTGTTGAAGTACGTTCGGCCTGCGGTGCTGATGTGGAAGGCGCCGCAGCGGAGTGCCGCGAGACCTTCTCCGGCCAGGGCCGCGCGGCAGTCGACGAGCCAGACCTCCTCGGCGCCGTAGTGCATTGCGCGCGCAGGGACCGCTGCGATGTCCGGCTCGTCGTACTGGCCGAGGTCCGCGGTGAGGGCGCTCGGGATCGCGCCGTTCTCGCGCATCCAGGCCAGGGCGCAGCACGTGTCGAGACCGCCGGAGAAGGCGATCCCCACCCGCTCGCCGACCGGCAGTGACTCGAGAATCGTGCCGCTCCGGGTCTCGAGAAGACTCACGCCGCCTGCCTCCGCATCCGGATCTCCTCGGCGAGCTCCGCACCGGTCGTCGGCTCCCGCGACACGAGGAGGATCGTGTTCTCGCCGGCGACGGTGCCGGCAATGTGCGGGTGGTGGGCGACGTCGATTGCCTGGGCGAGCGCCTGCGCGTAGCCGTACGGCGTCGTGACGACGACGAGATTCCCGCTCGCCTCGACCGTGAGCGCCCAGCGGGCAAGCGCTTCGGTCACGTCGGCGTCGAAACCGGGCGTGTCCTCGGGAAACGCGTAGACCAGCCGGCCGCTCGCGTCACGCACCTTGACGAGACCGAGCTCGTGGACGTCACGGGAGACCGTCGTCTGCACGACGTCGTGCCCTTCGCTGCGCAGAGCTTCCACGAGTCCGCTCTGGGTGGCGATCGGATGCTCACGGATGAGCCGTTGGATCGCCGCGTGCCGCTCGGAGCGGTTCATGCGAGAACCTCGGCCAGGGTCGCAAGCGCCGCGTCGACCTGCTCTGCCGTGATGACGAGCGGAGGAGCGAGCCGCAGGACATTCGCTCCCGAGGTGAGGCAGACGAGGCCGGCGTCGAGCGCGGCGTCCACGACCGGCTGCGCCGGACTCTCGAGCTCGGCGCCGACGAGGAGGCCGGCGCCGCGCGCCTCGACCACGCCGGGCAGCGTCGCGAGGCCGGCGAGCAAGCGCGCGCCGTTCTCGCGCACCGACTCGAGGAGTCGCTCGTCGATCGTGTCGAGCACGGCGCACGCAGCGGCGCAAACGACCGGGTTGCCGCCGAAGGTCGAGCCGTGGTCGCCGGGCCCGAACGCACCCGTCGCTTCGTCGGCCACGAGCAGGCAGCCGATCGGGAGCCCGTTCGCGAGGCCCTTGGCGAGCGTGACGAGCTGCGGCCGGACGCCGAGCTGCTCCGAGGTGAAGAACGTCCCCGTACGGCCTACGCCGGTCTGCACCTCGTCGAAGCAGAGGAGGGCACCGAGATCGCCGGCGACCGCGGCCGCGAACGCGACGAACTCGTCGGTGAGCGGGATCACGCCGCCTTCGCCGAGCACGGGCTCGAGCAGGATCAAGCCCACGTCCGCGCCGGCCGCCGCCGCGAGCGAGGCGTTGTCATTCGGGACGGCGAACCGAATGCCGTCGAGCAGAGGCTCGTACGCCGCTCGTTTCGCCGGCTGACCGGTGACGGCGAGCGCCCCCGTCGTTCGGCCGTGAAACCCGCCTTCGAGAGCGATCACACCGGTCTTGCCGGTTGCCTTGCGGGCGTACTTGAGCGCGCCTTCGTTCGCTTCGGCGCCCGAGTTGCAGAAGAACGCCTGGCCGCCTTCGAAGCGTGCCGAGAGTTTGGCTGCGAGCTCGGCAGCGGGCTCCGTGGCGAAGAGGTTAGAGGCGTGCCAGAGCCGGTCGAGCTGTGCACGGGCGGCGGCGAGCGGAGCGGCGTGCCTGTGGCCGAGCCCGACGACGGCGATTCCGGCGGCGAAATCGAGATAGCGCCGGCCGGCATCGTCCACGAGCCAGACGCCGTCTCCTTCGACGAACGTGACGCGCGGCGGCGGGTAGACGGGCAGCAACGTGCTCTCGAGCACGGCGCTCACGCCACGACCGCCGTGGAGCCGATCTCGGTAACGAGCCCGCCGCGTGCCGCCCGCGCGGCGGCGAGCAGCTTCGGCACGATCCCGCCGTCGAAGCGACCCGCGCCGACGAGCGCCTCGGCCCGTGCAGCGTCGATCCTCTGCAGCAGCTCGCCGTCGTAGAACACCCCGGGAACGTCGGTCAGGAAGAGCAGCCGCTCAGCGCCGAGACCCACGGCGAGCGCGGCTGCCGCCTCGTCGGCGTTCACGTTGAGCGGGCCTTCGGCCAGAGGAGCGACGACGGGGACGAGGCCGGCCGCGACCGCAGCGACGATCGGCGAGGGCGCGCACGGCAGTGGCTCGCCGACGAGGCCGAGCTCGGGAACCCGCCGGGCGGCAAGGCCGATCTCGTCACCGAAGAGTGGCACCGCGCGGGGTCCGATCGCCTCGCACAGCTCTGCGTTGACGGCGGCGAAGCTCTCGCGCACGATCTGGAGCACCTCGGGAGTCGTGACGCGCCTCCCCGCGACGAACCGAGGCTCCAGCCCGCGCCGCGCCATCTCCTCCGAGATCTGCGGACCGGCTCCGTGCACGACAACCGTCGGCCCGTCCGAAACCCGCATGCGCGCCAGCGATGCGCCGCCCACCTTGAGGACGAGGATGCTCACGACCGGTAGTCCGCGTTGATGCGGACGTAGTCGGAGGACAGATCTGTCGTGAGGTAGGTCGCGACTCCGGCGCCGAGCGCCAGGTCGAGCTCGATCGCGCAGTTGCCGTTCGCCAGCGCCGGTTCGTCGCCCGTCGGAACGCCGGAAAGCAGCACGGGCACGTCGTCGATGACGATCGTGAGCCTGTCGGGATCGAGACGCGCGTAGCCGCCGTCCCAACGAGCCGAACCGGCGGCCGCTGCGATGCGACCCCAGTTCGCATCGTGACCGTGCAACGCGGTCTTCACGAGCGGGGAGGTTGCGATCCGCTCGGCGATTGCGCGCGCCTCCCCCGCGCTCGCCGCACCGCGGATGGCGATCTCCGCCAGCACCGTGGCACCCTCGCCGTCGGCGACGATCTTGCGCGCGAGCTCGGCGCACACCCTGCGCAGGCAGAGCGCGAACTGCTCGTCGCTTGCGGGCGTGCGCTCGATTCCGCTGGCGCCGTTCGCGAGCAGGATCACGCTGTCGTTCGTCGAGCACTCACCGTCGACCGAGATCGCGTTGAAGCTTGCGTCCACTGCCGGTCGCAGGAAGTCGGCCGGCTCGCCCGAGTCGAGCGGATAGTCGGTCGTGACGACGGCGAGCATCGTCGCGAGGTCGGGGTGGATCATCCCGGACCCTTTGGCCATCCCGCCGACCGCAAATCCCTCCCCTCGCGCCAGCGACTCCTTCGGCCGCGTGTCGGTCGTCATCATCGCCTCGGCCGCCGCCGCGCCCCCCGTTCTCGAGAGCTGGAGAGCCGCCGAGCGAACTCCGGCGAGCACCTTGTCGACCGGCAGCGGCTTTCCGATCACGCCGGTCGAGAGGACGAGCACCTCCTCCGGCCGGAGACCGAGCAGCCAGGCGACCTCGGCCGCAGTCGCGCGGGCCGCGATCACGCCCTGCTCGCCGGTCGCAGCATTCGCCACTGCGGAGTTGACGACCACCGCCTGCGGGTCCGTGAGTCCGAGATGCTCGCGGCAGAGGATCACCGGAGCGGCCTGGACCCGGTTCGTCGTGAACATCCCGGCACCGACGGCGGGGACGAGCGAGCGGACGAGCGCGAGGTCACGCCGCTCGTTCTTGCGCAGGCCGGCGTGAACGCCGGCGGCGACGAAACCACTCGGGGCGGTGACGCTCATACGAGCACCCCACTCAGGCGCAGACCGGCCGTTTCCTCGAGGCCGAGGGCGATATTCGCGTTCTGGAGCGCCTGCCCGGCCGCACCCTTCCCGAGGTTGTCGAGCGCGCAGGCGACGATTGTGGTGTCCGTCGCTGCGTCCTGCGAAGATGCCGATCTCGGCACCGTCGGTGTGCTGTACGCGCGCGAGCTCCGGCGCGACGCCCTCCGGCAGGACGCGTACGACGTCGCTCCCTGCATACGCGGCCTCGAGCAGCTCCCGCGCATCCCCCTCGACCTTCGCGTAACACGTGGCGAGCAGTCCGCGACGCACCGGCAAGAGGTGCGGGACGAAGCAGACCGGAAAGCCGAGCATCTGGGCTATCTCGGGAGCGTGCTGGTGCGTACCGACGCGATAGGGCGAGAGGTTCTCGAGCACGAAGCCCGCGTGCGAGCCCGCCTTCAACTCGCGCCCCGCACCCGAGATGCCGGACTTGCCGTCGACGACCACCGAAACGGGATCGAGTACATCCGCGAGCGGTGCCAGGGCGAGGAGAGCCGCCGTCGCGTAGCAACCGGGGTTTGCGATCAGTGGGCCTTCCGGCGGAAAGAGCTCCGGCAGCCCGTAGCTCCATGCCCCCGGCGCAGCCGGATAGTGGCGCAACGCAGCCTCGGGATCCGCGAGACGGTGGACGCCGGACAGGTCGACGACGACCGAGCCCTCGCACGGTTCGACGAGCGCGGCCCGCTCGTTACCGAGACAGAGGAAGACGACATCGGCACCGACAGCGGCCGCGTCGTCGTTCGGGAGGAACCTCGGCAAGGAGCCGTTGAGCCGGACGTCGAGCGCCGAGGCCGCCTCGCCGGCAAGCGAGTCGGAGCCCAGCGCCACGACCTCGAGCTTCGGGTGCCGCAGCACTCGGTCGAGCACTTCCTGCCCGGAATAACCTGAAGCGCCGAGAATGACTGCCGAAAGCACGGACGCATGATAAGCATATCCACGCATATTATGCGTCACGACAGCGCTCTCGTCTTCGGGGTTGATCTCGGCGGGCGCTCCCGTTAAGGTGCGGCTCACGCGAACGGCGCTGCCGCCGTCCGCAGAGGCAGTGGAGCCTCAGGACTCATAGGAGTCCTGGGGCTTTTTTTGTTGGGCGAACAGAAGGAGCGACCGTGCTAGGAGCAGCCCTCTACCCCTCGTATCTCAACCCGGGCGACAACGCCTGGCAGTTGACCGCGGCGACGTTCGTCGGCCTGATGAGCATCCCCGGCCTCGTCGTCCTCTACGGCGGCGTGATGCAGAAGCGCTGGTCGGTGAACAGCATGATGCTCGCGTTCGTCTCCTTCGCGGTCATCCTCGTCGAGTGGGTGCTCTACGGCTACAAGATGGGCTTCGGCTACCCATGGCACGGGCTCTCGCACTCGGGCTTCTTCGGCAACTTCATCGGCCAGCCCGGCAGCTCGCTCAGCCCCAAGGACCTGCAGGGCCAGGGGAACATCCCGCTGGTCGGCAAGACCGACTTCCCGCAGTCCTCGCTCCTCTACTTCCAGTTCGTGTTCGCCGCGATCACGCCGATCCTGATGCTCGGCTCGGTGCTCGGCCGCGTGAACTTCAAGGCCTGGATCCCGTTCACGCTCCTCTGGGGAAGCTGCATCTACACGGTCAACGCGTTCCTGATCTGGGGCGGCGGCTTCTTCGCCCACAAAGGAGCCGTGGACTTCTCGGGCGGCTATGTGATCCATCTCTCCGCAGGTGTCTCCGGCTTCGTCGCCGCCGCCGTGATCGGCCCGCGGCTCGCCCGCGACCGCGAGATCGACGCGCCGAACAACCTCGCCATGGTCGCGGTCGGCGCGGGACTGCTGTGGATGGGCTGGAACGGCTTCAACGGAGGAGACCCCTACAACGCGGGCGTCGACGCGGCCTCCGCCGTGCTCAACACCAACCTCGCCACCGCCGTCGCCTTCCTCACCTGGCTCGGCTGCGACTATGCGACGAAGCGCAAGCCCTCGCTGCTCGGCAGCGTCAACGGGATGATCGTGGGTCTCGTCGCGATCACGCCCGCCGCCGGCTTCGTCAGCGGCTGGGGAGCGATGGCGATCGGCGTCATCGCGGCCCTGCTGGTTTATGCCGCATACAACTACCTCGCTCTGCTGCGCCCGTTCCGCTCGGTCGACGACACCCTCGGAGTCGTCTACACCCACGGCTTCGCGGGACTCTTCGGCGGCCTGCTCACCGGCGTGCTCGCCGATTCGGCGATGCAGATCGTCCCCGGCGCCTCGGTCACCGGCGGTCTGCACCTCCTCAAATGGCAGGCACTCACGGCCGTCTGGGTGATCGTCTTCTCCGGTGTCGGCACCTTCGTCATCCTCAAGTTCGTCGCCCTCTTCGTCCCGCTCCGGATGACCGAGGCCGAGATGGAGGCGGGTGACCTGGCCATCCACGGACACGAGGTCTACCCGTCCGACATCCCGTCGCTTGCCTTCCCGCACGGGATACCGGGCGGTGCCGCCGCCGCGGTGAGCAGCGACCCGGCGCCTTCGACCTGACCCGATGACGGCGACCATCGTCTCCTACGACGGAACGAGCTCGGACCAGGACGCGCTCGCACTCGGCCTGCTGCTGGCCGGTGCGGGTGCGTCGCTCGAGCTCGCCTACGTCCGCCACGCACACGAGGCGGAGAGTGGCCTCGAGCGGCTCGCGCAAGACGACGCCGAGGTGCTGCTACGCGAAGGTGCCGCCTCAATCGGTCTACCTGACGCGCCGCAGCACGTCATCCTCAGCGGCTCGACCGCCGAGGGTCTCCGCGGCCTCGCCGCAGAGCGCGGCGCAGTCGCGGTCGTTTTCGGCTCGGAGTACCGGACGGCGAAGGGGCACCTCGACCCGCAGCCGACGGCGCGGCGGCTGCTCGACGGTGGCCCGGTCGCGCTCGCTCTCGCGCCCGCCGGGTTCGCCCAGCGGGACAGCGAGCCGATTGGAGCGATCGCGGCACTGACCGAGGACGGCGACCCGTGCGCACGGGAGACGGCCGAGTCGCTCGCCGGCCGTCTGGGGTCGATAGTGGAGGAGCGCGCCAGCCGCGATGCTGGATTGCTCGTCGTCGGCTCGAAGCCCGGCACCGTCACGGGCCGCATCCGAATCAGCGCCGCGGCCGAGTATCTGATCGAGCTCGCCGGCTGCCCGGTGCTCGTACTGCCGCGCGGCGTCCCGGTGCTCTTTGGAGCAGGCGCCGCGTAGTGCCCGCCGAGAACGCACGACTGCGACGGTCGCCGCAACGGCGGGATCGCCGCTTCCTCGCGATCGTCGCGGCAGTCGTCCTCCTGGGCATCCCGACGGCTCTCGTCCTGGCCCGCCGCGACGCGAAGCCCCCGACCGGCTGCGTCCGGCGCCTCGAGCGCGGCTTCATGGGCGGCCAGACGGTGACGATCTGCCGCAGTCACTCGACGGAGCCACCGCGAACGGAGAACGGCCTTGACGGATCCGCCGCCACCCATCAGACTCGGCAATCCGATGCCCGCCGCGACGAACGCCTCGAAGCTTTTCCTTTCGTTCGTCGTGCGCATCGACCCGCGCTAGTCGGCCTTCCTCTCCGCCACACCGACTAGCAGACAGAGAGGCGGAGAGCTCACCAGTCCCCGTCCAGGGAGGCATCACCGTTGAGCAGTACCGACAACCGAGCCCAGGCGACCGGCCTCTACGACCCGAGGTACGAGCACGACGCGTGCGGAATCGCCTTCGTCGCACGGCTCGGCGGGCCACCCGGCAACGAGGTTGTGCGGCGCGCCCTCGCCGCACTCGGGAACCTCGCGCACAGGGGTGCGTCCGGGGCGGACGCCGACTCGGGTGACGGAGCCGGAATCATGGTGCAGATTCCCGACCGGCTGTTCCGCGCAGAAGTCGGCGGCCTGCCGCCGCAGGGCAGCTACGGCGTGGGCATGTTCTTCCTGCCTCCGGGAGAGGAGCTCGAAGGGCTGGTCGAGCGGATGGCGACGGCGGAGGGGCAGCGAGTCATCGCCTGGCGTGACGTGCCTGTGGATGCGTCGGTGCCGGGCGCGACGGCCGCACGGACGATGCCTCGGATCCGCCAGGCGGTCATCGCGGCCGCCCCCGGGCTCGAGCGCGACGCGTTCGAGCGGAAGCTCTACGTCATCCGCCGGCTGGCCGAGAAGGAGGCGCCGGGGCTCGTGGTCCCGAGCCTCTCCACGCGGACGCTCGTCTACAAGGGGATGCTGACGGCGCCGCAGCTCGGCCGCTTCTACCTCGACCTCGCCGACGAGCGCCTGGAAAGCGCGTTCGCCATCGTCCATTCGCGTTACTCGACCAACACCTTTCCGAGCTGGGAGCTGGCCCACCCCTACCGTTTGATCGCCCATAACGGCGAGATCAACACGCTGCGCGGCAACGCGAACTGGATGCGTGCGCGCGAGTCGCAGCTCTGCTCAGAGCTCTTCGGCGACGACCTGCAGAAGGTGCTGCCGGTGATCGGCGAAGGCGGCTCCGACACGGCGGCCTTCGACAACGTGCTCGAGCTGCTCACCCTCGCCGGCCGCTCCCTGCCGCACGCACTCATGATGATGGTGCCGGAGGCCTACGAGAGCCGCGACGACCTGCCCGAAGAACTGCGCGGCTTCTACGACTTCCACCGCTGCCTGCTGGAGCCCTGGGACGGGCCGGCTGCGATCGCTTTCTCCGACGGGCGGATGGTCGGCGCCACGCTCGACCGCAACGGCCTGCGTCCGGGCCGCTGGTACGAAACCGCAGACGGCTGGATCGTGCTCGCCTCCGAGGCCGGCGTGCTGCCGGAGCCGCCGGTGAACGTAATCCGCAAAGGTCGACTGGAGCCGGGCAAGCTCTTCGTGGTCGACCTCGAGCAGCAGCGAATCGTCTCCGACGCAGAGCTCAAGCTGCAGGTGGCGACCAGGCGTCCGTACGGGGAGTGGTTCGAGGCCGAGTCCGTTCGCCTCTCGGATCTTCCCGACGCCGAGCCGGCCGGCGAGCCGGAATCGCCCCTGCGCACGCGGCAGCTGCTGTTCGGCTACGCGCAGGAGGACATGAGGGTCATCCTCGCACCGCTCGCCACGAACGCCGAGGAGCCGATCGGTTCGATGGGCAACGACACGCCGCTCGCCGCACTTTCAGGCGCGACCCGACTCCTCTACTCGTATTTCAAGCAGCTGTTCGCGCAGGTGACGAACCCGCCGATCGACCCGATTCGCGAAGCGATCGTGATGAGCGTCGGGGCGAGCGTCGGCTCGGAGCGCAACCTCCTCGCCGAGAGTCCTGAGCACGCGCGGCAGCTTCTGATCGACAATCCGATCCTGCGGGACGCAGAGCTCGAGCAGCTGCGCCAGGTCGAGTCCGACGTCTTCAAGTCGTGGACGATCGACACGACGTGGCCGGTTGCGGACGGCGCGGCAGGGATCGAGACCACGCTCGATCGCATCTGTGCCGAGGCCGACCTCGCTCTGGCCGCCGGGGCGAACATCCTGATCCTCTCCGACCGTCGGGCCGGGCTGAATCGCGTGCCGCTGCCGTCGCTGCTCGCGACCGGAGCCGTACACAACCACCTCGTGCGCGAGGGCACGCGCCTGCAGGCAGGAATCGTGGTCGAGTCCGGCGAGCCGCGGTCCGTGCACTCGATCGCCGTGCTGATCGGCTACGGCGCCGCCGCGGTGAATCCGTACCTGATGCTCGAGACGATCGCCGACCTCGCGGAGTCCGGGCGGCTCGGCGGCGACATCGACGCCGAGCAGGCGCAGGCCAGGGCCGTGAAGGGGATCGCCAAGGGTCTGCTCAAGACGATGTCGAAGCTGGGCATCTCGACGATCGCGTCGTACTGTGGAGCGCAAGCCTTCGAGGCGGTCGGGCTCGCACCCGAGCTTGTCGAGCGCTGCTTCACCGGCACCGCCTCGCGCATCGGCGGCATCGGCCTGCGTGACGTCGGCGAAGGCGCAGTGCAGCGGCACGCGCGTGCGTTTCCGGGCACGGGTCGGGAGCTGCTCCCGGTCCTGGGTCTCTATGCCTGGCGGCGCGACGGCGAGGCGCACATGTGGAACCCGGAGACGATCTCGACCCTCCAGCACTCTGTGCGCTCCGACTCGGCGGAGGCCTATGAGCGCTACGCGGCCGCCGCGAACGAAGACGCAGCCCGCCACGGAAACCTGCGTGGACTGCTGCGCTTCCGCTTCCCGGACGGTGGTGGCATCTCTCTCGACGAGGTCGAGCCGGCAGTGGAGATCGTGAAGCGCTTCTCGACCGGAGCGATGTCGCTCGGCTCGATCTCGCGCGAGGCGCACGAGACGCTGGCCCGGGCCATGAACCAGCTCGGCGGCCGCTCGAACACCGGCGAGGGCGGCGAGGACCCGGAGCGCTTCGGAGACGAGCGCCGCTCCCGCATCAAGCAGGTCGCGTCGGGGCGCTTCGGCGTCAACGCGCACTACCTGGCGAACGCGGATGAGATCCAGATCAAGATGGCCCAGGGTGCGAAGCCGGGCGAGGGCGGTCAGCTGCCGGGCCACAAGGTCGACGGCTACATCGCCTCGGTGCGGCTGACGACGCCCGGGGTCGGGCTGATCTCGCCGCCTCCGCACCACGACATCTACTCGATCGAGGATCTCAAGCAGCTGATCTACGACCTCCGCTGCGCGAACCCGCAGGCGCGAATCTCGGTGAAGCTCGTCGCCGAGGTCGGGGTCGGTACCGTCGCGGCCGGCGTTGCGAAGGCGGGCGCCGACCAGGTGCTGATCTCGGGTCATGAGGGCGGGACGGGGGCTGCGCCGCTCTCCTCAATCCTGCATGCGGGCATCCCGTGGGAGATCGGCCTGGCCGAGACGCAGCAGACGCTCGTCCGGAACGCGCTTCGCTCACGAATCTGGGTGCAGACGGACGGGCAGCTCAAGACCGGACGCGACGTCGTGGTCGCGGCCCTGCTCGGTGCCGACGAGATGGGGTTCGCCACGGCGCCGCTCGTCGCCGCGGGCTGCGTGATGATGCGCGCCTGCCACCTGAACACGTGTCCGGTCGGGATCGCGACGCAGGATCCGGAGCTGCGACGACGCTTCACCGGACAACCCGAGCACGTCGTCCGCTTCTTCTTCTTCGTCGCCGAGGAGGCGCGCAGGTTGATGGCGCAGCTCGGGGTGGCTCGGTTCGACGAGCTCGTCGGGCGAGTCGACCTGCTCGCTACGGATGGCGCGGTAGGCGAGTGGCGGGAACGAGGCATCGATCTCTCCGCAGTCCTCGCCGAGCCCGAGGGTGACGGCCCGCGACGGCGGGTCGAGGCGCCGCCGACGACTCCCGACGACACGCTGGGCCGTCGCCTGCTCGAGCTGGCGCAGCCTGCGATCGAGCACGGCGAGCCGGTCACGGAGACGGCCGCGATCGCCAACACCGACCGCACGGTCGGCGGTCTGCTGTCGAACGCCGTGACGGTCGCGCACGGTGCGGCCGGGCTGCCGGAGGGCACGATCCGGCTGGCGTTACGCGGAGCGGCCGGGCAGTCGTTCGGCGCCTGGCTCGCACCCGGGATCGAGCTGACGCTCATCGGCGAGGCGAACGACTACGTCGGGAAAGGGCTTTCCGGCGGCGTGCTGGCAGTCCGCCCGCCCGACGACGCCGGTTTCGTTGCCGAGGAGAACACGATCGTCGGCAATACGGTCCTGTACGGCGCGACGCGCGGGCGCGCCTTTTTCCGTGGGCTTGCGGGCGAGCGGTTCGCGGTTCGCAACTCCGGCGCTCGGACCGTCGTCGAGGGAGTAGGCGACCACGGTTGTGAATACATGACGGGCGGCGTCGTGGTCGTCCTCGGCCCGACCGGTCGCAACTTCGCGGCGGGCATGACCGGCGGTGTCGCATACGTCCTCGACGAAAGCGGCGACTTCGAGGCCCGGTGCAACCGCGAGCTCGTCGGTCTCGAGCCCGTCGAGGACGACGAGGAGTTCCGCGCACTCGTCTCGGAGCACCTGGCGCGGACGGGCTCCGCAGTCGCGGCCGGGCTGCTCGCGGATTGGGACCCGTCTCGTTTCGTACTCGTGATCCCACACGACTACCGGCGGGCGCTCGAGCTGGGCGTCGTCTCCACCGGGGGCGAAGGGTTCTACACGACCGAGTCGGAAGAGGCGCTCGCGTAGTGGGCAGGCTGGGCGCGTTCAAGAGCATCGGCCGAGTCGGGATGAGCGAACGACCGCCGGCCGAGCGTGTCGGTGACCACCGCGAATTCATGCGTCCTCTCCCGCTCGTCCAATTGCGGGAGCAGGGCGCGCGCTGCATGGAGTGCGGCGTGCCGTTCTGCCACCACGGCTGCCCGCTCGGCAACCTGATCCCCGACTGGAACGACCTCGTGTATCGCGATCGCTTCGACGAGGCGATCGTCGAGCTCCACCGCACGAACAACTTCCCCGAGTTCACGGGCCGGCTCTGCCCGGCGCCGTGCGAGGCGTCCTGCGTGCTCGAGATCGAGGAGGGCAACGCGGTCTCGATCAAGCAGGTCGAGCTCGCGATCATCACGCGTGCCTGGGAGGAGGGTTGGGTCGCGTCGCAGCCGGCCCTGGAGCCCAGCGGCCGCAGCGTGGCCGTCGTCGGTTCCGGGCCGGCGGGTCTCGCTTGCGCGCAGCAACTCGCCCGCGCGGGCCACGCCGTCGTGGTCTTCGAGCGCGACGAGGCGGCGGGGGGACTGCTTCGCTTCGGCATCCCCGACTTCAAGATCGCCAAGGAGGTGATCGACCGGCGGCTCGGCCAGCTCGAGGACGAAGGCGTCGAGCTTCGCTGCGGGATCGAGATCGAGACGGCGGAGCAGCTCGCCGGCTTCGCTGCGGTAGTGCTCGCAATCGGATCGCGGGTCCCGCGCGACCTACCCGTGCCCGGCCGCGACCTTCCAGGCGTCCACTTCGCCCTGGAGTACCTCTACGGACGAAACCGAGACGTCGCGGGAACTGCCGAGCCAGAGATCACGGCGCGTGGCAAGCACGTCGTGGTGGTGGGCGGCGGCGACACGGGCGCCGACTGCGTGGCGCACGCGCACCGCGAGGCCGCCGCGTCCGTGACGCAGATCGAGCTGCTCGGCGAACCCCCCGCGAGCCGAGCGGACGAGCTGACGCCCTGGCCGATCTGGCCGGTGAAGTACCGCCGCTCGTACGCGATCGCGGAAGGTGGCGAGCAGCGGTTCGCGCTCTCCACCACCGGCCTGTCCGGCGCCGACCGGGTCGAACGCATCCATTGGATCCGGAACTCGGGCACGCCCCCGTTCGACGCGATCCAGGGCAGCGCAGAGGAGCATCCGGCCGATCTCGTCCTGCTGGCGATGGGTTTTCTTGGCCCGGAGCCGCAGCTCGCCGCTGCACTCGGGTTGGAGCGCGACGCGCGCACGAACATCGCCGCGACCGACTACCGGACGTCCCGTCCTGACGTGTTTGCGGCCGGCGACGCACGGCGTGGGCAGTCGCTCGTCGTCTGGGCGATCGAGGAGGGGCGCCGCTGCGCCGCCGCGGTCGACGCACACCTGACCGGGGCGGATGCTCTTTAGGGGTGCCCCGCGATCGCGTGTGGAACGTACGGCGCCTCCAGTTGCGCGATCTCGTCGGCGTCGAGCGCGAGCTGCTCGGCGGCGATGGCATCGCCCAGGTGCTCGAGCTTGGTGGCGCCGAAGATTGGCGCGGTCACGCCCGGCTTGTGCAGGAGCCAGGCGAGTGCGACCTGCGCTGCCGGCACGCTGCGAGCGGTAGCGACCTCGGCGAGGCGGTCGACGACCGCAAGATCGAACTCCGGCGTGTAGAGGCTGTCTCCAAAGGCGTCGGTGCGGGCACGCGTCGTCAGGCGCTCGCCCTCACGGGTGCGGTTGCCGGCGAGCAGACCGCGGGCGAGTGGGCCGGGCAGCACGGCAACTCCCTGGTCGATGCACTGCGGGATCATCTCCCGCTCTTCCTCGCGGTAGACGAGGTTGTAGTGGTTCTGCATCGACACGAAGCGTATGGGCGCGACCGCCTGGGCCTTGGCGAACTGCCAGGCGAACATGCTGCTCGCGCCGATGTACCGCGCCTTGCCGGCGCGGATGACGTCGTGCAGCGCCTCCATCGTCGCCTCGATCGGCGTGCGCGGATCCCGGCGATGGATCTGGTACAGGTCGACATAGTCGAGGCCGAGGCGCTGCGGCGAGGCGTCGATCGAGGCCAGGATGTGCTTGCGCGAAAGACCAGCACCGTTCACCCCAGGCATCGTTCGGCCATGCACCTTCGTCGCAATCACGTACTCCTCGCGCGTCGAGAAAAGCTGCCTCAAGAGGCGGCCGGTGACCACCTCGCTCTCACCGCCGTTGTACACATCCGCGGTGTCGAAGAAGACAACGCCGCTCTCAACCGCCCGGCACAAACTCGCCTCGACGGGCGATTCGTCAAGCGCCCACGGCCGCTCATCGCTGCGCGAACTGGCGACGTACACACTCGCGCACGAGGCGGGAATCGATGTATCGCGTTATCTGACCGACGCCAGACCGGCGAGGTGCGGAAGACGATCCGGGACTTGAAGACCGCGAGCGGCGGGACGCGGGCGGCGAACGACACCGGCCGGACGATCGCGGCGACGAAGAAGGAGACCTTGATCTCGATCGGCGGGGTGAACGTTGAGCGGCTCCCTGGCATGACCGGCCCGCACGCCGACGACGCGAAGCGAATGGCCGAGAAGGCGTACCCGGCCCTCTACGTGTTCGAGAACAGCGCGCGCGACGTGATCGCACCGGGTGCTGGAGAACGCCTAGGGACCGGACTGGTGGAGCCAGGCCGTCCCGAAGAACGTGCGCGAGAAGGCGGAGGATGTCCGCAAGGCCGAGGAGAAGGAGGCTGGCACGGTTCTCGGCGCGGAGTCCGCGACATCGACTACGTGCTCTTGACCGACCTAGCCAAGATCGTACGGGTGCGCTGGAGCGACTTCGAGGAGATCTTCCCGAGGCCGTCCTGGTTCGAGGAACTCGTTTCCGGGGACATCAACGTGCCAAGGCGCTTGATCGCGCACATGCAGCCGCTCTCGCGGGATGACGTGAACGCAATTGAGACGGCCTTCCGAAAGTGGGCGAAACAGCTCAAGGCAAGGGCCGACATGCTGCCCTAACGCCTTCCTTCATACGGTTAGCTAATGCCCCCGGCAGGAGTCGAACCTGCGCACGTGGTTTAGGAAACCACTGCTCTGATCCGCTGAGCTACGGGGGCGGCGCCCCATCGTATGAGCTTCGCCGCGAGAGTCGGACAGGCGGTGTCGCTAGTTGGTCGCGATGTGAAGTGCAGCTCCCTTCAGCTGGGCCACATAATCATCGAGACGCGGACCCGCACCTACCTGCCTAGCGAGGTACGAACCCGGGCCGAGACCCTGTTGCGCCGCGTGCTTCTGGGCCATGACGTCCGGAACGCCTTCTGCCAGCTGGTGTTGTCGTGAACGATGCGGTTCCGGACAATTCGCAGCTCGTCGTACGCCACCAAGCCGACAAGAGCCGCCCCGTAAGGCTCGCCTCCATCGAACCAGAGCTTCGCCCGCATTTGCACCCTTTTCTTGTCTGTCCACGAGACGAACGGCGGCCCTTTGCCAATCAGGAGCTCCTGGGCAGTTCCGAGCGTGGCGACGGCGGCCCTCGGTTTCGCGCGGCGGCCGCTAAGGCCCGCAGCACCCGTGAGGTACGCACACATCGTTTCAAGCAGAAACTCCTCCCAGGCCAGCACACAGCGCAGGAACGCGAGTTCGTAAATGAGGTTCAGCCGGAACTGCGGAAGCCCGTCCTGCCCGACCGCGGCGACCAGAGCCGTCGCCGTATCGACGGTGTGCACGAAACCGTCATGTCGTCGCTTGATGCTCGCAGCCAACGCAACCCTCGCAAGACACGGGAGCCCACATTGCTATGCCGAGGGCAAGCGGGAATTGAAGCCGAGTTCAAGGTTCCGCCGCTCTATCCACTGAGCTACGGGGGCTTTTGGCTCAACCAGCCGTTTCTGCCGCCGGCTGATCTATGCATTGTATCGCGCTCTCGTCGGATCCCTCTCAACCCGGCCTCCACGCTTACGGACGTGCTCGAATGACCGCGAGAACAAGTTGATCGCGAACTCATCACTTTCAGCGAGCGCCTGTTCTAAGCCGGTGAAGTCAGTGCTTCGCGTTCTTCGCGGCCGAGGGAAGATTCGCGTGAGTGGCAGGCGAGACCATGCTGACCGTGACGCCGATCGCTGCGGCGATGGGAATTGCCGCAATCGCGCGGCGAGGAACACGTTCGGGGCGAGCTCGGCGGTGGTGAAGACGTAGCCGAGGTCGCGAGTGAGAAGGTAGGCGTTCGTCCAGTCCGGAGCCTCCGCGGTGTCGTCCGAGAATCTCAGCCAGCGCAACCTCCTCCACCGCCCATAATCGCCGACGAGCAACCCGCTTCGACCCGCATTGCGGTGCGTACGGCGACCCGAAGTGCCGCACCTGAGCACTGCTTCGGTAGGAAAGCGGTTGGAGCTCGGTATGAAAAACACTCGTTTTGGGGACGGAGCGTGCCCGGTGTAGTGCCGATTCCTGGGTCAGCGAAGGCCGCACCACCACACGACCGTAGGCGCACGACACCGGAATCTCCCCTAACCGAGGGATCCACCCATCCCCGAATGGGGCATGCCTGCGTGCTCTGCCGCGACGAAGTTGAGCTCAGAACGTTTCCCAGCGACAAGAAAGCCGAAGGTCGCGCTGCGGGATCACCACGACCCTCGGCCCGATGGGCTCACTCAACCGAAGGCGGCATTTGAATGAAGTTCTTCCCCAAGAGACAGATCACAGTTCTCGCCGTGCTGCTCGTCGCCCTGATCTCGGCGATCGGCGGCTGGGCGTACCTCACGGCCAACGGCACCGGTAGCGGTACGGCGACCGTCGGCACGAGCACCAACCTCGCGCTCCACGGAGCCACGGTCGGGACCCTGTACCCCGGCACGACCGTGCCGATCACCTTCACGGTGGACAATCCGTCGGCCGGTCATCAGCAGCTCGGGACGATCTACCTCGCCGGTGTTAAGGCTTGCGTCGGCACAGGCTCGACCTGGAACTCGGGGACGAGCAGCTGCTCGAGCGGCGGCACCGAGGCGACCGGCTGCGAGTCGGTCGATCCCGGCAACGCGGCCGACGCCAACGCGAGCAACTTCTACATGGCCGACGTGGTCGAGAACCAGGATCTCGCCGGCAACACGACCGGCGTGGCGGCCACGAACGCCGGCACGCTGAAGATGAACAACCTCACCTCCGCGCAGGACAGTTGCAAGAACGCCAACCTCTACCTACAGCTGGCCACCCGGTAGGCAGCGAGACGACAGGCGCGGAGGCGCGCCCGAACGGGTAGCGCCTCCGCGCCTGGAGACCCGAGCTTCCGGTCGGACTTCCATGAAGAGGCTCTTCCTCATTCTCGCGAGCGTTCCTCTCGCGCTCGTTCTCGGCGTCTCGACGGCGTCCGCCTTCTTCGCCGGAAGCGGTTCGGGGACCGGGCCGGCGACTGTCGGCACGCTGACGGCGCCGGCAGCGCCGGATGCGACCGCCGGAGCGGGCACGGTTGGCCTGAGCTGGTCGAGCGTGTCACCGCCGGCCGGGAGCGGCGGGGTCACCTACTACGTGCAGCGGGACGGCGGCAATGCGGGCGGCACCTGCCCGACACAGGCAGCGGCCTCGACGGCGACGAGCTGTACCGACTCGGGACTTTCGGCGGGGACCTACCACTACACGGTGACCGCAGTCTGGCGCAGCTGGTCGGCAACGAGCAGCTCGACGGCCGCCACCGTCGCGTCAGGCCCGCTGGATCACTTCTCCCTCGCAGCCGCCAGCACGACACCGACTGCAGGTGCGGGCGACAACCTCACGATCACGGCCAAGGACAGCGCTGGCAATACGGTCACGACCTACACCGGCGACCAGACGCTCACCTTCAGCGGCGCAAGCACGATCGGCTCCAACCATCCGACCGTCACTTCCAAAACGGGGACCGTGGTCGCCTTCGGCACCGCGGAGACGATCACCTTCACGAACGGAGTCGCCGCCGTGTCCGGCTCGAGCAACGGCGTGATGACGCTGTACAAGGCGGAGACCGCGGGCGTGACGGTCAGCGACGGCACGCACATCGGCGCACTCTCGGTCACGGTGGGCGCGTCGGCGGCCGCCAATGTCACGGCCACCAGCGGCGGTGGCCAGTCCGCGAATGCCGGTAGCGCATTCACGAACCCACTGGTCGCGACGGTGACCGACACGTACGGAAATCTCAAGCCCGGCGCGTCCGTGACCTTCAGCGCACCCTCGAGCGGAGCGAGTTCGACCTTCGCCTCCGGCGGCAACTGCACGAGCAACCCACAGATCTACCAATGCGTGGCCACCACCAACGCCTCCGGAGCCGCCACATCCTCTGCCTTCACGGCCAACACGAGTCACGGTACGTACAACATCAGCGCCACCGCCGCCGGCGGCTCGAACCCGTCCATCAACTTCAGCGAGACCAACATCAGCCTGCTCCACGTCAGCTCGCTCGTCACAGGCACGACGAGCGGCAGCACGACCTGGACCGGCTCGATCACCGTCACCGTCAAGGACGCCTCGGGTGCTGCCGTGAGCGGCGTCTCCGTGACGGGCGCCTGGAGTCCGATCTCGGCCGCATCTCCCAGCGGCTGCACGACCAATGCCTCCGGCCAGTGCACCATCACCCCTACTGCCGGATCCTTCCCGAGCGCGCAGCTCACCGAGACGTGGACGATCTCCGGCCTGAGTCTTAGCGGCTACTCGTATGCCCCCGGAGCGAACGTCGAGAGCGCCATCACCCTCTCCAAGGGTTGTGCGGCCGCCACGGTTTGCGAGACGAACCTGACGAGCACGACCGCGTTCACGGACACGAAGGCCAAAACCAGCTCGAGTACCGCCTCGCTCTCGGGCACCAACACGCCGCCGTCGGGCTCGACGGTGCTGATCCTGATCGCCCGCGACGGGTCGCAGAGCGGCGACGAGGTCTCCAGTATGAGCGGGAGCGCGATCGGCAATGCCACGTTGGTCACCTCGCAGACCGACAACCTGTCCACGAATGCCGGAGCCTTCACGAACCTCTGGGTCTACCAGGCGGACGGGACCGGCACGACCACGAGCCCAGCGGTCACGGTGACGTTCAACCAGAGCGACAACCTCGCCACCCTCGTCCAGATCGTGGTCCTCGCCGGCGAGAACACGGCGGCTCCGATCGCCCAGAGCAACAACACGAACAAGTGCACCACGGTGTGCACGACGACCGCAACCGCCACTCTGCCCAACCCGCTCTCCAGCGGCAGCAAGGAACTCGTCCTCGTCGGCCAGGCCGCGACCACGGCCACCTCGATGACCTCGACCAGCTGGTCCACGAACCTCTTCTGGGCACGCAAGACCGGCAAGAAGGGCTGTAACTACGGCAGCTTCTTCGGCACCAGCGCCCTCAGCGGCATCGTCACGCTCGGCACGGCCGACGACTGGGGGGCCCTGGCCCTCGAAGTCGCCAGATCCAGCTGAGACCCGGCGGCGACGCCAGCTTCCCGGATTGGCCGGCGCAGTAGCCGAAGACAGCCTCGAGACGTGGGGTTCAACCCGTCGTAGGAGGCAGAGATGCACGACACCATCGCCGCAAGGACCGGACATTGGAGCGCCGCGGACTGGGAAGAATCGAGCACCGCTGCTCTATCCACTGAGCTACGGGGGCCGCCGGACATTGTGCCCGGCTTGCTCGACGGGCTAGGCGCCGGGGCTTGCGTGCGTCGCGACGTCGAGCCACTCCATTCGCGTCGGCGGAGTCGTGACGCCTGCCGCTTCGAGCGCCGGCCGGAGCCGATCGTTCAGGAACCGGTCCTGCGCATCCCTCGACTCCCAGACCTCGAACACGACGAGGCCGTCGGGCTTCGCGGCGCCCGTGTGGGAGATCAAGCCGTCGGGCCAGCCGCCGCCGTCCGGATCGATCCCCAGCTTCTCGTTCACCGCGTCGTAGTCGTCGCGGCTCATGCCGTCGAACTCCCAGATGATCGCGTCCGCCATGTCGCCTCCCTGATGTGTTTGACGGGAGGACACTCCTCCGGCGGAGGCAGGGCTGTCAAGCGCCGTGTGTGTGCGAGGATCGCCGGACATGGCCGACCCGAAAGCCGTCGCCGATCTCCTGCACGAGGCCGGCGAGACGCACCACGTCGTCTATCGGATCGTCGACGGCGACGATCCCGACTGGGCGTCCTGGTACGCCGACTGGCTGCTCGACGCTCTCCGAGCTGCCGCAGCTGCTCGGCGCGACGCCCGTGCGCAGCCATCTCGTCCACGCGCTCGTCCAGCTCGACCGCGACTACACGGCCGAGCCGCGCGAGGAGCGCTGGGAGGACTGGTACGCCGAGCGCCTGCTCGGCGAGTTCGGCGCGGGCTAGGCTCTCGGCTCCGACCGTCTCGGCGGAGCGGCTCAGCGCCTCGTCGGCGGCAAGCGAGTCGAAGAGCTGCTGCCCGCGCTCGGCGACGTAGACGGCGCCGGCGGCACCGGCGCCCATCGCGATCGCCGTCACGACCGGCCCGCGAAGCCTGATCCCGAGCACCTCGTCGAGGGAGAAGCGGCCGGGCCCGCCGTCCGCGAGCGCGGCCAGCGCGGCGAGGACGACGACCGGATACTCGACTCCGCCCTCCGTCACCCAGAGCCCGTTCTTGCGGTGCACGTGCCGGATCGCGTTCGTCATCACCCCGGTGAGCATGCTCACCGCGGCCGGCGTGAACAGCCCGAGCGCGAGCAGCGACCGCCGCCTGCTTCGGCCGCGCCCGCGAGCAGAGCGTTCTCGCGGCCCGGCCGCAGCCCGACCTGCTCGAAATGCTGTCCGGTTCCGTCCGGGCCTGCCCCGCCGAACCAGCCGGCGAGCTTCTGCATCCCGTGGCCGACGAAGTAGCCGCCGAGCGTCGCGCGCAGCATCAGCTTGCCAAGTCCCATCGTCTCTCCTCGCTACCCCGAGGCGGCAAAGGAAAACTAGAGTCCGGCTCGATGAGCGACTTCAGCCTCGAGGCGCTGCTCGAGTCGCGCCGCGGGGAGGATCTCGACCTCTGGGCGCGCACCATCAACCCGCAGTTCGTCCGCGTGCTTGCGCACGATCGGCTTCGACCGCACGTGGGCGAGAGCCGAGGGCGCGTACCTCTACGACAAGGACGGGACGCGCTATCTCGACCTGCTCGGCGGCTTCGGGATGTACGGCGTCGGCCGGAACAACCCGCGCGTGCGCGCCGCCCTCGTCGAGGCGCTCGAGCTCGAGACGCCCGGGATGCTCGCCATGGGGACGACGCTCCTGCCCGGCCTGCTCGCAGAAGAGCTGATCGCGCTCGCCGGGCGGACGGATCGAACGCTGCCTGTTCACGAGCTCCGGCACGGAATCGGTCGAGGCTGCGCTCAAGCTCGGCCGCGCCGCGACCGGACGATCGCGCGTCCTCTCCGCCGACCACGGCTTCCACGGGCTGACGCTCGGCTCCCTCTCGGCCAACGGCAATGCCGAGTTCACCGCGCGCTTCCAGCCGCTCCTGCCCGGATTCGCGCAGGTTCCCTTCGGCGATCTCGACGCGCTCGAGGCAGAGCTGCGGCGCGAGGACGTCGCGCTCTTCCTCGTCGAGCCGCTGCAGGGCAAGGGGATCAACCTGCCGCCCGACGGCTATCTCGAAGGCGCGCAGGAGCTCTGCCGCCGCTACGGGACGCTCTTCTGCGTCGACGAGGTGATGACCGGCTTCGGGCGGACCGGCCGCATGTTCGCGTTCCAGCACTGGGGGCTCGAGCCGGATCTCGTCACGGTGGCGAAGACGCTGTCGGGCGGCTACGTCTCCTCCGGCGCCCTGCTCATGGCGCGCTCGGTGCACGAGGCGGTCTTCGACTCGATGCCGCACGCGATGTCGCACGGCTCGACGTTCGCGCCGAACGAGCTCGCGATGGCCGCCGGCCTCGCCACGCTGCACGAGCTGCGGGAGCAGCGGCTCGTGGAGCAGAGCGCGCGGCTCGGCGAGCGGCTGCTCGAGCTGACCCGGCCGCTGGTGGACGAGTTCGAGGTCGTGCGCGACGTCCGCGGGCTCGGGCTCGCGTGGGCGATCGAGTTCGCCGAGCCGGAAGGCGGTCGCATGACGCTACCGGCTGATCGAGCGGGCGCAGCCCGGGCTGTTCGCCCAGCTCGTCGTCGTGCCGCTGTTCACGAAGCACCGCATCCTCACGCCAGGTGGCCGGCCACGACATGGCCGTGATCCGCATCCTGCCGCCGCTCGTCCTGACGGACGGCGACGTCGAGGAGTTCGCCGGCGCGCTGCGCGCGACGATCAAGGACGCGCAGCGGATGCCGAAGTCGCTGACGAAGCTCGCGTTCTCGGCCGCGGGCGCGGCCGTCTCGCGGCGCTAGCTAGCCGCGCTCGAGCGGCAGCCCGCGCTTCGACCACTCGCTCCACGAGCCCGGATAGAGCCGCCCCTCGCGGCCGCCGAGCCAGGCGCGATGGAGCGTGACGCAGGCCGTGACACCCGAACCGCAGTAGGCGACCAGCTCTCCGTCGGGGAGCCCAGGCAGCGGCTCGTTCCACGGCGCGTTCGCAGCACCCGGGATCCGGCCGGGCGGATCGTCGATCTCGTTCGGCTCGCCGCGCCAGCGGTTCGCGGTTCGCGCGTCCACCAGGGCCAGCGAAGGATCGGCCAGGCGGCGGGCGATCTCGGCGGCGTCGATCGTGTCGCCGCTTCGCTCGCGCGGGACGAACTCGGCCGGCTCGATCGCCTCCTCTCCTGGCGCGCAGCTCGCCTCCCCACACGTCGATTCCGCCCAGCAGGACGGCGCAGTCGTCGTGGCCGAAGTGGCGGAGCAGCCACCACAGCCGCTCCGGCCCGCCGCCGTTTCCGTAGGCGACGACGAACACGCCCGGCCCGATCCCCGCACGGCCGGCCGCCGACCGCGAACCGCTCGGCAGACGGCAGCGGGTGACGTCCTGCGTTCTCGAGCGAGAGATCCGAGAGGTCTTCGTCCACGTCGAGGAACGAGGCGCCGGGGATGTGCCCGGCGAGATAGAGCTCGCGCCCGCGCGCCGGGTTCCCGAGCTCCCACCTGCAGTCCACGAACTGGACGTTCTGGGCCATCTCCGTATGTTGACCCAGGTGGGGCGTTGACGTCTCGAACCCCTTCCTCTACCTTGCCGCGAGCTATGAGAAGACTTTCGACCGGTCTGCTGCTGGCGCTTTGCGTCCTGGCTTTCGCCGTTGCCGGTTGCGGTGGCGGCGGCAGCAGCGACCAGCTCACGAAGGCCCAGTACAAGAGCAAGCTCGCCGACATCTCGAAGCAGGCCGACTCGGCGCATGGCGACCTGTCTCGCGGAGCAAAGCAGGCCGTGACGGTTGCCGACGTGCAATCCGTCCTGAATCGGTACGCGGCAGCCGAGCAGCGGCTCGGCGACGAGGTCTCGAAGCTGCAGCCGCCGGCGAACGCCGTGGCGGCGAATGCACTACTCGCCCGCGGCTGGCACGACGACTCGGCCGAGATCAAGGCTCTCGTCCCGAAGCTGGCCAAGTTGAAGAGCGCGACGGAAGCGTTCGCCTTCCTGCAGAGCATCCCCCACACCAAGGGCGGGACCGAGCAGGACGCGGCGGTGCAGAAGCTGACGAAGCTCGGCTACACCAGCGGGAGCTAGAGGCCGACGAGCGTCGAGCGGCGCTCCAGCAGGACGACGTCACGCCAGACGCCGTGCAGGTGTCCGAGCCGCTCGCGAACCCCGACCTCGCGGAAGCCGCACGCCTTGTGGAGCCGGATCGACGCCTCGTTCTCGGGGAAGACGCCGGCGTTCAGCGTCCAGTAGCCGGCTTGCTCCGAGAGCCTGACGAGCTCTTCGAGCAGCGCGCGCCCGATGCGCGAGCCGCGCGCCGCCTCGGCCACGTAGACGCTCACCTCGCCGACGCCTTCGTAGCAGCAGCGATCCGAGACGGGTGAGACCGCCGCCCAGCCCACGACCATGGCGTCCCGCTCGGCGACGATTCGCAGCTCTGGATGCGCGGCGTCCCAGCGCTCCCACGACGGCGGCTCGGTCTCGAAGGTCGCGTTCCCGCCGCGAATGCCGTCCTCGTAGATCGCGCGCACGGCCGGCCAGTCCTCCGGGCGCAGATCGCGGAGGATCACCTCGCGCTGGCTCGGCGTCCACACCGCCGCGAGGATCCCGAGGCCGACGAGCACTCCCCCTCCCACCCAGCGCTGCACTCTCGCGATCGCAGTCGAGCCGCGCAGGCGATCGGCGACGGTCCCGGCCGCGAGCGCCCAGACGCTGTCGCTGAGAAAGCCGAGGCACGCGAAGCTGAGCCCCAGCACGAGGATCTGCAGCGACGCGTGAGGCGCCTGCGGATCGACGAACTGCGGCAGGAAGGCGAAGACGAAGACGATCGTCTTCGGATTCGTGAGGTTGACGACGATGCCCTGCGCGTAGGCGCGCCGGCGAGTTCGTGGCACGGCTTCCTCGTCCGGCTCCTGGAGGCCGCGGCCGAGCAACCGCCGCACGCCGAGCACGAAGAGATAGGCAGCGCCGACGTACTTGACGACGTCGAATGCGGCGGTCGACGCGAGGACGAGCGACGAGAGCCCCGCGGTGGCGAGCAGGACGTACGCGACGGTTCCGGTCGTGATGCCGGCGACCGAGGCGAGGCCGCCCGAGCGTCCCATCTCGATGCTGCGCGTCACGATGTAGAGGACGGCAGGCCCGGGGATGAGCAGCAGCACGATGGCCGTGGCCAGGAAGACGGCGTACGCCGACGACGAAGGCACACGCGCACGCTACACCGCGGAAACCCCGTGCTCAGAGGCGAGATTTGACGTACGCGGGACGAACGCCTAGCCTGAGCGAGCCATGTTGCTGACGAACGTGATGGACCGGATTCCGGGGGGCTGCAGCCCTTGCCCCGCCCGGACGCGCGGCGCCCTTTAGGTCCGCGCGCCGCCTGACCGGCGGCTTTCCGTCCTCCGTTTCGTACTTCGTTTCCGAAGGAGCAGCATGTCCACGTTTCGCACCATCCACATCAGATCTCGCTTCACGTCTAGACCGCCAGGTCCCCGCCGTCGAGGTGCGCGACCTGAGGAAGACGTTCCGGCGCCGTGACCGCAAAGCCGGCCGCTTCGCGCGCAAGCGTCCGTGGCCGGCGCTCGCCGACGTCACCTTCACGATCGCTCGTGGCGAGTGCGTCGCCATCCTCGGCCAGAACGGCTCGGGGAAGTCGACGCTCGTCCGTCTGCTCTCGACGCTCCTGATCGACGACGGCGGCGAGGCGCGGGTCTTCGGCCACGACATCGTCAAGGACGCGTCCGCGATCCGCCGGCTCGTCAACCGCGTCTCGGTCGAGGCGAGCTTCTTCAAGAAGATGTCCGCGTTCGAGAACCTCTCGTACGCGGCGCGCTTCTACGGCATGACGCCGAGCCAGACGCGCAAGGCCATCCCCGAGATCCTCGGCCGGGTCGGCTTCCCGCCCGATCGGAGCGGCGAGGCGATGGAGAACCTGTCGCGCGGCATGCAGCAGAAGGTCGCCCTCGCGCGGGCGCTCCTGACCTCGCCCGTCCTGCTGCTGCTCGACGAGCCGACCACGGGGCTCGACCCGCGCTCGAAGCTCGAGGTGCAGGAGTTCATCCGGCAGGTGCGGGCCGAGCACGACGCGACGATCCTGCTCTGCACCCACGACATGGCCGAGGCCGAGGCGCTCGCCGACCGGATCGGGCTGCTCGACCGCGGCCGGCTGCTCTTCCTCGAGCCGGTCGCCGACGTGAAGCGGCGCTTCGGCGTCGAGACGCTCGAGGAGGCGTTCTTCGCCGCCACCGGACGCGAGTTCGTGGCCGAGGAGGGCGACGCCTCGGACGACGACGAGTACCGGGAGGTGTTCGGATGAGCGAGTTCGCTCTGGAAACCAGGAACCAGCTCGTCGGCCTGTTCGGGATCGTCGAGCGGAACGTCTATCTCACCAAGCGGTACTTCCTCTGGGACCTCGCGTTCATGGTCTGGACGATCGCGAACACGCTCACGATCGTCTTCATCGCACGCGCGATCCCCGGCATCTCGGCCGCGGAGGAGAACACCGCGGCGACGGCGCTGCTCGTCGGCGCGACGATCTGGGCCTTCCTCGGGATCATCTTCGAGTTCATGACGGAGACGGTCGCGTGGGAGCGCTGGGAGGGGACGATCGAGTACACGTTCATGGCGCCGCTGTCGCGTCTCGTGCACCTGTTCGGTCAGGGCGCGTACGCGGTGCTGTACGGGCTGATCCGCGCGACGATCCTCTTCTTCGTGGTCGCCGCGTTCATCGGCATCCACGCACCGCAGGCGAACTACGCGGCGGCGCTCGGGCTGCTCGCGCTCGCGTCGCTCTCGTTCATCGGCGTCGGGATCATGACCTCGGTCCTGCCGCTCATCTCGCCGGAGAAGGGCGCGCAGCTCGGCTTCGTCTGCCAGGGCATCATGCTCGTGGTCTCGGGCGTCTACTACCCGGTGAGCGTCATGCCGGAGTGGATGCAGTGGATCTCGAAGATCTCGCCGGCGACGTACGCGCTGCGCGGCTGCCGCGCCTCGATCATCGACGGAGCCGGCATGGCGTGGGCCGACGTCTGGCCGCTGCTGATCATCGCCGTCCTCGCGACGCCGATCGGCCTCGCGGTCTTCCGCGTCGGCGAGCGGCACGCGAAGCGGCACGGAAAGCTGAAGCGGGCAGGATGACGACGGACTGGTTCGCAGGCAAGGTCGCGGAGCGCTACGACTCGTCGACGGCCGGCATGCCGGTCGAGCCGGTCGTCGACTTCCTGGAGCCGCTGGCGGGCGGCGGCGCCCTCGAGCTCGCGATCGGCACCGGCAGGATCGCGGTGCCGCTCGCCGCTCGAGGCGTGCGGGTGGCGGGCATCGACCTCTCGCCGGACATGGTCGCGCAGCTGCGAGCGAAGACGGACGAGATCCCGGTCGAGATCGGCGACATGGCGACCACGCGAGTCGAGGGGACGTTCTCGCTCGCCTACGTCGTCTTCAACTCGATCAACAACGTGACGACGCAGGACGGACAGGTCGCGGTGTTCGCGAACGCGGCGAGCGCACCTCGCGCCCGGAGGCTGCTTCGTCGTGGAGGTCGGCGTACACAACAGGCAGCGGCTCGAGGTGTTCGACCTGAGCGACACCCACGTCGGCGTCGACGAGCTCGACTTCGACACGCAGCGGCTCGTCTCGCACCACTTCTCGCTCGTCGACGGTGAATGGAAGCGAGCCTCGGTGCCGTTCCGCTCGGTCTCGCCGGCGGAGCTCGACCTCATGGCGCGGCTCGCGGGGATGACGCTGCGCGAGCGCTGGGCGGACTGGGACCGCTCGCCGTTCACCGCCGAGAGCACGAAGCACGTCTCCGTATGGGAGAAGAGCTGAGGATCGAGCTCCCGCTCGAAACCGAGCGGCTCGTCATCCGGCCGCTCGAGCTCGACGACGCCGAGGACCTCGGCGAGTCGGCGAAGTGGATTCGGGAGAAGATCGACCGCTTCGAGCGCGACGGAGGGATGAGCCTCTGGGCTGCGGTCGACCGCGACAGCGGATGCGCAGTCGCACTCGCCGGCCTGCAGTGGGAGCAGATCGACGGTCGCCGCGAGCTCGATCTCGGCTGCGTCGTCGCGACCCATGCGCAGCGTCGCGGCTACGCGACGGAGGCGTCTGACGCCGTCGTGAACGCCGCATTCGCGGCCGGCTTCGAGCGTCTCACGGCGATGACCGGCCCCGACAACGCGGCGGCGTTGCACGTCCTCGAGAAGCTCGAGTTCGTCCCCAACGGCGAGACCACGTTCGAAGGCCGCCGGTACGCGTTCTTCGTGCGGCAGCGTTAGCGTTCGCGCGTGCCCGCCCGCGCCCGCCGCTCCTGTCTCACCGTTCCCGCCTCGAGCGAGCGGATGCTCGCGAAGGCGCCTTCACTCGCCGCCGACGAGATCGTCGTCGACCTCGAGGACGCGGTCGCGGCCGAGGACAAGGAGCAGGCGCGTGGGCTCGCCGTCGCCGCGCTGAAGCGCGGCCCGCTCGGCCGGACGACCGCGCTTCGCGTCAACGCGCGCTCGACGCCGTGGTGGGAGGACGATCTGCGCGCGGCCGCGGAGGCGCGCCCCGACGTGGTCGTACTCCCCAAGGTCGAGTCCCCGGAGGACGTGTCCGCTGCGGCCGAGCTGCTGCCCGACGGGATCGGCCTCGAGGCTCAGATCGAGACGGCGCGCGGGCTCGCGGAGGCCGAGCGGATCGCCGCCGCCGGGCACGGGCTCGAGGCGCTCGTCTTCGGCCCGGCCGACATGGCCGCCTCGCTCGGTCTTCCCGTCCTGACGATCGGAGCCGGCAGCTCGGACTACGCCGCTCAGACGCGTCGTCGCGGCCGCGCGCGCGTTCGGGCTCCAGGCGGTCGACGGCCCGCACGGGCGTCTCGGCGACGACCTCGGTCTCGTCCTCTCGGCGCGACGCGCGCTCGAGCACGGCTACGACGGCAAGTGGGTGATCCACCCGAGCCAGATCGAGCCGGTCAACCGCATCTTCACGCCGTCGCCGGCCGACCTGGAACGCGCGGAGCGGATCCTCGCAGCAGCGCCCGGAGCGGCTCGCTTCGAGGGCGAGCTCGTCGACGAAGCCTCACGACGGCTCGCAGAATCGCTCCTCAGGCGCGCCGAGCTGCTCTCCTAGCGGCCTTCCGCCGCTTCACCTCGGGCGCGGCCAGCACTCCGCGGTACCAGACGTGAAGCAGCGCGCCGACCGCGAGCCGCGACGAAGCCGAGGATCCTGCGGATGCTTGCCACCTCGCCGCAGAGGGTACTTCCGGCTCATGACCGGGATAGAGAGCCCTGGGACGTCGCGCGCTTTGCCGCCCCGCGGCACGGGTTCCAGCCGCAGTGCGACTGCTACCGGACCGACGATCCGCCGGCGGTGCATCTGTTGCTCGAGCTGCCGGGCATCGACCCGGCCGAGGTGCAGATCGTCGCCGCGGGCACCGCCCTCGTCGTCTTCGGCGTGCGCGAGCGGCCGCACCCCGCCGGCGCGCGCTACCACCAATTCGAGATCGAGTACGGGCCGTTCGAGCGCAGCATCGAGCTCGCGGCGAAGGTCGACGTCGACGCGGTCGCGGTCGACCTACGCAGCCGGGATGCTGCAGCTGGAGGTGCCGCTGCGATGAACGAGATCGAGTTCGCCGAGACGCAACCGACGCAGGTCGACGAGATCCCGGCCGAGCTGCCCGTCCTGCCGCTGAAGGAGACGGTCGTCTTCCCCGACTCGATGTCTCCGCTCGCCATCGGCCAGGAACGCTCGATCCGGCTCGTGGACGATGTCGTGGCGGCGACCGCCTGCTCGCGCTCGTCACGGTGCGCGACTCGGAGGTGGAGGTTCCCGACTGGCGCCACCTCTACGAGATCGGGACGGCGGCCGTCGTGCACAAGATGATCCGCGTCCCCGACGGGACGCTGCGGATCCTCGTCCAGGGCCTGCGCCGGATCCGGCTCGAGGAGCCGGTGGCAGGCGACCCGTATCTCGTCGCGCGCTTCTCGACCGGTGCCCGACGAGGCCGAGGAGACCCGCGAGCTCGAGGCGCTGCTGCGCGAACGCCCAGGGCCTCTTCGGGCGGATCATCGGCCTCGCGCCGTACCTGCCCGAGGAGCTCTCGATCGCGGCTGCGAACGTCGACGACGCGAGCAGCCTCTGCAACCTCGTCGCGTCCACCCTCCGCCTCAAGACCGAGGAGAAGCAGCTGATCCTCGAGCTTGCCGACACCGAGGAGCGGCTGCGTGAGGTCTCGAAGATCCTCAACCGCGAGCTCCAGGTCTTCGAGCTCGGCACCAAGATCCAGTCGCAGGTGCAGTCGCAGCTCGAGGAGGGCCAGCGCGAGTTCTTCCTCCGCCAGCAGCTGAAGGCGATCCAGGAGGAGCTCGGCGAGGCCGACCCGGAGCAGGCGGACGTGAACGAGCTGCGCGAGCGACTCGACTCGCTCGAGCTGCCCGAGGACGTGCGCAAGGCCGCCGACCGCGAGCTCGCACGGCTCGAGCGGCTGCCCGCGGCTGCAGCGGAGTACGGCGTGATCCGCTCCTACCTCGACTGGCTGGCGACGCTGCCGTGGGGCGTGACCACGGACGACGATCTCGACCTCGACCGCGCGCGCCAGATCCTCGACGAGGACCACTACGACCTCGACAAGGTGAAGGAGCGGATCGTCGAGCATCTCGCCGTCTCGAAGCTCAAGCAGGATCCCGCCGGCCAGATCCTCTGCTTCGTCGGGCCGCCCGGCGTCGGCAAGACCTCGCTCGGCCAGTCGATCGCCCGCACGCTCGGCCGCAAGTTCGCGCGCCTCTCGGTCGGCGGCGTCCGCGACGAGGCGGAGATCCGCGGCCATCGCCGCACGTACATCGGCGCGATGCCGGGCTCGATCATCCGAGCGCTGCGCGACGCCGAGTCCATCAACCCGGTGCTCCTGATCGATGAGATCGACAAGCTGGGCTCCGACGTGCGCGGCGACCCGGCGAGCGCGATGCTCGAGGTGCTCGACCGCGCCGCAGAACTGCACCTTCCGCGACCACTACCTCGACCTCCCGTTCGACCTCTCGAAGACGCTCTTCATCTGCACGGCGAACACCGTCGACACGATCCCGCCGGCCCTGCTCGACCGGATGGACGTGATCCAGCTCTCCGGCTACACCGAGGAGGAGAAGCTCGGGATCGCCGAGCGCTACCTCGTGCCGCGCCAGATCGACGAGCACGGGCTCGAGCCCCGCGCGATCGAGATCGGAGAGCCCGTGCTGCGCCTGCTCGCCCGCGAGTACACGCGCGAGGCCGGCGTGCGCGGGCTCGAGCGGCGCATCGGCGACCTCTGCCGCAAGGCCGCCGTGCAGGTCGCGCGCGGGCAGCGAGGAGCGGATCCGCGATCACCGAGGAGCTCGCGCGCGAGTGGCTCGGCCCGCGCCGCTTCTCGGCCGAGACCCGGCGCCGCACCGCCGATCCCGGCGTCGCGACCGGGCTCGCGTACACGCCGGTCGGCGGCGACGTCCTCTACATCGAGGCGCAGGCGTACCCCGGCCGCGGCAAGCTCACCGTGACCGGGCAGCTCGGCGAGGTGATGCAGGAGTCGGCGCAGGCGGCGCTGTCCTGGGTGCGCTCCCACACCGGGGAGCTCGAGCTCGACGAGCGCTGGTTCTCGCGCCACGACGTCCACGTGCACGTCCCCGCCGGAGCCGTCCCGAAGGACGGCCCGTCGGCGGGGATCGCGATGGCGACGGCGATCGCGTCGCTCGTCCGCGAGACCGCAGTGGCCGACGACGTCGCGATGACCGGCGAGATCACGCTCACCGGCCAGGTGCTGCCGATCGGCGGCGTCCGCGACAAGGTGCTCGCCGCCCAGCGCGCCGGCCTCGGCCGCGTGATCCTGCCGCGCGAGAACGAGCACGACCTCGAGGAGCTACCGTCCGAGACGCGCGACGCCCTCTGCTTCGTCCTCGTCGACTCGATCGCCGAGGTGTTCGACGCCGCGTTCAGCTCGAACAACGCTGCCGAAGACGACCTTGGCGGAAACGGTCGCGTGCGAGCGGCGGCTGCGCAAGGATAGAAAGGACTCCACACCCCCGACGAAAGGATCGGCACAGATGACCGTCACGAAGGACAAGGCCGCCGCCGCAGCCGCGAGCGCCCGCCCCTACGTCGAGCGTGCCCTCCGCGACAAGGAGCTGCGCGACAACATCCGCAACGCCTACTTCTCAGCCCGTGTCCGTCTACGACGAGCTCGCCTCCCGCCGCAAGGTCTCGGATGCAGCCTCCCGCTTCGCCGCGGACAAGGACATCCAGGACGAGCTACGGAACGCGATCGAAGAGCTCCGCAACGCGGCCGGCCGCGTCAAGAGCGTGAAGAACAGCTCACCGGAGCCGGCGCGCGCCGCCCGCAACGGCCTGCTCCTGACGTTCGGGATCCTGATCGGCCTCCTCATCAACCCGATCACCGGCCCGGCGTTCCGGCGAGTGCTCGCGCGCCAGCTGTTCGGCAGCGGAGACAGCGGCTTCGTCTACCAGGGGAACGGCTCGAAGACGTCGGCGTAGACCGCGGCTAGCTGGTGCGGCCGAGATGCTCCCGCGCGAAGGCGCGGAAGCGGTTGCGCGCGTCGTCGTCCGGCGCGAGCGGCTCGTCGTCGGCGTACTGCGGGTCGGAGGCGATCTCCTCCGCGACCGCTCTCACCTCGCGCTCGATCGCTGCGCGGTGAGCGGGCTCGCGGAGCGAGCGCGTCGACCCAGCTCTCCGAGCCGTCCCAGTCGGGTAGGTCGTGGTCGAAGAGGAGCTGGCCGAGCAGGATCCCGGTGCGGATGTAGGCGAACGTCCTGAAGGCGAGGATCCGGTGCGGCGTCTCGACCTTGGCCGCGAGGGCGGGATCGTCGCGCACGATCCGGTCGACGATGCCGCCGATCGGCTCGTCTACGAGGGGAATCCAGAGCTCGTCGAGATCGGGCACGCCTGGATTATGGCCGGACCTGCATATCCTTGAGCGTGGCCCCGGATGCGCTGCTCGAGCGGCTGGCCGCCGAGCCCGACCAGGCAGGCCTGTTCCTCGACTTCGACGGCGTCCTCGCGCCGATCGTCGCGCGGCCCGAGCGACGCGGCTCCCTCGCCCGAGATGCGCGCCGAGCTCGAGCGGCTCGTCGGGCGATATGCGCTCGTCGCGGTCGTGAGCGGACGGGCGGGAGAGGACGTGCGCGCGCGGGTCGGAGTGGAGGGCGTGGTCTGCGTCGGCTCGCACGGGCTCGAGCTCGAGCCGCAGGCCGAGAGCTGGCGTCGCGTGCTCGCGGAGTTCGCAGCCGACGCGCCGTGGCCGCCGGACGAGGTCGAGGTGAAAGGGCTCGCGGTGACCTTCCACTTCCGTAGCCGGACGGACGAGGACGAGGCGCGTGCGCGAGCTCGACGCGATTGCCGAGTCGGCACGCGCGCAGGGGCTCGTCGCGCGTTACGGCCGCAAGGTCCTCGAGGTCCTCCCGCCGGTCGTCGCGAACAAGGGAACGGCCGTGCGGCGGCTGCTGGAGGAGCACGGACTGCGCCGCGCGCTCGCAGCCGGCGACGACACGACCGACATCGACTCCTTCGCCGCGCTCGACGGTCTCGAGGTCGCCGTACGCGTGGCCGTCGCGTCGGCCGAGGCGCCGCCGGCGCTGCTCGACGCCGCCGACCTCGTGGTCGGCTCGACCGACGAGTTCCTCGCGCTGCTCCGCCGGCTCTAGATCAGTTCGAGCACAGCCGGAATCCGCGAGATCCGCGAGCCTGACCAGCCCCTCACCTCCGGCCATCTGGGCTCCTCCCCGGCCCGGTGAATCAGCACCGCGCGCATCCCGACGCGCTCGGCGCCGGCGAGCTCGTCGTTCGCGCCGTCGCCGACGAAGAGAGCGTCAGCCGGCTCGACCCCCAGCTCGTCGAGAGCCAAGCGGTAGATCTTCGGATCCGGCTTGCGGAAGCCGCAGGCCGACGAGAAGACCTCGACGTCGAAGAGGCCCGCGAACGGCGTTTCGGGCCAGACGTCCACCGCGTCCTCGCTGCACACGGTGATCAGTCCGACGCGAACATCACGAGCGCGCAGCTCCCGCAGCGTCTCGACGGCGCCGTCGCGCGGTCGAGCTAGTACCTCACGCGAGAACGCGCGACGCCGTTCCAGGAACTCCCGCGTGGCCGCTTCGTCGAGCCCGAGTGACGCGAGATAGGACGCCATCGGCCCCGTCTCGCGCTCCGGCCGCCCCGCAATCCAGACGTCGTGGAAGTCCTCCGGATCTCGGCCGCACAGCTGCGCGACCTGAGCGCTGAACTCCCGGGAACGCGAATCGTCGTAGTCGACCAGCGTGTCGAAGAGGTCGAAGACGACCGCGCGTGTCACGCCTTGTGCACCTTCACCGCCGTGCCGTAGGCGCAGATCTCCGTCCAGTTGCCGCCCATCTCGGACGTGTCGAAGCGCATCGCGATGATCGCGTTCGCGCCGTGTGCCTCGGCCTCCTCGATCATGCGCTGCCTGACCTGCTCGCGGCTGTCGGTCAGCGCCTTCGTCATCCCCTTCAACTCGCCGCCGAGGATCGACTTGAACCCGGCGCCGATCTGCGAGCCGACGTTCCGCGACCGCACCGTCAGGCCCATCACCTCCCCGAACACCTCGTCGACCTCGTAGCCGGGGATGTCGTTCATCGTCGTCACGATCATCGTTCGCCTCCTCTGCGTCCTACTCGGTGTCGTAGAAGCGGACTATCTCGCTTCGGCCGACCAGGGGAGCGTTCGGCGGGTGGAGCTCGAAGCACTCCCTCGTTCCGGCCGAACAGCGAAGCTCGAACGCGCCCGTCGGGGTCGGGAAGCCGAACGACTCGATCATCTTGACCAGGCTCGCCGGAAGCGAATCACCGGGATGAACGAGGCGAATCTCCGAGGTCGAGTCCCAGATGGCCGGCTCGCCGCCACCAGGCAGCGCCACGACCAAGACGTGGCCGGGGCCGCGAACCTCCCACGCCTCGGCGTCGTCCGCGGGCGGTGTCACGACGGAGACTCCGTCGTCGAAGTCGATCTGCAAAGTCGAATCGCCGGTTGCCACCGCACGCTCGACGCGTGCCTCACATTCGACGAGCTCTCTCAGCACGTCGTCCCCGATACTGGCCGAGACCCACGCTTCGTCTAGCTCGTCGGGGCTGCGCAGGATCAGGTCGTCGCCGCGAGCCTCGGTGCAGATGAAGCCCGCGAGCGGGAGGACGAACCCGCCGGCCGCTTCCTCGACCATGTAGTCACTCATCGCTCCGCCTCCCGGTTGAGCACCTCCCACGCACGTCGCACATCGTCCTCGGTCGTGCGGGCGTTGCCGATCGCGAGGCGCAACACATACCGGCCGTCGAGCTTCGTGTGCGTGATGAAGATCTCGCCCGAGGCGTTGACGCGCTCGAGCAGCCGCTCGTTGTCCGCATCCGAGCCGCTCCGCCGGAAGACGACGAGTGAGAAGCGCCGCGGCGCGACGAGCTCCCAGCCGTCGCTCTCCTCCACCCAGCCGGCGAAGAGGTCGGCGAGGCGGATGTGCTCGCGGAGGATCGCGCGCAGCCCTTCGGCGCCGTAACAGCGCAGCACCGCCCACAGCTTGAGCGAACGGAAGCGGCGGCCGAGCGGCGGCCCGAAGTCGGCGAGCGAGAACGCCTCGTCGTCGGTGCGCAGGTACTCGGGCGTCAGCGTGAACGCCTCGCGCCACTCGTCGGGCCGGGCCGTCCAGACGAGCGAGCAATCCGTGGGAACGAGCAGCCACTTGTGTGGATTGACGACGAGGCTGTCGGCCAGCTCGACGCCGTCGGCCGACCAGCGCTCCTCCTCGCAGATCCACGAGGAGCCCGCGTAGGCCGCGTCGACGTGCAGCCACGCACCCGCCGCGTGCGCACGCTCGGCAAGCTCGCGCACGGGGTCGACCGAGGCGAAGGACGTCGTGCCGACCGTCGCGACGACCGCGGCGACGTCGTCGAGCTCATAGCCGTCGACGCGCATCCGCAACTCACTGTCGACCGGCACCTTGCGCAGCTCCATGCCGAGCATCCGCGCGTCCTTCTCGACCGAGGAGTGCGCGTGCTCCGAGCAGACGACGACGTTGCGGCCCGTCACGTGGCGCGCGGCGATGAGGGCTGCGAGCGTCGAGGTCGAGGCCGTGTCCTCGATGTGGCCATGCCAGCCGCCGGGGAGCCCGAGCAGCTGCCGCACCCAGTCGGCGACGCGCAGCTCGAGCTCGGTCGAGGCGGGCGAGGCGCGCCAGACGATCGCGACCTGGTTCAGCGTCGCGGCGAGCAGCTCCGCGAGAATCGCCGGCTCCGACGAGGTGACCCCGAAGTAGGAGAAGAAGCGCGGGCTCTGCCAGTTCGTGAGCGCGGGCAGGAGGAGCTCGTCGAGGTCGCGCAGGACGTCGGCGAACGATTCCGGCTGCTCGGGCGCAGCGATCGGCAGCTGAGCCGAGAGCTCGCCGGGCTTGACCTGAGCGAGCACCGGCAGCTCGCCGACCCGCTCCAGATACTGCGCCGCCCACTCGAGCGCGGCGGCTCCGTCCTCGCGGAGGTCCACTCCGCTCACGGCCGCTTCTTCCGCAGCCTGTCGAGCTGCTTCCACGTGCGCGTGTTGGCGACATCGGCCTTGGTCAGCCAGCCCCGCCGCGCTTGGGCGACCGCGAGCTCGACGTAGGCCTGCGACCGCACCTCGTGCCCGTCGGAGGAGACGACGAGCTTCAGCCCGGCCTCCTTCGCGGCGCGCGCATGGGCGTCGCGCAGGTCGAGCCGGTCGGGCTGGCCGTTGATCTCGAGCAACGTCCCCGTTTCGAGAGCGCCCTCGATCACGCGCGCAACGTCGACGTCGCGCGGCGGCCGCTTCCCGATCCTCCGCCCGGTGAGGTGACCGATCACGTCGACGTAGGGGTTCTGCATCGCTTCGAGCACGCGCTCGGTCGGGCGCGAATCGGGTGCCTGGTGCACCGACGCGACGACCCAGTCGAGCAACGCGAGATCCTCGTCGGGCACGTCGACTTCACCGCTCGAGCGGATGTTCGCCTCGACCCCGGCGAGGATCGTCAGCTGCGGGAAGCGCTTCCGCAGCGCCTCGATCTCCTCGAGCTGCGCGTGCAGCCGGCCCTCCCGCAGGTAGTGCGAGTGGTCGGTGACCGCGTAGTACTCGTAGCCGCGCGCAACCGCACCCTCGAGCATCTCTTCGAGGGTGCTCTTGCCGTCGGCCGACCAGTGCGAGTGCGTGTGGAGGTCGCCGCGGACGTCGTTCAGCTCGACGAGCTGCGGCAGCTCACCGCGCCGCGCGGCCTCGAGCTCGCCGGAGTTCTCGCGCAGCTCCGGCGGGATCGGCTGGTAGCCGAGGAACTCGTAGACCGCGTCCTCCTCGGCGCTCTTGAAGACGTCGCCGGTCTCGACGTTCGTGACGCCGTACTCCGAGATCGAGAGCCCGCGCCGCACGGCCTCTTCGCGCATCGCGACGTTGTGATCCTTCGAGCCGGTGAAGTGCTGCAGCAGGTTGCCGAACGACTCGGGCGGGACGACGCGCAGGTCGAAGCGAAGCCCTTCACGGGAGACGACCGTCGCCTTCGTGTCGCCGTGCGCCACCACATCGACGACCCACTCGAGGCTCGCGAAGTGCTCGGTCAGTTCGGCAGGATTGGTGGCGCTCGCGATGATGTCGAGGTCGCGGAACGTCTCCTTCCGCCGCCGCACCGACCCGGCCTCGGAAACCGCGATCGCCGCCGGCAGCTCGCTCAGCGCCGCGACCACCGCTTGCACCGCCGGCAGGCCGCGACCGAGCAGATGCCGCCCCGGTTCCGGGCTCTCGGCCTGGTACGCGAGCGCGGCGAGGATCTTCTCCTCGCTCTTCGGGCCGAGACCGGCGAGGGTGCGCAGCTGCTCGCCCTCGGCCGCAGCCTTGAGCTCGTCGAGCGTCTCGACGCCCAGCTCGCGCCAGATCCGGGCCGCGGTCTTCGGGCCGAGGCCGGGCAGCTTCATGAAGAGGACGACCTCGGGCGGGACGCCCTTCTTGTACCTCGTCAGCGCCTCGATCTCGCCGAGCTCGACGATCTGGACGATCTTCTCCTCGATCGTCTTGCCGATGCCCTGCAACTCCTTCGCGCGTCCGTCGAGCGCGAGCTGGGCGACGGAGCCCGACGTCTCGCGCACGCGGGCGGACGCGCGGCGGTAGGCGACGATGCGAAACGTGTCCTTTCCCTCGAGCTCAAGGAGGTCGGCGAGGAGGTCGATCTGGTCCGCGATGTCGCTGTTCTGCGGTAGCTCAGCCACTCGGCGATCATAGGTGCGGCCATGCCGACGAATGCCGTGGTCTGCCTACCGACGTACAACGAGCGCGAGAACCTCGAGCCGATGGTGCGCGCGCTCGCGGATCACGGCGTGAAGGTGCTCGTCATCGACGACAACTCTCCCGACGGGACCGGCGAGATCGCGGACCGGCTCGCGGCCGAGCTCGAGTGGGTCGAGGTGCTCCACCGGCCGCGCAAGGAGGGACTCGGACGCGCCTACGTCGACGGTTTTCGCCACGTACTCGCGAGCGGCGCCGAACTCGTGCTCGAGATGGACTGCGACTTCTCGCACGACCCGGCCGACGTGCCGCGGCTGATCGCCGCCGTCGAGAACGGCGCCGACCTCGCGCTGGGTTCCCGGTACGTCGAGGGCGGCGGCACCACCGACTGGGGGCTCGTGCGGCGCCTGATCTCCCGTGGCGCCTCGATCTACACGCGCGTGCTGCTGATGCCGATCCACGACGCGACCGGAGGCTTCAAGTGCTTCCGCCGGGCGCGTCCTCGAGTCGATCGACCTCGACACGATCGACGCTGCGGGCTACGTCTTTCAGATCGAGACGACGTATCGCGCGCTACGCAAGGGGTTCCGCGTCGTGGAAGTTCCCATCCGCTTTGCCGACCGCACCGCCGGCACGTCGAAGATGAGCCGGGCGATCGTGCTCGAGGCCGATCTGGAAGGTCCCGGCGCTACGGTTCGCAGCGTTGAGGGGAAGGCTCTGAAAGAGCTCGACGAGGCGACGTTCGACGAGGCGATCGCCGGTGAGCCGCTGCTCGTCGACTTCTGGGCGCCGTGGTGCCGGCCGTGCAAGGCGCTGGAGCCGATCCTCGAGGAGCTTCCCGTCGAGGTCGCGCGCGTGAACATCGACGAGGAGGTGGGTCTCGCGTCCCGTTACGCCGTCCTGTCGATCCCGACCGTGATCCTGTTCTCGGGCGGGGAGGCACGGGGCTCGGTCGTGGGCGTGCGGCCGAAGGCGCACTTCGAGGGCTGGCTAGCGGAAGTGCTCCCAACCGGCCAATGAGTCGGCGGCGAGTGAGTACGGCTCGCTTCGGAGCGTGAGCTCGACGCCCTCCCCTTTCTCGACGCGGCCGATGACCGGGAAGCCGAGCGGATCGGGAGTCGTCGCGAGCAGCTCGTAGTCCTCGCCGAAGCCGACGTCGTCGAGCTCGGCGCCCGTCGCGAGCGGCACCCGCTCGAGCTCGATCGCGAGGCGGACGCCGGAGCGCGTCGCGATGTGCCCGGCGTCTCGCGCGAGGCCGTCCGAGACGTCGAGCATGGCGGTGGCCACCGCCGCGAGACGCTTCCCCTCCTCCACTCGGTCCGGCACCGCAGGCAAGCGGCCCACGCGAAACGCCGCGCCCGCGGCCCCGAGCGGCCCGGTCACGACGACGACGTCTCCTGGACGCGCCCCGGCGCGACCGGGAACGCGCTCGGCGCGGCCCAGTGCGGTCACGGACAGGACGACCCGGTCGGCGCGCGTGGTGTCGCCGCCTCGCACCGGCACGCCGCGCTCGTTCAGGCCCGCGTAGAGCTCGAGCGCGTCGTCGAGCTCCGTCTCCGGAGGCAGCCCGAGCGAGACGAGCAGCGCGAGCGGATCGGCACCCGACGCGGCGAGATCGCTGAGGTTGACGGCGGCGGCGCGCGCGCCGAGCTCGCGCCAGCTGAGCAGGTCGAAGCGGAAATGGACGCCCTCGACGAGCGCGTCCTGCGTGGCCACGAGCCCGCCGACGACAGCCGCGTCGTGCTCGATTCCCTGCGCGAGCCCGAGTCTCTCGAGCTCGGCGAGCAGCCCGAACTCGCCGACCTCCGCCAGGGTGGTCACAGCTCGGAGATGCGAGCCCGCCCGTCGAGCGTCTCGGGATCGAGCGCCGCGAGCGCGTCGTAGAGTCGGGCATGGAAGGTGCCGGGGCCGCCGGCGCCGGCGGCCGCGTCCTCGGCGGCGACTCCGAGAGCAGCCAGCGCTTCGGCCGCCGCCTCGAGCGGCTCCTCCGGCTTGGCGGCCAGGAAGCAGCCCGTCAGCGCAGACGAGATGCAGCCGGTGCCGGTCACAGCGGCGAGCAGCGGATGGCCATTCGCCACGGCGAGAGTCCGCTCGCCGTTCGAGACGTGGTCGACGGGGCCGGTGACCGAGGCGACGAGGCCGAGCTGCCGAGCTCCTTCCCGCGCGAGCTCCGCCGGCTCGAGCCCGGCCGTGATCGACTCGACGCCGCGCACCTCGGCCTCCGCGCCGACGAGCGTCGCCACCTCGCCCGCGTTGCCGCGCAGCACCGTCACGGCCACCTCGTCGAGGATCCGCCGCGCGGTCTCGGTGCGGTACGCGGTCGCCCCTGCGCCGACCGGATCGAGGACGACGGGAATCCCGCGCGCGCTCGCGCCGCGACCCGCGAGGAGCATCGCCTCGACCCAGTGCTGCGAGAGCGTGCCGATGTTGATGACGAGCGCGGACGCGAGCCCGACCATCTCCTCGACCTCCTCCGGTGCGTGGGCCATCACCGGCAGCGCGCCGAGCGCGAGCGTCGCGTTGGCCGTCTCGTTCATCACGACGTAGTTCGTGATCTGGTGGACGAGCGGCTTCTGCTCGCGCAGCGACCGCAGCGTTGTTCCCGGAGAGATGCTCATCGCGCCGCGACCCCCAGCACGTCGACGGGCCCGTCGCCGCTTCCCAGCTCCACGAGCCCCTGCGCGACCGCTCGCGAGGCAGCCGCCGCAGCACCACGCGCCGCGTCGACCAGCGAGAGCCCGCGCGCCAGCAGCGCGGCGAGCGTCGCCGAGTGGGTGCAGCCGGCACCGTGGGTCGCCGCGTCGTCACGACGCTCGAACGGGATCACGTAGTGCTCCTTTCCGTCGAAGAGATGGTCGGCCGCGTCGTCGGCGTGCCCGCCGGTGACGAGCGCCGCCGGCGCGCCCAGCGCAACGAGTGCCTCGGCGAGCTCGGCCGGCGACGCGTCGGAACCGGCGAGCGCGCGTGCCTCGAGCAGGTTCGGCGTGACGACGGTCGCGAGCGGAAAGAGCCGCGCCACGAGCACCTCGACCGCGTCGTCCTCCAGCAGCCGGGCGCCGGAGCTCGCGACCATGACCGGGTCGACGACGAGCGGCATCCGGTGCTCCTCCAGCCAGTCCGCCACGACCTCGATGATCGCGCGGGAGAAGAGCATCCCGGTCTTCGCGGCGTCGATTCCGATGTCGCCGCCGACCGCGTCGAGCTGCGCTCGGACGAACGGTGCCGGCACCTCGTGGACGGCGGACACCGCGCGCGTGTTCTGCGCCGTGAGCGCGACGATCGCCGACATGCCGTGGACGCCGGCCGCAGCGAACGCCTTCAGGTCGGCCTGGATCCCGGCTCCTCCGCCGGAGTCGGAGCCTGCAATCGTGATGCAGCGTGGAACCAACGCACTCCCTTCGCCGGCATGACCCGGATCAGGTTCGACGGGTGTGATCTCAGCCTCGCCGCGAGGCACCCCGGTGCGGAAACCCTAGTGCCTGAGGCCCAACCGGCGCGCGAGCTCGGCGAAGTTGAAGTCGTAGCCCCAGCCGAACGCCCGCGGCATGACGATCCGCCGGTCGTTCGGGTTCCAGAGGCGCGACCGGTACCGCTCCCACGTCGGCCGCCGCCAGTCGTACGGAACACCGAGGAACTTGCCCGTCCGCCTGGTCATGTATCGAGCGTAGCGATGCATCGGCTTCCGCCGGCCCTCGCCGCTTCCGCCACGCCGCAGATCGTCGAGCTGCTGGGCGAGGGGCCGGGACGCGTGCTCGAGCTCGGGTTCGCCGGCATCCACGCGGCCCCGCTCGAGCTCGCCGGCTGGGAGGTCGTCGTCGTGGAGCCGGATCCGGCCTTCCGCGCTCGTGCCGAGGCACGGGCCGGGAGAGTCGCGGACGCTCCGGTCGGCAGGTTCGACGCGGTCATCGCTCCGAGCGGCTCCGATCTCGCCGGCATCGACGCCGTGAAGATCGTCCTCGTGGACGAGCTTGGTGTCGCTTCAATAGCGGGATGAGCACCGAAGCGCGCTACGACGGCGTGGCGGACTGGTACGACGCGACCCTCTCCGGCGACTCGCCGCTCGCCACGATGCCGCGCGACACTGCGCTGCGGCTGCTCGAAAGGGCGGGGGGCCGGCTGCTCGACATCGGCTGCGGCGGCGGCTCCCATACGGCAGCCTTCGCCGCTGCGGGGTGGGAGCCTGTCGGGCTCGACGTTTCGGAGGCGCAACTGCAGCTCGCACGCGAGCGCGGCTGCGAGGTCGTGCTCGGCCGGGCCGAGTCGCTGCCCTTCGATGATGCGAGCTTCGACGCGGCCGTGTCGCTCTGGACGCACACCGACGTCGACGACTGGCACGCGGCGGTCCATGAGGCGCGCCGCGTCGTTCGGCCCGGCGGCCCGTTCGTCTACGTCGGCGTCCACCCATGCTTCGTCGGCCCTCATTCGCTGTTCGTCGAGGGCCGCGGAGTACCGCAACTCCATGCGGGTTGGTACCGGCAACGCGGCCGGTACGAGGATGCCCCTGGGATCTCGCCGACCGGGCTGAGAGCCAGGGTCGGGGCGACACATCTGCCCCTCGCTGGGTTTCTGCAGAGCTTCCTCGAGGCCGGCTTCCAGCTCGAGCACGTCGAGGAGCCAGGCTCGGGCGACTATCCCATCGCCATCGCCCTCCGCTGCCGGTGAGCGTCGGCGTTTCCCAGTGGGACGACGCTCCTCGTAGGGGACGAGCTCGCGCACCTCGCGACCGAGCCCGCGCGCGAGGCGCGGACCGCCGCGGTGCCGGGCTCGCTCCACTCGGCCGTGCGCGATGCGCTCGCGCGCCGAGGCATCGACGAGCTCTACGCCCACCAGGCCGAGGCGTACGAAGCGGCGCAACACGGCGGCAACGTCATCGTCACGACGGGCACCGCCTCGGGCAAGACGCTCGCCTTCAACCTGCCCGTCCTCGACGCGCTCGCCGCCGACCGCCACGCGCGCGCGCTCTACCTCTATCCCACGAAGGCGCTCGCCCAGGATCAGGCTCGGTCGCTCGCCGAGCTCGGCGTCCCCGGAGTCCGCGCCGGGATCTACGACGGCGACACGCCGCCCGAACGACGCCGCCAGATCCGCGGCTGGGCGAACCTCGTGTTGACGAACCCGGACATGCTCCACATCGGCGTCCTGCCGCGGCACGATTTGTGGGGCGATTTTCTGCACAACCTCCGCTTCGTCGTGGTGGACGAGGCGCACGTGTACCGCGGCGTCTTCGGCTCGCACGTCGCGAACGTGCTGCGGCGGCTGCACCGGCTGGCGCGCATCTACGGCGCCGAGCCGCAGTTCCTGCTCGCCTCGGCGACGATCGCGAATCCGGCGGAGCTCGCACACGCGCTCACGGGCGAGGAGGCAACGGTCGTCGAAGACGACGCGGCGCCCCGAGCCGAGCGGACGATCGCGCTCTGGAATCCGCCGCTGCTCGACGCCGAGGCCGGGATCCGCGCAAGCGCGCTCGGTGAGGCGTCGCGCCTGCTCGCCGGGCTCGTGGGTCGCGGCCTGCGGACGATCTGCTTCGCGAAGAGCCGCAAGTCGGCCGAGCTCATCCACCGCTTCGCTGTTGATCGGCTCGATGAGGAGACCGCTCGACGGCTCGCGCCCTATCGCGCCGGCTACACGCCGCAGCAACGACGCGAGATCGAGCGGCGGCTCGTCGAGGGCGAGCTGCTCGGCGTCACGTCGACCGACGCGCTCGAGCTCGGCATCGACATCGGCGACCTCGACTGCGCCATCTCGGTCGGCTTCCCGGGCACCGTCGCGAGCCTCCGCCAGCAGTGGGGACGCGCCGGCCGCCGCGAGCACGGCCTCGCGATCCTCGTCGCCTCCGAGGACGCCCTCGACCAGTACTTCATGCGCGAGCCACCCGCGCTGCTCGAGCGCCGCGTCGAGGCGGCGATCCTCGACCACGCCAACCCGCGTGTGCTCGACGGGCACGTCGCCGCCGCCGCGTTCGAGGCACCGATCGACGAGGACGACGCCGCGACTCTCGGCGTGGAGGCGCTCGAGCGAGCGCCGCACGTGCCGGAGCTGCGCCACACCGCGCGCGGCTGGGTCTGGGCCGGCAAGGACTCACCCGCCGCCCGCACGCCGCTTCGCTCCACGTCGCCCGACGCATTCCTCGTCGTCGACGCCTCCAGCGGCGCCGTGCTCGGCCTCGCCGAGCTGGAACGCGCCTACTCGACGGTGCACGAGGGCGCCGTCTATCTCCACCTCGGCCGTCAGTACCTCGTGCGCGAGCTCGACCTCCAGGCGCGGCGCGCGCTCGTCGAGCCGTTCGACGGCGACTGGTACACGCAGGCGAAGAAGGAGACCGAGACAGCGATCGAGGAAGCCCTGCGCGTCGAGCGGCGCCTCGGCCTGGAGCTCTCATTCGGCCGCGTCTCGGTCACCGAGCAGGTGGTCGCGTACCAGAAGAAGGCGGTGGCGGACGGCTCGACGCTCGACACGGTCCCGCTCGATCTGCCTCCCACGACGTTCGAGACCGAGGCGGTGTGGTTCGTGCCGCGGCCGCACCAGCTCGAAGGCCTCGAGGCGATGCCGCTCCTGCTCTCCTCGCTCCATGCCGCCGAGCACTCGCTGATCGCGCTGCTGCCGCTCTGGGCGATGTGCGACCGCTGGGACATCGGCGGCCTCTCGACGAACCTCCACCTGGACACCGGTGCGCCGACCGTCTTCGTCTACGACGGCCACGCGGGCGGAGTCGGAATCGCAGCGCGCGGCTTCGACCAGTTCGAGGGCTGGGTCGCCGACACGGCCGAGCTCCTGGCCGGCTGTCCCTGCGAGCGCGGCTGCCCGTCGTGCGTCCAGAGCCCCAAGTGCGGCAACCTCAACGAGTTCCTCGACAAGGCCGGAGCCCTCAAGCTGCTGCGCCGTATGCTCGCCACGTGAGGATCGTCGTCCGCGCGCCGTCCGCCGAGGACGTTTCCTCGTGGAGGGAGCTGAACTGGCGCGCCGAGCCCGACCCGGCGCGGCTGGCCGAGGAGCACGCGCAGTTCCGCGGCCTCCTCGCGGGTGCCGGCGCCGAGGTGATCGAGGCGCGCGGAGAGCCCGGCAACCTCGACTCGATCTACGTCTACGACCCGGTGCTCGTGACGCCGCAGGGCGCGATCCTGCTCCGGCCGGGGAAGGCCGGCCGTCGCGGCGAGCCGGAAGCGCTCGCCGGCGACCTGCCGCTGCCGGTGGTCGGGCGGCTCGAGGACGACGAGCTCGCCGAGGGAGGCGACACCGTGTGGCTCGACGAGAAGACGCTGCTCGTCGGCCGGACGTACCGCACGAACGAGGCGGGCATCGAGGCGCTGCGCCGCCTGCTTCCCGGCGTGGACGTGCTCGCGTTCCACCTGCCGCACTTCCACGGCCGCGCCGAGGTGCTCCATCTCCGCTCGCTGCTGAATCCGGTCGCGCCCGACCTCGTCGTCGCGTATCTGCCGCTGCTGCCCGTCCCGCTCGTCGAGCTGCTCGCCGAGCGCGGCGTGCGGATCGTCGAGGTGCCGGACGACGAGTTCGAGACGATGGGACCGAACGTGCTGGGCCTCCCGGCCCGGCGCGCACTCGCCCTCGCCGGCAACGCCGAGACGAAGCGGCGGCTCGAGGCGGCCGGCGTCGAGGTGCTCGAGTACGAGGGCGACCACATTTCGCGCCTGGGAGACGGCGGGCCGACCTGTCTCACCTTGCCTATCGATTTTGGCCCTGTCGATTTTGCGGCGGCCCGTTCGTCTTAGAGACGTCCACACACGCCCGAAGGAGGCGACCATGCAGTACCTGCTCCTGATCAACGACGACGAGAGTCAGTGGGGCGCAATGCCCGACGATGAGCGCAACGCGGTCTACGCGGAGTACGGGACCTACACGGAGGAGCTGCAGAGCCGCGGCATCCTGGTGGGGGCCAACCAGCTCCAGCCGGGCGACACCGCGACCGTCGTCCACGTCGAGGACGGCAAGACGCTGACGACCGACGGGCCGTTCGCCGAGACGAAGGAAGTGCTCGGCGGCTACTACCTGATCGACGTCGACACGCTCGACGAGGCACTCGAGTGGGCCGCGAAGATCCCGTCCGCGCGCTACGGCCACATCGAGGTGCGCCCGATCGTCATGCGCGACGGCAGAGGTCGCGTCGTAGAAGACCTCGCGCGCGCCTACCGCGACGAGCGCGCCCGCTCGATCGCGATCCTCGGCCGCGTCCTCGGTGACCTCGACCTCGCCGAGGACGCGGTGCAGGACGCCTTCGTGCGAGCTGCGGAGCGGTGGCCGCGCGAGGGGCTTCCCCGCAATCCCGGCGCGTGGATCGTGACGACCGCGCGCAACGCGGCGATCGACCGGATCCGCCGCGAGCAGACGCTGGCCCGCAAGACGGAGCTTCTCGCGCGCGTCGACGAGCTCCCCGACGACGAGGAGGCCACCATTCCCGACGAGCGGCTCGAGCTGATCTTCGCCTGCTGCCATCCGGCCCTTGCGCCGGAGGCACAGGTGGCGCTGACGCTGAGCCTCGTCGGCGGCCTCGAGACGCCGGAGATCGCTCGCGCCTTCCTCGTCCCCGAGGCGACGCTCGCGCAACGGCTGGTGCGCGCGAAGCGGAAGATCCGCGACGCCGGCATCCCACTGCGGGTGCCGGCGGAGCATCTGCTGCCGGACCGGGTGCGGCTCGTGCTCGCGACGATCTATCTCGTCTTCAACGCCGGCTACGGCCCCCCGATCCGGCGGGAGCTGTGCGGTGAGGCGATCCGCCTGGCGGCGATCCTCGCGACGCTGATGCCCGACGAGGCGGAGGTGCACGGCCTGCACGCGCTGCTTCTGCTCCAGGACGCCCGCCGCGATGCGCGCGTCTCGCCGGCCGGCGAGCTCGTACTGCTCGAGGCGCAGGACCGAGAGCTCTGGGATGCCGCCGAGATCGCCCAAGGCACGAGCGCGCTCGAGCGCGCCCTCGCGCTGCGCCTGCCCGGTCCGTACCAGCTGCAGGCGGCCATCGCGTCGCTGCACTTCGAGGACGAGACCGACTGGGCGCAGATCGCGCTGCTCTACGGCCGGCTCGCGGAGCTGAGCCCTTCGCCGGTCGTGGAGCTGAACCGAGCCGCCGCCGTTTCCTTTGCCGAGGGTCCCGACGCGGCCCTCGAGCTCCTGGACGGAATCGACGGGCTCGACGGCTACTACCTCTACCACTCGACCCGAGCCGACCTCCTGCGCCGGCTCGGGCGATCGGCCGCGAGTGAATACGAACGCGCGCTGGAGCTCGCGCCGAGCGAGGTCGAGCGCGAATTCCTACGCGGCCGCCAGAACCTGCTTCCGCCTGAGCCGTAGCAGCGAGACGGCCTGCGAGCTCTGCCTGAACGGGTCGTACACCGTCGCCCCGTCGTCGACGGAAACCGCGGCCACCGGCACTCCGTCGACGTCCGCGACGAGCCACTCGCCGTCGTGCAGAGGACGCTCGCTCAGCGCCGCGAGGCGCTCGAGCTCCTCGCGACAGGCGCTCAGCCGCAACTCGATCGCCGTCCGCACCGGCCGCGGCGCCTGGAGGGAAGCGGCTCGGCCGAGGCGAGAGCGCTCGGCATCGCGGCGGAAACCCGCCATCCGGTCGAGGATGAACCGCTGACTGATCTGTGGATGCATCAGAACTCCTCCTTCCGACATGCTACCCTAACCACTGTTCGGAGCTTACCGGTTACGTAACCTCCGACACAAAATCAATGGTTACTTCTTCTCATACCCGGCTCGACGTCGTCCGGGACTTCGTCAACACGCTCGATCTCGAGACGGGTATCGATGCGATTGGGACGCCTGACGAGCTCGCCACGTGGTTCTCCGAGCAAGGACTCGTCGACGACCTCGTCGAGCCCACGACAGAGGAGCACGCCGACGCCCTCGCCGTCCGAGAAGCCATCAGGGAGCTGCTTCTCGCAAACAACGGCGGGCCGGCGGACACCGCGGGGGCGTCGAAGACGCTCGAGGAAGCAGGCCGCAGGGCGGACCTCGGAGTTCGGTTCGAGAACGGCCGCCCCGTGCTCGCGCCGGAGGGAGACGGTGCACGCAGCGCAATCGGCCGCATCGTCGCCCTGGTCGCGGAGCTCGCGCCCGCCGACGAATGGAAGCGGCTCAAGACGTGCCGCGACGAGAACTGCCGCGTGGCCTTTTACGACCAGTCGCGCAACCGCTCGCGTGCGTGGTGCTCGATGGAGGTCTGCGGCAACCGCGACAAGCAACGCGGCTACCGCGAGCGCCACAAGGTCTAGGGAATCGCCGCGAGCGCGAGCTCGACGGCTTCCGCCGGAGTCGCGGCGCGCAGCGTGCCCTCCACCTCCCAGCCCGGCTCGAGCACGACGACCGTTCGACCCAGCGTGAGCGCGAAGCCGATCTCCGCCAGCGTGCCGTAGCGTCCGCCCACCGCGATCACCGCGTCGCCGGACGCGACGACGGCGAGATTCCTGCCGTGCCCGATTCCCGTGACCACGACGTGGTCGAGCCACGCGTTTGCGCTCGTCCGCGTCTCGCCCGGGAGAATCCCGATCGTGGTGCCGCCGGCGCTCTTCGCACCCCGCGCCGCGGCGGCCATCACCTCGCCGAGCCCACCCGTCACGACCGTCGCACCGCGCTCGGCCAGCAGCCGCCCGACCTGCTCGGCACTCTCCTCGTGCTCCGTTCCGCTTCCGACCACGGCGACCTGGACGGCCATCTCTGCGCGATGCTAGGGGACATGGCCGAAACAAGACAGGCCCAGGGCGGGGTGCTCGTGGTCGGCGGCGGCTTTGCCGGCGCATATGTCGCGCGCCAGCTCGGCGAGCGCGGCGCGACCATCGTCGAGCAAGGAGAACTTCATGCTCTACACGCCGCTGCTGCCGGAGGCCGCGTCGGGGACGCTCGAGCCGCGCCACTGCGTCGTGCCGCTGCGCGTCATGTGCCCGCACGCCGAGCTCGTCCTCGGCGCCGTGAGCGCCCTCGACCTCGAGGCGCGGACCGCGGCCGTCGAGACCGACGAGGGAAGACAAACGCTCGGCTGGAGCGAGCTCGTGCTGGCGCTCGGCGCCGTGCCGCGCACCCTGCCGATCCCCGGCCTCGCCGAGCACGGCCTCTCGTTCAAGTCGCTGGCCGACGCGATCAACCTCCGCAACCGCGTCCTCCACCAGCTCGAGGCGGCCGACGCCGCTTCCGACGAGGAGGAGCGGGCGCGGCTGCTGACCTTCGTCTTCGTCGGCGCGGGCTACGCGGGCGTCGAGGCACTCGCGGAGCTGTCCGACCTCGCCGAGGACGCGCTCCGCTACTACCCGCGCCTGCGCTCGACTCCACGGCGTTGGGTCATGGTGGACGCAGCGTCCCGGATCCTGCCCGACATCCCGCAGCCGCTCGGCGAATACGCCGCGGACGAGCTCGGCAAGCGCGGAATCGAGATGCACGTCGACACGACGCTCGAGTCGGTCTCGGCAGACGAGGCCGTGCTCGGCGACGGGACTCGGATCCCCACGAACATGCTCGTCTGGACGGCGGGCGTCGCTCCGAACCCGAAGCTGCGCGAGTGGTCGCTGCCGCTCGACGAGAAGGGCCGCGTCGTCGTCGACCAGTTCCTCCGGGTGAGCGGACAGGAGCATGTGTGGGCGCTCGGCGACTGCGCACGTGTCCCGAACGCCCGCAGTCGGCGCAGCCCGATCCACCGACGTGCCAGCACGCACTGCGCCAGGCCCGGCGACTCGCGAAGAACCTGACCGGGAAGCCCGAGCCGTACCACTACCTGATGCTCGGCCAGGTCGCGACCCTCGGCCGGCACAAGGGGATCGCCGAGGTGCTGGGACTACGGCTGCGCGGCTTCCTCGGCTGGTTCGTGACGCGGACGTATCACCTCTACCAGCTCCCGCTGGCGTCGAGGAGGTTCCGGGTCGTCGTCGACTGGACGGTGGCGCTCTTCTTCCGCCGCGACATCGTCGAGCTCGGCCAGCTCGGCCACCCCGAGAAGCTGAGCTGAGCCGCCTCTACGCGCGGCGGCGTGCTCGAGCTCGAGGCACGCCTCGAGCGCGGCCTGGCCACCTCGAGCTGGGCCGTCGCTCGGCTCGGCGGTCGAGAAGCGGTGCTGGAGCTCGTGCCCCGGCTTTCCCAGCGCCTGCGCGAGCGGGATTCTCCGGATGCCGCGTCATCCAGCCGAAGAGCTCGGTGGCCGCGGCGATCGACGCCGAGCTGAGCAACCGCCTGGGCGTGGCGGCGGTGGCGCTCCGGGGCGAATCCGGCCAGGACGTTTCCGACCACGGACGTCGCGACGAGCGGCCCGACGAGATGGCCGCCGCACCGTTCGTGCTCGCGCGTCGCGCGCTTGCCGTGCTCGTAGCTGCCGATCGAGATGTGCTCGGCGCCGTGGTACGCCGCCAGCTCGCCGGAGCGGAGCGAGAGCACCGCCGGCGCGACCGAAGCAACCGCGATCAGCAGCTCGCGGGCGACGGGTCGCAGCCTCGACTCGCGCAGTCCGCGGACGAACACCGCCGCGCCCAGCATCGAGAGGAGCGCGCGCCGGTTCTCCATCGGCAGCCGCGCCGCGGGGAGCTTCGCCTTGATCTGCGGCAGCAGCGCGAGCGCCTCGGCGAGACGGGCCGGCCCCCGCAGGAGCGGGCTCTGGATCCTCGACGCCTGCAGGCGCTTCCGCGCCGACGCGACCTCGATCCGTCCGTCCTCGTGCCGGATCGCGCACGCCCAGGAGTGCGGCCCGTGCACGAGCACGCCGTTCGGAAGGGCCATGCCGCCGAGCCGGATCTTCTCCTCTGCCATCGCGGCGAAGGGTAGTCCCGCAGGCCCTCCTAGCCGAGCATGGCCTGCGCCGCGTACCGCAGCCAGCCGACACCGAGCTCGAGATCGGTGACCGGGATCCGCTCGTCGGCCGAGTGGATGAGCGCTGCCGAGACCTCCGGCGGCAGCTCGCCGCTCGAGGGGAAGAACCCGTACGCGACGGTGCCGAACGCCTCACGCAGCCAGTGGCTGTCGGTGAACCCGACGCACGCGAGCGGCGCGGCCTTCGCTCCCGGCTCGGCCTCGGCGACCCACTCCTCGAGCGCGCGCCACAGCGGCGTGTCGAGCGACGAGCGCGTGCCGCCGCGAGCCTCGATCCACTCGAGCTCGTAGTCGACGTCCCCCCCGAGCACGGCGCGGATCATCGGCTCGACGTGCTCGGCATGCTGGCCCGGCAGGAGCCGGCAGTCGACCTCGATCTCGCAGAGCGCCGGGATGACGTTCCGCTTCTTCGAGGCGGAGATCATCGTCGGCGAGAAGGTCGGCGCCAGGAGCGCGTCGATCACGACCGCGGCGATCGGCGACAGCGGCGCAACGCGCTCGACCGCCTCGGCCGCGGTCGTCACCTCCCCGAGCACCGCCTGGAGGAAGCCCTCGACCTCGGGGCCGAGCTGCGGCTCGGGCCGGTAGTCGGCGATCCGCTCGATCAGCTGAACCGCGTTGACGAGCGCGTTGTCGGCGATCCGCGGCATCGACGCGTGCCCGGAGCGGCCGCGGACGATGAGCCGGAACGGCGCGGTCATCTTCTCGGCCACCGTCGGCAGGTAGACGGGCGTGCCGTCTGCGAGCTCGATCCGGTCGCCACCGCCCTCGTTGATCGCGAAGTCGCAGCGGACAGCATCCGGATGGTCCTCACACAGCCACTCGAGCCCGAAGCCGTTGCCGGCCTCCTCGTCGGCCGTCGCCGCAAAGATCAGGTCGCCGCTCGGCCGGAACCCTTCGCGCGCGAGCGACGCGATGGCGACGGCGTTCGCCGCCACCTCGCTCTTCATGTCGAGCGCGCCACGTCCCCAGACCATGCCGTCTCGCAACTCGCCCGAGAACGGCGGCACCGACCACTCGGCCGGGTCGGCGAGCACGACGTCGGTGTGCCCGAGGAAGAGCAGCGACGGCCCGTCGCCGCCGGGCAGCCGCGCGACGAGGTTGGCGCGCTCGGGCACCCGTGCGATCAGCTCGCACTCGAGCGCCGTTCGCCTCGAGGTACTCACGCAGGAGCTCGGCCGCGGCCGTCTCGTTGCCGGGCGGGTTCGTCGTGTCGACGTGGATGAGGCGCTGGAGGAGGTCGGTGACCTCGTCGCGCAGCGTCGTCGGCGTGCTCATCGGCGCGTCCCCACGACGAGAACGTACTCGCGACGCAGCACACCCGGCGCCAGGTACTCGAGATAGACCCGCTCTGCGTGCGCGCGTACCTCGTCGTTCTGCTCGGCGAGCCAGGAGCGCAGCGGCGGCATCGAGGTGGAGACGAGCTCCCAGAGCTCCTCGCCCGAATCCGCTTCGATGCGCCACTCCCCGCGTAGGAGCTCCAGGTCGAACGAGTCGCCGAGCAGCGCGCGGACGTGCGCTTCCTCGGCCCAGTCGCGCGCGTCCGGCCCCGGTGGGAACACCCGCCCGGCCCGTTCGCTCACGTCCGACCACTCGTCCTTCGGCCACGCAGTGAGAGCGAGCCGGCCGCCCGGCCGGCAGACACGTGCCAGCTCCGCCGCAGCGCGTTCGTGGTCGGGCGCGAAGATCGCGCCGAAGGCGGACGCGACAGCGTCGAACTCGGCAGCGACGTACGGAAGCTCCTGGCAGTCGCCCTCGTCGAACCGAATCTCGAGCCCGGCCGCCTCCGCCGCGGCACGCGCCTTCGCGAGCTGGTCGGCCGAGACGTCGATACCGACGACGTCGGCGCCGGCGCGAGCGGCCCGCAGCGCCACGCCGCCCGTACCGCAGGCGACGTCGAGCACTCGAGCGCCGGGGTCGAGCGCGAGCTCTGCGACGACGCGGTCGTGAATCGAAGCGAAGGTCTCGGCGATGCGCTCGTAGCTCGCGCCGCTCCACGCGTCGGCCAGAGACCCGGACACGGGCACGAGCATACTGAGGGCCGTGAGCGACCTCTTCTCCGACGCCGCCGACCAGCGCGCGAGCGACGTAGCCCCGCTCGCCCAGCGGCTGAGGCCGGCGACTCTCGAGGAGTTCGTCGGACAGGAGCACGTGCTGGGCGAGAGCTCGGCGCTACGGCTCGCGATCGAGGAAGACCGGGTGCGCTCGTCGATCCTGTACGGCCCTCCCGGCAGCGGCAAGACGACGCTCGCGCGAATCGTCGCGGCCTCGACGGGAGCGGCGTTCGAGGAGCTGTCGGCGGTCTCGGCGACGGTCAAGGACGTGCGCGAGGTGCTGGCGCGAGCGCAGGAGCGGCTCGGCACCACCGGACGGCGCACGATCCTCTTCCTCGACGAGATCCACCGCTTCAACAAGGCGCAGCAGGACGCGCTGCTGCCGGGGGTCGAGTCGGGGCTCGTGACGCTGATCGGCGCGACGACCGAGAACCCGTACTACGAGGTCAACTCCGCGCTCATCTCCCGCAGCCAGGTGTACGAGCTCGAGCCGCTGACGCCGGAGGAGATGGCGATCGTCGTCCGTCGCGGACTCACCGAGGTGGACGCCGAGGCGTCCGACGAGGTCGTGGAGCTAATCGCGCACCGCTCGGGCGGCGACGCGCGCACCGCGCTCAACATCGTCGAGCTGGCGAGCCAGACGGCCGGAGGAGCCATCACCGCGGAGACCGTCGAAGACGCGGCGCGTAAGCCGCCGCTCGTCTACGACAAGTCCGGCAACCAGCACTACGACTTCACGTCGGCGTTCATCAAGTCGCTGCGAGGCAGCGACCCCGACGCCGCCGTCTACTACCTCGCCGCGATGCTCGAGGGCGGCGAGGACGCGCGCTTCATCGCCCGGCGGATGATCGTGCTCGCGTCCGAGGACATCGGCAACGCCGACCCGCGGGCGCTCCTCGTCGCGGTCGCAGCCGCGCAGGCGGTCGAGCACGTCGGGCTCCCCGAGGCGCGGCTCAATCTCGCACAAGCGGCGATCTACCTCGCCCGCGCGCCGAAGTCGAACGCGAGCTACGTCGCGCTGAATAGGGCGGCCGCCGACGTGCAGGAGCGCGGCGCCGCGCGACCGCCGAAGGCGCTGCGCGACGGGTCGTGGTACGGCCGCCGGCTCGGTCACGGCGAGGGCTACGTCTACCCCCATGACGATCCGCAGGGATTCGAGACGAGCTATCTGCCCGAGGAGCTCGAGGGCCGCCGGTACTACGAGCCTTCGGGCTCGGGTGAGGAGAGCTCGGACGAGAACGCCTCGTAGGCCTCGCTGCCGTAGACCGCGAAGATCACCTGCTCGAGCGACTCGGCCGGGAAGATCCGCGCTTCCTCGACCATGATCCGCGCACACTCGGCGAGCGGAAACGCACCGACGCCGGTGCCGAACGCGGGCAGCGCGAGCGAGCGGCAGCCGAGCTCCTCGGCGACCTCGAGACACGCGCGCGTCGTGCGGAGGATGAGGTCTCGGTCGGTGCGCAGGTCCTGTCCCATGACCGCGCCATGGATGACCCAGCGTGCGCGGAGCCGTCCTGCGGTCGTCGCGACGGCGGTGCCGAGCGGGATCCCGCCGACGGCCATCGCCTGTCGCTCGATCTCCTCACCACCCGCGCGCTTGAGCGCCCCCGCGACGCCGGCACCCATCCAGAGGCGATCGTTCGCCGCATTCGCAATTGCGTCCGCCTCGACCGCGGCGATGTCTCCATCGCGGACCTCCAGCCCCAGCACTAGAGGATGCGAGCGCCGAGCGCCGACGCCACGAGCTCGACGGCGAGCTGGCCCGTCGCGTTCTCGCGGTCGAGAATCGGGTTGACCTCGACCACGTCCATCGAGTCGATGCGGCCGGACTTCGCCACGGTCTCCATCGCGAGGTGCGCCTCGCGGTACGAGAGCCCGCCGCGCACCGGCGTTCCCACCCCGGGCGCGTAGTCCGGATCGACGACGTCCATGTCGAGCGAGACGTGGAGGAACGCTGCGCCAGACGCGTGCGCGAGCGCCTCGCGGAGGCACGGCTCGACCCCGATCCGGTCGATCTCGTTCATCGTGAAGACCTTCGCGTCGAGCTTCCCCAGGAGCTGCCGCTCTCCCTCGTCGAGCGAGCGAACGCCCACCAGCGCGAGCTTCCCCGACTCCACCGCCGGCAGCGGCCAGCCCTCGCGGCGGAAGGAATCGCCTGCCATCCCGAGCGCCGCCGCGAGCACCATCCCGTGCACGTTGCCGCTCGGCGACGTCTCGGGCGTGTTGAGGTCGCCGTGCGCGTCGATCCACACGACACCGCCGGGACCGTGCACCTTCGCCATCCCGAGGAGCGAGCCGAGCGCGACGGAGTGGTCGCCGCCCAGCACGAGCGGCAGGGCGCCGCGGCCCGCGGCAGCCGCGACGAGCTCCGAAAGGCGGTCGCAGAGGTCGAGGATCTGGCGGAGGTAGCGGGCGTGCTCGTCGCCCATGTCCGCGGTCTCGACGACCGGAGAGATGACGTTGCCGCTGTCGGTGACGCGGACGCCGAGCTTGTCCGTGAGCTGCTGCTCGAGGCCTGCGTAGCGGATCGCGGACGGACCCATGTCGACTCCGCGCCGCCCGGCGCCCAGGTCGAGCGTGGCGCCGATGACGGCGATCTCGCGGGCGGCTTCTTCGACGCTCACCGCGGGGAGGCTAACGCGGCCACCTGCCGCCGCGCCCGGGCTACACTGACCGCCGCCCAGCCGCGGCGAGGTAGCTCAGCTGGTAGAGCACTCGGCTGAAAACCGGGGTGTCGCCGGTTCGAGTCCGGCCCTCGCCACTCTTCGTCGTCAGCAGCCGTGAACGAGAAGCGGCTTCGCGCCACTGATCGGAACGCTCCACAGGCCGCTCGGACAGCCCGAGTGGGCCGGCGCCTTCCACACCACCAGCAGCCGTTGCGAATCCGGCGACCAGGCGACGCTCGAGGCGCCGTACGGATGCCCGAGCTTCAGCAGCTTCCGCACCGTCTTGGTCGCAACGTCGACGACCGCGAGGTTCTCCTTCGAATCCGCGAACGCGATGTGCCGGCCATCGGGTGACCAGCTGAAGACGGCTCTGACGCCCTTGCGCAGGAGAGGTGTGCTCGCACCACCACCCGCGGGCACGAGCCGCAGCGCGACCGGATTTGCGTTGGTGGGGTTGATATAGGCGATTCGGTTGCCCGCGGGCGACCAGAGCGGGTAGCCGCCGCTCGGCGCCAACCGCTGCAGGTGGCTGCCGTCGGCCGACGCCGTCCAGATCCCGAGATTCCGGCCGGAGTCGTTGGCTGGGTAGCGCGAGAAGACCACCTGGGTCCCGTCGGGCGAAAGGCTCGGTTCGGTGTTGATGAGCTTCGAGCCGCCGACCTTTCCCACCACGGCCCCGGAGGGAACGCCGAGGATCCTCACCGGCCCCGCGCAGCCGGTGTTCGTACAGCCCGAGGCCACGCCGGCCGCGACACGATCGCCTTTCGTGTCGGACGAGAAAGGCGCGGGCGGCGTCCTGGCGACGAGCTTCGGCGCCTGACCGGTCGGGATCGTGCCGATCCCGGCGTCGCTGCCGTAGAGCAGCCCCGCTGCGACCCAGTAGAGCTGATCCGGCGGCTCGCTCAACTCCCTGGAACAGCGTTCGCTACAGACCGTGTGGGGGAGCGGGTGGACGTTCTTCCCGTCGGCGTCCGAGACGCACATCGCCCGCAGGAGCTTGATGCTGCCGCTCGCGTGGTGAAGGTTCGGCAGCGGCCAGCGCTTGCCGTACCAGGCGATCTGCGTCCCGTCCGGAGACCAGGCCGGAAGGCTCGCCGTCCCGCACGGGGACACTGCCTTCGAGTCCGCTTTCACCGCGCCGCAGCCGACCGCCGCCGCGATCGCGACTGCGGAACCGACTACCAACAGCCAGCGGCGAAGACTCATGTCGAGCCGAAGGGTAGACCGCGGCGCCAACGGCGGACCACTGCCGCTATTTCAGCCCAAAGAGCGCGACAAAAAGGGGGCCCCCGTGACGCTTGCGCGTGCTCGGGGGCCTCGGGTCGTTCGGACCGGTGCAACCGTGTCGCGGACGACCGCTGCCCCGCAGATTACTCCCTCGTCGCCCGCAGCGCCGTGGCCGGGTCCGCCGAAAACTCCGCAAATTCCGCGAAGCCACGGCGGCCGAGCTCCTCGCGCGACCGCTCCGCAGGAACGTAGATCGGCGTCTCGGCGCCCCTCGAGAACGAGAGCACGAGCGACCCTCCCGGCGCGGCGATTCGAGCGAGCTCGTCGTAGAACGGGATCATGTTGGAGAGGACGACGAGGTCGAACGCGCCGTCCGGGTAGACGAGCGCCGACGCGTCGCCGACCTCGAAGCGAACTCGGCCCCCGAGCTCCGGCGAGAGCTTCCCGCGGGCCTCCTCGATCATCCCTGGGCTGAGGTCGATGCCGAGGACCTCGGCCTCTGGATAGCGCTCGGCGAGCGCGAGAGCGACGACCCCGGTTCCCGTCCCGAGATCGAGGATGTGGCGCGGCTCGGGCACGCCCTCGAGCGCAAGATCCAGCGCGAGGAGGTGATGCGGGCCGATCCGGGTCTCCCAGGTCGGCGCGAGCCCGTCGAACATGGTGCGCAGGCGACCGCGGAAGATCCGCCACAGCCAGGGCCTTCGTACCACCGCATCCGTGACGAGACGCGCCAAGCGCCGGCTGTCGATCACCGCACCGCGAAGTCGAGGACGATCTCGCTTCCCTCCTCGACGCGCAGAAGCTCGGCAGCGCTGCCCTGCGAGACCGCGAGGGCGAGGCTGCCGTAGCTGTCCTCGTAGACGATGAGCGACCCGCGCGGGGCGTCCGCGAACGTGCGAGCGGAGATTGCGTAGAACCGCTCGCCGCGACAGGTGAGCTCGACCCGGGTGCCTGCGACGAGCTCCATGCGCTCGAGGTGCTCGCGGCGCAGGTCGAGCGCGACGTTCCCGAAGCGATCGACGACGAGCGCGGTCGCGCGCACCCGGTTCTGCCCCACCTCGGGCTCGGGGATCTCGACGCGCACCAGCTCGTCCGGATCGACCGGCGGACCGAGCTTGTCGAGCGCCACGCCCGCAGCGAGGTGAGCCGCCGCCGGCGAGAAGAGATCGCGGCCGTGGAAGGTCCGCGAGACGGGCTGCAGCGAGTATTCGGCGTTGGCGAGCTCGTGCGCCTCGGCCACGCCGCCGAAGCACTCGGCGGCGGGCAGCAGCAGCCCGTTGTCCGGGCCGACGTACAGCCGGCCTTCGCGGTCGCGCAGCGCGAGCGCGCGGCGGCCGCCGCCCACGCCGGGGTCGACGACCGCGAGGTGGACGCCGGGCGGCATGTACGGCAGCGTGTTCGCGAGCACGAGCGCTCCCTGCAGGACGTGACCCGGACGGACACCGTGCGTGACGTCGATCACGCGAGCCTCGGGCGCGATCGTCGCGATCACGCCGTGACACGTGCCGACGAAGTCGTCCTGCAACCCGAAGTCGGTCAGGAAGGTGATGACCACGGCAGGGAACGTAATGCCTCGACCAGGCCGTCGAGGTCGTGAGTAGCGGCGACGGCGGCGACATGGAAGCCGGCCGCGTTCGCCTCCGCCTCCGTCTGAGGGCCGATCGCCACGACCGGGACGTGCGCGCCGGCCGCGGCAAGCGCCCTCGCAGCGGAGCCGGACATGAGCAGTGCGACGTCGACCTCCGGCACCTCGGGTCGCAGCTCGATCGTCCGGTAGAGCGGCAGGAAGTCGGCGTCGAGCACGTCGAGCCGCGCGCCTTCGGCCGCCGCGAGCAGCGCCGTTCCGTCCGGCAACTCGTCACGGAGGCCTTCCTGGCTGTGGTACGCGGCGACGATGTCCACGCGCAGCCCGTGCGAGCGCAACGCGTCGGCGGTCGCCGGCCCGATCGCAGCGATGCGATTGGCGGTGACGCCGCGACGGCCGAGCTCGTGCGCGCCGTTGCGGCTCGTGACCACGAGCCAGTCGTAGGCGCGGGCATCGACGGGCTCGTCGCCGAGCGGCTCGATGCGAATAAGCTCGCAGAAGACCGCTTCGTGCCCGAGCGCCGCGACGCGGGCGACGAGCTCCTCACGCGTGACGAGTACTCGCATCCACCAGCTCCGCCCCGAGCGCCGCCGCGTCGGCGCCCGTGCGCCGCTCGATCCAGGATCCGTCCTCCGCAGCGACGAGCCCGGTGAGCGTCGCTCCGTCGTGGTGCGCCGCGACGGGAGCGAGGCAGCCGCCGCCGACCGCGGCCACGACCGCGCGCTCAGCCTCGACCCGCTCCCGCGTCTCGGCGTCGTCAACCTCCTGCACGAGCTTCCCGTCTCCCGCTCGCACCTGCAGGGCGAGCGCGCCTTGCCCCGCCTCGGGCAGCATCGTCTCGGGATCGAACCGAAGCCCGATCTCGCCCTCGAGCCCGAGCCGGTCGAGCCCGCACGCAGCGAGCACGATCGCGTCGAGGCCTCGCTCCCCTCGCTTGCGCAGGCGCGTGTCGATATTGCCGCGCAGCGGCTCGATCGAGAGCGTCGGGTCGAGCGCGAGCAGCTGCGCCTTGCGCCGCACTGACGCGGTCCCGATCCGCATCCCCGAGCGAAGCTCGGACGCGCCGCAAAGTGCGTCCCGGGGATCCTCGCGGCGGAGATAGGCGCCGATCGCGAGGCCGTCGGGATCCGTCGCGGTCAGGTCTTTCGCGGAGTGAACCGCGACGTCGATGCGCCCGTCGAGCAGCGCTTCCTCGAGCTCCTTGACGAAGACGCCGCGCGAGCCGATCTCGCCGAACGGACGCGAGCGGTCGCGGTCGCCGGCGGTCGTGATCGGGACGAGGGCAAGCTCGAGGCCGGGAGCCCGCAACGAAGAGAGGGCGCGCTCGGCCTGGGTGAGCGCGAGCCTACTGCCGCGACTGCCGACGCGGACGAGCACAGCTCTTCGAGACCGAGACGGATTGCCTCCGCACCGGCGCGCAGCCGACGCCGCGGGGCCGGATCCGGATGAAGGCCGTCGGCACCTGCAGCGGCAGAGGACGGCTCGTTGCGAGCTTGACGTTCAGCGCTCGTCCTCGCCGAGACCGAAGAGGTGCCGCACGGCCTCAGCATAGAGGACCCCGTCGGCTGCCGCGGCTGCCTGCTTCAGGCGCACGGTCGGCAGATGCAGGAGCTTGTTCACGATCTGCGCGGTGACCGCCTCGACCGCCCGACGCTGGCTCTCGTCGAGGCGTTCGAGCAGCGCGTCGGCCTTCTGCAGCTCCGCCTCGCGAATCTCCTCGGCCCGCGCGCGCAGCGACGTGATCGCCGGCAAGACGTCGAGCGACGCGTGCCATTCGTGGAACTTCTCGGCCTCGGCCGCGACGATCGTCTCGGCCCGCTCGGCCTCGCGCCTGCGACCCGAGAGCGTCTCGGCGACGATCTGCTCGAGGTCGTCGATGTCGTAGAGGTAGCACGCGTCGAGATCCGCGATCGCCGGATCGAGATCGCGTGGTACCGCGAGGTCGATGAGCACCATCTGCCGGCCGCGGCGGCTTCGCAGCGCCGCTGCCACGGTCGCGGCGTCGAGCACGAGACCCGCCGCATTGGTGGACGCGATCACCACGTCGACGCGACCAAGCTCTTCGTCGATTCGCTCGCGTTCCGTCTTGCTGTTGGCGACGAGCGCGATCTCGGCGCCGCGGCTGCGGAGGTTGCGGGCGGCCTGCTCGCTCACCTTTCCCGCGCCCAGCAGGAGGATCGAGCGGCCCTCGAGGCTGCCGAAGACCTGGTCTGCGAGGGCGGCCGCGGCCGACGACACCGACGCGGGGCTCTCCCCGATCGCCGTTTGCGCGCGCACCTTGCGACCCGCGTGCTGCGCCTGCCGGAAGACGCGGTCGAGCAGCGGCCCGCTCGTCCCGAGCTCGTGCGCGAGCCGCACCTGGCCGAGAATCTCGCCCTCGCCCGGGACGAGCGAGTCGAGACCGGCAGCGACGCGGAAGAGGTGATGAGCTGCGGCGCGGTCCTGGAGGCGGTAGAGCGCAGGCTCGACCTCCGGCCCCAGCGAGGCCAGCGCGGCGACCGCGGCGAGCTCGGCCTGCTCCGGATCGTCGGCGGCGAGGTAGAGCTCGGTGCGGTTGCAGCTCGAGAGGCAGGCGGCCTCGCGTCCGTCCACGGCGAGCCGCGCAGCGAGCGCCTGCGCGTCGTCGCGACCGAGCGCAACCTGCTCGCGCAGCTCGACCGGAGCGTGGTGGTGTGAGGTGCCGACGAGGACCAGATGCTTCATGCGAAGTGGGTGGCCGGGAGGGCGAGCCGGACGACGACGACGAGGACGAAGCCGGCGAGCGCGAGATAGGCGGCACGGCGCCCGGCCCAGCCGCCGAGCAGGCGCAGGCCGAGATACGCGCACCAGACGAGCCACGTCGCGGCGGTCACGGCGATGAGCGCGTCGAAGCGATCGTCGTCGGCGACGAGGCGCACGAGCCCGACGGCTGCGCCGAGCGTCAAGAGCGGCACCGACCAGGCGACCGTCCGCAGCGCAAGGGAGTCGAGCGTCGCGAGCGCCGGCACCTGCCTGCGCAGGATCGTGGCCGGACGCGTCCTCAGCCGGCGCTCCTGCCAGATGTAGAGCCCCGAGAGCGCGGCGGCGAGCGTGAAGCCTGCGAAGGCGGCGAGCACGAGGCCGACGTGGACGACGAGGAAGAGGTTCGAATACCGGCTCGCGCTCCCGTTCCCCGTCCCGCCGCCGGCCCGCGCGACGACGAGCAGCGTCACCGCGAGCGGCATCACGACGAGCCCCAGCAGCCGGTAGGGCCTGCGGCAGCCCCAGATCAGGTAGGCCGAGACGACGAGCCAGACGAAGAGCGAGAGCGACGAGGCCCACGTCCCCCACGGGAATCCGTCGTCCCGCGTCGCCTGGACGACGAGCAGCGCGGTCTGCGCGAGCCAGCCGAGCCGCACGCCCCACGTGGCCGCCCGTCCCGCGCGCCCGGGCCGCCGCACCTCGCCGAGGTAGCCGACGGCAGCCTCCCCGTAGAGCAGAAGGGCCGGCCAGAAGAGGAGTTCAGCCAACGTGGACCGTCTCGCGCTCGTCGTCGGCTGCCGCCTTCGGCTCGCGCCGCTCGAGCTCGTCGACCTCCCGCTCGAGCCGCTGGAGCTTGAGCGCGATGAGAACGACGTAGGCGAGGACGACGGCGAAGATCACGCAGTACGCAGCGGTGACGTACTTCTCGCCGGTGGTCACGCGAGCCTCAGCTCCCGCAGGCGGATGTCGAGGCGCTTCCCGGAGAGCTCGATGCGGTACAGCGTGTACGCGAGCAGCAGCACCGACGGCTGGGTCACGAGGTACGCGACCAGCATCCAGCCGCCGAGATTCGCGCCGTGCCGCGTGAAGACCTCCGGATGGAGAAACGGCTTCGCTAGCCGGATCGCGAGGAAGCTGACGGGGACGAGCACGACACCGAAGAGCGCGTAGACGGCCGAGAAGTTCTCCCGCTGCGGCCCGGCGTCGACCGAGAAGCGCAGCATGAAGTACGCGCAGTAGAAGAGGAACAGCACGAGGAAGAGCACGAGCTCGTCCTCGCTCCACACCCACCAGTGGCCCCAGCTGTACTTCGCCCAGATCGAGCCGGTGATCAGCACGAGCACGCCGAAGATCACGCCGAGATGCACGGCGACGTAGCTCTCGAGATCCGACCGCGGATCCCGTTTCCACAGATGACGGAACGCCTTCCAGGCGCCGACCGCGAAGCACGCGTACGCGGTGAAGGCGATCGAGACGTGGAAGTAGAAGATCTTCTGCGAGAAGCCGAGCACCGCATCGTTGGGCGCGACGAAGAACACGATCACGAGCGAGACCGTGATGCACACGAGAGACGCCACCGCCAGGGCGGGCAGCGGCACGCGGTACTGCCTGTCCACCGGTTCCAAGATTACTCCGCGACGACGTACTCGAAGGACGCCCAACAGAGCAGGGCGAAGATGGCGTCGTAGAGGCCGAGGAACGCCAGATACTTCCCCGGATCCGCGACGACACTCGCGCCGACGCCGCCGACCACGATCGGGATCGCCAGCGGCAGGAAGAGGAGCGGCAGAAGCAGGTCGCGGGCGCGCGTGGCCACGGCCATCGCGCCGAGGAACGTGCCGACGGCGCAGATGCCGACGTCGGCGAGCAGGACGGCGGCGACCGTCGAACCGCGCAGGCCGTGGAAGAAGAGCGAGAACACGGGCAGCGCGACCACCTCGGCCGCGACGAGGAAGGCGAACGTCGCGATCGCCTTGGCGAGCCAGATCGCGCTGCGGTCGCACGGCGTGAGGACGAGGCCGTCCAGCATCCGCTGCTCCCGTTCGGGGACGAACGCGCGGCCGAGCCCGAGCAGCGCGGTGAAGATGATCGCGACCCACAGGAGCCCGCTCGCCGCGAGCTGCGACGAGTGCTCGGGCAGCGAGAAGTGGAAGACGACGAACGTCGCCACCACGAAGAGGAGCATCGCGGGCAGCGTGTCTTTCGCGCGCAGCTCGAGCAGCAGATCCTTCCGGGCGAGCGCGCGGACGTCGGAGAAGTACCTCATGCGAGCGCGAGCCTCGCCGTCGCAAGCGAGGCAACCCGATCCGGGTCGTGGGTCGACACGAGCACGGTGCGCTCGCCGTGCAGCTCGGCCAGCTGGGCGTCGAGCAGCTCCGCTCCGGCCGCGTCGAGCGCCGTGAACGGCTCGTCGAGCACGAGCAGCTCCGGCTCGTGCAGCAGGACGCGACAGAGCGCGAGCCGCTGGGTCATCCCCCGCGAGTACGAGACCACGCGGTCGTGGCGAACCTCCCACAGTCCGTAGCGCTCGAGCAGCATCCCGATCCGCTCGCGCCGTTCGGGGATGCGATAGAGCTTCCCGTAGAGATCGAGGTTCTCGAGCGCGCTCAGCTCGCGGTAGACGAGCGGCTCGTGCGCCAGGTAGCCGATCGCCCCACGGGTCACGTCGACGGTGAGCTTCCCTTCGGTCGGAATCGCGAGACCGGCGCAGATCCGCAGCAGGGTCGTCTTCCCGGAGCCGTTCGGGCCGGTGACCATGAGGAAGCCGCCGCGCGGAAGCTCGAGCTCGATCCCTCGCAGAACGCGCTTGTCCCCGTAGCGCTTGCCGAGGCGGCTGGCCGTCAGCACGCGGCGCAGCATAGGGCTACAGCGTCGCGTCGAGGATCACGAACGCGGCGAAGACGACGCTGATCACGCCGTTCATCGTGAAGAAGGCCGTATCGAGGCGCCGCAGGTCTCCGGGCCGCACCAGCGAGTGCTCGTACGCGAGCAGGAGCGCGACGGCGACGACGCCGAGCCAGTAGAGGACGCCGACTGCCAGGCCGAGGCCGGCAACGACGAGGCAGACGATCGTCGCCGCATGCGCGAGACGGGCACCGAGAAAGGCGCCCTTCACGCCGAACTGCGTCACGATCGAGTGCAGGCCTTCGCGCCGGTCGATCTCCTCGTCGAAGAGCGCGTAGAAGAAGTCGAAGCCGGCCACCCAGAGGGCCACCGCGAGGCCGAGCGTCCAGGCCTGCCACGGCAGCTTCCCGGTGATCGCCACCCACGCGCCGACGGGCGCCAGGCCGTCGACGGCTCCGAGCCAGAGATGGCACGTCCAGGTGTACCGCTTGAGGTACGGGTAGACGACGAAGCCGATCACCGGGATCGGCCAGAGCCAGCGCACGATCGGGTTCAGCTGCCAGACGGCTACGAGGAAGAGCGCGAGCGAGAGGACGCAGAAGACGACGACCTGCGCGACCGAGAGCTGGCCGCTCGGAATCTCCCGGCCGGCGGTACGCGGATTGCGGGCGTCGATCCCCGCGTCGATCAGCCGGTTGAGCGCCATCGCGAGCGACCGGGCGCCGACCATGGCGAGCGTGATCCAGAGGAGATCGTGTGCGGTCGGGGTGCCGTCGACCGCGAGGAACGCACCGACGTACGCGAACGGCAGCGCGAAGACCGTGTGCTCGATCTTCACGAGCCGCGCGAAGCGCGCGGGCAGCGGCGTGACGACGGTACTCACGTCTGTTCGTGCGCCGTGGGAGCGTCCGCGAGCAGCTCGAGCGCGTGGGCCAGCGCCGGACGGAGCACGGCAAAGCCGTCGCGGCAGCCGCCGGTCGAGCCCGGCAAGTTGACGACGAGCGTCGCGCCCACGACGCCGGCCACCCCGCGCGAGAGCAGGCCGTGCGGCGTCTTCGCGATCGAGTCGGCGCGCAGCGCCTGCGAGATGCCGGGAGCCTCCCGCTCGAGCACGTCCCGGGTCGCCTCGGGCGTCACGTCGCGCGGCGCGAGGCCAGTTCCTCCGGTGGTGAGGACGAGGCGCGCCGAAGTCGCGAGCTCGCGGATGGCCGCAGCGATCCGGTCGCGCTCGTCGGGGACGATGCGGCGCTCGACCTCGTAGCCGTCGCCGCGCAGAAGCTCGTCGAGGGCGTCGCCGCTGCGGTCCTCGCGCGTCCCGCTCGCGACGCCGTCCGAGATCGTGAGCACCGCAGCCTTCAGACGACCGGATCCTTCGTCTTCTCGACGAGCACGACGTCCGTGATCCGCATCTGCTTGTCCACTGCCTTGGCCATGTCGTAGACCGTCAGCGCCGCGACGGACGCCGCCGTCAGCGCTTCCATCTCGACCCCGGTCTGCGCGGTCGTCTCCACCGCCGACACGATCTCGACCAAGTCCTCGCCGACCTCGAGCGTCACCTCGATGTGCGTCAGCGGCAGCGGATGGCAGAGCGGGATGAGCTCGCTCGTCCGCTTGGCGGCCATGATCCCGGCGAGCTGCGCCGTCGCCAGCGCGTCGCCCTTCGGCAGCTCACGCAATCGCCTGGCGGTCGCGGCTGCCATCCGAACCTCGGCCCGCGCGACCGCCCGGCGCCGCAGCGGCTCCTTGGCGCCGACGTCGACCATCCGCACGGCACCCGACTCGTCGACGTGGGAAAGCTCCTCCATCAGGAGGATCGTACGGCGTCGAGGTCGGCGAGCTGCGCGTCGACCCACTCCCTGATGTCGTGCGTCCGGACGTTGTCCCGAATCGCCTCCGCTCGCCGGCGCCGCTCGGCGGGCTCGAGCGTGAGCGCGACGTACAGCGCGTCGGCCTGTCCCGAGACGTCCAGCGGATTCACGGTCAACGCCCACTCCCCGAGCTGCTCGTGCGCCCCGGCGTTCTCGGAGAGGACGAGCACGCCGTCGCGCCCGTTGACGAGGCACGCCTCCTTCGCGACGAGGTTGAGCCCGTCGAAGACGGAGTTGACGAACAGGACGTCGAACTGCTTGTAGCCCGCGACCGAGCGCTCGAAGTCGTCGGCGACGTCGAGCTCGAGCGGTCTCCAGCCGGCCTCCCCGAAGCGGTCGTTCACGTCGCGCGCCGCATCCTCGACGGCCCTGGCGTAGTCGGCGTACTCGGGGATGTCCTCGCGGGACGGCGCGACGAGCGCGGCCAGCTTGACCTTGCCGCGAAGCTCCGGATGGCGCTCGAGCAACAGCGCATAGGCCTGGAACCCGCGCACGATGTTCTTGGCCGGGTCGATGCGGTCGACCCGGAGGATCAGCTGCTCGGGCCGGTTCGCGAAGAGCGTCCGCTCGCGCTCGAGCACTCCCGGCGCGTCGCGTGCGGCTTCGAACTCGGCGACGTCGATTCCGATCGGCCGCGCGACGACGCGCGTGCGGCGGCCCGCATGCTCGACCGTTCCCGCGACGTCGTCCACAGCCGCCCCGAGCAGCGCCTCGCACGAGGCGAAGAACGCTCTCCGCCAGCGCTCGGTGTGGAAGCCCACCACGTCGTTCGCGAGCAGCCCCTCGTGAATCGCGACCCGCAGCTCGGAAGGCAGCGCGTGCCAGTAGTCCGGCTCGGGCCACGGAATGTGGACGAAGTGGGACGTCAGTGCGTCGGGCTGCGCCTCCCGCACGAGGCGAGGCGCGAGGTAGAGGTGGTAGTCGTGGAAGAGCACCGCCGCCTCGGGTTCGCGGGCGAGCTCCTCGAGAGTCGCCGCGGCGAAGGCCTCGTTGACGGGAGCGTAGCCCTCGTGCCACGCACGATGGAGACGGGTGTCGAAGGTCGGCGCAGTGCCAAGGCCCCACAAGTAGTGCTGCAGGAACCAGAGCGTCGGGTTGGCGACGACGTTGTAGTAGGAGTCGTAGGCCTCGGCCGGGTGCGCCACGAAGCGCAGGCGATAGTCGGCGCCGTCGCGTGCCGTCTCGGCGAACGAGCCCTCGTGCTCGGCGGCGATCGCATGATCCTCCCCGCTCAGCGCGCTCGCGATCCAGGTCACGTCGTGGTGCGCGAGCAAGCCGCCCAGCGCCGTGACGAGCCCGCCGCCACCGCGCCGTGCGACGCGGTTGCCGTCGGTCCCGCGCTCGTAGACGACCGGCGCTCGGTTGGCGACGACGAGAAGCTTACGCCGAGTCGTTGCCGAACCTGACAACGGTCAGGAGCGCTGCTGCAGGCGCTTCACGAAGCGCAACCGAGAGCCCCGGGCGCCAGGTCGAGAGTGCAGCTCGAACTCGTCCGCGATCGTGCGGATGATCGCGATACCGAGGCCGCCTTCGGTGAGCTCCTCGCCCTCGAGCGGCGTCGGGTGCTCGGGATCGAAGCCCTTCCCGTCGTCGACGACCTCCACGGCGAGCGCGCCGCCGCTGAGCTCATACGCGATCGAGACGAATCCGCCCTCTTCCGTGTAGGCGTGCCGGACCGAGTTCGACACCGCCTCCGTCAGCGCGAGCTTGAGATCGGCGAGGAGCTCGTCTGGCAACGCGACGATCTCGGCGATCCCGCTCAGTGCGAGGCGAGCCAGAGCGATGTACTCCGCGCGAGCCGGCACACGGAGCCTGATCGTCCGCGTGCCCTCGAGCGTCTCGCCCACCGTCTCGACCACTGTCGCCTCGTCCATCCCCAAGTCTCTTGCGTACGTTCCCGAAGATTCCGGGCCCTAAACCTGTCGATTTCTACCAGTAGCGGTCCAGTCTGCTCACGCCCCGATGTTTCCTCTCGGCTCCGCCTTCCCTGCGAAGCTGGAGATGTAACCCGCGTCGTTTCCACGGGAAAACGCCGCGCCCGAAACGCGACCTAGACTGAGGCTCGTGACGGCCGCCTCGCCCGCAGACGAGCGTCGACGACCGCGGCCAGGATCGCTCGAGCGTCCGATCAACGGGCGCCTCTACCGTGGCACCTGGCTCCTCGTCGGCTTGCCGCTGCTGTTGCTCGCGTTCAGCGTCGCCCGGCCGCCGGCGCTTCATGCGCCGAACCTGCCCCAGGCGTTCGGCAAGGAGGCTGCGGCGACACTCGCCCGGGATCTCGCCGCCAACTATCCCGACCGCGCGCCCGGCACGCCGGGTGCCAGAGGCGCAGCGGCGTGGTTCCGTGCTGCGCTCAAGCCGTACGGCTTCACAGTCCGCTCCGATCGCTTCGCGGCGACGATTCACGGCCGCCGGACGACGCTCGTCAACCTGGTGGCCGAGGAGTCCGGCCGCTCTCCGACCGGCGAGATCGTCGTGATGGCGCACCGAGACGACAGCGGCGCCGGCGCCGGGCTCGACGACAACGCATCGGGCACGGCGGCGCTGATCGAGCTGGCTCGCGCCTACGCGCCGATCGCCGGTGGGCAGCGCATCTCGCCGCCGTACTCCCTCGTCTTCCTCTCGACGGACGGTTCCGACGGCGCGAGAGGCGCCGCCCACTTCGCCGCGTTACAGAACGGGGGCCGGAACATCCTCGGCGTCATCAACCTCGACGCTGTCGGCGGTCATGGCAGACCGAGACTCGTGCTCGGCGGCAACACCTCCCGCTCACCCGCACCTGGCCTCGTCGAAACGCTGCGCGCCGCCCTCGGGCAGGAGAGCGGAGGCGACCCCTCGCGGCCGAGCGGGCTCCAGCAGCTCACCAGCCTCGCGTTTCCGTTCGATCCCTACGAGCAGGCGCCGTTCGTCAGCCGCGGAATCCCGGCGGTCACCGTCACGACGGCCGGCGCTCGGCCACCCGCGAGCCAGGAGCACGGCGGGAAGCTCGACGTCAGACGCCTCGGCCAGATCGGGCTCGCAACCCAGGACACGATCGACGCGATGGAGCAAGGCGTCTCGCTCGCGCAGGGCCCCGCGAGCTACGTCTTCCTCGGCCAGCGGCTGATTCGCGGCTGGGCGATCGAGATCGTGCTCGTCGCCATGCTGCTGCCGTTTCTCGCCGCCGCCGTCGACCTCTTCGCCCGCTGCCGCCGGCGTCGTATCCGCATTGCACCGGCTCTCCGTAGCTACCGCAGCCGGCTCGGCTTCTGGGCCTGGGTCGGCGCCGTCTTCCTCGTCTTCGGCGCGTTCGGCTTCTGGGGGACGATGGACGGGCACGCGCCGTCGCTGAGCTCGGTCACGTGGCCGGGCAGCGCGCTGCTCGCGCTCGTCCTGCTCGCCGGGGCCGGCTGGATCGTGACTCGCGCCCGCCTGCTGCCACAACGGGAAATCCGCCCGGAGGAGCGGCTGGCGGGGCACAGTGCAGCGCTGCTCGCACTCGGCGTCGTCGGGCTTCTCGTCGCGGCGACGAATCCGTTCGCTCTCATCTTCGTCCTCCCGTCGCTCCACGCCTGGCTCTGGCTACCGCAGGTGCAGAGCCGCAACCCGATGGTGCGCGCGAGCGTCTTCTGCGCGGGCCTGCTCGGCCCCGCCTACCTCGTCTGGTCGTTCGCGACCCACTACGGCCTCGGCTGGGACGCACCGTGGTATGTCGTGAAGCTCTTCGCCGTCGGCTACGCCCCGCTGCCGTTGCTCATCATCGGGCTCGGCTGGCTCGCGGCCGGAGGCCAGCTCGCTGCGCTGGCAGCAGGGCGCTATGCGCCGTATCCGGCTCCGGGTGAACGCCCGCGCCGTGGGCCGCTGCGCGAGCTGATCCGGACGCTCGTCCTGGCGCAGCGCCACCGCTCGGCGAGTGCCGAGGCGCGCCGGGCAGTGAACGAGTAGCGCTCGGTCACGCAGCGCCGAGGCGCAGCCAGTGCACCGTCGAGCCTGCCTCGAGCTCGCCGTTTCCACGTGGAATGTGCACGAGCGCGTCGGCGGCGCCCGAGCGGACGATCATGTGCGACTCCTGGCCGACCACCGGGTCGAGCACGATTGCCTCTCCGTCCACCCGCGAGCGGGCTCGCACGAACTCGTCGCGTTCCTCGTTGCGCCGCAGGCCGGCCGCAAGCCGACCCGGCTCGAACCGCGGTAGTGGATCCGTAACCCCCTCCAGGGCGCGGAGCGCGGGCTTGACGAAGAGCTCGCTGCCGACGAGCGCGGACACGGGGTTTCCGGGCAAGCCGAAGACGAGCGTGGCTCCGCGCACCCCGAAGGAGACCGGCTTGCCGGGCTTGATCGACACGCGCCAGAACACCTCCTCGACCCCGAGCTCCCGCTCTGCCTCGCGGACGAGGTCGTGCTCGCCGACCGAGACACCGCCCGACGTGACGAGGACATCCGCGGCGAGGCCGCGCTCGAGCGCCTGCCGGAGCGCCACCTCCTCGTCCGCGGCAGGCGGCTGCGCGAGTACCTCTGCGCCCGCCGCCGCAAGCACCGAGGTGAGCATCAGCGTGTTCGTCTCGTAGATCTGGCCGGGCCCGAGCGGCTCACCCGGGGCGACGAGCTCGCTCCCCGTTGCGAGCAGCGCGATCCGCGGCCGTCGCCGGCACGGCAGCTCCGCGACTCCGGAGGCCGCCGCAGCTGCCAGCCGACCAGGCGTCAGCCTCGTTCCTGCCGGCACGGCAAGGTCGCCCGCAGCGATGTCTCCACCCCGCGGACGGATGTGCGCGCCGCGAACGGGCCTCACTGCGAGCTCCACTCTGTTTTCTTTCCTGACAACAGACTCGATCGGAACAACGGCGTCCGCGCCGTCCGGCACGACCGCGCCGGTCGAGATGGCGACGGCGCAGCCTGCTTCGACAGCGGCCTCGTAGGGCCGGCCGGCGGCCGACTCGCCGACGATCTGCAGGGTCCCCGGCAGGTCGGACGCGCGCACCGCGAAGCCGTCCATTGCCGAGCTGGCGAACGGCGGAAGGTCGAGCCTCGCGCGAACGTCTTCCGCGGCGACCCGTCCACTCGCCGCTGCAATCGGGACAAGCTCGGGCGGAAGCGACCGCACGCGAGCCAGCACGAGCTCTTGCGCCTCCTCGAGGGTGAGTAGTTCGGTCACCGTGGGTGCATACCGTAGTAGTCGTGAATCAGGGAGATGAGGTCGCCGGCCGCTACCGGCTCGAAGAGCTCCAGGGTCGCGGGCCGATGTCGGAGGTCTGGCGTGCGCACGACAGCACGCTCGATCGGACGGTCGCGCTCAAGATCCTCTCGCCGACAGCCGACCTCGGCCGCTTCCGGCGCGAAGCGAAGGCCGCCGCGACGCTGGCACACGAGAACGTGACGCGCGTCTACGACTACGGCGAGGGCGAGGCCGGGCCGTTCATCGCGCTCGAATGGCTGCCGGGCGGGTCGCTCGAGGATCGCCTCGGCACAGAACCGCTGCCGCCCGACGAGACCCGGCGCGTGGCGCAGGGCGTCGCGGCCGGGCTCGCGCATCTCCATGCGCGCGGTCTCGTCCACCGGGATCTCAAGCCCGCCAACGTCATGTTCGACGAGGAGGACCGGCCGAAGCTCGCAGACTTCGGGCTGGCGCGCAGCACCGCGGGCGCCGGAACGCTGACCGAGGCCGGAACCGTGCTCGGCACGGCCGCGTACATCTCGCCCGAGCAGGCGGCGGGAGAGCCGGCCGGAGCGGCGAGCGACGTCTACTCCTTCGGCGTCATCCTCTTCCGAATGCTGACCGGCGCGTTGCCGTTCGTGGCCGACGACGCCATCGCCCTGGTGAACATGCACCGGCACGCGCCGCCTCCCTCGGTCGAATCTCTCCAGCCGAACGCGCCGCGGGATCTCGCCGCGCTGACAGCCGCGGCCCTGCGCAAGGATCCGGCGCAGCGACCCGCCGACGGAGCGGCGCTCCTGGCCGCCCTCGGGACGACGGCTTCGACCGCTGTCATCCCGGCGGACACGGAGGCAACCCGCGTTCTCGCGGCTCCCGCTCCCGTTCCGGTTCCGCCGCCGCCGGCTCCTCCACCGAGCGACCCGCGCCGGAAGTGGGCCATCGTCGCGGCGGCCGTCGTGCTCCTCGCAGCCGCCGGCGGAATTCTCGCCTGGGCCGTGACACGTCCCGGCTCGGCGGCGCCGGCCACGAGCAGCGTGCAGACGCGCAGTCACCCCACGACGACCACGCAGCCGGCCACGACGCCCGGCACGACGACGGCGACCACGCAGACTCAGCCGACGACGACGGCGCAGCCGACGACCTCGCCAACGACCTCGCAGACCGCGACGACGACTCCCACGACGCTGCCGACAACAACCATCCCGACCATCACCACGCCGACCACGACGGCGACCACGGTCGGGGTCGGAACGACGACTACCCCGACGGGGACGCCGTGACCTTGTAGGCGTACTGCCCGGTCCACGGCGCGAACTCGGCCGGAGAGAGCGGCGTCGGAAAGTCCGCGTTTGCGGAGCCTGCGAGCGCTCGCTCCATGAAGAGCCGCCAGGCCGTGGCCGGCAGTGTCGGTCCGGAGACGGCGGCGCCGTGGACGTCGAGCATCGGGGTCTCAGCGCGCGGGTAGCCCATCCAGACGGTGGCCTCGAGCGAAGGGGTGTAGCCGGCGAACCAGGCGTCGGCGTAGTCGTCGGTCGTCCCGGTCTTTCCCGCGTCGATCCGGCCGGGGACGTGAGCTCCGACGCCGGTTCCGTGGAGCATGTTCTCCTCGAGGACGCGCGTCACCGTGGTCGCGACCCAGTCCGGGATGACCCGCGTCCGCTGCGATCGCCCCCAGCCGGCGTCGGTCTTGCCGCCGGAGAAGACGACCCGCCTGATCGCCAGCGGCCGGGAGTAGACGCCGCCGGCGGCGAGAGTTGCGTAGACGGAGGCCATGTCGAGCGGAGTCACCGCAGCGGTGCCGAGGGCGAGGGAGGGCGTCGGCTGTAGCTGCGTCTGCACCCCGAGCCTCTTGGCCATCGCCACGATCGCCGCCGGGCCGAGATCGAGCGCGAGGCGCGCATAGACGGTGTTGTCGGAGTGGATCGTCGCCGCGGCGACCGTCTCGGGGCCGGCGTACGTGCCGTCGTACGTCCGGACGCTCCACTGCAGCGGCGCGTAGTAGAACGGCGCCGAGAGATAGCGCGTCGCCCACGGGTTCATCCCTCGCGCGACCGCAGCGGCGAGGACGATGGGCTTGAACGTCGACCCGGCCTGTCGCTCGGCCGCCGTGGCGAGGTTGAACTCGCTGCCGCTCTCGCCGGGGCTCACGCCCGCCATCGCACGAATCGCACCGGATGCGGGATCGATCGAGACGATCGCGCCGGAGGGATCGCGGCGCGCGTACAGCACCTGAGACAGGGCGTCCGTCGCAGCTCGCTGCAGGCGCGGCTGGATCGTCGTGTAGATCTTCAGCCCGCCCGCGCGAACGGTCGCAGCGCCGTACTCCTGCTCGAGCAGGTTCTCGACGTACCCGACGAAATACGGCTCCCGGCTCGCATACGCGGAGCTCGGGCGGAGGTGGAGGGAGCGATCGTGAACGGCCGCCGCGTACTGCGCGTCCGTGATGTCCCCGCTGCGTCGCAGCGCTTGCAGAACCGCGTCGCGCCGGGTCAGCGCTGCGACCGGGTTGTGCAGCGGGTCGTAGTAGGAGGGAGCCTGCGGCAGACCGGCGAGGAGCGCCGCCTGCTCGAGCGTCAGTCGGCTCGCCGGAACCGAGAAGTACGTCTCTGCGGCGGCCTGGATCCCGTACGCGTGGTTGCCGTAGTAGACGTCGTTGAGATAGGCGGTGAGGATCCTGTCCTTCGGCCACGCGCGCGCGAGCTTGACGGCGAGGCACGCCTCGACGACCTTCCGTTGCACGGTCTTGTCACGCGAGAGGTAGAGGTTGCGGACGAGCTCCTGCGTGATGGTCGAACCGCCCTGCACGATGTGACCGGCACTCACGTCTGCGACGAAGGCGCGGAGGATTCCCTCCGGATCGATTCCGCCGTGCCGGTAGAAGCGCCGGTCCTCGATCGCGACTGTCGCCTTCGGCATCCACGCGCCGACCGCGTCACGCGCGACAGCCGTGCGGTTCTCGACGGCGGGCAGGACGCCGATCAGGCTGCCGTTCGCCCCGTAGACGAGCGAGCTGTCGGCCTGGCGCACCGGCTGCAGCGCGCTCAGGTCGCAGCTGGAGCCGAAGTACACGGCTCCGCCGGCCGCGGTGAGCGCGAGCAACGCGAGCGGAATCGCGATCGCGAGGACGACGAGCAGCCTGCGTCTCCGCCGCGGCCGCCGCTTCGGCTTCGGCGCCGGCTTCGGCTTTCGCTTCGAGCTCACGCCCAGACGCCGAGCGCCCGGAGGCGCCGGTGGGCGCGCAGGCGGAGCTCGTGCTCGAGGCGCTCGGCCGCGAGATCGTCGGCTGCTGCGGCCCGCAGTGTCACGGTCGCCGGATCGGCGAGCACGCTGACGTAGACGGACGCGTCCCGTTCGTCTGCGACGTCCTCGCGCAAGGCGTCGAGCGCAGCGTCGAGATCGGCGGCGAGCGGGACGGGGACGGAGATCTCGGCGAACGTCTCACGGCTCCGGATCGACGCGTTGACGATCGTGTCGGAGGCGAGCTTCTCGTTCGGCACGACGATCCGGCGGCGGTCGGTTGCCCGGATGAACGTGTAGGTGAGGCCGATCTCCTCGACGACGCCGGCGGCGCCTTCGTACTCGACGCGGTCGCCGATGCGCACGGGCTGGGCGAGCGCGATCAGCAGGCCGGCGATGAAGTTGCCGAGCGTCTGCTGCGCGGCGAAGCCGAGGATGATGCCGAGAACCGCGGTCGAGGCGAGCAGACCGCCGGCGACGGCCCGCACCTCGGGAATCGCGAGCAACGCGGAGAAGAGGCCGACGACGAGGATGACCACGATGATCATCCGCCGGAAGACGCGGTAACGGGTCGCCGACTCGGGCGTCAACGTGCGGCGTCCCAGCAGCCAGTCGATGCCGCGGGCGAACAGCACGACCACGGCGAAGATCGCCGCGGCGATGACGATGTGCTTCCAGAACTCGCTCATCCCCTGCCCGGACTTCGCGGCGAAGGCGTGAAATCCTCAGTCGAGCGGAAGCGGGCGGCGGCCTTCGAAGCCGTCGTCCACGCGATGCCACCAGCCGATCTCGTCCTCGCCGAGCTGCCAGCAGAGGAGCACCGTCTCGTCGCCCCGCAAGGCGGGGAAGTCGATGAGGCCGCTGTCGAGGTCTTTCACCTGTGCACCATGAGCCGCGATCTCGTCGACGAGCCGCGCCAGCCGCCGGGCGACCGCGTCGACCTCGGCGGTCGCAGAGGCGAGCTCGGCCGGCGGAATGCCGCCGCCGTTGCCGCGGATCTTCTGCTCGAGCTCCTCCTGTCGCTCGAGCGCAGCCGTGTGCTCCTGGCGGTGCGCGACGAGTTGCTCGACGAGCGGCCCTACCTGCTCGAGCTCGGCGTTCGCCTCCTCCGGCGTGAAGTGCCGCATGGCCGGAACCCTATGCTGAGCGCTCGTGGAGGTCGAAGCCGCCCCGCCGCGTCCTCGCGAGGATCACACCCGACTCGTCTTCTGGGGCGTCTTCGTCGGGCTGATCGCGCTCATCAACTACGCGGCGCGCTTCTCGGGGGGAAACGGCGGAGGCCGCGGCGTTTCGCATCAGGAGGTCTACTCGTACTCGACCTTCGCCGGCGGGACGATCCTCTATGCGATCTGGCTCGGGATCATCCTGCTCATCGTCAAAGGGCGCTTCGACCTGCTCGCGCTCAGGGCGCCGCGCCGCTGGGGGGTTGCACTTCGGCTCGCCGCCGGCGTCATCGTCGCGATCTTCCTCTGGGAAGCCGTGATCTCGTATCTGCCGTTGCCGGAGAGCCCCGGCAAGGAGCAGGGCATCACGAACGTGCCGTGGGAGCCCGCGCACGCCGGCGCCTTCGCCGCCAACCTCCTCCTCTTCGCCGTGATCGCGCCGTTCGTCGAGGAGCTCACCTTTCGCGGCGCCGGCCAGTCGCTGCTCGCGTTTCTCGGACGCTGGTGGTCGATCGTCCTCGTCGGCGTCGCGTTCGGTCTCGCTCATGGGTTGGTCGAAGCGCTGCTCGTCCTCGTCCCGTTCGGCATCGCCCTCGCGTGGCTGCGTGACCGGACCGACAGCGTGGTGCCGGGAATGTTGGTGCACGGCCTCTTCAACGCGGCGGCGCTGATCGCGATCGTGCTGAGCTAGCTAGGAGGGCTCGCCCTCCTAGTCCTCTTCGTCGCCGTTCTCGACGACGAACTGGTCCGGCGTCACGTCCTCGAGAAAGCTCCGGAACCGCAGCACTTCGGCTTCGAGCTGCTCCTCGTCGACTTCCTCGCCCTCGAACTCGATCGCTGACTCGGCGATCACGTCGTCGGCGGCGAAGATCGGCGCCTCGGCGCGGATGGCGAGCGCGATCGCGTCGGAGGGGCGGGAGTCGACCTCGATCTCCTGGCCGTCCTGGATGACGGTGATCTGTGCGTAGAAGGTGTTCTCGCGGAGCTCGGTCACCGTGATCCGGCTGATCGACGCACCCAGCTGCTCGAGCATCTCGCTGACGAGATCGTGCGTCATCGGCCTCGCCGACGACTGGCTCTGCAGCTTCATCAGGATGGCGGTCGCCTCTGGATGCCCGATCCAGATCGGCAGGAACTTGTTCCCGTCGGCAGTCTTCAACAGGACGATCGGCTGCTTGCCGACCAGATCGAAGCTGACTCCGTAGATGTGCATCTCCTGCATCCGCGGCAACCTCGGCTCGAATATAGCTCAGGCCGCGTCCGCCAAAACCTGGCGTAACCCGCGTCACGCGAGTGCCGTTTGACACTCATGCGCGCTCTCTGGCTGGACGACATCGAGTCGTTCGAGGCGATTTCGCAGAACGAGGACGCCCGGCGGATCTTCCTGCGGATGGCATCTCTGTCCCAGAGCGGCCGCACCCCGAGCTTCGTCGCCGAGATAGCTCTCGACGAGGACCTCGACGCGGCGACGAAGGACCAGCTGGTCGAGCTCGCCGAGGACGAGTCGTTCCTGCTGGCCGTCAAGGAGTACCTCGTCCGCACGCACCGGCTCCACTAACCGGTGCCGCGACCGACATGGCGAGCGAGGCGACATGGATGGCTTCGAGCAACCGGACATCGTCGGAATCGAGTTCCGGATCCCGACCGAGAACTAGTCGCGCCTCGTCGCTCGCTTACTTAGTGTCGCCTGGCTGCCATGACCGGAATCGACGCTTCGACCTCTCCTCCTCCCTTGCCGCACTGGTTTGGGCCTAGAGCCAGCCCAGACGACCCGGCCGTCTCGGCCCTGATCGCCCGCGTCGCGCGAGGGGCCGGATGGGCAGACCTTGGCGGTGGGTTCAACCTCAACGTGCGGATAGACGCTGCGCCGCCGGTTGTCCTCCGGGTTCATAGGCCCTGGGTCCGCCGCGGCCGGGTAGCGGGACTGCGGCGCTTGCGGGAGCGGCTCCAGCGAACGCAAGTCCGCGTCGCTCGGCCGATTCCGATTTCCGGCGGCGACCTCCTGAGGGTCGCTGATCGTTGGGCTGAGCTTGAGGAGTTCATCGATCACGTCCAGCCACGGGCGGGCGAGGACTCCTACGTCCGCCTATTCGAGGAGCTCGGACGCCTTCACACCGCGCTCAAAGCAGTCTGGGAGCCCAGTCCGCCCGAACCCCTGGACGACCACAGAACCTTCGGCCAACTGCGTTACTCGGTCGGCTTCACACGCCGAAGGCTCGGACCCCGCAGCGAGCCGGTCGTGCAGCGGATGCGCCAACTGACCGGCGAGCTCTCCAAGCTCCGAGAGGGCCTCGAACTGCCGTGCACTCCGATTCATGGGGACTACAAATTGGGGAACGCGGGAGAACTGACAGACGGCTCATGGGCCACTTTCGACCTGGATTTTGTGAGGGTCAGGGAGCGGCTGTACGACATCGCGGGCAGCCTGAACCACGTCACACAGAGTGGCGAATTGCCTGAGCCACGACGACTGCTCGACGCCTACGAACGCACGGCTCCTGAACCGCTGACTCCCGACGAGCACCGTTGGCTCCCCGGGGCTCTAGCCCTTGTACCGCTGCACTGGGCTGCCACCGCAGGACTCGTGGGAGACTCGATCCACCAGGCCGAGAGGGCGATGGCCGCAGCCGAAGCCTGGTGGTCGCGCCGGGCTGAACTCTCGTCGTAGTCCGGCGACCGCGCTCGGGGACTGGAGTTCTCGGTATCGCTCGCTGGAGTGGGCCACTGTTCCGGAATGACCCCTGACCGCGTGCATCCGGTCTTTCGCGGATGCCGGAGCACAAGGTCGGCAATTGGGCGCTTCGATGCGCACCTCGGCGTACTCTTGAGCCAGTGAAGGCGATGAGTCGTAGGCGACGGCGCTTGCTTCTTGTGGCCGCGGCAATCGTCACGGGCATCGGGCTTACGCAGGTCCCGACACCGATCGCCACGGGGATAGTCGCTGCGTGGGGCGCGCTGGTGGTCGTGTACCTCGCGGCTTATTACCGCCGCATGACCCTTAATCGTCTCCAACGTACTGGCGTGCTGCTACTGGCGGCGGTCTTCGGCCTTTTCACAGCAGGAGTGTTGATTCCAGGAGACGCCGGATACGCGGTGTTCCTGGGCGGCGTCGTGCTTCTTTTCGCCGGCTACGTCTTTGCTCGCTGGCACCGGCAAACGAACGTCTAGAGGGAGCTGCCGACGGAGTGACGCTGGGCTGGTCAAACAGTAGGAAAACCCACCGATTCTGTCGGTCCCCCAGACGGGTGATAGGACTCGCTCACAGCCGTCAGTCGTAGGGCCAGTGTTCCGGAATGACCTTGAGCGGCCTGGTTCGCCACGGACGCCACAACGACCCGCTTCTAGCTTCCCGTGCAGCTAAACCACTCGCCAGCGCCGGACTCAGAGCCTGGTTGTTTGGTCGCATTCGCAAACGTTCTTCCGGGAGGGATGGCGAGGTATTGGATCTGGTAAAGCCCGCTCTGGCATCCGCCGCTCCAGTCGCTCGGGGAGAGCGTTCCTGACCAGGTGGATAGCGTCGGGGGACGAGGCCGCTGGCGGGGTAGTCGTCGAAACATCCTCCTGGAAGACCACCTGTGCATGTGCCTTTCCGGCGTACGCCTCCGCGCTCGTTGCGTCGGTATGAACGACCTGTAGTTGGACGCTGGCGTCGGCGACATTGGGGTTCAGCGTGACCGCAATCGAACTCAGCGCACCGCCGCTCCGGAGATAGTTGACATCCAACCCGCCGACAGACTGGTCAGCGCTGAGCGAACCGGTGTGTCGGGCGGGCTGTGTCGCACCGCCACCGCCGAGCGTCCCGGTTGCGACCAGTGCGACAACAGCCGCGCAGATTGCGGCAGCGGCAGGAAGGACGACGCGCAGCCGGAACGGAGGAGCGCTCAGCCAAGCAAGAAGTTGCCGCTTCGGCTCGCGCCTGATCGCACGGAGCAGGTGCTGCTTCTGCGCCTCAAGCTGGTCGGGCGGTGCGTCAAGCAGCGGTGGGAATGAAATCTCGGTCGGTCATGGCTGGTGGGCCTCCTGAGCATTCGTGTTCTCATCCTGCTCATGTCCGGAGTCGGCTTTGAGTTCGCGGAGCCGTGCGCGGGCACTTGATAGGCGCGACCGCACGGTGCCTGTCGGAACGTCAAGCGCGAACGCGGCGTCCTCGTAACTCAACTCCATCCCGACACAGAGGACGAACACATCCTGCTCCCGCGCGGGCAACATCCCGAGAAGCCGTAGAGCCTGCTGGGCCTGCCGTTCGTAGTCGGCGCGCTCGGCAGCACTCTCGGCGAAATCCGGCTCCGCCTCCATCGTTGGCAGCTTCCTGCGGGCAGCCGCGAAGCGCCGGTCCGAACGACGCTGATTTCGGACGACGTTCGTTGCAATGCCGTAAAGCCACGGAAGCACCTTGTCCGGTGGCAGATCCTTATCCCGACGCCGCCAGGCTTCGAGAAAGACCGCCGATACCACGTCCTGGGTGGCCGCCCAACTGCCGATGCGCCGGAAGCAGTAGTTGTAGATCAGCTTCGCGTGCCGTTCGAACAGCAGCCCGAAGGCATCGGAATCACCGGCACGCGAACGTGCCCACAGATCGTCGTCGGAGGGCTTCATCTCCTTCGTATGTCCGAAGGCGGAGATCGAGTTCTCGGTGACGCTCACGGAATCAATGTAGGACGACTCGCATACCGTCGCCGTCAGGCCGGGTGCATCAGTGCCATGGCACTCGGATCGCCCCGGCCCTTCGGCTGTCGTTCTATGCTGCGAGCGCTGCCGGTGGTTCCGGAGTCGTGCTGAACTGTCACAACCGTCGCCTGGGCCAATGTTCCGGAATGACCCCTGACGATTCGTAGCGCGGATGGATGACGAAGGGTTTGGCGGGCGTATAGGTAGTGGATGGCCTATGAGGACGACCTAGCCGCTGTTGCTGCCCAACCGGATTCCTCTGCTGCGGTGGAGGCGCTGTTCGATGAGCACTACGTGACAGCTTGGCGTGCTGCGTACGCCGTCACGGGGCGGAGTGATCTCGCTGATGACGCCGCTCAGGATGCTTTCGTCAGTGCAATCCGGTCGCTAGGCAGCTTCGACCGCAGCAGGCCGTTCGCACCCTGGATCGCCAAGATCGCCGTCAACCGCGCTCGCGACCTGCTGCGAGCCGAGCGGCGGCGGAAGACGACCACCCTGGACGAGGCGACCGAGGCACCCGTGCGAGCGGAGGTGAGCGGACTGCTGGCGGCGGTTGCGAGCCTCCCCCGTGAGCAACGTGAGGCCGTCGTGCTGCATCACGTTCTCGGCTTCACGCTCAGCGAGGTGGCAGGGATCGTGGATGCGCCAGAAGGGACAGTTGGCTCGCGCCTCGGGCGTGGGGTCGCCAAGGTTCGACAAGCAACGGAGGCTGAACATGCCTGACACGGACAGGATCGAGGAAGAGTTGCGCGAGCAGTATCCGCTGCCCTCAGTAGCAGCGACTGAACGCGCTAGGGCGGCGGTGAGCCGCGCCGCTACGGAAGAGTCCTTGCAGCCGAGTCGCTGGCCTCGTCTATGGCCGCGTCGGTCGATCTTGGCTCTGGCCGCTGTTGTCGCGCTCGTCGCCGTCGGAGCGTTCTTCCTTGGCTCAGCGTTCCACGTCACTGCCGCGACGAGTTCTGCCGGTGACGCCCTCGGATTCCTCCCTGCGCCTGGTTGGACGCAGATTGCCACGGGAACTGTTCCGATCAGCGACGGCCCAGTGGTGATCGCGGCGAACGTGCCTATTGCGTCAGAGTCAATGCGGGGGTACGTAGGCGTGTTTCCGACGCACACCCTCGCCAAGTTGCCCGCGGACGGAATCGTGTTCTACGTGATCATCGGACTCCGTGGGCAACTGAGCGGAGTCGACTCTGGCTACCCCCCGACGCAGGTACCGCTCCAACTGAGCGATGCAGACGTTTTGCCGGGGTGGGAAGGCCAGCCAAACTCCAACGTACCGGAGTACCGCATCACTGCTGCCGTCAACGGTTACAACCTCTCGGTGTACACCTTCTTCGGCACCCAGCATCCGTCGCAGCAACTCATCCAATCGGCTCAACAGGAACTCGACCGTCTCCAGGTGCCGACAGCCTGACAATCCCCTGGGCCAGGGTTCCGGATTACCCGAGGGCTTTGCTCCGTGATTGAGAATCAAGAGTCGGACTAACGATTCTCGGAACGTCGCGCGTCTTTGATGTTGTGGGAGCTTCTGTGCACGACTTAGAAGTCGAGATCGAGCGGATCTACCGCGACCGTTACGTAGCGCTCTGCCGCGTGGCGGCGTCCGTCACCGGGAGAGTTGAGACGGCCCGCGAAGCAGTTCAAGAAGGGTTCGCTCTGGCGTTCGCGCATCGGGCTGAGTTCCGTGGCGAGGGATCACTCGAAGGCTGGGTCGCACGGATCGTGCTGCGGGCAGCACTCGACACGCGGCGTCGTCCGGCCCCCGCGCCAGCGGTGCTCGATGAGGCAGGTGAGGGCACGCTGCTTTGGACGCCCGAGTTACCCCACGCAGATCGTGATCCGGCCCTGGCCGCAGCGGTTGGAGGCTTGCCGCCCCGACAGAGGCAGATCGTCTTCCTCCGCTACTTCGCGGACCTCACTCATTCGCAAGTAGCGGAGATGCTCGACATCTCACCGAACACGGTGTCGGCGGCGCTGCACCAAGCTCGCACCGCGCTCGCACGCCAACTCGAACACGAGGACGCACACGCACAGGGGGTGCAGAAATGACCGACAGCCTCGACCAGGCGCTGAGCGAGCGCTTCGCTCTCCAGCACGACGAACTGCCCATGCCTGACTTCGCGGATGTGCTGCGCCGGGAAAGCCGGATCACAATCCGCCCCGAGCCTCGGAAACGACCGAGGAACTATCGGCTTTGGGGCGCTCGTCCAGTCCTTGCCGCAGCCGTTGTCGTCGGCGTGCTCGCGGGCGCGGGTGTCGGGATTGCGGCTGCGGTCGGCGCGTTCGAGGGCACACCGGCACCGCCCGATGTCTCCACAAACTTCAAGCGACTCAACCAGTTTGCTGACGCCGCTGTCCAGAAGGGCTTCGCCTTGACGTTTCCGCAGACGGACGCGAGCAAAGCTCACGGTGTGGTCGAGATCCAGACGCCTGATGGCCCCGAAGACCTTTGGGCTGCACCGAACAATCAGGGCGGCCAGTGCTTTCTCATCGACTGGGCGAACGACCCGATTGGAAAGGACGGCAGCAGGTACGGATTCAATGGCTGCGAGCAGTCGCCACCGCCCCCTTCGAACATCAGCTTCGGCGACGTGTGGCTCTACGCCCACCCTGATGTCATGACCGTCTATGGAAGCGTGTACGTCCCTGCGGCAACGGTGCAGATCACCCTCGATGACGACTCGACAGCGAGGCTGCCGGTCGTAGAGAACCTGTTCATCGGCTCACTCGCGAAAGGGACGAAGGTGAAAAAGGTGGCCGCGTTCGACGCTGCCGGAAATCAGGTCGCGGAGTGGTCGAGGCAGTGATCGGTCACTCACGCTCGCCTGGGCCAGTGTTCCGGAATGACCCCTGGCGCTCTGCCTACTACGCGGTGACAATCTGAGGCGTGGCGGCGTATAACTGGGAGACCTAGTCATGCCGAAGCGCAAGAAGTACCTAGCCGTAGCTCTGCTGTTGTGTGCGGTCGCGGGATCAGTCGTGTTCGCGCTCGCTGCAACCGGTCGGTCTGCCGCTTGGCCCTTCACTTCGGTGACGCCAGCAGAGTTGGCGAGGGGAGGCGTCACGCTGACTCCGGCCACGCCACCTGTCAACCTCCCGGTCACGCCTGCGGACGCGGCTGCGGCGGCAAACAAGTTCCAGGGGAGGTCCATGCTGGAAGAGCACTACATGCACTGCGTGGACACAACCAAGGTGCCGAAGCTCGACCAGGACTGTTGGGCTATCTCGTTTGACACGAAGGGCATGAAGGCTCCCGGCGGGCCTGTGCTCATGCGTAGTGCCACGACTACTAGGCCGAGTAGCCCGCCTGTCCGCTACGACGTGGTGTTCGTCGATCCAAACAGTGGCAAGGTCATCGAGGGGACGCTGGGTAGCTAAGGGCTGGCGATGGTCGGGAGGGTCGCCTGGGCCAGCGTCCTCTCGCCTGAGCCAGTCGTAGCGTCGTCGTCTCGGGCCCGCGTCACGCGCTACCGCGTGCGAGCGCTTCCTGCCGCAGAACCTCCGTGAAGAGGGTGTACAGCCCCTGCTCGCCAGTAGCCTGCGCCGTGCGCATCCGCTCACGCTCGGCAGGGTCACCCTCGGCCCCAATCCGGTCAGCCAGGTTCAGGATGGGCGACGACGACCGGACGTCCCCGACCTCTTCGTCTGCAAAAGGTTCGGCCAGGTCGCGGAGGTGCTCGGCCACGCGCAGAAGGTCCTGCGACTCGCGCGTCCCCGACGACGCGTGCGCGTCGGCCACCAGCCGCGACTGGCAGCGGCTCATCGCAGCCTGGGCCATGACGTAGAAGCTGGCCGCGTCGGACGTCTGTCCCTGCTCGGCTTCACGACGACCGCGCTTCCATTCCTGCTCGAAGTCAGCGAGCGGGACGCCTGCCATGCGGGCCGCGTCCACCGGCCCAGGGCCGGGGTGTTCCAGGTGATCGAGGATGGTCTTCCGCTGCTTCGCGTTCACGGCTTCGCGTACCTCGCCCGCGCGTCCGCTCGCAGCTCCTCCCGCCTTGCAGCCGCATTCTGTTTGTTCTGGCGACGCCGGTCGGTCTGCCGTTTGCGCTTTGCGACCGAAGCTGCGTCCACGACCCAGCGCCCGCGCTCGTGCCAGCCGACCAGCTGGCCCGACCGGAGTAGGCGCGTCACGTAGTCCACGTCGCAGACGTCCAGCGCTTCGCGTGCCTCACGGACAGTCATCGTCTCTGTGGTCTTCACAGCCACGACAGTGACCCCTCAGCACAATGACTGAACTTTTCGACGGTCGGCCCATCGTCGGCTGACCAATCGCCGCCCGTCTCCTCAGCACGAAGGTGACCCAGGGGTGTAGCCATTCCCAGCTGCGATGCCTGCCGCTCGCCCTTCCTCACGTTCCGCGCCTCGATCTCAGGTAGTCGTGGACGGGATTCGAGTAGTGGGGCAACGGCTCGACCCCACGGACGCGCCCGTCGCTGAACCTGCGGCCGTGGAGTGAGCGGCGGGCCTGCTTCTGGCCGATCTCGTCCCGGATCATTTCGTTCAGGCTCTCGCCGCCGTTCGGGACGGGGTCAGGTCGCCGCTCGGTCCCCTGACCTCCGTCCGCGCTCGGCGTCATGACGGACACCTTCCGAGGATGTCCCGCGCGGAGTGGCCGGTCATTCGAACTCCGGTGCGTTGCGGGGCAGCGGCTTGCCGTGATTGATCTTCAACTTCCCGCGTTTGTGCAGGTCTTCGGCCTCTGCGAACGTCAGCGGATTGCCGTCGATGTCCTCGACGTCCTCGCCGTTCTGCAACTGCTTGTGGGCAGCGGGCGACACCCTGCGCGGTGGCTCGGTGTCCTGATACTTCTCCAGCTGACGCCGGAGCGCAGCGATTTCGGAGCGGCCCAGGACTTTCCTCGTGGGCTTGTGCGACTTGAGCCACAGCAGCAGGTACTGCGTCTCGCCCAGGTCGTCCATCTCCCAGTCCAGCGTCCTCGCCATGTCGCTGATCCGGGCCAGATGCGAATCCCACCGGCCCTGGGCGTGTTCCATCAGGTCGAGGTCGTCGCGCATGTCCTGGAGGCGGTTGGACGTCTGGACGACGGTGTACTCAGAAATATCCCGCGCCCGCTCGGCCTCGGTCAGCTTCTTTTCCAGCCCAGGGACGGGATCCTTCGGTTCGGGCTTGCCCTTCACGCGGGCTTCGTAGACGCGCTGCGGGTGCTGCTCGCGGGCGTCCACCATGGCCTGCGTCAGCCGTGTGACGGTCGCTTCGTCCTTTCGGTACTGATCGACCTGCGGCAGGTACTCGCCCAGCAGTTCGCGCAGCGCCTCGTTCGCCGTCATGACGTGGGGCAGGTTCGCGGGCGACAGGAAGCGGTCGCCTCGCTTCGTGGGGAGTGTCCCCAGCTGCTTTTGGGATTCGGTCAATGCCATGACCGAATCGTGCCACTAGGAAAATCTCAGGTCAGCCCAGCGACCCGCAGCGCAGCGTCCAGGGGGCGTTCCAGCTTGCCCTTCCGTGGCCCGGTGTTGATCAGCTCGCGCCAGTCCTGATCTGGGTCACGGGGCAGCGGACGACCATCGAAGCCGTACCCAGGGCTACCCGACACGTAGCTGTCCAGCGCGGCCCTGCCGATGTACGGATTCGGCTGGCCGCGTCGGGCCTGCCCCTTGCGCCACCGTGCGTAGCTGGAAGCGGTCGCCCGCTTCTCCAGGTGACCAAGGTCGTTCCAGTATGCGGTCACGCTGGTGATGACCCAGCCACGGGCGAAAGCAGACAGCATCTTCGGCCCCTGCTCGACCGGCCCAGGCAGCATGACGTGCATCGGGTAGCTGACCTTCGAGGTCTTGAACGCTTCGACCAGCAGGCGGAAGCGGTCGGCGTTGTCGCGGGCAGCGGTCAGCTTGTCCAGGTGGCGAATCACCATCCGGATGTCGCCACCCGAAGGCCCGCCGAAGCGGTCGTGCAAATCCTCCGGCGTCAGTAGTTTCCTAGTGGCGCTGTCCACGGTCACACGGTAGTCGGTTGCCAGTTCACGTACCCCTCCAAAAGAACCGGGACAACCGGGACATCCCTCTAGCCATGCGGGATTGCGCCTCCGAAAAAGAACCGGGACAGAACCGGACGTCCCGGTTCTGGAGGCAGCGCCCCGGTTCTAGCCCGGTTTTGTCCGCGGGGCGCAATCCCGCACCACGACTGCGGTGTCCCGGTTGTCCCGGTTCTGACCACCGGGTAGGCGTTCACCAGTCGCCGCCGTTGTCGTCTGGGTCGTCGTCTTCCTCGGCCTCGACAGCGCCCAGGTAGCGCGTCCAGGAGTCGGCGAAGGCCTCGCGGTGGTAGCCGTTGCCCCGCTTGACTCCGTCGCGGCGGATGCTGCGGGCCAGGATCCCGTAGGGCCGTAACTTGTGACCCAACTGCCGGGTCGTGATTCCCTTCCCGTCGTTCCACTTGCCGTACTCGGCTTCGCTGTTCGGCAGCGCACAGAGTTCGGCACACTCCAGCGGATCGCGGTGGAGTAGGTCGCCGTCGTAGGCGTCCCGGATGGCCTCCAGCAGCCGGATGCCCTGTTCGTGAAGCGGCGAAGCGTTCACGTCGGCCCCGATGGTGACGACGGCCACGCGGGCGCGTCGGGTCCAGTCGCCACCCGCCAGGTCGGCGATCCGCAGCAGCGGCGCTGCCAGCTGATTGCGACGGACGTCAAGTTCGGGCAGCTTCGCAGGCTTCCTGAGCGGGTCGCGCATGTCGTCTTCGGCGTACTCGGCCCAGGCTTCGCAGCGCTGTTTCAGGCCCTCGGCCGTCGCCTCGACCTCGGCGATGTCCACGTCGAAGTCCTCGCCGATCTCTTCGGGCAGGGCCCGACGCAGGTGGATGGAAAAGCAGCGATGCGCCAGCGTCGGTGGAAGTTCCCGCAGGCCCGCCATGACCTTCGGGCCGAACGGTTCGTAGGCCCTGACGCGGTCGGACGACGGATTCGCCACACGGTAGATGCGCTTGCCCTTTCTGTACCCGCTGTTGAGGATCCCGCGCATTTCCTCCGTCTTGTCGCCAGGGCGCGGACTGAACACGGTGTCCACTTCGTCCAGCAGCAGCGTCGGCGTCTTGTCCAGCAGCCGGAACAGGGCAGCCGTGGACGTCATCGCCTCCATGAGAACCGGGAAGCGGACCAGCAGTTCGAGGACTTCGAGGACGGTGGACTTCCCGCTGCCCGGTTCGGCCGACGTCAGGTTCACGTAGACGGCCGTCCGGCCCGTGTCCACCACGTGGCTGTGGAGGACGTACAGGGTCAGCAGGTCAAGCGCAGTCGGGTCGGCGAAGACAAAGCGGGCGATGTAGTCGTGGACGTCGTTCAGCAGGCCGGTCAGGTCGCCGTCGAACGGTGGCAGCTGATCGGCCTCCACTGCGTCAAGCAGGGACGGGAACGAGACGACCTCGCCTCCGACGTCTTCGTCCTCTTCGGCGATGACCTCGCCCTCGACCTCGCCCGGATCATCGAAGTCCGTCACGTCGTGACCTCGCACCAATCACGGGCTGGCATCGGTGGCCGCAGGCGCTTCGACCCAGGGACGTCGGCCATGATGCGCTGCGCCAGGTGGTCGCCGATGTTCTGGATTCCACGCGTGTCGGTCGGCCGGTCGTGGTCGTTGTCGGTGGCGACCAGGATCCGGGCACCGGATGCGACCAGCGGTCCAGCCCAGCGGGCATCCCACAGCGCAGCGCCACCGTGGAGGCAGTAGACGGCCGATCCCGGCTTCCACTGACCCAGCAGCCACGCTGCGTCAGACTCGCCCTCGCACACGTAGACGGTGGTCGGGTCGCCAGCCTCGTGACGGTACAGCGACGGCATCGCAGGCCAGGACAGCCGGGTGCCCGGTTCGCACAGCTTCCGGCCCGACTGGACCGAACGCAGCTTGACGCCGACGACGGTCCCGGCTTCCAGGTCGGCACCCTCGCCGACGCGCACCGGATAGGCCAGGTAGACCTCACCCGCTCGGGTCATCTTGTACCGGACGTCCAGCATGATCAGCGCCCCGATGTCGAAGCCCTTCGACCCGCAGAACCTGCGGATCGGATCGCGCTCGCGCTCGGCGCTGTCGCTGACCGGCGTGTACTCGTTCCAGATAGCCGTCATGTCCTGCGGCGGCTTCGGTGCGACGCGCTCGCGGGTCGCCATGCGCCCGTAATCGTCTTCTAGTGCTCGCGAGATCAGCGTCTTGTCCACGCGCCGAACCGTGCCACTAGGAAAAAGAGAAGCCCCTCGCGATGGAGGGGCTTCCGCAGGCAGTTTGCGCGGCGGTGGAGAGCAGCTGTCGTAGGCCGTACCTCTTACCTAAGCCACAGACGCGCCCAGCAGGGGCAAGACAGCGGCGAAGTCGGCAGCAGCGGCGTCCAGCGGGCCCTGTACGTCGAACGCCTCAGCGACCTCGAACGAGACGCGATCCTCCACCTTCACGCCGTTCTCGCGGCGGGCCACGCGCACACTCTTGAGTACGGTGGAAATCAGGTCGCGAAGCTGCTCGTTCGACATCCCCTCGAAGGAAGGCTCCTCCTTGAAGTCGGGATCTCCGGGCAAGCCGTGAAAGATCGAACTAACTGACCACGTCACCCCTGCAACCGAGCGAGCGTCGTCCACGGCGGCGTCGGCGCGAGCGAGCCGGTCCTTGGCTTCGCGAATCTTCCCCGCCATGCCGTCCAAGTCGTCCGCGAGGACGGCAATCTCCCGCAGCTTGTCAAGCGCCGCGTTTGCCCGCCCTTGCTCTTCGAGTGCAGGGGTCAGAACGTCCCCAGCGTGGCCCCTCATCCCTCTGATCTCACGCGCGACCTGGTCGAGCACAATGGCCTCGATCTTCGCGGCTGAAATAGACGCACGTGACTCACACTCGCGACTGGAGCAGCGGTACAGCTTGTTGTCGGTCACCATCGCCGCGCCGCAGCTTCCGCAGCGCAGGACGCCGAGCCTCGCGAGGATGCGCGGCGACGGAGACTTGCACTTGCGGCCGACCGGCTTGCGCCGCGCCTGTACGCGCCGGAAGAGCCGGTCGCTCACGATGGCCTCGTGCGCGTTCTCGTGCCGGAACTCACCCCACACGATGTGACCGCAGTAGAGCGCGTTCCGCAACATGTGCGTCACGGCTCTATGCGTCGCGGCATAGCCCTGCTCGCGGAGGTAGCTGACGATCTCGGGCGCACTCTTGCCATCGGCGCTCATTTCGAACGCTCGCACGACGTGCTGGCGGTCAGCCTCCACCACCTGAACGCGTGACCAGCCGCCCGGGCTGACATAACCGATGAAGGGGAGCCTCGTGCAGGGGCACCCGGCCTCGACACGTGCCTGCTTTTGCTTGAGCACCTTCTCGCGGATTACGTCGCGATAGTTTTCGTCCATCGCACCGAGGAACGTCTGCTGCAGCTTCTCGTTCGCAGTGGAGAAGGTGAGGCGACCATCCGGTGTCCAAACCTCCCCGCCTGCCTCTTCGACGGCGGCGACGAACGCGCGGCGGACTTCGAGGTTCCGGTCGAGCCGGTCGCGGTGATAGACAAGGACGCGGTCGGCACACTTGGAGCGAACGTCCTCCAGCGCGGCCAGCAGGCCGGGACGCCTCTCCAGCTGGCGACCACCGGAGGTGGACTTTTCGACGTAACGTGAGACGACGGTCCAGCCCAGCCGGTCGGCGTATGCCTCGGCGTGCTGAAACTGTGTTGCGGGATCGCGTTCGTCCCGCGAAGAGGACTGACGAGCGATGATGGTCGTGTTCATGGGATCTCCAGGCTGCCACTAGGAAACCGGGTTATCGCGCTCCCGGACTGTGCCAGCGTCCTCTCACCTGACACCTCGACCCGTTAGCAGGCGAAACTGTTGCGACACGGCCAGGCTGAGCGCGCCGAAATGGCGCGAACACAGTGGGCGATCCTGGATTCGAACCAGGGACCTCCGCCTTATCAGAGCGGCGCTCTAACCAGCTGAGCTAATCGCCCCCACTAGTCGGAACTGCGGGGGTCGATTGTAGCCGCGTTCTCGAGGGCCTCGACCAGCTCGGCGAGGTCGTGCTCGTCGCCGAAGGGGAGCTCGACCCGTCCCGGCAGGACGCGCGCGGGCCGGCTGGTCAGGTGCTCGACGGCGGCGCGCGCTCGCGCGGCGAGTGCCGGATCGACCGGGACCGAACCCGTGCGCGGCCGCTGCCGCGCGCCCGCCCACTTGGCCCGCTGCTCGGCCGCCCGCACCGAGAGGCCGCGCCGCACGATCTCGCGCGCGAGCCGGCGCCTCCCTTCGTGATCGGGAACCGCGAGGACGGCCCTGGCGTGCCCCTCGGTCAGCTGCCCGCGCTCGACCATCCCGAGCACGTCGTCGGGCAGCTCGAGCAGGCGGATGCGATTCGAGACGGACGGCTTGGAGCGACCGACGCGCTCGGCGACCTCGCCGAGCGAGAGCGAGAACTCGTCGATCAGGACCGCGTAGGCACGCGCCTCCTCGATCGGCGTCAGCTGCTCGCGCGCGACGTTCTCGACGAGTCCGAGCAGGAGCGTGTCGCGGTCGTCGGTGGCGCGGACGACCGCCGGCACGGTCTGGCGGCCCGCCTCCCGCGCCGCGCGCCAGCGACGCTCGCCGGCGACGATCTCGTAGCCGCCCACGCCGCGCGGCCGCACGAGCAGGGGCTGGATGACTCCCTGGCGCCGCACGGACTCGGCGAGCCCCGACGCGGCCTCGGCCTCGAAGCGGCGGCGCGGCTGGCGCGGGTTGGGATGGATCGCGTCGACCGGGATCTCGAGCAGGTCGGTCGGGACCGGCGAGCCGCCGATCAGAACCTCGAGGCCGCGGCCCAGGCCACGGCGCTGCGGGGAGGACTCAGGCGCGCTCGACAAGCTCCATCGCCACCTTCCAGTAGGCGTCGGCTCCGGCGGAGCGACGGTCGTAGGCAATCGCGGGCAGCCCGTGGCTCGGAGCCTCGGCCAGCCGCACCGAACGCGGGACGGAGGTACGGAAGACGAGCTCGCCGAAATGGCGCCGCACCTCTTCCTCGACCTGCTTCGACAGGCGCGTGCGGCCGTCGACCATCGTGAGCAGGACGCCGCCGACGGCGAGGCTCGGGTTGAGTCGCCGGCGGATCAGCTCGACCGAGTGCAGCAGCTGCGTCAGACCTTCGAGCGCGTAGTACTCCGCCTGCACCGGGACGAGAACCCGGTCGGCGGCAGCGAGCGCGTTGACGGTGAGCGGGCCGAACGACGGCGGGCAGTCGAGGAAGACGAAGTCGTAGCGCTCGGTGCCCGACGCAAGCGCCTGAACGAGATAACGCTCGCCGTCCTCCCGGCCGGAGAGCTCGACCACGGCGCCGGCGAGATCCGGCTTGGCCGGAACGAGATCGAGATTCGCGAACGCAGTCGGATGCACGAGCTCGGCGAGCGGAGCGCCGTCGAGCAGGTCGTAGCTCGAGGTGCCGTTGGCGCGCATCCCGAGACCCGAGGTCGCATTCGCCTGCGGATCGAGGTCGATCACGAGCGCGCGCTCGCCGGCCTCCGCGAGACAGGCCGCGAGATTGACGGCGGTCGTCGTCTTGCCGACGCCGCCTTTCTGATTCGCCAGGGCGTAGATGCGACTCATGGCCGCAGCCATTGTCGCTACGCCAGCGGACGCTTCTTCGCGACGCCGACGCGGCGGGGGAAGCCGGGCGGTGTCGGCATCACCTTGAGCAGCACCGCCAGGCCGTCAGACAGCTCCGGCGCGCGCGCACCGAGCTGGACCGAGACACGCGCGAGCTTGTCGAGGTCGGCACTTTCACCGAGCCAGAGGATCACCGCGCCGCCGATGCCGACGAGCGGCAGGCACCACTCCGCGGCGACGGCCGGCTGCGCGAGCGCCTTCGCCGTCGCGACGTCCCACGCCTCGAGCGGCTGCTCCTCCGCCCGTCCGCGGACGACGTGCGCGTTCGGCGGCGCCCAGCGTCGGAGGAAGTCGCACTTACGCTGCTCGGCCTCCAGCAGCGTCACCTCTCGGTCGGGAAGCGCAGCCGCGAGCGGGATGCCGGGCGAGCCGCCGCCCGAGCCGACGTCGATGACCGGGCCGTCGTACTGCTCGACAACCCGCACGGCGCGCAGCGCATCCTCGAACAGCATCTCGCGCGCACTGTCGAGATCGCGCAGGCCCGTCAGTCCCGGCGTCGCGAGGACCGCGCGGAGCCAGTCGTCAGTCGGGAACGACGACGACGTAGCGGTTCGGCTCCGTGCCCTCGGAGGTCGTGCCGACGCCTGCGACGTCCTTGAGGCTCAGGTGGACGACCTTGCGCTCGACCGCCGTCATCGGATCGAGCTCCTCCGGCTCACCCGAATCGCGCACCCGATCGGCGACCCGCAGCGCGAGCGTCTCGAGCGTGGCCTGCCTGCGCGCGCGGTAATCCGCCGCGTCGACGACCACGTCTTTCTTCTCGTCGCCGTAGGCGCGATAGGCGATCACGTTGAGCAGGTACTGGACGGCGTCGATCGTCTGGCCGTGGCGGCCGATGAGCAGGCCGACGTCCGGTCCGGAGCAGGTCACGACGATCGCGTCGGCATCTTCACGAGCGGCGACCTCGGCATCGACGCCCAGAGCGCCGACGATCCTCGCGACCAGCGTTCGCGCCTCGCCGGCCTGGTCGCTCTCGTCGCCCGCGGCGACGACGACCGCTTCGACAGCGGCGGCCGGCAGATGCGCGACGACCCTGGCCGGCTTGTAGCCCACGCCGAGGATGCCTCGCTCGCCTTCCGCCACCACCTCGAACTGCACCGCAGCCTTGTCGAGGCCGGGATGGCGCCGCTCGAGCTCGCGCAACGCCGCCCACTTCGCTTCGCCGACCGTCTCGCCGGTCGCCTCGGCCGTCAGGTCCGCGACTTCGCTCATCTGCGGCTCGTGCGCTTCTTCTTGCGGCGCACCTGCCGCGGCTGCTGCGGCGCGGCAGACGGAGCAGGCGTCGGGGCCGGCTCTTCCGGAGCGGCACCGTTCCCGCTCGAGCCGTCGTCCTTCGGCGGCGTCCGCGAGCTGCGTCGCTCGGGGACGGGCGCGGGCGTCTTCGTGACCAGTCGCCGCGTGATCAGCCCCTGCCCGACCGTCCAGAGGTTCGTCGTCACCCAGTAGAGAACGAGGCCGGCGGGGAAGCGCGCGATGATGAAGACGAAGAAGAGCGGCATGATCATGAAGAGCGTCCGCTGCGTCTTGTCGGTCGTCGCCATCATGAAGAGCGACGACGCCATCTGGCTCGCGACGTAGACGACGAGCAGGATGTAGCCGCCCCACTGCGCGGTCGTCCCGACGGTGATGTTCGGGATGAAGTGCAGGAACGAGAGGTTCTCGTTCGGCCCCGGATGGAAGTTCGCGTCGAAGTGCTTGAGCGTGTAGTAGAGGGAGATGAAGACCGGCAGCTGCAGGAGCATCGGCAGGCAGGAGGCGGCCGGGTTGATGTTGTTCTCCCGGTAGAACTTCATCAGCTCCTCGTTCTGCTTCGCCTTGTCCTGCTTGTACTTCTTCTGGATCTCCTTCATCTGCGGCGCGAACTTCTGCAGGTTCTGCATCGAGTGGATCTGCTTGACCGTCAGCGGGACGAGGATCATCCGCACGAGGACGGTGGTGGCCACGATCGCCCACGCCCAGGGCAGGCCGAAGTTCGTGTGGAAGAAGTTGAGGACGTGACGCATCACGGCCTCGAGCTGGCTGATGATCGGGATCGCGAACAGCATCAGCGGACCGGGTCGAAGCCTCCGCGGCTCCACGGGTTGCAGCGGAGCAGCCGCCAGCCGGCGAGGAGGCTGCCGCGCACGAGGCCGTGTCGATGGAGCGCCTGCACCGCGTACTCCGAGCACGACGGGTGGTACTTGCAGGTCGTCGGGAAGAGCGCGCCGAACGTGACGCGATAGGCCCAGACGAGACCGACGCCGAGCGTGGCCGGAATGCGCAAGACGGCGCTCATGCGGCGAGGACTCCGGTCTGGCCGAGCAACTCGTCGACGCATTCGCCCAGCCACTCGAATCCGTTCACCTCGGCTGCCTCGACGAGGCCGGGGCGCACGATCAGCACGTAGTCGTAGCCGCCCGGCACGCGATCGAGCCGCGCGTTCCAGACCTCCCGCAGGCGCCGCTTGATCCGGTTCCGCTCGACGGCGCCGCCGGCCGCGCGGGGCACGGCGAACCCGATCCTCGGCTCCACCGGCTCCTCCTGCGGAAGCCAGTACAGGACGAGGAAACGAGACGAGACCGAGCGTCCGCGGCGATGCACCGCGTCGAAGTCCCGAGAGCGGGACAGACGGTTGGCGCGCTTCACGGGTGCAGCTTAGTGGCTCGGTCCCGCCGAGCCGACTAGGCGGAGAGGCGAGCCCGGCCCCTGTCGCGGCGCCGCTTCAGAATCGCCCGGCCGGCCTTCGTCGACATGCGGGCACGGAAGCCGTGCTTGCGCTTGCGGCGGCGGACGTTGGGCTGATAGGTGCGCTTCACGACGGTGGGAAAAGGCTCGTCTTTGCCAGAAAAATCCCCGCCGGCGGCGGGGGTGGCCAGTCAGTGCGGCGGTCAGTATAGCCGCGCCCTGTCCACCGTCTTCTCCACAGCCGGAGACGGCGCAGGCATGCGGGCCGAGGCAGTTGCCCCCACTGTTGTCCACAGCTGTGGAGGGATCTGGGCGGGCCTGGAAACGTCCTGCAAACAGGGCGGTTTTGCCCCCGGCGAAGCCACTGTTATGCTGGCCGCCGGGCCGGAGACGGGGAGGATCAGGGCGTCGGTGGAGCACCAAGTCGAGCTGTCTACAGAGAACCTCTGGGAGGAAATTTCCGGACGGCTCAAGGAGGCCCTCAGCGACGGGACGTACAGCAAGTGGTTCGGTGACGTCCACGAGCTCGTGCTCGAGGGCGACACCCTCGTCCTGACCGTTCCGAGCGAGTTCACGCGCGACTGGATCGAGGGGCACTTCCTCGGCCTGATCGGCGCGGCGGTGCGCGACATCGTCGGCATCGAGCGTCCGATCGAGCTCAAGGTCGCCGGCGACGCAGAGGCGTCGGCGGAGGACCGTGCGGCGTCCGAAGGCTTCGTTCCCATGGTCCAGCGCCCGCACGGACGGCCCGAAAGCGGCGGGTTCAACGCGAAGTACACGTTCGACTCGTTCGTCATCGGCTCGTCGAACCGATTCGCGCATGCCGCCGCGCTCGCAGTCGCCGAGGCGCCGGCGCAGGCGTACAACCCGCTCTTCATCTACGGCAGCACCGGGCTCGGCAAGACGCATCTGCTGCAGGCGGTCGCGCAGTACGTCGCGGAGCATTCGTCCGAGCTCTCGGTGCGCTACATGACGAGCGAGGCCTTCGTCAACGACTTCATCAACTCGCTGCGCGACAAGCGGATCGAGGGCTTCAAGCAGCGCTACCGCGGCTACGACGTCCTCCTGATCGACGACGTCCAGTTCTTCGAGGGCAAGGAGCGCTTCCAGGAGGAGTTCTTCCATACCTTCAACTCGCTGTACGAGGCGGGCTCGCAGATCGTGCTGTCGTCCGACCGGCCGCCGCGCGACATCGCGACGCTCGAGGAGCGCCTGCGCAGCCGCTTCGAGTGGGGTCTGATCACCGACATCCAGCCGCCGGACCTCGAGACGCGGATCGCGATCCTGCGCAAGAAGGTGAAGGTCGACGGGATCCACGTCGACGACGAGCAGGTGCTGACATTCATCGCGAGCCGCGTGTCCTCCAACATCCGCGAGCTCGAGGGTGCGCTGACCCGCGTCGTCGCCTTCTCGTCCCTCACCGGCCGGCCGATGACCGTCGAGCTCGCCCAGGACGTGCTGCGCGACGTCTTCCCGCAGGGCGAAGCCGCGGAGGTGTCGATCAAGCGGATCCAGGATCTCGTCGCCGAGCGCTTCAGCCTCTCGCTCGACGAGCTCTGCGGCGAGAAGCGCTCGCAGAACATCGTCTATCCACGGCAGGTTGCGATGTACCTCTCGCGCGAGCTGACCGACTCCTCGCTGCCGAAGATCGGCAAGGAGTTCGGCGGCCGCGACCACACGACGGTGATCCACGCGACGTCCAAGATCTCCCGCCTGATCCGTGAGGACAGGTCTGTGTACAACCTCGTGCAAGAACTCACCGCACGTGTGAAGCAGGTCCGCTGACGCTTGCCTGCTGTGGGACCCTCAGGATCGTCCACAATGAACCTCCACACGAGATGTGCAGTCGGGGAGCGGGCCAGAGGACGTCTTCCCCGTCATCCACACTCCCTATGACTTCTACGAGAATCTCTAGATGATCGAGAGTGACATCACAGTCGGTACCGGGTTGAGGATTACGTGCACGAAGGACGAGCTCGTGCAGGGCCTCGGCCTCGTGGGTCGTGCCGTCTCGAGTCGCACGGCGATCCAGATCCTGTCGGGGATCCTGCTCGAGGCCGCCGGCGACGAGCTGCGGCTGGCTGCGACCGACATGGAGCTTTCGCTGCGCGCCGCGGTACCGGCGCGGGTGGAGGGAGACGGCGCGGTCGTGCTGCCGGGCCGCACCCTCGTCGACATCGCGCGTCTCCTGCCGGGAGACGAGGTCACGATCGAGCACAAAGCGGCGGAGTCCGTCGTCCACATCGGCTCGGGAAGCGCGAGCTACACGCTGCACACCTACAACGCCGAGGACTTTCCGCGACTCCCCGAGTTCACCGAGACGGAGACGTTCGCGGTCGATCGTGACGCGCTGCTCGAGACGATCGCCCGGGTCGCGCGTGCGGCTTCCCGCGACGAGGCCCGGCCCGTCCTCACCGGCGTTCTCGTGCAGTTCGCGGGCGACAAGCTCGTGATGGCCGCGACCGATTCGTACCGGCTCGCCGTCAAGGAGACGACGCTCGGCTCGGCGGCTCCGGACCTCGAGGCGATCGTCCCCAGCCGCGCGCTGCAGGAGCTGGCGCGCATCCCTGGCGACGGCGACGAGATCTCGGTCGGCGTGCAGGAGAACCAGGTGCTCTTCTCGGCCGCCGGCGTCTGGCTCACGACGCGCCGGATCGACGGCCAGTTCCCCAACTACCGCCAGCTCTTGCCCGAGACGTTCGAGCACGAGCTCACGGTGCCGCGCGCCGAGCTGCTCGAGGTCGTGCGCAGGGCCGCGGTGATGATCCAGCGCGCGACGCCGCTGCAACTGCGCTTCGCGGACGGCGAGGTCACGGTCGTGGCGCGAACGCACGAGGTGGGCGAGTCGAAGGAGTCGATGCCGGTCGCCTACAACGGCGAGCCGCTCGAGATCGGCTTCAACGCCGAGTTCCTGCGCGAAGGTCTCGAGTCGGTCGAAGGCGAGGACGTGAAGCTGAAGCTCATCAGCCCGCTGCGGCCGGCGATCCTCACCGACGAGGCCGACGACTTCACGTACCTCATCATGCCGATCCGCCTTCCCGGCTGAAAAGCCGGACAGGGTTAGCAGAATCTGATCGTCGAGTCGGTCTCGCTCAGGGACTTCCGCTCGTACGAGCGGCTCGAGCTGGCACTGCAGCCGGGACTCGTTCTCGTCGTCGGGCCCGAACGGCGTCGGCAAGACGAACCTGCTCGAGGCCGCGCACGTCGCGACGCAGGGGTTCTCGCCGCGCACGCGGACCGATTCGCAGATCGTGCGCTTCGGCGCCGATGGGGCGCGCGCGGCCGTCGCGGGCCGCCGCGGCGAGGTCGGCCTCGAGCTCGAGGTGACGGTGCGTCGGGGAGAGGGCAAGCGCGCCAAGCTGAACGGAGCTCCGCTGCGCGCGGCCGAGCAGCTGCGCTCGCTGGTGTCGACGCTCGTCTTCACCCCCGACCGGCTCGGCGTCGTGAAAGGCCCGCCCGCTGCCCGCCGCGCCTACTTCGACCGCGTCCTCGGCCGCTTCGCGCCGGCGCGGGCCCCGCTGCCCGACGGAATACGGAGCCGCGGTTGCGCAGAGGAACGCGGCGCTGCGCCGCGCGAGTGCCGGCATGTCCGGCCGCGACGCGATCGAGCCGTGGAGCGAACGCGTCGCCACGCTCGGAGCCGAGCTCGTCGCGGCTCGCCTCGAGACGCTCGACCTACTGGAGCCGGTCTTTGCCGAGCGCGCCGCAGAGCTCGGCCTGGGGGACGTCGCTCTGCGCTACGAGGGCGATCCGCCGACGCTCGAAGGCGCTGGCGGCCGTGCTCGACCGCGATCTCGATCGCGGAGTGACCTCGCTCGGTCCTCACCTCGACGACGTCGTGCTCTCGGCCGGCCGGCCGCGATCTCCGCAGCTTCGGCTCTCAGGGAGAGCAGCGGCTCGCTCTGCTCGCGCTACTTCTCGCCGAGGCCGAGACGATCGCCGACCGCACCGGCGTTCCGCCGCTCCTCTTGCTCGACGACGTGCTGTCCGAGCTCGATCCCGAGCGGCGGCGGATCCTGGCCGCGCGCGTGCGAAGCGCCGGGCAGGCGCTCGTCACCGCGACCGACGCCGCGATGCTGCCCGCCGATCCCGACCAGCTGCTCGAGGTGACGCCCGGGAGCAGTGCTGGTCGAGGCGGCCGGCGTAGTGGAACCGGTCGGCGAGCAGATTCGCGCCGAGCTCTCCCGCGTCGGAGCGGACAGCGGCGCGGGCGACGCGGTCACCGCCTGGCCGGCCGCGGTCGGCGAGGAGATCGCGCGCAACGCGTGGCCGGCGCGGACTCAGCCCGACGGGACGCTCGTCGTCCACGTCCGCGACGCGATCTGGGGCTTCGAGCTGACCCAGCGGGCGAGCGAGATCTCGGAGCGGTTGCCGGGCCGCCCGAGGCTTCGCTTCACTCCGGGGCCGCTGCCGGACACGACTCCCGAGGAGCCGTCGCCGGCCCGCGTCGAGGTCTCCGCCGAGCACGCGCGCGAGGCGGCCGAGATCGCCGCCGGGATCGAGGATCCGGAGCTGCGCGAATCTGTTGCGAAAGCCATAAAAGCGGCGCTCGCACGCGGCCTCGGCCGACCGCTCCGTCTGATACACTTCTCTCTGCCCGCAAATGCGGAATTTGCAGGGCTTTTTTCATGACTGAAACAGACTACACCGCTAGGGACATCACGGTCCTCGAAGGCCTCGAGCCGGTCCGGCTCAGGCCGGGCATGTACATCGGCTCGACGGGGCTCCGCGGCCTCCATCACCTCATCTACGAGGTCGTCGACAACTCGGTCGACGAGGCCCTCCAGGGCCGCAACGACCGGATCGAGGTCACCCTCCATCCGGACAACTCGGTCACGGTCCAGGACTGGGGCTCGGGCATCCCCGTCGACGTGATGCCGGACCAGGGACTGCCGGCGCTGACGGTCGTCCTCACGAAGCTCCACGCCGGCGGCAAGTTCGGCGGCGACGGCTACAAGGTCTCGGGCGGTCTGCACGGCGTCGGCGTCTCGGTCGTGAACGCGCTCTCCGAGCGGCTCGTCGCCGAGGTGCGCCGCGACGGCGAGGTCTACCGGCAGGAGTTCGAGCGCGGCGACCCGACCGGCGACATGGAGGTCGTCGGGAAGATGGCCGCCGACGACGCCGTCGGGACGACGATCACGTTCCTGCCCGACTCCGAGATCTTCGAGGAGCTCGACGTCGACGCGGCGACGATCACGCAGCGCCTGCGCGAGACGGCGTTCCTCACGAAGGGGCTCCACATCAAGCTCGTCGACGAGCGCGCGGACGGCAAGACCGTCGAGTTCCACTACGAGGGCGGCATCCGCGACTTCGTCTCGTACATCAACGAGGCCAAGGACGCGATCCACAAGCACATCGTCTATTTCGAAGGCGACACCGAGCAGGGCGCCGTCGAGGTGGCGATGCAGTGGAACTCCTCGTACCAGGAGTCGGTCTTCACCTTCGCCAACAACATCAACACCGTCGAGGGCGGCACGCACCTCTCCGGCTTCCGCAGCGCGCTGACCCGCACGCTCAACGCGAAGGCGCAGGAGCTCAAGCTCCTGAAGGAGAAGGAGAGCCTCGACGGCGAGGACGTGCGCGAGGGGCTCGCCGCCGTCGTCTCCGTCAAGCTGCGCAACCCGCAGTTCGAGGGGCAGACGAAGACGAAGCTCGGCAACCCGGGCATCGAGGGTCTCGTCCAGACGACGGTCAACTCGTCGCTCTCGCGGTTCCTCGAGGAGAACCCGCAGGACGCGCGCGCGATCTGCAACAAGGCGATCGCAGCGATGCGCGCGCGGCTCGCGGCGCGGCAGGCGCGCGAGCTGACGCGGCGCAAGTCGGCGCTCGACAGCTCGTCGCTGCCGGGCAAGCTCGCCGACTGCTCGATTCGCGACCCGTCGCTCGCCGAGCTCTTCATCGTCGAGGGCGACTCGGCCGGCGGCTCGGCGAAGACGGGCCGCGACCGCACCTACCAGGCGATCCTGCCGCTGCGCGGGAAGATCATCAACAGCGAGAAGAACCGGATCAACAAGGTGCTCTCGAACAACGAGATCCAGGCGATGATCACTGCGATCGGCACCGGGATCGGCGACGAGTTCGACATCGAGGGCCTCCGCTACCACCGGATCATCGTCATGACCGACGCCGACGTCGACGGCTCGCACATCCGGACGCTCGTCCTCACGTTCCTCTACCGGCACATGCGCGAGCTGTTCGAGTACGGCCACATCTACATCGCCGTGCCGCCGCTCTACAAGGTGAAGCTCGGCAACCAGGAGTTCTACTTCGAGAAGGAGTCGCAGCTCGAGGAGCTGCTCGTGCGCGAGCGCTTCGGCGACCTCGAGGTGCGCGACCGCGGCGGCAGCGAGGTCAAGCTGACCGAGGCGCGCTGGAAGCGGTTCACGGGCGCGCTCGCGGAGTTCGAGGGCTGGTCGGCCCGGCTGCGCGCCGACTTCGGGCCGCACGCCTCCGACCTCGTCGTCTCGCACCGGCTCGTCGAGCTCGACATCGCGACGCCGGCGGCGGCCGAGAAGGCGATCGCGCGCGCTGCCGCCGAACGGCTACAAGCTCTCGGTCCTCGAGCGGGACGAGCAGGGCCTGCAGGTGAAGGTCGTCGAGGAGGAGACGTCGGCCGCGCAGACCATCGGCCTCTCCGCCGAGCTGCTCGCCTCGCCGATCTACGCGAACCTCCGCCGCGCCTACGAGAAGCTCGTCGAGGTCGTCGGGCCGCCGCCGTTCTCGCTCGCGCTCGGCAAGCACACGGCCGAGCCGGAGACGTTCTCCGAGCTGCGGCACGAGGCGCTCGACCTCGCGAAGGAGGTCGGCACCCAGCTCTCCCGCTACAAGGGCCTCGGCGAGATGAACCCCGAGCAGCTCTGGGAGACGACGATGGATCCCGCGAAGCGGCTGCTCGTCCGGGTCGACGTCGAGGACGCGAGCGCCGCCGACCAGCTCTTCTCGATGCTGATGGGCGACCAGGTCGAGCCGCGCCGCATCTTCATCGAGGAGAACGCGAAGGACGCGTTCCTTGACGTCTAGGGGCACGGGTGTCTGAGGTCGAGACAGGCGCGCTCGGCCCGGGCCGCATCGAGTCGCGCGAGCTCGAGCAGGAGATGCGCTCGAGCTTCCTCGACTACGCGATGTCGGTCATCGTCTCGCGCGCGCTGCCCGACGTGCGCGACGGGCTGAAGCCGGTGCACCGGCGCGTCCTCTACGGGATGCACGAGGCCGGCCTGCAGCCGAACCGGCCGTACAAGAAGTCGGCCTCGACCGTCGGCGACGTGATGGCGAACTACCACCCGCACGGCGACTCGGCGATCTACGACACGCTCGTCCGCATGGCGCAGCCGTTCTCGCTGCGCTACCCGCTCGTCGACGGCCAGGGCAACTTCGGCTCGATCGACGACGACCCGGCGGCGGCCATGCGCTACACCGAGGCGCGCCTCGTCGCGGATCGCGACCGAGCTCCTGCGCGACATCGACGCGAACACCGTCGACTTCGAGCCGAACTACGACGAGTCGCGCCGCCAGCCGTCGGTCCTGCCGTCGCGCTTCCCGAACCTGCTCGTCAACGGCTCGACCGGAATCGCGGTCGGGCATGGCGACGAACATGCCGCCGCACCACCTCGGCGAGACGATCGACGCGGTCGATCGCGATGATCGACGACCCGGAGATCTCCGTCGAGGGCCTGATGAAGCACGTCAAGGGGCCCGACTTCCCGACCGGCGCGATCGTCGTCGGCCGCAGCGGCATCCGCGACGCGTATCGCACCGGCCGCGGCCGGATCGTCATGCGCGCCCGCGCGCACATCGAGGAGCTGCGCGGCGGCCGCTCGGCGATCGTCGTCACCGAGCTTCCGTACGGCGTCAAGAAGGGCGGCGACACCGGCGTGATCGTGAAGATCGCCGACCTCGTCCGCGACAAGGTGCTGACCGAGGTCTCCGATCTCGCCGACCACTCCGACCGCACCGGCATGCGGATCCAGATCGAGCTGAAGCGCGACGCGATCCCGCAGGTCGCGCTCAACAAGCTCTTCAAGCACACGCCGCTGCAGTCGACGTTCGGCTACAACGCCGTCGCGCTCGTCGACGGCGTGCCGCGGACGCTCTCGCTGCTCGAGCTCGTCCGCCACTACCTCGAGTTCCAGCGCGAGGTCGTCACCCGCCGCTCGAAGGACGAGCTGCGCAAGGCCGAGGCGCGCGCGCACGTCCTCGAGGGCTACCTGATCGCGCTCGACAACATCGACGCGATCGTCGCGCTCATCCGCGCCGCCGCCGACCGCGACGAGGCGCGCGACGCAGCTGATGGAGCAGTTCGCGCTCTCGCGAGATCCAGGCGCAGGCGATCCTCGACATGCGGCTCGCGCGCCTCACCGGCCTCGCGCGCAAGGAGGTCGAGGACGAGCACAACGACCTGCAGGAGCGGATCGCCGAGCTGCGCGACGATCCTCGGCGACCAGGCGAAGATCGACGGCGCTCATCCGCGACGAGCTGCTCGAGATCAAGCAGATCTACGGCCGCAACGACGACCGCCGCACCGAGATCGTCGCCGCCGAGGAGGAGCTCGAGCTCGAGGACCTGATCGCCGAGGAGGACATGGTCATCGCGATCACGCGCTCCGGCTACATCAAGCGGCTACCCGTGACCGACGTACCGCGAGCAGCGGCGCGGCGGCATCGGCGTGATGGGGATGGAGCTGAAGGAGGACGACTACATCGAGCACCTCTTCGTCGCCTCGACGCACGACTACATCCTCTTCTTCACGAACGTCGGCAAGGTCTACCGGCTCAAGGTGCACGAGCTGCCGCTCGGCTCGCGCCAGTCGAAGGGCCGCGCGATCGTCAACCTGCTCCCGTTCCGGCAGGACGAGCAGGTGCGCGCCGTGATCCAGACGCGCGACTTCGAGGAGGCGAAGTACCTCGTCTTCGCCACGAAGAACGGCGTCGTCAAGAAGACCGAGCTCGCCGCCTACAACACGCCGCTCAAGGCCGACGGGATCATCGCGATCAAGATGCGCGACGGCGACGAGCTCGTCGGCGTCCGCCACTCCTCGGGCGCCGACGACATCCTCATGGTCTCGGCGAAGGGGCAGGCGATCCGCTTCCACGAGACCGACGCGCGGCCGATGGGCCGCGACACGTCGGGCGTCGCCGGCATGAGGCTGCGCAAGGGCGACGAGGTGATCTCGATCAACATCGCCGAGGACGACGCCGACCTGCTCGTCGTGACCGAGAACGGCTACGGCAAGCGCACCCGCGTCTCCGAGTACCCGGTCAAGGGCCGCGGCGGCATGGGCGTCAAGACCGTGCAGCTGACCGAGGCGCGCGGCTATCTCGTCGGCTCGCGCGTCGTGCGCGACGGCTACCAGGTGATGCTCATCTCGACCGCCGGCACGGTGATCAAGATCCCGGTCGAGGACGTCAAGCGGCTCGGCCGCTCGACGCAGGGCGTGATCGTGATGCGGCTCCGCGGCGACGACGAGACGGTCTCGGCGCTCGCTCCGGTCGTCGAGTCGGACGAGACGAACGGCGACGACGCGAGCGTCGCGCGAGCCTGCCGAGCCGCAGCCGAGCCGCTGACTGATCGCAGCGCCCCCTTCCAAAAGCGGCGCGGCGGTCTTTATAACTCTCGAACGGGGTCAGCACCGAACGCGGTGAGGGCAGTGATGGCGGTCAGCCGGCAGGTCGATCTTCTCGAACCCATCAATCTGGCGGAGCATCTCGACAAGGTCGAGCTCTACCTCGGCCAGGTCTGCCAGATCGCCGGGATCTCGAAGATGCAGCTCGACTACTGGACGAACAAGGCGCAGATCCCGACGAAGGGCAAGAAGCAGCGGATCTACGACATCGACGCGCTCGAGACCGTGATGCTGATCAAGCAGGCGAAGGACAAGGGCCTGAACCTCGGCGCGGCGATCGAGGCCGCGCGGAGCTTCCGCGAGCAGCATCCCGACGCCGCTGACTTCTCAGCGGTTCGTGTGGAGCCGCTGCCAGTCGTCGTAGCGGCGCTCGAGCTCGAGCAGGATCGCGGCGAGCAGCGGCGCCCGCGGCCACTCGCGGCCGGTCTCGACGCGCAGCGACGTCGGCGGCTTGGCGCGTCTCGGCGGGCAGCTCGTCGGCGGTCTGGTTGACGTTCACGCCGATTCCGAGCACGACCCTTCCGACCGTCGCCTCCGGCAGGACTCCCGCGACCTTCCGGCCCTCGACGAGGACGTCGTTCGGGTGGCCCAGCTCAGCCGCGACGCCGGTCTGCTCGCGCAGCGCCGCGGCGACCGCCTCGCCGGCGACGAGCGAGAGCTCCGGCCAGATCGCCATCGGCGGCTGCGGGCGCAGCAGGACGGAGAAGAGCAGCGCGCGTCCCGTCGGCGCCTCCCACGTCCGCCCGAGCCGGCCGCGTCCGTGCGTCTGGAGATCGGTGGCGACCGTCGTCCCTTCGGGCGCGTCTCGCGTCGAGCAGCCGCTGCGTCGACGGGCACTCCTCGACGAAGGTGTACGGGCGGCCGAGCCGCCCCTGCAGCAGCGCTCGACAGAGGCGGACGAGAGATCCGACACCCGCCTTTAGACTAACTCGGCCGTGGGGAGGATCAGGCAGCCGCTGCGCGAGCGCGGCCTCGACTACGCGAGCCTCAGCGACCCGATTCTCGTCACCCGCGCGAAGGACGGCGACGCCCGCGCGCTCGAGGCGCTCTGCGTCCGGCATGCGCCGCGCGTCGAGCGGCTCGCGCGGCACCTCTTGCGCGATCCCGAGGATGCGCGCGACGCGGCACAGGAGTCGCTTGCGAAGCTCTGCGTCCGCCTCAAGCAGTTCCGCGGCGAGTCGCAGTTCTCGACCTGGCTGCATCGGCTCGTCGTCAACACGTGCCGCGACGTGGCCGAACGGCAGCGCACCCGCGTCCACGATCCCCTGCCCGACGAGCTCGGCGCCGACGTCGAGCACGACCCGACGCGCGGCGTGCGCATGACGGAGCTGCGGCGCGAGCTCTGCGACTCGCTCGCCGGCATCTCGCCCGAGCAGGCGCAGGTCATCGTCCTCAAGGACGCGCTCGACTACACGTTCGAGGAGATCGCGGCCGCGGCCGGCATGCCGGTCGGGACGGCGAAGTGCCACGCGCACCGGGGCCGCAACCGGCTTCGCGAGCGGCTCGAGCAGCGCGACGTCGCATGACCGACCTCGCAACGCCGTTCGGGCGGGAGACGATCGAGTCGATCATCCCGCACCGCCCTCCGTTCCTGCTCGTCGACGAGGTGCTCGAGCTCGAGCCCGGCCGCAAGGTGCGCGGCCGCTTCCTCGTGCCCGAGGACGGCTGGTGGTTTCCGGGCACTTCCCCGGGCGGCCCGTCATGCCGGGCGTGCTGACGATCGAGGCGATCGCGCAGTGCGGCGCCGTCGCGGTGCTCGCGGACGAGGCGAACCGCGGCAAGATCCCCTTCTTCGCCGGGCATCGACGACTGCCGCTTCAAGCGGGTCGTCGAGCCGGGCGACGTGCTCGAGCTCGAGTGCGAGTTCGTGCGCGTGCGCGGGCCGATCGCGAAGGGCCAGGGCCGCGCGAGCGTCGGCGGCGACGTCGCGGCCGAGGCGATGCTCACGGTCTTCGTCGGGAGCGAGGAGGAGCGCGTGATCGGCGACGCCGCGCGTCCGCGGTCACGATCACAGGCCTCGGCGCCTACGCGCCCGAGCGCGTGGTCACGAACGACGAGCTCGCGCAGCTCGTCGACACGTCCGACGAGTGGATCATCGAGCGCACCGGCATCCGCGAGCGCCGGATCGCGGCGGACGACGCAGGCGCTCTCGGATCTCGCGCTGCCCGCGGCGCGGCAGGCGCTCGAGCAGGCCGGGCTCGACGGGACGGACATCGACCTCCTGATCGTCGCCACCGTCACGCCCGACATGATGTTCCCCTCGACCTCCGCGATCCTCGCCGACCAGCTCGGCGCCGAGGATGCGGCCGCCTACGACCTCTCGGCCGGCTGCACGGGCTTCATGTACGCGCTCGCGCAGGCCTACGGGATGCTCGCGGCCGGGCTCTCGCGGCGGGCGCTCGTCGTCGGCGGCGACGTGCTCTCCCGCATCCTCGACTGGAGCGACCGCTCGACGGTCGTCCTCTTCGGCGACGGCGCCGGCGCGGTCGTGCTCGAGCGCGTCGGACGAGGCGGGCTTCCTCGCCTTCGAGCTCGGCGCCGACGGCGCCGGCGGCGAGCACCTCTGGCTGCCGGGCAGCGGCTCGCGCCGGTTCGACGATCCCGACCAGTTCGTGAAGATGAACGGCCGCGAGGTCTTCAAGTTCGCGACGCGCGTCCTCGTCCAGTCGGCCGAGGCCGTGCTCGAGCGCTGCGGGGCGACGATCGACGACGTCGACGTCTACGTCCCGCACCAGGCGAACGTTCGCATCATCGATCACGCAACCAAGAAGCTCGGGATCCCGTCGGATCGGGTGGTGATCAATGTCGACCGCTACGGCAACACGTCCTCGGGCTCGATCCCGCTCGCGCTCGCCGAAGCGCAGGCGGACGGAAGGCTTCAGCCGGGCAAGCTCGTACTCATGACGGGAATGGGCGCCGGGCTCACATGGGGAAGCGCGCTGATGCGGTGGACGATGGGATGGAGCCGGCATGAGCAAGATCGCGTTCTGCTTCCCGGGCCAGGGCTCGTTCGAGGCCGGCATGGGCCGCGACTTCGCCGAGGCGGTTCCGGCCGCGATGGCCGTCTTCCGGCGCGGGAGCGAGGCGAGCGGGCTCGACCTCGAGCGCCTCTGCTTCCACGCCGACGCCGAGGAGCTGCTCGACACCGCCGTGCAGCAGCCGGCGCTCGTCGCGACGTCGCTCGCGATGCTCGCGGCGCTGCACGAGCGGGGCATCGAGGCCGACTTCGTCATCGGCCACTCGGTCGGCGAGTTCGCGGCGCTCGCGGCCGCCGAGGCGATGACGCTCGAGGAGGCGATCGCGCTCGTGCGCGAGCGCGGCCTCGCGATGGCCGACGCGGCGGCGCGCAACCCCGGCTCGATGGCGGCCATCCTCGGCCTCGCCGACGAGGTGGTCGAGGGGCTCTGCCGCAGCATCCTCGGCGTCTGGCCGGCGAACTACAACTGCCCGGGGCAGATCGTCGTCTCCGGCGAGAACCTCGCCGTCGACGAGTGCATCGAGCAGGCGCAGAGCCAAGGCGCCCGCCGCGCGGTCAAGCTCAAGGTCTCGGGCGCGTTCCACTCCCCGCTCGTCGCGCGCGCCGCCGACCGGCTGCGGCCCGCGATCGAGAAGGTCAAGTTCCAGGAGCCGGTGGCGCCGTTCATGTCGACCGTGACCGCCCGCGTCGAGTCGGCGCAGCGGATGGGCCCGCTGCTCGTCGACCAGCTCACGGCGCCGGTGCGCTTCACGCAGTCGGCGACCGAGCTCATGCGCGAAGGCGTCCGCACGTTCGTCGAGGTCGGGCCCGGGCAACGTGCTCTCCGGCCTCGTCAAGCGGATCGACCGCAGCGTCAAGGCCGTCTCGATCAACAGCATCGAGGCGCTCGAGCGGCTGCCCGAGCTGCTCGCCGAGAGCGCCGTGACGCTTCTGCTCGCTCGAGGGCAAGCGCGCCCTCGTCACGGGCGCGTCGAAGGGGATCGGCCGCGCGATCGCGGAGGAGCTCGCCCGCGGCGGGCGCCGAGGTCGTCGTCGGCTACCGCACCGGCGCCGAGGAGGCCGAGGCGCTGGCGCGGCGAATCGACGGCCGCGCGGTCCAGGCCGACGTCTCGAGCGCCGAGGAGGCGGCGCGGCTCGTCGAGGAGGCCGGCGACCTCGACATCCTCGTCAACAACGCCGGCCTCACGCGCGACGGCCTGCTCGCCCGCATGTCCGACGACGACTGGCGCACGGTGATCGAGACGAACCTCTCCTCCGTCTTCTACACGTGCCGCGCCGTCTGCCGGCCGATGATGAAGAAGCGCGCCGGCTCGATCGTCAACGTCTCGTCGATCGTCGGCGTGCACGGCAACTGGGGCCAGACGAACTACGCGGCCTCGAAGGCCGGGATCATCGGCTTCACGAAGTCGCTCGCGCGCGAGCTCGGCAGCCGCAACGTCCGCGCCAACGTCGTCGCGCCGGGCTACGTGCGGACGCAGCTCACCGACGTCCTGCCCGAGGAGGCGACCGCGGCGATGCTCGGCAACACGCCGCTCGGCCGGCTCGGCGAGCCGAAGGACGTCGCCGGGCGCGGTACGCTTCCTCTGCTCCGACGAGGCATCGTTCATCACGGGGGACGTGCTGCTCGTCGACGGCGGACTCGGGATGTAGTGAGCTGCAGCGAACGGTTCTCTCAACGGACGCAGGCGCGTCGTCGTCACCGGGCTGGGCGCGGTGACGCCGCTCGGGCTCGACGTCGAGTCCACGTGGTCGAGCCTGCTCGCCGGCGAGTCCGGCGCCGGCCAGATCACGCACTTCGACCACACCGACTACCCGGTGCACTTCGCCTGCGAGGTGAAGGACTTCGACCCGACCGAGTGGATCGACCGCAAGGCACGCGCGGCGGATCGACCGCTTCACGCACCTGATCCTCGCGGCGGCGCGCCAGGCGGAGGCCGACTCCGGGCTCGACATCGCGAAGGAGGCCGACCGGATCGGCGCCGCGATCGCGACCGGCATCGGCGGCCTGCAGTCGTTCCAGGAGTGCTACGACATGCTCGTCGAGCGCGGGCCGGACCGCGTCAACCCGTTCTCGATCCCGGCGATCATCCCGAACCTCGGCGCCGGCTGGGTCTCGATCGAGCTCGGCACGCGCGGGCCGCTCCTCTCCGAGTGCACGGCGTGCGCCGCCTCGAACATGGCGATCGGCGACGGCGCGGACGCGATCCGGCTCGGCCGCGCCGACGTGATGCTCTGCGGCGGCACCGAGGCGGCGGTCAGCGAGGTCGGCATCGCCGGCTTCGGCGCGATGCGCGCGCTCTCGCGGCGCAACGACGACCCCGAGCGCGCGTCCCGGCCGTTCGACGCCGAGCGCGACGGCTTCGTGATGGGCGAGGCGGGCGCGCTGCTCGTGCTCGAGGAGCTCGAGCACGCGAAGGCGCGCGGCGCGAAGATCTACGCGGAGGTCGCCGGCTACGGCCTCTCCTCCGACGCGAAGCACATCACCGAGCCCGACCCGACCGGCCCCGTGACCGCGTTCAAGATGGCGCTCGGCGACGCCGGCGTCGGCGCGGACGAGATCGACTACATCAACGCGCACGCGACCTCGACCCCGTCGGCGACTCCTCCGAGACGCAGATGCTCAAGTACGCGCTCGGCGAGGAGAACGCGTACAAGACGCCGGTCTCCGGGACGAAGGGCGCGACGGGCCACTGCCTCGGCGCGGCCGGCGCGATCGAGGCGACGTTCACGATCCTCGCGATCCGCGACGGCAAGCTGCCGCCGACGATCAACTACGAGGTCGAGGATCCGACGTGCGATCTCGACTACGTGCCGAACGAGGCGCGCGACGCCGACGTGAAGGTCGCCGTCTCGAACAGCTTCGGCTTCGGCGGGCACAACGCCTGCGTCGTGTTCAAGCGCTTCGAGGACTGAGCTCCGCTGCACCGGTAGGTTCCGCGACGTGAGCGCTGGGCGACCTTCGACTGCTACGGGACGCTGATCGACTGGAACGGCGGGATCGGCGCGAGCTCGAGCGGCTGTTCGGCGCGGCGCGCGCCGGCGAGCTGCTGCACACGTACCACGAGCTCGAGCCGCGAGATCCAGCGCGAGGATCCCGGCCGCAGCTACCGCGAGGTGATGGCCATCGCGCTCGCCCGGCTCGGCGCTCCCGCCGACCGAGGAGGACGCGCTCGGGCGCTCGCTGCCGGGCTGGGAGCCCTTCCGCCGAGGTGCCGGCGGCGCTCGAGGAGGCCCGCGCCGGCGGCTGGCGCCTCGCGGTCCTCTCGAACACCGACCGGGACCTCCTCGACGCCTCGCTCGCCCGGATCGGCGTCGCGTTCGAGCCGACGTCGTCGCGTCTGAGATCGGCTCGTACAAGCCGGCGCCGGCCCACTGGGACGAGTTCTTCGCGCACAGCGGGGCCGACCGCGAGCAGCACGTCCACGTCGGCGCGAGCCTCTTCCACGACGTCGAGGACGCCTCCGGCGCTCGCGCGAGTTCCTGGCCGACGACGAGACGGCATCTGCCGGCCGGCCGTCGCGGCTCGGCCTGCCGGATCTCACGGCCTGGCTCGTCGGAGCAGCGGACCGCTTGCGCGAACGACCTGGCTCTTCGAGGAGGACGGTGGACTCGTCGGGCTCGGTTGGGTCGAGAAGGAGCGAGCACGGCGACGCGGAATTGCCGTCGGTGCTGTTCGTCGCGAGTCGGCGCGGGCGCGGCTCGGCTCGCGGCTCATCGGGCACAGCGAGGAACGCGCCTGCGCACGCTCGGGCGTCGCAGAGCGATCCACAACGGACGCTCGCAGCCGGACTCCGGCAGCGCCGCCGCTGATCGAGAGCCGCGGCTATCGCGAGGTGCGCCGCTTCTGGGACATGGCGATCGACCTCGGCGACGAGTCCGCCGGAGCCGCGTCCTGCCGGTCGGATCTTCGACGTCGAGCCGTTCTCGGCCGAGGAGCGCGGCCGAGTTCCACGCCGCGCTCGAGGAGGCGTTCGCGGACCACTGGGAGCACCAGCCGCGTCGTTCGAGGAGTGGTGGGAGCGGCAGCTCGCGCAGCCGGACTACGACCCGTCGCTCTGGTTCCTGATCCGGGACGGCGACGAGATCGCGGCGGTGATCCGGAACGACCTGGACGATCAGGCGGCGGCTACGTCGGCGCCCTCGGCGTCCGCCGGGCGTGGCGCGGGCGCGGCTACGGCCAAGGCGCTCCTCCTGCACAGCTTCCGCGAGTTCCAGCGGCGCGGGCTGCGGCGCGTCTCGCTCGGTGTCGACGCGGAGAACCCGACGGGCGCGACGCATCTCTACGAGAGCGTCGGGCATGCACGTCGAGCAGGAGGAGATCGTCTGGGAGAAAGTGCTCGCGTGAATTTCCGCCCGTTCGACGCGGACGATTCGCCGCGCGATCGCGGCGCTGTTCGCACGCGGACGAGGACGCGTCTCTACGGCCGCCCGGGTCGAGCCGACCGGCGACGGCATCCTCGACGATCCTGCCGTACAGAAGAGACGTGGCTCTTCGAGGAGGACGGCCGCCTCGTCGCCGAGCGCCGTCGCTCAGCTTGCACGGCGACGCGGCGAACGTCGGCGGCTTCGTCGCCGACCAGGGCGCGGTCTCGGGACGGAGATTGTCGAGCGCGGCGAGGCGTCGCGCGCGCGGAGGGCGTGCAGCAGTCAGACGCGGCGCGGCCGAGCCGCGACGCCGCGGCGCGGGCGCTCTTCGAGGCGCGCGGCTACCGCGAGGTGCGCCGCTTCTGGGAGATGGCGATCGAGCTGACGAGGAGCCGTCGGCGCCCGTGCTGCCCGACGGCTCGCCGTCGACGAGCTGCGCGACGACGAGTACGCGGCGTTCTACGCCGCGCTCGAGGAGGCGTTCGCGGAGCACTGGGAGCGGCACCCGAAGCCGTTCGAGGAGTGGCTCGAGCGCCGGCGGGGCCAGCACCGCGACGAGCACGGCCCGCATCTGGTTCGTCGTCCGCGACGGCGACGAGGTCGCCGCCGTCACGCGCAACGACCTGAGCGTCGCCGGCGGCGGCTACGTCGGCGCGCTCGGCGTCCGGCCCGCGTGGCGAGGCACGGGGCTGGCGAAGGCGCTGCTCCTGCACAGCTTCCGCGAGTTCCGGCGCCGCGGCACGACCGCGTCACGCTCGGCGTCGACGCGGAGAACCCGACCGGCGCGACGCGCCTCTACGAGAGCGTCGGCATGCACGTCGAGCACGAGAAGCGTCGTCTGGGAGAAGGTGCTCGCGTGAGCCTGCTCCGCGCCCGCTGTCCCGACTGCCGCACGCTCACGGCGGTCGCGGTCGACGACGGCTACGAGTGCCACGCTGCGGCCGCACGTTCGGCGCCGGCCTCGTGCGCGTGCCGCGCGCGTGGGGCGACGGCGGCGAGGCGATGGTCGAGGCGGCCGCGCTCCCGCTCGACTACCCCGAGGTGGCGGTCGTCGAGGAGGACACGCTCGCGATGCAGACGCTCGCCGTCGCCTCCGACCTGCCGGCGCGGCCGCTCGTGCTCGGCGGCTGCTGCTGCTCGCACGTCGGCGCGGTCGAAGGGCTCGCCGCGCGGCACGGCCGCGTCGGCGTGCTCTGGCTCGACGCGCACGGCGACCTCAACACGCCCGAGACCTCGCCGTCCGGCAACGAGTGGGGGATGCCGCTGCGGATGCTGCTCGACCGGGGCACGATCGCCGCGGCCGACGTCGTCCTCTGGGGCGCGCGCAACCTCGATCCGCCCGAGGAGGAGTTCATCGCCGCGGCCGGGATCGGCGACGATCCCGAGCGCGCTGCTCGCGCGCGTCGGACGCCGTCTACGTCGCGCTCGACTGCGACGTCCTCGATCCCGGCGAGCTCGCGGTCTTCATGCCGGAGCCGGGCGGGCCGTCGCTCGCCGAGGTCGAGCGGCTCCTGAGTCGCGTCCGGGAGAGCGGCAAGCTCGTCGGCGCCGGCTTCACCGGGCCTCGCGCCCGATCCGGCGAACGTCGAGAAGCTCGAGCGGCTGGCGGCGGCGCTCGGCTACTGAGCGGGTCCGCAACCACCTCTCCACGGCGCGTAGGTCTAAGCTGGCGACGTGGCCAAGATCGACGTTTCGGTCGAGACCGACGACCAGCCGAGCCCTCCGCCGAGTCACCCGAACACCTGCCCGAGCTGCCACTCGCACTACCGCGACGACGAGCTCGAGCAGAGCCTCTGGGTCTGCGAGCAGTGCGGGCACCACTTCCCGATGCGCGCGCGGGCGCGGATCGCGTCGCTCGCCGACCCCGGCTCGTTCGCCGAGGAGGCGGCGGAGCTGCACTCCGAGGATCCGCTCGGCTTCTTCGACCTCCGCCCGTACACCGAGCGGCTCGCCGAGGCGGAGATGAAGACCGGCCTCGCCGACGCGATGGTGATCGGCCGGGCGGCGATCGAGGGGCGCCAGTGCGAGCTCGCCGTCATGGACTTCGCCTTCATGGGCGGCTCGATGGGCAGCGTCGTCGGCGAGAAGTTCTCGCGCGCGTGCGACTCGGCCGCCGAGGCGGGGATGCCGCTCGTCGCGGTCACGAGCTCGGGCGGCGCGCGCATGCAGGAGGGGATCCTCGCGCTCATGCAGCTGCCGAAGACGGTCGCGGCGGTCGAGGATCTCCGCGACGCCGGGCAGGCGCTCCTCTGCGTGATGGCGCACCCGACGACGGGCGGCGTGCTCGCGAGCTTCGCGACGCTCGGCGACGTCCTCCTCGCGGAGCCGAACGCGCTCATGTCGTTCGCCGGCCCGCGCGTCGTGCAGGAGATCACGCGCGAGAAGCTCCCCGACGACTTCGGCCGCGCGGAGCAGAACCTCCGCTACGGCCAGATCGACGCGATCGTGCCGCGCCCCGAGCTGCGCCCGACCCTCTCCCGCCTGCTGAGGCTGTTCGATGCCCCCGAGTGAGCACGAGCTGCGGCTGCGCGAGCGGCTCGGGCGGCTGAGGAACCTGCCGCTGCTCGGCGGCGCGAAGCTCTCCGGCGAGCTCGAGCGGCTGCAGCGGCAGATCGCCCGGATCGGCGAGGAGGCGACCGACGAGGAGATCTGGCGCAAGGTCGAGCTCGCGCGCCACGACCAGCGGCCGTACACGCTCGACTACGTCGAGCGCCTGCTCGACGACTGGTTCGAGCTGCACGGCGACCGCGCGCTCGGCGACGACGGCGCGATGATCGCCGGCCTCGGCAAGCTCGACGGCCGCACGGTCGTCCTCGTCGGCCAGCAGAAGGGACGCGACATCCACGAGCGCGCGAGCCGCCGCTTCGGGATGCCGAACCCGGAGGGCTACCGCAAGGCGATGGCACGCGATGGAGCTCGCCGACCGGCACGGCTTCCCGGTCGTCACGCTCGTGGACACGCCGGGCGCGTACCCGGGCGTCGTCGCCGAGCAGCACGGGCAGGGCGCCGCGATCGCGCGCTCGCAGGCGGCGATGGCCCGGCTGACGGTGCCGACCGTGGCCTGCGTGATCGGCGAGGGCGGCTCCGGCGGCGCGATCGCGATCGCGCTCGCCGACCGCGTCCTCATGCAGGAGAACGCGATCTACTCCGTCATCTCGCCCGAGGGCTGCGCGGCGATCCTCTGGCGCGACGCCGGCCAGGCGAAGAAGGCGGCCGCCGCGTTCCGGCCCGACGCGGTGCACTGCCTCGAGCTCGGCGTGATCGACGACATCGTGCCCGAGCCGGACGGGCGGCGCCCACATCGACCACGACATGGCGGCCCGGCTGCTCGGAGAGGCGCTGCGCGAGGCGCTCGCCGAGCTCGACGGGATCCCGGGCGACGAGCTGCGCCGCCGCCGCCGGGCCCGCTTCCGCTCGCTCGGCGTCTTCGCCTGAGGAGCTTCTGGACAGATTTACGCAGTTTCGGAGGAGTCCGCCGCCGACGCTGTCCACAGCGTCCACAGGCTTATCCCCGCCATGTATTCGTCGTGTAAACGGCAGGCATACGACTCGAGGCCGGGAAAACGCCGCGTGAGCAAGAAGCTTTCGGAGTACGAGACGCAAGCGCAACCGCAAGCAGACGCCGGAGCCGTTCGGCGGCAAGCGCGGCCAGGCGAAGGCGCCGATCTTCGTCGTCCAGCGGCACGACGCGCGGCGGCTCCACTACGACTTCCGGCTCGAGCGCGACGGCGTCCTCGCCTCCTGGGCCGTGCCGAAGGGCGTGCCGCTCGAGCCGGGCGAGCAGCACCTCGCCGTCCACGTCGAGGACCATCCGCTCGACTACGCGAGCTTCGAGGGCGAGATCCCGCAGGGCAACTACGGCGCCGGCACGGTCGAGATCTGGGATCGCGGCACGTACGAGCTGCTCGAGGAGAAGCGCGACGGCGGCCTCACCGTGCGGCTGCACGGCGAGCGGCTCGAGGGGACGTGGACGCTCGTCCCGGCGAAGCTCTCCGGCGACGAGAAGAACTGGCTCATCCTGCGCAAGCGCGACGAGGGCGCTGCGCGCCGGGCCGGCGTCGCGAGTACCCGCCGATGCTCGCCACGCTCGACGAGCAGCTCCCGGCGGCGAGGGCTGGCTGTTCGAGCCGAAGTGGGACGGCTACCGCGCGCTCGGCTACGTCCGCGGCGGCGAGGCGACGCTCCGTCTCCCGCAACGGCAACGACCTGACGGAGCGCTTCGCCGTGGTCGCGAAGGAGCTGCCGAAGGCGCTGCGCTCGCCCGACGCGGTCGTCGACGGCGAGGTCTGCGCGCTCGACGAGACGCGGGCGGCCGAGCTTCTCCGCGATGCAGCAGGGAAGCCGGGCACGCCGCTCGTGTACGAGATCTTCGACCTGCTCGAGCTCGACGGCGAGCCGCTCGTCGACCTCCCGCTGACCGAGCGGCGCGAGCGGCTCGAGGCGCTGCTCGCGCCGAACCCGGTCGTCCAGCTCTCGGGCGCCTTCGACGACGGCGAGGCGCTGCTCGAGGCGGCGGCCGAGCAGGGGCTCGAGGGCGTGATGGCGAAGCGCGCGCCTCGCGCTACCAGGAGGGCAAGCGCGGCCGCGACTGGCTGAAGGTCAAGACGCACGGCCGGCAGGAGTTCGTGATCTGCGGCTGGACGAAGGGGCAGGGTCGGCGCGAGCGGCCGCTTCGGCTCGCTCGTGCTCGGCGTCCGGCGCGGCGGCGAGCTCGCGTGGGTCGGGAACTGCGGCACCGGCTTCACCGAGCGCGACATCGACGAGCTGCTCGCGCGGCTCGAGCCGCTGCGCCGCGACGAGACGCCGTTCCCGGTCGTGCCGAAGATGCCGAAGGTGCGCAAGGGCGACGTCGTCTGGGTCGAGCCGAAGCTCGTCTGCGAGGTCGAGTTCGTCGAGTGGACGCACGACGGCCACCTCCGCGCGCCGTCGTTCCAGGGGCTGCGCGACGACAAGCCGGCGCGGGAGGTGCGGCGCGAGCGGCCGCGTCGAGGCGACGGAGGGCAGGGTGAGCTCTCCAACCTCGACAAGCTCTTCTGGCCGGACGAGGGGATCACGAAGGGCGACCTGATCGACTACTACCGCGCGGTCGCCGCCGTGCTCGTGCCGCACCTGCGCGGCCGGCCGTTCACGATGCGGCGCTATCCCGACGGCGCGTACGGCAAGGCGTTCTTCCAGAAGGACGCGCCGAAGCACATGCCCGACTGGATCCCGCGGTTCCGCGTCCAGGTCTCGACGCGCGAGCCGCCGCCGCAGCAGCGCTGGATCGACGCGCCGCTCGTGAACGACGAGGACGCGCTGCTCTGGATGGCGAACATGGGCTGCATCGACATGAACGCCTGGTACTCGCGCGTCGACCAGCCCGACCGGCCCGACTTCGTCCTCTTCGACCTCGACCCGTCGCCGGACGTCGGCTTCCCCGAGACCGTGCAGGTGGCGCTGCTCGTCAAGCAGGCGCTCGACGCGCTCGGGCTCGTCGCCTTCCCGAAGACGAGCGGCGCCGACGGGATGCACGTGCTCGTGCCGGTCGAGCGGCGCTACACGTACGCGCAGACGCGCGAGTTCTGCGAGATCGTGGCCGGCGCGATCGCGCGGACGCACCGCGGGCTCGCGACGACGGAGTGGTCGAAGGCGAAGCGGCGCGGCGTCCTCATCGACGCGAACCAGAACGGCGAGGGCAAGACGATCGCGTCCGTCTACTCGGTGCGGCCGCGGCCGGGCGCTCCGGTCTCGACGCCGCTGCGCTGGGAGGAGGTGGACGAGTCGCTCGACCCGACGGCGTTCACGATGGACGTCGTCCTCGAGCGCATCCGCCGTCACGGCGACCTCTTCGAGGGCGTGCTGACGACGCGGCAGCGGCTCGAGCCGGCGCTGCGCGCCCTCCGCTGGGGGGGGGGGGGGGGGGGGGGGGGGGGGGGGGGGGGGGGGGGGGGGGGGGGGGGGGGGGGGGGGGGGGGGGGGGTGCTGGCGCGGGAGGTTGTGATCGTGGAGAAGCATAGACCTGTTCACGAATCCGAACGCGAGCGCTGCTCGATGGTCGACCCCGGGAGTCCTGTCTTCGGCGTCGGAGATGTTGTGAGAGGGGGGTGGGGTCTCTCGCGTGGGATGTTTCGTGAGGATGGGCCGGGGTGAGAGGGAGGGCGGGCCTGAGGCCGCGGCGGAGGAAGGCGTCGCTTAGAGGCCGAGAGGCGGTCGCGTCCCTCGGCTAAGGGATGCTCCCGGCCTGCCGATGAGCGAGTAGATGGTCGGGCACTGGTTCCACACGCGGCCAACTTCGCCACGACCTGGCTGCCGCTTGCGTTCTTCGTGATCCTCCTCGTCATGGCCTGGCTGCTCTGGCGGACGGTCGGGATGATGCCGCGGATCAAGCCGGTCAACCTGGCCGAGAGCGCGGGCGCAGACGACGTGGGCCGACGTCGCCGGCGTCGAGGAGGTGCGCGCCGAGCTCATGGAGGTCGTCGAGTTCCTCCGCGACCCGCAGCGGTTCGAGCGGCTCGGCGCGAAGGTGCCGAAGGGACTCCTCCTCTACGGCCCGCCGGGCACGGGCAAGACGCTGCTCGCGAAGGCGGTCGCGCACGAGTCCGGCGCGAACTTCTACTCCGCGAGCGCCTCGTCGTTCGTCGAGATGTTCGCCGGCCTCGGCGCGGCGCGCATCCGCAAGCTCTTCCACCAGGCGCGCAAGAACGCGCCCGCGATCGTCTTCATCGACGAGCTCGACGCCGTCGGCGCGCAGCGCACGGGCCACGGCTTCAACCGCGAGCAGGACCAGACGCTCAACCAGCTCCTCGTCGAGCTCGACGGCTTCGAGGGCGCCGAGCAGGTCGTCGTGATGGGCGCCTCGAACCGGATCCAGGATCTCGACCCCGCGCTGCTGCGCCCGGGCCGCTTCGACCGGCAGATGCTCGTGCCGCCGCCCGACCTCGCGGGCCGCGAGGCGATCCTACGCGTCCATACGCGCGGCAAGCCGCTCGACCTCGCGCCGTCGACCTGGGGACCGTCGCGCGCCAGACGTCCGGCCTCACGGGCGCCGAGCTCGCGAACATCTGCAACGAGGCGGCGATCAACGCCGGCCGGCGCGGCGCCACGTCGATCACGCAGCCGGACTTCGACTTCGCGCTCGAGCGGGTCGTCGCGGGCCTGCAGCAGAAGAAGGTGCTGACCGAGAAGGAGCGGCGCATCCTCGCCTACCACGAGGGCGGCCATGCGCTCATGGCGCACCTCATGGGCTCGGTGATGGAGCTCCAGAAGGTGACGATCGTCTCGCGCGGGAACGCGCTCGGCTACGCGTTCTACCTGCCCGAGGAGGATCGCTACCTCCACACGAAGGAGGAGCTCGTCGACCGGATGGTCGTCGCGCTCGCCGGTCGCGCCGCCGAGGAGGTCGTCTTCGGCCGCGTCACGAACGGCGCCGCCAACGATCTCGAGAAGGTGACCGACATCGCGCGCGCGATGGTCTTCGAGTGGGGCATGGCCGAGACCGTCGCGTCCCGGACGATGCGCGCCGACAACTACGCGCTCTCGGAGGCGACGAAGCGGCTGCGCGACGACGAGCAGGCGCGGCTGACCGACGGCGCCTACGAGGAGGCGCTGCGGCTGCTGCACAAGCACCGGGCTCCGCTCGACCGGGTCGCCGCCGCGCTGCTCGAGAAGGAGACGCTCGTCCGGGACGAGCTGCTCGCGCTGCTCGCGGACGTCGAGCCGGAGTCGCGGGCCTCCGAGACGCGTCGGCGTGCCGCGCGTCGTCGCGGCCGACCCCGGCGGCACCTCGTCCCCTCCTAGACGCTCTAGCCGCCGAACTGCGAGATGTCGAGCGCGTCGCTCGGCGCGGACAGCGACACGGGCTTGTTCCAGCCGTCGAACGTGACCGTTCCCGCTCGTTCTTCTTGCCCGCCGACGAGCGCCACCGGGTACGGCTTGCCGGTCGCGGCGACGTAGAGCTTGCTGTCGTCCGACGTGTCCCGGATCGCGACGACCTTCTGGCCCTCATAGGTCGTCTCGCCGTTGTTGACGAGCTTGCCGTGGTTCTTGCTCACCTTGCCGAGAAGCAGCGCCGATGCTCGTCAGCGTCGCGAGCGAGGCGAGCCGCCCGTCGTCGCGGAGCCCTTGAGCCACTTTCCGTGCAGGAGCTGCGCGGCCGCGGCGCCGCCGAACTGCTTGTAGAAGGCGTCGCTGCCCTGGATGTAGAGCGTGTTGCCGACCCCGACGAGCTCGAACTGAGCCGCTCGTCGACATCGATCCCTTTGCGCCCTTGCCCTGCGCGATCGTGAGGTCGAGCGTGATCGGGGTCTCCCGACGAGTCGATGTTCCCCGAGACGTGGACCGAGCTCGCGCTCGTCGCGGCCTTCGTCGCATCGGCGAGCACCTGCGGCCGGCGGCTTCGACGCCTCGCCGTTCGAGTTCGCCGAGCTGCCGCCCCCGCTGCCGCAGCCGGCGAGCACACGGCCGCGAGGACGAGGGCGAGGAGCGAGGCGCGCATCGCGGCGCCGAGTCTTTCACATACGATCGCCGGAGTGGAGGCCCAGCTCCGTGCACCACGTCGGCCTCGCGGTCGACGATCTCGACGGCGCGCTCGAGACGTACGAGCGGCTGTTCGGCGCGCGGCTCGAGCATCGCTCGCGCGTCGAGGAGCAGGGCGTCGAGGCGGCGTCGATCCGCGTCGGCGAGAGCCGGCTCGAGCTGCTCGGCGCGCTCGGCGAGGACACGCCGGTCGGCCGCTTCCTCGCGAAGCGCGGCCCGGGGATGCACCACGTCGCGTACGAGGTCGACGACATCCGCGCCGCGCTCGCGCATCTCGCGGAGGCAGGCGCCGAGCTGATCGACGCGACGCCGCGACACGGCATGTTCGGGCTCGAGGTCGCGTTCGTCCATCCCGATTCCGTCCACGGCGTTCTCTCGGAGGTGGTGTCCCCTGGCTGAGGAACGCGTCCGGATCGAGCTCGGCTTCGCCGGCGGGCAGATCGTCGGCAGCTTCGTCGACGCCCGCCTCGGCCGACGCGCTCGAGGCCGCGCTCGGGACAGGCGCCGGCAGGCCGGTCGTCGTGCTCGAGACCGAGGACGGCCCGCTCCACGTCGTCGTCGCGCAGGTCGCCTACTACAAGCGGATCGTCCGCGCCGGCCGCGTCGGCTTCGGCTCCGGCCAGCGCGCGCGAGTTAGCTCCGGTGGGCTCGGGGGAAACGAACGCGGGATGACGCTCTTCCACCGAGGCGCGCCTGCGCGCGAGTCGACCGAGCACGTGCGCGAGCTCGTCGCGCGCGGACAGCAGGGCGACCGCGACGCGCTCGAGGAGCTGTACCTGATCCACTTCGACCGGATCTACAGCTACCTCCACGTCAGCGTCGGCAACCGCCACGACGCCGAGGACCTGACGACGCAGACGTTCCTGAAGATGCTCGAGAAGATCGGCAGCTTCAAGTGGCAGTCGGCGCCGTTCTCGGCCTGGCTGTTCCGCATCGCGCACAACCTCGCGATGGACCACTTCCGCGCGCGCCGCCGCTGGCAGCCGGAGGAGGAGGTGCCGGAGCCGCCGGGCGACGAGGAGCCTTCGGCCGAGCTCGACGGCGATGCAGACGATCGGGCGCGAGTCGATGCTGAAGCTCATCGAGCGCCTCTCGCCCGAGCAGCAGCAGGTGCTGACGCTGAAGTTCGTCTTCAACCTCCCGAACGCGGAGGTCGCGGCGATCCTCGACAAGACCGAGGGCGCCATCAAGTCGCTCCAGCACCGCGCGCTCGTCTCCCTCCAGAAGCAGATCGAACCGAGTCGTCGCGGCTAGCCTCCGCTCGTGGCGCTGGAGGTCGGGATCGTCGGGCTGCCGAGCTCGGGCAAGACGACGCTCTTCCGGGCGCTGACGCGCGCCGAGACGCACGGCTCCGGCAAGGAGCACGTCGGGATGGCGCAGATCCCCGACGAGCGGCTCGACCCGCTCGCCGCGACGGTCGGGCGCACGGAAGGTGACGCCGGCGGCGGTTCGCGTCGTCGACGTTCCCGGGACGGGGCCGCAGCTGCTCGGCAACCTGCGGCAGGTCGACGCGCTCCTCGTCGTCCTCGACGGCTTCTCGGGCACGCGCGTCCCCGCCGACGACCTCGAGACGCTGAAGCTCGAGCTGCTCGTCGCCGACCGCGACCACGTCGAGCGGCGCCTCGAGCGGGTCGCGAAGCAGGCGAAGTCCGGCGACGCGCGCCTGAAGGCGGAGGCGGCCGATCTCGAGCGGCTGCTCGCGCACCTCGACGCGGGCCGGACGCTGGCGCGAGTGGGAGGGCGAGCTGCCGCCGGAGCTCGAGCCGCTGACGACGAAGCCGCTGCTCGAGCTCGTGAACGGGCCGACGGGATCGACCTCCAGCTCGAGGCCGAGCTCGCGGAGCTGTCGCCGGAGGAAGCGGCCGAGTTCCGCGGCGGCGGCGAGTCGGCGCTCGGCGAGGTCGTGCGCCGGCTGGCGGAGACGCTCGACCTCATCACGTTCTTCACCGCGGGCGAGAAGGAGACGCGCGCCTGGACGCTCCGGCGCGGCGAGACCGCGCTCGACGCGGCGGAGACGATCCACTCCGACATCGCGCGCGGCTTCATCCGCTGCGAGGTCGTGCGCTGGGACGACCTCGTCGAGGCGGGCGGCCACGCCGAAGCCGCGCGGGCGGGCAAGCAGCGGCTCGAGGGCAAGACCTACGTCGTCGAGGACGGCGACGTCCTCAACATCCGCTTCAACGTCTGAAGGCGCCGGCGGGTCGTACGCCCCGCCGGCCTGTGCCGCTCAGCAGCAGCCGGTGCCGTAGCAGCAGTCGCCGCCGGCAACAGTCGTGCGCTTCACCGCAACCTCCTTTCATCGATGGACATCGATACATTATATTGAGAAACGTCGATGAAGACTCTGCCTGTCCTCTGCTGCGGTCCCGCCACCGAGCCGCTCGACCTGGCTGCAAGCGAGACGCTTGCCGCGCGCTTCCGCGCGCTCTCCGACCCGACGCGCGTCGCGATCGTCAATCGGCTCGCCTCGACCGCAGAGTGCTGCGTCTGCGATCTCAACGCGGCGTTCGACCTCTCGCAGCCCACGATCTCCCATCACCTGAAGGTGCTGCGCGACGCCGGGCTCGTGGAGTCGAGCCGCCGCGGCACGTGGGCGTACTACCGGCTCGTGCCCGACGCGGTGCGCTGAGCTGCGGCATACGCTCGGCGGATGAAGGCGTCTCTTCGTCTGTGTCGAGAACGCCGGCGCTCGCAGACGCCCAGGCGTGTACGGCGACGCGTTCGCGGTCGCGACCGGCGCCGAGCTGCACGAGGCGGTCGTCGAGGCTCGAGGAAATCGGGATCGACGCTCGGCCGTGCCGCGGGCTCGAGCAGGCGACGTCGAGTGGGCGACCTCGTGGTGACGGCTGCGGCGACGCCGTCCTGCCGGCAAGGAGTACGTCGACTGGAACCTGCCCGACCCGGCCGGGCTCTGCCTCGAGGAGGTGCGCGAGCTGCGCGCCGTGATCGAGCAGCGGGTCGCTAGCCTCCCGCTGTGATCAGGACGACGCCGGCGAGCACGAGGACGACGCCGGCGTCCTGCGTCCGCTGCACGCGCTCGCCGAGCATGAGCCGCGCGAGCAGCACGGTCACGACCGGGTAGAGCGACGCGAGCACCGAGACGACGCTGAGCAGCCCGTGCGACGACGACGCGGCCGCGAAGAGCGCGTTCCCGCCGGTGTCGAGCAGGCCGATCGCGACGAGTGAGAGCCAGTGCCGCGCAGGCCGGTCGGCCGCGCCCGCCGCACGAGCACGACCGACCAGACGAGCGTCACCGACGTGCAGCGGAAGAGAAACGCCGGCCACAGCCAGTCCTGGCGTCGAGGCCGCGTGCATCGGGACGTAGTAGGCGCCGAAGCCGAGCATCGCGAGCACGGCCCAGCCGACGCCCGCCGCGATCTGCGCCGCTCCGGCCGCCGCTCGAGCGAGGCGGCGACGCTGCCGCCGATCGCGGCGACGAAGCCGACCGCCTGCAGGCCGCTGACGTGGTTGCCCGAGACGGCGACGCCCCAGATCGACGGGAATCCCGGCCGCGAGCGGCGGCGATCGGCGCGACGACGCTCATCGCCCCGGCCGCCATGCCGCGGTAGAACGCGGCGAGGCCCGACGGTCCCGAACAGCGCCGCGAGCGCGGCCCACGCCACCTCGTCGCCGGGGATCCCCGTGCCGCGGACCGCGACCGCGATGCCGAGCGCGGCGAGGCCGAACGGCTGCGAGGCGGCGAGCACCGTCAGGCTCGGCAGCACGCGGGCCTTCACGCCGCCGAGGAAGTCGCCGACGCCCCAGCTGAGGCTGGCGGCGAGCGCCAGTAGCGCGGCCGAACCTAGTCCGGGCACCGGCCGCGTCGCGGCGACGGCGTCGAGCTGGTTCGCGTGGTAGAGCACGGCCGCCTCGGCGGTGCGCGCGGCGCGCGCGTCGTGGTGGCAGGCGACCGCGTGCAGCAGCTCGGCGGGCGCGCCGAGCTCCTCGAGCATGCCGCGAGCCCGAGGTGGACGTGGCCGAGCAGGCGTCCCTCCTCCGTCGGCGCGAACACCGGCGGCCGGCCGAGCTCGCGCGTGCGGCCGACGTCGTGGACGAGCGCGGCGGCGAGCAGCAGGTCGGCGCGCAGGCGCGGATGGATCTGGGCGAGCTCGCGGCAGAGCGTCGCGACGCCGACCGTGTGCTCGAGCAGGCCGCCCGCGTACGAGTGGTGGCCGTCCGGCGTCGCGGGATAGGCGCGCAGCGGCGCGCCCGCGAGCGCGCGCGTGACGACGCCGCGCAGCGCGTCGTCGTGCACCTCGCCGACGAGGAACTCGAGGAAGCCCTCGAGCTCGTCCGCGTCGCGGCGCAGCCCCGGCGTCAGCGCCGCGGGATCGACGCCCTCCGCCGGCTCGAGCGTCCGCACGTCGACCTGGAGCTGGTTGCGGAACCGCTCGACGCGGCCGAGCACGCGCACCGCGTCGCCCGCGGCGAAGCGCCCGTCGAGCAGGTCGACGTCGTTCCAGACGCGCGCGGCGATCCGGCCGCTCGTGTCGACGAGCTCGAGCGCGAGATAGCGCGCCGCCGTTTCGCGTCCGCAGCCGCTCCTTGCGCGCGACCGCGTAGACGCCCTCGACCGTGCGGTTCTCCTCGAGCTCCGCGATCGCGTCACGAGCGGGAGTTTCGCACGGCGGGTACCGGGGTACCGGGGCGTGATGGCGGTTGCTTTGCGCCAGAGCCGGCGGTTCGACGCCTCGAGCCCGGTCACCCGCTACTGGCTCGCCAACTGCGTCGGGTTCTCCCTCGCGGGCGGCGGCCGCGGCACGGTCGAGCGGGTCCTCGCGGACGACCCGCACGAGCCGTCGGTGCTCGAGGTGCGGACGGGCGTCGGCGTCCGCCGTGCCGACGTCCGCCGTCATCGCCGTCGTTCCCCGGAGCGGGTGCTCGTCTCGACCGCCGTCGAGCGCAGCCGCTGCGCGGGCGGTCGACCGGCGCGGAGCGCCGCGGCTGCGCGTGCTCGCCGTCGGTCTCGGTGCTCGCGCGCACGCGGTCGCTGTCGCGGACGCGGTGGGCAGGCGTCGCCCGCGGCCGGCGCACGCGGAGGGCGGGACCGCGCGGTTGGTACGGTCAGTGCCGTGGCAGTCGTACGGCCGTTCCGCGCGCTCCGCTACGACGAGCTCGTCGCGGGCCCGCTCGAGCGCTCGTCGCGCCGCCGTACGACGTCATCGGACGGAGCAGCGCGAGCGCTCCGCGGACGCAGCCCGTACAACGTCGTCCACCTGACGCTTCCCGACTCCGAGGAGGAGGCGGCGGCGAGCCTTGCGGATGGCGCGAGCGCGGCGTCCTCGTACGGGAGCCCGAGCCGGCCTGCTGGTGGCTCGCGCAGGACTACGTCGGGCCGGACGGCGTCGCGCGGCGCCGCGAGGGCTTCGTCGCCGCGCTCCGCGCTCGAGCCGTACGACGAGCGCGTCGTCCTGCCGCACGAGCGCACGCACGCCGGCCCGAAGGAGGGCCGGCTGCGCCTGCTGCGCGCGACGCGCACGCAGCTCGAGCCGCTCTTCTTCCTCTGGGACGGGACGATCGAGGTCGACGGCCTCGGCGAGCCGGATCTGCGGCGGACGAGGGCGGCGGTCGTCTCGCAGCCTCTGGCGGCTCGACGCCGAGTTCGGCGACGGCGCTCACCGAGGAGCTCGCGCGACGCGCAGCTCCTGATCGCCGACGGGCACCACCGCTACGAGACGGCGCTCGCCTTCCACGCGGAGGACGGCAGCGAGGAGTCGGCGTGGCTGCTCGCGGTGATCGTCCCGACCGACCAGGAGGGACTGACGATCTTCCCGACGCACCGGGTCGCGCAGAGCGCCGGCGACGGCTGCGGGGACGCCGATCGACCCGTCCCGGCGAGGAGCTGCCCGGCCCGGTCCTCTACCGCGCAGGGCCGCTACGAGCTGCTCGCCGGCGACGGCTCTCGACCCGGAGGTCGTCGAGCCGGTTCGCGCCGAGCGGCGTCACGTACACGCCGCAGCGCGAGGAGGCGGTCGCCGCGGTCGACCGCGGCGAGGCGGAGGCGGCGTTCCTGCTGCGCCCGACGCGGATCGAGGACGTCTGGGAGGTCGCGCGCCGCGGCGACGTGATGCCGCAGAAGAGCACGTTCTTCTATCCGAAGCTCACCTCCGGCTCTGCTGCTGCCGCTCGACGCGTAGGCTCGACGGAGCCGCCCGGGAGCGAGGCGGCGGCTCGGCCGCGCCGGAGCGCTGACCGACTGGCTGGAGCTCTGCCGCGCCGCGGTCGCGGACGTCGAGGCGGTGCTCGCGCGCCTGCCCACGCGGGCCGAGCGCGAGCCGGTCGTCGGCGCGGTCGCGGCGGCGACGACACGACCGCGATCGACCAGGCGGCCGAGGACGCGATCCTCGCGCGCTTCCGCGACGCGGCGGGCGCGATCGTCTCGGAGGAGGTCGGCCGGCTGGGCGGCGGCGCGCTGCCGCTCGTCGTCGTCGACCCGATCGACGGCTCGCTCAACGCGAAGCGCGGCATCCCGTTCTTCTCGCTCTCGATCGCGGTCGCGGAGGGCGAGACGATGGACGACGTCGACTTCGGCTTCGTCCACGACTTCGGCTCGCGCGAGGAGTGGACGGCGCGGCGCGGCGAGGGCGCGTGGCTGAACGGCGAGCCGCTCGGCGGCGGTGCGGCCGAAGGACGAGGTCGAGATCCTCTCCTTCGAGGCGACGCGGACCGTCGCTCGTCGCCCGGGACGCGCCGAAGGTCGCCGACCTCGCCTACCGCCTGCGGATCATGGGCTCGCTCGCGCTCTCGCTCTGCCACCTCGCCGCCGGCCGCGTCGACGCCGTCTGCTCGCTCAAGCCGGCGCGCTCGGTCGACATCGCCGCGGCGCAGCTCCTCTGCCGCGAGCTCGGCCTCGCGTCGAGCTGTTCGACGTCGAGGAGCCGTTCGGGGCCGCGCCGCTCGACCTCGAGCAGCGTTCGCGGGTCGTCGCGGCGGGAACGGCGGACGTGTGCACGCGGATCGCCGCCGCGCTCCGTCGGCTAGGCTCTCGGGGCAGCGGCTAGCTCTTGCCGCGAGCGACGCGCGAGGTTGCGCGTGAGGTCGCCGTCGCGCTCCCGGCGGCGTTGACCGCCGTGACGCGACGCGCAGCCGGTGGCGGGCGTCGCGCTTCCTGAGCCGTACGCGGGGCGTCGCGCGGCGGATGTGGACACAGGATCCGCCCCGGGCGTTGCAGCGGAGCCACTGGAAGCGGTACCTCTTCGGCGGCCCGGTCCACGAGCCCTGGGTCGGCGGTCAGCTGTCGCCCGACCCGGGCCCGACCCGAGATGTGCGGCGCCTTCGTGACGGCCGGCGCGCCGAGGACTACGGCGCTCTGCTTCGAGTCCACCGTCTGTGGTCGTGCCGCTGGAGTTCGTCGCCGAGACGCGCATCTCCAGTGTGCAGCCGCCGTCCGCGGCGACGACCGCGTAGGTCGCCGCCGTGGCACCCGAGATGGCTTCGTGCAGTTGGTGCCGTTCGCCGCGCAGCGAAGCCACTGGTACGCGTACGCGGTCGGCGCCTGTGTCCACGAGCCCTGGCGTTGCAGAGAGGGACTGGCCCAGCACCGCGGCACCCGGTGAGGACGGGCCGACTCGTGTTCGCCGGCAGGCCGATCGTAGTGCTGGAGGCAGGCGCTGCCGTCGTTGCTGTACTCCTGCTGCAGCCAGTAGTGGTGGCCGTTGATCACCTGGTTGTACGCGTCGACCGTCCGGCCGTTCCGCCGACGGAGTGCCGAACTTCCAGGCGCAGATGTCGGCGATCTCGTCGCCGCCTGTGTTGTGCCAGGCATTCCCCAGGGATCGGTGATCGCCTCGTTCTGCTCGTGGCTGATCGTGTTGATCGTCGAGTCGGCGTCGTTGCCGTTGGGCGAGGATCCGGCGTCGCAACCGGGGATGGTCGCGTCGTACGGCTCGTTCGCGTAGATGACAGGCTCGCCGTTCGAGATTGAAGCTGCTGTGGTAGGCGCAGTAGTAGTTCGTCGAGCACTGGTCGAACCCGCGTGGTGAAGCAGGAGTTCGACGCCGTCCGGCGTCATGAGGATGAACAGCGAATCGGGCCCGGCGGCCAGCCCTTGGTCGCGATGACCTTCTGGATCTCGGTCTGGATCTGGGCGTCCGTGACGCAGACAGACGTCGTGCCGACCGGTGCAGCCGTTTGCCGGGAACGGGTCCGTGTCGACGTACGAGCCGCCGAACGTCGACTGGTTGGCGATGAACCCCGTCGAGTCGTAGTACTGGGTGGCGACCGAGTAGATGTTCGTCTGGCTGCCGCTCTCCGCGGCGACGTCGGCCAGGTACCGGTCGATGTCGCTCTCGTAGTCCGCGTGCCGCGACCGACTGGCCGCTCGGCACCCAGTAGATCGCGTGCACGGTGTTCGTCCGCATCACCCAGCAGGCCGGCGGCGTGCACGGCGATGCCAGGAGGGCGAGGTCATTCGGGCCGCCGCGGCCGCTGCGGGAGCGGCGCCGGTGGCCGCGCGGGGGGCGAGACCGGCAGCCTCCCGCATGCGGCACGACGCCGAGAATCGGCGCACGCGTGGGCCTCGCCGCGGTGCCGTTCGAAGCCGCTGACGGCCGAGCACCAGCCCTGCGAAGAGCAGAACCTTCGTCAAACGCACGACCATTCCGCTCATTCCTCAACAGAGTGCCGGAAAAAGGCAGTACCGGTGGCGGCGTCAGCGGCTCTTTAGCCCATTTGCGTCACGGCCGAGCTTGCGCAGGGTCGCCTCCAGGGACGTGACCGAGGTGCCGAGCGTGCCTGCGTCCCCTGCAGCCGCGTCAGCTGACGGGTGAGATACGCGGTCTGGCTCGCGACGTAGCCGGGGTCGAGCTGCCCCGTCGGCGTCGTCGTGAGATACGTGTCGAGCGTCTTCAGCTCGCTTGCGACCGCGCGGCGGCGGTGGCGGAGCGAGCCGGCCCCGGAGGAGACCGCGGTGCCGTTGCCGCCCGCGACAGTGGCTTCTTCGGCGACGGTCGCGGCCTTCCGCACGAGGGCCTGCTCGGATGCCGCGGCCGCCGTCGCCGAGGCGCGGTCGCGTGCCGCCGCGCCGCGGGCCCGCCCAGCGAGGTTCGCAGCGCGCCGATCCTCTGCTCGAGCCGCTGCGCCCGAACGTTCGCGGCGGCGAGCGCGGTCTGGGCGGCGGTGTTGCGCTGTGCCTGGTGTCGCCAGCCGATCGAGAACGCGGCGGCGCTGACGAGCCCGCCGCAGAGGAAGGCGAGGCCTGTGAGCAGCCAGGCCGAGCGCGAGGGCTTCCGGCGGCGGCGACCGTGCGCCGCCGTCGCGAACGGGGCGCGCTCGTCGAGGAGGGGCCAGCTTCCGGATTCCGAGGCCATTCGACGAGCCTTCGCCGCGCGCGTCCGCGCCCTCCTGCTCAGCGGTCCCTGCGCCGCAGCGTCCACCAGAGCCGCAGCGGGAACATGCCGAGCAGCGGCGCCCGCCGGCCGAGCTCCGACCGGTCCTCCCGGTCGAAGGCCGCGGCATAGCGGGCCGCGTCCGCTGCGGTCGCGTACTCCTTCGAGCCGCCTGCGCCGCAGCCGCGCTCGCAGGTCCAGCGCATGGTCGGCCCTTCTGCCTCGAAAGCGGTAGCGGTGACCGAAGAGCCTGCAGCCGAGCACGGGCCCGAGCGTAACCACGGCACTCGCTTTGCCGTTTATCGATCCAGCATGAGCAGCCGGGACAGCGAGTGTCGAGACCGGCCGGATCGAGACCAACATCCCCGCGCGGCTCGACCGGCTGCCGTGGGCGAGGTTCCACTGGCTCGTCGTCATCGGCCTCGGGACGGTCTGGATCCTCGACGGCCTCGAGGTGACGATCGTCGGCTCGATCGCGCCGCGCCTGACCGAGCCTGGCAGCGGGATCGCGATCACGACGGCGCAGATCGGCACCGCCGCGGCCGTCTACGTCGCGGGCGCCTGCGTCGGCGCGCTCTTCTTCGGCCAGCTCACCGACCGTTTCGGCCGCAAGAAGCTCTTCCTGATCACGCTCGGCCTCTACATCGCCGCCACGCTCGCGACCGCGGCCTCGTGGACGGCCTGGTTCTTCTTCCTCTGCCGCTTCCTCACCGGCGCGGGCATCGGCGGCGAGTACTCGGCGATCAACTCGGCGATCGACGAGCTGATCCCGGCGCGCGTGCGCGGCCGCGTCGACCTGATCATCAACGGCTCGTACTGGGTCGGCGCCGCGGCCGGCGCGGCGGTCGCGATCCTCCTCCTCAACAAGGCGCTGTTCGCGGCGAGCGTCGGCTGGCGGCTCGCGTTCCTGCTCGGCGCGATCCTCGGCCTCGGCGTCCTCGTTCGTCCGCCGCAACGTGCCCGAGAGCCCGCGCTGGCTGTTCATCCACGGGCGCGAGGAAGAGGCCGAGCGGATCGTCCGCCGATCGAGCAGGACGTCGAGCGGGAGACGGACGAGCAGCTCGACGAGCCGAAGCAGACGATCACGGTGCGCCAGCGCGAGAAGATCCCGTTCCGCGAGATCGCGAAGACCGCGTTCCAGCGCTATCCGCGGCGCGCGATCCTCGGCCTCGCGCTGTTCATCGGCCAGGCCTTCCTCTACAACGGCGTGACCTTCAACCTCGGCATGCTCTACACGACCTTCTACGGTGTCTCTCGAGCTTCGTCCCGGTCTTCCTCATCGTCTTCGCGGTCGGGAACTTCCTCGGCCCGCTCCTGCTCGGGCGGCTCTTCGACACCGTCGGCCGCAAGCCGATGATCGCCGGCACCTACCTCGGCTCCGCGGCGATCGCGGCCGTCATGGCGGCGCTGTTCACCGGCGCACTCGCTCGGCTCGCCGTGGACGTTCCAGGCCTTCATCTTCGGCACCTTCTTCCTGGCCTCGGCCGGCGCCAGCGCCGCCTACCTCACCGTGAGCGAGATCTTCCCGATGGAGACGCGCGCGCTGGCATCGCCTTCTTCTACGCCGTCGGCACCGGCATCGGCGGGATCATCGGGCCGCTCCTCTTCGGCAACCTGATCGCGTCGGGCAACCGCGGCGAGGTCGCGACGGCGTTCTTCATCGGCGCCGCGGTGATGGCCGTCGGCGGCATCGTCGAGCTCATCTTCGGCGTCAAGGCCGAGCAGGTGCCGCTCGAGGACATCGCGAAGCCGCTCACCGCCGAGGAAGCCGAGCAAGGTTCCGAGCGCGAGCGCGAGGGCCGCCGGCGCTACCGGCCGGGGCCCGGCTCGAGTACCCGTACTACTCGCCGGGGCTCATGGGGACGTCGCTTCGGCGGCCGACGGCGCTGGCCGAGCTGCAGCGACGAGGTCGAGGCGATCGGCCGCGCAGTCGACGAGGGCGGGCCGGTTTCCCGGGACGAGCTCTACCGCGCCGTGCACGGGCGGCGCTGGGGCCCGGGCCGCTTCCGTCGCGCGCTCGACGAGGCGGTCGCGGCGGGCCGGATCCGCCGCACGGCCCGCGGCCGCTTCGAGGCACCTGAGCCTGGGCAGCGTAGGCGCTACACTCGGCTCGTGGCGCTCGTCGCGAAGAGGTCCTGAAGGCGCTCGAGCAGGTGATCGACCCGGAGCTGCGGCGCCCGGTCACCGAGCTCGACATGGTGCGCGACCTCGAGATCCACGACGGCGTCGTCGCGCTCACGATCGTGCTCACCGTCGCCGGCTGCCCGCTCCGCGACTCGTTCGAGCAGCAGGTCGAGCAGGCGCTCGCCGGCGTGGCCGGCGTGACGGGCGTCGAGCTCTCCTTCGACGTGATGACGCCCGAGGAGCGGCAGGCGCTGACGCAGAAGCTCCGCGGCGGCGCGCCCGAGCGCGAGGGCGTGATCCGGCTGCCGCGCGACTGCCGCGTGCTCGCGATCGCGAGCGGCAAGGGCGGCGTCGGGCAAGTCGTCGCTCGCCGCGAACCTCGCGGTCGCGCTTCTCGCAGCTCGGTCACAGCGTCGGCGTGCTCGACGCGGACATCTACGGCCACTCGATCCCGCACATCCTCGGCATCCGCCAGCGGCCGGTCGCCGTCGACGAGCTGATCGTGCCGCCGGTGAAGGACGACCTGAAGCTGATGTCGATCGGCTTCTTCCTCGAACGAGCAACGAGCCGGTGATGTGGCGCGGGCCGATGCTCCACCGCGCGCTCGAGCAGTTCCTCACCGACGTCCACTGGGGCGAGATCGACATGCTCGTCGTCGACATGCCGCCGGGCACGGGCGACGTCTCGATCTCGCTCGGCCAGCTCCTGCCGCGCGCCGAGGTCGTCGTCGTGACGACGCCGCAGAAGCTCGCGCAGGACGTCGCGGCGCGCGCCGCGTCGATGGCGCAGAAGACGAACATGCGCCTGCTCGGCGTCGTCGAGAACATGTCCGGCGACGTCTTCGGCAGCGGCGGCGGCGAGGAGCTCGCCGGCGAGCTCGGCGTGCCGCTGCTCGGCACGCGTGCCGCTCGACCCGGTGCTGCGCGAGCAGGGCGACGCGGGCGCGCCGGTCGTCTCGGCGCGGCCCGAGGCGGAGTCCGCGCAGGCGATCGTGGCGATCGCGCAGGAGATCGAGGCGCTTCGCCGCGAGCCGGGGCCGGGGATCGTCAAGTCGCTGCCGCTCGTCGGCTGAGCGTCGCCGAAGGAAACCGTCCAGGAGGCGTACGCGCTCGCCCGCAGCGGCGACCACCGCAGCGCTCCGGGAGCTGATCGCCGACGACGCAACCTGGCATCCCGGCGCGCGAGGGCGTCTGGAATCCCTGCCGCGACGCCGACATGATCGTGCGGACGCTGCTGTGGCGCTCGGGATTCGCGAACCGGCTGCGCCCGGCCGAGACCATCGACGCTCGGCGACCAGCGTGCTCGTCCAGCTCCGGGGCAAGCGGCTCCGGCCAGCTCGGCGTGCGCGAGGGTTCTTCCCGCGGCTGTTCCAGATCGTCGAGGTTCGCGACGGGAAGATCGTCAGGATGCAGGACTACCCGGGCCCGAGGAAGCGATGGCTGCCGCCGGCCTGAGGCCTGAGCCGCGTGCCGGCGGCCGCCTTCTTCGATCTCGACCGGACGCTGCTGCGCCGGTCGTCGGCGCTCGCGCTCGCCGGCTCGTTCCGCGAGCGCGGCCTGATCTCGCGCCGGCAGCTCCTGCAGGCGGCGGCGTGGCAGCTCCTCTTCGTCGCGCGCGGCGCGAGCCACGAGGCGGTGCGGCGCGGCGCCGAGGACGGGCTGCGCGTCCTCGCCGGCTACAGGCCGGAGGAGCTGCGCGAGCTCGTCGCCGAGGCGATGGAGCCGGTGCTGCGGCCGCTCGTCTACGCCGAGCCGCTGCGCCTCGTCGAGCAGCACCGCGAGCGCGGCGAGCGCGTCTTCATCGTCTCGGCCACGCTGCAGGAGATCGTCGAGGCGATCGCCGACGACCTCGGCTTCGACGGCGCGCTCGGCACGGTCTGCGAGGTGCGCGACGGCCGCTACACCGGCCGCGCCGTGCGGGCGCTGCACGCCGAGGCCAAGGCCGACGTGCCTGCGCGAGCTCGCCGCGCGCGAGGGCCTCGACCTCGCGGAGTGCACCGCGTACTCCGACAGCCACACCGACCTCCCGTTCCTCGAGGCGGTCGGCCATCCGGTGGTCGTCAATCCCGACCGCGAGCTGCGGCGGATCGCGGCGGAGCGCGGCTGGCCGGTGCTCGAGTTCAGCGACCGCGCCTACCCGCACGCGCGGCGGCGCGTCCCGCCTGCGCTCGTCGCCGCCGGCGCGGCGGGGCTCGCGCTCGTCCTCGCCACGAGATCCCGTGGACGCTGAGGAGGGTCTCGGCCGGCTGCGCGCGCTCGGCTTCGGCGAGGCCGACGCGCGAGGAGCTCTGGGCGCACTTCGACGGCGCCGAGCGCCGCGGCAAGCAGAGCCACGGCCACGCGCGGATCCCGTGGCTCGAGGGGCTCGAGGGCTACGACCCGGCGGCCGAGCCGCGGCTGCGTCGAGGAGAGCGACGGCTTCCAGCGCTGGCACGGCGCGCGGCGCGATCGGCTACCTCGTGCTCGGGCGCGTCGTGCGCGCGCAGCTCGAGCGCCGCCGGCGCACGCGCGGCTCGTCGTCTGCGACCGGACGTTCCCGACCGGGATGCTCGGCCACTACGTCCGCCGGCTCGCCGACGGCGGCCTCGTCGGCGTCCTGACCGCGACCTCGCCGCGCGCGGCTCGGTCACCCGGACGGCGGCCCGAAGCTCGCGGGCACGAACCCGCTCGCGATCGGGATCCCCAGCTGCGGCGGCGACCCGGTCGTCGTCGACGTCTCGATGGGCGCCGTCACCTGGGGCGACGTCGTCGCCGGCCTCGCGCAGGAGGAGGAGCTCGTCCCGTTCGGCGGCGAGCAGGCGCACAAGGCGTTCGCGCTCGCGCTCGGCCTGCAGCTGCTCGTCGACTCGCTCGTCCGCGACGCGGGCCACGGCGCCGTCCTGCTCGTCGCGCGGCCGGAGGCCGACCCGGTCCCGGCGCTGCGCGAGCTCGCCGCCGGCATCCGGCTGCCCGGGCGACGGCTAGCGCGGGAAGCGCGGGTCGTCGCGGATCGAGGCGAAGTCCTCGTCCGTCTGCGCCGTCTCGCGGAATCGCTCGCTCGGCGCTCGTCGCGGCGCGTGCAGGTGCTCGAGCGCCGCGTCGTGCTCGCCGGCGCGCGCCTCGACGCAGGCGAGGTTGTAGAGCAGCGCCGGATCGTCCGGGCTTCGCCTCGAGCCCCTCGTGGATCAGCCGCTTGCCTCGTCGTAGCCGCCGGCCTGCAGGTGCGGCGACGCGGCGAAGATGTACTCCCACGCCGAGACTCGTGTGCCTCGCCGGGCTTGCCGCCGACCGCGAGCACGGCGGCGTCGTCGGTCAGCGCGACGCGCGCCGCGCCGAGCGACGGGTCGCGGACGAAGACGAGCTGGCCCAGGCCGAGCTCGTGCTCGTCGCCGTCGACCGTGAAGCGCACCCGCCCGCGCAGGACGAGGTAGATCTCCTCGTGCCCGAGCTGCTCCTCGGTGTGCTCCTCGACGACCTGTCCGCTCGCGCCGGGCGTGTAGGCGTTGATGCCGAACGCGTGGATGCCGAAGTGGCGGCGGACCGGCCGCCAGACGAAGCCGTCGGGCAGCTCGATCGCGTCGAGCTCGTCGATGTGGGCGAGGTTCATCGCGAGCAGCTCCTGGAAGCGCGGGTCGTCGCGGATGCGAGTCGAGGTCGCTGTCCTCGCGGAAGTACTGCGCGGCATCTCCCTCGGTGTCGAGCTCCTTCGCGCGGCGCAGGTGCTCGATGCGCCGCGTCGGCGTTCGCCGGCGAGCGCCTCGAGGCAGCCGGCGTTGTACGGGGAGCGCCCAGTGGTCGGGCCGGTCGCGCGATCTGCTGCGCCATGATCGCCCTCGGCCTCGTCGAGCCGGCCCGCCTGGCGGTAGGTGTCGCGCCAGGGCGAACGAGTCCCAGCCGCCGCCGTCGAACGCCTCGCCGACCGTGCCGCCGACGACGAAGACGATCGTCCCGTCCTCCGCGGCGACCGCGGTGCGGAAGACCTCGGCCGGCACGAAGACGAGCGTGCCGGCGGGCGCGTCGGCCTCCTCCTCGCCGACCGTGAACGCTCGCGCGCCCGCGGACGACGACGTACAGCTCCTCGTTGCCGCTGTCCTCTTCGTGCGGCGGGATCAGCTGGCCGCCGGCGTCGGCCTTCCACGCGTTGACTCCCGCCGCGCCGGAAGCCGAGCGTGTGCCGCACCGGGATCGAGGTTGCTGTCCGCGGTGCGGCGCCGTCTCGACCTCGTCGAGCGTGAGGATCTGTAGCCGTCGCTCATGCGCCGGCCTCGCGCAGCGCGTCGAGCACGACCGGGTCGATCGCGTCCTCGCCGTCCACGCGCTCCTCGAGGTTCTCGACGCCGGCCCAGGCGTCGAGCGAGTCGTAGCCGAGCCGGGCGAGCCGCTCGTCGACCTCGGCGCGCAGCTCGCCCTCGAGCGGCAGCCAGTCCTCGCGCGGGCTGACGCTCGAACAGGCGCCGGTGGAGGCCGTAGATGCGGCGCAGCTCCTCGATCGGACGCTCGTGGTCGTCGACGCGGAGGTCGACGAGGACGTCGGAGAGGCCGGCGTAGCCGCCGTCGCGCTGCGACGACGAGGAGCGACGCCGACTGCTGGCCGCGCCGGTCGCCGCCGGCCGCCTGCGCCGCGGCGAGGCACTCGATCAGGCGCTGCGCGAGCGGCAGGCTGCGCGTTCGCCTCGAACGTCGCCGCGAGCGCGGCGACCGTCTCCTCGCCGACGAGGATGTTGCCCTGCGCCGCGTAGCCGGGGCCGGTGCGGTGGCCCGGCCCAGTCGTTGCAGGCCGGCCCGGTCCAGCTCGCGCTGCCGCCGTTCGCCGTCGACGACGCCGAGCTGGCGCTCGTCGCGTCCCTCGTCCGCCGCGATCGAGGCGCTCGACGACCTCGCTCGCGCTCAGCCCCTCGCGCAGGAGCGCGAGCCCGTCCGGGCCGTAGCGCGGATTCGCGTACGCCTGCGTCGCGATCGCGCCGACCTCCGGGCTCCGCCCACGGGACGACCGAGCCGACGGCGAGGAACTTCGACTGCACGGCGACGCCCCACTGCCCCGCCTCGAGGTCGCAGGCGGCGATCGAGTACGTCGCGACGAGCGGGGTACCGGCTAGCCATACGTCAGCTCGGTCAGGTCGAGCTCGAGCAGCTCGCGCCGCTCCTCGGGCACGAGCACGGCCGCCACCTCGGGCCGCGCGAGCGCCGCGCGCACCTCCTCCGGCGACGAGGCGCGGACGACGACGGGACGGCCCTCCTCGAACGCCGCGGCGATCGCCGTCAGGTCCTCGACGTCGTCGAGGACGAGCGCCTCCTCGACCGGCACGGCGGGGTCGCCCTCGACCGCGAGCTCGGGCACGCGCCGGCCGGTACCGCCCCACCAGCGCTCCCTCATAGCGTCACCGAGTCTCCCGGCTCCATCTCGCTCCACCTGCACGTCCGGCGCGAGCTCCTGCAGCTGCGCCGGCGTGCCGACGAGCGGCGGGAAGGTGCCGTAGTGGCAGGGGACGCAGCGCTTCGTGCCGAGCAGCTCGAGCGCGACGGCCGCCTCGCGCGGGCCCATCGTGTAGTGGTCGCCGATCGGGAGGATGGCGACGTCCGGCGAGTAGATGCGGCCGATGAGCTGCATGTCGCCGAAGACGCACGTGTCGCCGGCGAAGTAGAGCTTCGTCCCGTTCTCGACCTCGACGACGATGCCGCACGGCTCGCCCATGTACTCGCCGTCGTTGTTCGAGCTCGAGTGGATGGCGTTCGTGAGCGTGAACTTGACGCCGTCCACCTCGACCGTGCCGCCCTTGTTCGGGTCGAGGACGTTCTCGAGGCCCTGCTTGCCCTGGAGCCAGCCGGCCAGCTCGACCGGGGCGACGACCGTGCAGCCGTGCTTCTTGGCGAGCGTCGACGGTGTCGCCGACATGGTCGCCGTGCCCGTGGGTGAGCGCGATCACGTCGATCCGCTCCGGCTCGAGCTCGGACTCCGGGCACTTCGGGTTCCCGTTGAGGAACGGGTCGACGTAGACGCGCTTGCCGCCCGGCGTGTCGAAGCGGAAGCTCGCGTGGCCGAGCCAGGTCAGGGTCGTGTCGGGCATGCGCTCTCCTTGGACTGGGTCGGGCGCGAGCCTACTGAGGGAGGACCGTCCGATGCGGACACGAACCTTCAGGAGTGCTCGGCTCGCGGCTCCTGCCCCTGGCGCTCGCGACGGCTGCTCTGGCGGCCGGATCTGCGGGCTCGCCGGGCTCGCACTGTGGCTCGGTCTGCTGGCGGTTCCGGCGGCCGCCGCCGCGGCGTTCGTCGCGGTCAGCGACGCGCTCGAGGGACGTCCCGCACGGCTCGCCGCCGTGGCCAGCGGCGTCGCGCTCGGGCTCCTCGTCCTCGCTTCGGCGGTCCGCGCCGGACGCTCCCACGGGCGGCGGCGTCTCACCGCTCGCCACGTGGGCGCTCTTCCTCGCGCTGCTGGCCTACGGCGTTCCGCTCGTCGCCTGGGTGCTCGAGCCGGTGCGCGTGCCGCGGAGGACACGCCCCGCGCCGCGTCGCCTCCGGCCCGCCGAGGTCGACGAGCTTCTCTCTCGCGCCGCCTGAGCCGGCGGCACCCCGCCCGTAGGCAGGGCGCCGCCGGGTCGGCCTGCTACGGCAGGTTGACGCGGAAAGCGACCGTGCGCCGGGTCGACACGCCGCCGAGCAGCGGGTCGCCGGGCTTCGTCGCGCGGGCGAACACCGCCAGCAGGTGCTGGCGCCGGCTCCTCGCCGGGAAGCCGCGCTCGCGCTTCTCGGTCACCGTCACGGTTCCGTCGGCGCCGGTCGTCTCCTCGGGGCCGGCGAACTGGTTGAAGGGGATGGGCGTCGCGTAGACCGACGCACCCTGCACCGGCCGGCCGCCGCATGCCGTGACCAGGAAGTGCAGCTGGATCGTGTGCGTCCCGAGGGTCACGAGCTGCGGCGTGATCGTCGCCTTGTCGATGCTCAGCCGCGCCGGCTGCTGCAGCTCGGCGACCGGGATCGCGCCGGTGCCGTCAGGACAGCCGTTCGCGGCCGGAACGGCGGCGGTCGGCGCCGAGACGTAGTCCGTCGAGCCGTCGGTGTTCGTGGCCGTGACGGACACGCGCAGCGTCGCTCCCTGCGTCGGCGTCGCCGACCGTGTACGTGTTGCTCGTCGCTCCGTCGATCGTCGCGCAGCCGTTGCCGCTCGCGTCGCAGCGGCTCCAGGCGAAGCCGAAGCTCGTCGGGCTGCCGTTCCAGCTTCCCTGGCTCGCTGTGAGAGTCGTGCCGGCCTGCGGCGTGCCGGAGATGCTCGGCGCCGCGGTGTTCGTCGGCGCGGTCGCGCTCGAGACGACGGCCGACGGAGCGGACGTCGCCTGACCGGACCCGCCGGCGTTCGTCGCCGTCACGGTGACGCGGATCGTGTGTCCGACGTCGCTCGCCGTCGCCGTGTAGGTCGCGGCTGCGGCACCGTGATCGCCGAGCACGAGCCTCCGCTTGCGTCGCACTGGCTCCACGCATAGGCAAACGTCGTCGGATCCCCGTTCCAGCTTCCGTTGGTCGTTGTGAGCTGCTGCCCGTCCTGCGCCGCTCCGGAGAGCGTCGGTGCTCCGGTGCCGACCGGGCGCGTTACCGGCCGCGCGACCGCTGCCGGGCTGTCCGAAGAGCGCGCCGCCGACCAGTGCGGCCGCGGCGAGTAGAACCGCCATGCCAAGTTTCCCGTGTCTCATCTACCTCTCCTTCGTAATACGATGGGTAATGTTCACTCCATACTGGTAGCTGGAGGCAGATTCGAGGTCGGGTAAAGCCAGGGCCCGATTTGCAGAGGCTTTTCAGAAAAGGGGTGGCGCCCCGCGGGAGGGCGGGGCGCCACCGTCGGGTCGTCCCGACGTCTTAGTGCGCGAGGCGGAACGCGACCACGCGGCGCGCGGACACGCCGCCCAGCTGCGAGTCGCCGGGCTTCGTCGCGCGGACGAATACCGCCAGCAGCCGCTGATGCGCGAGCCGCCGGGAAGCCGCCCTGCCGCGCCTCGGTGAGCGTGACGCTCCCGTCCGAGGCCGTGGTCGCCTGGGCAACGGCGAACTGGTTGAACGGGATTGCAGCCGCATAGACGGTCGCTCCTTGGACCGGGCGGCCGCCGCAAGCCTGGATCACGACATGAAGGTGCAGCGTCTTCGTCGAGCGCGACACGGCCGGAGAGACCGAAGTGGTCGCGATCTCGAGCTGTGCGGGCGGTGCGAGATTGCCGATGCTGATCGCGCCGTCACCGACCGGGCAGCCGCTCGGCGGAACGTCGGCTGACTTCGCGGACGCTGCCGGCGTGGCGCCGGCAGCGTTGTGGGCTGTCACCGTCGCGATCAGCGTATGACCGACGTCGCTGGTCGTGACCGTGTACGACCTCGCCGTCGCCCCCTGGATGGTGATGCAGGCGCCGTCGGAGTCGCAGCGACTCCAGGCGAAGGTGTACGACTTCGGCGGCCCGGTCCAGGTGCCCCGGGTCGTCGTCACCTTCAGCCCCACCTCGGCCGTCCCGGTGATGACCGGCGCTGTCTTGTTCACGGGCTTCGTGACAGCTGCTTGCGGCTTGGCCGGACCCCGGCTGTGCGAAGACGGCGCCGAGTATTGCGCCGACTCCGACCGCCAGCACGAGTCCCACCCTCGTTCCTGTCAGGTGCCTTCGTAGCATGGCCGGCTCCTTGGGTTGAATTGCGTGAGGAGTCGTACCTCAGGCGCGAGCGGTGCCTAACCTCGGGCGGCGGCTACCTTGCGCGTTCTTTGCAGAGGGCTTTCAGAGAGGTAACGCGCTCGCCGCGTGCTGCGCGAGGTCGATCAGCGGATTGACGGCGAAGAGCGAGCCGAACGAGACGACGAGCGCGGCTCCGACTGCGAGGTGGAGCAGTCTCTCGCGGGCCGGCGCGCCGCCGCTGACGGCGACTCCGGCTCCCGGCTGCACCTGGAGCTCGGCGGCCGGGCGCATGTACATCGCCCGCACGATCCCGAGGTAGTAGTAGAGGCTGACGAGCGTCGCGAGCACGCCGACGATCACGAGCCAGACCCAGCCGTAGTCGTAGGCGGCGGCGAAGACGTAGAACTTGCCGACGAAGCCGCCGCCGAGCGGCAGCCCGGCGAAGCTGAAGACGAAGAACCACATCGCGACGCCGAGGAACGGCCGCTCCCAGCCGAAGCCGGCGAGGTTGTCGAGCGTGACCGGCACTCCGAGCTCCCGCTCTCGCGCGGCGATGATCGCGAACGACCCGAACGCGGCCGCCGAATAGGGGATGAGATAGAACATCAGCGCCCGCGCGCCGAGCGCGCTCCCCGTGCTCAGCCCGATCAGCATGAAGCCCGCTTGCGCGATCGCCGAGTAGGCGAGGATCCGCTTCACGTTGCGCTGCACGAGCGCCGCGAAGTTGCCGATCGCGAGCGAGACCGTCGCGATGATCGCGAACGCCCAGCCCCAGAGGTGCTGGTTCTGGGGGAACGCCGTCGTCATGAGGCGGAACGTGAGCAGCAGGGCCGCGACCTTCGTCGCCGACGACATCCAGGCGGTGACCGTGGTCGGCGCGCCCTCGTAGACGTCGGGCGTCCACATGTGGAACGGCGCCGCGGACATCTTGAAGCCGAGCCCGGCGACGATCAGCGCGATCCCGGTGACCAGGAACGCGTCGCCCGGTCAGTCCCTGCGAGGCGACCGCCGCGGCGATGCCGCGGTACGAGATCTGGCCCGTCGCGCCGTAGACGAGCGCCGAGCCGAAGAGGAGCGTGGCCGCGCCGAACGAGCCGACGACGAGGTACTTGAGGCCCGCCTCGAGCGACCCCTCGAGGTCGTAGTCGATCGCGCACATGATGTAGAGCGCGATCGAGAACCACTCGAGCGAGAGGAACAGCACCATCAGATTCGCCGCGCCGACGAAGAACGCCATCCCGGCCGCGGAGGCGAGCAGGAGCGCGTAGAACTCCGCCACGTGGTCGTCGCGGCGGCTGAGGTCGGCGTCGCGGCTCCAGCCGGGCATGTGCTCGACGGCGAGCAGCGTCGTGGCGAGGCCGACGGCGCAGAGGATGACCTGGCCGAGCGCCGTCCAGCGGTCGCGGTAGAAGGCGCCGGCCACGATCGTGTGCCCGTTCGCGCTGTCGACGTAGAGCCAGACGGCGAGGACGATCCCGGCGGTGAAGCCGACGACCGAGAGCGACGCGGCGACGACGCGCCGGTAGGCGCGCGGCACGAGGACGGCGCAGAGGAGCGCGACGAACGACGTGCCGATCAACGCGAGGATCGGGCTGAGCCCGAACCAGTCGATCTGAGGCGTGCTGCAGGGTCACTTGAACTGGCTCTTGACGGCGGCCGCCGGGCTCTGGCCGAAGAAGGAGTGCTGGCTGATCCCCGCCGGCCACGCCGACAGGAAGAGCAGCCCCGCCACGAGCGGGACGACGAGCGCGAGCTCGCCCGGCCGCAGGTCGAGCGCCTCGTCCGAGACCGTCGAGCCGCGCGCCTCGTGCAGGACGGCCGAGATCAGCCGCAGCATGTACATCGCCGCGAGCACGATCGCGCCGGCGCCGATCGCGGCCCACCACCAGGCGCGCTGGAAGACGCCGGCGAGGATCAGGAACTCGCCCGCGAACATCGAGGAGCCAGGCACGGCGAGCGAGATCACGCCGAGCGTCATCAGCAGCGTCGCGAGCGCGGGCCGTCCCGCGCGCCATCCCGCCGAGCAGCCGGAACTCGCCCGTCGTCGTACGCCGCTCGACGGCGCCGGCGATGAGGAAGAGCGAGGCGGAGATGAGCCCGTGCGCGACCATCTGCAGCACTGCGCCGTCGAAGCCGAGGTCGGTGCCGGCGAAGAGGCCGAGCGCGATCAATCCCGACTGCGCGAGCGACGAGTACGCGACCACGCCGCGGAAATCCGGCGCGCGGAAGGCGAGGAGCGAGCCGTAGACGAGCGCGGCGGCGGCGAGCGCGAGGATCGTCGTCCGGTAGTAGGAGGTCGGGTCGGGGAACTTCGTGATCGCGATCCGCAGCATCCCGTAGAGGCCTGCCTTGGCGATCACGCCGGACAGGACGGCGGCCACCTCGGGCGGCGCCTCGCGGTAGGCGTCCGGCAGCCAGCCGTGGAACGGGAAGAGCGGCGCCTTGATGACGAAGGCGATCATGAAGCCGAGGAAGAGCCAGCGGCTCGTGCTCGTCGGGCTGTCCACGAGGTCGAACGTCCCGGCCTTGAGGCCGTAGGCGACGATCGCGGCGAGCATCAGCAGCGAGCCGGCCATCGTGTAGATGACGAACTTGACCGTCGCCTCCATGCGCCGTGCGCCGCCCCAGACGCCGATCAGGACGTAGAGCGGGATCAGCATCGCCTCGAAGAAGGCGTAGAAGAGGAGCAGATCCTGCGACTCGAAGACGCCGACGGTCGCCCCGGTGAGCAGGAGCATCAGCCCGAAGTAGGCGCGCGAGCGGTCGCGGCCGACCCAGAAGCCGTAGCCGATGCACGCGGCCATCACGACGACGGTCAGCCCGACGAGCCAGAGCGAGAAGCCGTAGACGCCGACGTGGTAGGTCACGCCGAGGTCGCCGAACCAGTTCGCCTGCTCCGACATCTGCAGGCCCGACTGCGAGAAGTCGAAGCGCGCCGCCTGCTCGATCCAGAAGCCGACCTCGGCGAGCGAGAGGAGCAGCGCGAGGCTTCCGGTCGCGTAGCGCGAGAGCGGCAACAGCCAGATCAGGAGCGCCCCGGCGATCGGCAGCCAGATCAGGATCGAGGTGAGAGAGGTGGCGTTCATCGGGCGATGAGGAAGGCGAGGACGATCGCCGCGGCGCCCGCGGCGATGAAGAGGACGTACGTGCGGAGCAGACCGGTCTGGATCCGGCGCACGATCCCACCGGTCTCGAGCGTCGCGTTGCCGACGTCGGTGCCGCTCTCGAGCACGACGGGCTGCTCGAACTCACGCCCCAGGAAGTTCGCGGTCTCGACAGCGGGGACGTAGAAGATCCGCTCGTACAAGGTGTCGAAGTAGAACTTGTTCTCGAGCACGCGCCGCACGGCCGGGACGGCGGGAATCGCGATCTTCCGCTCGGAATAGACCGCCCACGCGACGGCGATGCCCGCGAGGCCGACGAGGACGCTGACGATCGACGTGACGGTCTCCTGCGTCGAGCTCGCCACTGCGTCGGGCAGCGACGGCGCGACCGGCGCCAGCCACTTGGTGATCGGGTCCCAGTGCGGCGGGAACTGGATCCAACCGCCGACGGTCGCGAGCACCGCGAGGATCCCGACCGGCACGAGCATCGTCCAGGCGCCCTCGCGGCCGTGATGGTCGTGGTAGTGCTCGCGCACGAACGGGCTCGGCTCGCCCGGGAAGACGAGGAACCAGAGCCGGAACGTGTAGAGGCCCGTGAGGAACGCGCCGGCGATCCCGCACGCGTAGAAGACGTAGCCGTACCAGCCGATGTTGAGCGTCGACGCGATGATCGGGTCCTTCGAGAAGAAGCCGGCGAACGGCGGGATCCCGACGAGTGCGAGCGCGCCCGCGAGGAAGCACCACTTCGTGAACGGCATGACCTTCCCGAGCCCTCGCATCTTGCGGATGTCCTGCTCGTTCGCGAGCGCGTGGATCGCGAGGCCGGCTGTCATGAAGAGCAGCGCCTTGAAGAAGGCGTGCGTCATCAGGTGGAACATCCCGTTCGCGTAGCCACCGACCCCGACGCCGAGGAACATGTAGCCGATCTGGGACATCGTCGAGTAGGCGATGACGCGTTTGATGTCGGTCTGGACGAGCGCGATCAGCCCCGCGACAAGCAAGGTGAGCGCGCCCGTGCCGGCGGCGATCAACTCGATCGTCCGCGCCTGCTCGAAGATGGGGTGCGTGCGCGCGATGAGGTAGACGCCGGCCGTGACCATCGTGGCCGCGTGGATGAGGGCGCTGACCGGAGTCGGACCCTCCATCGCGTCGGGCAGCCACGTCTGGAGCGGGATCTGGGCCGACTTCGCGACCGCGCCGCCGAGCAGGCCGAGCGCGATCCAATTGGCCTGCGTCGAGGAGAACTGGTCGTTGAGGACTCCGAACGAGAGCGAGTTGGTGTGCGCGATGATGATGAAGAAGGCGAGCGCCATCGTCGCGTCGCCGAACGCGTTCATGATGAAGGCCTTCTTCGCCGCGGCGACCGCGCTCGGCCGGTCGTGCCAGAAGCCGATCAGCAGGTACGACGAGAGGCCGACCAGCCCCCAGCCGACGAGCAGCATGAGCAGGTTGCCGCCCTCGACGAGCAGCAGCATCGAGAAGACGAAGAACGCGATGTACGCGAAGTAGCGGCGCTCCTCCTCGTCGCCGTCCATGTAGCCGATCGAGTAGAGGACGATCAGGCCGCCGACGCCGCTGACGATCAGCATCATCATTGTGCTCAGCGGGTCGACGAGCAGTTGGAGGGGAACGCTGAAGTGACCGGCTGCGAGCCAGGTCCAGGCGGTGGTGAGCTCTCCGCGCGGGAGGTTGCAAGTGACCGTTCCCAGGCACTGCGGCTGCTGCGCCGAATGGACGCCGAGGAAGGCCCAGATCGCGCCTGCGAAGGCGACGAAGACGCTCGTGGTGGCGATCCAGGCGGCGGCGACCCGTGGCAGCCAGGACCCGCCGAGCAGGATCAGGATCGTGCCGGCGAGCGGCGCGAGCAGGCAGAGCCACGCTCCGCCGGTCATCCGCGCAGCTCCGAGAGCGTGTCGACGTCGAGCGAGAGGTTCCGCCGGTTGAGCGCCACCACGAGGCCGAGCCCGACGCAGACCTCGGCCGCGGCGACCGCCATCACGGTGAGCGCGAAGATCTGCCCGGCGCCGTTGTGGAACTGGCGCGAGAGCGCGATCAGCGAGAGGTTGCCCGCGTTGAGCATCAGCTCGAGCGAGAGCAGCACGACGAGGGTGTTGCGCCGGATGAGGACTCCGAGCGCGCCGACTCCGAAGATCACCGCCGCGAGCGCGATGTACCAGGCGACGCCGGGCCCGAGCACTACGTGGCCCTCCGCGTGTGCGAGCCGAGGATCACGCCGCCCATGGCCGCGATCAGCAGCACGACCGAGGTGATCTCGAAGGCGAGCAGGTGGTCGATGAGGAAGATGCGGCCGATCCAGGCGGGCGTGCCGAAGTCGGCTCCGACCTTCGTCTCGTGCGCAAGGCTCCCGCTGGCCTGCATGCCCACCACCACGACGATCTCGACGAGGAGCGCGCCTGCCGCGGCGACGGCGCCGACCGTCTGCCAGCCCGGGCCGCCGGACCACGGGGTCTCGTGCCGCGGCCCGACGTACGCGATCACGAACAGGAACATCACGACGACCGCTCCGGCGTAGACGAGCACCTGCGCTGCGGCGACGAACTCCGCGCTGAGCAGGAGGTACATCACCGCGAGCGAGCCGAGATTCCCGATCAGCGCGAGCGCCGAGTAGAAGGGGTTCGAGAAGGAGACGACCGCGACCGCAGAGCCGAGACAGGCGAACGCGGCGGCGAGCCACACGATCCAGACGAGCACGTTGCTGGCGGAGAACGCGAGGATCACGATCCGCGCCTCTCTCGCTGAAGGTGGACGACGTTGGAGCGCGCGCAGGCGAGACCGCGCTCTCGCCGGAGCGACGAACGGCGTTGATGGTGGGTAGGCCGGAAGAAGGGGGCTCGTGGGGGAACATGGTTTCCCCCACGTTTATGTTGCTGGCGGAGAACGCGAGGATCACGAGTCGGACTTGTAGAAGGGGATCGGCGTGTCGTAGAGGTCCGGATCCGCGACCGGCACCTGCTTCACCGGCGGCGTGAGGAGCATGTCCTTCGTGTAGATCTGGTCGTCGCGGTTGTGCTCCGAGATCTCGAACTCGTTGCCGAGCGTGATCGCGTCGAACGGGCAGGCGAGCTCGCAGTAGCCGCAGAAGATGCAGCGGCTGAGGTTGATCTCGTAGATCCGCGCGTAGCGCTCGCCGGCCGAGACGCGGTTGTCCGGCGTGTTCTCGGCGGCGACGACCCGGATGCAGTCGGCGGGGCACGCGGCCGCGCAGAGCGAGCAGCCGACGCACTTCTCGAGCCCGTTCTCGTGCTTCCAGAGGCGGTGCCGGCCGCGGAAGCGCGGATAGACCGGCCGCTTGTACTCCGGGTACTGCTGCGTGATCGGCTTCTTGAAGATCTGCTTGAAGGTGACCCCGAAGCCCTTCAGCGTCTCGGCGGGCTGCGGGCTCATCCGAACGCCACCACCAGAGCGGCTGTGACGACGGCGTTGACCGTCGCGATCGGCAGCAGCACCTTCCAGCCGAACCGCATCAGCTGGTCGTAGCGGAGCCGCGGCAGCGTGGTGCGCAGCCAGATGAAGACGAAGAGGACGACCATCATCTTGAGCAGGAACCAGATCGGCCCGAGATCCCACGGGCCGTGCCAGCCCGCGAAGAAGAGCGTCACCATCAGGCCCGAGATCGTGATCAGGTTGATGTACTCGGCCATCTGGAAGAGGCCCCAGCGCATCCCCGAGTACTCGGTGTGGTAGCCGGCGACGAGCTCCTGCTCGGCTTCGGGCAGGTCGAACGGCGCGCGGCTCGTCTCGGCGATTCCCGCGAAGAAGAAGACGACCAGGCCGACGAACTGCGGCGCGGCGTAGGGCAGGAACGAGCCCTGGCGCGCCACGATCTCGGGCAGGTTGAGCGAGCGGCCGAGGATGACGACGCCGAGCACGCTGAGCGCGAGCGAGACCTCGTACGAGACGAGCTGCGCGCACGTGCGCATCGAGCCGAGGATCGAGTACTTCGACTCCGACGCCCAGCCGCCGACGATGAAGCCGTAGATCCCGATCGAGCCGAGCGCGAAGATCGCGATCAGGCCGATCGAGACGTTCGCAATCTCGCCGTTGATGTGCCAGCCGTTCACCGTCCAGCCCGGCCCCCACGGGATGAAGGCGAAAGCGGCGATCGCGGTGAAGGCCGAGACGAGCGGCGCGAGGATGTACGGCAGTTCGATCGCCGATTCCGGCGCGAAGGCTTCCTTGCGGACGAGCTTGACGAGGTCGGCGATCGGCTGCAGGAGACCGAACTTGCCGGCGCGATTCGGGCCGAAGCGAAGCTGCATCCGCCCCATCAGCTTCCGCTCGATCAGGGTCAGGTAGGCGAACAACCCGAGCAGGACGTTGACGATGATCACCGCCTTGATCAGCGATATCCACCACGGTTCCATCAGGCGTTCACCGCCTCGCCGGCCTTCGCGACCTCGACGACGCCCGCGAGACCTTCCGCATGCTCGATCGCGACGCGTGCGATTCCCGGGCGCAGGCGGCGGTTGACGCGGGCCGGCAGCGTGATCGCGCTGCCGTTCGACCCGACGGTGACGAGGTCGCCGGTAGCGATCTTGCGGCGCCGCGCATCGTCGGCCGAGAGCTCGAGCTCGGGCTGCGGCCGCTGGAACTGGAGCTCGGTCACCCGCTCGACGGCGGCGCCGGAGAAGAGCGGCTTGTACGCGACGAGGCGGATCTCGCCTCGCTTCGCCTTCTGCTCGGGGGCCGGAAGCGGCTCGCGCGCGACGTGCTCCGGCGCGTCGGGGTAGCCGCGCAGCGGCGAGCGTTCGCCGACCTCGCCGAAGGAAAGCCCGCCGTAGACGCGCTCCGACACCTCGCCGAAGACGCCGGCCGCGTACGGCGCGACGTCGACGTCGAAGCGGGCGGCGAGTTGCGAGATCCACTCGAGCTCGTCGGGGCACGGCGGCGTGACGGTGCGGCGCAGGCGCTGCAAACGGCCCTCGAGGTTGACGAACGTGCCTTCGCGCTCGAGGTAGCTCGTGCCGGGCAGGATGAGATCCGCCCAGCCCGCCGCGAGCCCGCCGTACATCGAGATCACGATCGTCGCGTCTGCCTGCTCGGCGAGCGCGCGCACGTTCTCGTTCGCTGCGGCCTCGTCGCCCGAGACCACGAGCAGCCCGATGGAGTCCGCCGCCTCGGCCTCCTCGTCGCAGCAGGCGGCCCAGGCGTCGGCGACGCCGCGGCCGTTCGGCGTCTCGGGGAGATAGAACGCTCCGCAGCCGTCGCGGTCGGCGAGACCGAGCTTCTCCGCGAGCTTCGCGACGGTCGCACCGCCGCGGCCGCCGGGACCCGACCAGACGAGAACGACGCGCTCCGCCTCGGCGACGGCCGGATCGCCGGCGTCGTCGAGGATCCGGGCGCCGTTGCGCGCGCGCCGACTTGATCCAGAGGTCGACGACCGGCGCGCGCTCGACGACCGGCACGTCGCCCAGCACGACGACCGCGTCGGCGTCGCGGATCGCCGAGAGCGGCAGCCGGTACGCGTCGAGCGCGCCGGAGACCTCCTCCGGCAGCGTCGCCTGGTGCGAGTCGAGCCCCCGGCGCAGCAGCTTCCCGAGCGCATACGCCTGCTCGACCGTCTCCGAGCCCGAGAGGACGGTGACGACGCGGCCGCGCGCCTCGTCGAGCAGCCGCTCCGCCTCGTCGAGCGCCCGCTCCCACGACACCGCCTCGAGGCCGTGCAGGCGTGCGCGCAGCAGCGGCTCGGCGAGCCGGTCCTCGGCGTGCAGGTGCGTGTAGGCGAAGCGGCCCTTGTCGCAGATCCAGCCCTCGTCGATCTCCGGGTGGTTGCGGGAGAGGATCCGCTTGACCTTTCCCTCGCGCACGGTCGCGTTGACGTTGCAGCCGACCGGGCAGAGCCCGCAGACGGTGGGCACGTCGACGATCTCCCACGGCCGTCCCTCGAAGCGGTACTGCGTGGGCAGGAGCGCGCCGACCGGGCAGAGCTCGGTCACGTTGCCCGTGAAGGCGCCCGCGTAGGGCAGGTCCTCGAAGGTCGTGATCACCGACATCGCCCCGCGGTTGGCGGCGACGAGCTGGTTGTCCTCGCTCACGTCCGAGCTGAAGCGGGTGCAGCGGTAGCAGAGGATGCAGCGCTCGCGGTCGAGCGAGATCGTGGGCGAGATCGGGATCGGCTTCTCGAAGGTGACCTTCTCGAAGCTCATCCGCGTGTTGCCGGGCCCGTAGCGGAAGGTGAGGTCCTGCAGCGGGCACTCGCCGCCCTTGTCGCAGACGGGGCAGTCGAGCGGGTGGTTGACGAGGATGAACTCGAGCGTCGCGTTCTGGGCCTCGGCGGCCAGCCGGGAGGTGCGCGCCGTCTTCACGACCATCCCGTCCGTCGCGGTCAGGGTGCAGGCGGCCTGTGGCTTCGGCGGCATTCCCTCGACCTCGACGAGACACATGCGGCAGGCGCCGATGGGAGCGCCGAGCCGCGGCTCGTAACAGAAGACGGGGATCTCGACGCCGGCGGCGAGCGCCGTCTCGACGAGCCCTGTCCCCTTCGGGACGTGGACGTCGCGCTCGTCGATCGTGACCTTGACGAGCTCGGGCGTGCTCATACGAGCGCCTCCTGCGGAACAGAGGAGTGCGCGTGCTGGTCGACCGGAGCGAACAACCCGGCGAGCTGCGAGTCGGCGCCGAAGGGGCAGCCGCCGTGCTCGAGATGGGCGCGGAACTCGTCGCGGAACTTGGTCACGCAGCTCGCGACCGGCATCGCCGCCGAGTCGCCGAGCACGCAGAGGCACTTGCCGATGATCCGGTCGCAGACGTCGAGCGTGAGGTCGAAGTCGCTCTCCTGGGCGGTCCCGTCCTCGACGGAGCGCAGCAGCTGGACGAGCCAGCGCGTGCCCACCCGGCACGGCGTACACTTGCCGCACGACTCGTGCATATAGAACTGTGCGACTCGCAGGGCGAACTGGACGATGCACGAGCGCTCGTCGATCACGGTCACGACGCCCGAGCCGATGAAGTAGCCCTTCTTGCCCAGCGAGTCGGCGTCGAGCGCCGTGTCGAGATCGTCCGGTGTCATCACCGGGAACGACGAGCCGCCCATCATCACGGCCTTGAGCGTGTGCCCGCCGGGCACGCCGCCGCCGATGTCGTCGATCAGGTGCCGGACGGTGATCCCGTGCGGCGCCTCGTACACACCGGGCCGCGCGACGTTGCCAGAGAGGCAGAAGAGCCGCGTGCCGGTCGAGTCGGGCGGCGCGCCGATCTGCGCGAACTCCGCAGGCCCCACCGCGAGGATCGCCGGGATCGTCGTGATCGACTCGACGTTGTTGATCAGGGTGGGTGACGCGTAAAGCCCCGAGATGGCCGGGAACGGCGGCTTCGATCGCGGCTGGCCGCGCTTGCCCTCGAGCGACTCGAGCAGGCCCGTCTCCTCGCCGCAAATGTAGGCGCCCGCGCCGCGGTGGATCACGATCTCGATGCCGGCGAGGAGACCCGCGTCGCGCGCCTCGTCGAGCGCCGCCTGCAGCACCTCGTACTCGCGCTCGTATTCGCCGCGGATGTAGATGTAGATGTGCCTCGACTGGATCGCGTGCGCGGCGACGAGGCAGCCCTCGAGCAGCCGGTGCGGAACCTTGAGCATGATCTCGCGGTCCTTGAACGTGCCGGGCTCGGACTCGTCGGCGTTGACCGTGATGTAGATCGGCTTCGCGATCTTGTCGGGCGTCGGGATGAAGCTCGCCTTGCGTCCCGTCGGGAAGAAGGCGCCGCCGCGGCCGCGCAGGTTCGACTCGATCAGCTCCTGGATGACGGCCTGCGGATCCTGGGCGCGCGCCCGCTCGAGCTGGTCGTAGCCGCCGACGGCGCGATACGCCGCGAGGCTCGTCAGCGGCTCGCCGTCGTACCCGGCGAGGACGAGCGCCGGCCCCTCGGCGACGCTCACGGTCGTCTCAGCCATTACGCAGCTCCTGGACGATCGCGGGGACGTCGTCGGGCGTCACCGACTGCCGGTAGCCGCCGTCGAGGGCGACGATGGTGGGCGTCGAGCAGCCGCCGAGGCACTCGACCGCGCGCAGCGTGATCTCGCCGTCCTCCGTCGTCTGTCCCGGCTCGACGCCGAGCTCGCGCTCGAACGCGTCGAGCACGGCCTGGGCGTTGACGAGGCCGCAGCAGACGTTGGTGCAGACCTCGATCGTGTGCGCCCCGACGGGCTCGAGGCGGAACATGTCGTAGAAGCTCGCGACCGAGTAGCAGTACGCGGGAGTGAGCTCGAGCGCGTCGGCGGTCTCCTCGATCGCCTCGCGCGACAGCCAGCCGTGCTGCTCCTGTGCGAGCCGGAGCGCCGGCAGGACTGCCGAGTTCGTCCCCTCCGGATAGCGCGTCCGGATCTCCTGCACCTCTTCGTAGAACGAGGTCACCGGTCGGTGTCTCCCATCACGGCGTCGAGCGAGCCGACGACCGCGATCAGGTCGGCGACGAGCGCGTGGTGCAGGCAGGTTGCCGTGGCCTCGAGCGCGACGAACGAGGGAGCGCGGAAGTGGATCCGCCACGGCTTCGGGCCGCCGTCCGAGACGAGGTAGCAGCCCGACTCGCCGCGCGGCGATTCGACGGCGACGTAGATCTCGCCTTCGGGCACGCGGAATCCCTCGGTCACGATCTTGAAGTGGTGGATGAGGGACTCCATCGAGGTGTGGAGCTCCTCGCGCGGCGGCAGCACGACCTTGCGGTCGTCCGCGATCCACGGCATTCCGTCCATGCGCTCGAGCTTGTCGAGGCACTGGCGCACGATCTTGTTCGACTCCGCCATCTCGTCCATCCGCACGCGATAGCGGGCGTAGACGTCGCCTTCGGGATAGACCGGCACCTGGAAGTCGACCTGCTCGTAGTGGAGGTACGGCTGGTCGCGCCGCAGGTCCCAGTCGACGCCCGACGCGCGCAGGTTCGGGCCGGTCTGCCCGAGCGCGATCGCGTCGGCTGCCGAGAGGACGCCGATGCCCTTCGTCCGCTCGAGCCAGATCTCGTTGCGGTCGAGGATGCCCTTGTAGTCGTCGAGCGCATGCGGCATCCACTCGACGAACTTGCGGCACTCCGGATAGAAGCCCTGCGGGATGTCCTCGGCCAGCCCGCCGATCTGGAAGTAGCGGGTGTGCATCCGCTGCCCCGTAACGAGCTCGAAGAGATCGAGGATCGTCTCCCGCTCGCGGAAGCAGTACCAGAACATCGAGATCGCCCCTAGCTCCAGAGCCGACGTGCCGAGGAAGACGAGGTGCGAGTGGATCCGGTTGAGCTCGCAGAGGAGCATCCGCATCCACTTCGCCTTGGTCGGCACCTCGAGCTCGAGCAGCTGCTCGACCGCGAGCACGTACACGAGCTCGTTGTTCTGGTAGCCGACGTAGTCGATCCGCTCGGGGAAGGTCACGTCCTTCCAGTACGTCTTCGACTCCATCGACTTCTCGAACCCGGTGTGGAGGTAGCCGATCACGGCCGAGACGCCCACGACTTCCTCGCCGTGGAGGTCGACGATCAGGCGCAGCACGCCGTGGGTCGACGGGTGGTTCGGCCCGAAGTTGACCTGGAGGACGTCCTCGCTCGAGCGCAGCGCCTCCGGCACGTCGAGCACGGTCGGCACACGCGCCGGGATGCGCGAGCCGTCGTACTGGTCGTCGGCGACGACCGGCCAGCGGCGCGAAGTGGTGGGTGCGACGGTGCTGCTCATTGCTCGTCGCTGAAGCGGACCGGCTCCCCGCCGATCGGGTAGTCCTTGCGCAGCGGGTGGCCTTCCCAGTCCTCGGGCATCAGCAGCCGCTCGAGGTTGGGGTGGCCGTCGAAGACGATTCCCATCAGGTCGTACTGCTCGCGCTCGTGCCAGTCGCAGGTCGGCCAGACCGCCATCACGCTCGGCACATGCTCTCCTTCGTCGACCCAGCACTGCAGCCGCACGCGGGGCGCGCCCTGGCGCAGGGCGAGCAGGTGGTAGCTGACCGAGAAGCGCTTCGGCTTGCTCTCGGGGAGCGCCTGGAGCCCCTGCGTCATCGGGTGCATGAGGTCGCGCCCCGACGCGGTGCCGATATAGCCCGAGACGCCCTTGCCGCCCCAGTCGAGGTAGTCGGTCGCGACGACGTCGAGGCACATGTCGAAGCCGAGCTCGTCGCGCGCGTGCTCGCACGCCTCGCGGATCTGCCCGGTCTCGACCGTCACGGTCGGCATCTCGGGTCCCTCGCGGTGAGAGACGTAGCCCGGAACGCGCTGCCACTCCGTCATTCGGCGACCCCGACGCGCTCGTATGCGGGAGGCACGCCGGCCTGGTGCGCCTCGTGCAGGCGGATGATCCCCTCCATCAGCGCCTCGGGCCGCGGCGGGCAGAACGGGATGTAGATGTCGACGGGAACGATCCGGTCGACGCCCTGCAGGATCGTGTAGTTGTTGAACATCCCGCCGGAGCTCGCGCAGACGCCCATCGCGATCACCCACTTCGGCTCGAGCATTTGGTCGTAGATCTGGCGCAGCGGCGCCGCCATCTTGTGCGCGACCCGGCCCGAGACGATGAGGAGGTCGGCCTGGCGCGGCGAGGAGCGGAACGCCTCCATCCCGAAGCGCGCGATGTCGTACCGCGCCGAGACGATCGACATCATCTCGATCGCGCAGCAGGCAAGCCCGAACGTGTCCGGCCACATCGACTTCGTCTGCGCCCAGCGCACGGCCTTCTCGAGCGTCGTGATCCCGAGCGCCCGCTCGAGCTCGTCGGCGCCCATCTCCTCCTCGAAGCGCGACGGTCCCTTGGTGGGCCAGAGCAGGCGCTCCGACTGGAGCCCGTAGTCGCGCAGGCGCGTCGGCTTCTCGTCAGCCACGGTGCGTCACCAGTTGAGGGCGCCCTTGCGCCAGATGTAGAGGTAGGCGACGAGGAGGATGAGGACGAAGAAGCCGAGCTCTGCGAATCCGAACCAGCCGAGCGCGTGCAGCTGCACGGCCAGCGGGTAGAGGAAGACGATCTCGATGTCGAAGACGATGAACAGCATCGCGGTGAGGTAGAAGCTGACGCTGAAGCGCTGCTGCGGCAGCGGGCCGGTCGAGACACCCGACTCGAACGGCACGGTGCGCGCGCGGGTGCGGCGCGCGGGCCGCTGCGAGAACGCGAACGACATCCACAGCATCGAACCGGGGATGGCGAGCGCGAGGATCGCCCAGATCAGGAATGGCAGCCAGCTATGAAGCATCTACGCGTGCCTCTCCTTACCCGTTCGCGCAGCCCGAAGCACTCACCGACTGGCTGACGTTATCAATGTCGCGAGCCTGCACTTGCAGGTAGCGAATCCCCGTAGCCGTGCCTGCAGCGGCTGTTACAAAGTCGGGCGCGGCTCGCGGGTGCGCGACCGGGTAGCCGGTAGCCACGTTGCTACGATGCAAGGCGAATGGAGATCCAGGAGCGCACCGGGAGCATCGTCTCGCTGACGCCTGCCGCGGCGGCGAAGATCCGCGACCTGATGGCCACCGAGGCGGACGTCTCGGTGCTGCGCGTCGCCATCGAGGGCGGCGGCTGCTCCGGCTTCCAGTACGGCCTCGGCTTCGACCGCGCAGCCCAGGAGGGCGACCTCGAGTTCGAATGCGAGGGCGTCTCGGTCGTCGTCGACCCGTTCAGCGCGCCGTATCTCTCCGGTGCGCAGGTCGACTACCTCGAGACGATCCAGGAGTCCGGGTTCAAGATCGAGAACCCGAACGCCGTCGCGTCGTGCGGCTGCGGCCACTCGTTCCAGGTGGCCGAGGGCGAGTCGCCCGAGGATGCAGCGGGCGCTTGCGGTTCCGGCTGCTCTCACTAGCTGACGCGTTCTAGAGTCGGCGCTTATATGCGCGTCGCGGTAGTCGGCTCCGGCCCTGCAGGCTTCTACGCCGCCGGCGCCTTGCTGTCTGCGGACCCGCCTGTCGAGGTGGATCTGATCGAGCGCCTGCCGACGCCGTGGGGTCTCGTCCGGCTCGGCGTCGCCCCCGACCACCCCAAGCTGAAGACCGTGTCGCGCGCCTTCGAGCGGATCGCCGAGCAGCCCGGGTTCCGCTTCCTCGGCAACGTCGAGGTCGGCCGCGACCTTCATCACGCCGACCTCGTGCGTCTCTACGACGCCGTCATCTACTCCGTCGGCGCCCAGACCGACCGCCGGTTGGGGATCCCGGGCGAGGACTTGCCGGGCTCGTGGGCGGCCACCGAGCTCGTCGCCTGGTACAACGGCCACCCCGACTACCAGCAGCTCGAGTTCGACCTCGCGGTCGAGCGGGTGGTCGTGATCGGGAACGGGAACGTGGCGCTCGACGTGGCGCGGATGCTCGCGCTGACCCACGAAGAGCTCGCGCCGACGGACGCGACCGACCCCTCGATCGCCGCGATCGCGAGCTCGCCGATCCGCGAGATCGTCCTCGTGGGTCGTCGCGGGCCGGCTCAGGCCGCGTTCACCACGCCCGAGTTGCACGAGATGGGCGAGCTGGCGGGCGCCGACGTGATTGTCGATCCGGCCGACCTCGAAGGCGCGGAGCCGCAGGGCACGAACGCCGAGCGCAACCTCGCCGTGCTGCGAGACTTCGCTGCGCGCGAGCCCGAAGGCAAGCAGCGGCGCGTCGTCTTCCGCTTCTTCCACTCGCCCGTCGCGATCCTCGGCGAGGAGCGAGTCGAGGGAATCGAGCTCGTCCGCAACGAGCTCGACGCGAACGAGCGCGCCGTCCCGACGGACGAGCACGAGACGCTCGCCTGCGGGCTCGTCTTCCGCAGCGTCGGCTACCACGGCGTCGAGCTGCCGGACGTCGCCTTCGACGCGGCGAGCGGCACGATTCCCAACGAGGGTGGACGTGTCGAGCCCGGCGTCTACGTCGCCGGCTGGATCAAGCGCGGCCCCACCGGAGTGATCGGCACCAACAAGAAGGACGCGGCCGAGACGGTCGAGCTCCTGCTCGAGGACGCCGCTGCCGGTCGGCTCGAACCCAGGCCGGATGCGACCGCGTCCGCCGTCGACGCCCTGCTCGCCGAACGCCACATCCCGGTCGTCGGGTACGCCGGCTGGACTGCGATCGACAAGGCCGAGCGGGAGTCGGGCGAGAAGTCCGGCCGGCCGCGCGTCAAACTCTGTTCCTGGGGCGAGCTCCTCGCCACTGCTGATCGCCTCAACACCCGCAGGAGCTAGCGCAGAAATCCTCCCCTGCAGCAGGCATTGGGAAGTCCCCCCAATTGGGTGACATCGGGTTACTGATCCGCGCCGATGGGACCCCCGTGGATCCCCTCGTAATCGAATGTCTCCAGTGCGGCACGAGCCGGCTGGCGCGGCGCGACCGCTTCAAGCACTTCGAAGCGCCCGAGTGCCCCGAGTGCGGCTACCTCGGCTGGGCACCCGTGCTCGAGGCGAAGGAGACGGATCGCAATGCGCCGCGCGAACTGGCGCACGCCGAGCACCGGCTCCCGTCAGTCGCGTAGGTCCCGCTGCGGCGGCCGAGCGCGCTTCCCTACACTCGCTGCATGGCGAAGATGGAAGAGCGCCAAGAGCTCTGGGGGGCGGAGACGACGAAGGCTGTCGCGAACTTTCCCGTCTCGGGTGAGCCGATTCCGGCCCCGGTTGTGCACTGGCTCGGCCGCATCAAGGGGGCAGCTGCGAGCGTCAACGCGGAGCTCGGACTGCTCGACGCGGACAAGGCGGAGCGGATCTCGGCGGCCGCGGCTCGGATCGCCGAGGGCGAGCTCGACGACCAGTTCCCGATCGACGTCTTCCAGACCGGCTCCGGCACCTCCTCGAACACGAACGCGAACGAGGTGCTCGCGACGCTCGCCGGCGACGACGTGCACCCGAACGACGACGTCAACATGGGCCAGTCGTCGAACGACGTCTTTCCCTCGGCGGTCCACCTCGCCACTCTCGACGAGATCACGAACGGGCTGCTGCCGGCGATGGAGCTCCTCGCCTCGTCGCTCGAGGCGAAGGCGCGGGAGTTCGACGACGTCGTCAAGTCGGGACGCACGCACTGGATGGACGCCGTCCCGGTCACGCTCGGCCAGGAGTTCGCGGGCTATGCCGCCCAGGTGCGCCAGGGCGTGGAGCGAGTCCGCGACACGCTGCCGCGGCTCGGCCAGATTCCGCTCGGCGGCACCGCGACCGGAACCGGGCTCAACACGCATCCAGAGTTCGCCGCGCGCGTTCGTGAGTTGCTCGCACGCGAGACCGGACTCGCGATCTCGGCGCCTGCCGACCCGTTCGAGGCCCAGGCCGCGCGCGACGGGATCGTCGAAGCGTCGGGCGCGCTGAAGACCGTCGCCGTCTCGCTGACGAAGGTCGCGAACGACATCCGCTTCCTCGGCTCGGGCCCTCGCGCGGGTCTCGCTGAGATCGCGCTCCCGGAGCTCCAGAAGGGGAGCTCGATCATGCCGGGCAAGGTGAACCCGGTGATGCCGGAGGTCGTGACGCAGGTCGCGGCGCAGGTGATCGGCAACGACTCGGCGATCGCGATCGGCGGCATGCAGGGACACTTCGAGCTCAACGTCTTCGTGCCGCTGCTCGCCCGCAACATCCTCGACTCCGTGAAGCTGCTCGCGAGTGCGTGCCGCCTGTTCGCCGAGAAGTGCGTCGACGGGATCGAGGCGAACCGCGAGAACTGCGAGCGCTATGCCGAGCTGACTCTCTCCGCCGCGACGGCTCTCAACCCGTACATCGGCTACGACCGCGCGACCGAGATCGTCAAAGAGGCGGCCGCCTCCGGGCGCTCGCTGCGGGAGATCGCGCGGGAGAAGGGCGTCGAGGAGTCGGTGCTGGACGAGGCGCTAGACTACCGCAAGATGGCCAAGCCGAACAGCTAGGCCGTCCGCTTGATCGTGAGCGCGGCCGTGAAGGCTCGCCTCCCGTGCGTCGCAGTGAAACGGTACGAGCCTGCGCGCGCGGGATTCGCCAGCTTCGCCGCGTGCGTGAACACGAGGGTCAGCGAACCGGGGGCGACGATGTCACAGAGCATGCCCTTGTGCGGCGGGACAGTCACCGCCACCTGCCTTCCGCTGACCGTTGCGGCCACCGGCTTTCCGGAAAGCAGGACAGTGCCGGCCGCGAAGTCCGCGGGCGGCTTCAGAGCTGAAGGGAAGGTCACGACGAGCGGCCCGGGACCGGGATAAGCGCATTGCATCTCGTAGCGCAACGTCACCGTAAAGCGCACCGCGCGCGCCTTCGCATCGTGCGTGGACGCCGTGACGGTCATCGAAGACACAGCGCCGGTCGGCGGTCCCGAGGCAACTCCAGCGGACGGTCCGACCACCAACAGGATTCCCGCCACCACCGCCGCAACGAATCCTCGGTGCATATCGTCGATGGTAGCGGCGGCCCGAGAACGACGTGTGGACTCGCGCTTTCGGCCGCAGGATCCCGGATGCTCGAAGAGACCTCTATTTGCAAATTCGAGGAGGCTGATTCAGGATGCATCGGGAGAAGGGGACAGGGGGTCTCCTTAACGTCCTAGGGAGAGGGAGGATATGAAGGAGAAGCTTCGTTCGACGATGTCCACAGGTGGTGCCGCGGTCATCGTTTTCGCCGCGGTGATTGCGGTCGCTCTAGTGGGTCCGTCTGCGTCGCGTGCGGCCGGTCCGACGTCGCACCCGATCAGCGTCAATCCGGAAATCTCTGGACCCCAGAGTGCGCATCCGGGAGCACTTCCGGTCTTCGGCTGCCAGAGCCGGCCGATCGACGGCTCCGCCGGACCGCGGTGCTACGAGCCGAACCAGATCCAGCGGGCGTACGGCTACTCCGGCCTGCTCGCGTCGGGCGTCGACGGCGCCGGAAAGACGATCGTCATCATCGATGCGTACGACAATCCGTATCTGCAGAACGATCTGAACATCCAGGACAGCACGTTCTCGCTGCCGAACGTGACCCTCAACAAGGTGATGATGCCGGGCGTGCCGCCGTTCGATATCAACGACCCGAATCAGGTCGGTTGGGGTGGGGAGGAGACGCTCGACGTCCTCTGGGCGCATGCGATGGCACCTGCGGCCGGTATCACGCTGGTCGAGGCCGCGAGCAACAACGACACGGACATCCTGGCCGCGACGAAGTACGCCGTCGACCACCATCTCGGTGACGTGATCTCGCAGAGCTTCGGCGAAGCCGAGACCTGCGTCGACCCGAGCGTTCTGACCCAGGAGCACGCGGTCTTCCAGGCGGCGGTCAACAAGGGCATGACGCTCTTCGCGTCTTCCGGCGACAGCGGTGCGGCGCAGTTCAACTGTGCGGGCGACGGGCCGATCTTGGCCGCCAGCTCGCCGGCGTCGGATCCGCTCGTCACCGGTGTCGGCGGTACGACGCTGAACGCGTCAAACCCGGGGGGCTTCTACCTCGGCGAGACGGCGTGGACGGAGCCGGACTTCGGCTGCAACCCGCCCGACGACGACGACATCAACTGCAGCGGTGGCGGCTTCAGCACCATCTACAGCAAGCCGCTCTACCAGGGGCTGGCGGTGTCCGGGCACGCTCGTGGTGTGCCGGACGTCGCTTATGACGCGGGCGTCAACGGCGGCGTGATCACGCACTGCGGTGTCTGCCTCGCGTCCCTCGGCCTCGATCCGAGCGCGCCGTTGTTCTTCATCTTCGGAGGCACGAGCGCCGGATCGCCACAGTGGTCCGCGCTTATCGCCGACGCGGATCAGATGGCGCATCACGACCTCGGCAACATCAATCCGGCTCTCTACGGATATGCCGTGTTGCCGGGCCTATACCACTCGGTCTTCAACGACGTCACGATCGGCAACAACGACGTCGCAGACCTGGGCGGCGCTGGATACAACGCCGGGCGCGGCTGGGACCCGGTCACGGGTCTCGGCACGCCGAGGGCGCTGAGCCTACTTCAGGCTTTCGCGCTCTTCCGCGGCCACTGAGCCACAGCACTCCGCACGACCAGAAGAGGCCCGCTTCGGCGGGCCTCTTCGCTTCCTAGTATCCGACCGCGCTGCGCTCCGTAACCGCTGCGCGACGCTGCTCGTCGGCGCGGTAGCTCGAACGGACGAGCGGCCCCGAGAAGACCGACCCGAAGCCCAGCGCCTCGCCCTGCTCGCGGAACCAGCGGAACTCGTCGGGATGCACCCAGCGGTCGATCTGCGCGTGCTTCGCGCTCGGCTGCAGGTACTGGCCGATCGTGACGACGTCGACGCCGTTCGCCCGCAGGTCGCGCATCGTGTCGACGACCTCGTCGTTCGTCTCGCCGAGCCCGACGATGATCCCCGACTTCGTGAGGACGGGATAGTCGGCGATCTCCTTGGTGCGGCGCAGCAGCCACAACGCGCCGTCGTAGCTCGCCTTCGCGCCGCGCATCCGCGCGTGCAGGCGGCGCACCGTCTCGATGTTGTGGTTGAACACGTCCGGCCGCGCCGCAAGCACCGTCTGCAGCGCCTCCTCCTCGACGCCGAGGAAGTCGGGCGTCAGCACCTCGACGGATGCCTCCGGCAGCTTCGCCTTGAGCGCCCGGATCGTCGCCGCGTAGTGGCCGGCGCCGCGGTCGGGGACGTCGTCGCGGTCGACCGAGGTGACGACGACGTGCTTGAGCTGCATCTGCGCCGCCGCCTGGGCGAGCCGCAGAGGCTCGAGCGGGTCGGGCGGCGTCTCCGGCTTGCCCGAGTGGACGTAGCAGTACCGGCAGGCGCGGGTGCAGGTGTCGCCGAGGATCTGGAACGTCGCAGTGCCGCGTCCCCAGCACTCGGAGATGTTCGGGCACCGTGCTTCCTCGCAGATCGTGTGCAGCGAGAGCCCGTGCACGAGCTTCTGGACGTCGAAGTACGAGCCGTCCTTCGACGGGGCTCGCACCTTCATCCACTCGGGCCGACGGGGCCTCTCGGCGACGGGAAGCGATGACTCCATGGGCGCGTTCCAGTCTATGCGGCGTAGAGAGATCGACCGCTGCTAGCCTGAAACGGACTGAAGAGTCCGCTTACGCCGAAGAGACGGAAGGAGCCGAATGAGTCGCCATTCCACGAATCCCTGGGTCGTACTCGTAATCATCTGCCTCGCGCAGTTCATGGTCATCCTCGATGCGACGATCGTGAACGTCGCGCTGCCCCACATCCAGACTGCACTCGGCTTCAGCGAGGCGAGTCTGCAGTGGGTGATCAACGCGTACACGCTCGTGTTCGCCGGCTTCCTCTTGCTCGGCGGGCGCGCGGGCGATCTCCTGGGACGGAAGAGGCTCTTTCTCATCGGGCTCGTCGTCTTCACCGGCGCATCCTTCCTCAACGGCATCGCGAGCTCCTCGGGCGAGCTGATCGCCTTCCGCGCGCTGCAGGGCTTCGGCGCTGCGCTCATCTCGCCGGCCGCTCTCTCCATCATCTCGACGACCTTCGCCGAGGGCAAGGAGCGCGCGCGCGCTCTCGCAGTCTGGGCCGCGATCGCGATCGGCGGCTCGGCGGTGGGCCTCGTGCTCGGCGGCGCGCTGACGCAGGCGTTCTCGTGGCGCTGGATCTTCTTCGTCAACGTCCCGGTCGGCATCTTCGCCTTCTTCGCAGCGTTGCGGCTCGTGCCGGAGTCGAAGGACGAGCACGCCCACAAGGGCTACGACATCGCCGGCGCCGTCACCGTGACGGGCGGCTTGATGATCCTCGTCTACGGGCTCGTCAACTCGGCCACGCACGGCTGGAGCTCGACGACGACGATCGTCTCCTTCGTCGTCTCGGCCCTGCTGCTCGCCTCGTTCGTCCTGGTCGAGATGCGCTCGTCCGAGCCGCTCGTCCGGCTCTCGATCTTCCGCATCCGCTCGCTCACGACGGCGAACCTCTCGATGTTCCTGGCTTTCTCGGGCATGTTCGCGATGTTCTTCTTCAACACGCTCTACCTTCAGAAGGTCCTCGGGTTCGGGCCGCTCAAGGCCGGCGTCGCGTTCCTGCCGTTCACGGCCGGCGTGATGCTCTCGGCCGGCCTCGCCTCGAACTTCGCACCGCGGATCGGCGTTCGCCCCGTCGCGGCCACCGGCATGGTGCTGACCATCATCGGGATGCTTCTCTTCTCCCGGATGCCGGTCGACGGCTCGTACGCAACCGACGTCCTGCCGGGTCTGCTCATCGGTTCCCTCGGAATGGGCGCGATCTTCATGCCGCTGACGCTCGTGGCGACCACGGGCCTCAAGAACGAGGACCAGGGGCTCGCGTCAGGGCTGTTCAACACGTCGCAGCAGGTCGGGGGAGCGCTCGGGCTCGCGGTTCTCACGACCATCGCGGCGAGCCACACGAGCGACCCGAGCTCTCCGGCGGCGCTCGTCCACGGCTTCCACTACGCCTTCGCCGGCGCCGCCGTCTTCGTCGGGCTCAGCCTCATCGCCTTCGTCGCGCTCCTGCGCAAGCGGGACGTGGCGCGGATCGAGGCCGAGGCCCGGACCGACGACCAGCCGGTGTTCGCCAACTAATGACCGAGCTTCGCGCCGACGCGCAGCGCAATCTCGAGCGGGTACTCGATGCGGCGGAGCAGGCCTTCGCCGCGTCGGGCCCCGAGGCGAGCATCGACGAGATCGCACGGCTGGCCGGGGTCGGACATGGGACGGTCTTTCGCCGCTTCCCGTCGAAGGACGATCTCATCTACGCGGTCATCGAGCGCCATGTCGCGCAGCTGTGCGAGATCGCCGAGGAGGCGCTCGCGTCGGGCGATCCCGGCGAGGCGTTCTTCGACTTCGCCCGCCGGGCAGCGGAGCTCGGGATGACCACGCCCGGCCTCCACAAGTGCATCGTCTACTGCGGTGAGAAGCCCGGCGCGGCCGAGCTCGAGCAGCTGAGCGCGAAGCTCGTCTCCCGCGCGCAGCGTGCGGGGGCGGTACGGCGGGATGTGAAGCCGGCCGACGTGCAGCTGCTCGTGCGGTCGGCGTTGACTTCGGCGCCTCCGGGCCAGTGGCGGCGCTATCTCGACGTCGTGCTCGACGGCCTGCGCGCCTAGAGTCCCGCGCGTGACCTGGTACGTCCGCGAGGACTGGCTGGCTAGGCCTTCGCCGCGAGCTGCTCGTGGAGCGGCTGCGGCCACAGCCCCGCGCCGTCCTCGACCGGCAGCTCCTCGAGCTCCAGCCCGAAGACGTCCTCGAGCGCCGCGACTGCGTGCGGCCGCACCTCGTCCATCGCCACGGGCCGGCCGAGCTCGCGTGCGATCGTCGTGAACATCGCGTCCTCGAGCCCACAGGCCGTGATCCAGTCGGTGAAAGGGGCAGGGTCGAGGTCGACGTTGAGCGCGTAGCCGTGCGTCGTCACCCAGCGCGAGACGTGGACGCCGATCGACGCGATCTTGCGCGGCGGCCGCTCGACCCAGACGCCGGTGAGGCCCTCGAGGCGCGTGCCGACCACGCCGAGTGGCGCGAGCGTGCCGATCAGCGCCTCCTCGAGGTTCCGCACGTACTGCTTCACGTCGCGGCCGTGCCGCTTCAGGTCGAGGATCGGATAGCAGACGAGCTGGCCGGGCCCGTGGAAGGTCGATTTGCCGCCGCGGTCGGTCTCGACCACTTCGACCGCTGCACCCTCGGGGACGTGCAGCTCCGCCGTCTCGTCTGTGCGCCGGCCGAGCGTCACGACCGGCGGGTGCTCGAGCAGGACCACCGTCTCGGGAATCGCGCCCTGCGAGACCGCACCGGCGAGCGAGCGTTGCAGCTCCCACGCGTCGAGGTACGGCACCTCACCGAGCTGCAGGACGTAGCCGCCTCTGGCCATGCCGTCAGGCTACCGTCGGCCGATGGCCGTCATCCTCGTCGAAGGCATCACCGATCGGATCGCGCTCGAAGCGGTCGCGGCGAAGCTCGACCTCGACCTCGTCGCGGCCGGCGTCGAGATCGTCCCGATCGGCGGTGCGCAGGCGATCCGCCGGGCTGCCGCCGAGTACGAGGGCGAGCGCGTCGCCGGCCTCTGCGACGCCAACGAGGAGCGGTACTTCCGCCGCGTGCTCGGCGACGCTGCGTTCGTCTGCACGGCCGATCTCGAAGACGAGTTGATCCGCGCGCTCGGGCCAACTCGCGTCGAAGAGGTCGTTGCCGTTCAAGGCGACCTCGAGACGTTCCGCAGCTTCCAGAACAGCTCGCCTGGCGCGGGCGTCCGGCCGAAGCGCAGCTTCGTCGCTGGCTTCGGGCCGCCGAGGGGCGGAACAAGCGCTACCCGCCGCTGCTGATCGCGGCACTGGCGCCCGAGGCGATTCCGCGTCCGCTGGCCGGAGTGCTGGCCGCGGCGGTCCTAGCTCTCTTCGCCTTCCCAGCTCTCGAGCCGCTCGCGCAGGTCGCGGAGGAAGCGGCCGGCGAGCGCGCCGTCGACGAGGCGATGGTCGTACGTGAGCGTGATGTTCATCAGCGGCCGGATCGCGATCACGTCCTGGCCGAGCTCGTCCTCGACGACCCAGGGCCGCTTGACGAGCGCGTACGTGCCGAGGATCGCCGACTGCGGCTGGCTGATGACCGGCGTGCCGTGGAAGGTGCCGTAGCCGCCCGGGTTGGTGATCGTGAACGTGCCGCCCTGGACGTCGTCGGGCACGAGCTGCTTGTTGCGCGCCTTCGCCGCGATCTCGGAGATGCCGCGCGCGAGCCCGAGGAGATTCAGTCCCTCGGCGTTGCGAATCACGGGAACGATCAGGCCCTTGCCCTCGGCGAGCTCGACTGCGATGCCGAGGTTGACGAAGCTGCGCGTGACGATCGAGTCGCCGCGCATCTCGGCGTTCACGTACGGGTAGTCGCGCAGCGTCTCGACCGTCGCCTTCGCGACGAAGGCGAGGTAGGTCGGATTGACGCCGTAGGCGGACTGGTACTCCTTCTTCAGCTGGTTGCGCACCGCAACGATGCGGGAGAAGTCGACCTCGATCGCGCTCGTCACGTGCGCTGCGGTGTCGAGCGAGCGGCGCATGTGCTCGGCGATGCCGCGCCGCATCGCGGTGATGGGCTCGACCGTCTCGCCGGGCAGCGTCTCGCCGGCCGCGACCGGAGCCGGGGCGGCAGGCTTCGCGGGAGCGGGCGGGGTCTCGGCGCGCGGCGCCGCCTGCGGAGCCGGAGCCTCGGGCGGCGCGGGTGCCGCCGGGGCGGCTTCCTGCTGCTGCCCAGCGCCGGCCGACTCAGCGCCGCCGGACTCGACGAACGCGAGGATGTCCTTCTTCGTCACGCGGCCGCCCGAGCCGGTGCCCGGCACCTGGGACGGGTCGATCCCGTGTTCGCCGGCGATGCGGGCGACGACGGGGGAGACGAAAGCCTTGCCGTTGCCCGCCGGCGCCGCTGCGGCCGGGGCGGGAGCCGGCGCCGCGGCGGGCTCGGGTGCCGCAGGGGCGGGAGCCTCGGGCTCGGGCGCTTCCTCGGCTGCCGGCGCGAGGCGCCTCGGGCTCGGCCGCCGGAGCGGCGGGAGCCTCGGCAGCGGCGCTGCCGCCGATTTGGCCGAGCTTCGTGCCGACGTCGACGGTCTCGCCTTCCTGGACGAGGATCTGCGTCAGCGTTCCGGCGGCGGGGCTCGGCACCTCGGTGTCGACCTTGTCGGTGGAGATCTCGAGCAGCGGCTCGTCGGCCTCGACCTGCTCGCCTTCCTGCTTGAGCCACCGGGTGATCGTCCCCTCCGAGACGGAAACGCCCATCTGCGGCATCACGACGTCGACTGCGGTCTCCGTGGCCATGCGGCTCCTTCCTAGTACTCCGCGAGCTCTCGCACGCCGGCGACGACGTCGTCGACCTGCGGAATGAATGCTTTCTCGAGCGTCGGCGAGAACGGGACGGGTGTGTCGGGCGCGGCCAGCCGCTTGACGGGCGCGTCGAGATCCTCGAACGCCTCCTCGGCGATCGTCGCCGCGATCTCGCCGCCGAAGCCGCCGCTGCGCGTGTCCTCGTGCAGCACGAGCACCTTCGACGTCTTGCGCACCGACTCGAGCACCGCCGCCTTGTCCCACGGCATGATCGTGCGCAGGTCGACGACCTCGACCGAGACGCCGTCGGAGTCGAGCTGCTGCGCCGCCTCGTCGGCCGTGTAGACCATCGCGCCCCAGGTGATGACGGACACGTCGGTGCCCTCCCGATGGATGCGCGCCTTGCCGAGCGGCGTCGTGTAGCGCTCCTCGGGCACCTCGCCCTTGATGCGGCGGTAGAGGTGCTTGTGCTCGAAGTAGAGGACCGGATTCGGATCCTCGATCGCGCTGATCAGGAGCCCCTTCGCATCCTCCGGCGTCGCGGGGCAGACGCACTTGAGGCCGGGGATGTGCGCGAACGACGACTCGGGATTCTGGGAATGGAACGGCCCGCCCGAGAAGCCGCCGCCCGACGGCAGGCGCACGACCATCGGCACCGGAGTGCCGGCGCGCCAGCGCTGCTTGGCCGCGATCGTCACGAGGTGGTCCCAGGCGCACGAGATGAAGTCGGCGAACTGCATCTCGGCGACAGGACGCAGGCCCATGATCGCGGCGCCCGTGCAGCCGCCGACGATCGCGGTCTCCGCCAGCGGTGCGTCGATCACGCGCCACGGGCCGAACTCCTCCTGGAAGCCGAGCGAGACCTTGAAGGCGCCGCCGTAGACGCCGACGTCCTCGCCGATCAGGAAGACGCGCTTGTCGCGCCGCATCTCGGTGCGAAGCCCGTCGGAAATTGCCTGCAAATAGGTGAGTTCTGCCATTACTTGTGGTGCGGCGTGTCGAGGTCCTCGGGCGACGCGTAGACACCCTCGGCGAGAGTGGACGGGTCGGGCTGCGGCGACTCCTCGGCCCGTTCGAGCGCCGTGATGAGCAGGCGCTTGACGCTGCTCTCGATCTCGCCCTCCTCCTCGTCGGTGAGGTCGGCGTTGTCGCGGAGCCAGGTGCGGAAGCGCTCGAGCGGGTCCGACGCGGCCCACGTCTCGAGCATCGGCTTCGGGACGTAGAAGGCGTCGTCGTGGACGGCGTGGCCCTCCATCCTGAGGGTGAGGCACTCGAGCAGCGTCGGCCCGCCGCCGGCGCGCGCCTTGTCGATTGCGCGCTTCGCCTCGCGATAGACGGCGAGGACGTCGGTTCCGTCGACGACGACGCCTTCGAAGCCGTAGGCCTCGGCGCGGTCGGCGACGTGTTCGGTGGCGAACTCGAGGTAGGACGGGGTCGAGTACGCGAACTGGTTGTTGTCGCAGACGAAGACGACCGGCAGCTTGCGCGTGCCGGCGAAGGTCATCGACTCGTGCGCGTCACCGCGCGCCGAGGCGCCCTCGCCGAACCAGCCCACGGCAACCCGCGACTCGTCGCGGATCCGGAAGGCGAGCGCTGCGCCCGTCGCGACCGGGAGCATCGCGGGCAGGTGGCTGACCATCGCGATCAGCCCGAGCTGCGAGTCGGCCATGTGGACGTTGCCGTCGCGCCCGTGCGTCGGCCCGTCCTGGCGGCCCATGTACTGCGCGAAGATCCGCCAAGGATCGACGCCGCGCACGATGTGCACGCCCATGTCGCGGTGGAGCGGCGTCCCGACATCGTCGGGCCCCATCGCCGTCGCCACGCCGACCGCAGCAGCCTCGTTGCCGCGGCCCGTATAGAACGAGCCGGGAATCTTGCCCTGGCGGTAGAGGATGTGGCCGCGCTCCTCGACCCCGCGCGTGACGAGCATGCTGCGGTAGATGCCGAGCAGATCCTCCCGGTCGAGGCCCGCCTCGCGTACCTCGTGCAGCGAGCCGACCGGTCCAGCCTCTCTTGCGATCGCCATCGTGGCGAAATCTAACGATCCCAGCTGAAGGCGCCGCCGATGTGCCGCAGGCGGGCACGTGTCACGTCGTCGCAGAGCGCCCCGGCGACCCCGGCCTCGTACGCGGAACGCGCCGAGACGCCGAGCGAAGCGGCCGCCTCGTAGTCGCGCGTGAGGTCGGTGTCGAACATCGCCGGGTCGTCGGTCGAGATCGAGCAGCGCACGCCGGCGGCGACGAGCTGCGGCAAGCGGGTGCTCCTCGAGCGAGCGCACCACGCCGGTGCGGAGGTTCGAGAGCGGGCAGACGTCGAGGACGGTGCCGCGGCCGGCGATCTCCGCGACGAGACCGGAGTCCTCGACCGAGCGGATCCCGTGCCGGATCCGGTCGGCGCCGAGCGCGTCGAGCGCTCCGCGCACGGAAGGCGGTCCGGCGGCCTCGCCGGCGTGAGGAACCGAGCCGAGGCCGAGGGAGCTGGCGAGCGCGAACGCCGACTCGTACGGCTCGGGCGGATACTCGGCCTCGAGCCCGCCGAGCCCGACCGCGACGACTCCCCGGTCGCGGTACTCGGCGGAGTAGCGGACGACCTGCTCAGCCTGCTCGGGCGTCGCGCCGCGAAAGATGTCCGGCGTCAGCCGCACCTCGACGCCGTGCAGTTCGCGCGCCTCCTGCGCGCCGTCGCAGTAGCCGCTGAAGATCTCGTCCCAGTCGACTCCCCGCGCGACGCGCTCGGCCGGGCTGAAGATCGCCTCGAGATAGACCGCACCGTGCGAGGCGGCCTCGGCGGCGTAGTCCACGACCACCTGGCGGAAGTCGGCGGCGGTCTGCAGCGCGTTCGTCGTGAGGATCCAGACCTCGATGAAGTGCGCGAAGTCGCGGAAGCGGTAGAGCGACTCGAGGTCGTCGGGCAGCGGGTAGTCGTTGCGCTTCGCGATCGCGCGCAGGGTGTCCGGGCGCACCGTTCCCTCGAGATGGACGTGCAGCTCGATCTTCGGCTCAGGCGCAGGCATGCGCGAAGAAGCGTAGGAACTGCGGCATGAACGCGTTCCACAACGCGGCGTCGTGGCCGCCGGGCTTGAGGTGCGCCTGCACGCCGGCTCTGCGGGCGTAGGTGAGAGTCGCGGTGCGGAACGGATCGCTCGCGCCGAGATCGATCCAGAGTGGATGCGGCGGACGGAGCTTGAAGACGTCGTTCCGCTCGTAGTCCTCCGCGTCGTCGAAGGCTCCCGGCGCCGTGTCGCCGGGACTCAGCCACAGCGCGGGCGACTGAGCTCCGACAGCGCAGAATCCGCGCTTGCGCGAGCCGAGCAGCAGCGCGCCGTAGCCGCCCATCGAGATCCCGCCGATTGCCACGTGTCGGGCGTGCGTGCGCCGTAACCCGGCCGGAATCGCCTCGCGCAGCACCATCGAAGCCCACCGTCCGTCGCTGCGGTTGTGCCAGTAGCTGTCCGCGCCGCCGTCGAGCAGCAGAACCTGGGGCGCACGGGCTCCGAGGCCGGCGAGCGTGTCGAAGAGCGGCTGGGTGAGGAACTGCGACGGGCTCGCGTGATAGCCGTGGAGAAGCACGAGCATCAGGTTGCTGTGGCGGGGCGGTACGACGAGGACCTCGTGCAGATCCTTGTGCACCAGTTGGCTGTGGAGCGTGAAGTGGATGAGCCTGGCGCCGCGCGTCGAGTGGTAGCCCGGGTCATTGCCACAGCCTGTGACCGCCATCACGACGACGGTTAAGGTCAGGACGTGGCGAAAGCGGCGGATTGGCTGCGGCAGGAGCGTCGGAAGGTCCTCGGCGACTGGGTCGCATTCTGTCTCGGTTGCGGCGCGGCGCGCCGGTGGTTCGAGGAGTTCGAGGCCGAACTGCCCGAAACCTGCCCGCAGTGCGGCGGCGAGTTGCTGCGGCGCTGTCGGGCCTGCGGCGCGGCGTTCTCGTCGATCGCCGTCGTCGACTGCGAGGAGTGCGGCGAGCAGGTGCGGCCGAACGAGCTCTTCGGCTCGAGGATCCGCCGTGCCTGAGTGGTCGGTGCAGAACGTCGCGGACATTCCGTGGTGGGTGAACGAGAAGTTCGGCGCCCGCACGATGCTCGTTCCGTACGGCTCCGAGGTCGGCGCCCGCGTCCACGTGCTCGAGCCCGGCAAGCCGATGACGCTCTACCACCGCGAATCCGAGCAGGAGGGCTTCCTCGTCGTGGAGGGCGAATGCCTGCTCATCGTCGAGGGCGAGGAGCGGCGGCTGCGGCGCTGGGACTACTTCCACTGCCCGCCCGGCACGACGCACTCTTTCGTCGGCGCCGGCGACGGCCCCTGCGTGATGGTCACCTTGGGCGCTCGCAAGGAGGACGGCGCGATCCTCTACGCGCGCGACGAGACCGCGCTCCGGCACGGCGCCGGAGTCGAGCAGGACACGGACACCCCGGCCGAGGCGTACGCGCCGTTCGCGAAATGGGAAGACGGCCGTCCGGCGGCCTGGGACTCGCTTCCCTGGAACCGCCCCTTGTAACAGACTGTTACAAGCGGCGACAGTGGCGAAAACGGCCGGGTCGGCCATGGAGCCGGGCCGTTTTCCCGGGCACCTAGTAACAGTCTGTTACTAGAAGAGGTCGTCCTCGCGGAACCCGGGCACAACGGGGCCGTTCATGATCTGCGAGAAGCGGATCACGGTGACGAGATCGTCGAGCCCGACCTCGCGGTTGTAGAGCTGGCCGAGGAAGTTCCCCATCTCGTCGGTACGCCGGATCTCGGGATTGTCGTGCTCGATCTCGCGGGGCGACAGCTCGCCGAGCGTCTTCACCTCGACCTTGTCGATCACGGCGTCGAACACGTGCTCGCGCGGGCTGAAGCGGACGCCGCAGAGCACGCGCACGACCATGCCCTTCTTGTACTTGCCCGACTTGTCGCCGAGCCGGATCGTGGCCGACTTCCGCCCCGACCGCAGCTGGTCGGCGACGAGCGGGGAGTAGAAGTTGAGCGCGTACATCGCGGAGAGTCTGCCACTTACGCAGGTGACGCGTTGGACGTGCGTTCGCGTGATCTCTTCCGGTGACGCGCACCCGAGCAGGCACAGCGTCAGAGCGAGCTCCTCGCGGAGCAGCTCGAGGACCTGCCGGACGCCGTCCTCGCCGGCCGCTGCGAGCCCGAAGACCGGCGCGCGTCCGGCGAGCACCGCCCGGGCTCCCAGCGCGAGCGCCTTGGCGACGTCTGTACCGCGGCGAATCCCGCCGTCGAGGTAGACCTCGGCCCGGCCGCCGACGGCTTCCACCACCTCCGGCAGCGCGTCGAGCGTCGCCGGAGCTCCGTCGAGCTGACGGCCGCCGTGGTTCGAGACGACGACCGCGGCGGCGCCGTGCTCGACCGCGAGCTGCGCGTCTTCGGCGGTGACGATCCCCTTGAGCACGACGGGCAGGCGCCCTTCGCCCGCGATCCATTCGAGGTCGCGCCACGAGACCGAGGCGTCGAGCAGCGCGAACTGGTCGGAGGGATTCGACGCTGCGTCTCCGACCGCCGAGCGCGCGTAGGGAAGGGGCAGGTCCGACGGGACCTCGAAGCCCGCGCGGATGTCTCGTTCGCGTTGGGCAAGCCGGGGAGTGTCGACGGTGAGGACGACGGCGCTGCACCCGGCGTCCGCCGCACCTGCGAGGTGCTCACGCGTGACGCCGCGATCCTGGAAGACGTAGAGCTGGCACCACTGCCTCAGGCCCGGTGCCGCCGCAGCGATCTCCTCGTGCGAGCGCGTGCAGAAGGTCGAGACGGCCATGGCCGTGCCAGCGGCGGCGGCTGCCCGAGCCGTCGCGCACTCGCCGTCGGGATGGTAGAGCTGCTGATAGGCGACGGGACCAACCACGACCGGCAACTCGATCGGCTGTCCGAGGACGGTCGTCGCGGTCGAGATGCTCGACACGTCGCAGAGCACGCGCGGCCGGAACGTCCAGCGCGCGAAGGCGGCGCGGTTCTGGCGCAGCGTCCATTCGTCGCCTGAGCCCCCGGCGAGGTATGCCCACGCGCCGGGCTCGAGCCGCTCCTCGGCGAGGCGCTCGTAGTCGGCGATGGAGAGTGGCGCGCTCATGCTTCCTCCGATGCCTTGCGGAAGACCTCGGCTGCGGCCTCGTGGAATCCGGTCGGGAGATCTTGCGCGGCCATGCTGCGGGCGATCTCCTGCATCTCGCCGATCCAGCGCCAGCCCTTGCGCCGCGCCGAGCGCTCGGCGCCGGCGAGGCGTTGCTCGAGCTCGGGAAGCGAGAGCCGCCACTCCGCGAGCAGCGCGTCCTCGACTCCCTCGGCGCGGGCCAGTTCGCGCACGGTGAGAAGCAGAGCCCCGCTGCCCTTCGTCCAGCCGGCGTAGGCGGCCTTCAGCGCCGACGCCGCGCCCGGCTCGCCGGAGATGACCCGCGCGTCGACGTTCGTCCCAGCGAACAGCGCCGCGATCTCGTCCGCCTCGCCGCCGGAGAGATAGAGGCGGGTCGCGCCCGGTTGGTCGGGCGGCGGTCCGACGATGCCGCCGTCCACGAACCGCTCGTGCAGGTCCGCGATCGTTCGCGCCGTCTCGGGCGCCACCGCGTTCGCGTCGACGTAGATCCCGCCGAAGCCGCTCGTCGTACGCGCGACGTCCACCGCGGCGTGCGGCGGGCAGACCGAGAGCAGGATCTCGGCGCGGCTGCAGAGTCCGTCGAGGTCGCCGGCGTCCTCGAGTCCCGCCTGCTTCGCACGCTCGGCCGTGGCCGGGCTGCGGCCGGCCGACGCCCAGAGGACGGTCTCGCCGTGCGCGCGCAGGGCCGCGCCGACCGCGGCGCCCATCTCGCCCGGATGCAGGATGCCGACGACCGTCACGCTCCGATTCTCTCCAACGCCATTGCGGCCATCTTGCGCTCGCCGTCGTAGGAGAGCAGGCGCGGCGCCTCGTCGAGTGGCAGCCACCGCGCCTCCGCCACCTCGACCCGCATCGACTCGTCGATCTCGCCGATCCGTCCGCGCCCCGCCCGCAGGAGGAAGAAGCTCACGACCTTGAAGATCCGCTCGCCGGAGCCGCCCTCGTACGAGGCCGTGTACGTGTAGCGGATGTCGCCGAGCTTCTCGACGAGCTTCCCCTCGACGCCGGTCTCCTCGCGAGCCTCGCGCACGGCCGTGTCGCCGGCCGACTCGCCGTCCTCGATGTGGCCCTTCGGCAAGGCCCAGATGTGCTCGCGGCCGCGGGGGCGGATCGCGGCGAGCATCGGCCGGCCGCGGATCGTCCGTACGAGCACCCCTCCGGCCGAGAACTCCCGCTCCACCGGTCCGGTTCTACCAGTTGGCACTTGCACGGCCCGAGTGCCGACCGTACAATGTGTCCGGCACTCTCGAGGGGAGAGTGCCAGGAACTGTCACTGAGAGCAGTCAGGAGGCTCTACATATGAACCTGAAGCCGCTTGGTGACCGCCTCATCGTCGAGGTCCTCGAAGAGGAAGAGTCGACGGCGAGCGGCATCGTGCTTCCGGACACCGCGAAGGAGAAGCCGCAGCGCGGCCGCGTCCTCGCAGTCGGTCCCGGTTCCCGGGACGACAACGGAAAGTTCGTCCCGATGGACCTGGCGGAGGGCGACGAGATCGTCTTCTCCAAGTACGGCGGGACCGAGATCAAGGTCGGCACCGACGACTACCTGATCCTGCGCGAGTCGGACGTTCTCGCCAAGGTCACCGGCGATCGCGAGCCGGCCGGCGCTACCGCCTAAGAGATAAACGGAGGTCAGAACAAGACATGGCTCACAAGGAGCTGAAGTTCAACGAGGATGCGCGGCGCTCGCTCGAGCGCGGCGTGAACATCCTCGCCGACGCGGTCAAGGTCACCCTTGGCCCGAAGGGGCGCTACGTCGTGCTCGACAAGAAGTTCGGCGCTCCCACCATCACGAACGACGGCGTCACGATCGCGCGTGAGATCGAGGTCGAGGACGTCTTCGAGAACCAGGGCGCACAGCTCGTGCGCGAGGTCGCCACGGCGACGAACGACGTCGCGGGCGACGGCACGACGACGGCGACGGTGCTCGCGCAGGCGATCGTCCGCGAGGGGCTGAAGAACGTCGCGGCCGGTGCCAACCCGATGGGGCTGAAGCGCGGGGTCGAGACGGCGGTCGACGCCGTGGTCGAGAACCTCAAGGAGCAGTCGAAGGACGTCTCGGGCCGCGAGGACATCGCTCGCATCGCGACCGTCTCCTCCCGCGAGCGGGAGATCGGCGACGTCATCGCCGACGCGATCGAGAAGGTCGGCAAGGACGGCGTCGTCAACGTCGAGGAGGGCCAGACTCTCGGGCTCGAGCTCGAGTTCACCGAGGGCATGCAGTTCGACAAGGGCTACCTCTCGCCGTACATGATCACCGACCCCGAGCGGATGGAGGCGGTGCTCGAGGATCCGTACATCCTCATCGCCAACTCGAAGATCGGCGCGGTCAAGGACCTTCTGCCGGTGCTCGAGCAGGTCATCCAGTCGGGCAAGCCGCTGCTGATCGTGGCGGAGGACGTCGAGGGCGAGTCGCTCGCCACCATCGTCGTCAACAAGCTCCGCGGCACCTTCCAGGCCGTCGCCGTCAAGGCGCCCGGCTTCGGCGATCGCCGCAAGCGGATGCTCGAGGACATCGCGATCCTCACCGGCGGCGAGGTGATCACCGAGGAGATGGGCCTCAAGCTCGAGAACACGAAGCTCTCGCAGCTCGGCCACGCCCGCCGCGTCGTCATCGACAAGGACACGACGACGATCATCGACGGAGCCGGCGACACCGACGCGATCAAGGGCCGGATCAAGCAGCTGAAGTCCGAGATCGAGAACACCGACTCCGACTTCGACCGCGAGAAGCTCCAGGAGCGGCTCGCGAAGCTGTCCGGCGGCGTCGCGGTGGTCAAGGTCGGCGCTTCGACCGAGACCGAGATGAAGGAGAAGAAGCACCGCGTCGAGGACGCGCTGCAGGCGGCTCGCGCGGCCCTCGAGGAGGGCCAGGTGCCGGGTGGCGGCGTCGCGCTGATCAACGCGGCGGACGCGGTCGGTCCGGACATCCTCGGCAAGCTCGAGGGTGACGAGAAGACGGGCGCTCAGATCATCTTCAAGGCGCTCGAGGAGCCGCTTCGCCAGCTCTCGTACAACGCGGGCCTCGAGGGCTCGGTCGTCGTCCAGCAGGTGCGGGGCGCCGAGAAGGGCCACGGCCTGAACGTCGAGACCGGCGAGGTCGAGGACCTGCTCAAGAGCGGGATCGGCGACCCGACCATGGTCACGCGCTCGGCGCTGCAGAACGCCGCGTCGATCGCGAAGAACATCCTCACCACCGAGGCGGTCGTCGCCGAGGCCCCGGAGAAGAACCCCGTGGGCGCCGGCGCCGGCATGCCGGACATGGGCGGGATGATGTAACGAGCCGCTCTTGCGGTTCCGCGCGAAGGGCCGGCTCAGCCGGCCCTTCGTCGTTGTCAGGCCGGCTTGCGCGCGATCACGATCTCGGTGTCGCCGGGCCAGTCCCAGAAGACGCCGTCCGGCGACCGCGCCGCCAGGAGCTCGCGGAGCTTGCGGGCGAAGTCGTCCGCCCGGTCGCCGAACAGGTGCGGCGCCGAACTCGCGAGCGAGAAGTAGCCCGACACGACGCTGTCGGTGTCTCGCACGAGGTCGGGGATCCCGGGCGCGAAGAGCGTTTCGGGCGCGCCGAAGCGGGTGCGCACGAGGACGTCCTCGAAGCGGTGGGTCCGGACGGGCGCGAGGCCCTGGCCGACGCGTTTCGCCGGGCCGAGGTAGTCCTCGACCAGCGCCCTGATCTCGTCGTGCGGAATCGGCGGCGGCCCTGGGCTCGGCGGGACCGGCCGTCCTTTCACGGTGTGAACGACCATGACGAGCGCACCGCCGGGCTCGAGCAGGTCGAACACGATCTCGGCGACCCCTTGTTCGTCCGTCCAATGGAACGCCTGGCCGAAGGTCACCGTGCGGTACGGCCCGGGCGCCGCTGCGGGCAGCTCCTCGGCCACGGCCTGCACCCAGCGGATGTTCCCGCTGCCTCGTTCGCCGGCGACGCGGCGACCCTCGGCGAGCATGTCCGCGTCCGGATCGAGGCCGACTGCCTCCTCGAACAGGTGGGCGAGCCGGATCGTGAGGATCCCGGGCCCGCAGCCGCCGTCGAGGAGCCGGCCGCGGCCGTCGAGGCCCAGGCCCGCGGTGAGGATGGCCTCGAGCTGGGGCGAGTACGGTGGCCGGCCCGCGCGGTAGTGAGCTGCGGCGCCTTCGTAGATCGTCGGGTCGTACACCTCGAGCCAGAACCTAGTCCTCTACGAGAAACGGCGCCCTTGCGGGGCGCCGTTTCTCGTAGGGGGAGGTGGTTCGCTTGTCCGTATCGGCAACAACCGTCGCGAGCTTTAGAACCCGTAGCGCTCTTCCTTCCACGGATCCGCGTCGTTGTGGTAGCCGTAGCGCTCCCAAAACCCGGGCCGATCGGCCGGCGCCAGCTCGATTCCGTTCAGCCACTTCGCGCTCTTCCAGAAGTACCGCGAGGGAACGACAAGCCGCACCGGGCCGCCATGTTCCGCCGTCAGCGGCTCGCCGTCCGCCTCGTAGACCACGAGCGCGTTGTCCTCGTCGAGCGCGGCGAGCGGCAGGTTCTCGGTGTATCCCGCCTCGGCATGCGCGATCGCAAAGTGCGCGGACGGCTTGGGTCGACAGAGCTGCGCGAGCTCGCGCCAGTGGACGCCGCGGAAGCCGGCGTCGAAGCGGCTCCAGCGGGTGACGCAGTGGATGTCGGTCGTGACGTCGATGGCGGGCAGGGCACGCAGCTGCTCGTAGTCGAGCGTGACCTCCTCCTCGACCTCGCCGAAGAGCCGCAGCTCCCAGGTGGCGAGGTCGACCTGCGCGACGTCGCCCGCATGCAGTACGGGCCACTTCTCGGTCAGGTACTGCCCCGGCGGCAGACGGGCCGGGTCGTAGCCGGCGGCGCGCACCTTGTCCTCGGCTTTCGAGCGGAAGAGCGGCATCGGAGGGCACACTAGACGGCATGGACGTGGCTGCGAAAGGGCGGGACTTCGTCGGAGTCACGGGGCCGGACGCTGCCGACTACCTGCAGCGGATGGTTTCGAACGACGTCGAGGCTCTGTCGCCCGGCCAGGCGTGCCCCGCGCTCCTTCTGACGGCCAAGGCGCGCGTGATCGCGCCGCTCGTCGTCCTGCGGCGCGCCGACGACGACTTCCTGCTTCTGACGGAGCCCGGGCTGGGCGAGGTCGTGCGCGGGCAGCTGGTGCGGATGCGGCTGCGCGCCCGGTGCGAGATCGAGCCGGAGGAGCATCGGTCGGTACTCGTCTTCGGCGGCGCCGACGGCTTTGCGACCGACTGGCCCGGTGCTCGGGAGGCGCTCGACTCCGCGCTCGTGCCGACGCTGTCGGAGGAGGAGCTCGAGCTGCGCAGGGTCGAGAACGGCGTGCCGCGCTGGGGGCGCGAGATCGACGACCGGATCCTCCCCGCAGAAGCGCGTCTCGACGAGACGCACGTCTCTTTCTCCAAGGGCTGCTACCCGGGGCAGGAGCCGGTCGCGCGACTGCACTTCCGCGGCCATCCGAATCGCGCGCTGCGCGTCCTCGAGCTCGAGGAGCTGCCTGAGTACGACGCGCCGCTCCTGCACGACGGGCGAGAGGTCGGTCGCGTCACGAGCGCCGCGCGCCGCGAGGACGGCAGCGTCGTCGCGCTCGCCTACGTGCGGACGGAGGTGCCGGATGACGCGCCGCTCGCGCTCGCGGCTAGAGCAAGCTGACTGGTACTCGATCCGCCCGGTGCGGAGCATGAAGCCGTCCACGTACCGCTGCCCGCTCTGCGGCTACCAGCTTCACGCCATGAGCCACCACGTCCTCATCGCGCCGGAAGGGGACACGACTCGCCGCCGCCACGCCCATCTGGAATGCGTCGCCGCCGCGAATCTGCCCGGCCGTCCCGCGCGGCGATGGGCTGGAAGCGTCGCCGGCAAAGCCGGCGACGCCCGGCCGGAAGACCGGGCGCCTTTCGGCGCCCGGGGGCTGCTCTCGCGGCTGCTGGGCCGCGACTGACGCGACGCTACACTGGCTGTCCCGAGCGCCCGTAGCTCAGGGGATAGAGCGCTGCCCTGCGGAGGCAGAGGTCGCATGTTCGAATCATGCCGGGCGCATGGCTCAAACAAGCCATTGTTGGAGGCCGTGTGGAGTCCAAAGTGCTGCGATTCGTACCTCGCACTCTGCTTCCAGAGGAGCCGGTCAGCACGAGCCGTGCGCAGCGAGAGCGAGAGGCGAAGGCGTACGGGGAGTCACTGACACCGCAGCAGGAGGCGTGGGTGTTGAAGAAGATGGGCTTCGCTCGAATGGGCGAGCGCCGTGTCTCGTGAGGATCGCGAGCGGTTAGCCGATTTCGCGGTAAGCACGTACCGAGTGCTGCTGACCGTCCTTACTGACACCGACTGGCACTGACGCAAACATCTGGGCGCCCACCGGAGGCAGTCTCGAACTCACACTCCATGAGCCAGACGTAAGCGAGGGAGCCGCAGCCTCAGGCCGAGAGGACTGACTCACGGGAGAATCGGCACCCACGGCTGTCCCTCCGGCCACAACTCTGCTCCGTTGGAGGGTCGGGAGGCGTTCGCGATAGCGGCTCTAACTATGTCCTGATGCGGTTTTCGGAGCGCCATTCGGACCGGTTCGCGGTAGCGGCAATCGGGTTCGGCGCGGTGGCGCGGGCGGTCTGGATCTTCTGGCTGAACAAGCCGCTCGACTACGTCTACTCGGACATGAGCACCTACCTGATCTACGCGAAGCAGATCGCGAACTGGCAGGGGCTCGGCGTCTACACCACCTTCCAGCCGCAAGGCATGCACCTGCTTCTGGCAGTCCCGCTCGCCGTCCTGGGCGACGGCCGGGCCGGGCTCTGGGGAGCGGCAGCCATCTGGTGGGTACTGGCTGCGGCGACACCCTTCTTCGCCTGGCGCCTCGCTCGCCTGCTTCTGACACGCGCTGCCGCCGCGCTGACCGCGCTCTTCGTCGCCATTTGGCCTCTCACGGTTACCTATTCTGGCTACTTCTTGTCCGAGTCTCCGGGACTGGCGTTCCTCCTCGCCTCGCTCTGGCTCGGCTACGAGGCGCAGCGCAGAGAAGGCCGACCGGCGCTGTGGCTCGGTGTGCTCGCGGGCGTGGTCGGTGCGGCAGCCGTCGCGATCCGGCCTCAGTACCTGCTCAACCTCGCGCTCGTGGCGGTGCCTTTCCTGCCGCGCCGGCGGCTGAACCTGCGTGCGGCCGGCGGTTTCGCTGCGGCGGCGGTCATCCTCCTGATCGGCGTCTGCGCCTTCAACACCGCCATCGCCGGTCACCCGACGACGCTCAGCCGTGAGGGCGGCGTCACCTTCTTCATCGGCCAGTGCCACGCCTACCATGTCGACGTCGAAGCAGCGACGACCAACTGGTCCGTCGAGCCGCCGCCTTACGTGCAGAACGGGGGCAACTACTACTCCTTCCCGGGCCACCAGATCTGGCAGGACGGCTTCTTCTATCGCAAGGGACTGACTTGCCTCGAGAACGACGGCGCGCGATGGCCCTTGCACGCGGCCCGGATGATCCTGGACATGACGGCGACCTCCATCCCGTGGCCTCAGGTGGGGCAGCCGACCCTGAGCACGGTCATCGACTGGACGAACACCGTCTACGGCTATGGGCTGCTCCCGTTCGTGATCCTGCTCGCGGTCGTCCGCATCCTCCGCCGCGTGCCGACTGCTGCGGGGGAGAAGACTTTGCTTGCCCACCTGCTCTGCTTCGTCCCGGTGGCGCTGGTCTATTTCGGCGACCCGCGCTTTCGCTCGACCTATGACGTCTTCGGCCTGGCACTGCTCGCGGCTGCCCTCACGGAGCTGCCGAAGCTCTTCCGCCGGCTCGCTCAGGTGAGCTCCTGAGTCAGCTCGCCGTGACCGAGTGCCTTCGGCGCAGTACGGGGGCTTTTGGCTCAGCCAAGCCACTCTTGGAGGCCATGGGGTGCCGAAAGTACTGCGATTCGTACCTCGTACTCTTCCTCCGGGAACCCCGGCTGGGACGAGTCGCGTGGAGCGGGAACGAAGAGGCGTAGGAGTAATGGGACTCGCTTACGCCCCAACAAGGGGCTTGGGTCTTGAAGAAGATGCGATTCGCCGAGTTCGGGCGGGCGGGCTAGAGGTCACGGGCATGCCATCCAAGCGGAACCGTCCGCCGAATGCGGCCGGGCTCGGGAAGCGGATCGCGGACGTGAATCGCGGCACGGGCTCGGGTTCTTACGAGCGGAGCCCGTTCGCTGAGTTCGAGCGGGAACGTTGGGCGGAAGAGGCGAAGCTGGAGCGGTGCCCAGAGTGCGGCTCCTCGTCCGGTCGTCACATGCCAGGCTGCCCACGCAGCTAGCCGGACTCGAACCGGCGACCCCTGACGGACGTAAGCCGCCCTTCGCTGACTGGTAGGTCGCGGGCGGCTGGGGGCTGCCAGAGGCGGGCTCACTCCTGGGGCTATAAGCTGTTCTTCGGATGGCGATGTAATCGTCGCCGCATCAGGTTGCTGACTCAGGGTCAGCCGCCTCACACACAGGGCGTGGTCGCACTCGACGTGTTCCCACGGTCAAACCGAGCTTGCGATGGAGAAGCTGAGCCGCCAGGTCGGCACATCCGTCGAGGTCCTCCGCAAGACCTACGTACACATTCAGTCCTCCGATGCTGACTGGGCGGCGGTGCGCAGCTTCGGCTCCCTCAAAGACGCTTAGTCCGCATGTTCGAATCATGCCGGGCGCACTATTTTTCGTTCCGGCCGTCACTGCGTTTGCTCCACAATCGGTTCGTGCCCCTCTATCTCACGGAGCAGGACGTAGCGGAACTGCTCACTCCGGCCGACGCGGTCGAGGCGATCGAGGCGTGCTTCCGGCGCCTCGCGGCGGGAAGCATCGAGAACCGTCCGCGCTACCGGCTCGGGCTCGACGGCGGTGCCCTCGCGGTGATGGCGGCCGCCGATCTGGAGCTCGGCTACGCGGGCGCGAAGGTGTATGCGGGCTTTGCCGAGGGTGCCCGCTTCGTCGTTCTCCTCTTCCGCGCCGACTCGCCGGAGGTCGTCGCCGTCCTCGAAGCCGACAAGCTCGGCCAGCTGCGCACCGGCGCGGCGAGCGGGGTGGCGGCGAGGCACCTCGCTTCGAGCGACGCGAGGAGTCTCGGAGTGATCGGCTGCGGCTGGCAGGCAGAGACGCAGGTCGCCTGTATCCGCGCCGCGCTGCCGCAGGTCGAGCGTGTGGTCGCCTTTTGCCGGACCGAGGAGCGGCTCCGCGCCTTCTGCAAGCAGAACGGCGCCGAGCCGGGAGAGAGTCACCAGGATCCGGCGGGCTGCGACGTCGTCGTCACAGCCACCACTTCCAAGGATCCTGTCCTGCGTGGCGAGTGGCTCCGGCCGGGCGCGCTCGTCTGCGCCGTGGGGGCGAACGACGGCCGCCGCCGCGAGCTCGACAACGTCGTGCTCGAGCGCGCGGCGTACGTCTGCTGCGACTCGGTCGAGGACGCGAAGCTCGAGTCGGCCGACCTGATCGAGCCGGTCAACTCGGGCGTCCTCGACTGGCTCGAGGTGCACGAGCTGCAGGAGGTCGTCGCCGGCGAGCTGGCGGGCCGCCAGTCGGACGAGGACATCGTCGTCTTCAAGTCCAACGGTCTGGCGGCCTGGGACGTCGCCGTCGCCGCGACGGCGGTCGAGCGGGCGCGCTCTACGGGTGCCGGGCGAGAGGTGGCATAGTCCAAGGGTGAACGCAGCGACCGACCGCGGACGGTTCGCGGAGCGGGTGCTCCACGGCATCGATTCGAACGGCGACGCCGAGATGGTCGTCATCTGGATCGAGCGGAAGGAAGGCGGGGTCTGGGCTGTCGGCCGCGCCGTCAATCCGCACCTCCGGGATCAGAAGCAACCGCGGCCCGAGGACTACGTCTTCGAGGGCTACGAGCTCGGCGACTGCCTCCAGGAGGCGAACGAGACGCTCGAGGACGACTTCACCGTCTCGGAGGGCGACGGTCACGGCGAGCAGGTCAAGCCGTTCACGCGCGACGAGTTGCTGAAGCCGTTGGAAGCCTGGTTCTTCGGCCGCTCGTGACACTTCGCTTCGGTTTCACTCCGTGCCCGAACGACGCGTTCGCGTTCCATGCGCTCGTGCATGGGCTGGTTCCCGCCCCGTTCGAAACCGAGCCGGTCCTGCTCGACATCGAGGAGCTGAACCGCCGCGCCGCGGCTGCCGAGCTCGAGCTCACCAAGCTCAGCTTCGGGGCGGCCGCCGCGGCGGGCGACCGCTACCGGCTGCTGCGCAGCGGCGCAGCGCTGGGTCGCGGCGTCGGGCCGCTCGTGGTGGCGCGCGAGGTCGCTTCGCTCGAGGAAGCTGCGGCCGGTCGCATCGCCGTGCCGGGGCGCGAGACGACTGCCTTCCTGCTGTTCCGGCTCGCGGCGCCCGCACTCGGCGACGTGGTCGAGCTTCGCTACGACCGGATCCTGGACGCGGTCGTCGCGGGAGACGTGGACGCCGGGTTGATCATCCACGAGAGCCGCTTCACCTACGCCGAGCACGGCCTCGTGGCGGTCGCCGACCTCGGCGAGTGGTGGGAAGGCGAGACGGGACTGCCCGTGCCACTGGCGGGGATCTTCGCCCGGAGCGATCTCGAGCAGGAGGTTGTCGACGCAGCGGAAGCTGCGATCCGCGCTTCGGTCGAGTACGCGTTCGCCAATCCCGAGGCGAGTCGCGAATACGTCCGCTCGCTCTCGCAGGAGATGTCGGACGAGGTCTGTGCGGCGCACATCGCTCTCTACGTGAACGAGCACAGCGTCGACATCGGCGACGAGGGTCTGGCCGCGATCGACCGGCTGCTCGGTCGGGCCGCTACGGCTGCGTAGCATTCGCGACCGTGAACCGGGCCGTCGTCCTCTCCGCCGTCCGTACCCCGATCGGCCGCTACGGCGGTGTGTTGTCGGGCGTGCGGCCCGACGACCTCGCCGCGCTCGTGATCCGCGAGGCAGTCGCGCGCGCGGGTGCGCCGGCGGACGAGATCGAGGACGTCTGGTTCGGCGCCGCGAACCAGGCCGGCGAGGACAACCGCAACGTTGCTCGCATGGCCGCGCTGCTGGCGGGGCTCCCCGAGACCGCAGCGGGCGTGACCGTGAACCGGCTCTGCGCCTCCGGTCTCGCCGCCGTGATCGGTGCGTGTCACGCCGTGATTGCGGGCGACGGCGATCTCTTCGTCGCCGGCGGCGAGGAGTCGATGAGCCGTGCGCCGTTCGTCACGCCGAAGGCCGAAAAGCCGTTCGAGCGCGGCGACCGGCCGCTCTACGACACGACGCTGGGCTGGCGCTTCACGAACCCGAAGCTCGAGGAGCTGTTCCCGCCCGAGTCGATGGGCGAGACCGGTGAGAACGTCGCAGAGCGGTGGGGCGTGACGCGGGAGGATCAGGACGCGTTCGCGCTCAGGTCACAGCAGCGCTGGGCGGCTGCCGACGAGGCGGGCCGTTTCGCGGACGAGCTCGTGCCGGTCGGAGACGTCACGCGCGACGAGCATCCGCGCCCCGACACGACGGCCGAGAAGCTCGCCACGCTCAAGCCGGCCTTTCGCGAGGGCGGCACCGTCACGGCCGGCAACGCGTCCGGGATCAACGACGGCGCCGCGGCACTCGTCATCGCCTCGGAGGAGAAGGCACGCGAGCTGGGCGTCGAGCCGCTCGGCACGTTCGTCGGCAGCGCGGTCGCCGGTGTCGACCCGCGCGTGATGGGCATCGGCCCGATCCCGGCGGTGCGCAAGCTGCTCGAACGAAGCGGCGTCTCGCTCGACGACGTCGACCTCGTCGAGCTGAACGAGGCGTTCGCGTCGCAGAGCCTCGCCGTGATCCGGGAGCTCGGCCTCGACTCCGAGAAGGTGAACGTGAACGGCGGCGCCATCGCCCTCGGCCATCCACTGGGGATGAGCGGCGCGCGTCTCGTCGTTTCGCTGCTGCACGAGCTGCGCCGCCGCGGCGGCCGGTACGGCCTCGCGACGCTCTGCGTCGGCGTGGGCCAGGGCCAGGCCGCGCTGTTCGAGCGGTCGGTCTAGCCCACCGGCGGGCGGATGTAGATCACGCCCTCGTGCTCGGTCGGCACGAATGGCGCACCAACGCTGAAGACCACGCCCTCGACCTGGTGGTAGACCTCGCCGCCACCTGCGCCGACCGGGACGACGATGCCGATCTCGTCTTCCGGCTCGGCGTCGAGTCCCTCGTCCCGCAGCGCCTCGAGCAGTCGGTTGCGGTCCGGGATGCGCGCGGCCTCGACGCGGATCGTGCTCGGCATCTCGTCTCCTCTCGTTGGCACTTCGGATCCGAAATGTACCGCACCGGTCGGCTCCACAAACCCGCTAAGTTCCGCCCGATGGCCGTGACGGCAGGACAGGAGTACGGGCTCTTCATCGGGGGCGAGGCCGTGGAGTCGGCGTCCGGCGAGGTTCGCGACCTGCTCGAGCCGGCCACCGGCGAGCCGCTGGCCCGCGCCGCCATGGCCGGCGAGGCCGACATCGACCGCGCTGTCGAGGCCGCGCGCGCCGCCCTCGACGGGCCGTGGGGCAAGACGCCGCCGAACGAGCGCGCCCGCCTGCTGCAGGCGCTCGCCGATGCGATCGTGGCGAATCGCAAGGAGCTCGCCGAGCTCGAGTCGCGCAACGTCGGCAAGGCCATCTCCTCGGTCAAGGCCGAGGTCGCGGGCGCCGTCGAGAACTTCCGCTTCTTCGCTTCCGTGGTCGGCTCGATCGCCGGCCGCTCGAACCCGATCGGCGGCTCGCTGCTGAGCTACACGCTGAAGGAGCCGGTCGGCGTCTGCGCACAGATCGTGCCGTGGAACTACCCGCTGCTCATGTCCGTCTGGAAGCTCTCGCCGGCGCTCGCGGCGGGCTGCTCCGTCGTCCTCAAGCCGGATCCGCAGACGCCGCTCAGCGTGCTGCGCATCGCGGAGCTCGCGGCCGAGGTCGGTTTCCCGGCGGGCGCGATCAACATCGTCCCGGCCGAGGGCTCGACGACGGGCTCGTATCTCGTCAAGCACCCGGGCGTCGACAAGGTCGCCTTCACGGGCTCGACCCGCACGGGGAGCGAGATCATGCGGCTCTGCTCCGAGCCGATCAAGCGCCTGACGCTCGAGCTCGGGGGCAAGAGCCCGGCGATCGTCTTCGCCGACGCGAATCTCGACGATGCGATTCCGAGCTCGGTCTGGTCGATCTACTACGCGGCGGGCCAGAGCTGCGAGGCGCGCTCGCGCGTGCTCGTCGAGGCCTCGATCTACGACGACTTCGTGGCCCGGTTTGCCGACGCAACCAAAAGCCTCAAAGTCGGGCGATCCCCTCGACGCCGAGACGCAGGTCGGCTCGCTCATCTCGACCGCGCACCGCGACCGCGTCCACGGCTACGTCGAGAAGGGTCGCGAGGAGGGAGCCGAGGTCGTGGTCGGGGGCGAAGCCGGCGACGGCGCGGGCGCCTTCTACACGCCGACGCTGCTCGCGGGAGTCGACACCTCGATGACGGTCGCGCAGGAAGAGATCTTCGGCCCGGTCGTGGTGGCGATTCCGTTCGAGGACGAGAAGGACGCGATCCGGCTCGCGAACGACGTCCAGTACGGCCTGTTCGCCACGGTTTGGACGGGCGATCCGGCGCGTGGCCATCGCGTCGCGCGCGCCGTCAAGTCGGGCATGGTCGGGATCAACATGCCGTTCACCGCCTTCCCGGGCATTCCGTTCGGCGGCTACAAGCAGTCGGGCTTCGGCCGCGAGCTCTCGATCGACACGCTCGACCTCTATCTCGAGACGAAGGGCGTGCTCTTCTCGACGAGCCCGAAGCCCTTCAACCCCTTCGGGCTTTAGCTACTTCCTGAGCGAAAGCGCGGCTCCCGCGGCGAGCAGCGCGATGCCGAGCACCCGCGGCCAGTGCAACGCGATCCGCTCCGAGCCGAAGAGGCCCCAGCGGTCGATCGCCGCGCCCATCGCGAGCTGGCCGGCGATCAGGATCCCCACGGTCGCCGTGATGCCGATGCGCGGGCCTGCGTAGGTGATCGAGAGGACGATGATCAGTCCCATCACCCCGCCGAGCAGCATCCACCACGGTTGATGGACGGCCTGCGCGAAGCCGTCGAGGCTGTGATGCGCGGCGGCGAGGATCACGACGGCGATGGCGGCGGTCAGAGCCGTCGAGAATGCGAGCGCCTCGAGGACACCGATGCGCTCGCCGAGCCGCGACATCAACGCGACCTGGATCGAGCCGGCCAAGCCCGCGGCAACCGCCAACACCGTCGCAATGGCGCTCCCGGACACGGCCCCGAACCCTAGTCCTCGCTGCGGCCGGCTTGACAAGATTGTGAGTTATCACTAACATCAAGCGCCCAATGGTGAAGACGGTCACGAGATCGACGGCGGCGGAGCGGCGGGACGAGGTCCTCGACGCCGCCATGATCGAGTTCGCGGACCACGGCTTCGAGGGCGCCTCGACCGAGAACATCGCGAGGCGCGCCGGTATCTCCCAGCCGTACCTGTTCCGGCTGTTCGGCACGAAGAAGGAGCTCTTCAAAGCGACCGTCTCACGGTGCTTCCGCGAGACACTCGAGATGTTCCAGCGGGCGGCCGAGGGAAAGCGCGGCCAGGAGGCCCTCCAGGCCATTGGTGCCGCATACATGGACCACCTGGAAGCGGATCGAACCTGGCTGCGCGGGCAGATGCAGTCGTACGCCGCCTCCGCCGATCCCGAGATCAGGGCCGTCGTGCGGGCCGGCTACGGCGATCTCGTCGCCTACGTCCGGCGAGTCTCCGGCGCCGACTGGCCGACGGCCTGGAGCTTCTTCGCGACCGGCATGCTCCTCAACGTCCTCGCCTCGATGCATTTCGACGACGAGCCCGACCAGTGGATGACCGATCTTCTGTCCGGGTGCGGCAAGGAACTCTGACCTCTCTCTTTTTTTCAGCTTGGAGGAAGTGATGACTCACACACAAAAGCGCTCGATGATCTGGACGATGGCGATCACTTCGGTCGCGCTCTTCATGGTCAGTCTCGACAACCTCGTCGTCACGACGGCGCTGCCGGTGATCCGGCAGAACCTCCACGCGACGATCTCGCAGCTCGAGTGGACGGTCAACGCGTACACGCTCACGTTCGCGGTGCTCCTCCTCACGGGCGCGGCTCTCGGCGACCGGTTCGGCCGGCGCCGCATGTTCGCGCTCGGGCTGCTCCTCTTCACCGCGGCGTCCGCCGCCGCCGCGCTCTCGACCAGCGCCGACGCACTCGACGTCGCGCGCGCGATTCAGGGTGTCGGCGCGGCGATCGTCACCCCGCTCACGCTCACGATCCTCTCCGCGGCTGTTCCGCGAGAACGTCGCGGGCTCGCGCTCGGGATCTGGGGAGGCATCGGCGGTCTCGCGATCGCGCTCGGTCCGCTCGTCGGCGGCGCGATCGTCAACGGCGTCTCCTGGCACTGGATCTTCTGGCTCAACGTGCCGATCGGCCTCGTCCTCGCTCCGCTCGCGCTCGCGCGGCTCGAGGAGACGCGCGGCCCGGACGCGGGCCTCGACCTCCCGGGTCTCGGCCTTGCGAGTGTCGGCCTGCTCGGCATCGTGTGGGGCCTCGTGCGCGGCAACGCTCACGGCTGGACGAGCCTCGGCGTCGTCCTCCCGATCGTCGCCGGCGCTCTGCTCGTGGCTGGGTTCGTCGCCTGGGAGAAGCGCGCTGCCGCGCCGATGCTGCCGATGCAGTTCTTTCGCGACCGGACCTTCGCGCTCACGAACACGGCCTCGTTCCTCATGTTCTTCGGGATGTTCGGCTCGATCTTCCTGCTCGCACAGTTCTTCCAGACCGTGCAGCACATGACGCCGCTCGCCGCGGGTCTGAGGATCCTGCCGTGGACGGCGATGCCGATCTTCATCGCGCCGATCGCCGGTGCGCTCTCCGATCGGATCGGCGGACAGCGGCTGATGACAGTGGGACTCGCGCTGCAGGCCGGCGGGCTGATGTGGCTCGCGGCGCTGCAGTCGCCGACCGTGCCGTACTCGGACCTGGTCGCGCCGTTCATCCTCTCGGGCGCCGGGATGGCACTGTTCTTCGCGCCGGTCGCGAACGTCGTCCTCAGCTCGGTCGCGCCTCAGCACGAGGGCAAAGCCTCGGGTGCGACGAACGCGATCCGCGAGCTGGGCGGCGTGTTCGGCGTAGCGGTTCTCGCGTCGGTCTTCGCCAACGCAGGCGGCTACCGGACCGCCGAGACCTTCGCGCACGGAACATCGACCGCGGTTTGGATCGGCGGCGCCGTGGTCGCGCTCGGTGCGGTCGCGGCCGGGTTCATCCCGAGTCGGCCGGCCGCGGCGGCCGAGCAGGCGGTGACGGAGAAGAGGCTCGCCGAAGCGGCCTGACGGTCAGCGCCCGACCCGCGCCAGGTACTCCGGGAGATTGCGCGGGTCGGGCGTCAGCCGTCTTCGGACGGGCGGGTCGCCCGTCGCCGGCTCGTAGCCCGCGAAGTCGGCGTCGAGCACGCCCTCACCGCCCGTTAAGCCGGGCAGCCGGCGGCGAAGCTCCTGCACGCGTGACGCCGGCAGCTCCGCCTCCAGCAACGAGAGCTCTCCCCGCGGCGACGGCAAGCCGGCACCGGCACCGAGCCGGCCCAGGGCGGCGAGCACCACGCCGATCGTCTCCGTCGGCACCTCCGCCGCGATTCTGAAGACGGGCTCGCAGACGGTGGAGCCGCCCTCCTCGAGGGCCTGCAGGAGCACGACGGGCACGAGTCGCTTGAGATCGCGGGCGGTCGGCATCGGCCCCCGTCGCGACGGTGGTCCGTCGGCGAGGCTGTAGCCGATCTTCGTCACCGTGACCGCGCAGTCGGTGACCTCCCAGCCGTAGAGACCCTCCGCGAGCGCAAGCCGCACGTACTCGCCCAGGTGCTCGGCGAAGGCGTCGAAGGTCTTGAAGACATACAGGGGTGCGTCGCGCGGGTCGATCCCGCCGCACACGCGCACCTCCACTCCCGAGCCGGGCGCCGCCGGCTCGACGCGCAGCCCGAGGTCGCAGTGGAACGGATTCGTGGGCGTGTTGAGGATCTCGACCGCCTCACCGGTCCCCGACGGCCGCTCGATGCAGATCGTCGTCGTCTCGTGGAACGCGACCGCGACGCCGTAGTCGTCGGCGAGCGTCGACTCGATTACCTCCCGCTGAACCTCGCCGTACAGGGATACGGCGATCTCCGCCCGCGTATCGTCCTGGCGGACATCGATCAGCGGGTCCTGCTCCGCCAGCTGTCCGAGGGCCACACGCAGCCGCTGCGCCTCCGCCGGATCGACCGCCTCCACCACCGCCTCGAAGGTCGGCGGCGCGAAGTGGTGCTCGGCGCCGCGGTGCGGCTCGCCGAGCCAGTCCCCGATCTGGATCTCTCCCAGGCCCCAGAGCTTCGCGATCTCGCCCGCGTGTGCCGCGTCGCGCTGCGCGGCGTCTCCATCGGCAAAGACGCGGAGCGCCGTAACCCTGCCCGCGTCGAAGCGCTCGCGGATTCCGAGAGTCCCGGAGAAGAGCCGCGTGTAGGCGATCCGGTCTCCGTCCGGGCCGCGCTCGATCTTGAAGACGCGCGCCGAGAGCGGTGCGTCATCGTCACCCGCGTGTGCGGGGAGCAGTTCGGCGATTCCCCGCCTCAGGTCCTCGGTGCCGGCGCCGGTCAGCGCCGAGCCGAAGAAGACGGGATGCAGCTCGCCGGCCCGCGAGCGCCGTACGAGGTCGCCGTCGGCCGATCCGAACGTGGCGAACGATGCGGCGCGCGTCCCGAGCCCGTCGGCCGAGCCCATCGGCACGACGGCGGGCGTCAGGCGCTGCTCGATCTCGTCGAGCACGCGCTCCGGATCCGCCCCCGCCCGGTCGATCTTGTTCACGAAGAGCACGGTGGGAACCTCGAGCCGCCGCAACGCGCGCAGCAGGACACGCGTCTGCGGCTGCACTCCTTCGACCGCCGAGAGCACGAGCACACAGCCGTCGAGCACGCCGAGCACCCGCTCCACCTCGGCGATGAAGTCCGGATGGCCGGGCGTGTCGATCAGGTTGACCGTCACGTCGTCGATCGGAAACGAGACGACGGCTGACTTGATCGTGATTCCGCGGCGCTGCTCGAGCGCGAGCGAGTCGGTTTGCGTCGTCCCCTTGTCGACGCTGCCGGGTGTGTCGATCACTCCGGCGGCGTACAGGAGCCGTTCGGTGAGAGTCGTCTTACCGGCGTCTACATGCGCCAGGATCCCGAGATTGAGCGTTCTGCGAAGCAAGTGTCCATCCCTTCAAGTAGGTCATCACGGCCTTCTCGATTGACATGGCACTTGCGCGCACGACGCCTCCTCGGTCGACACCAACGGCGCTTGCAGGCAGAGGATAATCGGCGCCGTGCCGATCTTCCAGCCCGAGCTCGAGACGCTGCCGCGCCCGGAGCTCGAGCAGCTGCAGCGAGAGCGGCTGCGCGAGCGGTTCGGAGTCGCGCTCGAGGCGTTGCCGGAGCAGCCGTTCAGGGTCAAGTCGGAGCTGCGCGACGCGTATCCGTTCGGCCTGCTGCAGGTGCCGCTCGAGGAGTGCGTGCGTATCCACGCCTCGTCGGGAACGCGCGGCAAGGCGACGATCGTCGCGTACACACGTGGCGATCTCGCGGCCTGGGCCGACTGCTGCGCGCGGGCGCTCGCGGCGGCCGGAGCCAGCCCCGGCACACGCGTGCACATCGCGTACGGCTACGGCCTCTTCACCGGCGGTCTCGGCCTCCACTACGGCGCCGAGCGGCTCGGCTGCACGGTCGTGCCGGCGTCGGGAGGGAACACACCGCGCCAGGCACAGCTGCTCGAGGATCTCGGCGCCGAGATCCTCTGCTGCACCCCGAGCTACGCGCTTTCGATCGCCGACCATGTCACCGATTCGTCCCGCCTGAGCCTCCGGGCGGGCGTCTTCGGGGCCGAGCCGTGGACCGAGGGGCTGCGCGAGGCCATCGAGGGCGCGCTCGCGCTGACGGCGCTCGACATCTACGGTCTGTCGGAGGTGATGGGACCGGGCGTCTCCGCCGAATGCGTCGAGGCGCGGGACGGCGCGCATGTGAACGAGGACCACTTCCTGGTCGAGGTCGTGGATCCGGCGTCAGGCGAGCCGCTGCCGGACGGCGAGGTCGGCGAGCTCGTCTTCACGACGCTGACGAAGGAGGCGCTGCCGCTCCTGCGCTACCGCACCGGCGATCTTGCCTCGCTCACACGCGAGCCGTGCGCCTGCGGCCGCACGTTCGCGCGCATGTCAGCGCGTGCTCGGGCGGACCGACGACATGTTGATCATCCGCGGCGTCAACGTCTTCCCGAGCGAGATCGAGCGTGCGCTCCTCGCGATCCCCGAGCTCGAGCCGCACTACCAGCTCGTGGTCGACCGTCCCGGCCACCTCGACGAGCTCACGGTCCAGGTGGAGGGGACTGTCGACGCCACGGCCGTGCGCGAGCAGCTCCGCCAGCAGCTCCACCGGGCCCTCGGGCTCACGGCTCGCGTCGAGGTCGTCCCGCCGGGGAGCGTTCCGCGCAGCGAGGGGAAGGCTCTGCGCGTCGTCGATCGCCGCGGGACGTAACCGCGGTGACGGCTCGTGCGTTGAAGCTCTTGGATGAGCGAGCACGCAGAGGCGAAGGACGACGACGCCTGGCCGTTGCCGTCGAGAGACGTGCTCCGCGAGCTCGATCCGCCCGCGGTCGATTGGTCGGAGCCCGAGCCGGCGCTCAGCCGGCCGCCGAGTCCACCTGCCAGAGGCTGAACGCGTTCCCCTCGGTGTCGCTGCAAGCGGCGAACCAGCCGTGGCCCGGCACCGGCACCTTGCCGCCGGCCTGGCCACCGTGCTCCGCGACCTTGGCAAGCGACGCGTCGATGTCGGGCGTGTCGAAGTAGACCGTGATGTTGCCCTGCCGCTCGGTGGCGACGATCGCGCCGCCCTGGTCCTCGGCGCTCTGGAACATCCGGTAGTCCATCTCGGGCGACATCGGCGGGCCGACTTCCCAGCCGAAGACTCCGCTCCAGAATCCCTGCGCGCGGTCGGTGTCCGCTGCGCCGATCTCGACGTGCACGACCTTGCCTGCCATCGCTCCTCCTCGTGGTGGACCTGGTTAGGGTCCCCCCGGCCAGCCACTGGGAGGGACTCATGTACCGGATCGTCATTCTCTACGAAGAGGCGCCCGACGCCGAGGGGTACGCAGATCACGTCGAGCGCTTCTGCGAGGCGCCGAACGGCACGTTCCGGCACGGCGCCGTCAAGGGCGCGCCGATGGGCGAGCCGGCGCACGAGTACTACGCCGAGTTCGAGTTCGCCGACAAGCAGGCGTTCGACGACTTCGTTCGCAGCGACGGGTTCATGGCCGCCGGCCGCGACGTGATGGAGCGCGGCTGGAAGATGCCGGCCATCGAGTTCGTCGAGCTGGCGTAGGCGAGGGGACCGCCGTCGGAGCGACCCCCTCGCCAGATCCGGGTCAGGCGGCGGTCGGCGCAATCGCGAACGGCTGGTACGTCCCGAAGTGCCAGGCGAGCCCCTCGGGGTCGCGAGCGCCGTACTCCCGCGAGCCGTAGTCGGTGTCGTTCGGCTCGCGCACGATCTCTGCGCCCGCCGCACGCGCCTGCGCGCAGTGCTCGTCCGGCTGCGAAACGACGACGTAGACGCCGCCTCCCGCGGCCGCTTCCGCCTCGCCCAGCATCACCATTCCGTTGCCCAGCTTCAGCTCGGCGTGGCGCACGCGCCCGCTCTCGTCGCGGTAGACGGTGTGTTGCTCGGCGCCGAACGCACGCTCGAGGAACTCGATCGCCGCGCCCGCGTCGCGGTAGGACATGGTCGGGAAGACCGTCGGATAATCGCTCATGGTGCTCCTCTCGTCGAAGACGGAGCGAGCCTAGGCTGCCGCTTCGGCGGTGTCTTGAACGAAATTGCCGCCGACCAGCTCGCCCGGGGTGACACCGCCGAGCGCGCGCACCTCGCGCGCGAGATGGGCCTGGTCCGCGTAGCCGCACGCGGCGGCAACCTGCGCGATCCGCGGCGTCCCGGAGTTCAGCGCGGTGACTGCGCGGTTGAAGCGGATCACCCGGGCGGCGGCCTTCGGCGGCAGCCCGAGGTGGTCGCGGAAGCGATCGATCAGCCGACGCGGACTCCACCCCAGCTCGACCGCGAGCGCACGAACGCGCACGCGCCCGCCGCTCCGGATCAGCTCCCGCCACGCCCATTCCAGCTCGCCGGGTGGGGGAACGGAGTCCGCCAGCCGCCGGTTGAGGAAGCTCTCGACCAGATCGAAGCGCGCTTCCCAGCTGTGCTCATCCCGCAGGCGCTGCGCCAGCGTCTCTGCCTCCGGCAGCAGCTCCTCGAGCGGAACCGAGCGGTTCGTCAGCTCGTACAGCGGCCGCCCGAGCAGGCGTCGCGTGCCGAGCGGTGTCAGTCGGAGCTCCAGACACGAGAATCCCCGGTCGCCCGCGACCGTCGTCGGCCTCGTGTGCAGGCCCGCGAGAAAGCTGTCGACGTTCGCGTCTTCGACTCGCCATTCCTCAGCCAGGTTGAGGATGAGCGGGATCCCGGGGAAGGGGAGCTCGCGAAAGCTCGCCGCAGCCTGGCCTTCCCACACCCAGCCTTCGAGGGCCTGGTCGAGCAGCGGCCGCAGGGCCGGAGCCGGCAGGCGACGGGCAACCTCCCAGCGCACTCCGTCCCGCTCGTGGCGCTCGATCTCCACGCTCCGGAGCGTATGTCAGCAGTAGGGTCCTCGCGATGGCCGAGATAGAAGTAGCTCGCGACGGCCCCGTCCAGACGATCACGCTCAACCGGCCCGAGAAGCTCAACGCCTTCACGCGGACGCTGCACGAGGAGCTGCAGGCGGCGCTCGAGGAGGCTCGCGACCCGGCCGTGCGGGCGGTCGTCGTCACCGGAGCCGGGCGTGGCTTCTCGGCGGGGCAGGATCTGAGTGCGTTCGGCGAGTCCGGCGACGTCGCGGCGATGTTGCGTGCGACCTATCACGTGAACGTGCTGGCGATCCGCTCGCTCGAGAAACCCGTCGTCGCGGCGGTAAACGGCGTCTGCGCGGGCGCGGGTCTCTCGCTCGCGTGTGCGTGCGACATCCGGGTCTCCTCCGAGGCCGCGTTCTTCGTCCCGGGTTTCGTCGGGATCGGTCTGGTTCCGGACTCCGGTGGGACGTACTTCATCCAGCGCCTGCTCGGGACGGCGCGTGCGTTCGAGTGGATGACCTCGAACCGGAGACTGACCGCTGCAGAGGCGCATGCGTGGGGGCTCGTCTCGGACGTGGTCGAGGCGGACTCGTTCGAAGCTCGCGTGGCGGAGTACGCGGCCGCGTTGGCGGCCGCCCCGACGCGCGCGATCGCGCTGACGAAGCGGCTCTTCGACGAGGCGTCGACCGCGACGCTCGAGGAGCAACTCGAGCGGGAGGCGGAGGCGCAGGCCGAGGCGACGCAGACGGCGGACTTCCGCGAGGGAGTCGCGGCCTTCGGCGAGAAGCGCGAGGCGCGCTTCACCGGGAGCTAAGGAGGCTCAAGATCTCGTCGTCCTCGGGATAACGCCCGAGCTCCTGCTTCGAGAAGATCGTCTCGCCGTCGACGACGACGTCGTACTGGCTCCTCGCCCCTTCGCGCGGGCTTGCGTCGTAGCCGTGCTCGTTCAGCTCGGCCGCGAGACTCGCGGCCCGTCGGTCGTACCCGCTTCAGACGGGGCAGTAGAGGATCTCGACGGCCACTTCGAGAGCGTAGCCGGAGGCGCTGACGCCGCGCGCTAAGCGGCTTGTGCCGTCGCTCGCAGCCGCGACTCGATCTGGGCGGCGAGCTCCGGGTACTCCTGCTGGAGCTGCCGGAACTCGGTCCCGAAGAGCACGAGCACCCGCACCGGCGAGGCCGTGGTGACCGTGGCTGTGCGCCGGCCGTCTCCGAGGATCGCGAGCTCCCCGAAGAAGTCGCCGGGCTCGAGCGTCCGCACCTCGATTCCGTTGATCGTGACGGTGGCGGTGCCCTCGCGGAGGATGAAGAACGAATAGCCCGCTGCACCCTCGCCAGTCAGCTTCACATCCGCGCTGAGGTTCTGGACCTCGAACCACGCTGCGAGCGTCGCGCGCTCGTCCGGCTCGAGGCCGGCGAACAGTGGGACGTCGGCGAGGTCGTCTGCAATGCTGGACATCGCGGCGCACCCTAACCTGCGCGCGCTCGTCGTTCCACCTTCGTCACCGGACTGTCACCTGCCACGTACCGGTGCGATACTCGGCTGCATGGACGAAGACGATCTGCTCAAGCTGCAGAAGGCCGGCTCGGCGCTCTCGTTCGGAGCCGGGCAGGTCCTGATCGAGAGTGGCAAGCCGGGCACCGGGCTCTATGTGGTGCTCGACGGGCATCTCGTGGTGGAGGCGCCGGAAGGCACCCGGGAGCTCGGCCCGGGCGCGGTCGTCGGGGAGCGGGCGCTCCTCTCGGCCGACGGGCTGCGCTCGGCGCGCGTCCGCGCCCTCACGGCCGGCGTGGTCGTCGCCGTCGAGCGGGCCGAGGTCGATCGTCTCTGCGCCGAAGATCCGCTGTTCGCGGAGCGGCTCGCCGACGCGTCCTGACGCCGGTCGACAGGGACTCGGGCCGATTCGACCCGCCCTGTCGCGCGCCGCGACCGCGAGCCTCGCCGCTCGGCCACGGTGCGTGAGAGCCTCCGAAAGGAGCCGAAACTCTGCTCTCCGGGTCGGAGCCCGCTCCTCTGTCCTCTGCGCTACGGAGGCGAATGAGCCTGAAATCACCGCGTCCCATTTCGTCCCATGCGCCGGACCGATCCCGAAGGATTCGGGTGCTTTCAGCGGCTGCTGGCTCATGACGCCGAGGTTGCATCTCGGCGGGAGAGGCGCGAAGCTTCGTCGGTGGTGCCTAGATGACGCGGTCGATCGTCTTCCTCTCGGACTTCGGCTTTCGCAACGAGTGGGTCGGCGTCTGTCATGCGGTGATCGACAAGCTCGCGCCGGGCTGCTCGGTCATCGATCTCTCACACGGCGTCCCCCCGCTCGACGTCAGCGCGGGCGCGCTTCTGCTGACCGACTCCCTCCCGTTCATCCGTCACGACGCGATCGTCTTGGCCGTCGTCGATCCGAACGTCGGTCGAGACCGCGACATCGCGGTAGAGGACGAAGGCGGCAGGGTCTTCGTCGGTCCGGACAACGGTCTTTTGAGTCCCGCCTGGCGGGTCGCAGGCGGCGTGAAGAGTGCAGTGTCGATTACGTCCTCGAGCATCCTGCTCCAGCCGGTCTCGGCGTCTTTTCACGCCCGAGACGTGCTCGCCCCCGCGGCGGCGAACCTCGCGTTGGGAGCTCCACTCGCCGACCTGGGAGCTGCGATCGCGCCGGATACGTTGGCCGAAGTACGACTGGCCGAGCCTCTAGTCGAGCCCGGGAAGATCACATGTGAGGTGCAGGACCTCAACCGGTTCGGCAACGTCCAGCTCAACGTGCGCAGTTCGCAGTTCGTCGCTGCCGGGCTCGATCGGGCCGACAGGATTCTCGTGGAGACTCCCGCTGGAGGTAGCGCCGTCGCAAGCACGGTTGCCACATACGCGGACCTCTCGAGCGGCGAATGGGGCCTGATGGTCGACCCGCGGGGCTGGCTTTCGGTGATCTGCGGGAATCCGGTCAATGCAGCTCAGGCACTCGGCGTGGCCGGGGGCGAGGTCGTCTGGCTAAGCGCCGACCGCAGTTAGAGCCGCTAGGTGCCCGGCCCGTCAGTCATCATCATCAGAGCGTCTTGAACTGCTCGAACGGCTGGCGGCAGCTCTCGCAGTAGCGCAGCGAACGGCACGGCGTCGGGCCGAAGATGTTCTCGAGCCGCGTCTCGGTCGAGCTGCAGTACGGACAGCGGAAGACCTGCGCCTGCAGCTGCACGAGTTTCGGCGCTGTTGCCTCCCGTGGTGCCGGAGGGGCGAAGCCCGCGGCCCGCAGCTTCTCGCGGCCGGCCGCCGTGATCTTGTCCGTCGACCAGGAATCGTCCTGGATGACCTCCACCTCGGCTCCCGGGACCTTCTCCTCCATCGCCCGCTTCATCACCTCGAGCGCGGGACAGCCGAGGAAGGTCGGCGTGAACTCGATCCGGACGTGTCCGTTTGCGACATCGACCGAGCGGATGACGCCCAGGTCGACCAGGGAGACGACGGGGATCTCCGGATCCGGGATCTCCGCGAGCGCTGCCCAGACCTGAGCCTCTGCTACCAGTGCGCACCCGCCGGCGCCGAGCGGCGCACCATCGTCATCTCCTCCAACAGCGGCGCAAGCTCCTCGGTATGCGTGCCGCGATCGATTGCCGTGACCTCGGCCAGGCCGACGCGCTGTACGAGCTCCTCGCGCAACTCGGCGGGCAGGACGCCGAGCGCGTACGGCCACAGATCCTCGACGGCGGCCCGGAAGCGCGGCTCGTCACGCAGCCGGTCGTGCCACATCTCGGCGTGCATGCGGTGATACGCCTCCTCGCGGTCGATCTTGGCCGCGAGACCCGCGACCGCCGGGTCGGAGTCGTCCTTGAACTCCGTGATGCGGATCTCGTCGGCGATCTCGTAGAGCCAGCGGCGTGCGATCGTGCGTGCCCAGTCGAGCAGGTGGAGCTCGACGAGCGGCGAGCAGCGGTACTCCTCCGGCTTGCGGTCGAAGGCGAGCACGTCCGGGTCGTCGGTCAGCAGCGAGTAGACAGCGCGCGCGTGCCCGATCTCGTTCTGCGCGATCGAGGAGAACGCGACGTCCTCCTCGAGCATGGGCGCGATGCCCGTCCACTCGGAATCGCGCCAGCCGAGCACGAGCTCGTCGTCAGCCAGGCCCAGCAGTACCTGCTCGCTCACGAGCCTCCTTCAGGCGTGCCTTGATCGAGTAGCCGTCGACGCGGCGGTACTTGAGGTCGAACTCGTCGGCCCAGTCCTCGACGTCGCGGATCGCGGCGCGCGGGACGAGCCAGAGCGCGACCGACTCGCCGCGCCGGCCGTACTGCTCGCGCGCCCACGCCTCGGCAAAGTCGGCGTCGGGCGCGACGACCGAGCCGGCGTGCTCGAACGCTGTGCCCCGCTTCTCCTTGCGGAAGACTTCCCAGATCGGGTGCTCGTTCACGCGGCCAGGGCGTCGCGCACCCACTGCTCCCGCTCGAGGAAGCCGCGGCGGAAGGCGAGTCGCTCTTGCGTCTTCGGGCCGTGTCCGGTCACGACGTGCTTGAGCTCGTCCCAGTCGGGCTCGGTGAACTCCCACGTGCCGTCGTCGCGCTTGCGCAGCTTCGGGTCGGGCACCGTGAGCCCCAGCTCCCGGATCTGCGGCACGTAGCCGTCGAGGAACTGCTGCCGCGCCTCCCCGTTCCCCTGCGACTTGATCCGCCAGAGGTACATCGGATCCTCGTCGGGCGGGATCGGGTTGCCGTGGAACTGCATCAACGGCCCCCACCAGCGGTCGAGCGCCTCCTGCACGAGCTCGAACTGCTGCGGCGTGCCCGTCACCATGGCGAGGATCACGTCGCGGCCGTGGAGGATGTGGAACGACTCCTCCCAGCAGATCTTCTTCATGATCCGCGCGTACGGCGCGTACGAGCACTTGAGGAGCGCCTTCTGGCTGATGATCGCCGCGGCGTCGACGAGCCAGGCGATGACGCCGACGTCTCCCCACGTTTCGGTCGGGTAATGGAAGACGTTGTGGAACTTCGCCTTTCCGTCGACCAGATCCGCGAGGCATTGCTCTCGGGGCTTGCCGAGGTCCTCGACGACGCGGTAGATGAGCTGCGCGTGGCCGACCTCGTCCTGCACCTTCGCCGTCAGCGCGAGCTTGCGCTGGAGCGTCGGGGCACGCAGGATCCACTCGCGCTCGGGTAGCACGCCCATGAGCTCGGAGTTGCCATGCATCTCGATGAACTTGATCAGCAGGCGCCGGTACTCGTCCGGCATCCAGTCGGTCGTCTCGACCTGCCCGCCGGATTGGACGTACTCGAGAAATGCCTGCTCATCTCGCGGAATCTCGACTGCCGCCACGCAGCACCACCTTCCGAACGATCGTTAGTTTTTCTAGTCTAGACGCATGTCCGCCCGCCGCACCGAGCTCACGCGCGCCGCAGCCCGCCTCTTCGCAGAGAAGGGCTACCACGGTACGTCCATCGGCGATCTCGCCGAGGCGATGGGCGTGCAGAAGGGCTCGCTCTACGCGCACATCGAGTCGAAGGCCGATCTCTTGTGGGAGGTCGCGCACGAGGGCGCCGTGGCGTTCCACGACGCGCTCGACGGCGTGCCGGACGAAGGCCCGGTCTTGGAGCGAATCCGTGCCGCCCTCCGCGCGCATCTCCGCGTAGTGGCCGAGCAGCTCGACGTCGCAACGGTGTTCGTGCGCGAGTGGCGCTACCTGGAGGGCGAGCGGCGGGAGCAGTTCGTCGCCGAGCGGCGCCGCTACGAGGAGCGGTTCCGGGCGCTCTTCCGGGAGGGCCGCGAGCTTGGCCAGCTGCGAACGGATCTCGACGACGCCACGGCGGCGCTGCTCGCGCTGTCGGCGGCGAACTGGGCCTATACATGGCTAAGACCCGGGGCGAAAACGGACGAGCTCGCCGACCGCTTCACTGCGCTGCTCCTCGATGGGATGAGGGGCTACGCGAGCCGGTGAGCATCGTCTTCATCGTCAATCCGTTCGCGACGCGAGTCACCGACGAGAGCATCGCGGTCGTCGAGCGGGAGCTGGGCCGCGCCGGGGCGGTCGAGACGATTCGAACCGAGCGCCCGCGCCATGCGACCGATCTCGTCGTCGAAGCCGGCCGCAGCCGCAGCGAGGCGATCGTGGTCTATTCCGGCGACGGCGGCTTCAACGAGGCTCTGAACGGGCTGCATGCAGACGTGCCGATCGGCTTCATTCCGGGTGGCGGCGCAAGCGTCCTGTCTCGGGCGCTCGGTCTCCCGCCGGATCCTGTCGAAGCGGCCCAGCAGGTTGCGAAGGCGATCGAATCGCACACCGCACGCCGCATCACGCTCGGCAGAGTCAACGGCCGCCGCTTCGGGTTCTCGGCAGGTGTCGGTCTCGACGCCGAGGCGGTCCGACGCGTCGACGAGATGGGAAGGAGCTCGGATGGGCGGCGACCGGGCGACCTGGCGTTCGCGCGCGCCGTGGTGGGCGCGATCGCGTCGAATCGGGGCCACCTCGATCCATCGCTCGAGGTCGTGGGGCTGGGCCGTGCCGCCTTCGCATTCGTGGCCAACGGGTCGCCCTACACCTATGCGATGGGCATCCCCCTGCAGCTGGTCCCGGATGCCGACTTCGAGCTCGGCCTCGACATCGTCGCGCCCGTGCGCGTGCGCCGGCGCTCGCTCCTCTGGACGGCGTATGCGCTGCTACTGGGCCATCCGCGCGCGGCAGAGGTTCTCGTCGGCCACGACCTCGACCGGATCGAGGTCCGGTGCGACGCTCCCCTGCCACTGCATGCCGACGGTGAGGACCTCGGGGACGTCGAAACGGCGGTCTTCGAGGCCGAGCGGGGCGTGATTTCTGTGCTGGTCTAGAGCGAGGCCGCACCTATCGACATTGACTCGAGCGTCCATTCGGTCAAGGATGCAGGGGACAGGTGTTGCGGTTCGCCTTTTGATGAAGGGGAGTACTTCATGGCCAAGTTTTTGCGAGCAGGCGGGATTGCGGCAGTCGTGTCTCTCACGGCGGCTCTCCTGCTCTCCATCGGAGTATCGGCGGCGAGTGCGGCTCCGGCGTCGTTGACGGTGTCGATCCAGCCAACGGCCCTCACGCAGGGAAACCAGGGCGTGGTGCAGGCGACGTTCGACAACGGTGGCGCCAAGCTGACTGGCGCGGCGATCTTTCTCACATTCGGGTCGACGGTGACCTTCAGCCCGGGCAGCGGCTGCTCCAAGCTCCTGCCGCTCTTTCCGAAGACCGTGGTCTGCCGGCTCGGCGTCATGGCGCCCAACACGAGCGCGACGAGGTTCGTCAGGTTCACCGTGCCGGCCACGGGGCCGGTCACGGTCAAAGGCGTAGCCGGATACGTCAGCCTCGGCCCGCTCGGCCTCGGGCTCGCCAAGGGAAACGCGAGCGCGCCGGTGGGACAGCCGGCGTTCGTCCCGCCAGCCGGGCAGACCGTCCAGGCGGAGACGACCGACTGCATCGGCCAGGGTGATTCAGCGTCGACGAGCTTTGGTGGCCCCTGGGAGGACGATTCGACCGCGGGCACAGACGTGACGGCGACCGGCCTGGGTGGGTTGCCTTGCGCCCCGCTGGTGACCGGCGTCGCGACGAGTGGCACTGACCCCACGCTCTTTATGGAAGGCGCGCAGGGGCAGGATTTCCAGCTCGTGCTGACGTTCCCGGACGAGTACCTGCCGCTGATTCCTCAGCTCAGGAAAACGCCCGACGGCTGGAAGAACACCTATGCGACGAATCTGGACGAGTGGCCGTACTACCCCAACACGTCGACCAACGTGACGGTCCCGATCTGCAATGAGGACGGTTCGATGCCGACTCCCGTCGCGGGCTACTCGACGGACTCGTGCATCGTCTCGATCACGAGTACTGATCAGGACGGTGATGGCGACACCGGTTACATCGTGCTGAACACCGTCGGCACCGGCGGAGACCCCGGCTACCACGGCGGGTAGGCCCTAAGAGGGACTCGGGGCGGCACGCGCATCGGCTGCGCGTGCCGCCCACGCATTCGGGCGGCCGAGCAGCTCGAGCAGCGCCTCCGCGCGAGCAACGCCCACGACGTGGCCCTTGAGGCCGTAGCGCAGGCGCGCTTCGACCGTCGCCTCGACCGCCTCGTCGGTACGCCCGCCCGCCGCATGAACGTCGGCGAGGTCGAGGAGCGCGTCGGCCTGCATCACGGGAGCATCGGTGCCACGCATCAGCTCGACCGCCTGCTCGGCCAGCGCGAGCGCCTCGCCCGCGTGGCCGCCGCGGGCAAGCACCTTCGCCCGAACGCTGCGCCACACCGCCTGCGTCTCGAGATCGTCCCCGCTCGCCAGCTCCTCGGCTACCCCGGTCGCAGCGTGTGCCCCGTCGTGGCGCCCGAGGTCGAAGAGCGCCTGTGCCCAGACTGCGGCAACGAGGGGGCGGTAGTAGTTCTCAGCGAGGGCCGTCAGCGCGTCGAAGTCGTTGTGGAGCTGCTCCTCGGCGACGTCCGGACGACCGGCGAGGAGCTCGACGCGGGCCGGCCCACCGATCGAGGTTGCATTCGCGAGCACGCCGCCCCGTTCGGCGATCAGGTGACAGGCGCGGTTGCAGAGCTCGCGACCTTCCTCGATGCGCCCGGCCATCGCCTCGAGCTGGCCGAAGCTGAGCAGGACGATCGCTTCCGCCCGCCCGTGACAGAGTCCGCTGCCAAGGATCGACTCCAGTCTCGGCACGGCGTCGGACACGGGCGCAGGCCCGAGAGCGAGAGCCTGTGCGAGCGCCGAAGCCGCCCGCGATTCTCGCGACTCGTCGTGGGCAGTCGCGGCGTGCTGCATCGTCTGCTGGTTCGCCAGCGCCGTCTCCTTCCAACGGCAGGCCATGCCGTGCACGAAGCTCACCATCCGCCACGCCTTCGCCAGCGTGAGGGCCGAGGTCTCCGCGTCCAGGAGCGGGATGATCCGTGCCGTCTCTCGTTCGACCTCCGAGCTCCATGCATCGAGGTCGTCGGTGTGGTGGCGCACGAGCAATCCGGTGAGGATCACGTCGGCCTCGAGCGCCGTGTCTCCGAGCGCCCGGGCACCCGCGAGCGCCTCGTCGATCGTGTGCCGTGCCTCCTCGAACTCGCCGAGCTCCTGGAGCGACTCGGCCAGGTCGGGCAGCAGCTCCACCTGTTCGCGCGAACGCTCCGGGTACAGCGCCGAGGCCCGGCGCAGAAGATTCGCGGCCGCAGCCATGTCCGCGCGTCCGAAGGCCCTCCTACCGGCGGATGTGAGGTACGTCGCGGCGCGCCGCCCGAGCTCGAGACCGCGTTCGTCCAGCGGCCCGAGCTCCGAGAGGTACGTTCGTGCCTGCTCGAGGTGGTAGCCGAGGATCTCCTCGAACTCCGTCTCCCGACCGCGCGCGCGGTTCACGCGTTCCGCCCAGTCCGCGAAACGCTCGTGCAGCCCGGCGCGGGCGCGCTTGAGAATCCCTTGGTAGGCGGCGTCGCGGACGAGAATGTGCTCGAAGCGATACGCGGGCGTCTCCGACTCCTGGGGTCGCACGAGCTGCTTCGCCGTCAGGCGCGCGAGGCGCTCGTCGAGCTCCGGGCGAAGGGTCTCGGGCGCCAGCTCCTCCACCGCCTCGCGCTCGAAGACCAGCCCGATCACGGATGCGGGCTCGATCACGCCGCGCTCCGGCGGCGACAGCATGTCCAGGCGCGCTGCGAGCAGGGCCTGGATCGTTCCGGGGATCTCCAGCTCGGAGATTTCGCCGGTCGTGACCCAACGGTCGTTCACCTGCTGCAACCGACCGTCGTCGATCAGCATCGACATCAGCTGCTCGACGAAAAGCGGGTTCCCCTCGGCCGCTTCGACGATCCTTCGCCGTACGGCCTCGGGCAGGTCGGCGTCGCCGAGGAGGTTCCCCGCCACGAGTCCCGCTTCCTCGTCGGAGAGCGGTGCGAGCTCGACCTGCCGACCGACGTCGCTCCAGCCGGGCCGCCGCTCGAACACGTCAGGCCGTGCAGTGCACACCAGGAGGAGCGGAGCCCCCGAAGAGTTCGTCGCGACGTGCTCGATCAGGTCGAGCAGCGTGTCCTCGGCCCAGTGCACGTCCTCGAAGCCGACGATGAGCGTCCGTTCTCGGGCGATCAGCTCGAACAGGCGACGAGTTCCCCAGAACACCTCGTCGAGCGGGTACCTGCCGTCGGCAAGCCCGACCGCGGAAGCGACGCGCGCGACCGCGTCTTCCCCCTCCGCGCCCGTGAGTGCGAGCAGGCGCTCACGGGCCTGCTCCGGCGAGTCCTCATCGGTGATTCCGGCGACATCGCGCAGGATCTCGAGCAGCGGCCAGAACGTGATGCCCTTGCCGTAGGGCAGGCAGCGGCCGCGGACGAGACGGCTACTCTCCTCAAGGCGCAGGCCGAGCTCCTGGAGCAGGCGCGACTTGCCGACGCCGGCCGGGGCGACGAGCGTGGCGAGCCGGCAGGCGTCCGCGGCCGCGGCCTCCCCGGCTTCGGCCTCGAGCAGCTCCAGCTCGGAGACACGGCCGACCAGGGCATTGTCGAGTCGCCGTTCGACGGTCTCCGCGTCCCGGACCGCGAGGAGCCGGTATGCGGGGACGCGATCTGCCTTCCCCTTCAGCTCGAGGGGCTCCACCGACTCGACCTCGACGGCGTGGCGGACGAGCCGGAAGGTCGCGTCGCCCAGCAGCACCTCGTTCGTGGGGGCCGCCTGCTCGAGCCGTGCCGCCGTGTTGACGGTGTCGCCGGTGACGAGACGCTGGCCGCTCGTCGGGTCGCCGGCCACGACCTCGCCCGTGTTCACGCCGGTGCGGTTGCCGACGGTGACGCCCCACCGCTCATCGAGCTCCGCGTTCAGAGCGGCAAGCCGTTCCTGCATCTCGAGTGCGGCGCGGACCGCGCGAATGGCGTCGTCCTCGTGTAACTGCGGCAGCCCGAAGACCGCCATGATCGCGTCGCCGATGTACTTCTCGACCGTGCCGCCGTGCAGTTCGAGCGCTCCGCGCATCTCGTCGAAGTAGCGCGTCATCACCTCGCGCACCGCCTCGGAGTCGAGCTTCTCGCCCATCGCGGTCGAGCCCTTGAGATCCGAGAAGACGATCGTCACCGTCTTCCGCACCTCCTGCACCGGCGGGGTGGCGACCAACGCAGTCCCGCAGAACCCGCAGAGACGGAAGCGGTCGGGGTTTTCCTCGCCGCAGCTCGGGCAGACGGCCATGGCTCAGTGTAGGCACGTGGTGTCTCCGCGGACACCAGCCGAACGTCCTGCGCTGCGGTGCGCCGCTGCACCGCAGACCGGGACATACACTCCGCGCCGTGGCGCAGCTGGCACGAGACGAGCACGAGCTTCGGCGCGTGATCGACGAGGAACGGGAGGTCGACGGTCTCGGTGCGGACGACCTTCTCGCGATCTACCGCTCGCTCGTCCTGCTGCGCACCTACGACGAGCGTTCGGTCGTCTACCACCGCCAGGGCCGGATCGGCACCTACGCGATCTTCTGGAACCACGAGGCGATGCAGGCCGGCTCGGCGCACGCGCTCGCCGACGAGGACTGGATCTTCCCGAGCTACCGCGAGTCGGCGATCGGGCTCCTGCGCGGGATCCCGGCGAGCACCGTCCTCCACTGGTGGCGGGGCCACCCGGCCGGCTGGTGGAACCCGGCCGAGTACCGGGTCGCCTCGATCTGCGTGCCGATCGCGACGCACGTCCCGCACGCGGCCGGCCTCGCGTGGGGCGAGAAGCTCAAGGGCTCGTCGACCGTTGCGATCGCCTACTTCGGGGACGGCGCGACGAGCGAGGGCGCCTTCCACGAAGGCGCCAACCTCGCGGCGGTGATGCAGGCGCCGCTGATCCTCTTCTGCAACAACAACCAGTGGGCGATCTCGACGCCGCTCGAGGCGCAGACGCGTGCCGAGGCGCTCGTCGACAAGGCCGTCGGCTACGGGATGCCGGGTGTGCGCGTCGACGGCGGCGACGTGCTTGCGGTCTACGAGGCGACGCGGGAGGCGGTCGAGCGGGCGCGTGCCGGCGGCGGGCCTACCTTCATCGAGGCCGTCTCGTATCGCGCCGCGCCGCATGCGACGGCCGACGACCCGAGTGTCTACATCGACCTCGAGCGGGTCGAGGAGGAGAAGCGCAACGAGTGCGTCGGCCGCTACGAGGCCTATCTCCGCCGGCTCGGGGTGCTCGACGACGCGACTGCCGAGGAGATCCGCGGCGAGGCGCTCGAGACGATGCGGCAGGGAATCGCGGCGGCCGAGGCCGAGCCGGAGCCCGACCCGGAGCTCGTCTTCGAGAACGCCTACGTCCTCCCGCCACCGAACCTCCGCGAGGGCTGGTAGGTGCATGCCTGAGCTGTTCCTCGTCGAGGCCGTCAACGATGCGCTCCACGTCGAGCTCGCCCGCGACGACGCGGTGATGGTGCTGGGCGAGGACGTCGGGCGTGCCGGCGGCGTCTTCCGCGCGACCGCAGGGTTGCGCGACCGCTTCGGTGAGAACCGCTGCGTCGACACCCCGCTCGCCGAGGCCGGGATCCTCGGTGGCGCGGTCGGGCTCTGCATGGCCGGTTGGAAGCCGGTTTGCGAGATGCAGTACGACGCGTTCTCGTATCCGTGTCTCGACCAGCTGATCACGCACGTCGGTCGCTATCGCTGGCGCACCGGCGGGAAGATGGAGTTCCCGCTCGTCATCCGCATGCCGTACGGCGGCGGCGTGCGCGCGCCCGAGCTCCACGACGACTCGCCCGAGGCGTACTACGTCCACACGCCCGGCGTGAAAGTCGCGATCCCGTCCACGCCGGCCGACGCGAAGGGGCTGCTCGCGGCGGCGATCCGCGATCCCGATCCCGTCGTCGTGCTCGAGCCGAAGCTCATCTACCGGGGCGAGAAGCAGGAGGTTCCCGAAGGCGAGCACATCGTCGCTCTGGGTGAGGCGCGGCTCGCGCGCGAGGGGACAGACGTGACGCTGGTCGCCTACGGCGCGATGGTGCCGGTGTGTGAGCGCGCGGCCGACGAGCTCGAGGGCGACGCTTCGGTCGAGGTGCTCGACCTGCGCTCGCTGCGGCCGCTCGACGAGGACGCTCTGCTCGCGTCCGCCGCGAAGACGGGTCGCGTCGTCGTGGTGCAGGAAGCGCCGCGAACCGCCGGTTTTGGTGCCGAGATCGCGGCGATCCTCGCCGAGAAGGCGATCCTCGACCTCCACGGCCCCGTCCTGCGCGTGACCGGCTTCGACGTGCCGTACCCGTACTGGAAGATCGAGGATCGCTACATGCCGTCGGTCCAGCGCGTCGTCGATGCCGCCCGGAAGCTCCTCGAGTTCTGAGGGTCGGCTCCGAATCTGGCTCGAGCGCGGCGAGTCGGGGTTCTGGCTGCGTGACGCGTCAAGCGGGGACCCGATCAAGTGGGACGATCCACGGGTGCGCGTCGTGAAGGTCGCGGGCGCGTCGTACCGCGCCGACGCGTTGCAGGACGAGGCCTTCGCACCCGGACGGCGGCTCGCGCTCGTCCCGGAGCCCGAGAACGAGCACGACCCGAACGCGGTCGCCGTCTGGGATGCCGACCGGCGTCTGCACGCCGGCTACGTTCCGGCCGAGGTCGCGCCCGAGCTGGCGGGAGACGAGCAGGCCGTCTCGTTGTGGGAGTTCCGCGGTGAGGACCGACAGCGCATCGGCCTGCGCGTGCTGCTCGCACCGGCGGACGCCTGGGTTCAGGAGCCGCGCACGTGAAGGGCTGGTTCTCGCGCGACTACGAGCCGGTCGAGACCGTCGACCCCGGCGGCTCCGTCACGTTCGAGGTACCGAATGCCGGCTGGTTCTGGGATCCAGACGTCGAGCCGGAGCGGCCCGAGGGCGCGGGTCACGCGCTCTACGGTCCGGTCGAGGTCAGCGGAGCGCGCGCCGGGCAGACCCTGGCGGTGCGCGTCGACGAGGTCGTCCCACGTGACTGGGGACGTACGTGGGCCGACGGAGAGACGTTCACGTGGTCGCGAGACGGCGACTGGTGGCACCTCGGCGAGCGCCGCGTCCGCTCGGCGCCGTTTCTCGGCGTCATCGGGATGCCGCCGCCGGAACCCGGCGAGCACACGACGACGCCGCCTCGGCGGTGGGGCGGCAACATCGACTGCAAGGAGCTCGTCGCCGGCACGACGCTCTACCTCCCGATTCCGGTCGACGGCGCGCTCCTGATGGCGGGCGACGGCCACGGCACGCAGGGCGACGGCGAAATCTCGGGAACCGCGATCGAGTGCCCGCTCGAGCGGGCGACTCTCACGCTCGATCTCGACGCTCGCAAGTTGCGCTCGCCGATCGCCCGAACCGCCGACTCCTGGCTCGCGTTCGGCTTCGACGAGGATCTCGATGCCGCCGCCGAGCAGGCCGTCGAGACGATCCTCGACCTGATGGAACGCGAGCTCGCAGTCTCGCGGAAGGAAGCGCTCGCGCTGGCGAGTGTCGCGGTCGACCTGCGCGTGACGCAGGTCGTCAACCAGGTCAAGGGCGTCCACGCCGTCCTCTCGGACGACGCGATCCGCTAGAACTGCCGATCCGCTAGAACTGCCGTGTGGCCTACGAGTTCAAGCTGCCCGACCTCGGCGAGGGACTGACCGAGGGCGAGATCTCTCGCTGGCTCGTCGAGGAGGGGCAGGAGATCGCCGAGGACGAGCCGCTCGTCGAGATCGCGACCGACAAGACGACGGTCGAGATCCCGTCGCCGGCGAGCGGAACCGTCTCGCGGATTCTCGTCCCGGAAGGCGAGGTCGCCCCGGTGGGAACGGTTCTCGTCGTGATCGGCGCTGACGGTGACGTCTCCGCCGGACCTGTCTCGGTGTCAGACACCGAGACACGTCCCGAAAGGACATCGGTTCCGGCGCGAGAGCGCGACGAGGCGAAGGTGCGCGCGACTCCCCTCGTCCGCAAAGTCGCTCAGGAACTCGGAATCACCCTCGCGGCTGTGGTCGGCACAGGACCGCAGGGGCGGATCACCGAGGACGACGTTCGCGCCGCGGCCGCTTCTTCCGGCCATGTCTCGGTGTCAGACACCGGCCATGTCCAGGTGTCAGACACCGAGACGCGTCCCGAGGGGACACGCGTCCAGCTCCACGGAATCCGCCGCCAGATGTTCGAGCACCTGACACGCGCGCACCGCGAGATCCCGGCCGTGACCTGGGTCGAGGAGTGCGACTTCTCGGGCGTCGAGCTGAAGCGGCTCGTTCCGCTCGTGCTCCGGGCCGTCACGGCGTCGCTGCAAGAGTTCCCGGAGCTCAACGCGCGCGTCGAGGACGGGGAGCTCGTGCTGCTCGACCGCTACGACATCGGGATTGCGGTGCAGACCGAACAGGGACTCGTCGTCCCCGTCGTCCACGGAGCCCACCAGCTGTCGCTCGACGACCTCGACGCCGAGGTGCGACGCCTCGCCGAGGCGGCGAACGCCGGCACCTTGAAGCCGGAGGAGCTGCGCGGCGGCACGTTCACCGTCACGAGCGCCGGCAAAGCAGCGGGCCTGTTCGTGACGCCGCTGATCAACCATCCGGAGGTGGCGATCCTCGGCATCCACCGGATCGAGGACCGGGCCGTCGTCCGCGACGGCGAGGTGGTCGTCCGCCGGATGGGGAACGTCTCGGTCACATTCGACCACCGGGTGATCGACGGCAAGCGCGCCGCCGACTTCGGCCTTGCCGTGATCGGACGGCTGGAGAGCTAGATCGCCGCGGCTTCGGGCTCGCCGAGGTGCGGCTCGAGCATCGACTCGATCCGCGGCGCGGTCGCCCGCCCGTCGAGCCGCGAGACGACACGCCGCTCCACCACGAGCGCGAGTGACGGCACCTGCCGCACCTTGAACCGCTCGGCCAGCTCGGGACGGTCGTCGACGTCCACCTTGGTCACGCGCAGGCGGCCGCGGTCCTTCCGGGCGATGTGGGCGAGCAGGCTCTCCATCCGCCGGGCGGGGCCCGAACGGCGAGAGGTGAAGAAGACGAGGAGCGGAAGGTTGTCGGTCACGTATAGGCCTCCTGGCGGGATCTCTGGACGAACAACGGCGGGGAGGCACGCGCGGTTACGGTTCAGGCGTGGGATCGTGGTACTGGATCGGCGTGAGCGCGGGGCTCGGCGCGGCGGCCGGCGTCCTCTTCGGTGGGATCGCCGGCGAGGGGCGCGGAGCGAGGATCTTCGCGATCCTGCTGGCCGGTGCCGTGGGCGCCGGCATCGGCTTCGAGATCGGGAGCTGGCAATCGGGCGGCTGGGGCGACCGCGCCGCCGGGATCGCCGGGGGTCTCGCAGGAGCGGTCTGCGCGACGCAGACGGTGAGCGGCGCGCTCAGGCGCGGTGGCACGCGCGTCGCCACCGGGGTGCTCGTCGCCTGCGGCGCGATCCTCGTCGCTGCACTCGCCTGGATCCCGGCCGCCGGTTATCTCATTGCGCTCGTCCTCGTGGCTCTGGTGCCGCTGCTCAAGCGGTCGCGGCCCGAGCGCTACGCAGGTTTGCGGACGCTCGCCCGCGACGAGTAGGGCCTGCGCCATGCAGAAGAAGCTCGTGCTCGTCGTCGTCGACGGGATGACCCCGGCCGCATTCGAGCGCGCGGTCTCGAGCGGCCGCGCGCCGGCGCTGGCGTTCCTCGCCGAGCACGGCGACTACCGGCAGGCCACGTCGGTCTTCCCGTCGCTCACGCCCGTCTGCCTCACGTCGATTGCGACGGGCGCGGGGCCGGGCGTCCACCACATCCCGTCGCTCGTCTGGTGGAACCGGCAGGAGCGCCGGATCGTCGAGTATGGCTCCTCATTCGCTGCTCTGCGCGCGGCGGGGCTCTCGCAGTCGCTGCTCGACCCGATCTTCAACATGAACGCGCGCCATCTCTCGCCCGAGGCCGTCACGATCTACGAGGCGCTCGAGGACGCCGGCCTCGTCGCGGCCGCGGTGAACATCACGTGCTATCGCGGGAGGCATCGCTACCGGCCCACGGTCCCGGGCTTCCGCCGGGCCGCCTACGGGCCGAGCCGCTTCTTCTTCTACGGACTCTTCGAGTCGGACCGGACCGGCGCGCCGTTCGCAGTGCGCAGCCGCCGCGGCGGCTCTGTCGATGCGTACGCCACGGCCGTCGGACGCTGGCTCGTCACGCGCGACGGCTTCGACTTCCTCGCCTACTACCTCTCCGGCTACGACCTGGCCTCGCACGCCGGCGGCCCCGACGGCGGCGGAAGCCGAACACGCGCTCGAGCAGGCCGACGCCGAGCTGGGCGCGCTCTTCGAGGCGGCCGGCGGCCCGGACGAGTTCCTCGAGCGCTATGCCGTCGTCCTCCTCTCCGATCACGGCCAGACGCGAGTCGACCGGGCGGCGCGGCTGGAGGAGCCCTTCGCCGACGTCGCCGGCGAGATCGTCGTGGCCGCGTCGAACCGCGCGGGCCAGGTCTATCTCCGGCCCGGCGCGCGCGTCGAGCCCGCCGAGCTCGCGCAGCGGCTCGACGGCTTCCCGGCCGTCGACGTCACGCTGCGGCGCGAGGGGGACGAGATCGTCGCCCGGCGGGACGGTGCCGACGCTTCCGGTCGAGACAGCTCGAGCATCCCGACGCCGCGTGGCGCGCGCGCTCGGCGCTCGCGAATCCGAACGCGGGTGAGCTGCTCGTCTCGGCGGCGGAGGGCTGGGAGCTCACCGACCTCGGCGGTCGCCATCACGCCGGCGGCGGCAGCCACGGCTCGCTCGTCGCGGGCGACTCGCTCGTTCCGGTCGTGACCGTGGGGCTCCAGGTGGAGCTCCGGCGGATCACGGACGTCGCTCCGGCCGTTCTCGAGCACTTCGGCGTGGCGGCACCGCCGTCGATGGAGGCTCCCGCGGGTGTCGGCTGACGAGCGGGCGTCGATGGTCGAGCGGCAGCTTCGTCGCCGCGGCATCGAGGACGAGCGCGTGCTCGCCGCGATGGAGCGTGTGCCGCGCGAGCTCTTCGTTCCGCCGGAGGTCCGCGGGATGGCGTACGCCGACGCCGCACTGCCGATCGGCGCGGAGCAGACGATCTCCCAGCCCTACATGGCCGCGCTCATCTGCGAGCAACTCGCGCTGCAAGGGACGGAGCGGGTGCTCGACGTCGGCACGGGCTCGGGCTACCAGGCAGCCGTGCTCGCCGAGCTCGCCGCCGAGGTGCACAGCATCGAGCGAATCCCGGAGCTCGCCGAGAGCGCACGCGCGAATCTCGCCGCCGCCGGCTACGGGGATCGTGTCGAGCTGCACGTCGGCGACGGCACGCGCGGCGTCCCGGAGCGCGCGCCGTTCACCGCGATCGCGGTCGCGGCCGCCGCGCTCGAGGCACCGCCCGCGCTCTACGAGCAGCTCGAGCCGCGCGGCCGGCTCGTCGTCCCGGTCGGCGGAGCCGACGGGCAATGGCTCGAGGTCGTCGTGCGGAGCCCGGAAGGACCTGCCGTCCTCCGTACCGTCCCCTGCCGCTTCGTTCCGCTCGTGGCGGGTAGATAAGAGAACGATGGGGTCGAGGTCAGCGACTGAGCTGCTGCAGCTTCCGGTGCAGCTCCACGGAATCCGCCTCGGCCGCCCGGTCGATCTGCTGCTCGACGCGGACGAGTGGCGTGCGCTCGGCTTCGTCGTGCTCTGCGGCGACGAGAGCCTCCGCTTCCTCGTCTTCGCCGCGGCCGACGTCGAGGCGGATGCGATCGAGGTTCCGTCGGCCTTCCTGCTGCTCGAGGATCTGGAGTTCTACCGAGAGCGCTCGCGATCTCTGCGCGGGCTCCTGGGCGGCGAGGTCGCGAGTGGACCGGAAGACCTCGGCAAGCTTCGTGACCTCACGCTCACGCCCGGCGGCAGCGTCGAGTCGCTCGTAGTCGCGGACGACGACGTCGTCCGCGAGGTCGGTCCGGCCGGCACCACGTCCACTCCGGGCACGTTTCCCCGGCGCGCAGCTGAGAAGGCGCTACCCTCGCCTTCGACCGTGGAACGTCCGGCCGCCACCCTCGAGCCTCCGCGGCCCAAGCCTTCCAGGCTCCGTCTGCTTGCGTCGCTCCGCTCTGGTCGCAACTGGCAACAGCTCGGCAAGTTCTGCGCGGTCGGCGCTCTCGGATACCTGATCAATCTCGCGGTCTACGACGCATTGCTGCACGCGGGACTGCACTACCTCCTCGCCGCGACCTGCTCGTTCCTCGTCGCCGTCACCAGCAACTACGCGTGGAATCGCCTCTGGACCTTCCGCGAGCACCGCGGTCATGTCGGCGTTCAGGGGATGCGCTTCCTGCTCGTCTCGCTGGCGGCGCTCGGAGCGAATCTCCTCGTGCTCGATGTCCTCGTCAACAGCGCCGGGGTGGACAAGCTCGTCGCGCAGGCTGTCGCGATCGTCGTCGTGACGCCGCTCAACTTCGTCGGGAACAAGCTCTGGTCGTTCCGTCGTGCTGCGCCGTAGCCTTCGCGCGGTCGTTGTAGCCGCGCTCGCGGCGGCGCTGTTCGCTCCGGTCGCCCTCGCGTCGGGCAGCACGACCTCGACCGGCCCGAAGTTCGACGGGAAAGGCCACCTCCTCCAGACGCCGCTCGTTCCCGCGCCTGAGCACTCCTCGCTCACAGCCGCGCAGGCGCTGCCGGATCTTCGAGCGCGATCCGAAGGTCGGGTCCTGGCTCACGCGCTACCCGCAGTCGGGCCGCAGCCACGAGGCCACCTACGACGCAAAGACCGGCGAGTGGACGGTCAAGATCTGGCGGGGCGCCGCCGGCGAGATCGCCGAGGGGACGGTGGTCGACTCCACCGGCACGGTGAGCGAGGCGTTCACCGGCCCGCAGGTGGCGTGGGGGATGGCGCGCGGGTCGCCGGGCGCGTTCGGCGGGACGGCGATCAACAGCCCCTGGATCTGGGGGATGTTCTGCCTCATCTTCTTCGTCGGCCTTTGCGACTGGCGGCGGCCGTTCTCGCTGCGCAGCCTCGATCTGCTCTTTCTCCTCTCGCCGACCGCGTCGCTGTGGTTCTTCAACCACGGCCACGTCTTCGCGTCGGTGTCGCTGTTCTATCCGCTGCTCGTCTGGGTGATCTTGCGCTCGACGTGGATCGGCTTCCGGAACCGCGGCACACCGGGCGCGCCCCGCTGGCCGGTGTGGGTGCTGCTCGCCGCCACGATCTTCCTGGTCGGGTTCCGGGTCGGGCTCAACGTCGAGCGCTCGAACGTGATCGACGTCGGCTACTCGGGTGTGATCGGCGCCGAGCGGATCGTCCACGGCGAGGCGCCCTGGGGCAACTTCCCGGTCGAGAAGACGGCTCCGAACGGCAGGGCGCTGAAGGCGTGCGGACCGGCGGATTCCTCGGGCGAGATCCGCAACTGGATTCAGACGAACGGCCGCTGCGAGAGCGCGAATCCCGAGGGCGACACCTACGGGCCGGTCGCCTACGAGTCGTACATCCCGGGCTATGCCCTGCTCGGCTGGAGCGGAAAGTGGGACGACCTGCCGGCCTCGCACTTCACGGCGATCGCGTTCGACCTGCTGACGCTGCTCGGCCTCTACCTCGTCGGGCTCCGCTTCGGCGGCCAGCGGCTCGGCGCCGTGCTCGCGTTCGCCTGGGCGGCGTACCCGTTCACCCAGTACGTCTCGAACTCGAACACGAACGACACGATCATGCCGTGCTTCCTCGTCTGGGGGTTCTGGCTCGTCTCGAGACCGGTTGCGCGAGGCATCTTCGCGGCGCTGTCCGGGTGGACGAAGTTCGCCTCGCTGCTCATCGCGCCGCTGTGGCTGACCTATCCCGGGCGGAAGCCCAGCGCGGGGTTCGCCTGGGGCTTTGCCGTGGCGACGCTCGCGGCGTTCTCGGTCCTGCTGCTCGAGCCGAACGCGTTCCACGAGGCGCACGTCTTCTGGACGCGGACCGTCGGGTTCCAGGTCGGACGCGCGGCGCCGTGGTCGCTCTGGGACTGGGGCCAGTACCACGCGCGCGGGCTGCCGGACCTCCACCTCGTGCAGCGCGTCCTGCAGGGCCTGCTCCTCGTCGGGGCGGTCGCGGCCGCCTTCTTCCCGCGCCGCAAGTCGCCGCTGCAGCTCGCCGCACTCACCGCCGCGCTCCTTGCCGGCTTCGAGCTCGTCCTGACGTACTGGCTCTACACGTACATCCCGTGGCTCTATCCCTTCGCCGCGATCGCGCTGCTCGCGCCGGCGGTGCCGCTGCGGCACCTGGTCACGCAACCGCGCGAGGAACCGACCACCGTGCCGGCCGAGGGGACGTACGGCGATCGGGAAGTCCCGGTTCCGTTGCAATAGCAGCAGACGGGCGCTAGCGTCGTACCCGATGAAGACGCTCGGTCTTGCGGGAGCGGTGGCTCTCGCTGTCGTCTTGTACGGGGCGTCCCTCGGCCTGGCCGCAGGCAATCGGGTCGAGACGCAGCTGCGACGGACCGTCTCGTGCGCCACGACCCTGGGGGCCTTGCAGATCTCGGCTTTCGCCAGCAATCCCACGATCGGGACCGCGAACGTGACCATCTCGACGGGTGACCCGAACTCTGCCACCGGCCTGCTGGGATTGAGCAACCAGCAGCCGCGATACGGACTGAACGGCGCCTGCCGGCCCGCGAAGAAGCAGGTCGCGCTGACGCATCGCGGCCTGACGTCGGCGGGCGCGGTTCACGCGGGCGACATCCGCTGGCCGACGGTCTTTTGCGCCGCATCGCCGCGTGTGCTGTTGCACTTCGTCCTCCTGCTGAACGCCTCGGGAAAGCCGGTGAGCGCGACGATCGCGATCCGGACGCAACCGAGCGCACGCGGCAAGAAGAGCAAGGCGATCGGCTTCGTGCAGTGGTCGCCGTCGCGGTCGGTGACGTACCACGCGCCGGGCTGCACCACCCAGGAACAGTGAGGCCGCCCGCTTCAGAGCTACGCGGGAACGCGGACGAGCTCGATCGCCTCGGCGCGTCCCGCGTCGGTGCACGTGACGAGAGCGCCCTCCAGCCGCACGTCGCCTTCGGCCGGCTCGAACCGGATCGGTAGCGGGCCGCGCATCCGGGCGATCGCGAGCTCCGAGCGGACGCCGATCACCGAGTCGTGCGGGCCGGTCATTCCCGCGTCGGTAAGCGCCGCGGTCCCACCGGGGAGCACTCGCGCGTCGTTCGTCTGGATGTGCGTGTGCGTGCCGATCACCGCGGTGACCCGGCCGTCGAGCCAGGTCGCGAGCGCGACCTTCTCGCTCGTCGCTTCGGCATGGAAGTCGACGAATACAACCGGCGCCGCGGCGCGTGCTTCGTCGACGAGCGCGTCGACCATCTCCCACGGCGAGACCGGGGTCGGCAGGAAGAGCTGGCCCAACAGGTTGACCACGGCGACGGCGACGCCGTTGCGCGTCTCGACGACCGCCATCCCGTGTCCGGGCGCTTCGGCTCCGGAGTTCGCGGGCCGGATCACGCGCTCGCTGGCCGCGAGGTAGGCGGCGATGCCGCCGCGCCGGTAGGTGTGGTTGCCGAGAGTGACGACGTCGGCGCCGGCGGCGAGCAGCTTGTCGGCGAGCTTGCCGGTGATGCCGGCCCCGTCGGCGGCGTTCTCTCCGTTGACGATCGCGAGGTCGGCGTCGTAGCGCTCGCGGAGGCCTGAGAGGTGCTCCTCCACGGCTCTGCGGCCCGGGACGCCGAAGACGTCCGCGAGAAAGAGGATCTTCAAAGGGTGTGCCCGGTCTAGCCGGTCGCCTGCACCGGCGCCGCGCGAACCTCGAGGGTCACGTGGTTCCCGGCGTCGTTCGTATAGCGCGCGAGGGCCTGTCGCTCGATCGCAGCGAGGTCGGCGACCCGGCCGAGCTTGGTGGCGCCGCTCACGACCGAGGTGCCGACCGTGAGTGCCGGGTCGGCGACGAGCTGCGTCACCGCAACGACGAGCGAAGGAGTCGTCTGCGGCTGGATGTCGATTTCGGAGCCGTACTTCTTGCCCTCGACGACGAAGGGGCGGATTGCGACGACTGACCCGTCCACCGGCGAATAGACGTCACTGCCGATCGGCGCCCCGACGTCGAGCGCGGACGTGCCGCCGCCCGCGAGCTGGTACCACTTCGGCGAGGCGTCGCCGCCGCCGAAGATGCCGTGCACGACCCGCTGCACGACCCCTTCGTTCGCCTGGTGGCCGACCGGGTCGAGAGAGAGGGCGCCGTCTCCGGCCGTGTGGTAGCCGATAGCGGTCAGGCGGCTCTGTGAGATCGGGAGCTGCAGGCTGAGAGTGCCGCGTTGCGCCACGATCTCGGTGGCCGGCCGCGTCTGCGCCGTTGTCGCCTGGCTCGGGCCGGGGATGATGGCCGAGACGCGTTTCGTCTTCGTCGTGCCGCCGAACGCGGTGAGACCGAGCGCGACGAGGAAGACTGCGGAAAGCAGGATGAGGAGGGCGACCCGGCGCGCCCGGCGCGCAGTGCGCGCGCGATGGCGATCGACCCGCCGCCTCCCTTTGGGGCGCGAGGACGGCATGTCGCGCGGCACCTTATCGAACTGCGGCGGATCCTCCAACCGGTCGAGGGCCAAATTGCCCTGGATCTGACGGATCCCGGCGTTACCATCGAGCGCATGCCCGACCCCATGCCGCCGCCCGCGCCCATCACGATCGAGGTCCCGCGCTGGGCGCAGCTCGTGCTGCTGCCATTGACGCTGCTGCTGATCTGGGCGGTGGCCGGTGCGGTGCGTCACGTGCTCTTCCTCTTCCTCGTGGCGCTGCTCATCGCCCTGCTGCTCAATCCGCTCGTTCGAGGGCTGGGTCGGGCGCGAATCCCGCGCGGGCCGGCCGTTGCGTTCGTCTATCTCGCGTTCGCAGCCGTTGTCGCACTGGCGATCCTCGCTCTCGCCACGGTGGTGGTGCAGCAGACGCGCAGCGCCTCCCACCGGGTGGACAACTACTTTACGGCCGATTCCGGACACCCGCCCCAGACGGGTGCCGAGCAGGATCTGGCGCGTTTCCAGGGCTGGCTCGACCGGCACCATCTCAGCAGCGTCCACGTCGAGCACCAGGGCCGGAAGTTCCTCGACCAGGTCGGGACGAACGACGTCCAGAACTACACCACCAGGGCGCTCCGCTGGGCCGAGGGAGCCGGGGTCGCCGTCGTCACGCTCCTCTTCGACGCCCTGCTGGTCGTGGTCGTCTCGATCTACATGCTGCTCGACATGCAGCGGTTGACGGACGCCGTCGACCGGCGCTTCCCACCGCGAGGGCGCGGTGGGTTGATCGTGCGGATGGAGTCGGCGGTCGCGAGCTACGTCAAGGGCCAGTTCCTGCTCTCGCTGATCATCGGCCTGAGCGTCGGCGTCGGATTGTGGATTTTCGGGATGGTCGGGCTGATGCCCAACGGGCAGAAGTACGCGGCCGCGTTCGGCGCCTGGGCTGCGTTCACGGAGCTCATTCCGTACGTCGGGCCCTGGCTCGGCGCGATCCCGCCGGTGCTGTACGCGCTCGTTCAGCATCCGATCTCGGCCGTCTGGGTTGCGCTCCTCTTCCTCGGCATCCAGCAGCTCGAGGGTCACGTGATCGTGCCGACGGGTGATGGGGCACACGCTGCGCCTCCACCCGCTACTCGTGATCTTCGGCCTCTTGGCCGGCGGCGAGATCTACGGCTTCCCGGGGATCCTCGTCGCGCTGCCGCTGCTCGCGGCCCTGCGCGCCGCGTGGGAGTTCTTCTCCGAGCGGATCAGGTTCCAGAGGTGGACGGCCGGTGAGCCCCAGCCGCTGACCGAGGTCGGTATCGAGCTGACCGGCGAGCACACGCCCGTGCCGGAGACGCCGCCGGCGAGCGCGACCTGAGAATCTCTAACTGAATGACCCACGCGCTGACGGGGCGCGTTCCGGCGGCTCGTGCTCGTTCTGTTAGAGGTTCCAGGCCGCGAGCCGCGTACCATCCCAGCGTGAGCTCGTTTCCGGTCACGAGGCTCCGGCGTTTTCGCCGTACGGCTTCGCTGCGCGGGCTCGTGCGCGAGACGCAGCTCTCGCTCGACCAGTTCGTGATGCCGCTCTTTGTCGCGCCCGAGCCGCTCGCGAACGAGGCGCTGCCCGGGATGGCGCGCTTCGACATCACCGGCCTGCTGCACGAGGCCGAGTCGCTGGCCGCGTCCGGCGTGCGTGCGCTGATCCTCTTCGGCGTCCCCGAGATCAAGGACGAGGAGGCGACCGGCGCCTGGGAGGAGGACGGCATCGTCCAGCTCGCGCTGCGCGCGCTGCGGCCGCGCTTCCCGGAGCTCGTCCTGCTCACCGACGTCTGTCTCTGCGAGTACACCTCGCACGGCCACTGCGGTGTCGTCGTCGACGGCCAGGTCGACAACGACCGGAGTCTCGAGCTGCTCGCGCGCACCGCGGTCAGCCATGTCGAGGCGGGGGCCGACGTCGTCGCGCCGAGCGACATGATGGACGGCCGCGTCGGCGCGATCCGCGAGTCGCTCGACGACCACGGCTTCGAGACCACGCCGATCCTCGCCTACTCGGCGAAGTACGCCTCGGCGTTCTACGGCCCCTTCCGCGAGGCGGCCGACTCGGCGCCTTCGTTCGGCGACAGGCGCGGCTACCAGATGGATCCGGCCAACGTCCGCGAGGCCGTGCGCGAGTGCAAAATGGATCTCGCCGAGGGAGCCGACGCGATCATGATCAAGCCGGCGCTGCCGTATCTCGACGTGATTCGCGCGGCGCGCGACGCGTTCCAGGCGCCGCTCGCGGCGTACAACGTGTCGGGCGAGTACGCGATGATCAAGGCGGCCGCCCGGGCCGGTTGGCTCGACGAGAGAGCCGCGGCGCTCGAGTCGCTCACCGCGATCAAGCGCGCCGGCGCCGACCTGATCCTCAGCTACTGGACGAAGGATCTCGCCGCGTGGCTCTGAGCGAGCGTTCGGCTCTCTATCGCCGTGCGCTCGAGCTGATCCCCGGCGGCGTGAACTCGCCCGTGCGCGCGATGCGCGCGGTTGGCCTCGACGAACCGGTGTTCGTCGAGAGCGGCTCCGGCGCGTACGTCGAGACGGCCGACGGCCGCCGCTTGCTCGACTGGGTGATGTCCTGGGGGCCGCTCGTCTTCGGGCACGCCGATCCGCAGACGGTGGAGGCCGTGCGCGACGCCGCGCTGCGCGGCACGAGCTTCGGCGCCGCGACGGAGGCCGAGGTCGAGCTCGCCGCGGAGATCGTCGACGCGGTGCCGTCGGTCGAGAAGGTGCGGCTGGTCTCGTCGGGCACCGAGGCGGGGATGAGCGCGCTGCGGCTCGCGCGCGCGTTCACGAAGCGCGACCGGATCCTCAAGACCGCCGGCGGCTACCACGGCCACGCCGACGCGCTGCTCGCGAGCGCCGGCTCCGGCCTGGCGACGCTCGGGATCCCCGCGTCTCCCGGCGTGCCGACGGGAGCAGCCGCGGACACGATCGTGATCCCCTACAACGACACCGACGCCGCTGCCGAGGCCGTCCTCGAGTACGGCGAGGGGCTCGCGGCGATCATCGTCGAGCCCGTCGCGGCGAACATGGGCGTGGTTCCGCCGGACCCGGGCTACCTCGAGACGCTGCGCCGGCTCTGCGACGTCTCGGGCGTGCTGCTCGTCTTCGACGAGGTCATCACCGGCTTCCGCGTCTCGCGCGGCGGCGCGCAGGAGCTCTACGGCGTCCTCCCGGATCTCACCGTGTTGGGCAAGATCGTCGGCGGCGGGTTGCCGCTCGCCGCCTTCGGCGGCCGGGCCGAGATCATGGATCTGCTCGCGCCGGCCGGCCCCGTCTACCAGGCGGGCACGCTCGCCGGGAACCCGCTCGCCACCGCAGCAGGCCTCGCGGTGCTGCGGCGTCTGCGCGACCCCGCCGTCTACGACGAGCTCGAGCGGCACGCGGCGGTTCTCGAGGAAGGTCTGGCCCCGTTCGGCCGGGTGCAGCGGGTCGGCGCGCTGCTCACGCTCTTCCAGACGAACGAGCCGGTACGAAACTTCGAGGACGCGCAGCGCTGCGACACCGAGCGCTACGGCGCGCTCTTCCGTCACCTCCTCGAGCAGGACATCTACGTCCCGCCCTCGCAGTTCGAGGCGCTCTTCCCCTCGACCATGCACGGCGGGGAAGAGATCGAGCGCACCGTCGCCGCCGTGGAGAGCTTTGCTCGCTGACGTCTGGGAGACCATGGCCGTCGGCGCGACGACCGAGAGCGTCCTCTGGGCCGACTGCCTGCTGCCCGAAGCCGAGCAGGGCCGCAGCCCCGTCTTCTCGGCGCTCGGGGAAGCCCGCTACGCGCTGGGGCTGGAGACGATCTACGAGGGCTACCTCGTGCACTACGGCCGGCCCCGCCTGTTTGCGCCGCCCGACGACGACACCGCGCTTCTGCTCGGCGACTACCTCTACGCGCACGGGGTCGCGCGGATCTCCGCGCTCGACGACGTTGCGGCCGTCGCCGACCTCGCCGAGCTCATCTCGCTTTGCAGCCAGGTCCGGGCAGAGGAGACGGAAGGCGACGGACCGCTCTGGGCTGCGACTGCGGCCCTGCTTGGACGAGGCGCGCTCGACGAGGCGCGGACGGCGCTCCGCCTGCACGCCGATGCGGCGCCGCTCGAAGCAGCCGCCCGAGCGGCGGCCGGAAACGAGGCGGTCGACGCAGCGCTCGTGGCGCACTCCGAGCTGCGAGTGAGCTAGATTCTCGCCGTGCTCGCCGCACTCTTCCACTCGCTTCTGGCCGTCGAGACGGCGGCCCAGCAGGGACGGAAGGTCGTGCTGGTGATGCTGGGCACGGGCGGCGTCTTCGTCTGCGTGATCGCGCTTGGTGAGCTGAGCCACTGGGTCGCGAAGCAGCGGCGCCGCAGCCGCGAGAGCTAGGCCGCGCCGAGGCGCTGTTCGCACCGCTCTTGACGCAGTAAGCTGGTGCTAATACGATTAGCGTGATGTCGCCACGCGACCCGGCTCGGCCTCTCGAAGGCGACCCGCTGATCGCGGAGGCCAGGCGGCGCGCGCGACGGCGCCGTTTGCTCGTGGCGACTGTGTTGTTGACGCTTTCGGCTGCAGCGGCGGGAGTTGTCTTCGGTTTGTTCTCGTACGGGCCAAATGGTTCGCCCGTCGGCCCTCCCTCGAGCACGGCGGCCGGTCGATCGGGCAATCGCGGAACAGAACGTCGCGCCGCCCGTTTCTCGGCAGAGGCGGCGCGTCGACAGGAGGTCGCGGCGGAGCATGCCGCACGTCACGCCGCTCTTGCAGCGCGTTTGCGAAGCGAGATGCGCGCTCAAAACCGAGCGAGTCGCTGATCCGCGAGGCTCGGCTGCTGCGGCGACGGGGGTGGATGGGTATCGCCGGAGGTCTGGGACGCCGCCGCTCGTACTAGCCCCGTCCGTACACTCGCGCGGTGCCGGTGAAAGACCTTCGCGACTGGATCGCGCTGCTCGAGCGCGAGGGCGAGCTCGTGCGCGTCTCCGCCGAGGTCGATCCCGATCTCGAGATCACGGAGATCGTCGACCGCACCGTCAAGGCGGGCGGGCCGGCGCTGCTGTTCGAGAAGCTGAAGGGCTCCGAGCATCCGCTCCTGATCAACCAGTTCGGCACCGAGCGGCGCATGTGCCTCGCCTTCGGCGTCGAGCGCCTCGACGACGTGGGCAAGCGCGTCGCCGACGTGCTCGAGATGCAGCCGCCGCAGGGGGTGATGGAGAAGATCCGAGGCCTGCAGAAGCTCAAGTCGATTGCGGATGCCCGCCCCAAGACTGTCGGCAAAGGCGCGTGCCAGGAGATCGTCCTGCGCGGCGACGACGTCGATCTCGGCCTCCTCCCGATCCAGCGCTGCTGGCCGGGCGACCCGGCTCCGTTCATCACGCTCCCCGCGGTGATCACACACGACCCCCAGAGCGGCGGCCGCAACGTCGGCATGTACCGGATGCAGGTCGTCGACAAGAACACGACCTTCATGCACTGGCAGATCCACAAGGACGGCCGCGCCGACTACCTCGCGACCGACGGCCGCATCGAGGTGGCCGTCGCCCTCGGGCTCGACCCGATCACGGCGTACTCGGCGAGCGCGCCGCTGCCCAAGCACATCGACGAGTTCATGATCGCGGGCTTCCTCCGCGGCGCGTCGGTCGAGCTCGTGAAGGGGGTCAGCGTCGGAGTCGAGGTGCCTGCCCGCGCCGAGATCGTGCTCGAGGGCTACATCGACAAGGACGAGGTCGGCGAGGAGGGGCCGTTCGGCGATCACACCGGCTACTACACGGCCGCCGAGCCGTTCCCGGTCTTCCACGTCACCGCCCTGACCATGCGGCGCGACGCGATCTATCCCTCGATCGTCGTGGGCAAGCCGCCGCAGGAGGACGCCTGGCTCGGCAAGGCGACCGAGCGGATCTTCCTGCCCGCGGTGCGCACGACCCTGCCGGAGGTCGTCGACTACGACCTGCCGGTCGCCGGCGCCTTCCACAACTGCTGCCTGGTCTCGATCCGCAAGCAGTTCCCCGGCCATGCGGCAAAGGTGATGCACGCGCTGTGGGGGCTCGGGATGATGAGCCTGACCAAGTGCATCGTCGTGGTCGACGCCTCGGTCGACGTGCACGACTACGAGCAGGTGCTCTTCTATGCGGGCGCCAACGTCGACCCGAAGCGCGACGTGATCCTCTCGGAAGGCCCGCTCGACCATCTCGACCATGCGCCCGAGCGGCAGTTCTTCGGCGGCAAGCTGGGCATCGACGCGACCGCGAAGTGGCCGGAGGAGGGCGCGCGGCCGTGGCCCGACGAGATCGAGATGAGCGCCGAGATCAAGGAGCTCGTCACGCGCCGCTGGAACGACTACGGAATCGGTTAGTTCCCGCTCCGCTCGGTAGGCGTTTGCGGTAAGACTTCGATCGGTGGAGCCGGAACAGCCGAGTCCCGACACCGAACACGAATCGGCCCACGAGGAGGCGCACCTCCCGCCGCCGACGCTGTGGCCGATCGGCTTCGCGATCGGCATCGTCGTAGTCCTGGTCGGGCTCGTGATCGATCCGCTGCTGATCTCGACGATCGGGGCGGTCATCGCCATCGTCTTCGGGTTCCTCTGGGCGCGCGACGCGACCGCCGAGCTGCGTCAGGAGAGCGTCGTCGTGGAGCCGGAGCGGCGCGAGCTGGAGGAGGACGATCCGCACCAGGTCACCATCGCCGAGGTGCCCGAGACCCAGGTCACGCGCAGCGTTTTCCTCGAAGGCGCGACGCTCGGCCTCGGCGCGGCGATCGGCGGCCTGATCACGATCCCGGTTGCGGGCTTCGCCGTGCTCCCGGGCTTCCTCGGCCAGGACCTGCACAAGGTCGACCTCGGCCCCATCGAGAGATTCGAGCTCAACACGTGGTACGTCGCCACCTTCATCGTCGATCCGACCGAGGGCGAGGTCTCGAAGCGGGCGGCGTTCCTCCGCAACAACGGACCCGCGGCGAACGGCGAGCCGAGCTTCTCGATCATCTCCAACCGCTGCACGCATCTCGGCTGCCCCACGCAGGCGAACGGGCCGAGCGGGTTCAAGTTCACGGGCAAGCGGACGATCAAGGAGCACACGCTGACCGGCCCCACGGAGTTCGTGCCGGTCGTCCCGGCCGGCTACGGGTGCCCGTGCCACGGCAGCCAGTTCGACACCGAAGGCAACCGCACGGCCGGCCCGGCGGTACGTGCGCTCGATCGCTACGCGTTCGAGATCAACCACGGCCGGCTCGTCCTGCTCGGCACGTACTCCGTCTCGGAAGTCGTCGGGACCGGCGCCCAGGCCAAGATCTACAAGTACAAGCAGGCCGGGCCCGGTAACCACGTCGACGGGCCGGAGCAGTGGTTCTATCCCCTCCAGCCGCCGCACAACTGATGGCCACGACCTACAAGCGCAAGCCCTCGAAGAGCGAGCTGCGCCGCCAGAAGATGGAGGAGATCGTCGTCTACCCGTTCGACTGGCTCGAGGAGCGGTCGGGACTCGTCGGCGGCGTCAAGTACTTCCTCTTCCGCAAGGTTCCGTCGGACATCAATTGGATGCAGACGCTCGGGTCGGCCGCGCTGACCGCGTTCCTCGTGCAGGCGATCACCGGCGTGATCCTCGCGATGTACTACGTGCCCTCGGCGGACATCGACCCCCACACCGGCCAGCCGGTCGCCTGGGAGTCGATCGTCAACATCACCGACCACCTGACGCTGGGCTGGCTCGTCCGCGGCATGCACCGCTGGGGAGCGAGCGTCTTCATCATCCTCATGTTCCTGCACATGGGCCGCGTCTTCCTGTTCGGCGCGTACAAGTACCCGCGCGAGCTGAACTGGATCGTCGGCGTCCTCATCCTCGTGATGGGGATGATGGAGGGCTTCACCGGCTACCTCCTGCCGTGGGACCAGACCGCGTACTGGGCGACGGTCGTGGGCATCAACCTCAACGGGACGGCGCCCTTCTTAGGACCGTGGTTAGCCCAGTTCTTACGTGGCGGCCAGGAGATCAGCGGCGCGACGTTGACGCGCTTCTACTCGCTGCACATGCTCGTGATTCCGGGCGGGATCATCGCCCTGATCACGCTGCACCTCTACCTCGTGATCCGCCTCGGCGTCACCTCGCCGCCGTGGTCCGAGGACCAGGCGGGCGGGGAGCCCGAGGAGGCCGAGCCCGAGCGGCTGCGGTCGGGCCTCACGCGGCCGGCGCCGCGCGCGGCCGGTGCGCAGGCCATGCAGGCTGAGCCGGGAGGCAGCGACTAGAGTGGCCGCCCCGAGGAACTCGGCACCGCTCGGGCGGCTGCAAACGCGTCGCATCGCGGCGTCCTCGGTCGCCCCGATAGCTACCGCTATCGAGACTCCCTGCGTCCTTGCGCTGCTCGGTTTTCGCACGCCCGAGCAGCACCGAGCCCCTCGGAGCGACCACTAGTGGCCGCGATCCCGAAGGAGAAGCCGTCGCGCGCCGAGGAGAACCGCGCCGGATTCGCGCGCTACAAGGCGGACGTCAAGGCGCGCGGGAAGCCCTTCTACCCGTACGCGATGTTCCACGACACGATCATGAGCCTCGTCGTCGTGTGCACGATCATCGGGCTCGCGGTGATCTGGAAATGGTCGGCCTGGGCGCCGGGTCACGATCCGACGCATCCGGGGATTCTCGGTCCCGAGATCGACGCTCCCGCGAACCCGGGCACGACGAGCTTCGTGCCGCGGCCCGACTGGTACTTCTACTTCCTCTTCTACCTCCTCCGGATCTTCAAGTGGCCGGAGTCCGTCTTCCTCGGCACGATCGGCGTGCCGACGATCGCGCTGATCCTGCTGCTGATGCTGCCGTTCATGGATCGCCGCCGCGTGCGCAGGCCGTCGGCTCGCCCCGTTGCGATGGTCGCCGCCGTCCTCACGATCGTCTCGATGGGCGTGCTGACGTGGAAAGGTGCGACGGCCAACGAGGCGCTCGCCTCCGAGGTCGTCCAGAACATCCCGAAGTGGATCCAGGACGAGCAGCTGCCGAAGAAGGCCGTACCGGGCGTCAACCTCTTCGCCAGGGCGGGCTGTACGGCGTGCCACACGTATGACGGGGTAGGAGGATCCCTGCTGGGGGCGCCCGACCTGACCGCGATCGCGAACCGGCACCTCGGCATCGCCACGCAGATCAAGCACCTGAACGACCCGTCGTCGGTCACTCCCGGGTCGCCGATGCCCTCCTTCTCCTCGCTGGGCCAGGAACGCCTGCGCCAGCTCGCGATCTTCCTCGAAGCTTCCAAGGGCAAGCAGTAACAGCGAGAATTCCCGGGAATGCACGTGTTCCTCGGGATCACAGGCGCTTCGGGAGCGCCGTACGCGGCGCGGCTGCTCGAAGCGCTCGCCGCTGCCGACTGCGAGATCGGCGTCTGTGCGTCGCGCGCCGGGATCGAGGTGTTGGGAACCGAGTTGTTCGGCGACCCGAATCTCCCGCGCGACGAGACACTCGCGCGGCTGCTCGAGCACGCGCACGGAGCGGCGCGCATCTACGACGCCGAGGACTGGAGCGCGCCGTACGCCTCCGGTTCGGCCAAGGTCGACGCCTACGTGATCTGCCCGTGCTCGATGGGCACGCTCGGCACTGTGTCTTCCGGCTCCATGCAAAACCTCATACACCGAGCCGCATCGGTTGCCCTGAAAGAGGAGCGCCGGCTCGTGCTCATGCCGCGCGAGACGCCGCTCTCGGCGATCCACCTGCGCAACATGCTGACGCTGCGCGAGGCCGGAGCGACGATCCTCTTCCTCGCGCCCGGCTTCTACCACGGCGCCGAGACGGTCGACCAGCTCGTGGACTTCGTCGTCGCGCGCGCCCTCGACCTGCTCGGGCTCGACCACGCGCTCACGCCACGCTGGGGCCAGCCATGACGGTGGAGAGCGGCAGCCTCCCGGCCGAAGGCGTGCAGCGGATGTTCGATCGCATCGCGCCGGTCTACGACGCGATGAACCGCGTCATGACCCTCGGCCTCGACCAGCGCTGGCGCAAGGCGACGGTGCGCGAGGCGGTGCGGCCGGGCGACTACGTGCTCGACGCGTGCTGCGGCACGGGCGACCTCGCCCTCGCCGCGCGCAAGGCGCGCGCCGCGGATGTGGTCGGCCTCGACTTCTCCGAGCGGATGCTCGAGCGCGCCCGCCGCAAGGCTCCGGAGCTCGAATGGGTGCAGGGCGACGTGCTCGCGCTTCCGTTCGAGGACGCGCATTTCGACTCGGCTGTGGTCGGCTTCGGCGTGCGCAACGTGTCGGATCTCGAAGCCGGGCTGAAGGAGCTGCGCCGCGTGCTGCGTCCCGGCGGCCGGCTCGGGATCCTGGAGATCACGACGCCGCGCGGGTGGCTCGCGCCGTTCTACCGGCTCTGGTTCGACCGGATCGTGCCGCTGCTCGGCCGTGTTCTCCCGGGCGGAGACGCGTACACGTACCTGCCCGCCAGCGTGCGGCGCTTCCCCCCGCCCGAGGAGCTCGCGGAGCTGCTCGGCGCGTGCGGCTTCGAGGCCGTGCGGTTCAGGCTCTTCGCCGGCGGCATCGTCGCCCTCCACGTAGGGGAGGTGCCGGCGTGACCGCGTCGCTCGCAGAGCTCCGGGCGGTGCCGGGGCTCGACGACTATCTGGACGCGCTCGAGGAACGGCTCGCGCGGACGGTCGCCACGCATCCGGGGCTCGTCGCGGCCGTGGGCAACGAGGCGCTGGCGGCGGGCGGCAAGCGGTTGCGGCCCGCGCTCGTCTTCCTCTCGGCGCCGCCCGGCACGGAGCCGTCGCTCGCGGCCGGCGTTGCGGTCGAGCTCGTCCACATGGCGACGCTCGTCCACGACGACCTGATCGACCGCGCCCACTTTCGCCGCGGCAAGGCCGCCGCCTGGTCGATCTACGGGCCGGCTGCGGCGCGCGCGACCGGCGACTACCTCTTCGCCCGCGCCTTCTCGGAGTTGAGCGCGACGGGAGATGCGCAGGCGGTCGACATCCTCGCCGACGCGACCCTCTGTCTCGCGCGCGGCGAGGCGCTGCAGCGGACGCAGACGCGCGACCCGGCCACCACCATCGAGGCGTATCTCGAACGGTGCGCGCTCAAGACGGGGAAGCTCTTCGAGGCGGCGTGCCGGCTCGGTGGCGGCTCCGGCGAATACGGGCTGGCGCTCGGGGTCGCCTTCCAGATCGCCGACGACGTCCTCGACTGCTCGGGCGCCACGATCGAGACGGGCAAGATCGCCGGCACCGACCTCCGCGACGGCACTCCGACGCTTCCGCTCCTGCTCGCCGCGCAGCGCGATGCGGTCGTGCGGGCTGCGCTCGCGGGCGGACCGATGGACGGCAGCGCTCCTGCGTGTCGCTGCGACGGGAGCCCTCGACGAATCCCGTGAGGTGGCCCTCGACTACGCTAGGCAGGCCAGGGGACGGCTCGACGGAGAGTTGCACAGAGACGAGCTCGAGGCCCTGACGCACGCAGTCGTCGACCGGGAAAGGTAGGCCGCATGGCGGTTCTGGACACGCTCGACACGCTCGCTCCGATCCGGGACAAGGTGCTCGCGGGCGAGCGGCTCGACTTCGACGACGGCGTCGCGCTGATGGAGACGGACGACCTGCTCGCGCTCGGCGACCTCGCGGACCTGGCGCGCCGGCAGCGCGGCGGTGGCGACGAGGTCTACTTCGTCCAGAACATCAACCTGTACCAGACGAACGTCTGCCGCGTGAAGTGCAAGTTCTGCGCCTTCGCCAAGACCCGCAAGCAGGAGGACGCGTTCACGCTGACGGCCGACGAGTTCGTCGAGGACGCGGTCGCCCAGCACGAGATTCATCACTTCACCGAGATCCACACCGTGAACGGCGAGAACCCGCACGTCGACCTCGAGTACTACGCCGGCCTCCTGCGCCGGCTGAAGGAGGCGCTGCCGGACGTCCACCTCAAGTTCTACACGGCCTCCGAGATCCACCACATCTCGCGGCTCGAGGGCTGCTCGCACGAGGAGGTCTTGCGCACGCTCAAGGACGCGGGCCTCGACTCGATGCCCGGCGGCGGCGCGGAGATCTTCGCCGACCGCGTGCGCACGCTCATCGCGCCGGGCAAGGAGCACCCGGACGAGTGGTTCGACGTGCACGACACCGCGCACAAGCTCGGCATCACGACCCAGTGCACCATGCTTTACGGCCACGTCGAGACCTACGAGGAGCGCGTCGACCACCTGCTGCGCCTGCGCGACCAGCAGGACTCCACGAACGGCTTCCTCTCCTTCATCCCGCTTGCCTTCCACCCGGAGAACACCGTCTTCGAGCGGCGCGGCTTCCGTTTCACGACGGGCGCAGACGACCTGAAGGTGATCGCCGTCTCGCGTCTCCTGCTCGACAACGTCCCGCACGTGAAGGCCTACTGGATCATGATGGGCCTCCCGCTGGCCCAGGTCGCGCTCCACTTCGGCGCCGACGACGTCCAGGGCACGGTCGTGCGGGAGAAGATCTTCCAGGCGGCGGGTGCGAGCGCGGGCACCGAGCAGAAGGCGGCGGAGCTCATCCGCTTCGTCCGCGACGCCGGCCGCACACCCGTGCAGCGCGACAGCCTCTACAACGAGCTGCGCCGATGGTGAGCGTGCGGGACGCGGTCGCGCAGGGCGACCTCACGGCGTTCGAGGGCTGCCGACGTCGTGTGGGTCGGCCTGGCCCGGACGTGCTCTGCCGTAACCGCGAGGTGCTCGACCGCTTCGTCGTGCGACCCGCACCTTCCGATCGATGGTCGCCATCAGGTCCTTCGTGCTCCGCGCGACGAGGTCGTCAGCGTCGTGCGGCGCGAGAGTCGTCCCGAAGTGCGCGTTCCCGGACGCTGCCCTCGCGGCGATGGAGCGGCAGCATGGTGAAGCTCGGCCGCATCTCGTACGTGAACATGGCGCCCGTCTTCTACCGCGTCGACACGGAGGTCGAGGAAGTGCAGGGCGTCCCGACCGAGCTGAACCGGATGCTCGTGGCGGGCGAGCTCGACACGGCTCCGATCTCCTCGATCGAGTACGCGCGTCACGCTGACTCGCTGCGCCTGCTGCCGCGGCTCTGTGTCGCGTCGGAGGGCGCGGTCGACTCGATCCAGCTCGTCTCGCGCAAGCCGCTCGAGCAGGTGCGCAGCGTGGCGGTGACTCCCGAGTCGGCGACCTCGGTGGCGCTCGTCAAGGTGCTGCTGCCGGAGGCCGACCAGGCGCCGCTCGACGCCTACGAGGCCGGCGATGCCGAGGCGAAGCTCCTCATCGGCGACGCGGCTCTCCGTTCCGCGTTCGAGGATCCCACGCCGCATCACGACCTCGGCCGGCTCTGGCTCGAGCGGACGGGGCTGCCGATGGTGTTCGCGGTCTGGGCGTGCCCGGAGCCGCTCGCCGAGGGTCTCGCCGAGCTGGAGGACGCACTCGTCTCCTCGGTGCGGCTCGCGCGCGCCGAGCCGGAGCAGCTCGCCCATGAGGCCGCCGAGCGCTACGGCTATCCGGCCGGCTTCCTCGCCCGCTACTTCGAGAAGCTCCGCTACCGGTTCGGCCCGCGCGAGCGCGCCGGGCTCTACACGTTCCTCGAGCTCGCCCGCGACGCCGGCCTGCTCGAGACCGTCCCGGAGCTGCGCTTCGTCCAGACCACCGCCGGCGCGGGCGCAGCCGTCGCATGAGTGTCGCCGAACGCACTCCGGTCGCCGAGATCCTCGAGCGCGCGACCTCCGGCGAGCGAATCACCGACGAGGACGCCGTCGAGCTGCTCCGCTCGCGCGACCTCGTCGCGGTCGGCCGCGCGGCCAACACGATCCGCAACCGGCTGCACGACCCGGAGCGCGTCACGTTCATCATCGACCGCAACCTCAACTACACGAACATCTGCGTCACCGACTGCGACTTCTGCGCCTTCTATCGCCGCCCCGGCGACCAGCGGGACGGCTATCTCCTGCCGAAGCCGGTCATCTTCAAGAAGATCGAGGAGACCCTCGCGCTCGGCGGCACCGGCCTGCTCATGCAGGGCGGCCATCACCCCGATCTCGGCGTCGACTACTACGAGGATCTCTTCTCCTCGATCAAGGCGCGTTACCCGATCCACCTCCACGCGCTCTCGCCGTCGGAGGTCGTGCACGCTGCGCGCCGCTCGAAGCTGACGGTTCCCGAGGCGCTGACGCGGCTGCGCGACGCAGGCCTCGACTCGATCCCCGGCGGCGGCGCCGAGATCCTTGTCGACCGGGTGCGCGACATCATCGCGCCGAAGAAGGTCAACACAAAGGAGTGGCTCGGCGTGATGCGCGAGGCGCACCGGCTCGGGATCTCGACGACGGCGACCATGATGTACGGCCACGTCGAGACGCTCGAGGAACGGGTCGAGCATTTCCGGCGGATCCGCGAGCTGCAGGACGAGACAGGCGGCTTCCGGGCGTTCTTCTCGTGGACGTTCCAGGACGACGGCAACCGGCTCGTCTCGCTCGTGCCGGCCGAGTCCCGGCCGACCTCGTTCGACTACCTGCTCACGCAGGCGGTCTCGCGGATCTACCTCGACAACATGCCGCACATCGGCTCGTCCTGGGTGACGCAGGGGAAGAAGATCGGGCAGGTCGCGCTCGGCTTCGGCGCCGACGACCTCGGCTCGGTGATGATCGAGGAGAACGTCGTCTCGGCGGCCGGCACCACCCATCGCACCAGCGCCGACGAGCTCGTCCACCTGATCCGCTCGCTCGGCAAGACGGCCGTGCAGCGAGACACGCTCTACCGGCCGGTCAAAGTCTGGACCTGATTCCGGCGAGGCCCGACCGCACCCACTCGGGCTGGTCGGTGAAGACGCCGTAGTGCACCTCGAACCACGGCCCGAGCCGGTGGTAGATCCGAGCCCGGCGGCGTAGCTCCTCGTCCACCTCCCAGTCGGGGAACGGGCCGTTCAGAAGCCACGCGTAGTCGATGGCCGGGTCGCCGACTCGTGCGTCGCCCCAGTCGATCACGCCGGCCAGGCGGCCGTCCTGTACGAGCAGATGCGAAGGGCCCAGGTCCGAGTGCGTGAGCGCCGGCTCGAACCCGGTCAGCGCCTCGACCTCCTGCAGGAGGGCTTCGCCGGCAGCGCGTTCCTCGCCGTCGAGCAAGGGGAGGACGACTCGGCGGAACTCGTCGCCCTGCTCCCGGTACGTCGCGACCCAGTCGGGCCGTGGCGCGGAAATCGAGTCGACGTCGATCGCGTGCAGAGCGTCGAGGAACGCGCGCACGCCGTCTGGGTCCTCGTCCACCAGCGGCGTGCCGCGAATGAGGCGGTAGGCGACGAGCCACGGCTCCCGCGAGACGTACTCGAACCGGGGCACCTCCACAGGCAGGAGAGGCGCGAGCCCGGACAGGAGCTCGACCTCCTTCTGGATCTCCTCGACGGCGAGCTCGTGGCGCGGCCACCGCACGACCCACGCGTCGTCGAGGATCAGGACCTTGAAGTCCCAGCCTTCGTCGACCTCTTTCAGGTCCACTGCGCGGCCCATTCGTCCGCGTACGGCCGGCCGCTCCGCCTCGCCGCGGCCTGGACGTCCTCGACCGCAAATGGCACCTGGCGGAACTCCACCGCGACCGCTCCGTTCTCGATCGTGACGAGCGCCCACTCGGCGAGCGCGCGCAGGACGGGCGGGTCGCTGTGGCGGTCGTACGAGAGCCCGACGCTGCCGGGATTGACGTAGAGGGCGTCGCCGATCCGGCGCGTCCACTGCAGGTGCGTGTGCCCGCCGGCCAGCAGCGCGGCGTCGTGGCCGAGGAACGGTTCGAGCGCCTCGCCGCCAAGCTCGGGCAGCAGGACGTCCTCGTACGAGGATGGCGAGCCGTGGAAGAAGAGCAGAGCGACGCCGTCGAACCGGCGCCGGACGACGGGCGTGAAGGCGCGGATCTGCTCCACCTGCGCGGGGCTCAGTTGCGAAAGCGTCCAGTCGCGCACCTCGAGTTGCCGCTCGGTGACCTCCTCCTGGGAATCCGTCGGTACCTCGAGCAGGAATGCGTCCGCGTTGCCCAGCACGGTCTCGCAGCCAAGCCTGGCAAGCCGGTCGAGCGTCTCCGCAGGCTGGGTGCCGCCCTGCACCACGTCGCCGAGGCAGACGACCTCGTCGACTCCGAGACGCTCGACATCCTCGAGCGCGGCTTGAAACGCGACGTCGTTGCCGTGCTGATCCGAGAACAGTGCGAGGCGCACGGCCCGAGGCTACCCTGCGTCCCGGGTCGTGCCGGTCTTGCGCAGAATCGTGTTCGCCGCCGTGCCGGTGGCGCTCGTCGCGGCAGCGGTCGCCTCAGCGGCGATCGGCTCCTCGCGGCAGTCCGGTCAGGACTCTGTCTCGACGTCCCTGCTCATGCCTGGGGTGACGTATTCGCGCGAGGTCGACTTCACGTCCCGCGGGCCGATCGTGCTCGACGTCGTGACGGCTCCGAAGCCTGACGGCAAGGTCTACTCGCTCGCCCCGGCCCTTTCGAACAACTCGCTGACCGGGCGAGAGGCGCTCACCAGCCTCGACACCCGGGTCGCCGCGGGCGCGACGAGCGTGGCGATCGACGGCGACTACTTCGACAACGGCACCGGCGCACCGAGCGGAATGCTGTTGCAGAACGGCGTACTCGAAAGCGCGCCGGCGGTTGGGCGCTCGAGCCTCGGCATCGGCACCGACGGCGTCCTCACGGCGGGTCAGGTCTCCTCGGCCGGAATCTGGCAGGGAAACGGCCAGCGCCGGCCGCTGCTGCTCAACGTGCCGACCGGCAAGTTCACGCTCTTCACACCGGCATACGGCGCGACGACACCGAAAGAGTCGGGAGCCGTCGTCGAGGCGGTGCTCGGGTCGTTTCCGCCTGCGCATCTCGACCAGCCGCTCGACGGCACGGTGACGCAGGTCACGACGGCCGGCTCGACACCGATCCCGAGCGGCGGCGCGGTGCTCGTCGCCCGCGGCGCAGTCTCCACCGCCCAGCTCAAGGCGGAGGCCCCGGTCGGGCAGCCGGTCGAGGTCCAGCTCTCGCTTTCACCCGACTGGAGCGGCCTCGCGAGCGCGATCGGCGGCGGGCCGCTGCTCGTGAAGAACGGCAAGCCGATCTTCCAGGCCGGCGAGCTGTTCAACGCCCGCCAGCTCAACGGCCGGCAAGCGCGCGGCGGGATCGGCCAGCTCGCCAACGGAAACATCCTGCTCGTCAGCGTCGAGGGGACGAAGCCCGCCTACAGCATCGGCATGTCGAGCTACGAGCTCGCCGTCGAGCTCTCGCGGCTCGGTGCCGTGACCGCCTACGGGCTCGGCGCGGGCTCGGCGGCCGGGCTCGCCTTCGACGGCGACCTTCTCACGCGGCCCTCGACCGGTACGACGCCGAAGGTGTCGGACGCGCTCGTCCTCTCGTACACCGGGATCTACGCGGCGCAGCCGTCGGCGCCGGTGCTCTCCCCGAACGGCGACGGCTTCGGCGACACCGAGACGCTCTCGTACCGCGTCGTCCGTCCTTCGCAGGTCGTCGCGACGCTCTCGGGTCCCAACAGCACACAGATCCCGCTTGCGAGCGAGGCGGAGTCACCGGGCGTGCATACCCTGACCTGGAACGGAAGCGACGGAGGCTCTCTCGCACCCGAGGGCAAGTGGACGTTCACCGTCACCGGGACCGACGACCGCAGCATCGCGACGACCGCGACGCGCACGTTCTCGCTCGACAACACGCTTTCGTCGCTCGCCGTCCACGCCGGCACGGGCTCGGCGACGGCGACCTTCCAGGTGACGCGTGCGGCGACCGTCCTCGTGCAGGTCGAGCGCCTCACCGGCGTGCCCGTGGCCACTCTCCGCTCGGGGAAGCTGGCGGCCGGAGCGGAGCGACTGACGTGGCGCGGCCGAATCGGCGGCGGGCTCAGCGCCCCGAGCGGCCGCTACCAGGTGGCCGTGCAGACGACGAGCCCGGTCGGCACGAGCTCGCTCGTGGCGCCGTTCTCATTCCGCGCTCACAAGCGGAAATAGACTCGCCGAATGCTCCTGGCGAGTGTCTCGTCGAGCTTCACCTCGCAAGTCGCCCAGCACGGGGTCTATGCCGTGTTCGGTCTGCTGGCGCTCGGCGCGCTCCTACCGATCGGAAGTGAGGTCGTCGCCCTCGTAGCCGGCGCCGTCGCGGCCGGCGTGCTCGCGGGTACGGACGGCGTCTCGGTCTTCGGCGTCCACGTCGGCTCGGGGGCCGGCTCCTACGTCGCGCTCTCGCTCGCGGCGACCCTCGGCTATCTCCTGGGCTGCGTCGTCGGCTGGCTGATCGGACGCTACGGAGGCCGCGAGCTGCTCGAGCGGCACGGCCGCTGGTTCCATGTGTCGCCCGAGAGGCTCGACCGCGCCGACGCGTGGTTCCGGCGCTATGACCGGCCTGGCGTGCTGATCGGGACGATGACGCCGGTCGTCCGCTCGTTCGTCGCGATTCCCGCCGGCTTGTTCGAGATGCCGTTCGCGCAGTTCCTCGGCCTGGCGCTGATCGGCTCGGCCGTCTGGTCGTTCGCCTTCGTCGGCATCGGCTACGGCCTCGGCGCGAGCTACCAGAGCTTCGAGCACGACTTCCGGTACGTGGAGTACGCGATCGTGGCCGGAATCGTCTTGATAGCGGGACTTTTGGTCTACCGTCGGCGGGCTACGGCTAAAGTGACTCCGCGTGCAGACGATTCCACTCGTTGACGTCCGAGCCGAATACGAGCCCCTGATCCCTCGGCTCGAGGCCGCTTTCCGTGAGGTGCTCGACGGAAAGGGCTTCATCCGCGGCCCTCACTACTGGGCATTCCAGGAGGAGGCCGCCGCCTATCTCGGCGTCACGCGTGCGATCGGCGTGGCCAACGGCACCGACGCGCTCGTGCTCGCCCTCGACGCGCTCGGCGTCGGGCCGGGCGACGAGGTGATCTGCCCGGCCTTCACCTTCTACGCGACCGCGGAGTCGGTTGCGCGGCGCGGTGCGACGCCTGTCTTCGCGGACGTCGATCCCGTCACGCTCAACCTCGACCTCGAGGACGCCGCCGCGAAGCTGACCGACCGGACGCGGGCGATCATCCCGGTCCATCTCTTCGGCCGCCTGCTGGACGTGCGGCCGCTCATGGATCTCGGCGTTCCCGTGCTCGAGGATGCGGCGCAAGCCTTCGGCGCACCCGGTGTCGCGCAGCACGGCACGATCTCGACCTTCAGTTTCTATCCCACGAAGAACCTCTTCTGTCTCGGCGACGGAGGCCTCGTCGTGACGAGTGACGAGGAGCTTGCGGACCGCGTCCAGCTCCTCTCCTTCCACGGCTCGCGCGACAAGTCGGCCTTCGACCTCGTCGGCTACAACTCGCGCCTCGACGAGCTGCAGGCCGCGTTCCTGCGCATCTTCTTGCCGGAGCTCGACGGCTGGAACGAGGGGCGGCGCGCCGCTGCGGCCCGCTACGCCGAGCTCGGCCTCGGGGAGCTCGTGGAGCTTCCGCAGGACGAGCCGGGCCACGTCTATCACCTCTTCGTCTGCCGCTCGCGCGAGCGCGACACGATCCGCACGGCCCTCGCCGAGGCGGGAATCGCGTCGGCCACGTACTACACGACGCCGCTCCACCTGCAGCCGTCGCTGCGCTTCCTCGGGTACGAGCCGGGCTCGCTGCCCGCGACCGAGCAGGCCGGAGCCGAGAACTTCTCGCTGCCGCTCTGGCCGGGGATTCCGGCCGAGGCGCAGGAACGCGTCGTCGAGGTCGTTCGCTCGGCCGTCCCCTCCCGCGTCTGATGCGCAGCCTGCTCTCTCCGCACCGGCTGTGGCAGGTGCTCGTCGACGCGGTGATCGTCGCGTTTTCGTGGTGGTTCGCATTCGAGCTCCGCTTCGACAACGGGCTTTCGGCCCACCCGGGCTATCAGCACCTCTTCGACCGGACGCTCCTGCTCGTCGTCGGCATCAAGCTCATCGTCTTCATCGCCTTTGGCTTCTACAACCGCTGGTGGCGGTACGTCTCGGTCCGGGACATGTGGGCGACGGCTCGCGGCGTCCTCGTCGCATGCATCGTCGCCGACCTGACCGTCTACCTCGCAGCGCCGGTGCACGGTTTTCGCCTGCCGCGGTCGATCGCCTTCACCGACCTGATCCTCACGCTCGGGTTGGTCATGGGTTCTCGCCTGCTCGCCCGCACGGTGATGGAGCGGCCCGGGCTGACGATGATGGCCCGTGGCAAGGAGGTCGTGGTCGTCGGCGCGGGCGACGCGGGGCGCCTGATCGTGCAGGAGATGCAGCGCTCGCGGATGATCGACTACACGCCGATCGGGTTCGTCGACGACGACCCGCGCAAGCGGCAGACGCGGATCATGGGCGTGCGCGTGCTGGGCTCGATCGACGAGCTGCCGCGCATCCTGCGCGAGCACCGGCCCGACGAGGTGCTGATCGCGATGCCGACCGTCTCGGGCGACGTGCGCCGCCGGATCTTCGAGGCCGCCCAGGAGCTGCGGATCGGGGTGAAGACGCTGCCGGGGCTCTACGAGCTCATCTCGGGAGACCTCAATCTCGCCGGCCAGATCCGTTCCGTGCAGGTGGAGGACGTGCTCGGCCGCGAGCAGGTCGAGGTCGACTTCCACGAGGTCGCGGCCTACCTCGAAGGGCACACCGTGCTCGTGACGGGCGCCGGCGGCTCGATCGGCTCGGAGCTCTGCCGCCAGATCGCGCGCGTCCGCCCTTCGCGGCTGATCCTCGTCGACAACGCCGAGGGCCCGCTGTTCGAGATCGAGCGCGAGCTCGTCTCCGAGCGCGACTTCACCGCGGCGCTGCCGAAGCTCATCGACGTCAAGGACCGGAAGGCGATGCGGCGCGAGGTCTTCGAGAAGTACCAGCCGACGGTGGTATTCCATGCGGCCGCGTACAAGCACGTCGCGATGCTCGAGACGCACCCGCTCGAGTCGGTGCGCAACAACGTGGTGGGCACCCGCATCCTCTGCGAGCTCTCGGCCGAGTTCGGGGTCGAGCGCTTCGTCTTCATCTCGACCGACAAAGCGGTCAACCCGAAGACGGTGATGGGACAGTCGAAGGCGCTCTGCGAGTGGGTCGTCGAGTCGTTCGGCCACCGGCGCGACGTGGCGACTCGGTTCGTCGCTGTGCGCTTCGGCAACGTCCTCAACTCGTCGGGCAGCGTGATCCCGATCTTCCGCAAGCAGATCGAGCGCGGCGGGCCGGTGACGGTGACGCATCCCGAGATGACGCGGTACTTCATGACGATTCCCGAGGCGGTCTCGCTCGTGGTGCAGGCCGGCGCGATCGGCGGCCGCGGCCAGGTGTTCGTCCTCGACATGGGCGAGCCCGTGCGGATCGTCGACCTGGCGAAGAACATGATCCGCCTCTCGGGCAAGGACGCTCGCCTGCCCGACGACCCGACCTCGGGCCCGCGGGACGTCCGGATCGCGTTCACCGGCTCTCGGCCCGGCGAGAAGATCCACGAGGAGCTCTGGAGCGACGACGACTCGGTCGGCGAGACGGCGCATCCCAAGATCAAGCGCCTGAGCCGGCCTCCGGTCGATCCCGACTGGCTCGCCGGGCAGCTCGGCGAGCTCGAGCGCCTCGCCGACGAGGGAGACACGCTCGAAGTGGTCGGGAAGCTCCGCCAGGTCGTGGACAAGCCTCAGCGCCTGCAACCGCCGAGCCTCTCGGACACCGGCAGCTACGTGCTGGATCTCGAGTCGCGCGTGACGCGCGACACGAACCCCTGATCCTTCCGGCACGGTAGTCGGCCGGTCGCGACGCTAGCGTCCTCGGCCTTGGACGCCGAGCGGATCCTCCGAGATCTGAATCCCGAGCAGCGGGCTGCGGCGGAGACGACGCGCGGACCGCTGTGCATCCTCGCCGGAGCCGGCACGGGCAAGACGACGACGATCACGCGCCGGATCGCGTGGCAGGTCGCCACCGGCGCGTTCCCGCCGCAGCAGATCGTGGCCGTGACGTTCACCGCCAAGGCGGCCGGCGAGCTGCGCTCGCGCCTCGGCGCGCTCGGCGTCGAGGGCGTGCGGGCGTCGACGTTCCACGCGGCGGCCCTCACCCTGCTTCGCCACTTCGAGGGCGATCCCGGACGGATCCTCTCCTCGAAGGCGATCCTGCTGCGCCGCATCGGCAACGGGCTGCCGGGCGCGTACCGCTTCCGGCCGGCCGGTGACCTCGCGACCGAGATCGAGTGGGCCAAGAACCGGCGGCTCACGCCCGAGACGTACGGAGACGAGCTCGGCGACCACGAGCCGCCGATTCCGCTCGACCTCATGCGCCGGGTCTTCCGCGAGTACGAGCGGCGGAAGGCGGCGGAGGACATGCTCGACTTCGAGGACCTCCTCGAGAGAACGGTGCGCCTGCTCGAGGATGACGAGCAGGTGCGGGAGGCGGTTCACGACCGCTGGCGCGCGTTCACCGTCGACGAGTACCAGGACGTCAACCTGCTGCAGCAGTCGCTGCTGGATCTCTTGCTCGGCGAGCGGGACGAGCTTTGCGCAGTCGGCGACGACTACCAGGCGATCTACGGCTTCACGGGCGCGAGCGCGCGCTGGCTGCTCGCGCTGCCGCGACGCTTTCCGCACGCGCACGTGGTCAAGCTCGAGCGGAACTACCGCTCGACGCCGCAGTTGCTGGAGCTCGCGAACCGGCTCGTGCCGCGGCTCGGCGGCTCGGCGAAGACGCTCGCCGCGACGCTCGACGCCGGCCCTGAGCCGGTCGTCGGGCCCGGCCTCGACGTGGTCGCGCACGTCCGGCGGCTGCACGAGGGCGGGGTTCCTCTCGAGCAGATGGCCGTGCTCGTGCGGACGAACGCGCGCACGACCGAGTTCGAGGAGGCGTTCCACGACGCGGGGATCCCGTTCCAGGGTGCGTCGCTGCTCGCGCGCGACGCGGCCCGGCAGCTGCTGAAGGCGCTGCGCGGCCGGCGCGGACCGGCCGGCGAGGCGGTACTTGAGCTCGCAGTGCAGCAAGGGCTTCTCACCGAGCTTCCGGACAAGCTCGGCGAGCGCGAGCAGACGCGGCAGGCCGACCTCGCACGACTCGTGCGGCTCGCCGAGGAGTTCGGCGGAGAGGTCGAGGAGTTCGTCGAGTCGCTGCACGAGCGCTTCGGCGACAGCGCGGGCCGCGGCGTCCATCTCCTCACGCTCCACCGGGCGAAGGGGCTCGAGTGGGAGGCCGTCTTCCTGCCACATGTCGAGGAGGGCGAGCTGCCGATCCGCCGCGGCGACGTCGAGGAGGAGCGGCGTCTCTTCTACGTGGGGCTGACGCGCGCGAAGCAGCATCTGCTCGTCACGTGGGACGGCAAGCCGAGCCGGTTCCTCGGCGAGCTCGGCGTGCGTGCGGCGGCTCCGTCTGCTCCGAAGTCGACCAAGACCGCTCTACCGCAGACGCCGGCCGTGCAGGCGCTGAAGGAGTGGCGGCTCGCGCGCGCCCGCGAGGACGAGGTGCCGGCCTACGTCGTCTTCAACGACCGGACGCTCGCGGAGCTCGTCGCGCGCGAGCCGCGGACTCTCGCCGAGCTCGAGGCCGTGCCTGGAATCGGCCCGGCGAAGCTCGAACGGTACGGCCCCGAGCTGCTGGCTCAGCTCGCCGAGGCCGCCGCCTGAGCCCGTGGCCCGGGGCAAGCGATTGCTTTGCTTAGGACGGCGCAAACGCGGGTTCAGGTAAGAGCGCACTTGCCTGGGCCAGTTGTTCCGGAGTGACCCCGAGCTACTCGGGGATCGGCGCTGCGCGACGGATGCGCGCCGCGACTGACGCTGGGATGCGCACGATCTGACCGTCTCGCTTCAAGTAGTTGTGGCCGCGGCGCGAGACCCAGAGCGCGCTCCTTCCGTCCGTCCACGGCGACGCGGGGCTTGCGCCGAGCAGCGAGATGTACAGCCAGTAGATCCCATTGGGCGCTGTCTTGATCGGCCTGCCGATGCTGTAGAGGCGGAGATAGGAGGACGGGTGCGCCGCAGATCGGTCGTTGACGCTAACCGACGTCAGCGTCGTGGGCGCTTGATACGGCTTCACCTTGCGGACCGCCTTGCGGAGTTTCGTGGCTACGCCCGGCGCGAGCTTGACCCAGAACGCGTCGTCTGCAGCTCCTAGGACCCGGACTTCGCCCGCCGCCGGAATGAAGTAGGCGGGCTGACCGGGGACCATGTTCAAAGCGCAAGTCGTGCTTCCCTTGAGATCGACTCGGTAGAAGGCTTGCGGCGGTACAGAGGAAGCTGGCCGCAAGCCTGTCGTGTACCGGACGGGAACCTTCTGCTCGATCGCGCCGGTGAGATGAGCTGCCTGGTGTGGCCCGCAGACCCACAGCCCTGAGCCGCCCGTGCCGCCACCTGCGTTTCCGGAGCCGGCCGCCGCAAGCACAGCGGCGGCCGCGACTCCGAGAACACCTATCGCCCTCCGACCGTGAGTCATCAGGGTGTCCGCGGTGTGCAGGGACCCTGACCCGCCGGCTTCGGGCAAGGGATCTGCCAGGGGTTCTGCCAAGTCTCGACCTCGTTGCCGCTCGTGTCGTAGGTGACCACCTTTTCGAGACCCATGTTGGCGTCGTCCCACGCCCCTGTTGTCGCCGGGTCCCGAGGGAAGGCGATGACGTACAGGCCCTCGACTACCGGCCCCGTCTTCGAGAGAACGTCCGCGCCGACCTTGAGTGTGACCTGAGCGCTCGCGGCACTAGCGTTGTCCGTGTATCCGGAGGTCAGGTAGACGTCGGGATGCCCGCTGTCGATTTCGACGGCGTAATTCTTGGCCAGGCCGCCTGGCTGCGAGCAGCCGCCTGGACCGCCAGCGTTCCTGCTTCCGGGTGCCAGGTCGGCCTCATACGTCGAGAAATAGCAAAGGCCGCCGTTGCTGCTCGGCGCGCCCCAGACGTCGAGCGGGCTGTCCGGTGTCTGGACCTGTACCAGTCCGTGCAGTTTCGAGAGATCAGCCGTCGTCCCATACTGCTCAGGGTCCGGCCACCCGTTCGCCTCCGCGTGGGCGACCACCTGCGGAACGAGCCTGTTCCAGGCGGCAGCCGCGGACTGAACTTGGGGCGGGGGAGGCGCGTTAAAGGCGCCGTCGACGGCCCATGCGACGGGGACGAGGACGAAGAGAGCGACGAGGACAACCAGAGCGCCGTAACGCCGGCGTGAGCGTCGGGCGCGGGCAAGCACGTCGTTCCAGGCCGGACGTGGCTCGACCGTCACCAGCTGGTCGAACAGATCGTCGAGGTAGTTCTCGCTCATCGTCATGCCTCCTGTGTCAGTGCCTCGCGCAGTACCTCCCGCGAGGCCGAAAGGGTCGCGCCGACTGTCCCCTGGCTGATGCCGAGAGCTGCGGCGATCGCCGCGTAGTCGAGGTCGGCGTAGTAGTGGAGAAACACGACCTCCCGCTGCCTCTCCGACAGGCGGTGAAGCGGCAGTCCGAGTTCCTCCGCCCGGGCCACGGCCGGCTCCGGCACGTCCCGGCGATGCCGCGACCGCCGACGCCGCGCATCACGCGCAGCGTTGACAACTATCGGCCATACCCAGGCCTCCAAGCTCCCGTCTCCGCGGAAGCGGCGACGCTTCCGGACTGCCGTAGCGAACGCGTCCTGGACGGCGTCCCGGCCCGCCTCTTCGTCTCCCACGATCGCGGTCGCAACGCGGGTGAAATCACCCAAACGCTCCCGGTACAGGGTCGCAAGTTCCTCCAGCACTGACCATACGACGCTACGGGACGCCGAGTTTCTTTACCAGCGCCGCATCTGTGCGCGAACTACAACTGGCATGGGCGAGTGATGCTCTCGCCTGATCGGCCGTCGGAAATTCGGTCAGGCGTCGAGGGCCGAGAGCAGCAGCCGGAGCATCTCGCTCGGCTCGCGCCGGATGCGCGGTGCCGCTGCCGGGTCGCGCTTCTTCAGCTCGAGGGCACGCGGGTCGGTGAGCGGCTTCAGCCGTCCGCTGCGGATCAGCTCCTCGTCGACGCCGCCGAGCCTCCCGCCGTACGTCGTGTAGACGGGCACGCCGAGCGCGGCCGCCTCGCGGTTCATCGTCCCGCCGGCCGAGACGACGAGGTCGGCGAGCGCGATCAGGCTCTGCGCGTCGACGGCGTCGTCCGGGAGAATCACCGACGGCAGCGCGAGCCCCTTCACGTACTCGTGCTGCTCCACGGTTCGCGGCAGCACGAACGCCTGCACGTCCTCCGACCGGCCCAGATGCTCGAGCGTCTGCGGGAAGAGCGGGTTCGAGTGCCGGTGGTAGAGCGACACGTCGGGCGGCGGTCGCAGCACGACGAGCACGCGCGCCGGGTCGACGCCGAAGCGGTCGAGCAGCGACCGGTCGGGCTCGAAGTCGGCGAGGTAGTACTCCTCCTTCAACCCCGGGTACTGGACGAGCTTCGGCGGCCGCACGCCGTATGGCTTGAGCCGCTCCGGCGGGATCGCGTCGGGAACGACGACACGCGTCGCCGCGCGGCAGCCGAGCTGGTGCTGGAGCGTCGCGAACTCGTAGTCGAACGTCGTCGAGCTCGGGATCCCGAGCCTGCGGGCGGAGATGGTCAACTCGTGCGAGCCGTGAGCGAGCGCGACGTCGAACTCGCGCGGGCGAGCCCACTTCCGCAGCGCGCCGAGGCGGCTCGTCATCTGCCGCGCCTTCTGCAGCCGCGACCGGCCGGCGTGGCGTCCCATCACCGCGTCGGCCTCGAGCCCGTGCAGCTCGAGCAGCTGCAACGTCTGCGCGTAGTCGCGCGCGGTGATCTCCACCTCGTCGCCGCGCCCTCGCATGATCTCGATCAGCGGCTTGAAGACGAGCACGTGCGCAGGGGCGGTGATGTCGATCCAGACGCGCATCAGAGGCGCTCCACCAGGCGGAAGCGGATCGCGACGATCTGCGTCTTCGCCTCGATCGGGCTGCCGAAGAAGCGCTCGTGCGCGCTGCGCCAGTCTTCGACGGACTCGTACCCCTCACCCTCGTCGCGCGCGAACTGCTCGTCGATCTCCTCGGCGGGGACGATGCGCGCCTCCGTCACCTCGATCACCGCGACCGGATCGTCGTCGTAGTCGAGCAGCGCCGCGCGGGTTCCCGCCGGCTCGGGCGTCGTGCCGTCGGCCTCGTACGCCTCGAGCAGTCCCGCTGTGGCCGTCTTCTCGCCGCGCAGCACCGCGTCGACGAGCTGCCGGCGCAGCTCCGTTCGCGGGTAGCCGAGCTCGAAGGGCGGGAGATCGCTCACGCCGCGAGAGCCTCCATCCGCGCCGACTCGAGCCGAGGCGGCTCCTGCTCGACGTGGCGCTCGTACCAGAGCGTGAACGCGAGCAGCCCCCACAGCTGGCGGCTCCAGTCCTCGCGGCCCGCGACGTGCTCGTCCAGCAGCCGGCCGACCGGCTCGGGCTGGAAGAAGCCCTGACGCTGGAGGGAGCTCGGCGACAGGGTCTCGCGCGCGAACGGCTCGAGCTCGCCGCGCAGCCAGGCGGCGGCCGGGATCGAGAAGCCGCGCTTGCGCCCGTGCACGACCTCCTTCGGCAGAAGCGGCTCGGCTGCCTTGCGCAGCAGCACCTTCTTCGTGAGGCCACGCACCTTGAGCCGCGTGGGCAGCGCGAAGGCGAGATTCGTCACGACTGGGTCGAGGAAGGGGACGCGTGCCTCGAGAGAATGCGCCATCGACGCGCGGTCGGTCTTCACGAGCAGGTCGTCGACGAGGTAGACGCCGAAGTCCACGTCCTGCATACGCGCCAGCTGCGGCGCCGCCGAGGTCTCGGCGTACCGGGCGCGATAGACGTCGACCGGATCGAAGGCAGCGCGGCGGCCGGTGAGCTCGCCGCGCACGTCGGCCGAGAAGATCTCCTTCCAGCCGTGATGCCGCTCGAGCGGCGGCAGGTGCGCCGCGCGCACGAATCGCTTCGCCTTGTAGTCGAGACTCGCCTTGCGGGAGGAGGACGGCAGCGCCTCGACGAGCGGACGCACGGCTCGGGCGAGCGGCGCCAGCCGGTCGGCCATGAGATCCGCCTGATACGTGTAGTAGCCGCCGAAGAGCTCGTCCCCGCCCTCGCCCGACAGCGCCACCTTGACGTGCTCGGCCGCCAGCTGCGAGACGAGGTAGGTCGGCAGAGCCGACGAGTCGGCGAACGGCTCGTCGAACGCATCCGCGAGCGCGGTTAGGAGGAGCTCCGGCTCGGGTCGGACGAGGAGCTCGTGATGTTCCGTTCCGTACCGCTCCGCGACCCGTCGCGCATCGGCGCGCTCGTCGAAGCTGCGCTCCTCGAAGCCGATCGTGAACGTGTGCACCGGCTCGGGCGTCTCCTGCGCCGCGAGCGCGGCGAGCACCGCCGAGTCGACGCCGCCCGAGAGCAGGACGCCGACCGGCACGTCGGAGAGAAGGTGCGCGCGCACCGAGTCGCGCAACCGGGCGCGCAACTCCTCGACGAGCTCCGCCTCGTCGCCCGTGCGGAGCGCGCTCTCGGCTTCCGGGCCCGGCCGCGCGTATCGCTCGAGCGTGATCGCGCCGTCTTCCCAGACGAGGATGTGCCCCGCCGGCAGCTTCCGGACGTCGCGGAAGATCGAGTACGGCGCCGGAATCGAGTTGAAGGCGAGGAACGCCTCGAGCGCGTCGAGGTCGATCTCGCCGCGCGGGAGGGCGCGCAGCTCGGACGCGAACCGCAGCTCGTCGGCCGCGTGCCGGTAGTAGAGCGGTTTGATCCCGTACGGGTCGCGCGCGAGGACGAGGCGGTGCCGCCGCGAGTCCCAGATCGCGACCGCGAACATCCCGCGCAGCCGTTCGGCGAAGCCGAGCCCGTGCTCCTCGTAGAGATGGACGAGCGCCTCGGTGTCGCAGTGCGTTCGCAGCTCGTGGCCGGCGCGCTCGAGCTCTCGGCGAAGCTCCGGGTAGTTGTAGATCTCGCCGTTCTGGACGACGACGCAGCTTCCGTCCTCGTTCGCGATCGGCTGGTCGCCGTGCGCGAGATCGATGATCGAGAGGCGGCGCGCCGCGAGGGCGACGCCGCCGTCCACGTACTCCCCGGCGCTGTCAGGACCGCGGTGGACGAGCAGATCGCTCATCGCCCGCAGCGCCTCGACGTCCGCCGGCGCCGCGCGTCGTCGCAATCCCGCAGATCCCGCACACGAGCGTAGGTTAGGCGCCGCGTCCCGTCAGTCCTCCGATCGACTGCTTGAGCACGCGCCAGCCGGTCGCGACGACCGTGCGGAGGTAGAGGCGCACCGAACGGTCGGCGATCCACTCGAGATCGTGGGCGAGCTTCTCGCTCATCGGCGTCTCGTAGCCGCGTCGCACCTGGGCGAAGCCGGTCAGGCCGGGGCGGACGACGAGTCGCTGCCAGTACGACGGCAGCTCGTGCGCGAGCTCCTCGAAGAAGACGGGACGGATCGGCCGCGGCCCGACGAGGCTCATGTCTCCGCGCAGAACGTTGACGAACTGCGGGATCTCGTCGAGCTGTGTCGCCTTGAGCCAATGGCCGACCGGCGTGAACTCTGCCTGTGTGCGCTGCACGAGCTCCTCGCCGAGATACTGGCCGAGCCGCCTCTCGGCGCCGCGGCGCAGCGTGCGGAACTTGTACATCGTGAAGACCTTTGCGCCGCGGCCGACGCGCTCGCCGCGGTAGAGGATCGGCGTCCCGCTCGTGACGAGCACGAGCACCGCGATCGCGAGTGAGATCGGCAGCGAGACGAGCAGGAACACCGACGAGAGGATCACGTCGAGAACCCGCAGGACGACGTCACGCGGCCGCTCCGGCGTCTCGAGCGCAAGCTGGCGATAGCCGCGGACGAGCGTGTCCTCGATCCGCGTGGAGTCAGGCACGAGCCCGATCGTAAATCCGCGGCGGCGTCGCCGTGCGCGCGAGAAGACAGCAATAAGATGTTCTTATGGACACGAAGCAGCTGGTTGCCTTCTGCGCAGTCGTCGAGCGGCGGAGCTTTTCGCAGGCGGCCGACCAGCTCGGGGTCACCCAGCCGGCTGTCAGCCTGCAGATCCGGTCGCTCGAACAGCGCGTCGGCCAGCGGCTCCTCGACCGCTCCGGCCGCCGGGTCGAGCCCACCGAGGCCGGCCTGAGGCTGTATCGCGGAGCCCAGCGCCTACTCGCCCTCGAGCAGCAGCTGCTCGCCGATCTCGGCGAGGAGGCCGAGGGCGAGCTCAAGGGCCGGCTCGAGATCGGCGCCTCGACCGGCCCGGGCGGCAGCGTCCTGCCGGTCCTGCTCGGCGAGTTCCAGAGCCTTCACCCGCTGGTCCATGTGGCGCTGACCGTCTCCGACACGCACACGGTGGTCGAGCAGGTTGGGCGACGTGAGCTCGAGCTGGGAGTGGTGGGGGCCGGGGGACGTCAGCGCGGCGTCTCCTTCGAGCCCTTCTACCGCGACGAGGTCGTGCTCGCCGTTCCCGCCGGCCACAAGCGCGCCGGCAAGAGCATGACGCTCGAAGAGCTGAAGTCGGAGCCGCTGGTACTGATGCAGGAGGGAGCCGGCATCCGGCAGATGATCGACGACGAGCTGCGCGAGCTCGGCGTCCGGCCTCGCGACCTCAACGTGAAGCTCGAGCTGGGGTTGCAGGAGTCGGCGCGGGCGGCGGTGCTCGGCGGGTTCGGCGCCACGTTCATCTCGCGCATCGCGATCGAAGGCGACCTGTCCTCCGGAGCTCTCGCGCTCGTGCGCGTCCAGGGGCTGGAGCCGGCCCGCGACGTCCAGCTTGCGCGCGCGACCGGCCGGGCCGAGACCCGCATCGCGCAGGAGTTCGTCGCGTTCGCGCGCGAGCGGCTGAAGTAGAGGATGGCGTCGTGATCGTCCGCCGGGGGCTCGACAGGCTGCCGGAAGCCTGTGTCGAGGCAGGCGTCTCGTCTCCGCTTCTCGTGGCGGGGTCGCGGTGGGACTCGCTCGAGCTGCCGCTGTCTGCGGCGGGGCGGTGGCGAGAGGTTCCCTCCGATCGCGTTTCCGACGCCGTCGAGGCGGCGCACGACGCAGACGGCGTGCTCGCCGTCGGCGGTGGAAGCACGATCGACCTCGGGAAGGCGATCTCCGCCGCGACGGAGTTGCCGCTCGTCTCGGTACCGACGACGTACTCCGGCGCCGAGTGGACGACCTACTTCGGCGTCCGTGACCAAGAGCGCCGGATGAGGGGCGGCGGCGGAGGCGCGCGACCGACCGCGATCGTCTACGAGCCCGAGCTCACGCTCGACCTGCCGGCCGAGACGAGCGTGGGCACGGCGATGAACGCCCTCGCCCATTGCGCCGAGGCGCTCTACGTGCAGGGACACAACCCCGCCGCGGACGAGCACGCCCTGGCAGGTGCGCGCCTCATCTCCGAGTGGCTGCCGCCGGTCGTCTCGGCTCCGCGAGATCTCGAGGCACGGACCGAGCTGCTCCGCGGCGCGTGTCACGGCGGTGCGGCGCTCGCCGGGTCGATGCTCGCGCTCGCGCACGCGATGGCGCAGGCCATCGGCGGGCGCTACGGGTTGCCGCACGGAACGCTGAACGGGATCTGCCTGCCGCCGGTGCTTCGCTTCAACGCCGCGTTCGCTCCCGATGCGGTCGCGAGGTTCGGTGAGGCCGTCGGCGCTCCGGACGACCCTGCGAGTCGTGTCGAGGCGCTGGCCGGGCTGGCGGGGCCGACGCGGCTGCGCGACCTCGGCGTGCCGGAGGCCGACCTGCCCGAGCTCGCGGCGGCTGCTGCCGAGCGAGGCGGGAACCTCGCCAACCCGAAGCCGGCGAGCCCGGACGAGATCGAGCAGCTTCTGCGCGCGGTGTACTAGCCCCAGCCGACTACGGTCGTCACGCCACGGTCCGTTCGCTTCGTGTCCAGGTGATGCGTGGTGTGGATCGCGATCCAGGGGATGGCGGTCTGACACGTGAAGTTGGCCGACGCGCGGTTCGTGAAGTACGTGAAGCCCGGTCCGATTCCGCCGCCTATCAGTGCGCTCGCGCGCCAGCTGACGCCGCAGAGCAAGCCGGACGCCGTCGTGGTCGAGGTGCGGTAGGTGATGTGCTTGGCGAAGACGGCGCACCAGTACGTCGTGTCGGTGATCCGCTGCTGGTACGGCCACGTTCCCCACTGATGCCACGCCTGGCTGGCCCAGCACGACGCCCGGGTTGCCGGGACCGAGGCGATGCGCGTGCCGTCGTCGGACTCGTTGAGGGGAGCGAGGCCGACCGCCGCCTGCGCTGAGACGCCGGCTTCGACCGACGTGGCGGCTCCGGGAAGCGTGGCGGCATTGAGCGCCGTCTGGCCGTCGACCGCCGCGGTCGACGAGCCGCTCGGCACGGCCGCTGTCGCCGTGGCGAGGGCCTGCGCGTCGTCGGGAGCAGACGGACTGGGCCCGGGGAGGCTCTCCGCGGCGAGGGCCGGAACGGCCCAGACACCGATCACGACCGCGGCGAGGAGCATCGTGAGGAGAGCTGGACGTCGTAGGGACACCGAACGTCGAGTGGACATCGTTGGACTCTACCTCCTGTCGTTCGTGGGCAGATGCGACGAGGCCACGCTAGCGTTGTCAATCCTGACAATCAAGATGGCTCTTTCGGGCATGACGAAAGCAGTCAACTCCGGTATGGAATAAGCAATTGCTTATTCCAACGATTAGGTACCATCCGGGCGATGCCGGGCTTTACAGACGAATTTCTCGGAGTTCCGGAGCGGCCGCAGAAGCCGCGCCAGACCGGGCTCACCCACGTGATGGACAAGGGGCTCAACCTGCGGGAGATCGAGGGCCTCTTCGACACCGCGGGCGCGTTCGTCGACATCGTCAAGCTCGGCTGGGGCACGAGCTACGTCACGAACAACCTCGAGAAGAAGATCGCGCTCTACCGCCACTTCGAGACGCCCGTCGTCTGCGGCGGCACGTTCTTCGAGGCGGTCTACGCGCGCGACAAGGTCGAGGAGTTCAAGACCTGGCTGACCAAGTTTCGCTTCTCGCACGTCGAGATCTCCGACGGCACGATCGAGATCCCGCGTGACCGGAAGCTCGAGCTGATCGCCGACTTCGCGCGCGACTTCACCGTGCTCTCGGAGGTCGGCTCGAAGGACGCCGAGGTGAACATCGCGCCGTACCTGTGGGCGCAGTGGATGCAGGAGGAGCTCGACGCGGGCGCGTGGCGCGTGATCGCCGAGGGCCGCGAGGGCGGCACCGCCGGCATCTACCGGCCGAGCGGCGAGCTGCGGACGGGGCTCGTCGACGAGATCGAGCACTCCGTTCCGTTCGACTCCCTCATCTGGGAGGCGCCGTCGAAGGAGAGCCAGGCCTGGTTCATCAAGCATTTCGGCACGAACGTCAACCTCGGCAACATCCCGCCGGAAGAGGTGATCGCGCTCGAGACGCTCCGGCTCGGCCTGCGCGGCGACACGCTGAAGGAGGTGCTGCTCGGTGGCGAGCCTGCAGCTGCCGGCTGACGTCGAGTCCTGGCCGGCGCAGCGGGTCGTCGAGTACGTGCTCGGCGAGTTCCCCGGCCGCGTTGCGCTCGCGTGCTCGTTCCAGAAGGAGGAGTCGGTCCTGCTCGACATGCTGTTCGCGCACGAGCCGCAGGCGCGTGTGTTCGCGATCGACACCGGCTACCTGTTCCCTGAGACGGAGAAGCTCTGGCAGGAGGTCGAGCGCCGCTACGGCACGAAGATCCTCACGTTCTCGCCCGACCGCCATCGAGGACGGCCTCTGGGAGAAGAACCCCGACCTCTACCTCGCAGTCGCGAAGATCGAGCCGCTCAACAGGGCGCTGCTCGATCTCGACTGCTGGATCACCGGGATCCGCCGCGACCAGTCGCCGGTTCGCGCGGACGCGCCGAAGCTCGGCTGGGATTCCGGCCACGAGCTCTGGAAGGCGAACCCGCTCGCCGACTGGACCGACGACGACTGCTGGGCCTACATCCGCGAGCGCGGCCTGCCGTACAACGCGCTCCACGACCGCGGCTACGAGTCGATCGGAGACACGCACTCCACGCAGCCGGGCAAGGGCCGCGACGGGCGCTGGGCCGGGACGGAGCGGACCGAATGCGGGCTGCACACATGAGCGGGTTCGTCCTCTGGTTCACGGGCTTGTCGGGCGCGGGGAAGACGACGATCGCGAACATCGTCGAGCCGGAGCTCGAGCAGCGCGGCTTCGTCGTCGACCACCTCGACGGCGACATCGTCCGCACGCATCTCTCGAAGGGTCTCGGCTTCTCGAAGGAGGACCGCGACACGAACATCGCGCGCATCGGCTGGGTCGCGTCACGCCTGGCGCGCGCCGGCGCGGTCGTGGTCGTCTCGGCGATCTCGCCGTACGAGGAGATGCGACGGCACGCGCGCTCCCTCGTCGAGCAACATGCGCCGTTCGTCGAGATCTACGTCGCCACCTCGCTCGAGGAATGCGCGCGACGCGACCCGAAGGGCCTCTACGCGGCTGCGTTCGCGGGCGAGATCGAGGACTTCACGGGCGTCTCCGCGCCGTACGAGGAGCCGCTCGAGCCCGAGCTGCGACTGGAGACGATGGGCCGCACGCCTTCGGAGTCCGCCGTCGCGGTGATCGACCGGCTCGAGGAGCTCAACCTCGTCTCCGCGCGGGTGGAATCCGAGTCGTGACCACTTCCCCGGCTCTCCCGACGCTGACGCACCTCGACGAGCTCGAGTCGGAGGCCGTCCACATCTTCCGCGAGGTCGCGGCCGAGCTCGAGCGGCCGGTGCTGCTCTTCTCGGGCGGCAAGGACTCGATCGTCCTGCTGCGGCTCGCCGAGAAGGCGTTCAGGCCCGGCAAGTTCCCGTTCCCGATCATGCACATCGACACCGGGCACAACTTCGCCGAGGCGATCGAGTACCGCGACCGTCGCGTCGAGGAGCTCGGCGAGCGCCTCGTGGTCGCGTCGGTGCAGGAGTCGATCGACAAGGGACGGGTCGTCGAGGAGACCGGCCCGCGCGCGTCGCGCAACCGGCTGCAGACGACGACGCTGCTCGACGCGATCGAGGAGCACTCGTTCGACGCGGCCATCGGTGGCGCCCGCCGCGACGAGGAGCGAAGCCGGGCGAAGGAGCGGATCTTCTCCTTCCGCGACGACTTCGGCCAGTGGAATCCGCGCGCGCAGCGCCCCGAGCTCTGGAACCTCTACAACACGCGCGTTCGCAAGGGCGAGCACGTCCGCGTCTTCCCGATCTCGAACTGGACCGAGCTCGACGTGTGGCAGTACGTCGCGCGCGAGCAGCTCGAGCTGCCGCCGATCTACTTCGCGCACGAGCGCGAGGTCTTCCGCCGCGACGGGATGCTGTACGCGGTCTCGCCGTACGTCGAGCGCCTGGAGGGCGAGGATTCGTTCACGACGTCGGTTCGCTTCCGCACCGTCGGCGACATGACCTGCACCGGTGGAGTCGAGTCGCGCGCCGCGACGATCGACGAGGTCGTGGAGGAGATCGCGGCGACGCGCGTCACCGAGCGCGGCGAGACCCGCGCCGACGACCGGTTCAGCGAGGCGGCCATGGAGGACCGCAAACGCGTTGGCTACTTCTGAGCAGGCGCAGTCGACGGACCTGCTGCGGCTCGTCACATGCGGCTCCGTCGACGACGGCAAGTCCACCCTGATCGGGCGGCTGCTCTACGACACGAAGCAGATCTTCGTCGACCAGCTGGAGCACATCGAGGACGTCTCGCGCCGGCGCGGCAACGAGTACGTCGACCTCGCTCTGCTGACCGACGGCCTGCGCGCCGAGCGCGAGCAGGGCATCACGATCGACGTCGCCTACCGCTCGTTCGTCACGCCGAGGCGCCGCTTCCAGCTCGCCGACGCGCCCGGCCACGTCCAGTACACGCGCAACATGGTGACCGGCGCCTCGACCGCCGAGCTCGGGATCGTGCTCGTCGACGCGCGCCAGGGCGTGGTCGAGCAGACGCGCCGCCACGCGTACATCCTCTCGATCCTTCGCGTGCCGCACGCCGTCGTCGCGATCAACAAGATGGATCTCGTCGACTGGTCGCAGGAGCGGTTCGACGAGATCGCGTCGCACCTCGCCGAGCTCGGTCTGCCGGATCTCGTCGTGATCCCGATCTCGGCGCTGCAGGGAGACAACGTCGTCGACCGTTCCGAGCACATGCCGTGGTACGACGGTCCGGTGCTGCTCGAGCATCTCGAGACCGTCGAGATCTCCTCCGATCGCGACCTCGACAGCCGGCGCTTCCCCGTGCAGTGGGTGATCAGGCCGATGTCCGGCGAGCACCACGACTATCGCGGCTACGGCGGCGAGGTCGCGGGTGGCGTCTGGAGCGCGGGCGACGAGGTCGTCGTCCTTCCGGCCGGCGTCAGGACGCAGGTGGAGTCGGTGGAAACGATCGACGGGCCGCTCGAGGCTGCGATTCCGCCGATGGCCGTGACCATCCGGCTCGCCGACGATATCGACGTCTCGCGCGGCGACATGCTCGCCGACCCGGACGATCCGCCCACCGTCGCGCGGGAGCTCGAAGCGCGCGTCTGCTGGATGAGCGACCGACCGCTCGAGCCGCGGGCGCGGCTTGCGGTGAAGTCGACGACGCGCTCGGTGCGGGCGATCGCCGACGAGCTCGTGGCGCGGATCGACGTCCACACGCTCGAAGACGTCCCGGCACCGGAGCGGCTCGAGCTGAACGAGATCGGCGTTGTCCGGCTGCGGCTCTCGGAGCCGCTGCTCGTCGATCCGTACGAGGAGAACCGCCTGACCGGCGCCTTCGTGCTGATCGACGAGGCGACGAACGAGACGGTCGGCGCAGGGATGGTCTTGAGCGCCTCGTGACCTGGCAGTTCACGCTCACCGGCCTCGGGCTCGGCCTGATCGTCGGGTCTGACCGGCGTCGGCGGCGGGTCGTTGATGACGCCGATCCTGATCATCGTCTTCGGCTTCAAGCCGAGCTTCGCGGTCGGGACCGACATCTTCCACGGGGCGATCTTCAAGTCGTTCGGGGCCCTCCGGCACCGCCGGCTCAAGACCGTGCACGGCCACCTCGCGTTCTGGCTCTTCGCCGGCTCGGGCCCGCTGGCGATCGCGGGCGTGGCGGTCTCGTACGTCCTCCGCAACTCGATCTCGAACGCCCAGACGCTGCTCAGCTACGCGATCGGAGTGGCGCTCATCGGCGGCGGTGCCGGCTTCCTCGCCAAGTCGTTCGTGAAGCGGGGAGTCCAGCCGAGCCAGGCGCCGTTCATCATGAGCCGCCGCGACAAGCTGATCGCGTTCGGCACCGGCGCGGTGTTCGGCTTCATCGTCGGCATCACGTCGGTCGGCAGCGGCACGTACTTCGGGCTGATGATGGTGCTCGTCTACCCGCTCACGATGCCGCGGATCGTCGGCACGGACATCTTCCACGCCGCCGCGCTCCTCTGGGTCGCGGGCGTCGGGCACCTGATCATCGGCGACGTCGACCTCCATGCGACCGCCTGGCTGCTGCTCGGCTCGGTGCCGGGGATCCTCATCTCGAGCCGGTACACCGTGAAGGTCCCGGACATGACGATTCGCGGCGGGCTCGCCGGGATCCTCATCATCAGCGGCCTCAAGCTGCTCAACGTGCCCGAGGCGAACTGGGTCCTCGGCGGCGGCCTCGTCTTCACCGTCGTGGTCCTGACGATCTACACCGTGAACGTGATGGTGAAGGAGTCGCGCGCCGCGCACGAGGCTCAGGCGACTCGAGCCTGACCTTTCTTCAACTTCGTTAACGAGGGGCCCGTAGAATCGGCGGGCTTTGCAGCGGGTTCTCACGACGGTGACCCTCCTGGGCCTGCTGGTGGCCACTGCTGCCGCCTTCGCGATCACCGAGCACCTGAAGCTGATCAAGAGCCCGCTCTCGGGGGCGCTCCTGTCGGAGCGGCGCGGTCGCGAAGTCGCCAGCGGGCACGTTCTGATCGGGCCGACCTGTAACTGCCCGACGGGCAAAGCCACGCTCCGGGTGAAGCTTCGCCATTCGGAACGGGTGACGGTGACGATCCGGGACTCCTCCGGCCACACGGTCAGGACCATCGCGGCGCACGTTCCCGTACGGGCCAAGACCGAGAAGTTGTTCGTCTGGGACGGTCGCACTGATTCCGGTCGAGTGGCTCCGGACGGCGCCTACTACCCGTCGGTCCAGCTGCCGCGCCAGACGTTCCAGTTCCTCAACAAGATCACCGTCGACACGGTGCCGCCCGAGGTCGTGGCGAAGACCGTGAAGAAGAACCCCGTCCTCTTCGCCGGGCCGGGCCGCACGGTCGCGATCCGCTACGGGTTCAGCGAACCGGCGCACGCACTCGTCTACCTCGGCTCGCACCTGATCATCCGCAGCAACAAGACGAAGGAGCACGACAAGGTCAAGTGGGCCGGGACGCTCGGCGGCGAGCCGCTGCGCCCGGGAAGGTACGTCCTCTCGATCGGGGGGCAGGACGTTGCGGGCAACAAGACTCCCGTCGCGAAGCGGAAGCACGTGACGGTCGTCGTCCGTTACGTGGAGGTCTCCCCGCAGCAGCTAGCCGTCCGCGCCGGACATCGACTCGCCGTGCATGTCAAGACGGCCGCCAAGCGCTACACGTGGCGGCTCGGCCAGCGCCACGGCTCGCACCGCGGCAGCGTGCTGCACCTGCGCGCGCCGACCACGCCGGGCACGTACCGGCTCGTCGTCGCAGAGAACGGGCAGACGACCACGGCCGTCGTGCGGGTGCACGGATGATCGGGCTCGCGGAGCTCGGCGCTCCGATTGCCTGCATCGGTCTCGCCGTCGCTGCTGCTCGCGCGGACGCGCCTGAACCGGATCGCGGGTCTCGGCTACGCCGGCGTGGGGACGATCCTGCTCTGCGCGTCGCTCGCGCCGTCGAGCGCGCGCGGAGCTCGGTGGCGCGATCGTGGGCGCGCTCGTGGTCGGCCCGCTCCTCACCCTGCTCTTCCGGCGCGAGCCCTGGCTCATCGCCTTCGCGACGCTCGCCTTCGTCCCGCTCCGGGTCGGCTTCCTCGGCCACCAGCTGCTCGTCCCGCTCTACGCCGTCGCGCTCGGCGCCGCCGGGCTTCTGCTCTGGCAGCTCGTCGACGGTGACGGGAGGACGCGTGAGCTCGGGATCGCGTCGTGGCCGCTCGCGCTCTACCTCGTCTGGACCGGCTTCTCGGTCTCGTGGAGCGTCGACCTGCATACGGCGGCGATCGACATGCTCGCCTTCTACGTGCCGTTCACGATCCTCGCCGTCTCGATCGCGCGGCTCCCGTGGCGGACCTCGCGGGTCAGGATCCTCTACGGCGAGCTCGTGGTGATGGCGCTCGTCTTCGCCGTGGTCGGCTTCTACCAGTACAAGACGCGCACGATCTTCGAGAACACCAAGCTGCAGCAGATCAACACGTTCCAGGCGCTCTTCCGGGTCAACTCGGTCTTCTTCGACCCCTCGATCTACGGCCGCTTCCTCGTGATCGGGCTGGTCGCCACGGCCGTGCTGCTGGTCCGCGGTGGGGTCTCCCGGCGCGTCGGGCTGGCGGCGCTCGCCTTCATCGCAGTCGTGTGGCTCGGGCTCCTCATCTCCTTCTCGCAGTCGAGCTTCGCGGCGCTCTTCGTGGCCGTGTTCGCACTCGCCGCGATCGTCTGGCGCTGGAAGTCGCTGCTCGCGCTCGCGGCCGTTCTCGTCCTCGTGGCCGGAGTCGCCGTCACCCAGCCGCGGGTGATCCATGCGCTCCGTCACCACACGACATCCGGGCTCAACAAGGCGACCGGCGGCCGCTCGACCCTGATCGCGGTCGGGATTCGGATCGCGAAGCAGCACCCGACGCACGGAGTCGGGCTCGGCGGCTTCGAGCACGCCTACTCGAAGCGAACCGGCCACACGCCGAAGAAGAGCGCGTCGCACAACACGCCTGTCACGGTCGCGGCGGAGGAGGGCGGCCCCGGTCTGCTCCTCTTCTTCTGGCTCGTCGGGGCGCTGCTCCTTGCCGCCTACCGGCGGATCGACCATCGCACCTACGGGCTCGTGGCTCTGGCCGCCGGGCTGGGCCTGCTGGCGATCTTCGTGCACTCCAATGCGTACAACGACTTCTTCGAGGATCCGACGACGTGGCTCCTGATCGGCCTGATCGGGCTCGTCTCGCCGGTGCGCGTGCGAGCGCGCGACTGGCACCCTGTCGAGACCGAGGAGCCCGTGCCTGAGATGATCGCCGGATGATCGAGCAGTGGCGGAAGGCGCTCGTGCTGGCGCCGCACACCGACGACGGCGAGTTCGGGTGCGGCGGGACGATGGCGCGCCTCGTCGAGGCGGGCTGCGAGGTGCGCTACATCGCGTTCTCGATCGCGACCCGCTCGCTGCCGCCGGGCTTCCCGCCCGACACGCTCGCGCGCGAGGTCGCCGAGGCGACGGCCGAGCTCGGCATTCCCGGCGAGTTGCTGACGGTGCACGACTTCGACGTCCGCACGTTCCCCGAGCGGCGGCAGGACATCCTCGAGCTGCTCGTCGCGTTGTGGGAGGAGTGGGAGCCCGACGTCGTCTTCCAGCCGAGCCTCCACGACGTCCACCAGGATCACCGCACGATCGCCGAGGAGGGCCTGCGTGCCTTCAAGCGCACGACGATCCTCGGCTACGAGATCCCGTGGAACAACTTCGACTTCGAGTACCAGTGGTACATCGGCGCTCGAGCAGCGGCATGTCGATCTCAAGGTGGCGGCGCTCGAGAAGTACGCCTCGCAGCAGCATCGGCGCTACGCGAACGAGGAGTACGTCCGGAACCTGGCGCGCATGCACGGCGTGAACGTGAATCGCGAGTACGCCGAGGTGTTCCAGGTGTACCGCGTCGTGGCTTGAGTTTCGGCCTTCAGCTGCCGATATCTCCCGGATGGTTCGTGTCGCTCTCGGCATTCCGGTGCTGCTCGTCACCGTCTTCATCGGTCTCTACCTGACCTCGCAGGACGCGAAGCAGAACGCGCAGGCGTCCTCGTCCGGCCAGCAGGCGATCTCGCAGGCCCAGTCCGCCACGGCGGGGCTCGACTTCGAGCAGGCCGCGCCGGCGCTGCAGGCGTACTTCGACGAGAACCACACCTACGTCGGCGCGACGCTCCCGCCCGGCAGCGAAGTCGCACTCGCCGCCGCCAGCACGACCGGGTACTGCCTGGAGTCCGGAGACCAGCACGAGGACGGCCCGGGCGGCACCCCGCAGCCCGGCCCCTGCTAGCGCTGCCGGGTCAGGCGCCGATCAGCAGGCGCGCCGACAGGGCCAGGAGCGCGCCAGCCAGCAGCCACTGGATCACCGGACCGCGGAGGCGGAGCGAGATGTGCGCGCCGAGCTGTGCTCCGCCGACGACGCCGACCGACAGCGCGAGCGTGCGGCGCAGCCCGTGACCGTGGAAGCTGCCGCTGAAGATGTGGGTGAGGGTGCCGGTCCCGGCCATGATCGTCAGCACGAAGTGCGACGTCGCCGTCGCTATGTGCGTCGGGAACCCGAAGGCGCGTACGAGCAGCGGCACGTGGATGACACCTCCGCCGATGCCGAGAAAGCTGGAGAGGAAGCCGACGCCGAGGCTGTAGACGGCGCCGCGTCTGATCGGGACGTCGTACTCGTAGGTCTCGCCGCTGCGATCGACGAGCGTCCGGTGCTCGAGCCGGCCTCGCACCTTGCGTAGCGGCCGGCGCTCGCCGGCGATCAGCCAGACCGCGAGGGCGGCGAGGACGACGCCCATGATCGCGTCGAAGGCCCGGCGGGAAACGTCGCCGACGAGGAGGGCGCCTCCGATCGCGCCCGGGACGGTCGCCAGCGCGAAGACGATCCCGCTGCGGTAGTCGATCCGCCGCTGGCGCGCGTAGGCTGCGCTTCCGCTCGCGGCGTTGAAGAAGACGACCGCGAGGCTGATCGACGTCAGCGTCTGCGCCGACTGATGCGGGTACAGCAGAAGCAGGATCGGCGTGAGGATGAAGCCGCCACCCGCGCCGATCACCGTCCCGAAGGCGCCGACTCCGAAGCCGATCAGGATGAGCAGGATGGCGGTCTGGGCTGAAAACGCCACCGACCTCGACGTTACCTCGCTGGGTCAGGCGAGCACGGGATGCGAGCGCCGCCAGAGCGGTGAACGCTGGTACGCCGCGGCGGCCACGTTCCAGCTTCGGCTGAGCGCGGCGAAGCGCGCGAGCTCGCGCTTTCCGCGCGCGGTGGGATAGCTCGCGCCCGGCTCGAGCAGCTCGTAGCGCCCGCTGCGCAGGACGTCGCCCGCGACCTCCTCGAAGGCCAGCGCGTCCTCGCGGCTCATCTGGCTGCGCCAGTCGCGGAGCCCCGGTGTCGGCGGCTGCGCGAGGCTCTTGTGCCCCGGCAGCGAGGCGACGTCGGAGGTGCCCGGGTAGTCGAGCATCGCCGGCTCCCACGGCAGCGAGGCGTGCTCGCAGACGCGGCGCAGCTCGCGCTCGGGCTCGGTGACGAGATCCTCGTACCGGAGCTCGAGGTAGCGGTCGCCGACGTGCGCGCCGAGCCGCCGGGCGGCGAGGATCTCCGTCCGCCACCGCGCCGCGAACTGCGCGGCGGTGTGCGGCATCGCCCACGTCTTCTCCGAGAAGCCCTCGGGCAGCGAGAGAAACGAGAGCGCGGCGTCGCGGCCGTCGCGAACCAGATGAACCCAGAGCGCGTCCGGGAACAGACCGCTCGAGCAGCGGCAGGTGCTGCATGTAGAGCGGCGTCTTGTCGCCCCAGCGCGGCTTTCCCTCGTGCTCGGCGTACACCTCGAAGACCGCGGCGATCGCCTCGCCGGTCGTCATCCCCTCGCGCAACCGGGGGCGAACGTCCTCGGGAGAGATGCCCCACTCGTAGAGCTGGTAGAAGCGCCCCAGGTCGTCGAGGAAGTCGTCGAGGTTCGGCCGTCGCCCGTGCCTCTGCGCGAGCGGTGTGACGAAGAACGACTCGTACGGGATCGCGATCTCGCTGTTCCGGTCGAGCATCACGCGCAGCAGCGTCCTGCCCGAGCGGCCGACGCCGAGCACGATCACGGGCGGAGCCATCGCCTGAAACTAGAGCAGAAGCTCGGCCAGCGTCTGCAGAGCCTCGGGCTGGGTCGTGCCGAGCACCAGCGTCGTGACGGGCGTCTCTCGCCACGCCTCGAGCCGCTCCGCGATCCGCTCCTTCGGCCCGACGAGCGAGACGGCGTCGACGAGCTCGTCGGGCACCGCGGCGATCGCCTCGCGCTGCTTCCCGGAGAGGTAGAGCTCCTGGATCCGCTCGGCTTCGTCCTCCCAGCCGTAGCGGCGGACGAGCGAGTTGTAGAAGTTGCGCCCCTTCGCGCCCATGCCGCCGACGTAGAGGGCGACGTACGGCCGCAGCGCGTCGCGGAGCGCGGCCACGTCGTCGCCGACGAGGACGCTCGCGGTCGCCGCGATCTCGAAGTCGGGCGGAGCCGCCGCGAGACTCGGTCCGAAGGCGTCGTCGAAGCGCTCGGGCGCGACGAAGATCGGGAGCCAGCCGTCGGCGATCTCCGCCGCGAGCGCGACGTTCTTCGGCCCGAGCGCCGCGAGGTAGATCGGGATCTCGGCGCGCAGCGGGCGCACCATCAGCTTCAGCGGCTTGCCGAGCCCGGTCGCGTCCGGGCCGTCCCACGGGATCCGGTAGTGCTCGCCCTGGTGCTCGACGACGTCCCGCCGCAGCGCCGCGCGCACGATCTCGACGTACTCGCGCGTCTTCGTCAGCGGCTTCCCCCACGGCTGCCCGTGCCAGCCCTCGACCACCTGCGGCCCCGAGGTGCCGAGGCCCATGAGGAAGCGGCCGCCGGAGAGGAGGTCGAGCGTCGCCGCGGTCATGGCCGCGTTGCCGGGAGTGCGGCCGGGGATCTGCATGATCGCCGAGCCGAGCTTGATCCGCTCCGTCTTCGCCGCGAGCCAGCCCAGCACGCTGACCGCGTCGGTGCCCCAGGCCTCGGCGACCCAGACCGAGTCGAAGCCGAGCCGCTCCGCCTCCTGCGACGAGCGGGAAGAGGTCGGCCGGGTTCGTGCCGGGCGGGGCGTAGCCGAGGTTGAGACCGAGCTTCATCGTGCTGACGATCCTACGATGTCGTCGATGAGCGAGTGGGAGTGGGATCCGGAGACGTACCTCGCCGAGATGGCTGCGGAGATCCCCGGCTACGAGGAGCTGCAGGAGGCGGTGGCGGCCGCGACGGCGGGCCTCGAGGCCGCGCGTGTCCTCGAGCTCGGCACCGGCACCGGCGAGACCGCGCTGCGGGTGCGGGCCGCGCACCCCGAAGCCGACTGGGTCGGCATCGACGCGAGCGAGGCGATGCTCGGGCGCGCACGCGAGCGGCTTCCCGGCGCCGACCTGCGCCTCCAGCGGCTCGAGGACGAGCTTCCGTCGGGCCCGTTCGACCTCGTCGTCTCCGCGCTCGCCGTGCACCACCTGGACGGCCCGGGAAAGCGCGACCTGTTCGCGCGCGTCGCCCGCGTGCTGCGGCCCGGCGGCGAATTCGTCCTGGGAGACGTGGTCGTTCCCGCGGCGGGCAAGACAGGGCCGATCGAGATCGACTGGGTGATGGATACGCCCGACAGCGTCGACGACCAGCTCGCCTGGCTTCGCGACGCGGGCTTCGAGGCGGAGGCCTCCGGCGTTCGAGTCGACCTGGCCGTTTTCCGCGCTACGCTCAACGGCCGATGACGCACCCCGAGCTCGCAGCCGAGCAGGCCTACGTCGATCACGCCTACGACCAGCTCGACCGCATGCGGTCGACGGTCGCCCGCACCCAGGAGGCGATGGCCACCGAGTGGGCCGCGCTGAACATGGAGGCGTGGGCGAAGCGCCGGATGCGCACGTTCGAGGATGCCGAGCGCGGTCTCGTCTTCGGGCGACTCAGGCTCGACTCGACGCCGCGTCCGCTCTACGTCGGCCGCCGCTGGGTGCACGACGACGAGCACGAGTCGCTCGTCGTCAACTGGCAGGCGCCGGCCGCGCGGCCCTTCTACACGGCCACGCCGCAGCAGCCGCACGGCGTCCAGCAGCGACGCCGCTTCCGCGCCGAGGGCCGCCGGCTCACCGACATCTCCGACGAGGCGCTCGACGGCAGCGCGGTCGAGGGCGCAAGCGTCTCCGACTTCCTGCTCGAGGAGCTCGACCGGCAGGCGCGACGTGCGCATGCGCGACATCGTCGCCACCATCCAGTCCGACCAGTACCGGCTGATCACGGCCGAGCCCGAGGGCGCGCTCGTCGTGCAGGGCGGGCCGGGCACCGGCAAGACGGCCGTCGGCCTGCATCGCGCATCCTGGCTTCTCTTTACGCACCGCGAGAAGCTGCGGCGCGTGCTCGTCGTGGGGCCGAACCCGACCTTCATGGAGTACGTCTCGCATGTCCTGCCGACGCTCGGCGAGGAGGCCGTCGAGCAGCGGGCGGTCACGGAGCTGGTCGACGGGATCGAGGTCTTGCGGGAGGAGGAACCTGACGTCGCGCGCCTCAAGGGCGATCCGCGGCTGCGCGAGGTCGTGGCGCGCGCGGTGGAGATCGCCGTCGTGCCGGCGCCCGAGGAGCTGTACGCGCGGATCGACGGCATCTACGTGCGCGTCAGGGAGCGGGACGTCGCCGCCCTGCTCGAGGAGGCGCTGGAGGCAGGTGATCCGGTGGGGCTCGCGCGCGAGCGGTTCCGGATGGCCGTGCTCCGCCGCTTCTACGAGCGCTACGGCGAGTTGCTCGGTCCGCAGGCGTTCCGCAGCTTCGAGGAGCTCGAGCGGGCGTTGCGGAAGGGCGGGTTCCTCACGCGCTGGCTCGATCGCGTCCTGCCGCTGCCGCAACCCCAGAAGCTCGTGGCGCGGCTCCTCACCTCGCCTGCCGCGCTCGAGGCCGCCTCGGCCGGCGTGCTCGACGCCGACGAGCGAAAGCTCCTGCTGCGTGACCGTCCGCGTCGCGTGTCCGAGCTTCGCTGGAGCGACCAGGACGTGCCGCTGGTCGACGAGGCGCGGGCGCTCCTCGCCGGTGCGCCGCGCTCGTACGGACACGTGATCGTCGACGAGGCGCAGGATCTCTCGCCCATGCAGCTGCTCGCGATCTCGCGCCGTGCGGTCGACGGCTCGCTCACGATTCTCGGCGACGTCGCGCAGGCAACCGGGCCGGTGGTTTACCGGCGCTGGCAGGAGCTCCAGCCGTATCTGCCGGACGAGGCGGAGATGGAGATCGAGGAGCTGCGGCACGCTTACCGCGTCCCGGCCGAGATCATGGATTTCGCGCTCCCGCTGCTCGACCTGATCGCGCCGGACGTCGAGCCGCCGCTCGCGTACCGCAAGGGCGGCGACCCGCCGCGGCTGGTGCAGGTCGACGAGGCCGAGCTGCTGGAGACGGCGCTGCGCGAAGCGGTCGCGCTCGAAGACCTCGACGGCCTGCTCGCAGTCATCGCCCCGCGCTCGCTCTCGGTCGACGACTCGTTCCCGTTCCCGATTCTCACGCCGCGGCAGGCGAAGGGCCTCGAGTTCGACCACGTCGTGGTCGTCGAGCCTGCCGCGATCGCAGACGACGGAGAGCGCGGGCTCCGCGAGCTCTACGTCGCGCTGACGCGACCGACGAGAGACGCTCGTCGTCGTCCACTCGCGCCCGTTGCCCGAACCGCTCGGCTAGGGGCGAAGCAGGCTGTACCCGTAGCGGCGCACACGGCGCTCGTAGCGGAGCGAGACGAGATCGAGGTAGGCGCGCATCCGCAGGTCGCGCTTCAGCTCCTGCCACTGCCGGAAGTACTTCTCGTTCGCGCCCGCTTCGACGGGCTCGCTCGGTGGGATCGGGTCGAGCTCCAGGAAGCCGAAGATCCCGCGCAGCACGCCTTCCGGGTCGCGGACGAGCTGCTCGTAGGTGAGGACGTGCACCCGCTCGAGGTGCTCGCGGTCGGACTCGAACAGGGCGTGGCAGCGGAGCCAGTGCTCGAACAGGCGGTCGTAGCGGCGCGTGCCGCGCCATTTCGCCGTCGGCACCGAGACCGGGATCGGGTGCCGGATGATCACGACGAACGCGGCGCCCGGATAGAGCGCCTGCAGGAAGCGCGTCTTGAGCAGGTTCGGCGGCGACTTCTCGAGCAGCACGGGCCGGGAGAGATCCCAGTGCGGCGACCACTCCTCGAAGATCGTCCGCGCGCTCTCAGGCGAGACGAGCGGCGAGGACTCCGTGAGATGCGACTCGGGCGCGAAGCCGAACCGGCCCGGGCCGCCGTAGACCGCGGCCGCCGGATAGACGGTCTGCAGATGCTGGCCCTCGTCTGCAGGAACTCCGGTGCCCGAGAAGCCGCTGATCTCGGGGTGCGCGGCAAGCAGGCGCGCGAGCAGGGTCGTGCCGCTGCGGTGCAGCCCGGCGAGGAAGACGAATCGATGCTCAGCCACGGCGGGCAATCGTAGTGCTGCCGCCCAACCCGGCTCCGGTCGGTTAGCGTCGGGCATATGCGTACCCGCGTCCTCGGCAACGGTGGTCCGGAAGTCTCGGTGGTCGGCCTCGGCACGAACAACTTCGGCCGCCGCTGTGACTACGACCAGACGCTCGCCGTGATCGACGCCGCAATCGACGCCGGCGTGACCCTCTTCGACACGGCCGACATCTACGGCCAGGGGATGAGCGAGGAGTACATCGGGCGTGCGCTCGAAGGCCGCCGCGACCAGGTCGTGATCGCGACCAAGTTCGGCAGCGAGATGGACGAGCGGCCCGAGGAGCGGCGCGGCAGTCCCGACTACATCCAATGGGCGGTCGAGGGCTCGCTCCGCCGCCTGCGCACCGACGTGATCGACTTCTACCAGATGCACGTTCCCGACCCGGTGACGCCGATCGTCGAGACCCTGGGTGCACTCAACGATCTCGTGGTGGACGGCAAGGTGCGCTGGATCGGCTCCTCGAACTTCTCGGCGGATCAGATCGAAGCGGCCGAAGAGGTCGCTCGCGGCGCCGGCTTCCACCGCTTCGTCTCGGCGCAGAACCAGTACTCGTTCGTCAAGCGCGAGGTGGAGGACGACGTGCTGCCGGTCTGCGAGAAGCTCGGGATCGGCTTTTTGCCGTACTTCCCGCTCGCGAGCGGTCTGCTCACCGGCAAGTACACGCGCGGCGCGGAGGCGACCGAGGGGCGGCTCGCCGGGCGCGAGATCCCTGAGGAGCAGTGGGACCGGGCCGAGGCGCTGCAGCGCTATGCCGACGAGCGCGGAGTCTCGCTGCTCGACGTCGCGGTCGGCGGCCTGCTCGCCATGCCGGCCGTGACCTCGGTGATCGCAGGAGCCACGAAGCCGGAGCAGGTGCGTGCGAACGTCGCCGCCGGCGCGTGGGAGCCGAGCGACGCCGACGTGGCAGCCCTGCTGGCGCTCCGCTGATCTCCGTCCCGGGCGCGGACGATGCCGGCGTGCTTCGCGAGCTTTTTCGCGAGTACTTCGCCTAGGCTCGGGCCCGACGAGACCCGATCGTAGGCGTCCTCTTCTCCGAGTTGACGCTCTAGCGGTTCCTCGCGTATCGCAAGCAATTCGGTCCTTTCCTTGTCATGTGGCCGGCGGTGGCAAGAAACCTTGTCACCCTTCCAACCTCTGACAAGGAAGATAGAATAAATCTAGTCATGAATCCAGACTTGTATCAAGCGATCGAGATCGGCCGGCCGATTAGGGTCGGTCGGGGAGAGGCTGCCTACTGGGCGTTCGAGCCGAGGCCGGTACTCCGCGAGCTTTCGCTGACGACGAGGACTGTCTACCTCCTTTCCGAGGCCGATCGCGCCCTTGGCGAACTGGCCAGGATCGGCGCGCGCCTTCCCAACCCGCACCTTCTGATCCAGCCGTACCTTCGACGCGAGGCGGTTGCAAGTAGCCGGATCGAGGGAACTCAGTCGACCTTGAGCGAAGTGCTCTCGGCCGAGGCGCAGCTCCGAATTGAGACCGAGGATCAGCGCGAGGTCCTCAACTATGTGCGAGCGCTTGAATACGGCCTCGTTCGCCTTGGCGAGCTTCCGCTAAGCAAACGCCTGATCCGTGAGCTTCACGAGCAGCTGCTGCGGGGGGTCCGCGGGCAGGAGCGAACGCCTGGTGAGTTTCGCCGGACCCAGAACTGGATCGGTGGCAACGGACCCGCGGACGCGTTGTTCGTTCCACCGCCGAGTCAATACCTCGAGAGGGCGCTGGACGACCTCGAGGGATTTCTCCATGAGGATCTTGAGCTACCGATCTTGGTGCGGTGCGGCCTCGCCCACTTTCAGTTCGAGACGATTCACCCGTTTCTCGACGGAAATGGACGGTTGGGACGTCTGCTCATCGTGTTCTTCCTCATGGAGCAGCGCCTGCTGCGACAGCCTCTCCTCTACCTCTCGGGTTACTTTGAGCAGCGTCGCGAGGATTACGTCGCCGCGTTGCAGGGCGTTCGCGAACGAGGAGACGTGAACGGCTGGTTGGCATTCTTTCTCGAAGGCGTAGCCCTGCAGGCTCGTAGTGCAGCCGAGGCGGCCGACGCGCTGCACGGGCTCCGAGACGAGTTTCGCGAGCGTCTCCGGCAGGTGAGGGCGAGGGGGCAGGCCGTTGATGCCGCCGAGGCGCTCGTCGGCAACCCCTTCGTTACCGCGCCTCGCCTGGCGGCGACGTTAGGTCTTACACGACAGGGCGCGCAATACGTCCTCTCGACGCTCCAGCGGGCGGGAATCGTGGAGTCTGTGCCGGGCGGGCGTCGGCCTGCCCTTTTTGTTGCGCGAGAGGTGCTCGACGTTCTGCAACGCGACTAGGGCGTCGCGAAGGTTTACGCCGCTGCGACGTCGCCGAGCCGATAGCGCAGGTCGTTGAGCCGGTCGTGCCAGTCGTCCGAGAGCGCGGCCACGCACTTCATCGAGCGGCACGCGAGCTCGACGAGCTCGGTCGGCGGGATGCCGTGCTGCTCGGCCCAGGCGCGATCCTCCGGCGAGAGGTCGTCGGGCGGCTCGCCCGCGGTCGACGCCACGAGCTCCGCCGCCCGCACGGCGCGCTCGGCCGTCTCGTCGTCCGGCTCGTCGCACGCTGCGGCAAGCGTTTCCTCCAGGGACTTCCAGTCCATCACGGGTCGAATTCCACCTGGTCGAAGAAACGAAGCACCGTGTGCCCCGGTCGCACCCGGCTCTGCACCGCCCGCAGCTCCTCGTCGGACGCCTCGCCGAGAGCTCGCTTGACGGCGAGCCAGGGGAGGTTGAAGTCCTCCTGGATCATCATCGTCGAGATGCGCGGGTTGATCTCGATCACCTTCTCGCCCATGAACTGGATGCTGAAGAACCACTCGAGGCCGAACTCGGCGACGATGCGCTCCGACGCCTCGACCAGCTCCGGCGCGTCGAGCGTGACGAAGTACATGCCGAGCCCGCAGCGCACCGACTCGCGGGTGCGCGTCGCCTGCAGGACGATGCGGCTGCCGTCGGCGATGCCGTCGACCGTGCGTTCCGGCTCCGTCAGGAACTCCATCACGAGCAGGTCGAGCCCATCCTCCGGCAGCAACTCGACCGCCTCCTCGAGCCGCATCGCGAGCGCACCCGGGCGCTCGTTGAGGAGCTGGTGCGTGCGGTCGACGCTCGGGTCGAGCACGCGGAAGCCGCGCGAGCCCGAGGAGAAGACCGGCTTGAAGCAGACGGGCGTGTCCGGGTAGCCGAGCTCGCGGGCCGCAGCCTCGACGCCCGCCGCGCCGGTCACGCGGCGGAACTCGGGCGCGCCGACGCCGCATCGCTGCAGCCCCTCCAACGTCTCGGCCTTGTCGTTCGAGCGCCTCTCTGCGTCGGGGCCGCACACCATCACGGGCACGGGGAACTCGCCGCGCCTCGGCGCGAGGTGGCGCAGGTCGTGCGACGACTCGGGCAGCACGACGTCGACGCCTTCCTGTTCCACGAGCGCGAGCAGCGCATCGGGAAAGGTCGGGTCCGCGCCCGGCGGGACGAGATGGAACGAGTCGCACAGGTGGCGACCGATCGCGCGCTCGCCCATGTCCACGCCGACGAGGCGAACCTCGCGCTCGCCGTTCTCGCGCAGGGCGCGCAGCAGGCGGGCCGCTCCGGGCGCGCCGCACGCGGTGACGAGGATCGTGGTCATGCCCGAGCGAGCACCCATTGGAAGCGCGCCGGTCCTTCGGGCTCCTCGAAGACGACGACCTCGTCCTCGCTCGATCGAGAATCCCGCCTCACGGACAAGGCGCGAGTTGACCTCAGGCGGGAAGCTCGAGAAGAACGTCTCGGCTCCGAGCCATTCCCCTGTCCAGCCCGGGTTGTCGGACGTGCCGAACGCCACCATGAGCCGGCCTCCGGGAACGAGCCAGTCGTGGGCGCTCGCAAGCAGCGGGGCGAGCAGCTCGCGTGGGACGTGGTTGAGGGTGTAGAAAGCGACGACGGCGTCGAGCGAGCCGGCGGGCAACTCGAGCCCGGTGAAGTCCGCGCAGACGAACCTCGCCTCCGGAATCGCTGCACGCGCCCTTTCGATCTGGCGCGGTGAGATGTCCACGCCTATTACTTCGAACCGCTGCGCGAGCCGTCTCGTCTCCGCGGTACCTGGGCCGCAGCCCAGTTCGAGTACGCGGGCGCCGTCCTGGAGTAGCGCAACGAGCTTGCCCTCCCACTCGTCGCGCGGATCGCCGAGTATCTCCTCTCGCCAGGCGGCGAAGGTCTCGCCGATCGCGTCGTAGCCGTTCGCGACAATCTGCGTCCGTGGATCCGCCACGCCGCGATGCTACTTCTGGAGCGCCCACTACACTCGCGGTCGGGTGAAGTTGCGCGTCTCTCGAGGACGCACGGTGCGTCGCGCCGCCGTCCTCGTCGTCACCGGCCTCGCGGTCGCGTACATCGTCTGGCAGATCAACCTGCGCGAGACGTTGCACGTGCTCGCGCACGCGCACGTCGGCTGGTGGCTCCTCTCGTGCGGCATCTGGATCGCCGCCGTCTGGCCGCTTGCGTGGCGCTGGAAGGTCCTGCTCGCCGCGAAAGGCGTACACGAGCGGTTCGGCTGGTGCGTGCGGACGCTGTTCGTCTCCTTCGCCACGGCGCAGGTGCTTCCGACCTCACTCGGCGGCGACGCCTCGCGGATCTACGAGACCTCGCGCAAGCACCCGGGCCGCGGCGGTCCGGCCGCCGGCACCGTGCTGCTCGAGCGCGTGCTCGGCGGCTCCGCGACTCTCGTTCTCGCCGCGGTCGGCTTTGCGCTCGCCATCGGTCACTATCCGGTCGGCGGCTACATCTGGCTCGAGCTCGCCTTCGTCGTGCTCACGATCGCCGGCGGCTTCGTCCTCTTCTCGACGCGACTGCACCCGGTGCTGCAGTTCTTCCGGCCGCTCCTGCGCCGGGTACGCCTCGAGGAGCCCCTGCGGGCCGCGTATCTCGCCATCCACTCGTTCCGCGATCGGATCCCGCTGCTCGCGGGCATGTTCGCGATCACGCTCGTCGTGCAGGCCTTCCGGGTGATCGCGATCTGGAGCGCCGGCAAGGCCGTCGGCGTCGACCTCTCGCCGCGGCCGTATTACGTGATGGGGCCGCTGCTCTTCCTCGTCATGCTCGTGCCGTTCACGATCAACGGACTGGCGGTGCGGGAGTCGTTCTTCGTCAGCTTCCTCGGCGGGCTCGGTGTCTCCGCCGATCAGGCTTTCTCGACCGGGTTCCTGTTCTTCCTCGTCACCCTGGTAACCGCGCTGCCGGGTGCCGTGATCGTCGCCTGGGAGGGAGTGAACCGCGCCGAGCCGAAAGCGGCTCGATGAGGGAACGGCTCGACTTCCCGCCGCTTCTCGCGGTGGTCGGTGGTGCGGCGTTGCTCGGGATCGCGCGCCTGCTGCCCGAGACCGGCTTCGGCCTCTGGCTCCGGCTCGCGGCCGCGACCTTCGTGCTGCTGTTGCCCGGCTGGCTCGTAGCGCGCTGCCTCGGGCAGCGGACGCTGGCCGCCGCGCTCTCCTGGTCGGTCGCGCTCGTCGGCGGCGGGCTCGCGCTCGCGTTCACGCTCGGCGCCTCGCTCGACCTCACCATCGCCTTCGCTCTCGCGGTCGGCGCGGCTGCGCTCGTCGTCCTCGTCGCCGGGCGTGTCGCTTCGGGTGAGGAGATGCCGCCGCGCGTGGCGCTCGGCCCGCCTCGCCGTCGGAGCCGCCGGGCTGATCCTCGGCGGCGGCGTTGTGGGCGATCCACGACGTCCTGGCCGGCGACGCCTTCATGCACCTCGGCCGGATCCGCAAGCTCTATGCGCTGCACTCTCTTTCGCTGCACGACGTCGGCGAGTTCTCGCACGGCGGGCTCCACCCGGGCTACGCGTTTCCGCTCTGGCACGGCTGCATGGCGGTCGTCGCGCGTCTTGCCGGCGTCGATCCCACCAGCGTCGTGCTCCACGAGCCCAGCCTGCTCGTTCCGCTCGCCGTGGTGCTCGCCTACGAGATGGGCTGGGCCGTCTTCCGCTCGGTCGGCCTCGCCGTGGCCGTCGTGCTCGGGCAGGTGGCGCTCAGGGTTCTCGCTCAGGGCCACGGCGGCATCTACCCGGACCTGTGGCAGCCGGGACAGGCGGCAACCCAGCTCTTCCTGCCCGCGGTCGTCGCCCTGTTCTTCGCTCTGCGTGCGCAGGCCGTCCTGGCCGGTCGCCCTCACGCTTGCCGCAGGCTCCGCCGACCTCGCGCTCACTCACCCCACCTACGCGCTCTTCATCGCGATTCCGCTGATCGCGTTCGTCGGCGTGCGCTTGCTGCTCACGCGCGGCCGCGACCTTCGCAGCGGGATCGCGGCGCTCGTCGCCCTCGGCCTGCCGATGGGGCTCGCCTACCTCTGGCTGCGACCCGTCGTCGAGCAGTCGGTCGCGCTTCACCTCGGCTCGAAAGGACTCGGCGCGAGCCTTCACCACTACAAGCCCGACCTCGTCATCCACTCGCTGACGCGGTACACCCTCGCACCGGCGCGGGTCGACCGGCTGGGCGCGGTGCCGATCGCGGCGCTCGTGGTCACGCCGCTCGCCTTCTTCGCGCGGCGGCGGCGCTGGGCCGCCCTCGTGCTCGGCGGGACGGTGGTCATCCTCGTGCTCGACCTCTCGCCGCTCGTCTTCCCGCACTTCTCCAACATCGTCTCGCTCTCGCAGTCCCGGCGTGCAGCGGTCTTCATCCCGTACGCGCTCGCCCTGGCGGGCGGGGCGGCCGTGCTCGCCGGTTTCTCGCGGCTCCTCGCGCTCGCCCTCGCGCTCGCCGGCGGGATCTGGCTGCAGCTCTCCTATCCCGGCGACTTCGGCCTCGACGGCCGCCGCGCATCAGCCTGCGCTGCCGGTCTGGATCGGCCTCTACGGCGGCATCGCGGCGATCGTGATCGGAACCGTCGCCGCCTGGCTGCGCCGCGATCCGTTCCCGAGGGTCGTCGGCGGGCACGGGACGACGGTGGCGCTGGCGGCGCTCCTCTTCGTGCTCCCGGTCTCGGTGCACGGCTTCAGGACGTGGACCGCGAGCGACACCGTGGACCACCACGCGCTGACGCCCGGGCTGATCCGGTTCCTGCAGCAGCGAGTGCCCGCGCGCTCGGTCGTCTTCGGCGACCTCGAGACGAGCTACCGCGCCGTCGCCTTCGCGCCGGTCTACGCCGTGTCCGTGCCACCGACACATGCGGGGAACACGAAGCCGAACCGGCTCTTTGCCCGCAGGCGCGCGGTGCGGAGGTTCTTCGGGGACCCGAGCCTCGCGGAGCCACGCGCCTGGCACGCCGACTGGATCGTCCTGCGGCGCGACGAGCCCAAGCAGTGGCGCGCGATCGAGCACCTCGTCGGGAGGCCTGTGTACGCCGACAACGGCTTCCTCGTCTTCAGGCTCCCACTACCGTTGCACCCGTGAAGCTCCTCCTCGTGACCCGCCACTTCCCGCCGGGCGGGGGCGGAGGAATCCAGCGGCCGCTCAAGTTCGCGACGCACCTGCCGGCGCTCGGGATCGAGACGCACGTGCTCGCGCCGGACCTGCCCGGCGCGACGCTGAACGACGCGGAGCTCGAGCTGCCGACCCAGGCGTGGATCCACCGCGTGCGCTACGTCGGGCCGCGCGCCGCGCGTCCGTCGGAGGAGCTGGTCGACAAGCAGGGCATCGCGCGCCTCGGCACGCAGGCGGCGCTCATGGGACGCAAGCTGCTCGTCCCCGACGAGAACCTCCCCTGGAGCACGGTCGCGCTGCCGTTCGCGATCCGGCTCGTGCGCCGTGAGGGCATCGACGTGGTGCTCACGACCTCGCCGCCGCCGTCGCTCCACCTCCTCGGCGCAGCGGTCAAGCGGACGACCGGCGCGGCCTGGGTCGCCGACCTCCGCGACCCGCTCACCTCGCACCCCCACCGCCGCGGCTACGAGTCTCAGCTCTCGCGGCTGAAGGAGAAGTCGGTCGGCGGCGTGGGGCGGCTGGTCGCGTCGCAGGCCGACGCGATCGTCGCCGCCTCCGACGCGATCGCCGAGGAGATCCGGGCGCTCGAGCCGAAGGGCAAGGTCGTGACGATCGAGAACGGCTGCGACTTCGACGACTTCGCGGGTCTCGAGCATCATCCGAGCGACCGGCTCCGGATCACGCACACGGGCCACTTCCACGGCAAGCGCGACCCGAAGCCGTTTCTCAGAGCCCTCTCAGCGTCGGGCCTCGAAGATGTCGTCGTGCGCTTCGCCGGCGAGTTCAGGGCTGCCGATCGCGAGTTCGTGGAGGAGCTCGGCCTCGGCGACCGGGTCGAGCTGCTCGGCGACGTCTCGCGCCGCCGCTCGCTCGAGCTGCAGCGCGACTCCGAGGCGCTGCTGCTGCTGATCCCGGAGTCCGGCGGCCGCGGCAAGGGCGTGCTGACCGGGAAGATCTTCGAGTACCTCGCGGCGGAGCGGCCCATCCTCGCCGTCGTCCCGACCGAGGGCGCCGCGGCCCGGCTCGTGCACGACACGGGCGCGGGAATCGTCGTCGCACCCGACGACGTCGACGCCATACGCGACGCGCTCGTCGACCTGCACCGGCGCTGGCAGGCCGGGAACCTCGACGGCACCCCGCTCTCGGCCGAGTGGCGCAAACGGCTCTCGCGCGGCGAACGCGTCGAAGAGCTCGCCGACGTCCTCAGGAGCGTCGCGTGAGCGCCGCCACCCTCACCGCCGGCCGCGTCGAGACCGAGTCGCGGACCCAGGAGCGCATCGTGCGGGGGCTGTTCTTCGCCTCGCTCTTCGTGGCGACCTTCGAGAAGGTGCACTGGAACGTCGCCGGCGAGATCGGGATCAACGACATCGTGACGATCCTCTTCGTGGTCGCGTACGTGGCGACCGAGCGACGCCCGTTGCCGCGAACGAGCGCGATCGTGCTCGGCTTCTTCGCTGCCTTTGCGCTCGTCTACCTGGCCGGCTACTGGAACATCGACACGCAGCAGGGGCTGACCCAGTTCGTGAAAGGCATGACGAAGTTCGTCATCCACTTCGCCTTCATCGTCGCCGCGATCGGTTACCTCGCGCAGTGCGGCGAGCGCTTTTTCTGGCGCGCGCTCGGCTGGTTCACCGTCGGTTTCGTCGCGAATGCCGTCTACGGGATCCTGCAGCTCGGCTCGTCTCTGGCCGGACACAGTCTCGACAACCTGCTGCTCAACCCGCTGACGGGCGGTGCGGCCGGCATCAACATCTACGGCGCGATCGGCGGCCAGAGCATCTACCGGGTCAACGCGCTCACGGGCGACCCGAACCACCTCGGCGTGATGTTGATCGTCCCGCTGCTGATGCTCACCCCCGTCTACCTGCGGCTGCCGCGCGGCCATCGCCTGAGGTGGCCCCTGGCGATCGCGCTCGCGTTCCTCTTTCTCGTGGACATCGCGACGTTCTCGCGCAGTGCCGGGGTCGGGCTCATCGCCGGCGCCCTCGTCCTCGTGGTGCCGTATCGGCGCTTCTTTCGCTCGAAGGAGTTCCTCTACCCGGTCGGCGCGATCGTGGTTGTGCTCCTCGGCGTGCTCTACACGCGCCGTCATTTCTTCGAGACCTTCCTGCGACAGCGGGTGTCGACCCAGGGCAGCTCGGCGAACGCCCACTTCGCGGTCTACTCGTTCATCGGCCAGATCCTCCACATGCATCCGCTGCTCGGGCTCGGCCTGAACAACTTCGCCGTCTACTACGAGTTCGTGACCGGGAAGTCGAACTTCGGCGCCCACTCCTACTGGGTCGCCGTGATCGTCGAGTCGGGGCTCCTCGGGCTCGTGCTCTGGATCGTCTTCCTGCGCTACGTCTTCGTGCGGCTGCTGGCGGCACGGCGGCTGGGACGCCTGCTCGATCGCGTCGGCGATCCGGAGGGCCCGCACGTGCGCCCGCTCGCCTACGGGATGACGGCTGCCCTGGTCGGGACGATCGCCGCCAACTTCTTCTACCTGACGATGCAGTTCTATTACTTCTACGCGTTCCTGGCCTTCTGCCTCGCGCTGCCCGTCGTCTTCGGCGGCCGCGCGCTCAACGAGGATCGAGCTCGACCGCCAGGAAGACCCGATTCGTCTCGGGCCGAGGCTCGCTCAGCAGGCTGAGATCGGGGAGATCGAGGCTGCGTCGCCGGGCGGGTGCCCGTGTCCGCGAGTCGTCTCGTACCACCGGAGGCCGGACAGGTTCGAGAGTGCGAGCCGCCGGAGGCTAGACGCGGCGCCGGCCGTGCCAGACGCGCATCCCGCTGCCGGCGACCAGCAGCAGGGCGGTGCCTGCCAGCACGATCAGGAGTGCCGTCGGGCCGGAGGTGAGATCGAATGCCGAGCCGACAGCGCTCGGCGTGGAGCTGGAGCCCGCCTTACTCGCATAAAGGCGCCGGGCGCCCGAGGTCTTGAGCAGCTCGGACAGGGCGCTCTTGTCCTTCCCGGCCTTGTTCAGCGCCTTGGTGGTCTGGCTCGAGACGTGATGAACCGTCCCACTGGAGCCCGACTGCGTGCCGGTCGTGCTCGTCGGGGAGGTCTTGCCCCCGCCGCCGTTCTGCTGGCACTCCTTGTAGACGCTGACCGCCGAGGTTCCGCTGCCGCACGCCGCTGCGGCCGGTCCGACGAGAACCGCGGCCGTCACTGCTCCTGCCACCAAGATGGCCGAAAGAAGCCGGTTCAGCCCTCCGAACACGGTCGTTACTGTAGCGAGGCTTGGTGACGAGAAGCGTAAACGGAAGGCAAAGTCTGATTCGGGACGTTGCCGTGGGAATCGGGGTTGCGGCCACGGTTTTTGCGCTTTCCTATGCCGACGGCGGCTTTGCCCCGACGACCCGTGCCTATGCGGGAATGGCGGCCTGGTGGCTGCTGGGAGTCGGGGCGGCGTTCGGTATCGCAGCCGCCTGGTCGAGCATCGACCGGCTGGCGGTCGTCGCAGTTGGGCTCTTCGCGGCGTTCGCCGTCTGGACCCTGATTTCGGTGAGCTGGGCCGCCGACGCCGAACGCGCGTTCGCGCAGTTCAACCAGGTCGCCCTCTATGTCGCCGTATTCGCGATCGCGATCGTGCTGGCGCGGCTGATCCCGGCACGCGTTCTCGTCGGCGGAGTGGCAGTAGCTCTCGTCGGCGTGGCGCTCGTCGCGCTCGTCAGCCGCTTCTTCCCCAGCTCCTACGGGGTCGAGCCCGGCGGGGCGATCCTGCAGCAGCTCAGCACCGGGCGGCTCAGCTTCCCGCTCGGCTACTGGAACGGGCTCGGGATCGAGGTCGCCCTCGCCTATCCGCTGCTGCTCTCGCTCATGAGCTCCCGGAGGTCGAGGCTCGCGAGCACCCTTGCGGCATCGCCGCTGCCGATCCTCGCGGCCGTCATGTATCTCACCTCCTCGCGCGGCGCATTCGTCGCGGCCGGCGTTGCGGTAGTGATGTTCGTCCTCCTCACGCCGAGACGGTGGACGGCACTCGCCGCGGTGGTCGTCGCGGGAGGAGCAGGCGCTGTCGCCATCGCCGTGCTCGTTCCGAAGAAGGCTCTCGTCAACGGCGACCTGGGCACCTCGCTCGGCGTACACCAGGGCCACCACGCGGCTCTCTGGATCGGGATCGCCTGCGTGGTCACCGCGCTCGCATGGCTCGGGCTCGTGGAGCTCGGGCGGCGACTGCCGTCGCCTTCGCGACTGGTGGGGCAGGTGACCGCCGGCGTGCTCGTCGCCCTGGTGCTCATCGCGATCGTTCTCGCGCATCCGATTCGGCAGTTCGACACGTTCAAGAGCAACGCTGCGGTCGGCCACGGACACGGCACCGCGACCGCCAACCATCTGCTCAACACCTCCGGCAGCGGGCGCTGGCAGTTCTGGACTGCGGCCGTCTCGGAGTTCAAAGCGCATCCGTTGAACGGCGGGGGCGCCGGCTCCTGGCTGGCTTGGTGGCTTCAGCATCCCGTCATTCCCGCTTTCACCCAGTACACGCATTCGCTCTATCTCGAGTCGCTCGCCGAGCTCGGGATCATCGGCCTCCTGCTGATCGGCGCGGCTGTCGTCGTTGCCGTGGTCGGGGCCGTCCGCTCGGCCCTGGCGCTCCAGAGCGCGGAGGTCGCGGCCGCCGCTGCGTGCGGCATCGCGTTCTTCGCGGCCGCCGCGTATGACTGGGTCTGGCAGCTCGCGGGTATAGCGATCGTCGGTGTCGGAATGCTCGGATTCGCACTCGGGGCTCTTCCCTCCAACCGCCCGAGCGGCGCGGGGCGGCTGGGCGTGCTCCGGCCCGCGATCGCTGTCGTGGCCGTTGCAGCGATCATCCCGCAGTACGTCGTCCTCGCGGCCGGCAGCCACCTGCGCAACAGCCAGGCCGCCTTCCGGGCAAACAACGGAGACAAGGCACGGTCGGAAGCTCTTGCGGCCAAGGCGATCGAGCCCTGGGCTGCAAGTCCCTATCTGCAGCTCGGCTTCATCTCGGAGGCGGAGACCCACTACCCCGCCGCCGCCCGCCGGCTGGACGAGGCGATCAGCCGCTCGAGGAACGACTGGAACCTGTGGCTCGTCGCGGCCCGCATCGAGACCGAGCGCGGGAAGATCGCCCTGGCGCGCCGAGACTACGCCGAGGCGAAGCGCCTCAATCCCACCCACTTCGAGCAGGGGCCTTAAGTGGCGAGCGTCACGTGCCGAAGCTACGGTGTCATCGTCCGAAACGGGCGCGTCCTTCAGTTGCCGCATTGGAGGCAGCCGGTCTGAGTGAGCTAGACGTCATCGGCGCAGCACGCACTGCCGCACAGGCAGACAACGTCAGTGCCGACACCGCGTCGACCGTCTACGGTCCAGAACCGCTCCTCCGGCGCATGCTCGCGCTCGCCGATGTGCTGGCGATTGCAGCGGCGGCGGTCATCGTCGGGTACTGGGGAAGCAGCTCCGGAGCGTCGCTTCTCCTCGTCCTCTCCGTGCCGATCTGGGTCGTCACCGCAAAGCTCTGTGGTCTCTACGACCGGGACCACCGCACGCTGCGCCACCTCACGGTGGACGAGCTGCCGTGGCTCGTCGTCTGGACGCTGAGCAGCACCGCGCTCCTGACGCTCCTGCTCACGCCGTTCCCCGCCATCGATCTGAGCGCCGACGATCGCGTGCTCGTCTGGGCGACGGTGCTCGGTCTCGCCTTCGTCTTCCGCGCCGGCATGCGGGCACTCTGGCGGCGCGTGACTCCGCCGCAGCGCGTCCTCATCGTCGGTGACGGGCCTCTTGCGCAGGCGGTGGTGCGCAAGCTCGAGCTGTTCCCGGACATCCACGCGAGGATCACCGGGCGGATCGAGAGCTGCGACATGCTCGACGACCGCCTCGGCGCGCTCGGCGGCAGGGTCGACCGCATCGTGATCGCCTGCAGCGAGCTCAAGGAGAACCTGCTCGAGACGCTGCTGCCGTTCTGCCGGGCAAACTCGGTGAAGCTGACCGTCGTCCCGCCGACGCGCGGCATGTTCGGCACGGCCACCAACCTCACGCACATCGCCGACCTGCCGCTGCTGGACTACAACACCTGGGACCTCTCGCGTATGACGCGCGGGCTCAAGCGCGGCATGGACGTCGTGCTTGCCGTTCTCGTCCTCGTGCTCACGTCGCCGATCCTGGTTCTCGCGGCGATTGCGATCCTCATCGACTCGCGCGGGCCGGTTCTGTTCCGGCAGACGCGGGCCGGAGAGCGTGGCCGCCCGTTCCAGATGCTCAAGTTCCGCACCATGGTCCGCAACGCCGAGGCGCTGCTGCCGGAGCTCGTCCGCTTCGAGGAGCTCGACGCACCGATGTTCAAGCTCAAGGCCGATCCGCGCATCACGCGCGTCGGGCGGCTGCTGCGCCGGACGAGCATCGACGAGCTGCCGCAGCTCGTCAACGTGCTTCGCGGCGAGATGGCGATCGTCGGGCCGCGACCCGAGCAGCTCGACCTCGTCGAGCGGTACGGGCCGGAGGCCCAGTTCCGGCTGCAGGTAAAGCCCGGGATCACGGGCCCGATGCAGGTCTACGGGCGCGGCGAGCTGACCTTCGACGAGCGGCTGGCGGTGGAGCGCGAATACGTCGAGAACCTGTCGCTGGTGCGCGACATCCACATCGTCCTGATGACCCTTCCGGCGGTCTTCGGGCGGCGCGGCGCCTACTAGACGCGTGCGGCTTCCCGCTTCGAACGACACCCGGCTGCTCGTCGTCGGCGTCGCCGCCTTCGTCGCACTCGTCGCCTATCTCGGGGTGGCCTTCGCCGACACGCGCGCTCCGGTCGACGTGGCGCGGGAGGTCGCGCCGTGGCTTCCGCACCAGTCGACGCTCACCCCGATTCCGCGCAAGACGGGACGGGGGTTCACGGTGCGTGTCACGCCCGACAAACCGGGGAACTGGGGCGCTCTGGTCCCCGCCGTGATCAGCAGTCCGACGCCCGGGGCGAAGTTCCGCGTCGGTTTTTCGCTTCGAGGCTCACGCGCCGGCAGCGTCGGGGTCACGATCGACGAGTTCGCCCCGGGAGCGACGAGCGTCTACCTGGTGCAGAAGACCGTGCCCGCCACGCTCAGGTGGCATCGCTTCACGTTCAGCGGGCGGGTCACCACGGGGAGCTGGCTGGGGATGGGGATGTACGTCTACCGCCAGACGGCCACCGTGCGGCCCTGGTTCGAGGTTCGCGGTCTGGCCGCGTCGCTCACCGGGGGCTGAGGTCGGCTCAGGTGCCGGCGAGGTCGGCCCGGCGCGCCTCGACCTCCGCCTTGTGCCCGTTGCGCCACTCGACGAGCGTCCGCAATCCCTCGTCGAGCCGCATCCGCGCCTCGAAGCCGATCTCGTCCCGGGCCCTTTCGGTGGAGCCGATCCGGTTCCGGACGAACGTGACGCCTTGCGGCTCGTAGCGGACGCCGACTTCGGAGCCGGTGATCTCGAGCAGCAACTCGGCCACCTCGCCGATCGAGGTCCGGACGCCGGTCCCGACGTTGTAGAAGCGGTCGGTCGTGTCGGCCTTCATCGCACACACGTTGGCGGCGGCGCAGTCGGCGACGTGGACGAAGTCGTAGGCCTGGCTGCCGTCGCCGTAGAGGACGAGTGGCTCGCCACGGTCGATCGCGTCGAGCATGCGCATGATCACGGCCATGTAGGTCCCGCGGTAGTCCTGGCGCGGCCCGTAGACGTTCATGTAGCGCAATCCCGCGTAGTCGAGGTCGAAGCGATGGTGGAGCGCTCGCAGCATCGCCTCGCCGGCCACCTTCGTCGCGCCGTAGAAGTTCTCGAAGTCGAAGGGGTGGTCCTCGGTCATCGGCTCCTCACGGGCCTCGCCGTAGACGGACGCCGACGAGCTGTAGACGACGCGCTCGACTCCGGCGTCGATGCACGCTTCGAAGACGTTGAACGAGCCGCGGATGTTGACGTCGAACGCCGCCCGCGGGAAGTCCTGGCAGTGGAGGAGCCAGAGTGCGGCGAGGTGGAAGACGCCGTCTGAGCCCTCGAGCGCCGTGCGCAGGACATCGGTCTGCATGATGTCGCCGCCGTGCTCGAAGACCGAGCAGCGCGGATCGTCGAGGGCAGCGGCGAGGTTCTCCCGTGAGCCCCGGACGAAGTTGTCGTAGACGACGACCTGGCCCACGTCCTCCTGCAGGAGCGCCTCGGTCACATGCGACCCGATCAGGCCGGCGCCGCCGACGACCACGAACTTCTTGCCCGTGAGCTCCACGGGCGGTGACGATAGCGACGGTGTTCGGCTAGGTCGCCTGGGCGAGTTGCCGCTCGTGCTTCGCGACGCAGTCGTCGATCCAGTCGATCCGCTCTCGCGTCCAGGCGATCGTGCGGCGTAGCCCGTCCTCCAGCGTCGTCTGAGCCTCGAAGCCCAGCTCCTGCCGCGCCTTCTCGGGGCTGCCGAACCGCAGGATCGAGTGATCCCAGGGCCGGCGCGGCGCGATCTCGAGCTCCGAGCTCGATCCGCTCAGCTCGACGATCAGCTCCGCCAGCGCGCGAACCGTCGTCTCGACGCCGCTGGCGAGGTTGTAGACGCCGCCTGCCTCGCCGCGCTCGGCGCAGGCGACGAGGCCGCGCGCCACGTCTTCCGCGTAGACGAAGTCGCGCGAAGCGACCCCGCCGTTGTCGAGCTGCAGCGGCAGGCCCTTCAGGGCGCGGTAGACGAAGGTGGGCGTCACGTTGCGCCAGACGGTCGCCGGTGTGCCGCGCCAGCGGCCGGCACCGAGGACCTCGCCGGGGCCGTATACGTTCTGGAAGCGCGCCCGAACCGTGGGGAGCCCGTGCTGCCGCGCGTAGTAGACGGAGTAGAACTCGCCGACCACCTTCGAGATCTGGTACGGGCTGTCGAGGTCGAGGGGAACCGGCCCTTCCTCGGACACCGGCTCGGCGCCCTCGTAGACCTCGTGAGGCGCGAGCGTGCAGCCCGACGCCGAGTAGACGAGCTTGCGGAGCCGGCGGAACTCTCTGACGCGCTCGTAGAGCTTCAGCGTCGTGATCAGGTTGTTCTCGTGATCCTCGAGCGGGTTCGCGATGGAGCTCTGGTTCCCGTGGTAGGTCGCGAGGTGGTAGATGACGTCGAACTCGTCCTCCAGCGAGGCGAGCACCCCCTCGTCGGCGATCGACGCCTCGATCAGCTCGACGCGCGAGTCGTCCGGCAGGTTCTCCCGCTCGCTCGAGAGCAGGTTGTCGACCACGAGCACGCGCTCGGCGTCCTCCGTCAGGAGGAGCCGGACGAGATTCGAGCCGACGAAGCCGGCGCCGCCGACGACGAGCGCGCGGCTGCCTGTCACCGAGCGGCCGGGTTCGGAGCGTCGACGGCCTTGAGGTGGGTGTACGTCTCTCCGACGCCGTGCTCGCGGTAGTAGTCGATCGCCTTCGCGACGCCGTCTTCGAGAGCCGTCCGCGCCGCCCAGTCGAAATCGCGCTCGGTCTTCGATGGGTCGAGCAGGATGGAGGGCGCGTCGTCCGGATTGCGCGGCCGGACCTCGACCTCTTCCTCGAGCTCGATGTCCAGGGCCTTGACGGTCGCGTCGAAGAGCTCCTTGATCGAGACGTCGGACCCGGAGGAGACGTGGTAGACGCCGCTCTCGCCGCCGCCGCCGACCGCCTTCAGCGCAACCGCCACGAGGTCCTCGACGAAGACGAAGTCGCGCCGGGTGTCCATCACGAAGCACGGCTTGCCTTCGGTCAGGCGCTGGAAGAACGTCGGCAGCGGGCCGCTCAGGTTGCGCGGGCCGTAGACGTTGGCGAGGCGGAACGAGATCCAGTCGAGCCCGCTCAGGCGGACGTACCACTCGCCGGCCGTCTTCGAGATGGCGTAGCTCGAGTCCTTCGGGTCGAGCGGGTGCGTGAGCGTGATCGGCTGCTCTTGCGGATGAATGCCGTAGCAGAGTGCGGTCTGGAAGTAGACGAGACGTGAGACGCCGGCAGCCTGCGCGGCGCGGACGACATTCGCCGTTCCGACGGCGTTCGTCCTCGCTGTCCTCGGTCCACGCGTCGGGATCCTTGTACGAGGCCGCCGCGTGGACGACGGTCTCGGGCGCGAACTCCGCGAACACGCGGTCGACGAGACCTTCGTCGGCGATCGTGTCCTCGACGAGCGTCAGGTTGTCGTGCGGGCGGAGCGTGTCGCGACGCGAGGTCGCGAAGTTGTCGATCACGAGCACGTCGTCGCCGCGCTCGAGCAGACGGTCGGTGAGATGCGAGCCGATGAAGCCGGCGCCGCCGGTGATCAGGACTTTGGTCATTGGTGGTGGACCTCGCTTTGCAGTGCTTTCCTGGGCTTTCCTGGGAGTGCTTCCGGGTCGGTCGCGGATCGTAGCCTCATCCCTCCAGCGCCCGTGTCAGCAGTGCCCGCGCCGCCGCCGGATCGGTCCGCGCCACCTCGCCGAGGGCCGTGAACTCGTAGCGCCCGTAGAGACCGAGGGCCACCCAGCCCCAGCGCGGGTGGCGGGGGTAGATCGGTACCGCCTGGGCCACGTCGGCGTGGTTCCAGGCGACGTGCTCGAACGAGCCGTCCAGCTGCGTCGCGGGCTCGTCCGGCGGGTCGACCCGCGTGCGGATCACGACCGTCCCGCCGGAGTTCTCCACCTCGAGCGACCACGCCTCTCCGCGGCTGCCTCCCTCGTCCCGGATCCGCGCGAGGATCCGGAGCAGGACGAGCTCCCGCACGACGTCCTTGATCGGCACTCGGACGCGACCGCGGCGGGCGGCAAAGAACAGGGCGCGCGCCTCCCGCTGCAGGGCCATCGCCTCGGCGAAGGTGACGAGATGGGGGACTACCTGGCGCAGAGGCTTTCCCTCGATCGGCGGGCGCACCGGCAGTGACGGGCGTCTCGCGAGCGCGAACGGCACGGCGACCCGTCCGGACCGTGGCGTCCTGGGCTCCTCGCACAGCTGGTCGGCGAGGACGGCGAGATTGTTGCGTCCGCTGAGATACACGTCCTCGTAGGCGCGCTCGGTCATCGCCTCGACGGCTTCGACGTCGGCGAGCCGCTCGAGTGCCTCGTCGAGGTTGGAGAAGTCCCGGCGCAGCGGGATGTAGTGCCGCTCCGGTTCGAGCACGCCGCTGTAGCGGCCCTCCACGAGCACCTGCGCCGTCTTCGTGATCACGGCCTCGAGATGGCGCGGGCTGATCGCGAAGAACGCGTACGAGTCCCAGCCGTCCGGCATCTGGGCGTCGACCTCGTCGAACGTGAGGCCGGGCCGCTCGGCGAGGAGCCGGCTGATGCGTCGTTGGATCTCCCCACGCGCGTCGAGCACGCTGGAGCCGCTCTCCGTGCCGATCACCGCGCGGCCCGACATGAGGAAGTCGAGCCAGCCGTCGCCGTAGATCGTGTCCTCGGGCCTCGTCGAGATGTCGGTGCGCAGCCCGTGAGCGCCGGCGCGTTCCTGCACGATCTCGGCGATCTGATGCTTCAGCTGACCGTGCCGGCCGAACCAGTACGGCAGATTTCGGGCCCGGTACACGATGTCGCGGGAGCGCTGCGCGTGCGGGACGAGGCGCTGCGAGAGATCGGCCGCCGCCTGCTCGTCGATGAAGCCCGTGAGCGTCTCGTGGAAGGTGGCGCTGCCCACGAGCCGCGGATAGAGCGTCGGCCATTGCTCCGGACCGAAGCACGAGTAGACGCTCGCGACCCCGAGCTCGGCGAGCCAGTCCTCCATCACGCCGGCGTGGTCGTACTCGTCCTGCGGGAGCGCGACCTTCCGGCAGGTCAGCTTCGCGACCCAGCCGAACTTCTCCCGGTAGTCCGCGAAGTCGTAGTTCCAGCGGGCGTGCGACAGGAAGGTCGTGTGGAGGATGCAGAGGTCGGGCTGTGTCCAGCGGAGCCACGGCGGCGCCGGGTCGATCGCGTTGCGATAGAGGATCTGCAGTCCGCGGCCCTCGAGGAGGCGAAGGTGCTGGCGAACGGCCAGCCGCATCTCCGACCCCTTCGGGTGCCAGTAGAGGAAGAGGATGCGCACCGGCTCAGTCGGCGCCCGCGGCCCCCGCCAGCGCCGGCGCGGCGAGCTCCGGGAAGCGTCGCGCGACGCGCGTGAGGGCGTCGAACTCATATCCGCCGTCTTCCCAGACGATCTGTTCGAGCGATCGAACCGTCGCAACGTCGAGCACCGCGTTGTCGGGCGCCTCGCTGCCGTTCGTCCGGTACACGAGCGTCGTGCGATCCGCGCTCAGCTCGAGGCTCGCCGCGGACTCGCCGATGCGCTGCAACGCGAGACAGTCCTTGAGGAAGAGGTCGGCGGGAGCGGCGGCGCGCATCGCCGGATCCCGAAGGTAGGCCCGCAGCAGCCGGCGCAGCTCCTTCGACGACACGACTGCGCGCAGCGCCGCAGCGCCCTTCGCCGCCGACTGGCCGGGGCTCAGCCACAGGACGCGGATCAGGGTCGCCGTCTTGCGGTCCAGTTCGTACACCGGCTCGTCGGGGCGAGGGCGGAAGAGCGGTTGCAGCGCAGCGATCACGCCGTCGGGATCGTCGTGTGCGAGTGCCATGAGGGCGGTGAAGCGATGCGTCGCGACCGTCACGTGATAGCCGACCTCGAGCCACGAGATCGGGAACGAGAGCAGGGTGAGGCTGCCGCTGCCGCTGTTGTTCCAGACGATCTCCTCCAGCCGGCCCTCGGCGATCGCGGCTCGCACCCGCTCGCCGATCTCGGGGCCGTCGGCGATCTCCGCTTCAGGCTCGGGAACACCGACGAGCGTCAGCCTGCGGTCGTCCTCGCTCAGCTCCGGCCGCACGTCGAACGGCCGTCCCAGATAGCGCAGCTCGCGAAGGTGGGCGGCCGTGGCAGCGGCGAGACGCACGAGGTCGCGGTTGAGCTGCTCGCGTTGTCGCGCGTCGCGCGGGGCGGCCGAGAGAGCCTCGATCTCGGGGAAGCGCGCGATCAGCCGGCTTCCTGCGCGATCGAAGGCGCGGCTGCGCAGCGAACCCATGATGGGCAGGTCGGCGCGCCGCGCCGGGCTGCGCAGCTGCTCGAGTCGAAGCGCCGCGCTGCCGACGCTCCGGGCTGCGCGCGAGCGAGGCCGGCGCTCCAGCGGCCGGATGCGGGCCTCGACCTCGAGATCGAAGCCGTCGACGAACCGCCGCAGCGAATAGTCGCCCGAGGCGACGAGATCACCGTGAGCGCGGGCCGCGACCCTGTCGAGGAGGGCGTCGTCTCGGATCGCCTCGACAACCTCGGCGAAGTTCGAGAAGTCCTTCTCCAGCGGGACGTAGTGCACCCACGGCTCGATCGCCCCGGAGTAGCGGCCGGTGAAGTTGATCATCACCGAGCCGAGCGCGGCCGCCTCGAAGACCCGCGGCGAAATCGTCTGGATGACCGCGTTGCCCTCGAACGGAGCGAGGATCTCGCGCTCGACTTCGTCGAACGACGCGCCCGGGTGCGCCGCGAGGTAGGCGTCCGTACGCGTCTGGAGCGAGCCGTCGAAGTCCACGATCGAGGCGCCGCTCTCCGTACCGAGGGTCGCGAGCGACGAGCGAAGAAAGCGGTACCAGTCCTCGCCGTAGATCCGTTCGGCCTCCGTCCAGCCGATGTCGCAGCGGAGGCCGGTCGATGCAGCCCGCTGGAGGAATTCCCGTCCGATCTGCACCTTCTCCTGGCCGAGGCGCCCCAGCCAGAACGGGATCGCGCGGCCGCGGTAGACGACGTCCAGCTCCCTGCCTGTCAGTGGCGGCCGCCGACGCTGCTCGAGGGCTGCGGGCACGTAGCCCGTCAGCGTCGACAGCACCTCGACGCCCGGCAGCCGCGGGCCGTACACGTCGGGGACGGCGGCGGCGGGGACCGAGCTGAAGAGCAGAGCGATCCCGAGCTCGCGCATCCGCGCCGTGGTCGCGTCGACCTGGCGGTACTCGTCCTGGATGAACTGCACCTTGAGGCCCCCGTACGCTGCGAGCTGCTGGCGGAACCACGGCGCGAGGTAGTTGTCCGAGAGGGCGAAGATCGTGTAATGGACGACGACGGCGTCGTAGTCGCCGAGTCGCAGCGCGCGGCTGTGGGAGAGGCCGTGCGGATTGAAGAGCCGGACGTCGTGCCGCGAGAACCGCTGGAGCGCGCGGATGTGCTCGAGCACGTTCGGCGCGTGCGACGGACGGTCGTCGCAGAGGAGCAGGATGTCGGCCATCTACTTGCGGGCGCGGATGTAGAGATCGAGCCCGAGCGCCCGCGCGACGTTGCCAAGCAGCCGCTGCCGCGGGATCCAGAACGCACGCCGGCCGAGGTGCAGCCTGAGCGGGTCGAAGTTCCGCGCGTCGATGGAGACCGCAGAGAAGGCTCCGAACAGGTCGCGGGCCTCGCGCCGCGAGACGTACTCGGTCGCGGGTGCCGCCTCCCCGGCCGTGTTGACGTCGTACATCCCCCGCACCGCCTCGTCGGAGCTGCGGCCGGCGAGATATGCCTTCACGCGCTTGCGGGGGACCTGTGCCAGCTGCCGGAACGAGTGCGCGTTGTAGAGCATCACGAGCGCGCCGCCGCCCGGGACGAGGACGCGGTGCACCTCCTCGACGGCCCGCCGCAGGTCGCCCGTGTGATGCAGGCAGCCGATCGACACGACGACGTCGAACGTCTCGTCCTTCCACGGCAGCTCGAGGGCGGACGCCCGAACGGCCGAGGTCTCCCCGGCCCGGCCGAGCCAACGCAGCCGGTCCTGCATCACCGCGACCGGTCCCAGTGCGATGTCGGCGCCGTGGTAGAGAGCGCCGCGCGCGGCCAGGCTTTGACCGACGGTGCCGAAGCCGAGGCCGATCTCGAGCACCTTTCGCCCCTCCACCGGCAGCTCGTCGAGGTACGCGGCGAGGTACGGGTAGTAATCCAGATACGCGAGGTCGAACCGCGCCAGCGAGGCGGGCGTGATCTCGGTGATCCCGAGCGATTGCGCGAGGACCGTTCCGCAGAGCTCGTCCCAGAACGCCCGGTTGCGCTCGTCGATCGCGCCCTGCGGGTCAGCGCTCACTGAGCTCTCCCGAGACCACCTTGGTCGTCCAGCTGCCCGGATGGCGGAACGCCTCGGTGTGCAGCGGCGGGTTGCCCGTCACGGCGAACTCGAAGCTGCGGTCGAAGTAGTCGTACAGCGTCGACGACTGGCTGTTGCCGACATCGAGCTCCCGGTACAGACCGACGCTCAGCAGATAGGAGCCGTTGCCGAGCATGAGCGGTCCGAGATCGAGGCGCAGCTCGATCCGGTCGCCCTTCTCGACGCCGAGCAGCTCGGGCTCGCCGACGTGCCGCGTGGCGACGATCCCGTCGAGCCGGAAGACAAGAGCGGCCGGGATGAGCGGGAACGTGCCGCTCGCGGTCGCCACGGCGTCCACCACCACCGAGAACGGCTCGTGGACCCGGAACAGCGCCTGCTCGTCGTCCCGCTCGCCGACGGTGCGGACACGCCGAATCGCGAACCCGTCGTCTCCGGGCCAGCGGCTGAGCCGCTCGTCCGCGGTCGGCTCGGGCGACCCGCCGCTGCCGCGGGCGAGCTCGACTCGGTGCGTCGTCCACTCGTCGACGGACGGCAGCGTGACGGCCGTTGCGGGCTCGCGCGCCCGCTCGACCTCCAGTGCCGCCTCCCCGCCGCGCGCGCGGTAGACGACCTCGAGCTCGTAGCTCGACTGCGGGTAGAAGAACCAGAGGTTGAGGCGGAAGCGCGCAGGCTCGGCGGCCACGGTACGGAAGTACCCACTCGCGTCGGGCTGGGCAGCGTCCCAGCCGCCCTCCTCGAGCAGGATCCCGCCGGGACCGGACAGGTCGGAATCCTGTGCGCCGCCGACGTCGATCTCGGCCTCGATCTCTCCGTCGCGCCGCAGTGTGAGCCGGGCCACGTCGACGACGCCCCCCTCCACCGAGATCGAGCCGGTGACGGCGTCGGTGAAGGTCTCGCGGTCGAACGCGTCGTACGAGGCGAGCGTCGCCTTCTCGTTCTTGGCCCTCAGCCGCCGGTCCTCCATTCCGCGGGTGAAGCGTTCGTAGGCCTTGATCACCTCGTCGGTCGGCCCGTCCATCGCGATCCGGCCGCGGTCGAGCCAGATCGTCCGCTCGCAGAAGCGGGCCACCTGGTCGAGCGCGTGCGAGACGAGCAGGACGCCGGCGCCGCCCTCGATCAGGTGGCTCATCCGCGCAGTCGAGCGGGTGAAGAAGTAGGCGTCGCCGGCTCCGAGGATCTCGTCCACGATCAGGATCTCCGGCTGGAAGGTGGTCGCGATGGCGAAGGCAAGTCGTGCCTGCATCCCCTGCGAGTACGTCTTGAACGGCTGGTCGAGGAACCGGCCGAGCTCGGTGAACTCCGCGATCTCGATCTCGGCCTCGTCGATCTCGGCCCGGGACATCCCGAGGTAGCCGAGCGAAGCCCGGATGTTCTCGCGGCCCGTGAACTCCGGGTGGAGCCCGCCGCCGGTCTCGAGCAGCGCCTGCACGTTCCCGTTGACGGTCACGTTTCCCTCGGATGGGGCGACGTTGCCGGTCACGAGCTTGAGCAGCGTGGTCTTGCCGGCGCCGTTTCGGCCGATGATGCCGAGACGCCCGCCCGGCGCCAGCTCGAGGTCGATGTCGCGCAGAGCCCAGAACTCCCGATAGCGGTCGTCTCGCCCGAGGGTGGGCAGGTTCAGCGCGTCGAGAGCGGTGTCGAGCTTCGAGCCGAAGACCTTGTACATCTTCCCGACCTGCTCGAAGCGGATCGCGAGCTCGTCAGACATAGTCGAGCAGCACGCCCTTTGCCTTCGCGAAGAACCAGCTGCCGAGCAGGAAGGTTCCGACCGGCATCAGCACGAGTACGGCCAGGTGCCAGCCATCAGGGAGCTGGCCGCGCATGATCAGGTCCTGGAATGCGAGCACGAAGTACGCGAAGGGATTGAGGTACACGAGTAGCCGCACGCCCGGTGCCACCTGCGACGGGGCGTAGGCGAACGGCGACGCGACGAGCAGGATCATCAGGATCACCGTGATCAGGTTCTGCAGGTCGCGGAACGCCACGTTCAGCATCGACAGGATCCAGTTCACGCCGACGAGCCAGATGAACATGAGCGCGACAACGACCGGCACAGCGACGATCGTCCAATGGGCGTGTCCCGTGAGGATCGCGCCGAGAATCACGAGGGGCATGCCGACGACCAGCACCATCTGCGCCGCCAGCGCCGTCTGAACCGGCGCGAGGTCGATCGGGTAGACGGTGTTGTTGAGCACCGCCTTGTTCGCGATCACCGAGCCGACTCCGCGGCTCATCCCCTCGGCGATGGAGAGGTACGGAACGAGCCCGCAGAAGATGTAGACGACGAACGCGGGACCGGTGAGGTGGAGGGCGTTCGTCCGCACCTTGAAGACCTCGAGGTAGACGAGGGAGTAGACGCCGAGGATCAGGAGCGGGCCGAGAGCGATCCAACCGAGCCCGATCAGCGAGCCGGCGTGCCGGAGGCGGAGATCCTGCCCGGTGACGCGCCACAGAAGCCGCCAGTGGCTCCGGATGTAGCGCGCCGAGCCCCCGCGTGCGCGCCGCGCGGGCTGTTGAGCCGCAGCCGCTACCACGCCGACGCACCGGCGTCGACGCGGGGCAGAGCGGCCGCGTCCTCAGCCGATGCGCGCCATGCGGACGCCTGGTCGTGGTACGCCTGCTGCCAGAGCTCGAGTGAGAAGAGCCCCCAGAGGTTGCGGCTGAACGCGCCCTCGCTGGAGATCAGCTTGCGGACGTCGAAGTCCGGAGCCAGGTAGGGACGGCTGCGGGCGTTCTCGCCGGAGAAGACGTCGAGCACGAAGTCGTGCAGCTCGCCGTTGACCCACTCGCCGAGCGGGACGGGGAAGCCCATCTTGTCGCGCCGGTCGACGATCGCGGACGGCAAGGCGTCGCGCATCGCCACCTTGAGCGCGTGCTTCAGGTTGCCGTCCTTGAACTTGACGTCGGCGGGGAGCGTGGCGGCGAACTCGACGACCTCGGTGTCGATGAACGGGACGCGCGACTCGAGCCCGTGGGCCATCGAGACGCGATCCTCGACGTGGAGCAGCGCGGGCAACAGCGTCTTGAAGTCGAAATGCGTCATCAGGTCGAAGTACGACTCCTTGCGCACGTTCCCCGCGCGGAAGATCGTCTCGAACGTCTCGAATGGCGAGTAGTCGCCCAGCACGTCCCAGTCGATCGCGCCGCGGAGGTGAGGCGCTCGGTCGATCAGCCGGAAGTACCGAGAGTCGAGATCGGCAAACAGCCCTTCGCGCCAGAACTGCTGCATCAGCGGCTTGTACTCGCGCAGCGTGCCGAGCTGCGGGATGATCGACTCGTAGGTGACGACGAAGTTGCCGTCGTGCATCGTCCCGTCGATCGCCGCCTTGATGCATTGCTCGAAGTACGCGAGCAGGTAGCGCGCGTAGCCGCCGAAGATCTCGTCTCCGCCCTGCCCGCCGAGCACGACCTTCATGTGCTGCGAGGCGAGCCGCGAGACCATGTACTGCGGGAACGAGCCCGGGCCGGCGACCGGGTAGTCGAGGTGGTAGATGACGTCGCGGATGTTCTCGGCGAAATCGGCCGCGCCGATCGTCTGCTCGTGCAGGCGGAAGCCGCGCTCGTCGGCGAGCAGTTGCGCGTAGCGGCTCTCGTCGTAGCGCTCGCCGTCGGCGAAGCGTCCCGTGAACGCCTGGAACTCCTGTCCCACCGCCTCGGCTGCGAGCGCGGTCGTGATGCTCGAGTCGAGGCCGCCGGAGAGATACGCGCCGACCGGAACGTCGGCCCGGAGGTGGAACGCGACCGACTCCTCGACGAGCTCGCGGAGGCGGTCGGTCAGCCATCCCTCGCGATGGCCGAAGTCGGCCTCGTACTCGACCTCCCAGTAGCGCCTCTCGTGCACCGCTCCTCGCCGGATCGTCAGCGTGTGGCCGGGAAGCAGCTCGCGCACGCCCTTGAAGAGAGTCTTGCCCGCGAGGCAGAACTGGAAGGCGAGATAGTCCTTGAGCGCTTCGAGGTCCGTCTCGATCGCCGGCAGGAGTGGAAGAAGCGCCTTCGCCTCCGAGGCCCCGTAGAAGACGCCGTCGTGCAGGGCGAAGGCAAAGGGCTTGATGCCGAACCGGTCGCGCGCGCAGAAGAGCTGCTCCTCGGCCTCGTCCCAGATCGCGAAGGCGAACATGCCGCGCAACCGCTCGACGCAGGCAGGCCCCCAGCGGCGATAGGCCCGCAACACGACCTCGGTGTCCGACCTCGTCCGGAACGCGCCCTCGCCGAGCTCGCGCCGCAGCTCGAGGTAGTTGTAGATCTCGCCGTTGTAGGTGATCCAGTTCCCGTCGCCGTCGTGCATCGGCTGCTGGCCGGTCTCGAGATCGATGATCTCGAGCCGCCGGTGGGCGAAGCCGACGTGCCCGCGGTCGTGCATCCAGGCGCCCTCTCCGTCGGGCCCGCGATGCGCGAGCAGCCGGTTCATGAGCGCGAGGCTGGGTGCCAGTGCCCCGACCGGCTTCGACTCGAGGTTGAGTATGGCTCCGATCCCACACATGGCGCACCGACCCTTTTCGCCCGGAAAGGCGCGGCCAGTCTAGCGGCGGGCAGCGGCGAGCCCGCCGCGCGCGACGCCCATACTGCGGCGATGCCCGATACCGGCCGCCGTGTGATCCTGATCTCCGGGCACTACCTCGGGTCGAAGCGGCGCGCCGGCTTCCACCATCTCGCGAGCGCCTACTGGAACCTCGGCTGGGACGTAACGTTCGTAACAGCCGCCATCAGCCGCCTCTCCCGGCTGAAGGGCGACTACCGCTTCGCCTATCCGGTGCGCGAGGAAGCGAACCGTCTCGTCCCGGTCCGAGAGCGGCTCACGAGCTACGTGCTCATGACGCGCATGCACCCCGGAGGCCTCGGCTCCGACTTCGCGAACCGCCTCGCCTCGCCCTGGTTTGCGGGTTACGCCCGGGCGCCGCTCGGCCCGCTCGAGGAACGCCTGCGCGACGCCGACCTCGTCGTCTTCGAGGGGACGGCGGCTCTACTTCTCGTCGAACGGATCCGAGAGCTCGCGTCGCGCGCCCGGCTCGTCTACCGCGCCTCCGACGACCTCCGCATGATCGGCGTCCACCCGCTGATCCTGGACGCGGAGGAGCGCGCGGTCCCGCTGTTCGATCTCGTCAGCGCGCCGACGCAGGAGGTCGCGGACGTCCTGCGTCGTTACGGCTCGGCAGAAGTGCATCCGCCCGCGGTCGACAAGCAGTTGCTCGATCGTCAGACCGAGTCGCCGTACGGGACGGAAGCGGCCGCCGTATTCGCCGGTGTCTCACCGCTCTTCGACTACACGACTCTCGCCGCGGCGGCCGAGCTCGCGCCGCACGTCGGCTTCCACGTCATCGGCCCGCCCGGGCGTCCCGCGCCGCCGAACGTCTCGTTCCACACGGAGCTGCCCTTCCACGAGCTCGTTCCCTATCTCCGGCATGCGAGCTTCGGCTTGCTCTTCTTCCCGGCGGGCTACGCGAGCCTGGGGCAGGGGAACAAGGTCGCGCAGTACTCGTACTGCCGGCTGCCGATCGTCGCGCCGTCGGATCTCCGTGCGGATCGGCCGAACGTGATCGTCTTCGAGCGCGACGACCCCGAGAGCCTGCGTCAAGCCCTCGAGGAGGCCGAGCGGATGCCGCACTCCCCGGCCTTCGCCGAGGGGATCACCTCGTCTGAGGAGCTTGCTGCGATTCTTGCGGGCGATCCGCCGGCACGAGGAAGTGCGTGAGCCGCGACCAGCGGCCGCCCGTCCAGCCGTCGACGCTCGCGCCCACGACGCCCCAGAAGAAGAGCGCGAGCACGAGGAACTGCACGATTCCCTGGTTGAGCACGTAGGTGCGCCACCACTCAGCCAGGCAATAGGCGATGACGAAGCTCGCCAGGAAGACGTAGCTCCGATACCGCGACGCATGTCCGGCGATGAGGCCGCCGACGAGGACCGCGAAGCCGAGGACGGCGAACGCGAACGCTCCGAAGACGCCGTACGTCATGGCGAGCACCGAGTTCGTCGTTTGCGAAGCGGCTATCGAGACGACGTGGTGATAGCGGTCCTCGCCGCGGGCGACCGAGGCCGGAACCGCCTTGCTCGCGTACGTCGGCAGGAGGAACACCCGGGTCCCCGGAGCGGCGCTGGCCGGCGCGGCGGGCCAGGTCGTCACGTGGTTGCTGACCGCGACGGCCGCCTGGAAGGGAATGCCGAGGTAGCGGACCGTCTCCTCGACGTTCATGACGAGCGGGTCGGTGACGCCGTGCGCGCGGTAGTAGTCCGCGTTCCGCGAGTAGTTGAGCAGGCTGAGAGCGAGGAAGAGCGCCACGAGCCCGAGCAACAGCCCGCCCACGACCAGGCGGGCGCGAACGTGCACGGTATGGAGGTGGCGGGCCGCGAGGCCGGCCACCGTGATCGCCGCGATGATCAGCGAGATGCGCGACGCGATCGCGGCCGCGAGCAGGAGGAGAACCACGTTGACGAGGTGGATGAACCGGAAGTGCCGGCGTCCAAGCTCGAAAATGGCGATCGCCCCGGCGAGGCTCGACGCGTAGCGCAGGGTCTGCGGCCCGGACGAGTAGGGCAGCACGTAGCGCAGCTGGTTGAACTGGTGGTGGAGGAACGCCAGGGAGATCGCGTGCGGCGACTTGGCGAAGACATACGCATAGGCGTACCCCGTGCCGAGGAAGGCGACCAGGCTCAGGAAGACGTAGTAGCTCTCCCACGGCACGCGCTCCGCCCGCTGAAGCACCGGGATCCGTCGGCCCAGCGTGAAGCCGGCGAACGCGACGAGCGAAGAAGAACGCGTACCAGCCGAGCAGGAACAGCGTGCCGTGCAGGGTCCACGGCTTCTGCGTGCTCGAAGCCGCGGAGGCTCGCGGGAATCGCCGATCCCCAGGGAATGACCCAGGCCAGGAAGCTGAGGCCGACGCCCACGAGCAGGAGCGTGTGGGGCCGGACGGCCGTCTCGAGGGTGACGTGGCGCCGCACACGAGCCCGGACGCTCACGGAAGCGGCCGCCGACATGAACCTCAGTCTAGAAGCGCTTCGTGGTAGACGCGGAGCGTCTCCGCCGCGGTCCTCCGCCAGGAAAACCCGGCCGCCCTGCTCCCTGCCGAGCGAGACGAGCCGGCTCCGCAGCTGCTCGTCGGTCGCCACTTCGGCGAGTGCCTCGGCGATCGAGCCGACGTCGTGCGGGTCGCAGTATCGCGCGGCAGCGCCGTAGATCTCGGGCAGGCTCCCGGCGCCCGCGGCCGCGACGACCGGCACGCCGCGCGGTCATCGCCTCGAGGCCGGGCAGCCCGAACCCCTCCGAGAAGGAGACGAACACGTAGGCGAGCGCGCCGCCGTACAGGGCTGCGAGCTCGGCGTCGGAGACCCGGCCGGGAAAGACGACGCGTTCAGCGAGACCGGCCTCGGCGGCGCTGCCCTCGGAGCGCCGGGCCGAACTGCTCCTGGTCGCCGGCGAGCACGAGCTTGTGGTCGCCGGCGAGCTGCGCGAAGGCGTCGATCAGCCGGGCGAGGTTCTTGTACGGGTAGGCGGCTCCGACGTAGAGGAAGAACGGAGCGTCGAGGCCGTGGCGTGCCAGCACCGAGACGTCCGGCTCCACGGCTCCGGCTGCGTCGGCCGCCTCGTAGGTCACGGCTACCTGCTCCGGATCGACCCGGAGCGTCCGCACGACCATGTTGCGCGTGTGCTCCGAGACGGCGATCAGCCGGCGAGCGCGCTTCGCCTTCGCGAGCTCGACGCGGTAGCCGGCGCGTCGGACCCGGCTCCCGCTTCCGCCGTCGGCGAAGATCGCCGCCCGGTCGAGGTAGTTGAGATCGTGGATCGGTGACCACGAACGGCGTCCTCGAGGCGAGTGGCACCGTCAGGTGCGGGTAGTGGACGAGATCGAGCCGCTCGCGGGCGACGAGACGCGGCAGCCGCAGCTGCTCGCGGACGGTGAACCAGGGGATCTCCGCCTCGACCGCCCGGAAGTTCGGTCCCGGCATCGCGTACGAGGCAAGGCGCTCGCGGCTCAGGAAGAGGACGTACTCGTTCTCGCGATCGATCTGCGCCAGCTCGCGGATCAGCGAGAACGTGTAGCGGCCGATGCCGGCCTGGTCGTTTCGCGCATCGATCCCGATCCTCACCGGCGCGTTGCTCAACGGTGGACCGGCGACTCCGCCCAGCGGACCGGCCGTCCGCGCGCCTCGATCGAGGTCTCGTCGAGCCAGGCGTGCATCTGCTCGAGGAAGCGGTCGGCCGAGAACTCGAGCGCCCGGCTGCGGAGCGTGTGCCGGTCCCACGAGCGTTGCGCCGCCTCCCGGACGGCCGCCTGCAGCTCGCCGACCTCGGCTCGCTCGATCAGCACTCCGTCGGTTCCGGCGCGCACGATGTCGCGCGCCCCTCCTGCGTCGAGAGCGACGACGGGCGTTCCGGCCGCGAGCGCCTCGACCATCGAGATGCCGAAGTCCTCCTCGCCGACGTGGATGAAGCCCGACGCGCGGGCGTAGAGCGCGGCGAGCTCGTCACGCGAGACCCAGCCGAGCAGCTCGACGTTCGGCGGCAGCCGCTTCCGCAGCCGCCCTTCGAGCGGGCCGACGCCGACCATCGTCAAGCGATAGGGCAAGCCGCGGAACGCCTCGACCACGAGCTCCGGCTGCTTGTAGGGAACGAGCCGTGCACCCAGAGGAAGTGCCCGGGCTCCTTCTCCTGCGTCTCGTCGAGCTCGGCCACGTCGACCGGCGGGTGGATGACCGTGGCGTCGCGGCCGTAGAAGCGGCGGATCCGGTCGCGGACCGCGGTCGAGTTCGCGGCGAACGCGTCCGGCCGTCGCGAAGCCGCGAGGTCGGTCCGGCGCAGGTAGCCGCCGCAGAGCCGCAGCCCGAGGGCGCCCAGTGCATCGTCAGGGCCTGCGTCGGTCTGCGGGAGCCAGGCGTAGCGCATCGGCGTGTGGCTGTAGCAGACGAAGAGCGCGTCCTCGGGCGGACGCACGTTGATCGCGCAGGCGTGCGAAGAGGCGATGACGACGTCGTATCGCGAGAGGTCGAGGGACGCGAAGTAGTGCGGCATGTACGGCAGGAGGTACCGCCATCGTCCTCCGTCGCGCCCGACCTGGCGGAGACCCGGGAGCGAGCCGAGCCGTGACTCGCGGACGATGCAGCGCGCGAGCTCGTCCGGGAGGACTTCCCGGGCCGCGGCGAACGTGAAGATGTCGGGCTGCCGCGTCGTGCTGGGAAGAGGCCCGAGCGAATGAGATCGACGACCCGCTCCGAGCCGTGCATTCCCTGAAACCAGTCGTGCGCTATCGCCGTAGGTTCGTCGAGCAGCACGAGGCGGAGACGATAACCGACCCCCGCGGCGGGCCGTCCAAAGAGAAACTCAGGCTGGTTATTCCAGCCGCCGATCAACGGTCTAGGATGCGGGAGTTGCGTTTGAGGGTCTCTGAGGGAACGGCGACGCGCGCACCGCTTGTGGCGCTCGGTGCTGGGTCTGAGCATCGTCGCCGCCGTGTGCGCGCTGGCGACGACGGCCGCTGCCTCCACGTCGGGAACGCGAAGCGCGCGCCACGTGGTCGCGACACCGGCGACGATTCCGCTGCGCACGGCGATCCTCGACTCGCTCTTCAGCAGCAGCAGCCCCGACCGGCAGGAGGGGCTCGACATGGCCCGCGGCGCCGGCGCGACGTATGTCCGGCTGCCGGCGACCTGGAACAACATTGCCCCCTCGTCTCCGTCCCCGAGCTTCGTCGCCGCGGATCCGACCTCGGCCGGGTATTCGTGGACGCAGCTCGACTCGGTGCTCGCGAACGCCGAGGCGGCGGGTCTGACGCCGATTCTCGACATCACCGCGCCGCCGAACTGGGCCGATACGACGCAGCCGAGCGGCGTCGATGCGGGCACCCCGAGCATCACCGCGCTCGGGCAGTTCGCGACGGCGCTCGCGACGCACTACGACGGCAGCGTCGCGGGCGTGCCGGTCGTGCACGTGTTCCAGGTCTGGAACGAGCCGAACGTCAGCGTCAACCTCAATCCGGTCGACCCGGCGGTGTACCGGGACATGGTCAACGCCGTGGCCGACTCGGTGCACGCCGTCGATGCGAACAACCTCGTCGTCGCCGGCGGCCTCGACCCGTTCGGGCATCCGCCGAGCAAGAAGCAGAAGTGGTACTCGACGACGCCCATGGCCTTCATGCGCTCGCTCCTCTGCCTCTCGGCCGGGAAGCACCCGCACCGCACCTGCAGCGCGACGATCCACTTCGACGTCTGGTCGCATCACCCGTACACGTTCGGAGGCCCGTTCGGCCACTCGAAGAATCTGGACGACGTCTCGCTCGGCAACATCGGATCGATGCACGCGCTGCTGCAGGCGGGCGTCCGGCTCCACAGCGTGATCTCGACGCACCAGGTCCAGTTCTGGGTGACCGAGTTCGGCTGGGACACGAAGCCGCCGCGGTCGCGGCGCCGCCTCGGTCCCGCTCGCGTCCCGCTGGACTTCCGAGTCGCTCTACCAGATGTGGCGCAACGGCGTCTCGCTCGTGACCTGGTTCCTGATCCAGGACTACCGGAGCCCGAGCAAGTACCAGAGCGGCCTGTACTTCTACGCGCCGACGCTCGCGGCCGCCAAGCCGAAGCCCGTGCTCACCGCCTTCCGCTTCCCGTTCGTCGCCTACCTGGGGAAGAAGGCCGTCACCATCTGGGGCCGCGACGGGACGAGTGACCAGCAGCTCGTGAAGGTCCAGCTTCGGCACGGCACGAAGGGACCGTGGAAGACGGTCGGGCTCGTGCGCGCGAACACGAGCGGCATCTTCAAGGCGAACCTGAAGCTGAAGGCGACGAAGAAGGACTGGCTCCGCGCCGTCGCTCCCAAGTCCGGCGACTCGCTTGCCTTCTCGCTCACCCGGCCGAAAGATCCGCACGTCGGCCCCTGGGGCACCTGAGCTCGGGCGGCCCCGGGCCGAGCGTTGTAAGAAGTCCGCAAAGGTCGGCACGGTGCTTTCGGATCGCCGCTAGCGTGTCCGCGGATGGGGGTCAGAGTCCGCTACATCGCCGCCGTAGGCGCCGTCATGTGCCTCGCGGCGACAGCAGCTGCGGGCGCCGCAAACGCGCACGTCGCGCAGCACAAGGTGCTGACGCTGACGACCAAGGGGACGGCTCCGCTCGCGACCGCGATCACCGATCCTTGGCTCTTCAACAGCAGCCAGGAGGCGACCGCGTTCGCGAAGACGCGCGCCGCCGGCGCGAGCTACGTCCGGCTCACGCTGAACTGGAACGCCGATCGCTCCCGCCAACCGCCCCGACGGCTTCGTCGCCACCGACCCGACGTCTCCCGGCTACTCGTGGGGGAACGCCGACGCCATCGTGGCAGCAGGCCGAAGCCGCCGGACTGACGCCGATCCTCGACATCAGCGGCACGCCGAGCTGGGCGTACCTGAAGAAGCCGCAGGGCGTCAACGCCGGGACTCCGAAGGCCGCCGCTCTCGGGCAGTTCGCGACGGCGCTCGCGACGCACTACGACGGCAGCACCCCGGGACGGCGCCCCGGTCGCCCACGTCTTCCAGGTCTGGAACGAGGTCAACAACAGCCTCTTCCTCGGCCCGGTCAGCGCGACGAACTACCGCGCAATGGTCAACGCCGTCGCCAACGCGGTCCACGCCGTCGACCCGAAGAACGTCGTCATCGCCGGCGACCTCGATCCGTTCGGGCACCCCAAGGGCAAGAAGCAGAAGTGGAACTCGCAGGCGCCGCTCGCCTTCATGCGCTCGCTGCTCTGCGTCTCGAAGGGAAAGCATCCGCACAAGACCTGCGGCGCGACGATCCACTTCGACGTCTGGTCGCATCACCCGTACACCTTCAACGGGCCGTTCGGGCACGCGAGGAATCCCGACGACATCTCGCTCGGCGACCTCCCGAAGATGCGGACGCTGCTGCGGGCCGGCGTCAAGCTCCATCGCGTCGTCTCGCCGCACACGGTCAAGTTCTGGGTGACGGAGTTCAGCTGGGACACGAAGCCGCCGCGCCGCCATGCCGCGCCCAGCGCGCTCGCGGCGCGCTGGACGGCCGAGGCCTTCTACCAGATGTGGCGCTCCGGCGTCTCGCTCGTGACCTGGTTCGGCTTGCAGGACCGCGGTGGCTCGAGCCAGTACCAGAGCGGCCTCTACCGCCACTCGAAGTCGCTGGACAACGCGAAGGCCAAGCCTGGGCTGACGGCCTTCCGCTTCCCGTTCGTCGCGTACCTCAACGGCCGCAGCGTCAGCATCTGGGGCCGGAACGCGACGAGCGACAAGCAGGTCGTCACGATCCAGCGCCGCCACGGCTCGAAGGGCCACTGGACCACGGTGGCGAGGATCCGCTCGAACTCCTCCGGCATCTTCAAGGGAACGCTCAGGCTCGCAGCGACCAAGAAAGACTGGCTGCGCGCCTCGGCGCCCGGCTCGGGCTCGTCCCTCGCCTTCTCGCTCACGCGGCCGTCGCCGAAGCTTCGCTACGGCCCCTGGGGTAACTGACCGAGCGCCGACCGCCTCAGCCTAGCTAGCGTTGCGGCCGTGACCGCGGCCGTCGTCCTCTTCTGGGGCTCGCTTGCCGCGCTCGCCTGGACGCACGCGCTCTATCCGGCGACCGTCACCCTCGCGGCGCGCGTTCGTACGCGGCGGGTCGCGCTCGACGACGCGTACCTCCCGTCCGTGGCCGTGATCGTGACTGCCTACAACGAGGAGGACGCGATCGAGCGGCGGCTCGAGAACCTCCGCGCGCTCGACTACCCGCCCGAGCTGCTCGAGCTCGTCGTCACCTCCGATGCCTCCACCGACCGCGACCGAGGAGCTCGCCGAGGCGGCGGGCGCGCGGGTGATCCGGAACCCGCGCGGCGGCAAGGTCGCTGCGCAGGACGCGGCGGTGCGCGCGACGCAGGCCGACGTCGTGGCGTTCTCCGACGCGAACGCGACCTGGGCGCCCGACGCGCTGCGCAAGCTCGTGCGCAACCTCGCCGATCCAGGGGTCGCGTACGTGTGCGGGCGGCTTCGGCTCGAGGCGCCGGACGGCTCGAACAAGGAAGGCGTCTACTGGCGCTACGAGCTCGTGACGCGCGCCGCGGAGTCGCGGCTCGGCTCGGTCACGGCCGGCAACGGCGCCGTCTACGCGCTGCGCCGGTCGGACTACGTCGAGGTCGACCCCCGCTTCGGCCACGACCTCTCGCTGCCGTACCTCATGGTGCAGCGCGGCCGCCGCGCGGTCTACGAGCCGGAAGCGCTCGCCTTCGAGCGGCCGACGCCCACGAACGAGACCGAGTACCGGCGCAAGGTGCGGATGTTCGAGCACTCCTGGCTGATCGTCCTGCGTGGGCGGATGCTGCGCGGCCAGCGTCCCGGCTATCTCGTCGCGCTTCTCTCGCACCGGCATCTCCGCTACGCGAGCGGCGTGCTCCACCTGATCCTGCTCGGCAGCACGCTCGCGTTGTTCCGTCACGGGACGGTCTACGCCGTCGCGCTCGGCCTCCAGCTCGGGCTGCTCGCGGCCGCGATCTTCGGTGTCGGGATCGCCCGGTACTACGTCCTCATCACCTGGGCGACGGTCGTCGCGCTCTGGAACTACCTGCGGCGCGGCGTGCCGGCGACGTGGGCGCCGCAGCGCGAGGAGCTCGCCTGAACCGCGTGGCCGACGTCGCGGTCGCGGGCTCGGCGCTCGTGCTCGCCTCGCCGCTCCTCGCGCTCGCCGCGCTGGCGATCAAGCTCGAGGACCGCGGCCCGGTTCTCTACCGGCAGACCCGCGTCGGCCGGGACGGCGTCGACTTCGAGCTGCTCAAGCTGCGGACGATGGTGGTGGGCGCCGAGACGATGGGAGCGGGCCTCGCGGTCAACCGCGGCGATCCGCGCATCACGCGCACCGGCCGGCTGTTGCGCAAGCTCTCGCTCGACGAGCTGCCCCAGCTCTGGAACGTCGTCCGCGGCGAGATGAGCGTGATCGGGCCGCGGCCGACGCTCCGGTATCAGGTCGAGCAGTACGACGAGCGACAGCGGCACCGGCTCGACGTGAAGCCGGGCATCACCGGCTGGGCGCAGGTCAACGGCCGCGCCGAGCTGCCCTGGGCCGACCGGATCGAGCTCGACGTCTGGTACGTCGAGCACCGTTCCGCCTCGCTCGACCTGCGGATCCTCGCGCGGACGCCGCGTGCCCTCTTCGGCGGCACGTACAAGGGCGACACCGGCGGCTGGCACACCTCGCCGTAACCAACCGGGGCTATCCTCGGAGCCTGTGCCGCCGCTGAACATCCTCGTCACGGGCGCGTGCGGCGTCACGCCGAGAGCCATCGCCCGCTCGCTGCGCGCGAGCCAAGCCTTCGCGGGATGCGACCCTCGTCGGCGCCGATCGCGGCGGCAACTGGTACGGCTTCTACGAAGGCCTGTACGACCGCGTCTACCGCGTCTCGCAGCCGGGCGACCCGGGCTACGCGGAGCTCGTCGCGGACATCTGCGCGCGCGAGAAGATCGACGCGGCGGTCGTCGCGCCCGAGGCCGAGGTGCTGTTCTGGAGCGACCGCGACTTCCCGGTTCCGACGCTGCTGCCGCCTCCGGGGCTGGTGGAGATCGCGATCAGCAAGGGCAAGCTCTACGAGGCGTTGCGCGAGACGGGGCTCGTGCCGCGCTATCGCATCGCGACGCGCGAGGAGCTGCTCGAGCGCCGCGGGCTCGACCTCGACGGCGGCCCGGTCTGGCTCCGCGACTACTCCGAGGCGTCGTCGAGCGGGATCGGCTCGATCCAGGTGACGGAGCCCGAGGAGGCGTACGCGTGGGCGCGCCTCAATCCCGGGATCCCGAGCTACATGGTCGCCGAGCACCTGCCGGGACGGAACATCGCCTGCACGCTCCTCTTCCACGAAGACGAGCTGCTCAAGGCCGGCTGCTACGAGCGGCTCGAGTACTTCATGGGGCATCTCGCCCCGTCGGGCGTCACCGGCAACATCAACCGCGGCCGGCTGATCAACGACGAGCGCGCCCGGGCGCTCGCCGAGCAGGCGGTGCGCTTCGTCGGCGGGCTCGCGGGCGAGCCGGCGCACGGCCTCCTCACCGTCGACCTGCGCGAGGACCGCACCGGCGCGCTCAAGGTCACGGAGATCAACGTCCGCCATGTCGCCGCGACCTCGGCCCTCGCCGCGGGCGGCGCGAACCTGGCCGAGGCGCAGGTGCTGGCGACGCTGGGACGGCTCGACGAGATCGGCGAGACCGTGCCGCACTTCCCCGACGACAACGTCATCCTCCGCGACATCGACGGCGCCCCGCTCTGGCTCACCGGATACCGCGAGCTCGCGGTCGGAGAGCACGTCTGATTCGCCGGGCTCTCGTCGCGGCCGCCCTCGTGGCGCTCGTCGCCGGTTGCGGCGGCGGTGGACACCGGCAGACCACGACACAACGGCACTCCGCGACGCCGTCCACCACGAATACGACGCCCAAGCCGAAGCCTGCCGTCCACCCCAAGTCGCTCATGCGGCCGCTCATCGTCACGATTCTCGACGGCGACCTGCGCGTCCGCGTTCCCGGGGCGCATGTGCGACTCGCCGGCAAGAGCGGCCGGACGAACCGGCACGGCGTCACGATCATCACGGCACCGCAGCGGCGTCTCCAGGTCTCGGTCTCGGCGCGGGGTTATGCACCCGTCCGAGCTCGCGTCGACTTCCGGAGACGCTGGCGGCAGACGATCCGCATCTACCAGCCCGGCCTGCAGTGGCCGCTCTACGGAGCGACGGAGGCGCGAACCCAGGCTCCGCCCCGCATTCACCTGCGTCCGCCGTTCCGCGTCGTCTGGAGCCGCGGGCTCAACCGGCTGATCGAGTTCCCCGCTGTCGTCGACGACGGGGTCGCGTACATCGGGAACACCAACTCGACCATCCACGCGATCTCGATGCGCTCGGGCAAGTTCGACTGGGTGCACCGGACGCCCGGCGGGCCGCGCATGGCGTCGTCGCCCGCCGTGGTGGGGGACGAGGTCGTCTACCACACGATCGGAGGCTGGGTCTACATCCTCAACCGCTCGAACGGCCGCCTGGAGTGGAGCTGGGACGCCGGCTCGCCCATCGAGTCGTCGCCGATCATCGTCAACGGGATCGACTACTTCGGCGACTGGAACGGCGAGATGTACGCGCTCGACCTGCACACGCACAAGCTGCGGTGGAGCCGCGATCTCGGCGCGAAGATCACCTCGAGCGCGGCGATTTCGGGCGGCCGCCTCTTCATCGGCGACTACGACGGGCGGCTGTGGGCGCTGTCGCCTGCGAACGGAGCGACGCGCTGGGTCGGCCGGGTGAACGGCAAGATCTACGGAACTCCGGCGGTCGCCGGCGGCCGCGTCTTCGTCCCGTCGGTCGCGTATTCGTTCTGGGCGTTCTCCACGAGCGGCCGGTCGCTCTGGCACGTCGCGACGGGCGCCTACGTCTATTCGTCGCCGGCGGTCGCCGACGGCGTCGTCTGCTTCGGCTCGTACAACGGCTACTTCTACGGCGTCTCGGCCGGGAGCGGTCACGTCTTCTGGCGCATCCCGACCGGGGGCCCGATCTCGGGAGCCGCCGTGATCGTCGACGGCGTTGCCTACGCCGGCAGCTTCTCGCATCGGATCATCGGCGTGAACGTCCATACCGGGCGCCGTCTCTTCACCTTCCCGCACGGACAGTTCGTGCCGGTCTCGGGGAACGGGATGCGCCTTCTCTTCAACGGCTTCACGCGCGTCTACGCCGTCGAGCCGCGTCGCTCGCGACGTAAGCACTGAAGCCGTTTCCTAAGAGCGCCTTCATCTGCGTCGGCTATCGTCGCGACTCGTGACTGCGCCTGCTCCACCCTCGCGCGGCTTCGACCCCGAGGCCGAGCAGGAAGTCGACTTCGCCCACTACGTCAAGCTGCTCGGCGCTCGCTGGTGGCTGCTCGCCGCGGGCCTGGTGGCGGGAGCCGTGATCGGGTACCTCGTCTCGCTCGGCGGCAACCAGGTCTACCAGGCGACGGCGACGGTCTACCTGGGCCAGCCGTACACGCCGGCCGGCGGCACTCTGGTGGTCACTCCGGCCGACCAATCCCTCGGCCGTGGGAGCTGCCGTCCAGTCGCAGTCCGTGCAGAACACGGTCGCCAACAAGTGCAAGACGTCCGCTTCGAAGTTCAGGAAGGGGATCTCGACGGCGGCGATCGCCACCGGTGCGCCGACGAAGAGCGGGGCAGCGGCAGTGACAACCCGCTCGTCAAGATCAGCGTTCAGTCGAAGAAGGGCAAGGTCGCGGCCTGCGCGGCGAACGCGCTCGCAGACGAGGTCGTGAAGAAGATCGGCACCTATCCGACCGCGACGATCAAGATCCTCCGGGAACACATCGCCTTCGACAACGCGGACATCAAGACGATTCAGTCGGCGATCGACAACCCGAACATCTCCGACACGAACAAGCTGCTCCTCCAGACGACGCTGCGCGCCGACCAGCTCGACAAGACCACGAACTCGCAGTCCCTGCTGCTCGCGCAGCACAGTCGAGTCGCCGTACGTCTACACGCGCGCCGCCTCGCACAAGGTCACGGCGCGCAGCCGCCGCAACACGGTCGTGATCGGCGCGCTGATCGGCCTCATCATCGGCGCCGATCGCCGCGCTCTTCTGGGATCGCGGCGCAGCGCTCGTTCGCGACTGATCTATAGTCCCCGCCGGGATGAAGCTGGTCGTCGTCATCCCCGCGCTCGACGAGGCGGAGACGTTGCCGCGGGTGCTCGCGGACCTGCCGGCCGAGGTGCCCGGGCTCGACGAGATGGAGACGATCGTCGTCGACGACGGCTCCAGCGACGGCACTGCGACGATCGCGTTCGAGCACGGCGCGACCCGGGTCGTGCGGTTCTCGCGGCGGCGCGGGCTGGCCGAGGCCTTCGGAGCCGGGATCGACGCGGCGCTTCGCTCGGGCGCAGACGTGATCGTCACGGTCGACGCCGACAACCAGTACGTCGCGGCCGACATCCCCCTGCTCGTCCTGCCCATCCTCGAGGGCCGCGCCGACATCGTGGTGGGGGAGCGTTACGGGGCCGGCGTCGAGGAGTTCAGCCGCCTGAAGCGCGTCCTGCAGCGCGTCGGCAGCGCAACCGTGCGCGCGGCGTCGCGGACGGACGTGCCCGACACGACGAGCGGTTTCCGCGCGTACACGCGCGAGGCGGCGCTGCGCATCAACGTGCTCGGCCGTTTCACCTACACGCTCGAGTCGCTGATCCAGGCCGGCCGCAGCGGGCTCGCCGTCGACTCGGCGCCGGTCCGGACGAATCCGGCGGTCGCAAATCGCGGCTCTTCCGCTCGACGCCCGAGTATCTGGCGCGCAGCGGGACGCAGGTCGCGCGCGCTTACGCGATGTACGCGCCGCTGCGGACGTTCCTCTTCCTCGCCGCGCTCGCCTTCGCCGCCGCGCTCGTCATCTTCGCCCGCTTCCTCTTCTACTTCGCCGAGAACGGCTCCGCGGGACACATCCAGTCGCTGATCCTCGGCGGCGTGCTCGCCATGGCGGCGTTCCAGGTGGCGGCGATCGGAATCCTCGGCGACCTGCTGAGCGCGAACCGGCGGCTGATCGAGCGCGTCCTCCTGCGGGTGCGGCGGATGGAGCTGACGCTCGACGACGCAGCCGTACGAGCTCGAGGTCGATGTCGAGGAAGTACTGGAACGCTCGCCTGAGGGGTGACGCGATCCGCGTTCTCGTTCTGACGACCTCGTATCCGGAGGACTCCGACGACATCTCCGGCGGCTTCGTCGCCGCGATGGTCGACGGCGTCCGCGCGCGAGGCGTGGATGTGCACGTCGTCTCGCCGGCGGACTTCCGCCACCACGGCCTCGCCCGACCGCCCGGCATTCCGGCGAACGTGCTCCACAAGCCGTGGCGGGCCGTGTTCGTGCCGTCGCTGCTCGCCTCGTTCCGCCGTGCCGCGCGCGCGCGCGGCTAGCGACGCCGATCTCGTCCACGCGCACTGGCTCGGCGCGGGCGCGGTCGCAGCGACGCTCGGCAAGCCGTACGTGCTGCAGGTCCACGGCACGGATCTGGTGCTCGGCCTCCGCTTTCCCTCGGCTGGCGCGGCCGATCCTCAGTCGGGCGGCCGTGGTCGTCGCGGGGTCGCAGGCGCTGGCGGCGGACGCGCGCACCCTCGGCGCTCGCGAGGTGCGAGTGATCCCGACGGGCGTCGCGATCCCGCCCGAGGTCGTCGCACCCGAGGAGCCGCCCCACATCCTCTTCGTCGGTCGGCTCTCGGAGGAGAAAGGCGTGCTCGAGCTCGCCGAGGCTGCGCGCGACCTGCCGCTCGTCGTGGCCGGCTCCGGGCATCTCGCCTCGCGTATTTCGGGCGGGGTCGGGCCGGTGCCGCCGCGCGAGCTCGGCGGCTACTACGACCGCGCCGCGATCGTCGCGGTTCCGTCTCGCGTCGCGAGGGATACGGCCTCGTCGCGCGCGAGGCGATGGCGCACGGACGGCCCGTCGTCGCCTCCGCAGTCGGCGGTTTGCTCGAAGCGATCGAGGACGGCGTCAACGGCGTTCTCGTTCCCGCGCTCGACGTCGCGGCGCTCCGGCGAGCGCTCGAGGAGCTGCTCGGCGATCCCGAGCGGCGCGCCCGGCTCGGCGCCGCGGCGCGGGACTACGCGGTCGCAGCACTTCTCCCGCGAGGCGGAGGTCGAGGCGCTGCTCGACGGTGTACTCAGAAGGTGGCGCGCAGCTAGCATCGCGGCGTGGCCACGTCACTCGTGACCGGCGGAGCCGGCTTCCTCGGCTCGCACCTCTGCGACTACCTCCTCGAGCGCGGCCAGCGGGTCATCTGCGTCGACAACCTCGTCAGCGGCTCGCTCGCGAACATCGAGCACATCCATGACGACGCGTTCAGCGTTCGTCCCGCACGACGTCTCGGAGCCGATCTTCGTCGACGACCCGATCGACTTCGTCTACCACTTCGCGGCGCTCGCGAGCCCCGACGACTACCTCCGGATGCCGCTCGCGTCCCTCAAGGTCGGCTCCTACGGAACGCATCACGCGCTCGGCCTGGCGAAGTTCAAGCGGGCGCGCTTCCTGCTCGCCTCGACGAGCGAGGTCTACGGCGACCCGCAGGTGCACCCACAGCCCGAGGAGTACTGGGGGCACGTGAACCCGATCGGGCCGCGCGGCGTGTACGACGAGGCGAAGCGCTATGCCGAGGCGCTGACGATGGCGTACCACGGCCAGCAGGGCGTCGACACGGCGATCGTCCGGATCTTCAACACGTACGGCGTCCGGATGCGGCCGAACGACGGCCGCGCCGTCTCGAACTTCGTCCGCCAGGCACTCGCCGAGGAGCCGCTGACCGTGTTCGGCGATGGATCGCAGACGCGGAGCTTTTGCTACGTCGACGACCTGATCCGGGGCATCGTCCTGCTGGCCGAGAGCGGCGAGCATCTGCCGGTCAACATCGGCAATCCCGACGAGCGCACGCTGCTCGAGCTGGCGGAGATCGTGAAGCGCATCACCGGCTCGTCGAGCGAGATCGTCTTCGAGGCGCTGCGGATCGACGACCCGATGCAGCGCAAGCCGAACATCGCCCGGGCGCAGCAGCTGCTCGGCTGGGAACCCGAGATCTCGCTCGAGGAAGGCCTCTCGCGGCTGCTCCGCGAGCAGGGCCGCGAGCCCATCCGGCGTCTGAAAGAGCAGGGGCTGAGCACCGAGCCTCTCCTCGTCCGCACGTTGCGGCGCGAGCCGGCCGAGCGCACGCCGGTCTGGTTCATGCGGCAGGCGGGCCGCTCGCTCCCCGAGTACCGGGCGCTGCGGGAGCGGCACAGCTTCTTCGACATCGCCGGGACGCCGGAGCTCTGCGCCGAGGTGACGCTGCAGCCGGTGCGCCGGCACGGCGTCGACGCCGCCGTCCTCTTCGCCGACATCGTGTCCCCCGTCCTCGGCATGGGTGTCGACGTCGAGCTCGTCGAAGGCGTCGGGCCGGTGGTGGAGGAGCGGATCGACTCGGCCGCCGCGGTCGAGCGGCTGCGGGTCGTGGAGCCGAGGAGTGGGCGGCGCCGATCCTCGAGGCCGTGCGGATCGTGCGCGGCGAGCTCGAGCCGGAGCGCGCGCTCGTCGGCTTCTGCGGCGCCCCGTTCACGGTCGCCGGCTACCTCGTCGAAGGCAGACGGAGCCGCGACTTCGTCCGCACCAAGACGCTCATGTACCGCGAGCCCGCCATCTGGCATGCGCTGATGGAGCGGCTCTCGGAGCAGTTCGCCCGCTACGTCGCAGCGACGGCGGCCGCGGGCGCCGACGCGATCCAGCTCTTCGACTCCTGGGTCGGCGTCCTCTCGGTGTCCGACTACCGGGAGTTCGTGGCGCCGTACTCGGCGCGCGTGCTCGAGGCCGCAGGCGTGCCGACGATCCACTTCGGCACCGGCACGACGCCGCAGCTGCTCGCCGAGATGGCGCAGGCCGGCGGCAGCGCGCTCGGCGTCGACTGGCGGATCCCGCTCGACGACGCCTGGACGGCGGTCGGGGAGGAGCGTGCGATCCAGGGGAACCTCGAGTCCGCCGTCCTGCTCGGCCCGTGGGAGCGGACGGAGTTCGCGGCGTTCGACGTCCTGCGCCGCGCGGCCGGCCGTCCGGGCCACGTCTTCAACCTCGGTCACGGCGTCCTGCCGCAGACCGATCCGGACGTCCTGTCGCGGCTCGTGGAGCTCGTCCGTAGCTACGGTCAGTCGTCGTGAAGGCCGCGGTCGTCCTCATGGCTTACGGCTCGCCGGAGCGGCTGGCGGACGTCCCGGCCTACTACTCGGACATCCGCGGCGGGCGCCCGATTGCGCCGGAGAACCTCGCCGATCTCGTCGAGCGGTACCGGCGGCTCGGCATCGAGGACTCGTCGCCGCTCAACGCGATCACCGAGCAGACGCGCGCAGCGCTGGAAGCCGAGCTCGAGCTGCCGGTCTTCACCGGGATGAAGCACTGGACGCCGCGGATCGCGGAGGCGGCGGATCTGGCGGTTTCGTCGGGAGCCGAACAGGTCGTCGGGCTCGTGCTCGCGCCGCACTACTCGGCCCTGTCGATCGCGGGCTACCGCGATCAGCTCGAGCGTGCGCTCGAGGGCCGCGCCGAGCTGCGCTTCGTCGACAGCTGGCACGACGAGCCGGGCTTCGTCGAATTGCTCGCGGACCGGGTTCGCGGCACCGACAGACACGTCGTCTTCACCGCCCACTCGCTGCCTGCGCGGATCATCCAGGCCGGCGACCCGTACCGCGACCAGCTCCTCGAGACGTCCCGGCTCGTCGCCGAGGCGGCGGGTCTCGGGGAGTGGAGCTTCTCCTTCCAGAGCGAGTCGCCGACCGGCGAGCCGTGGCTCGGGCCGGACATCCTCGATCACCTCGAGTCGCTGCAGCGGCAGGGCGTCGAGCGCGTCCTCGTCTGCCCCGTCGGTTTCGTCTCCGACCATCTGGAGATTCGCTGGGACATCGACGTCGAGGCGCAGGAGAAGGCAGCCGAGCTGGGGCTCGATCTCGAGCGGATCGAGATGCCGAACGCCGACCCTCAGTTTGTGAGCACGCTTGGGCTAATTGTGCGCGGGGCGCTGTCGGTACCGTCACCTGCGTGAGCTCGCGCACCTGCCCAGATTGGCCCGAGCTGATGGAGATCGCCCCCGAGCTCCAGTTCAAGCACTACACCGTCGCCGAGGCGAGGCTCCCCGCGGACGCGCTGATGCAGGTCCCCGAGACCAAGCTCTCGGAGGTCGCGATCTGTTGCGATCTCGACAGCCACGTCTTCTGGGAGAAGCACACCGACCCGAGCGTCGCCGACGCGCTGCGCTCGAGCCACTGGTTCGAGGTGCACGACTGGGTCGCCGCCGGCCGCCCCGGCTCGCTCTAAGAACTCGTTCTAAGCAGGGACTTCGGTCAAGAGCGGCTCGCCGCGGGTGAAGGCGAGCACGTTGTCCACGAGCAGCCGCGTCATCGCGGCGCGCGTCTCGACCGTCGCGCTCGCGATGTGTGGCGTGAGGACGACGTTCGGGAGTCCCAGCAGGCGCTCCGGCACGCGCGGCTCGTCGGCGAAGACGTCGAGGCCGGCCGAGATCCTGCCGGCCGCAAGCTCCTCCACGAGCGCGGCCTCGTCCACGATCGCTCCGCGAGCCGTGTTGATCAGTGTTGCGCCGTCGCTGAGCAATGCGAGTCGCTCCCGCGACAGCAGGCCTCGCGTCTCGGGGGTCAGCGGCACGTGGAGCGAGACGACGTCGCTCGTCGCCAGCAGCTCGTCGAGCGGGAGCCCGCCGCTGTGCCGGTTGAAGACCACGCGCATCCCGAAGGCCTCGGCCCGCTTCCCTACCTGCGTGCCGATCCGCCCCAGGCCGACGAGCCCGAGCGTCGAGCCGGCGAGGTCGTGGCCCATCAGCTCGGGACGCGCCCAGCCGCGCTGCCAGCGCTCGTCCCGCACGAAGCGATCCGCGGCGACGACGAGCCGCCGGCAGGCGAGAATCAGCGCCAGTGTGAGGTCGGCGACCGCTGCGTCGAGCGCGCCCGGCGTGTTCGTCACGGCGATTCCGCGCGCGCGGCAGGCGGCGACGTCGACGTTGTCGTAGCCGACGCCGTAGTTCGCGACGAGGCGTAGATCGGGCAGGAGCGCAAGCTCGTCCGCGCCGACTGGGACCACGGCTTCGAGCAGGACGTCCACACCGGGAAGCGGCTCGGGGGGCGGCCACTGTTCGAGCAGCGCCACGTCCGACAGCTCCTCCCAGGCGGGCCCGGGGAACCGCTGCGTCGCCGCGATCGTCACTGTCGAAGTATCTAGTGTCTCTTCATGCCGACGATCGTGATCCCGTTCGCGGCCGACGGGAAGACGCGCCTTCATCCTGCGGCTCGCATTCGCCGGGCGCTCGCGCAGGCGATGTTCTGCGACGTGCTGGCGGCGTGCGTGCTCGTGGGTAACACGCGCGTGGTGACGACGGACGCGGAAACGGCTGCGAGCGCGCGCGAGACGGGAGCAGAAAGCGTCGCCGACCCGGGCGGCGGCCAGGGCGCGGCCGTGCAGGCCGGCCTGGAGGGCGTCGAGCCGGGTGGAATCCTGGTCGTCAACGCCGACCTCCCCTGCGTCGTGCCGCACGACCTTCGCTCGCTCCTCGCGGCGACGCCGGCGGGCTGCCTCGGCCTCGTCGAGGCTTTCGACGGGACGACGAACGCGCTCAGCCTTCCGTCCACTGCGGCCTTCGCGCCGCTCTACGGGCCGGGCAGCGCCGGCCGCTTCCGCACGCACGCAGCGTCGCTCGGCCTGGAGGCCGTCTCCGTCGCGGCGCCGAATCTCGCCGACGACGTCGACACGATGGACGATCTCACGCGCCTTCAGCTGCGCGCCGGTCCGCGCACTCAAGCCTGTCTCATCGAGCTCGAGAGGAGCGTCGCCTGAACATCACGATCCTCTCGGGAGGCGTGGGCGGAGCGCGCTTCGTCCGCGGCGTGGTCGACGTCGCCGGTGCGGCCGCGACGAATGTGATCGGCAACGTCGGCGACGACGTCGAAGTGCTCGGCCTCCACGTCTCCCCCGACCTCGACTCGATCCTCTACGCGCTCGCCGGTCTGGCCGACGAGCGACGCGGCTGGGGCCGCAGCGGCGAGACGTGGCGTGCGCTCGAGACGGTCGGCGAACTGGGCGGCGAGAACTGGTTCGCGCTCGGTGACCTCGACCTCGGGCTTCACCTCGTACGGACGCAAGCGCTGCGCGCGGGTGAGCCGCTCTCGACCGTGACGGCGAGGCTGGCGGAGCGCCTCGGAGTCGGTGCGCGGCTGTTCCCGGCGACCGACGACCGGCTCCGCACGTGGCTCGACACGCCGGCGGGGACGTTTCCGTTCCAGGAGTGGTTCGTCGCCCGGGGACACCGCGACGAGGTCGATGCCGTGCGCTTCGAGGGGGAAGAAGCGGCTCGGCCGGCCCCGCGTGTGCTCGCTGCGATCACGGGCGCGGATCTGATCCTGCTCGCGCCGAGCAACCCGTACGTCTCGGTCGGCCCGATCCTCGCCGTGCGCGAGCTGCGGGAGGCGCTCGCGCAGCGTCGCGTGCCGTGCGTCGCCGTCAGCCCGCTGATCGGCGGCCGCGCGGTGAAAGGGCCGGCGGATCGCATGCTGCAGCGCCTCGCGGGCGGGACATCGCCGGGGCGCGTTGCGAGCTGTTATCCGGGACTGATCGACGCGCTCGTGATCGACGAGGCCGACGCCGACGACCTCGAAGGGCTCGGCGACGTCCGGCCGATCGTGACCCGCACGCTGATGAGCGACGACGACGCGCGCCGTCGCCTCGCCGAGGTTGCGCTGGGAGCCGTCCCCGCATGAGGGTCGCGATCGTCGGCGGGACCGGTGACTTCGGGCTGGCCGTGGCGCGTCTGCTCGTCAGGGCAGGCGACGACGTGGTGATCGGGTCGCGCGACACTGAGCGCGCGGAGGAGAAGGGGCGCGACGTCGGCGCCGGGGGCGCAGCGAACGAAGACGCGGTCGACGGCGTCGACCTTGTCGTGCTCGCGACGAAGGCGGAGGCGACGATCGAGACCGCTGCGTCGCTCGGCGAGGCTCTTCGTCTGACGCCTGTGCTCTGTGTCGCCAGCGAGCTGCACTTCACGCCGGGCGGCGTCCTGCCACCCGCCGAGGCGCGCTCGCTCGCAGAGCGCACACAGGATCTGGTGGAAGCCCCGGTGGTCGCCGGTCTTCACTCGCTGGCCGCCGGCAAGCTCGTGCACGGCCGGCCCGACGAGGACGCGTTCGTCTGCGGCAACGACGCCGACGCGAAGGCGCTCGCACTGGAACTGGCTGCGAAGCTCGTCGCCGGCCGCGCGCTCGACGCCGGGCCGCTGGCGAGCGCGCGCGCCCTCGAGGGGATGACGGCCGTGATCGTCAACCTCAACAAGCGCTACAAGGGGCACGCCGGCGTCCGGATCACGGGGCTACCCGACCGGTGAGCGGATTCTCTGTCATGCCGGTGAAGGGGCTGCCGGAGCTGCGCGAGGGAGACGACCTGGCAGCGCTCATCGTCGAGCGCGCCGAGCTCGAAGACGGCGACGTGGTCGTCGTCGCGCAGAAGGCGATCTCGAAGGTCGAGGGCTGCGTCGTCGCGCTCGCCGACATCGAGCCGTCGGAGCAGGCGCGCGAGCTCGCCGGCGACGAGGCCGACGCGCGGCGGATCCAGGTCATCCTCGACGAGTCGGTCGAGCTCGTTCGCGTCCGGCCGCCGCTGATCATCGCCAGGACGCGTCACGGCTACGTCTGCGGCTCGGCCGGGGTCGACGCTTCGAACGCGCCCGAGCCGGAGACGGTCGTCCTCCTTCCGCCCGACCCGGACGCATCCGCGGCGCGGCTGCGGGAGGAGTTGCGCGAGCGGACGGGAGCCGAGGTGGGCGTCATCGTCACCGACTCGTTCGGGCGGCCCTGGCGCGCCGCGACGACGGACGTCGCGATCGGCGCCGCAGGCGTGGAGGTGATCCAGGACCTGATGGGCGAGCACGATCCGAATGGCTACGAGCTGCACGCGACCCGGATCGCCGTCGCCGACGAGATCGCCGGCGCGGCCCAGCTCGTCTTCGGCAAGCTCGACCGCGTGCCCGTGGCTCTGGTTCGCGGCCTCGACGTGCGAGGCGAGGGCCGGGGCGCGGACATCGTCATCCCGCCCGAGACGGATCTCTTCCGTTAGAACACGCGCGATGGATGCGGTCGAACAAGCGAACGCCCTTCTCCAGGAACGCGGCTATGCGGAGCGTGACCTCGCAGTCCATACCGGCCCGCGCGGAAAGGCGCTGCTCAAGGGGAACAAGATCATCAGCCCGCTCAGCGACGACGCGGAGGTCGTGCTCCGTGTCGTGCAGGAGCTCGTGCCCACCGACGGCGAGCTCGGCGCGAAGATCCTGCGTCCGGCCGAGCTGCGGGCGAAGCTCTGAGCGTGCCAAAGGAAAACAACCCAGCCGAGGTCGAGCTCCGGAGCAGCGACCTCGCCGTCGGACCCGCTCGACCAGTTCCGCGACTGGTTCGCCGCAGCCGCGGCCGTGGTGGAGGTGCCCGAGGCGATGGCGCTCGCGACGGCGACTGCTTACGGAGCGCCCTCGGCGCGGATGGTGCTGCTGAAGGGCTACGACGAACGCGGCCTCGTCTTCTACTCGCACTACACGTCCCGGAAAGGCCGGGAGCTCGCGGCGAACCCCCTGGCCGCGCTGCTCTTCCACTGGTCGCCGCTCGGCCGCCAGGTGCGGGTGGAGGGGACGGTCGAGCACGTCTCGGCTGCCGAGTCGGACGCGTACTTCGCGACCCGGCCGCGCGGCGCGCAGCTCGGAGCGCACGCCTCGCGCCAGAGCGAGGCGCTCGTCTCGCGGGAGCACCTCGAGCTGCGGCTCGCAGAGTGTCGAGTTCGAAGGCTGCCGTTCCCCGGCCGCCGACGTGGGGCGGCTTCCTGCTCGTGCCGGCGGCCTGGGAGTTCTGGCAGCACCGCGACAGCCGCCTGCACGACCGCTTCCGCTACGAGCGCGACTCGTCCGGCGGCTGGCGGGTCGAGCGGCTGTTTCCCTGACGCGTGAGGCTGCCGCGGAGCGCCGCCAGCCGCTCGTCCCACGCCGTGCCGACCGAGACCATCCATTCGACAGCCTGCTCGAGCGGCGCGGGCGTCACCTCGTAGCGCGTCTCTCGGCCTGAGCGCGTCGCCCGGAGGAGGCCGGCGTCCGTGAGAGCGAAGAGCTGCTTGGCGACGGCTTGCCGCGTGACCGGTAGCTCGGCGGCCAGCTCCGTCGCGGTCGCCGTGCCGCGCGCCGCGACGGCTTCGACGAGCGAGCGGCGACCGGCGTCGCCGAGCGCGGCGAAGACGCGGTCTACGCCGCCGCGAGAGCCGTCCACATCGGCGCCGCTTCCAGCGCCAGCGCGCGCAGCTCGAAGGCGGGAGCGAAGTCCGGCGAGGTCTCGACGACCCGGACGAGCGTGCCGGTCTCGGCGGTCTCGAGCTCGATCGCGACGCTGCCGCCGTCGTCCCAGTCGAGGACGAGCCGCTCCGCCTCCTCGAGCTCGCGCACGACGGCATGGCGCTCGTCGCCGTCGCCCCAGCGGAAGACTCCCTCGCCTCCCGGGCGCGCGTCGAGCTCGACCTCCGACGCGAACCACTCCTCGAGCCGCTCCGGCTCGGTCAGCGCCTGCCACACCTCGTCGGGCGCCTCCGGTACGACGATCTCGCGTTCGATCTCCATTTGCGCAACCTCCTAGTTGCGTATTAATGTGCAACCGATGAGTAGCGTATCGAATCACCTCGTGCCCATGGTCGTCGAGTCGGACGGCCGCTTCGAGCGCTCGTTCGACATCTTCTCGCGGCTTCTGCGCGAGCGGATCGTCTTCCTCGGCACCGAGGTCGAGGCGTCGGCGGCGAACCTCATCGTCGCCCAGCTCCTCTTCCTCGAGGCGGAGGACCCGGACAAGGACATCCGCTTCTACATCAACTCGCCGGGCGGAGACGTCTACGCGGGAATGGCGATGTACGACGCGATGCAGTTCGTGAAGCCGGACGTGCAGACGTTCGGCATCGGGATGGCGATGTCGATGGGCGCCCTGCTGCTCGCCGGCGGCGCGGCCGGCAAGCGGTTCGTGCTGCCGAACTCGAAGGTGATGATCCACCAGGGCTCCGGCGGCTTCCGCGGGACGCCGTCCGACATCCAGATCGCCGCGCGCGAGATCCTGTCCCTCACGCGCCGCTACGCGGAGGTGATCGCACACCACTCCGGCCGCGACGTCGAGCAGGTCGTGCGCGACATCGACCGCGACCGCTTCCTCGAGCCGGCCGAGGCCGTCGAGTACGGGATCGCCGACTCGGTCCTCACGTCGCGCAACGGCAACGGCAACGCCGCCGGCGGCTAGGAGGCAGGCCCCTCCCAGGCGACGCTGTCGCCGAGGATCTCGTCGATCCGCGCCAGCGTCTCGGCGTCGAGCTCGACGCCCGAGGCGCCGGCGTTGTCTTCCACCTGCTCGGGCCGGCTCGCGCCGATGATCGCCGCCGCGACGTTCTCCTCTCGCAGCACCCAGGCGAGCGCGAGCTGGGCCATCGAGAGCCCGAGCCCCTCCGCGACCGGCCGCAGCTGCTGCACCCGTTCGAGCAGCCGCTCGTCGAGCGCGCGCGTCATGAAGCCGCCCATCGAGTCGGAGGTCGCGCGCGTCCCCTCGGGCAGCGGCTCGCCGGGCTTGTACTTCCCCGTCAGGACTCCTTGCCCGAGCGGCGACCAGACGATCTGGGAGATGCCGAGCTCACGGCAGGCCGGGATCACGTCGAGCTCCGGCCCGCGCCAGAGCATCGAGTACTGCGGCTGGCTCGAGACGAAGTGCTCGACGCCGGCCATCGCCTGCGCCTCGCGGATCTTCTCCACGGGCCATTCGCTGAAGCCGAGGTAGCGCACCTTGCCCTGCCGGACGACCTCGGTCAGCGCCTCCATCGTCTCTTCGAGCGGCGTGTCCCAGTCGTAGCGATGGCACTGGTAGAGGTCGACGTAGTCGGTGCGCAGCCGGCGGAGCGAGGCGTCGAGCTGCGTGAAGACCTGGTCGCGGGACAGGCCGTGGCCGCCGTCGGGCATGTTCCAGAAGAGCTTGGTCGCGAGGACGTACGAGTCGCGCGGCCGGTCGGCGAGTACCTCCCCGAGGAACTCCTCGGCTGCGCCGCGCGCGTAGATGTTCGCCGTGTCGATGAAGTCGATCCCGACCTCGAAGGCCTTGGCGACGCAGGCTTCGGCTCGTTCCCGCTCGACGCCGCCGCCGTAGGTCAGCCAGGAACCGAGCGAGATCTCGGACACCATCAGGTCGCTCGAGCCAAGCTGCCTCCGGCGCATGGGCTCGACGCTAACGGTTAGCGTCCGGGCTGTGTCGCAGCTCGACGCGATCGGGATCGTCTCCTCCGACCTCGGCCGGACGCGCGCCTTCTACGCCCTGCTCGGGATCGAGTTCGGCGACGGCGACGACCACGTCGAGGCGACCATGCCGAACGGGCTCCGCCTGATGGTGCGACACCGAGGACGTGATGCGCAGCTTCCGGCCCGACTGGACGCGCGAGACCGGCAACCAGCTCGCCCTCGCCTTCGCGTGTGACAGCCCGGCGGAGGTCGACGAGCTCTATGCGCGGGTCGTCGAGGCCGGCTTCGACGGCGAGAAGGAGCCGTGGGACGCGTTCTGGGGTCACCGCTACGCGCAGCTCCGCGACCCGGACGGCGTCGGGGTCGACCTGTTCGCGGCGCTCTGACGACCGCGCTCGTCTCCGACGAGGTCGAGCTCGCACCCGACGTGCGCCTCGAGATCCTGCGTCCGCCGAGCCCCGAGGAGCTGATCGACGAAGCGGCGTTCGACGAGGAGGAGTTTCTGCCGTACTGGGCGGAGCTGTGGCCCAGCGGTCTCGCGCTCGCGCGCTACGTGGCGGCTCGGGAGGTGCGCGGCCTTCGCGTCCTCGAGCTCGGCTGTGGTCTCGGGCTCCCGGCGCTCGCCGCTGCTGTGCGCGGCGCCGAGGTGCTCGCGACCGACTGGGCGGAGGACGCGATCGAGCTGCTGCGGCAGAACGCCGAGCGCAACGGCGTCTTCCTGCGCGTCGCACGCGTGCGCTGGAGCGAGCCGGAGCCGCTGCTCCGTGCCGCGCCGTGGGATCTCGTCCTCGGTGCGGACCTGCTCTACGAGGCGCGGAACGCGGAGCAGCTCGCGGAGCTCCTCCCGAGCCTCGGCGGCGAGGTGCTGCTCGCCGAGCCGGGGCGGCCGTACGCGAAGGAGTTCCTCGAGCGGTTCAAGGCCGAGCCGGTCGGCGAGCGGATCTACCGGCTGGCAGTGCGCTAGTCCGCCGCCCGCCGCAGGCGGGCCGAGTGGCCTCTCGTGAGAGAACACTGACCGAGGCCGCACTCGTCCTCGATCCACTGTCGCCGCAGCGACTGCGGGGCGGCGATTCAGAACCGGGGGGACCTGCGCAGCGCCGGACCGGCGTCGACCTGAAGTGCGGCTCAGCGTTATTCCTGAACACCGCCGGCGAGCTTGCTCTCGCCCCGAGCACCACCTACGCTGCCGGCGACGTGACGCTACGCGACCGCATCCGGCGTTGGCGGAATCCCGCGAAGTGGCGGGACGAGCACCCAGAGGTCTCGGACGGTGAAGGCTTTGCGCTCGGCGCCGAGCAAAGACAGATCGACGCCGTCGAAAAGAGCCAGATCCTCAAAACGACGGACGCGCTCGGTTTCGAGCACAAGCGCCAATCAGACGCGGCGTAAGAAGGACCGGGTCTCGGCCAGCATGCAGCCACTCTCCATCCCGCGCTTGAAGTTGTCCTGTGCATCGACGTCGGCCACGAGGTTCTCGCGGTATCGCTCGTAGTCGGCCAGCGAGTCGAAGTCGATCAGAGCAAGCGCAAAGTTGTTCGCCCCCTCCTTCGGCAGGTAATAGCCGACCAGCCTGCCGCCGCAGCGCTCGATGATCGGAGGCCAGGTGGTGGCGTACTCCTCGAACGCCGCGATTCGGCTTGGGTCGAGGGTGTACTGGATGACGCAGGTGATCACCTTCTGGATCGTAACGCGTCCTACCCCGACGCCAGGTCCCGCACGCCGCAACGGTGGCCGGCGCGCCCGGCTAGCCTGCGGAACCGTGCTCGCCGCCCTCGCCCTCACGATCTCGCTCACCGTCGCGCCGAAACCGCACATCATCTGGAAGCCGATTCCGTACGGGCCCAAGCGGAAGGCCGAGATGGCCGCCTATGCCGAGAAGCACTACGGCATCGACTCCTGGCGGCTCCACCCGAAGGTGATCGTCGAGCACTACACGGGCACAACCAGCTTCTCGGCCGCGTGGAACACGTTTGCCGCCGATACGCCCGATCCGGAGCTCGGCGAGCTGCCCGGGACGTGCGCGCACTTCATCGTCAACCGGAACGGCCGCATCTACCAACTCGTCCCCCTCGACGTCATGTGCCGGCACACCGTCGGGCTCAACTACGTCGCGATCGGGATCGAGCACGTCGGCACTTCCGACGCCGAGATTCTCCACGACCCGAGGCAGATCCGCGCTTCGCTGGAGCTGACCGCCTGGCTCGCCGATCGCTTCCACATCAAGATCCGGAATGTGATCGGCCACAACGAGAGCCTCTCGAGCCCGTACCACAAGGAGCTGTACAAGCCCTGGGCGCATCAGACGCACGCCGACTGGAACCACGCCGACATGGATGTCTACCGGGCGAAGCTCCGTGCCCTTCTCAACGCGGACCAGCGAAGTTAGGATCCGCACAATGCCGCGCTACATGATCATCCGCAGCTTCGAGGTCGGCGAGGACCAGATGCCCGACGTCGGTCGTCGCTCGCGTGCGCTCACCGAGGGCGATTTCCCGGAGATCACCTGGGAGCACAGCCACGTGGTCGTCGACGACGAGGGACTCGTCCACACCTACTGCGTGTACGAGGCGCCGAACGAAGAAGCCGTCCTCGCGCACGGGCAGAAGCTCGGCAAGCACACGATCGACTCGCTGCACGAGATCGCCGGCGACGTCACGCCGGCGGACTTTCCACCTCTCGACTAGCTCTCGCCGCTCCCGAGCCCCAGCAGGCGGGCGTCGTCCGTGTGGAGATACATCTGCTGCGCGACGGCGAGCCGCTTGCGCAGGAAGCGGACCTGTGCGACGTCTTCGGCAGGCGTCATCTCGAGCGCCTCCTTGTACAGCGTCACGGCGTACTGCTTCGCCCAGCCGCGCTCGGCCTCCTCGGCCGCCGCGACGAAGTGCTGAGCCGCGTGCTCGAGCTCTCCGGCGCCGCGCCAGTGCCGGGCCAGCGCCGCTCCGGCTTCGCCGACCTCGGGGGTCGATTCCTCGATGAACTCCGCGATGTGGCGGTGGCCGTCGCGGCGGCGGGCGCGCGGCTGGAGCGCGTATGCGACGTCGCGAATCAGGACGTGCTTGAACGACCACTGTGCGTCTCCCTCGATCCGCGACACGGCCTCGCGCTTGATCAGGTCACGTCGTTCGAGGGCGGCGAGTGCCTCGCCGAGTCTGTCGGGGTCGCGCGCAAGACGCTCGAGGGCGCCGAGCCAAAAGATCCGGCCGACGATCGACGCATCGAGGATGACGTCGCGCTCCTCGAAGGGCAGCGCGTCGAGGCGCGCCGCCACCAGGCCGCGAACCGTCGTCGGGAGTGTGTCCGCCTCGCTCGGCCCGAGCTCGCTCAGCACGGCGGCAAGCTGCTCGATGAAGAGCGGATTCCCCTCCGCGGCTTCCGCAACTCGGGCCGCGTCCGCCTCGGCGCCGAGCAGATGGAGCGCGAGCTGCGCGGCGTCGGCGGTGCCGAGCGGCTCGAGGGGAAGCGTCTGGTACGCGACCATGCCGCCGCCCCAGGTCGGCCGGATGTCGTGCAGGTCCGGCCGGGCGAGCGTCAGCAGCAGTACCGGCAGGTCGTGCAGGTGTGCGGCCAGAAGCTCGATCAGGTCGAGCAAGACCGGGTCGGCCCAGTGGATGTCCTCGAAGACGAGGGCCGTCCCCTGGTCGCGGGCCACCGCCTCGATGAAGACGCGAACCGACTGGAAGAGGCTGTCGCGATCGGGCGTCGTGTGGGTCTCGAAGCCGAGCAGGATCGAGAGATGGTCGGCGACCGTCTCGGCCTGCTCCGGCCCCACCAGCCGAGTCACGGAGTCGCGCAGCTTGACGACGGCGATGTCGACGCCGTCGCTGTCGTAGATGTCGGCGAGATCCTTCACCTGCGTCGCGAACGCTCCGTATGCGCTTCGCTCGCGGTAGGGGAGGCAGCGGCCACGGACGACCCGAACGCCGCGCGACGCGATGCTCTCGGTGAACTCCGCCGCGAGCCTCGACTTGCCGACTCCGGGCGGTCCGAGGACGGTGACGAGATGCGGGCGGCGCTCGAGCTCGACGCGCTCCCACGTGGCGTCGAGCACGTCGGCCTCCCGGGTGCGTCCCACGAACGGCGTGCTCGAGAGATCGCGCTCGCCGACCGCCGAGGCGGTTGCCACGGCGCGCCAGGCCGCGATCGGCACCGTCTTCCCCTTAGCGGTGACGGCCTCGACCGGCTCGTAGTCGATCGCGTCGCGGGTGGCTCGGTACGTCTCCTCGCCCACGACGATCTCGCCCACCGGCGCGTGCTGCTGCAGACGCGAAGAGGTGTTGACGACGTCGCCGGCGACCATCGCCTCGCCGAGCGCCGGCCGAGCGGACAGCGTCACGACCGCCTCGCCGGTGTTGACGGCGCCGCGGATGCGAAGCTCGAGCTCCGGCCGCTCGAGGTTGAGCGCGACGACCGCCTCGCGCACGGCGAGCGCCGCGCGGACGGCGCGTTCGGGATCGTCGCCGTGGGCGATCGGCGCGCCGAAGACGGCCATCACCGCGTCGCCGACGAACTTCTCCACGACTCCGCCGAAGGACGCCAGCTCGTCGCGCACCGTGCTGTGGTACGGGGTGAGGATCGCGCGGACGTCCTCCGGGTCGAGCTGTTCGGAGCGCGACGTGAAGCCGACGAGGTCGACGAAGACCACGCTGACGATCCGCCGCTCTTCGCGGTGCGGTGCATCCGTCGTCTCGAGAGGCGCGCCGCAGGCGAGGCAGAAGCGGGCGATCTCGGGATTCTCCTGGCCGCATGCGCGGCAGGTGGCCATGCGCCCATTCTGGCGGCGTTCCACTTGCATGGCAATGGATTCGGGCTCGCGTCGCTTGCGGATTGCCGCGAGTCCGGGTCAGCGGAGGACGAACTTCGCCTGGAGGGCCACGTTGCCGTCGGGTGTGACCTTGCAGCCGTGCCTGCCCTTGCAGGCGCCCGACCAGCCCGCGAACTTCGAGCCCTTGGCGGGCTTCGCCTTCAGGGTCAGCCGCGTTCCGTCGGCGTAGCCGTGGCTGCAGGCCTTGCCGCAGGCGATCCCGCTCGGCGAACTGGTCACCCTGCCTTTGCCTTTACCCGACTTCGTGACCAGGATCGAGTTCAGGAAGGTCTTGGCGGCTGCCTTCGCCAGCGACGCCACGTCGGCCGCGCTGAAGGCCTGGACATAGGCGGAGCGGAACGTCGTCGATCCTCCTGCGGGGACGGTTCCCGTCTGGTGCAGCGTGAGCTCGCTCTGGAAGCTCTGAACGAGGGTGAACGTCGCGGCGCCTGCCGGCCGGTTGTAGACGATCGCGCCCTGGCCGGTCCCGGTGTCGCCGTCTGCCGCGCCGTGCCTGCGGACGAAGATCGTGCCGCCCGACGAGGGCAGCGAGACGCTGTCGCCGGCGGCGTGGGTCGAGAAACCCGTCTGGCCCGGGAACTCGTATTCGAGCTGCGTCGAGTCCCCGCTCGCTCCCCAGAAGTGCTGGCTGTCGTCCCACAGCAGGTCGAGCGAGTGGGTCTTGCCGTCGGTGCTCTTGAACGAGTCTCTGATCGAGCTGATGTGCCCGTCGTGGCTCTGGGCGATCGTGCGATCGTCGGTGACCCCGGCGGAGTCGAACGACGAGCAGCTGATCACGTTCGGCGGATACGTCGCCTCGCGACACTCGACGAGGGGATCCCTCTCGTGGATCACCACGTCGCCGGTCGCCTCGTCGACGGTGTACGTGTCGGTCAGCGACGGCAGGCCTGTGGCGTTCGGGTCGATCTGACCCGCCGCGAACGGGTCGTAGGCGTTCGCGCCGTCGATCTGGAGCTCCGAGCGCGTCGGCGCGGTGACCGAGTTCGAGCTGAAGAGAGCCGCGTCGCAGAAGAAGGTCGTCGTGGTCTGCGCGAACGTCGAGTCGTAGAGGTAGCCGTCGGTGAGACCGCAGCCGCCGAGCGCGTTGTAGTCGAACGCGGCCGTCTTCTGCTGGGCGTCGACGTAGTAGCCGACCACCTTTCCGGTGTTCGGCCCGTCGGCGACAGGCTCCGAGCCGCGCTCACCGACTCCGATCACCGGCCCGGCAAACGGCGTCAGGTCGGAGGGCTTGGTGCCGGCCGGGACGGCTCGTAGCCGACAGGTCAGATCGAGTGGCAGGAGGTCGGCCTTCGGGATCGAGAACGAGCCGGTCGGGCTGAGAGGAACGTCGTGGGCGACGGTTACGACCGATCCGTCCCAGTAGCAGTTCACGTCGACGGCGTCGGTTGTACCGTTCTGGCCCGTCGTCGTCCCCGAGATCGCGAACGTCTGCGTCTTGGCGTCCTGGTCGGCGATGAAGAAGGAGGGATTCGCCGGCGTTGTGATCTTCGAGCTCGTGATTGCCGCGTGGGCCGCCGGTGTCGCGGCGCCTCCGGCGACGACCAGCGCACTCGCGAGCGCCGCCGCTGCAGCCAGTCGAGTCCTCGTCGAGCTCATGCCTAGCGCACAGAGTGCCCGAGAGCGCAAGAGCCGGAGAGGGGCCCGGTCGCAGGCCCCTCTCCGACGAGGTCTGCTGCTAGGAGCAGCCGGTGTTCGTGCCGCAGTCGCGGCACGTGTAACAGCTGCCGGTGCGAACCATCCTGCCGCCGCAGCGGGCGCACTCGACGGCGTCTTCCCACGAGTTGAAGAGCGCCGTCTGGCCCGGCGGCGGCGCCTCGGCCGGATCCGCCGTCGCTGCAGCTTCACCGTTTGCCCCGCTTCCGCGGCATAGCGCTCGGCCATCCGCGCCTTCACCTCGGGCGACAGGATCCCCGCCTCTTCCTGCTGCTCGGCGTCAGGAACCGCTTGCCGAACCAGCGGAAGATGTAGTCGACGATCGACTTCGCGGTGCGGATGTCGGCGTCGTTCGTCAGGCCGCTCGGCTCGAAGCGCATGTGGCTGAGCTTCGAGACGTAGACCTCGGGCGGCACGCCGTACTGCAGGCCCATCGAGACGGCGAGGCAGAGCGAGTTCATCAGGCCGGCCATCGTGGTGCCGTCCTTCGCGATGTCGACGAAGATGTCGCCCGGGCTGCCGTCGTCGTAGAGGCCGACGTGGATATAGCCCTCGTGGTCTCCGACCTGGAACTTGCGGCCGACCTCGGTGCGGTCGAGCGGCAGGCGCTTCCGCTCGTGCACCTGGATCGGCGGGGTCGCGACCGCGGTCTGACCGTCCTTGCCGGAGCTCGAGAGCGGCTGCGCGACCTTGCAGTTGTCGCGGTAGATCGCGACCGCCTTGACGCCGAGCTTCCATGCGTCGACGTAGAGATCCACCACGTCTTCGATGGTGGACTCCTCGGGCATGTTCACCGTCTTCGAGATCGCGCCGGAGATGAACGGCTGGACCGCTCCCATCATCCGGACGTGCCCGAGATAGTGGATCGCCCGCTCGCCGACCGCGCAGTCGAAGATCGGGTAGTGCTCCGTCTTGATGTACGGCGCGCCGACCACGCTGTTCCGCTCGTCGATGAAAGCGACGGTCTCCTCGACCTCGCGCGGCGCGTAGCCGAGCCGCTCGAGCGCCATCGGCACGGTCTTGTTGACGATCGTGATCTCGCCGCCGCCGACGAGCTTCTTCGACTTGACGAGCGAGAAGTCGGGCTCGACGCCCGTCGTGTCGCAATCCATCATGAAGCTGATCGTCCCGGTCGGCGCGAGCACGGTCGACTGCGCGTTGCGGAAGCCGTGGATCTCGCCGAGGTCGAGCGCGTCGTCCCACGCCTTGCGGCAGTGGCCGAGCAGGTCGGCCGGAACCGAGTCGGCGTGTTCGATGTTGCCCACGGCGGCCCGGTGCTTCGCGATCACGCCGATCATCGGCGCCCGGTTGGTCTGGTAGCCGTCGAACGACCCCATCCGGGCCGCGATCTCCGCTGACTTGCGGTAGGCGCGGCCCGTCATGAGACCGGTGATCGCCGCTGCGTAGGCGCGTCCCTCGTCGGAGTCGTACGGCAGCCCGCGCGCCATCAGGAGCGCGCCGAGGTTCGCGTAGCCGAGGCCGAGCTGGCGGAACCGCTTCGCGTTCCGCCCGATCTCGGGCGTCGGATACGACGAGTAGCCGACCAGGATCTCCTGGGCGAGGAAGACGACGTCGACCGCGTGCTCGAACGCATCGACGTCGAGCTCGCCGTCCTCGCGCCGGAACTTCATCAGGTTGAGCGAGGCGAGATTGCAGGCCGAGTCGTCGATCGACATGTACTCCGAGCACGGGTTCGAGGCGTTGATGCGGCTCGTGTTCGGCAGCGTGTGCCACGAGTTGATCGTCGTGTCGTACTGGACGCCCGGATCCGCGCACTCCCACGCGGCCGCCGCGATCTGGCGCAGCAGGTCGCGCGCGTCGACCGACGCGAGAACGGTGCCGTCGGTGCGCGCCGCAAGATTGAACTCGTCGCCCTTCGTCGCGGCCTCCATGAAGCCGTCCGAGACGCGGACGGAGTTGTTCGCGTTCTGGTACTGGATCGAGGCCCAGTCGGGCGAGTCGAGCGACATGTCGTAGCCGGCCGACTCGAGGACACGCGCCTTCTTCTCCTCCTTGGCCTTGCACCAGATGAATTCCTCGATGTCGGGATGGTCGACGTCGAGGACGACCATCTTCGCCGCGCGCCGGGTCTTGCCGCCCGACTTGATCGTGCCGGCGGAAGCGTCGGCGCCTCGCATGAACGAGACGGGCCCGGAGGCGTAGCCGCCCTTCGAGAGCTGCTCTTTCGACGAGCGCAGCCGCGAGAGGTTGACGCCCGAGCCGGAGCCGCCGCGGAAGATGACGCCTTCGCGCCGGATCCAGTCGAGGATCGACTCCATCGAGTCGTCGATCGAGAGGATGAAGCAGGCGGAGCACTGCGGTGCGGCCTCGAAGCCGACGTTGAACCAGACCGGGCTGTTGAAGGAGGCGTACTGGTTGACGAGGATCGCCTTCAGCTCTGCCTCGAACGCCTCGGCCTCGTCGGTGTCGGCGAAGTAGCCGCCCTCCTTGCCCCAGGCGACGACTGTGTCGACGACGCGGCCGACCATCTGCTTCACGCTCGACTCGCGCTCGGGCGACGAGAGGCGGCCGCGGAAGTACTTCTGCGAGACGATGTTCGTCGCCGTCTGCGACCAGAACTTCGGGAACTCCACGCCGCGCTGCTCGAAGGCGGGGCCGTCGCGGCCGGGGATGATCGCGTCGCGCGTCTCCCACTCGATCTCGTCGAACGGGTCGCGGCCCGGGATCGTGAAGAAGCGCTTCACGCCGAGCCGGGCGCCCTCCTCGACGACCGTGTTGACGACCTCCGCGGTCGTCGTTTCGCTGCTCTGAATCTGCTCGACGCTTGCCATTCTTCCCCTCCCGGAACTCTAGTCGCGAAGCCAATTTCACCGCACCGCCGGCACGCGAGGCTCCGACGGGGAACGGGACCGTAGACCCCGCATCGGACGGAATCGAATCCGGCTTCGAAGCAGGCTTCGGCGGCTAGTTCGCGCCGAGGATCACGACGAGCGGAATGTGCGCGTACGCGGGCGATACTCGGCCGTCGAGCGGCGCGACCGTTGCGATCCGGGAATCCTTGCCGAGCCGTTCGGCCTCGTGCTGCCAGCCCGGCCTGAAGAGGACGAGCGAGCGTGCGTAGGCGAGGTTCGGCGCGTCGGCCGGGATTGCGTGTCGGTAGCCGTGCGTCAGCAAGGCGGTCGCCGTCGTCCCTGCGGCCCCTTCGACGCCGTCGCCGTTGAGGACGAGCACCGAGATGCTCGAGCGCGGCCGCAGCGGCGTCGGCGGCGTGGCCTTGCCGATCCGCCCCTGCTGCGCCACCGGACGTGCCCCATGCTCGCGGAAGGCGAGCGCGAGCCCGCCGGCCACCAGCAGCGTGACCGCGAACAGCAACCCCACGAGCACGAGCGTGCGCCGGGGCAGGGGACGAGTAAACGGTTGGGCGTGCTCCACGGACCGTCTCGGTTCGTCCTGCGCACGGCTGCTCCTCCTCGCGCAGGCGGGCCGCGTATCGTGGCGGCTCGTGTTCGTGACGTTCGAGGGAGCCGACGGCTCGGGGAAATCGACGCAGGCAGAGCTCCTGCGCGCCGCTCTCGCCGCCGGCGGACGCGACGTGGTGCTCACGCGCGAGCCGGGCGGCACCGAGCTCGGCGAGGGTGTGCGTGCGCTCGTCCTCGACGGGCCGGCGATGGGCGCGTGGGCCGAGGCGGCGCTCTTTGCCGCCTCGCGGGCCGAGCACGTCGAGGAGGTCATCCGTCCGGCGCTCGAGCGCGGCGCCGACGTCGTCTGCGACCGCTACGTCGACTCGTCGCTCGCGTACCAGGGGATCGCGCGCGGGCTCGGGGTCGACGCCGTGCTCGAGCTCAACCTCGCCGTGACGGGAGGGCTGCTCCCCGACGTCACTTTTCTCCTGCTGGTCGATCCCGACGTTGCGACCGCTCGGCACGTGGAGCCCGACCGCCTGGAGCGGGAGGGAGCGGAGCTGCAGGCGAAGGTCGATGCCGCCTACCGCGAGCTGGCCGAGCGATTCCCAGAGAGAATCGTCACGATCGACGCGACCGGCCGGCCCGACGAGATCGCAAAGGAGGTTCGTGAGCGGCTTCGAGACCGTTCCTGAGCAGCACGAGGCGAAGCGGCTGCTGGCGGCTGCGCTCCAAGAAGGCCCGGCGCACGCCTATCTCTTCCACGGCCCGGCCGGAGTGGGGAAGCGTGAGCTCGCGCGGCGCTTCGCGGCCGAGCTGCTCGGCGACCATGCGCGCGTCGAGCGCGGCAGCCACCCCGACCTCTACCTGCTCGAGCCGCTCGGCGAGCAGATCCGGATCGACGACGTCCGCGAGCTGCGGCGCGACCTGCACATGCGCCCCTTCGAGGCCGAGCGGCGCGTCTACCTCATCTTCGGGGCGGACTCGCTGAACGAGGACGCCGCCGACGCGTTGCTCAAGGACCTCGAGGAGCCTCCGCCGTACGCCGTGGTCGTCCTCGTCGCCGAGCGCATCGGTCCGTTGCCCGAGACGATTCGCTCGCGCTGCCAGCTCGTGCCGTTCCGCCGGCTGTCCGAGCCCGCTGTCCGGGAAGCGCTTCGCGCGCACGCGCCTGAGCTCGGCGAGGAGGAGCTGACGACGCTCGCGCGCGTCGCCGGTGGACGCCTCGGCCGCGCGCTCCAGCTTCTCGACCCGGCCGCCGCTCGCCGCCGTGAGGCCCTGATCGAAGTTGCGCGTGCGGTCTACAACGACCCGGCGTTCGAGCCGGCCGACCGCACCGAGGCGTTACTCGCCGGAATCTCCGAGCGTGGGGCGGAGGCGAAGGAGGCAGCCGAGGTCCAGGTCGAATCGCTCGAGCTGACCGGACGGGAGGCCGAGCAGCGCGTGCGGCGCGTCCAGCGCGGCGCCGAGCGCGAGGAGCTGCTGGCGCTGCTCGAGGAGCTCGAGTCGTGGTACCGAGACCTCGTCGTCGTCGCCGCGGGAGCAGAGGCGGCTGCGGTTCATGTCGACCGGCTCGAGGAGCTGCGGCAGGACGCGACCCTCGAGCGGATGCACGCGGCCGAGGAAGCCTGCGAGCTCGTCCGCGCGGCCTGGCGGGAAGCGGAAGAGCTGCAGGTTTCGACGCCGCTCGCGCTCGAGGCGCTGCTGATCCGCCTGCGCGGTGAGCTGGGAGCCACTGCCGCAGTGGCGTAGGCGCATTTGCGCCATTAAGCGCGACCCGAAACCGGTCGATACCCCTGCAGCGCTATGGAAGCTGCGGCCTTTCTCCGTGCGCCTGCCGTGCTCCGGCTCTGGCGGGCGACCCTCATCGCGGGCCTGATCGTGCTCGGGCTTCACTACGTCGCCCATTACTCCGACGGTGGGCCGCGCCTGTACGAGACGTGGTTCTACGAAGGGCTCGAGCTGGTTGCCGCTCTCGGCTGCCTGGCGCGCGCGTGCTTCGTCCGCGCCGAGCGCTCCGCCTGGTTCTTCATCGGAGCCGCCTTGCTCGCGACGACCTGCGGCGACATCCTCTACGACTTCTGGTACGGCGGCGATCCGCCCTTCCCGTCTGTCGCCGACGTCGCGTACCTCGCCTTCTACCCGCTGCTCTACGTCGGGATCGTACTGCTGATCCGGCGGCGCCTCTCGACCTTCAGCGCGAGCCTCTGGCTCGACGGGCTCATGGCGGCGACGGCGGCCGGCGCGCTCGGATCCGTGGTCCTGGTCGACGCCGTCGTCAAGTCCACGCACGGAAGCCCGCTCGTCGTGGTCACGAACCTCGCCTATCCGATCGGCGACGTGCTCCTGCTCGCGCTCGTCGTCTTCGTCTTCTCGGTCACACGCTGGCAGCCGGGCCGAGCGTGGACGTTGATCGCCGCCGGGCTGTTGCTGAACACCGTCGGCGACGCGGTCTACCTCTACCAGACGGCGGTCGGCTCGTACGTCGAGGGGACGTACCTCGATCTTGTCTGGCCGCTCTCGCTCGTTCTCGTCGCGCTCGCTGCCTGGCAGCGCCCCGGTCGCGTCCCGCGCGTCGAGCTTCACAGTCGGGCGCTGCTCGGCACGCCGTTCGTGTGCGGCCTGACGGCCACGGGACTGCTCGTCGCAGCGTCTCAGGTGCAGGTGCACCCGATCGCGCTCTTTCTCGCGAGCGCAACGATCGTGCTCGTTCTGGCGAGGACGGCGCTGAGCTTCTGGGAGAACGCCCAACTGCTCGAGGCCAGCCGGGAGGAGGCCCTCACCGACGCGCTCACGGGGATGGCCAACCGGCGCAAGCTCTTCCTCGATCTCGAGGCCGAGCTCGAGCGCGCGCACGCCGGCGAGCAGCGGATGCTCGCGCTCTTCGATCTCAACGGCTTCAAGACCTACAACGACACCTTCGGCCATCCCGCCGGGGACGCTCTGCTCACGCGCCTCGCCGGGAACCTTGCAACCGCGGTGGCGCCGGCCGGCACTGCGTATCGGATGGGCGGCGACGAGTTCTGCGTGCTTCTGCCGGCCTCCGAGTCGGAGCTGCACCGGGCCGGCGAGGCTCTGTGCGAGAGCGGCGAGGGCTTCAGCGTGACGAGCGCCTACGGCGCCGCCGTGCTCCCGGACGACGCGACGACGGTCTCGGCGGCTCTCAGCGTCGCCGACCACCGGCTGTACGCGCACAAGGAGCTACTGGCCGAGACCCGGCGTGGCACCGCGCACGAGCCGCTGCTGCGCACGCTCGCCGAGCGTGAGCCGGAGCTCCGGGCCCACGTCGCCGATGTCTCGTCGCTCGCGGTTCGGGTGGGAGAGCGGATCGGCTTGGGGCTCGACGAGCTGGAGGAGCTACGGCTCGCCGCCGAGCTCCACGATGTCGGCAAGCTGGCGATCCCGGACGTCGTCGTGCAGAAGGCCGGGTCGCTCGATCCGACGGAATGGGGCTTCATCCACTCCCACACGCTGATCGGCCAGCGGATCCTCAGCGCGGCCCCCGGCTTGCGGCCGGTCGGCGTGATCGTCCGCTCGACCCACGAGAACTGGGACGGCACCGGGTATCCCGACGGGCTCGCCGGCGCTGCGATTCCGCTCGCGGCTCGCATCATCGCCGTCTGCGACGCGTACTCGGCAATCACGAGCGACCGTCCGTATCGCGCGGCTCGCACTCCCCGTGAAGCGGTGGCCGAGCTTCGCCGCTGCGCCGGGATGCAGTTCGACGCCGAGGTCGTGGAGGTGCTGTGCGCCGTGCTCGCGGAAGAGGACGAACACGCGCCGACGCTGGCAGTCGGTCACTAGGCATCAAACGGCGAAGGGCCGGGATCACCGGCCCTTCGCGATGTCTGGGTTAGACCTCTCTACCTAGGCTGCGTAGACGAGCTCGTCGCCGAGCGCAAGCTGGAGCCGCGCCAGAGCGTCGCTCTCGAGCTGGCGGACGCGCTCCCGCGTCAGACCCAGCTCCTTGCCGATCGTCTCCAGCGAGGCAGGCTCGGACTCGAAGCCGAAGCGAAGCTCGATGATGCGCCGCTGCCGCTCGGGCAGGTCCGCGACCGCGCGCTGCACGCGCTGCCGGCGAACCGACTCGACGGCCTCCTCGGCGGGATCGACCGTCGACTCGTCGGCGAACAGGTCGCCGAGCTCCGAGTCGCCGTCCGAGCCGAGGCCCTGGTTCAGGGAGACGGAATCGACGGCGTCGAGTGCCTCGACGACGTGCTCGAGCTTGAGCCGCGTGGCCTGGGCGAGCTCCTCCGCCGTCGCCTCGCGACCCAGCTTCGCCTGAAGCTCGGCCGAAGCGCGGTTGAGCTTGATGCGGCGCTCCTGGACGTGCACCGGGATGCGGATCGTCTTCGACTGGTTCGCGACCGCGCGCTGACAGGCCTGACGGATCCACCAGGTCGCGTAGGTCGAGAACTTGTAGCCCTTGCGCCAGTCGAACTTCTCGGCGGCGCGGTTGAGGCCGATCACACCCTCCTGGATCAGGTCGAGGAGCGGCACGTCGTGGCCCTGGTAGCGCTTCGCGATCGAGACGACCAGGCGCAGGTTGGAGTTGATCATCTTCTCCTTGGCTGCGAGATCGCCACGCTCGATGCGCTTGGCAAGCGCAACCTCGTCCGCGGCCGTGAGCAGCTTGTGGCGGCCCGCCGCGTCCATGAAGAGCTGCAGCGGGTCGAGCGTGCCCGTGACGGGCGCGGCTGCGACCGGACGTGTCTCCTCGGGCGTCTCGTCGCGCACGATGACGTCGCGCTCTTCGAGCGCGGCGCGGAGCGCGGTGAGGTCGTCCTCGGTGAGCTCGTGCTCGTCGGCGAGTGCCTGGATGTCCTTCTCCTCGACGAAACCGCGCTCGGCGGACTCCTCGAGCAGGCGCTCGACAGGCGAGAGGTCGTGCAGGTGAATGGTGTCGCTCAGTGTTATTCCTTTCGCTCTTGATGGGCTGCCGGTTTCGGCGCCCCGGGCGGCGTCATCTGACTTGAGTTCTCGGCTACGCCGCCGTACGAGTTATAGAACGACGTTGCACCGAAGTCCATTCCCAAACCGGGTGTTTTTCTATTTCCGAACAAAGTCTCATTCCCTGCTTAGGCAGGAAATTCACCGCTCGACGCTGCGGCCCGAAATCTCGTCGAGGCGAATGCGCAGAATGACCACGTTCGGACCGAGCGGGCGCGGCTCCGCAGAGCGGCCGGCGGTGCGTGCGAATCGCTCCCGCAGCAGAGCCAGCGCGGGCTCGATCTCCTCGCCTGCGAGCTCCTGGCACGTGCCGTATGCGATCACGCTGCGCCAGCTGCCCTTGCCGTCGGCGTCGTACTCGTCCACTTCGACACAAACCCGCGGATTCTCGCGCAGCATCGCCGTCTTGCGGCCCTCGGTCGTGACCGCGACGACCGCGCCGTCCTCGTAGGCGTAGATGAGCGGCACCACGTACGTCACGCCGTCTGCGTGGCAGCCGAGGCGCGCGATCCGCTGGCCGCGCAGGAACTCGTCGACCTCGCGAGGCGAAAGCTCGCGCGGGGTTCCTCTGCCGCCTTCGGGACCGTTCATACCGCGTTCAGCGTAGACATGCTGAAATTGTGGTGATGCGTGCCTGGATCCTGACGATGCTCGCTGTGGTCGTCGTTGCCGCCGGGTGTGCAGCGGCTGCCCTCCTGGCCTGGCCTGCCGGAGCCGTCGGCGCGTCGTCGAACGGGCTCGCCTCGGTCTCCCTGCCCGGTTTCTCCGGCCGAATCGAGCACGTCTCGGTGACCGGCCCCGACGGGAAGACGCTGCCGTACGTCCTGCGCGGGGACACGGTCTGGCCGCGTGCGAGGCTTGCCGCCGGCGAGCGCGTGACGGTGACGGTCGACGTGCGACGGCCGGGCTGGATCGGCTGGCTCGTCGGCGGCCGGGTCGAGCGCACATTCACCGTCCATACGCCCGTTGCCCAGATTCGCTCGACCATGCTTCGGCCGAAGCGCGGCAGCACGGTCACCGTTCGCTTCGCCGAGCCGGTCGCCAGGGTCCGGGTCGGCAGCGCCAGGCATCGCAAAGTGGGCGGGCGAAGCGTCGTTCCGCTCGGGATCGTGGCCTCGGGGGCCGCGACCGCGGGCACCACGACGGTCGCAGCAGCCGCGCGGCCGTGGGAGAGGCTGTCGGAGCCTGCTCGCGTCTCGTGGTTCGTCCCGGGGACCGGGACGAGGGTCGTCTCGGATCCTGCCGCCGGCAGCCGCATCTCGCCCGTCACGCCGCTGACGCTGACGTTCGCCCAACCGGTGTCCGAGGTGCTCGGCTCGCATCTGCCGGTGCTCGAGCCCGCGCAGCCGGGCCGCTGGGAGCAGGTCGACTCCAACACGCTGTCCTTCCGGCCCGCGGGCCTCGGCTTCGGGCTCGGCGGCACGGTCGACGTGCGGCTTCCGGGCCAGACGCTCGGCTGGCAGGTGGCCTCGGGGTCGACGTTCCGACTCCAGGAGCTCCTCGCCCGGCTCGGGTATCTCCCGCTCAACTGGACCGAGGCCGGCGAGCCTGCAGCCGACGCGTGCGTCCGAAGTTGCGGCCGCAGTCAGGCCGACGCACGGCACGTTCTCCTGGCGGTATCCGGAGACACCTGCGTCGCTCGAGACGCTTTGGCACGCGGGCGCCTGGAACGTCGTCACCGAGGGCGCCGTGATGCGATTCGAGGAAGAGCATGGAATGGCGACCGACGGCGTCGCCGGCCCGCAGGTCTGGCGCGCGTTGATGCACGACGACCTCGCCGGCCATCGCTCCGACGCGGGCTACAGCTACGTCTTCGTCCACGAGAGCGTGCCGCAGTCGCTCAGCCTCTGGCACGACGGTCGCATCGTCCTCACCTCGCCCGGCAACACCGGAATCGCATCCGCGCCGACGGCTCAGGGGACGTGGCCGGTGTTCGAGCACATCCCGACCGGCACGATGAGCGGCACGAACCCCGACGGCACGCACTACCACGACCCTGGAATCCGCTGGATCAGCTACTTCCACGGCGGCGACGCGCTGCACGAGTTCCCGCGGGCCTCGTTCGGGACGCCGCAGAGCCTCGGCTGTGTCGAGCTGCCCGAGGAGGCTGCGGCCGAGGTCTGGCCCTATACACCGGTCGGGACGCTCGTCACGATCGAGTCCTGAGCGCCCGTCAGGCCTGCGTAAAGCCCACGCCGGGAGGCGGCGTTTGCGCTGGTAACACGGCAGAATCGGCGAGGTGTTCGGTGTGAGGGGTCTCACCGGGTTGGCCCTCGCCGTCGTGGCGCTCTTCGCCGTGACCGGAGCTGCGGCTGCCCGCACTCCGCAGCTTCGGCCCGTTCCCGGCCAGGCGGCCGCGCTCGCGGCGGTGAAGGAGGCGGTCTCTGCCGGCCGTCTGACCCCTGCGGCCGCCAAGGCTGACCGCGGCGTGATCGCGCAGGCCGTGCATCTCGTGCGCGTGCTCCCGCAGTCGCGCGGTCGGCACATCGAGGTCGCCCTCGAGCAGGTGGGAGCTCTCGGCCGGGGTCTGACCAGCCCGCGCGCGGTGGCGGTGTTCGGTCAGCTGCAGGCGAACGACGCGTACTTCGCGCGGCACGGCGTCCCGGCCGGCGGACTCGACATCACGGCTGCGGACGGGGTCGTCTACCGCTACTTCGCCGGTCGCTGCTTCGAGTTCCATCCGCTCGCCGAGTTCGGCGCGCTCAACGCCCGGGTCGCCGCCAAGGACGTCGCCGGCACGCAGCGGCTGGCGAACGCGTTGCTGGCGCGCGCGGTCACGCGGCCCGGTGGCGGGCGCGCCTGGGAGTACTACTTCCCCTTCGGCGGCGGCCGTGCACCGTGGACGTCGGGGATGGCCCAGTCGGTCGCGGCGCAGGCGTTCGCGCGAGCCGCTTCGCTCCTGCCCGACGACGCCTCCGCGCTGACGCACGAGGCGACTGCGGCGTTCAAGGCGGTCCCCAAGCTGACGACGAGAGTGGCCGCGGGACCCTGGATTCGCCTCTACTCCTTCAGCTCGCTGGCGGTTCTGAACGCGCAGCTGCAGTCGGTGCTCTCACTCCAGACGTACGCGACGGCGACGGACGACGCGGCCGCGGCGACGCTCGCATCGCGGCTGGAGCAGTCGGCCGCGGCGAGCGTGTCTCGCTTCGACACGGGCTACTGGACGTACTACTCGCTCGGCGGCGCGCCCACGCCGCTCTCGTACCAGAAGTTCATCGTCCAGCTGTTACGGAAGCTCGCGCCGCAGGATCCGCGTTTCGCGGAGGCGGCTGCCAGCTTTGCGGCGTACCTCAAGCAGCCGCCTGCGTTCAAGCTCGCGAATACGTCGCCTCGGGCGCTTCGCTTCTGGCTCTCGAAGCCGTCCCTCGTGACCGTGTCGACGCCGTCGGGCCTGGGACGCTCGCTGCGCCTGAACCTTCTCGCAGGCTGGCACACGCTTCGCTGGAACGAGCCCAAGCGCGCCGGGTTCTACGCCGTTCACGTGACCGCGGTCGACTTCGCCGGCAACCGTGCCTCGTTCGTCGCCCTCCCGATCGTCCGCGCAGCGGCGAGCTCGTCGTCCGGTTCGTCCACCGGTTCGGGAGCGGGCGGAGCGCCTGTGCCGTCCCAGTTCGCCGTCGGGATCGGGATCGACGACTCCGGCCAGGGGGCTCGTGCGGCCTCGCTGGGCCTGAGCCTCGTCCGCCGCACCGTCACCTGGCAGTCGGGCCAGACCGCACCGGATCCGGCCACGGTGCAGTCGCTGCAAGGCCTGCCCTCCGGGACCGGGCTCGTGCTCGACCTCGACGCCTCCGATCTACCGACCGGCGACGCCGGCCGCACGGCGCTGGCCGACTACGCCGCGTCTCTGGCCCAGCAGACGCCGGCGTTGCGCGATCTCGTGCTCACGCCGGCCCCGGAGCGCTCGGACGCGGTGGGCTATGCCGACGCCCTCGCAGCGGTCCGGACCGGGGTCAGGTCCGTGACGACCGAGGTGGGGGTCGGGCCGTTCCTCGACGGGTCGACGGCCAACCCGCAGCTCACGACGGCCGCGGTGGCCGGCGAGCTCGCAGAGGACAAGGCCTCGCCCGAGCTCGTCGCCTTCCTGCCGGCGCCGGTTCCGGCTGTCGGAGCGTGGGCTGTCGGCGATCTGGGGAGCCTCGAGTCGGCGCTCGCCCAGGGCCTCGGGAAGGCACCGCCTGTCCTGCTCGACGCCGTTCCCAGTTCGACAACCGAGGTCGCTCCGACGGCGCAGGCCGCAAGCTACGCCTCGGCGATCGAGGCAGCCTCGTGCCTGCCGGACGTCAGCGGAGTCCTGCTCGACCGGCTGGTCGACGGCGGCGCGGCGTCACAGCCGGCAACCGGGCTCTACGACGCCGGCGGTCAGCCCAAGCCGTCGGCCGCCGCCGTCAAGCAGGCGATAGGAACCGTCGCGCGCGGCGCCGTCGTCTGTCCCGGACTGGCGGCTCCGGTCACGCCGACCACCCTCACGTTCCCCGCGCAGCTCTCGAGCACGGCGGCGGCCTCCGTCACGCTGGGCTGCAGCCGCGACTGCCTCTACCTCGTCACGCTCGACCGCGCGAACGGCCGACCGGTCGTCGCCCGGCGCGGCGGACTCGACGGAGGCGCCGCCGCGCAGACGATCACGCTGCCGAAGCGGAAACTTCCCGGCGGCAGCTACCGCCTCGACGTCCGGCTCGTCAGCCGCGTCGACCCCGGCGCCGTTACGCGCGTGCGGAGTGGTTTGCTCGAGGTCGGCTGACCGGCAGCGGGGCTGACTAGCATCGGGGCATGGCCGAGCCGATCGCAGAGCTAAGGGAGGTCGTGGCGCAAAGCCCGCCCGCTCCCGCGGAGATGCACGTCTACCTGTCCAAGGTCCGCGACCGCGCCTACGCGGTGGTCGACCGGGACATCGAGGAGCTCAAGGAGGCGGGCTTCTCGGAGGACGAGATCTTCGAGCAGACGGTCGCGTTGGCGATCGCCGAAGGCCTGCGCAGGCTCGACCGCTCCGCGGAGGTGATCCGATGAGGCTCGCCGTGCTCGACGCCGGTCACGCCGGGCCTGAGACGGAGCTGCTCGCCATGATCCGCGAGCGCAGTGGCAACGAGCCGCTGGGCGTGATCAAGACCCTGCTCTACCGTCCCGAGCTCTTCGGCGAGCCGTACTCCGAGGCCCTCGAGGTCGCGATGCGCGGGCCGTCCGAGTGGAGCCCCGGCGAGCGCGAGCTCTTCGCCGGCTTCACGTCGCTGCTGCGGCAGTGCCCGTTCTGAGCGGGTTCCCACGGCGCGGTCGCGTCGTACGCGCTCGGCGAGGAGGTCTGGAATGCGGTCGTCGCCGACTGGCGGACCGCGCCGTTGCGGCCCGAGCTGCACGCGGCTCTGGCCTTCATCGAGGTGCTGACGCAGAGGCCCGACGAGCTCACCGAGGCCGACGCAGAAGCGGCGTACGCGGCCGGCGTCTCGCGTGAGGCCTTGCGCGACGCGGCCACCGTGAGCTCGCTCTTCAGCATGATCACGCGGCTCGCCGACTCCTTCGGCTGGGACGTGCCGAGCTGGGACCGGACGATCGCTCGAGCGCCGGCCATGCTCGAAGGCGGCTACTCGTTCGCCGCGATGCGGCAGCCCTCTAGCCCCAGGAGGTCTCGGTCACCGGCCGCAGGGCCGTTTCGAGGATCCGCAGATGGCGCGGACGCTCGAGCGTGAAGACCACCACTTCTGCCACGTCGTCGGCGCTCATCATTCCGGCGAGCGCCTCCGGCGGACGGCCGCGTTCGTCGTCTAGCGCGAAGTCGGTCGCGACGCCGCCGGGGCAGACGTTCGTGCAGCGGATGCCCTGCTCGCGGAGCTCGTGGTCGAGCGCACGCGTCAAGCCGACCTGCCCGAACTTCGACGCGCAGTAGACCGCCTCGTACGGCAGGCCCCGTCTTCCCGCCTCGGAGGCGAGCGTCACGAGGTCGCCCTCGCGCCCGAGCATGTGGGGCAGAGCCGCCCGGATGACGTAGACGGTGCCCTTGAGGTTGACGTCGAGCATCTCGTCGAGGTGCTCGCGCGAGAGCTCGAGGAACGGCCCGTAGGCGCCGACACCCGCGTTCGCGACGACGATGTCGATGCCGCCGAAGCGCTCGGCGGTCGCGGCGCAAAGTTCGCCGAGCGCGTCGAGGTCGCGGACGTCGCAGGGACGCGCGACGGTGCGTTCGAGCCCGAGGTCGCTGCCGCTGCGGGACGCCAGCCCGAGGTTGCAGCCACGGTCGTGGAGCATGCGTGCGACCGCGGCGCCGATGCCGCGGCTCGCTCCGGTGATCACGGCGGTCTTGCCGTTCAGGTCGGTCACTGTTCCTCCAGAGGTCTGAGGGTGGGGTAGAGACGGCGGAAGCGCCGGTAGCCGTCGTCGTAGTTCCACTCCGGCTCGATGCGACGCCGCGTGCGCACACAACGCGCAACGGCCTCGTCGGCGTCTGCGAAGACTCCCGCGCGGATGCCCGCGAGGAGTGCGGCGCCGAACGCGGAGCCCTCCTCCGAGGAGGTCGTCTCGAGCGGCAGGCCGAGCACGGAGGCGAGGATTCTGAGCCAGAGCTCGCTGCGCGCGCCGCCGCCCGAGACACGGCCGCTCTCGGGGCGAGCGCCGAGCTCGCGCAACAGCTCGAGCGAGTCGCGCAGTCCGTAGGCGACGCCCTCCAGCATCGCGCGCCAGAGCGCGCCACGGTCGTGGCGGGCCGAGAGGCCCGTGAACGCGCCGCGGGCGTGGGGATCCGGATGAGGCGTCCGCTCGCCGGCAAGGTACGGCGCGAACAGAAGTCCCTCGCTCCCGGCCGGCCAGCGTTCCGCCTCCTGCTCGAGCTCGCTGAGATCTGCGGCAAGTACGCCGCGCAGCCAGGCGGCCGAGCCCGCCGCGCTCAGCATCACCCCCATCGCGTGCCACGTGTCGGGGACGGCATGGCAGAAGGCGTGCAGTCGCGCCTCGGGGTCGTGCGCGTAGGAGGGAAGCGCTGCGAAGACGACGCCCGACGTGCCGAGGACGACCGAGACCGGGCCCGGGTGCGAGATGCCGACCCCGAGCGCCGCCGCTGCCTGGTCGCCGGCTCCCGCGATCTCGGTCGACTCGTATGCGGGCGGCAGCCACTCGAGCGGGATCTCGAGCGCGGCGCAGACCTCCTCCGACCAGGCGCGCCGGCGCACGTCGAAGAGAAGCGTCCCCGAGGCGTCGGCAACGTCGACCGCGAGCTCCCCGGTGAGGCGAAGCCGGACGTAGTCCTTGGGGAGCAGCACGTGCCGGATCCGGCCGTAGAGCTCGGGCTCGTGGCGGCGCAGCCAGAGGAGCTTTGGTGCCGTGAACCCGGTCAGCGCGCGATTGCCGGTCAGCTCGACGAGGCGGTGGAAGCCGACTCGCTCCTCGATCTCTTCGCACTCGGCCGCGGTGCGCTGGTCGTTCCAGAGGATCGCGGGCCGCAGGACCTGCCGCGCGGCGTCGAGGACGACGAGCCCGTGCATCTGGCCCGACAGGCCGATGGGTCCCTCCGGCAGCCGCGCGAGCACGTCCTCGGCGGCACGCCACCAGTCCTCGGGATCCTGCTCGGCCCAGTCCGGCTGCGGCCGAGAGAGCGGATAGTCGGCGCTCGCCGTTGCGAGGACGCGCCCCTCCTCGTCGATCGCGAGGCCCTTGACCCCCGAGGTGCCGACGTCGAGGCCGACGAGGGGCACGCTACGCACCGAGCGCGGCGTAGACGAGCTCGTAGGCGCGGACGGCGTCCTTCGCCTGTTGCGCTCGCCGCAGCTCGGCCTCGTCGATCTTGGCCGCGACCCCGTCGATGAACCGCCACTGCAGAACGGATCGCTTCACGGCGCCGACGGCGTCCTCGGTGTAGGGATAGAGGTCGAAGCCGAGCCGCTCGCCGTGCTCCCCGTAGCCTGCGCGCCGCAGCTCCAGCGCGAGCTCGAGGGTCTCCATGAAGGCGGTCGCGCCGACCATGTTGTCGTCGTCGAACGTGCCCCAGCCGGAGTTCGCGTGCTGATGGCCGAGCAGCCCCTCGGCGGCCAGAAGCGCGGCGTACTCGCCGAGGTTCTCGCCGTTCATGATCAGGTGCTGCCAGTCCATGTTGACCTTGATGTTCGTGATCCCACGGGTGCGAAGGGTGTGGATCACGTGCAGCGTCATGCCGACGTTGCGCATCAGGATCTTCATCGCCGGCTCGGAGTTCTTGTGCTCGAGGAACACCGTGACGCCGCGCTCCGCCGCGTGCACCGCGGCCTCTCCGACGCCGTCGATGAAGCGCGACCACGACTGGGCGTACGGCGTCTGGAACGGGTAGTTGTAGCCCTCGATCCCCGGCCAGATGATGATGTGCGCGCCGACGTCCGCCGCCAGGTCGATCGCTTCGCGCGTCAGCCGCAACGCCGCGTCGCGGGTGGCGTCGTCGGGCGAGCAGAAGGCTCCCTTGCCGAAGCGCGGGTCGAGGTGGAGGCCGCTGGCGATGCAGTAGATGCCGTGCCCGGCCAGCGCGCCGCGGACGGCGTCGAGGTTCTCGGGCGACAGCTCCTGCGGGTAGTGGAACTCGTAGTCGTCGATCAGCTCGCCGAGCCCCTCGACCGCGGTGTGGACCTTGTCGGCGGTCGAGATCCCCGCGAGCTCCGGCTTGTATCCGGCGGGGTTGAAGCGCGTCGCCATCCCTCCGAACGCCCAGATCCCGAGACTCGTCTTCATGAGGCGACCCTATCTTGTGCCGTTGTCGTAGGGAACCGGTGGATTCGCCGTCTTCCCCCCTGCAAACGAGGGCGATACGATGGGGCGATGATCGAGTTCCACCTCGACCAGCAGTCCGGGGTCGCGACCTATCTGCAGATCGTGCGGCAGGTGAAGGACGCGCTCCGGCTCGGCACGCTCGACGTCGGCGATCAGCTGCCGACGGTGCGAGAGGTCGTCGCGGATCTCGCGGTCAACCCGAACACGGTCGCGAAGGCGTATCGCGACCTCGAGCGCGAGGGCCTGGTCGTCGCGCGGCAGGGGCGCGGCACGTTCGTCGCCTGCACGCTCGCGCCGGCCTCGTTGCACCATCATGCCGAGCTGCGCCGGGAGCTCGAGCGCTGGCTCGCGTCGGCCCGCGTCGCCGGGCTCGACGAAGAGAGCATTCGCGCGCTCGTCTCCACCACGCTGCGGGAGTCGCTGGCCCGTCGCGTGGCATGAGCTCGCCGCCTCTCGTCGCAGACGGTCTGGGCAAGCGCTTTCGTCGCGACTGGGCGCTTCGCGACCTGACGCTCACGATCCCGAAGGGCGCGGTCGTCGGGCTGGCCGGTCCGAACGCGGCGGGAAAGTCGACGCTCCTCTCCCTCGCGGCGGGCGTGCTCGCGCCGAGCGAGGGCTCGATCTCGGTGCTCGGAGACGATCCGCTCCGAACACCCGAGATCCTCGGAGACGTCGGCTACGTCGCGCAAGGCGCACCGCTCTATCGGTCCTTTCGAGTCGGGGACACGATCGAGTTCGCACGCCGCACGAACTCACGCTGGGATCGAGAGATCGCCGTGGAGCTGCTCACGCGCATCGACTCGCGCACGAAGGTCGGAGCGCTGTCGGCCGGCGAGCGCGCCCGGCTCGCGCTGGCGCTGGCACTCGGCAAGCGGCCACGGCTCGTCCTGCTCGACGAGCCGTTCGCGAGCCTCGATCCCCTCGCCGCCCGCGAGCTGCTGCAGCTGCTGATGGACGGCGTCGCCGAGCTCGGAGCGACCGTCGTGGTCGCGTCGCACGTCGTGGCGGACATCCAGCGCGTCTGTGACCACATCGTCTTGCTGACCGGCGGCTGCGTGCGTCTCGAGGGAGACGTCGAGGAGCTGCTCGACTCCCACCGGCTGCTGACCGGCCCGCGGCGGCCGCTCGGGGAGATCCGCGGCGTGCGCGAGGTGGTTCGCGAGCGGTACAGCGGTCGTCAGCTGACGATGCTCGTCACCACCGACGGGCCGATCGTCGATCCCTCCTGGACCGTCGATCCCGTCAGCCTCGAGGAGCTGCTGCTCGCCTACATGGCGCCCGAACGCATGCCCACGGTGCGGAAGATGGAAAGGGTTGCGCTGCGATGGCATGGGTGACCTGGCGCCAGCACTGGTCGCAGGCGGTCGGCGCCCTCGGCCTGCTCGTCGCGCTCGCCGTCGCGGCGGTGCTCACGCATCTGCCGATCGCGTCGGCGTTCGACCACGACTCGATCTCTGCCTGCGTCCCGCCCGCGGCGCGAACGGGGTGCGACATCATCGTCCCCCACTTCGAGAGCCAGTTCGGCGGGCTCGTCACGGCCACGCGCGTCATGGCCGTGCTCCCTGCGCTCGCGGGCCTCTTCGTCGGCGCGCCGCTGATCGCCCGCGAGCTCGAGTACGGCACCTACCGGTTCGCCTGGACGCAGGGCGTGAGCCGGCGGCGCTGGCTGCTCTCCAAGACGGCGCTGCTCGCCGTCGGCACCGTCGTCGCGGCGGGAGTCGCGAGCCTCGTCGTCATGTGGTGGCGCGCTCCCTTCGACACGCTCGAAGGACGGATCGGGCCGAGCGGCTTCGACATCGAGGGCATCGTCGTCCCGGCGTACGCGCTCTTCGCCCTAGCGCTCGGTGTGCTCGCGGGCCTCGTCTTCCGCCGGACCGTGGCCGCGATGACCGCGACGCTCGTCGCCTTCGGCGCGACTCGGTTCCTCGTCTCCGAGTTCATCCGGCCGCACTTCATGACGCCGCTGCACCGCGTGATCTCGGCGACGACGACGAGCGCGATGCCCGGCGACTGGGTGCTGAGCAACACGCTGGTCGACGGAGGAGGACGGCAGATCACCGCGTCGCGCGAAGAGCTCGCAGTTCTCCACGCACAGCAGGCCGGGATCGACCCGCACACGTACATCCTCACGCTCGGCTGGCGGCGCATCCTCTCGTATCAGCCGGCCGGCCGCTTCTGGACGTTCCAGCTCCTCGAAGCGGGGCTCTACGCCGGATTGGCCGTTGCACTCGTGCTCTTGGCGCTCTGGCTCGTCCGTCGGACGCCGGCATGAGCGGGGGCCTGGACCGCGGCGAGCTGCTTCGCCTCGCCGCCGGCGCTGCAGCGGTCGGTGCCCTGCCGAAAGGTGCCCGCGAGCTCTTCTCGGCGGGCGGCAGCTTCCCCAGGCACCACCCGCGCTGGCGATTCGTGTTCGTCAACCACGCGCTGACGAACCCGTTCTTCATTCCCGCGATGAACGGAAGCAGCGACGCCGCCGACCTCGTCGGCGTGGACGTGAGGTGGACCGGCTCGACGAGCAGCGACGTCGGCCAGATGGTCATGGCGATGCGCCACGCGATCGCGCACAAGGCCGACGGCATCGCCGTCTCGCTCATCGACCCGACCGCATTCAACGGGGCGACCCGGCTCGCGGTCTCCCACGGGATCCCGGTTCTCTCGTACAACGCCGACGGCGGCAAGCAGAACGAGCGGCTCGCCTACATCGGCCAGGACAACTACCAGTCCGGGCTCGAGCTCGGGGCTCGCGTGGCCCGTATGTGCTCGCGCGGCGACGTCTATCTCTTCATCGCCACGCCGGGCCAGGAGAACATCCAGCCGCGGATCGACGGAGCCCTCGACGCGATCCGAGACTCGGGCAAGCCGATCCGAACCCATGTCGTCTCCTCCGGCGTCGACGTCGGTCACGAGCGCAAGAAGATCGAGGCCACGTATCTCGCCCACAAGAACCTGCGGGGCCTGTTTGCCGTCGACGCCGGCTCGACCGCGGGTGTCGCCGACGTGATGCGCAAGTACAAGCTGCACAAGCGCGGGGTCTGCGCGGGTGGCTACGACCTGCTCCCCGTCACGCTCCAGGCGATCCACGACCGGGACCTCGACTTCACGATCGACCAGCAGCCCTACCTGCAGGGCTTCCTGCCGGTGCTCCAGATGTTCCTCTATCGCTACAGCGACCACCTCGTCGCGCCGGCGGACACCAACACCGGGCTCAACTTCGTGACGCGCCAGACGGTCGGCCGCTACCTGACGACCAGGAGCCGCTTCGAGGGGAGCTCGAGCACCGACCGGTATCCGGTCAGATAGCGGATTGTCACCGCCCTTGAACTATTCCCCTAGGGGAGTAGTATTGCCGTGCCGATCGACCGACGCTGGCCACGGTATGGGAGTTGCCGTGTCTGCGGTGGACCGGCAACAAATCCAGGAGGCGCCAACGGGCGCTCTCGAAGTGGCACGAAGGAGGGCTTGAGGGTGAAGAGGTTCGCAAGGAAGGGTGTGTTCCTCGTGCTCGTCGTCGGGATCGCCGCCCTGGCAGTCTCCGCGGGCGCGATTGCGAGCACCAAGAAGAAGTCGGCCAACGTTCAGGTCTGCGTCCTGCTGCCGGACACGAAGTCGTCCGTCCGCTGGGTGCAGTTCGACGCGCCGGACTTCAAGAAGTCGTTCCAGAAGGCCGGCATCACGGCCTCGATCAACAACGCGCTCAACGACCCGTCGAAGCAGACGGCACAGGCGCAGGCGTGCCTCGCAGCGGGCGCCAAGGTCGTGATCGAGACGGCGCTCGACAATGGCTCGGCCGCATCGATCGAGAAGCTCTTCACGTCGAAGGGCGGCTACGCGATCGACTACGACCGCCAGGTCACCGGCGGGTCGGCCTCGGTCTACGACACGTTCGACGGCAAGGCCGTCGGCGAGGCGCAGGCCAAGGGCGTCATCGCCGCGATGAAGGCCAAGGGCACCTACAAGAAGAGCAGCACGGTCGCCGAGCTCTGGGGCGGCCAGACGGATCAGAACGCGTTCTGGTTCAAGAGCGGCAACGACGCCGTTCTCAACCCGCTCTTCAAGAAGCACACGCTGAAGAAGGGGCCGCAGCAGTTCGTGCCCGACTGGGACGCGAACAACGCGGCGACCATCTACGACCAGATGCTTCTCAAGACGCACAACAAGATCCAGGGTGTCATCGCGGCGAACGACAACATCGCCGGCGCCGTGATCGCCCGCGAGAAGGCGCATCACCTCAAGCCGGTACCGCTGTCCGGCCAGGACACGACGGCGACGGGCGTGCAGTACATCCTCGCCGGCTGGCAGTCGGGCACGGTCTACAAGTACGTGCCGGAGGAGACGGCCGCGGCAGTCACGGCAGCGGAAGCGCTGCTCAAGGGCAAGAAGCCGCCGTCGAACTCGTTCCGGAAGAACGGTTCGGCGAATGAGCCGACCCAGGTTCTTCCCATCAAGTGGATCACGAAGAAGAACTACAAGCAGCTCTTCAAGCAGGGCTGGCTGAAGAAGAGCGAAGTGTGCTCAGGCCAGTACAAGAAGTACTGCAAGTAACTCGTTCACTGTGAGATGGTGGAGGCGCCCGCACCGGGCGCCTCCACCGCGCTCTCTTCGCCCAGGAGCATTCATCGATGAGCGACACACCACTCCTCCAGCTGCGCAACATCACCAAGACGTTCGGCTCGGTGCAGGCGCTCACCGACGTCGACTTCGAGGTCAAAGCCGGCGAGGTGATGGCGCTCGTCGGCGACAACGGCGCCGGCAAGTCGACGCTCGTCAAGTGCGTCGCCGGCACCCACTCGGCCGACAGCGGCCAGATTCTGTTCGAAGGCCGGGAGGTCAACGTCCACGGGCCGAAGGCCGCCGCCAAGCTCGGCATCGAGGTCGTCTACCAGGACCTCGCGCTCTGCGACAACCTCGACGTCGTGCAGAACATGTACCTGGGACGCGAGCTCAGCCGCGCCCAGATCCTCTCCGAGGCGCCGATGGAGCAGCACACCGCAGAGACGCTCAAGTCGCTGGCGGTCACGACGATCAAGTCGGTGCGCCAGACGGTGGCGACGCTCTCGGGTGGGCAGCGCCAGTCGGTCGCGGTCGCCCGCGCCGTGATGTGGAACTCGAAGCTCGTCGTGCTCGACGAACCGACCGCCGCGCTCGGTGTCGCTCAGACCGAGCAGGTGCTCGAGCTCGTGCGGCGGCTCGGCAACCAGGGCCTCGGGGTGATGCTCATCTCCCACAACCTCCACGACGTCTTCGAGACCGCCGACCGCATCACCGTGCTCCGGCTCGGACGAAACGTCGGCCTGTTCGATCGGCGTAACACGACGCAGCAGGCCGTCGTCGAGGCGATCACCGCCGGCACGCCCACCAAGGTCTCCGGCATCCCGTCCACCGCGGGCGCGGGAGCCGCGACGTGAGCTCGGCCGACGTCCTCGGCGTGGACAAGGCACCGCCCCCGCCGCTCGAGGAGGAGGAGCTCCCCGGCGGGCTCCGTGGCGTCCGGGAGCGCGCCTGGCTGAACCTGCGGACGGGCAACCTCGGCGCGATTCCGATCATCGTCGGCGAGGTCGTCGTCGTGATGATCTTCGCCTTCACCGCGACGAACTTCTTCACGTCGGTCAACTTCGTCAACCTGATCGAGCAGACCGCGGGGACCGCGATGCTCGCGTACGGCGTGGTCTTCGTGCTCCTGCTGGGCGAGATCGACCTCTCGATCGGCTACCTCGCGGGCATCGGAGCGCTGGTCGTGGCCGAGCTCCAACTCCCCGGCAGCAAATATCAGATGAGCGGTCTCCTCGCGATGCTGCTCGCCGTCGTGGTCTGCGCCGCGATCGGCGGCGCCCAGGGCTCGATCGTCGCGTTCGTCGGCGTTCCCTCGTTCGTCGTCACGCTCGCCGGCTTCCTGATCTGGCAGGGCGTGATCCTGAACAAGCTCGAGCAGCGCGGCACGATCATCATCCAGGACCGCTGGATCAACTACACCGACATCTACATCTTCTCGCCGGCGGCCGGGTGGCTGATCGCCGCGATCTTCACGGCGCTCTACCCGCTCAGCGTGGTCTACAGGAAGGTCGTCGCGCGGGGCACGCACATCGCCCAGCAGAGCTGGACGTCGGCGATTCTGAAGACCGTCGGTATCGCCATCGCCGCGTTCGGGACGGTCGCGATCTGCAACAACGCCAAGATCATCAATACGCCTGAGGGCCTGCCGCTGCCGGGCCTGCTCATGGTCTTCTTCTTCGTCGTCCTCACCTTCCTCGCGAAGTGGACGACGTTCGGCCGCCACGTGTACGCGGTGGGCGGCAACGCCGAGGCGGCCCGGCGCGCCGGCATCAACGTGCCGCGCATCCGGGTGCTCGTGTTCGCGCTCTCGGGTGCGATGGCGGCGATCGGCGGGATCGTCTTCGCCGCGCAGGTCAACTCGGTCGCGCTCACGTTCCCGCCCGGCAATCTCCTGTTGAACGCGATCGCCGCCGCGGTGATCGGCGGGGTCAGCCTCTTCGGCGGCCGCGGCGAAGTGCGTGGCGCGTTGCTCGGCGCTTTGCTGATCGGCACGCTGCAGAACGGCCTCAACACGCTGAGCATCTCGAACGGCTGGATCTACATCGTCACCGGCGGCGTGCTGCTCGGGGCGGTCACGCTCGACACGGTCGCGGTCCGACTGCAGGCGCGCTCCGGCCGCTAGCGGTTGCGGTCGAGCTTGCGGAGGACGAGCGCCGCAACGCGCTTGCCGACCGTACGGCCTGCCGTCACGTCCGACGGGACGTCGATGCCGCCGGCGACCGGAGCCGTCGACGCCTTGCGGATCTGACTCGCGTACGAGTGTCCGGTGAGCGCGGTCAGAACCCGGCCGGCTGCATAGGCGAACGCGCTTCCCTCGGCGACGCCGCCGGGCGAAGCCGGCGTGGCGACGGGCGGCGACCAGGCCCCGCCGTCGATCCAGTCTCCGTGCGAAAGGACCTCGACCTTGCCGTCTCGCAGCTCGACGAGACCCGGAACGAGAGGCAGCCCGTCGGCGCTGTAGTCGGGCTGCTTCCGATCGCTCGACTGGCCCTGGAACGCGAGGTAGCGGATCATCGAGATCGGGCGCGGCGGCAGGTAGGCGCGCTTCGCTCCCCAGGTCGCGACGGCCGCGTCGTTGAGTGCGGCGTTGAGGCCGAGGTAGAGGCGAACGTCCTTGCCGACATCGCGGGGCGCTGCTCCCTGGGCAAGCACGTTCCAGGTCGTCGGTGACCAGACTTCCGGGGCCGGCTTGGTGGTGGAAGTCGCCCGCAGGACGGCCAAGGCGGCCTGCTTGTACGCCCGGCCAGAGGGATCGCCCAGCGGCGAGGCGCCCGGGTCGAGGGGAAGGCCACGCCGCGTGCGCGGGAGCGCGAAGCTCCGAACGTGGCCCCACTCTGCGCCGTCGAAGCTCTGGACATCCGCAGGCTCGGCGACCAGACTGCTGTGCGGCTGGATAGTGCCGAGCGCGAGCGGCTGCCAGAACGTCGCGTCCTCGACCGTCGAGCCGGCGGAGTGGACGATCAGCGGCTGGTTCCGCGAGGTGAAGGTCGGATCGGCGAAGTGCAGCGACTCGTTCGAGCCGTCGTGCCGGCCGGCGGCGATCACGGCCCCAGCGATCCGGTTCCCGAGTGCCGCGGGCGAGCTGCCGTGCGTGGTGGTGAAGTCCGGCGAGTAGCAGGCGGCGCGCAGCGCGCTCGTCAGCTCGCTGAACGTTTCGCGCAGGTTCGAGTTGAAGGACGCATCCCAGAGCAGAACGCGGTAGGCGGCGTAGGCGATCGCGGTGCTGCGAGCGGAAGCGGGCTCCGCCGCGCTTGCCCTCCACGCGCGCCACATCGCGGTGGAGACGTCGAAGAGGTCGCGGGCCTCGACCGGGTCGCTCGCATTGCCGTCGTCGAGCGCGCCGACCGCATTCTGGTCCCAGGTCGTCGCGACGTGGTCGGCGCCCGGCGTCGGCGTGCAGCTCGGGAGGCGGTACGACGTCGGGAGCGACGTCTGTGAGACACGCCGCCGAGGAACCTTGACGTCGACGATCCGGTCGCCTCGAACGTCGAAGAGGACGGTCTTGCCGCCGTCCGGGTAGCGAACGGTCAAGCTGGCAACCCGCGTCTCGTTGCCGAGGCCGAAGTGGAGGCGCTCGTCTTCGGACGAGAGATAGCTGCTGCCTGCGCGAACCTCCTGCGAGAGCTTCCGGCCGTCCGCGAGCGTCAGCGTCACGACCGCGCCGGGGGAGAAGCGGGACAGGCTGACATCGAGCCAGTGGCCGGCCGGACCGGTGGGCTTCAGCAGCAGCAGCTTGCCTCCGATCGTGTTGACGGCGACCTCCATCCGGCCGTCGTTGTCGACGTCCGCCGCCGCGAGTCCACGCCCGTTCACGCGCAGACCCTGCGGCAGGATGTTCGGGGCGACGCCGTAGGTCCGGCTGACGTCCGAAACCGGAGCGACCACCTTCACAGGCCCCGCGTCCTTGCCCAGGCTCGTGACCGGGATGCCTCCGGTCGCGAGCACGAGGTCGGGTTTGCCCGAATTCTTCAGGTCGACGAACGAGTCGCCCCAGCCGGCGAAGTCCGATCCGAGCGCCGGGTCGAAGTCGGGCCCGGCATTCCAGAACGAGGACGCGGTCCTCCTGGCAAACGCGGCCGACGGCTCGTGACGGGAGTTGCTGACGAAGAGGTCGAGCGGATCGCTCGCGCCGTCGACGGCGACTCCCATGCCGGCGTACGGGTCGGCCACCCCCGAGGCCGAGGCACGGTTCTCGAACCGGAAGCCGAGCCCGGCAGGATCGGCCTTCGCGCCGCCCGGCCACGGCACGTTGACGTAGAGCTGGTTCGGATCCTCGTCGTTCGCGACATAGAGGTCGGGCCGGCCGTCGCCGTTGACGTCGAGGAAGGTCGCGCCGAGACCGTGCGAGAAGTCGGACGACTCGAGGCCCGCCTGGACTCCGACCTCGCGGAAGCGGGCGCGGCCGTTCGGGCCGTTCCCCTCGTTGAGGTAGAGGAGGTCGCGGACGCCGACGAGGTTGGTCGGGAAGCCGGCGAGCGAGTTGGGCACCGAGTCGTACGGGCGTGCATAACCGGCGACGAAGACGTCCGGACGGCCGTCGCCGTTGACGTCCGCCACCGCCACGCCCGTGTACCAGCCGCTCGCGGTCATGCCCGCGGCCTTGGCGCCTTCGCTGAACGTCCCGTTGCCGTTGTTCCAGAGCAGCTTGATCCCGTTCGTGGTCGTCACGATCAGGTCCGGCCGGCCGTCGCCGTTCAGGTCGGCGGCGGCGCAGCCGTCTCCCTGCACCTGCAGGCCGGCATGGGTCTTCGCGGTGACGTTGTGGAAGTGGCCGCCGACGTTCTCGAACAACTGGGTGCGCGGCAGGCCGCCGTGCGCCTCGAACTGTGCCGCGTCCCCACTCGAGTACGAGTTGACGGCGAACAGGTCCTGCCAGCCGTCACCGTTGTAGTCGAGCCAGCAGACCCCGCCGCCCATCATCGCCGTGTAGTCGTTCGAGACCCCGTAGCGGAACGAGTCCTGGCGGAAGTCGAGCCCGACCGCGGGCGCGACGTTCGTCAAGCGTAGGCCGGCCAGCTCCGAGCTCTTCGGCGCGGCCTCGACCGGGGCCGAGCTCACCGCCGAGGGAAGCGCCCACTGCCCGTCCGAGGTCTGATGCAGGTGGTACGTGAGCCCGGCCTGCTGCACCGTCGCCGTCGGCGGTCCCTGCTCCACTCCTTGCACGAGCCAGATGCGCAGCGGGCCGGCGTTCGCGGCGGGCTTCGCGGCGACGAGGTCGTGCGCGATCAGCTGTGCAGTGTGGAGGTCGAGCTTGGTCTGGACGCCCTGCGCGGGGAGGATCGTGATCGGTGGCAGGCTCCCCGGCGGCAAGGTGGGCGAGGCGTTCGCGACGGCGGGAGCGTTGCCGGCGACCATCGCCGCCGCCGCCACGGCCACGGCCGCCGACGCGAGGCCGATCACGAGCCGGCGGTCGAGCGGGATCGAGATCATGCGCAGCAGAGGCAGGGCGAGACAGACCACCGCGAGCGAGCCCAGCAGCGCGACCTTGGCCGCGTACTCGGTGATGGTGGGCGCGATCATCACTCCCGCGAGCAAGCCGAGCGAGATCGCATAGACGAGCCGGCCCGTCGGCGAGCGTGGAGCCGTCTTCGGGTCGGTGATCATGAAGAAGAGGAACACGAGCACCTCGGGCGAGGTGATGAGCACCAACCACAGGTGGAGGCCCGAGATCGGGCCCAGGTGCCAGCGCGCCGTCATCGTGTGTCCCGAGAGCGAGAGCACGCCGATCGCGACCGCGAATGTGATCCAGAAGCCGATCGCGACCCGCAGCAGCTTCAGACGGCGGAGGATCAGGAAGCCGCCGGCGACGATGACCGCGAGCGCGAGCACGAGCCAGAGCGAGATGGGGCCCCACCAGAAGTCGAGCGGCGCAGCACGCGTCCGGCCGAGCAGCAGGAAGCAGAGGACGAGCCCGATGTTGGACGGATTGAAGATGTGCTCGCCGCGCCACTTGATCACGTGCTTCGAGAGCAGCGAGACCGCGGCGGTGCCGACGTAGATCCACCACCCGCGAAGGCTCCACCAGTCGCCGTGGACGGTGCCGGGAACGCGCAGGACGAACGCGACGCCGTTGCCGGTCAGCATCGCGCTCGCCGGCCACATCAGCACGTGCTGCTGCCGCATCGCGATCGCGACCTCGAGCACCGCGCACGTGCCGATGGCCAGCAGGATCTGGGAGATCGAAAGCTCGAAGTGGAAGCCGATCTGTCCGATGACCTGGAGCGAGATGATCACCGCGGCGAGATGGAGGCGCGGGTCGCTGAGCTTCGGCAGCAGTACCGGGTATGACCTGCTGCGGATGGTGAAGCTCGGCCCCGAGGGCGCAGGTGCGGCATGCGCGCTCATTCGCCCACCCAATGCTAGTGCCCTAGTGAAATATTGGAAACAGGCCGTTCGGCCTACAGCGAGACGTGTGCGGCCTAGAGCGAGACCGGCGCGCCGGTCGTCGCCGAGCGGTGGAGCGCCTCGAGCGCCTTCGCCTGGCCGAGCGCGTCCTCACGGCCCAGCAGCAGCTCGGCCTCGCCGCGAATCGCGTCGCTGAGATTCTCGAGTTCTAGCTGGTACGAGTCCTCGCGTTCGAGCTCGATGCGCTCGACTTCTCCCTCGCGCCGCAGCTCGATCACGGGAACGTTGCAGTGCCACGGGTCGTCGAGGAAGAGCGAGCCCTCGCTGCCGATCGCCTCGAGTTCGTCGCGCTCCGCCAGCGCGGTGGCGCAGTCGAAGGTGGCGATCACGTCGCCCGGGAAGCGCAGCGTCCCGCTGAAGACCCAGTCGGTTCCCGACGGCCCGTACCACGCCTCACCCCAGACCCGCTCCGGCTCGCCTCCGAGCAGCCGCGAGCCCGAGACGTTGTAACAGCCGACGTCCATCAGCGCGCCGCCCTCGACGTCGGTGCGGAGGCGGATGTTGTCGTGGTCGTAGAGGCCGTAGGAGAAGGCGGACCGGATCAGCCTCAGCTCGCCGATCGCCCCGTCGGCGACCAGCTCGGAAAGCCGCTTCGTCTGCGGGTTGTGGCGGTACATGAACGCCTCGCTCAGCAGGCGGCCGTTCCGCTCGGCGGCGTCGAACGCCGCATCCACCTGCTCGGGGTGGCGCGTGAACGGCTTCTCGCAGAGCACGTGCTTGCCGGCGTCGAGCGCCTTGATCGACCACTCGACGTGCATCGTGTTCGGCAGCGAGATGTAGACGGCCTCGATCTCGGGGTCGGCGAGCAGCTCCTCGTACGAGCCGTACGCCCGCGGGATCTCCCACTCGCGCGCGTAGGCCTCGGCCCGCGCCTGGTCGCGGCTGGCGACCGCGACGAGGTCGACCTTCTCCGATGCGTGCGCGCCCGGGATCACCTTCCGGTTGATGTCGGCGGTGGAGACGATGCCCCACTTCACTGGTGAACCCACATGCGTACTATCGCTCACGTGGCGACGATCGGCGTGGGGATGCTCGGCTACGCCTTCATGGGCAAGGCGCATTCGAATGCCTTCCGCAAGATCCCGTACATCACCTGGCCTCCGCCGCTCGCGCCCGAGCTGATCGGCATCGCCGGGCGCAACGAGGAGGCCGTGGGCGAGGCGGCCCGGCGCTTCGGCTGGGAGTACGCCACCACCGACTGGCGCGACCTCGTTGCGGACGAGCGGATCGGCCTCTTCGACAACGGTGGGCCGAACTCGCTGCATGCCGAGCCGACGATCGCGGCGGCGCAGGCGGGCAAGCATGTGGTGTGCGAGAAGCCGCTCGGCCGCAGCGCGGACGAGAGCTTCGAGATCTGGCAGGCGGTGGCTGCGACGGGCGTCCGGCACATGTGCGCCTTCAACTACCGGTTCGTGCCGGCGGTGCGCCTCGCGCGCGAGATGGTGGACGCCGGCGAGCTCGGTGAGGTGCGCCACTTCCGAGGCCGCTACCTCCAGGACTGGGGCGACGATCCGTCGCTCGACACCTGGCGCTTCGATGCGGACGCCGCAGGCTCGGGTGCCCTCGGCGACCTGATGACGCATGTCGTCGACCTCGCGCGCTTCCTCAACGGCGAGATCGAGACCGTCTCCGGCTTCGCGCACACCTTCCTGCCCGGACGCAAGGTCGACGACGCGGTCGAGGCGGCGGTGGGGTTCGCGAACGGGTCGATCGGCACACTCGAGGCGACGCGCTTCGCGCACGGCCGCCGCAACGCGTTCCAGTGGGAGATCAACGGCACCAAAGGCTCGCTTGCGTTCGACATGGAGCGCCTCAACGAGCTCCAGGTCTTTCGCGCCGACGGAGATCGCGCGCGCGGGTTCAAGACGGTGCTCGTCTCCGAAGCCGACCACCCGTTCTGGCAGCACTGGTGGCCGCCCGGGCACATCATCGGCTGGGGCGACACGTTCGTCCACGAGCTGCACCACTTCCTCGGTGCGGTCGCCGGCGAGCACGAGGTGGCGCCGTACGGCGCCGACTTCGAGGACGGCTACCGCGCCTCGGAGGTCTGCGACGCGATCGTGCGCTCCGGCGAGACCGGCCGGCGCGAAACGGTCGCGTACCGAGGCTAGACTTGGGCTCCCCGCCGACGTAGCTCAGCTGGTAGAGCACTTCACTCGTAATGAAGGGGTCCGCGGTTCGAATCCGCGCGTCGGCTCTCGCTCGTTACAAGTCGGCGGCCCGCTCTCACGAAGCGGAAGATTCCCGCATCGAGTAGGCCCAAACTCGGTCAGCAGCTTCGTCCTCGCTTCAAGCACAATGTCCCGGCAGTGGCAGACGATCAGGGTCGGAACCGGAGGGGACCGCAGCGCGGGCGGCCCTCGCGCAAGGACGTCGAGCTCGAGCGCGTGCTCTTTGCCCGCCGTGGGCGGCTTCGCCGGCGGAACAAGAAGACCCGCAGCATCGTGCTCCTGGTCGCGCTTCTCCTCGCGGCGATCGTCGCGCTCCTCCTGGCCACCGTCGCCTTCACGGGCAGCCAGATCCTGCTCTCCTCGTGCAACCTCTCGGACCTTCGTCCGCTTGCGCTCGGTGAGAACTCGTTCCTCTACACGGACAACAACCGCCCGCTCGGTGTCGTGCCGTCGGCGACGAACCGGCAGCCGTTGCCGCTGAGAGAGATCTCTCCGACGCTGCCCGAGGCCACGGTCGCGATCGAGGACGCGCGTTTCTGGCAGCACGACGCTCTCGACTACCGGGGCATCGCGCGCGCCCTCTACCAGGACGTCGCGCACGGTCAGGTCGTGCAGGGCGGCTCGACGATCACCCAGGAGCTGGTACGCAACCTCTACATCGGCAATCCGCAGCGGACCCTGTCGCGGAAGGTCAGGGAGGCCTGCCTCTCGGAGAAGCTCTTCCAGCGCGAGCAGAAGCGCTACGGCAAGAACGCGCGCAAGCAGATCCTTTCCGACTACCTCAACGAGGTCTTCTACGGGAGGCACGCGTACGGCGCCCAGGCGGCCGCGCGCACGTACTTCTCGAAGGACGCCGCCGACCTGACGCTCGTGCAGGCCGCGCTCCTCGCCGGCCTGCCGCAGGCACCGACGGTCTTCGACCCCATCACGAATCCGCACGCCGCGCTGGTTCGCCGGAACGAGGTCCTGCAGGCAATGTGGAAGAACGGCTACATCAACGGGGCGAAGCTGCGAAGCGCCACGAAGAAGAAGCTCGAGCTCAGGCCCGGGCATCTCTACTCACAGCTGCTCCAACCCACCTTCTTCGGCTGGGCGACGACGCAGCTTGCGAACCGCTTCCACGAGAGACAGGTCGAGCTCGGCGGCTTCAAGGCCACGACGACGCTCGACCTCCGGCTGCAGGGGCTCGCGCTGCACGCCGTGAGCTCGGTGCTGCACAGCCCGACGGATCCGGCGGCTGCCATCGTCTCCATCGATCCTCAGACCGGTGCCGTGAAGACGATGGTCGACTACCTGCCGAGCCACCAACCCATGCAGTTCAACTTCGCGACACAGGCCCATCGCTCGACCGGCAGCGCCTTCAAGCCGATCACGCTCGCGACCGCGCTGAGCGAAGGCGACTCGCTCTACTCGACCTTCTACGGGCCGCCCGAGCTGTTCATCACCGACCCGCAGTGCGCGACGAACAACGGTCCGTGGGACGTGCACAACTACGCCGACGAGGCGGCCGGGACGATGAACCTCCTCGACGCGACGGCGAACTCGGTGAACACGATCTTCGCCCAGCTGATCGCGAGGGTCGGCGTCGGGAACGTCCAGGCCATGGCGCGCAACCTCGGGGTCACGGAACAGGTCGGAGGCCCGTACTTCCGCCGGGCTTGCGCGATCACGCTCGGCTCGGTCGGGTTCACGCCGCTCGAGCTCACCGACGTCTACGCGACCTTCGCCGACGGAGGCATCCAGCACGATCCGGAGGCGTTCGAAAGCGTCCGCGGTGCGAACGGCAAGGTGATCGAGAAGCTGACCACCAAGGGGACGCGCGTGCTGAGCCCGAACGTCACCGCCCAGCTCACCTACGCCCTCCAGGGCGTGGTGGAGCACGGCACCGGCGGGGCGGCCGCGTTGGGCGCCCGCCCGGTGGCCGGCAAGACGGGGACCGCCGAGAACTTCCAGGACGCGTGGTTCTGCGGCTACGTGCCCCAGCTCGCGACCTGCGTCTGGGTCGGCTACCCGAAGGGCGAGATCTCGCTCTACAACGTCGAGGGCGTCGGCGAGGTGGCCGGTGGGACGCTGCCCGCCGAGATCTGGCACGACTACATGAGCGCGGCCGTCGGCAACCTGCCCGTCAAGCAGTTCCCGACGGCCGATCTCAACGGCGGCACGCTGATCAACGGAACCGGCACCTACAGCTCCTCGTCGCAATTCCCCACCTCGCCGACGGGGTGAGAGTTCGGCGTCGCGGGGCAGAACGGCCTCGTGGCTCCTATTTCGCCCGATCGGCTCGACGACCTCGTCGGTGATGCGATCGAACACGTCGTGCGCGGTCACCACGCGCGGCGGCTCCGACGGCACGGGAGCGCAGCGGCTGTCGATCCGGTCGGGGGCGGCTGGGCGAGCACCGCGTCGTTCGCACCGCGTTCCGGCTGCCGCGTCGAGGTATTCGTGGACGGGCGAGAAGCGCTGCCGCGGATCGCAGACGCGATTCGTTCGACTCGCTCTCACGTCCACCTGGCGGGCTGGCACTTCGATCCCGCCTTCCGTCTGGAGGAGGAAGGCCCGACGCTGCGTGAACTGCTCGCGGAGGCGGCCGAGCGAGTAGACGTCCGCGTGCTCGCCTGGGCCGGCGCCCCGTTGCCGCTCTTCCATCCCGACCGCGGCGAGGTGCGGCGGGCAGGCGAGGAGCTCGCCGGCGGCACCCGGATCTCGCTGGCGCTCGACGCACGGGAGCGGCCCTTCCACTGCCATCACGAGAAGCTCGTCGTCGTCGACGACCAGGCTGCGTTCGTGGGCGGGATCGACCTCACGGCCCTGGGGGGCAACCGGCTCGACTCGAGCGATCACCCACGGCGCGACGGGCTCGGCTGGCACGACACCGCGGTGCGGCTCGAAGGACCCGTCGTCGCCGACGTCGCGGAGCACTTCCGCCTGCGTTGGGAGGGAGTGACCGGGAACGGGCTACCCGAGTCGGATCCGCCTGCCGTCGCCGGCAGTAGCGAGGCGCAGCTCGTGCGCACGGTTCCCGAGAGGCTGTACGAACCCTGCCGGAATGGCGAGTGGTCGATCCTCGAGAGCTACCTCCGCGCGCTGCGGGCCGCCGAACGATTCGTGTACCTCGAGAGTCAGTTCCTCTGGTCGCCGGAGCTCACGGTCGTGCTGGCCGAGAAGCTGCGCCGGCCGCCACGCGACGACTTTCGCGTGATCGCGGTCCTCCCGGCGCGGCCGAACAACGGCGCCGACGACAGCCGCGGACAGGTCGGGGCGCTCATCGACGCCGACAACGAGTCGGGAGACCAGACGACCCGCTTCCTCGCCTGCACGCTTTACCAATCCGGGCCGGGCGGGAATCCCGTCTACGTCCACTCGAAAGCGGCGGTCATCGACGATGCGTGGTTGACGATCGGGTCTGCGAACCTCAACGAGCACTCGCTCTTCAACGACACCGAGGCGAACGTCGTCTTTCGCGATCCGACACTTGCGCGGGAGGTGCGCCTGAGACTGTGGGAGGAGCATCTCGAACGGCCGCGCGAGGAGATCGACGGCGATCCGGCGCGAGTGTTCGACGAGCTGTGGCAGCCGCTCGCGAAGGAGCGGTTCGAGCGCCGGAGACGCGACGGCTGGGCCGACGGGAAGCTCACGCTGCTGCCCCACGTCTCACGCCGCAGCGAGGCCCTCTGGGGCCCGCTCAACGGCCTCTTCGTCGACGGCTAGAAGCCGGGCTTGCAGGGTGACCCGCCGAGGCGCGTCTGCACCGCGGGCTCGAGCGCCTCGAGCGCGTCGAAGCAGTCCTTGCAGAGACCGACCGCGCTCTTCGCCTTGCGGATCAGCAAGCCTCGCTGATCGACCGGCAGGACGCCGATGGAGAGCAGGAATCGGTTCAGCTCGAGCTCGAGCGCGCGCGGTCCGTGCTCGTGCACGGTCTTCAGCGGCGCCTCGAGCTCGTGCATCCGCACGATCATCAGGTTCGCCCGCCGGATCACGCGGTGCTGCTTCGTCGACAGCGTGCACGTCGTGGTCGTCCTGTCCGCCGCCCGCGTCGTCGTCCGGTGCCGCGACCCGCCGCCGCAACCCGCCGCGATCGCAAGGACGGCTGCTAACGCGGCGACGGCGACCCCTTTCTGCCTCAGATCTGCCAGGTCCCTTGGTGGATCAGCGGGATACGCCGGCCACGCGCGTTGAAGCCGGTCGCCTCGAGCTCGGGGCTCCCGATCATGACGTCGAGGTGGATCGTCGAGCGATTCACGCCACGGGCAGGTGTTTCCAGACGGGTGCCGCCGAAACCACTGCCGAACGCGATGTGGGCGGCCGCGTTCTCGTCGAGCAGCGTGTTGTAGTAGATCCGGCCGGTCTGCCCGATGCGTGACGAGGCGTCGACGAGCGCGACCTCACCAAGCCGCCGTCCTCCTCGGTCGGTGTCGAGATACGACGCGACGAACTCGCAGTCGGCGTCCGAGTCGGCCTCGAGCCGTACGAGCCGTCCGTTCGAGAACTCGCCGCTGAGCCCGTCGATCAGGCGGCCCCGGAACGTGAGAGGGAACGTGCACCGGAACGTCCCGTTCGTCTTGCGGGGGTCCGGGCTGGTGAAGGTCTCCTCCGTCGGCATGTTCGGCGCGAGGGTTCGACCGTCCACGAGCGTCTCCGGACCACCCAGCCAGCGCGAGCTCGGGGCAAGGCCCAGCTCGAGCTCGGTTCCCGGCGCGCGCAACTCGACCCGAGTCAGGCCGAGCTTCGTCAGCCGTGCCGAGCGGCGGCTGAGCGTGCGCAGGTGTCGGCGCCAGCCGCTCGTCCCCTTGCCGTCGTCGTCGGTGAGGCGGCAGAAGCTGAGGAGGTCGCGGGCGAGGCGGCGCTTCGCCTTCAGCGGCTCGACGCCGGGATAGACCTGGCCGGCCCAGTAGTCGGTGGGCCAGCCGGCGATCGTCCAACGCGCCCGCAGGTCCAGCTGGGCGCGGCGCAGGAAGCTCACGTGCTTGGCCAGCCGCGAGTAGTCGGTCGCGATCCGCTCGGGTGGCAGCAGCGCTTCGGACACTCGGATCAGCGAGTCGCTGCGAGCGCCTGCGCGACCGTGTCGTGAACGAGGAAGTGGCGGTCGAGGCCGGACACCTCGAGTGCTCGCCGGGTCTCGAGCCCGGGCGCGGCGAGCCGGAAACCGTCGTGGTCCGTCATCCTCGAGCGGGCCTCGATCAGCACGCCGAGCGCGGTCGAGTCGATGAATCGCACCTCTGCGAGGTCGACGACGAGCACGCCGGGCTCGGCTTCGCACGCCTCCAGCAGCGCGCCGCGCAGCTCCTCGGCGTTGTAGAGGTCGAGCTCGCCGGCGAGCGAGACGACGACTGCGTCGTCGCGGCGCTCGACTCCCTTGACCGCCGACTCGCGTCCTCCGGATGTTTCGGTGCCCGGTGTCCCGCCCTCGCTCAACCGACTCCTCCTCTCGACTGCTCTGCGGCAGCCGCCGTCCGCGCGGGCATTCAAGCAAGAATGATCCGGTGGAGCTCGACGAGATCGCAGCACGTGCCGCGGGCGAGAACTTCCCGGTCGGCTCGGTTCTCTTCCCACGCCCGCTGCGCCCGCACATCCGCGCCCTGTACTGCTACGCGCGGCTCGTCGACGAGCTCGGCGACGCATACGAGGGCGACCGCCTCGCGGCGCTCGACGAGCTCGAGCGGGAGCTGGACGCCGCGTTCGCGGGGGAGGCGACGTGGTCCGTGTTGCGGAACGTGCAGCCCACGATCCGGGAGTTCGACCTGCCACGCGAGCCGTTTCTACGCCTGATCGAGGCGAATCGGATGGATCAGCGAGTGACCGCGTACGAGACCTGGGCGGACGTCAAGAACTACTGCGTCCACTCGGCCGACCCGTGCGGCCGGCTCGTGCTCGGCGTCCTCCGGCTCCTCGACGAGCCCGAGCTCGTGGCGGCGAGCGACTCCGTCTGCACCGGGCTGCAGCTCGTGAACTTCCTCCAGGACGTGCCGCGGGATCTCGAGCTCGGACGTGTCTATCTCCCCGCTGAAGACCGCCGCGCGTTCGGCGACCCGCCGCTCGACCGGCCGACCGAGGAGTTGCGAGGGCTGCTCCGTTTCGAGGCGGAGCGCGCCTCGGAGCTGCTCGCCGCCGGAGAGGTGCTGCGTGTCGAGATCGGGGGGAGGCTCGGCCGGGCGGTCGCGCTGTTCGCCCGCGGCGGCCTGGCCGCGCTCGATGCGCTCGAGTCGGCCGACTGGGACATCTTCAGCGGCCGTCCGCGACCGTCCCGCGCCCGCCTTGCGCGCGAGGCCGCGCTCGTACTCGTGCGATAGCGTCGCCGCGAGATGAGCGTCCAGGAGGCCTATGCCGAGGTCGGCCGCATCACGCGGCGCGAGGCGAAGAACTTCGCCTACGGGATCATGGTCCTGCCGAAGGCGAAACGGCAGGCGATCGCTGCGATCTACGCCTTTGCGCGGAGCGTGGACGACGTCGCCGACGGCGAGCTGCCGCCCGAGCAAAAGCGGGTCGAGCTCGAAGAGTTGCGGGCGGCGCTCGACTCCGATCCGGCGAGTCCCATCTTCGTGGCGCTGCTCGACGCGCGCGAGCGCTTCGGCATCCCGCGCGAGCCGCTCGCGGCGCTCGTCGACGGAGGCTTGCAGGATCTCGAGCAGGCCACCTATGCCGACTTCGACGACCTGCGCGGCTACTGCGAGAAGGTCGCGGGTGCGGTCGGGCTCGCGTGCGTCCCGGTCTACGGCTCCGCCGACACCGAGCGCGCGCAGACGCTCGGGATCGCGCTGCAGTTGATCAACATCATCCGCGACGTCGACGAGGACCAGCGACTCGGTCGCGTCTATCTGCCCCAGGACGAGATCGTCGCGTTCGAGGTCGAGCAGCTCGCGCCGTCGCCGGAGTTCCGCGAGTTGATGGCCTTTCAGGCCGCGCGGGCGCGGACGTACCTTGCCGAGGGATTGGGCCTGCTCGACTCGCTCGACCGCCGCAGCGCCCTCTGCGTCGGCACCTTCGCCGGCCTGTATCGCGAGACGCTCGAGCGGATCGAGGCGTCCGGCTTCGACGTCTTCGGGGAGAAGACGCGCCTTTCGACGCCGCGCAAGCTCGCGGTCGTGGCGCGAGGGCTCCTGCCGTGAAGGTCGCCGTGGTGGGCGGCGGCCTCGCCGGGCTCTCCGCTGCGCTCGATCTCGTCGACGCGGGTCACACGGTCACGGTGCTCGAGGCGCGGCCCACGCTCGGCGGCGCCGTGCAGACGCTGCCCGAGCGCGACGGAGATCCCGAGCCGCCGCCCGACAACGGCCAGCACATCGGGCTCGGCTGCTTCACCGAGTATCTGAGCTTCCTCGAGCGCATCGGCGAAGGCGGATCGTTCCTGCGCACCCGGCTCGGGCTGCCGGTCATCGACGAGAACGGCGTCTCCGCGACGATCGCGCCGAACCTTCCTGCACTACTGAGGTACAGCCACTTGCCGCTGCGGGATCGGGTCCGACTCCCGCTCACCACACTGCGACTGCGCTCGGCGCAGTCGCAACCCAAGGAATCGTTCGGACACTTGCTGAGGAGACTCGGCGAAACCGACAGATCCATCGATTGTTTCTGGGACGTCTTCGTGCGGCCCGCGCTCAATCTGCGCTGCGACGGGGTCGATGCCGACGCAGGTCTCTTCACCGTCCGCACCGCGCTGCTCGGGCCGCGCACCAACAGCGACCTGATCCTCCCCACGCAACCGCTCGGACGGATGCACGGCGACGCGGCAGGCTCTGCGCTCGAGGCCGCCGGCGCGACGATCCGGACCGACACGCGCGTGGCCTCGCTCGACGAGCTCGACACCGACGCGATCGTCCTGGCCGTCCCGCCCGCCGAGAGTGCGCGCCTGCTCGGCGAGCCCGAGCCGGAGCTCGAGGACTCGCCGATCGTGAGCGTCCATCTCTGGTTCGAGCGGCAGCTGCTCGAGCAACCGCTCACCGCTTTGCTTGCTTCGGACGCGCACTGGGTCTTCGATCGCGGCGCGCTCACCGAGAGCAGGCCCGAGCGCGGCCAGTACCTCACCGTCGTCTCGAGCGGCGTCCCCGAGCTGCTCGAGGTTCGCGGACGAGAGCTCGTGGAGCGCGTCGCCGGGCAGCTCACGGAGCGGCTCGGCGAGGCCGAGCTCCTCTGGTCGCGCGTGAGCCGGGAGCCGTACGCGACCATTGCGCTCCGGCCGGGCGTCCGGCGGCCGGGAGTGGAGACGTCACATCCGAATGTCGCCCGCGCCGGCAGCTGGACCGACACGGGCTGGCCGGCCACGATGGAGAGCGCGGTCCGCAGCGGCCGCCGGGCGGCTCAGCACATCTTGAGCACTGTTTCCGCCACGATTACGGCCTGAGATGACCGTCACCGTAGAGCTGACCCAACTCGACACCGCGATCGACCGCGGCACGCAACGGCTGCTCGAGCTGCAGCGGCCGGACGGCGTCTGGGTCGGCGAGCTCGAGTCGAACGTGACGATGACGGCGCAGCACCTCTTCTGGACCCACGCGCTCGGCCTGCGCACGCCCGAACTGGATCGGCGGATCGCGAACGAGCTGATGGCTCGCAGGCGCGACGACGGGACGTGGTCGATCTGGTTCGAGGGGCCGGCCGACCTCTCCACCTCGCTCGAGGCCTACGTCGCCCTTCGTATGTGCGGCGTCGATCCCGGCCCGGCGACGCTCGCGTATCTGCAACGCGAAGGAGGCATCCCGAAGGCGCGTCTGTTCACGAAGTGCTTTCTGGCGCTGCTGGGGCAATGGCCGTGGCAGCGGCTGGTTCCCATCCCGCCCGAGCTCGTGCTCTTCCCGCCCAGGGGCCCGTTCTCGATCTACAACTTCGCCTGCTGGGCGCGGCAGACGTTCGTGGCTCTCTCGCTCGCGCAGTCGCTGCGCCCCGTGCGGCCAATCGACGTCGACCTGCGGATGCTCGGCGCGATTCCCGGGAAGACGCGCGGGTCGATCCGGCGCGACCCGTTGCGCCGTCTGGCGCAGAAGCGAGCCGAGGAATGGATCCGGGCGCGGCAGGAGGTGGACGGATCCTGGGGAGGCATTCAGCCGCCCTGGGTCTGGGGGATCATCGCCCTCGACGCGCTGGGCCACGACGTCGCGCACGACGACACCATGCGCCGGGCGGTCGATGGTTGGCAGGGATTCATGGTCGACGACGGCGATCGCCTGCGCCCCGAGGCGTGCCAGTCGCCGGTGTGGGACACCGCGCTCGCCGTGCTCGGGCTCCGCGCGTGCGGCGTGCCGGCCGACCACCCGCAGCTCGTCGCCGCCGGCGAGTATCTCCTGCGCCAGCAGGTGACGCTGAGGGGCGACTGGTCGATCCGGGCGCCGGACCTCGATCCCGGTGGCTGGGCCTTCGAGTTCGAGAACGACCTCTATCCCGACGTCGACGACGCGGCCGTCGTCGCGCTCGCACTGCACGAGCTCGGGCGCGGCGAGGACGCCGTCGAGCGCGGCGTCGACTGGCTCGCGGGCATGCAGTCGCGCGCGGGTGGCTGGGGTGCGTTCGACGTCGACAACCAGGCGATGTGGCTCTACAAGATCCCCTTCTGCGACTTCGGCAAGGTGACCGACGAGCCGAGCGCCGACGTCACCGCGCACTCGCTCGAGACCCTCGGCACGCTCGGAGTGCATCGCGACTCGGCCGAGCGAGGGCTCGAGTGGCTGCTCTCCGAGCAGGAGGAGGACGGCTCGTGGTTCGGCCGCTGGGGCGTCAACCACATCTACGGCACGGGAGCCGCGCTGCCGGGCCTCGAAGCCGTGGGCGTTCCGCACGACCATCCCTCGATGCGCCGCGCCGTCGCGTGGCTCGACTCCGTGCAGCAGAAGAACGGCGGTTTCGGCGAGGACATCCGCTCGTATGCCGACCCCGCCTGGCGCGGCCGGGCGGACTTCACGACGCCGTCGCAGACGGCCTGGGCGCTGCTTGCGTACGTGGCCGCAGGAAACGCTGAAGATTCGGCCAGCCGCAGGGCGGCAGACTATCTCTGTGCCGCGCAACGCCCGGATGGAGACTGGGATGAGCAACACTTCACCGGCACAGGATTCCCCCTCGACTTCATGATTCGGTATCACCTCTACCGCATCACGTTTCCGCTTCTGGCACTCGGACGACTGAGAGAAAGGTTGGCTGGATGAAGTTCCCGTTGGGGTCGACGGTCTCGATCGGCAAATACGTCGCGGCGCAGCAGCGCAAAGGCGAGCGCTATCCGCTCGTGCTGATGCTCGAGCCCACCCTCGCGTGCAACATCGCCTGCATCGGCTGCGGGAAGATCCGCGAGTACGAGTCGAACCGTGCGCGCCTTTCGATCGAGGAGTGCGTCGACGCAGCAGTCCAGTGTCCGGCTCCCGTCGTCTCGATCTGCGGCGGCGAGCCGCTCGTCTACAAGGGAATCGAAGAGGTCGTGCCGCAGGTGCTCGAGCTCGGCAAGACGATCGAGCTCTGCACGAACGCGTTGCGGCTCGAGCAGTGCCTCGACTGGTTCGAGCCGTCGGGCCGGCTGACCTTCGTCATCCACCTCGACGGGATGCGCGAGATCCACGACTACGTCTGCGACTACCCGGGGCTTTGGGACATCGCAATCGACGCGATCAAGACGGCGCGCAGCCGCGGCTTCCGCGTCACGACGAACACGACGATCTTCAAGGAGACCGAGGTCTCGGACGTGATCGAGATGATGCGCTACCTCACCGACGACGTCGGAATCGACGGGATGCTGGTGGCGCCCGGCTACCAGTACTCGCAGATCGATCCGGCGCTGACGATGACGCGCGACGAGCACGAGGTGAAGTTCCGCGCGATCCGCGCAGCGACGAAGGAGCACGGCTACCGCTGGATCGCGACGCCGATCTACCAGGACTTCCTGACCGGCGAGCGCGAGCTCACCTGCGCGCCGTGGGGCTCGATCACGCGCAATCCGTACGGCTGGAAAGGCCCGTGCTACCTCCTCACCGACGGGATCTTCCCCACCTACGAGGCGCTGCTCGAGGGGATGGAGTGGGACGCCTACGGGCCGGGCAACGACCCGCGCTGCGAGCATTGCGGCATCCACTGCGGGTTCGAGCCGTCGGCCGCGTACGAAGCGTCGCAGAGCCTGAAAGAGACCGTGCGGAGTCTCGCGTGGACGCTGACGGGCTGACGTTCGCCTGCGCGACGACCGCCGAGGAGCGGGTCGCGCGGCGGCTCGGCTTCGACGCGGTGCGCGTCGGCGTCTGCGTCGCGAACGGCATCCCCGATGGCCGTCTTGTCTCGTTCGGGCTCGCCGGCTCGCTCGGCGAGCTGCAGATCGGCGACGTGGTCGACGCGACGCGCGTGGTCGACGAGACCGGCACGACGATCTGGGAAGGCCCCGGGCTCGGGGTGCGCGGCGCCCGCGCCGGGAGTCGTGCTGGGCGGCGACGTCCTCGTGCACGACCCGGCCGAGCGCGCACGTCTGCACGAGTCGAGCGGTGCCGACGCGGTCGACATGGAGAGCGGCGTTCTCGCCCGCAGCGGCCGGCTCGCGGGCGTCGTTCGCGCGATCTCGGACGACGCAGGCAGCGCCGTCGAGGGAGTGGATCGGACGGTGCACGCCGACGGGCGCACGAACCTCGCCGGCCTGCTGCGCTGGGTCGCGACCCGCCGTGGCGACGCGATCCGCTCCATCAAGGGCGCGATGCGCGCGTTGCAGGCTCTCGAACAGGCGGCGGCGACATGAGAGGTCGTGTCCTCCTCGCGGCTCCGCGCTCGTTCTGCGCGGGCGTCGACCGGGCGATCGAGATCGTCGAGCGCCTGCTCGAGCAGTACGGGCCGCCGGTCTATGTCCGTCACGCGATCGTCCACAACGACCATGTCCTTCGGCGTCTGGAGAAGCTCGGCGCGGTCTTCGTCGAATCCGAGGATGAGATCCCGGAAGGCGCCATCTGCGTCCTCTCCGCGCACGGCGTCTCGCCGGCCGTGAAGGAGAACGCCCAGGCCCGCGGGCTGCGCGTCGTCGACGCGACCTGCCCGCTCGTGAACAAGGTGCACGCCGAAGCGCGGCGTTACGCCGACAGCGGCCATCTCGTCGCGCTCGTCGGCCACGTGAACCACGTCGAGGTCATCGGTACGCTCGGCGAGCGCCCTGGCTCGACCGTCGTGATCGAGTCGCCCGAGCAGGCGCGCGAGCTCGTGACCGACAAGCCGGTCGCCGTGATCACCCAGACGACGCTGTCGCTCGACGACGTCGCGCCGATCGTGGATGCGCTCGAGGACCACCTCGGCACGCTCCGCAGGCCGCACGCCGACGACATCTGTTACGCGACGCAGAACCGCCAGGACGCCGTGAAGGCGATGGTCGCGCAGGGTGCGACGCTCGTCCTCGTGATCGGCTCGGAGACGAGCTCGAACGCGCAACGGCTGGTCGAGGTCGCTCAGGCCGCGGGCGCCCAGGCGACGCTCGTCGACGGCGAGAGCGGGCTCGACCCGGGGCTCCTCGAAGGCCACGAGACGATCGGCCTCACCGCCGGCGCCTCGACGCCCGAGGAGCTCGTGCGCGCGACCGCCGAGCGGCTCGCCGAGGTCGGCTATGCGCTGCCCGAGGAGATCGAGGTCGCGAAAGAGGATGTCCACTTCAGGCTGCCAAAGGAGGTCGCACAGGCATGACGACCGTCGACGTTCCGTATTCGATTGCCGCGGCCCTCCCGTCGCTCTCGGTGATGGACATCACGAACGACGTCTCGCGCGAGGTCGCCGGCGCGGACGTGAGCTCGGGCATCGCGTACCTCCACACCGAGAGCACGCTCTCGCTCGTCCGCGTGCAGGAGCGGGAAACGGGCTTCTTCGAGGATCTCGAGTCGCTGCTCGAGCGCATGGTTCCCGGGAAGCTGCGTTCTCGCGAGCGGCTGGTCGCGTTCCTGCTCGGCCCGGGCTCGGAGCAGGTGCCGTTCCTCGACGGAGCGCTCTGCCTCGGTCAGTGGCAGCGGATCCTGCTCTTCTCGCTCGACGCGCAGCACCGGGCCGACTGGAAGCTCACACTCGTCGGCTGACCGCTTCGTGCGGACGCGGGAGCTGACTGCCGAGGAGGCCGAGACACCGCTCGGTTGGCTCTATCCGGGCAGGTATGCGACGTACGACGTTCGCGGCGCGCTCGGCGCGGATCGCGGCTTCTTCTTCGTGGAGGACGACGACGGCGCCGTCGTCGGCTTCGGCTGCGTGGGTGCCGAGGCGCGGATTCCCGGCGTCGACCCCGAGCCGGGGACGATCGACATCGGTTACGGGATGCGGCCCGACCTGATGGGACAGGGCCTCGGCCGCGAGTTCGTCGGCGCCGTCCTCGCGCACGCCTGTGCAGGGGAGCCGGCCGCGCGCGTGCGGATGCTCATCCTGCGCTGGAACGAGCGCTCGCGACGCGTCGCGCAGGCCCACGGCTTCCATGTCGTCGGGCGGGCGGGCGAGTTCGACGTACTCGTGCGGAAGCCGCCGCGCGAGCCGAGCGACGGGGAGTACCGTCACGCCTGAGATGCTGATCCTGAGCCGCAGCGACGTGGAGACGCTGCTCGACCTCGACGCGCTGATCGACGCGCTCGCGGCCGCGCACGCCGAGCTCTCTTCCGGGCAGGCTTCGCTCGTGCCGCGGGTCGGCGCGTTCGCCGGCGACGCCGGCGTGCTCGGCGGGATGCTCGCCTATGCGCCGTCGAGCGGACTCGGCTGCAAGCTCGTCACGCTCTTCCCGGGCAACCGCGACCGCCCGACGCACCAGGCGGTCATCTCGGTCTTCGACCCTGCGACGGGGACACCGCTTGCGCTGATGGACGGGACCTACATCACGGCGATGCGCACGGCCGCAGCCGCGGCGCTCGCCACGCGTCTGCTCGCGCGACCCGACGCGCGCGTCCTCGCGATCCTCGGCACGGGCGTGCAGTCGCGCTCGGCGCAGGAGATGTTCCCTCGTGCGCGCGACTTCGCCGAGGTGCGGGTCGCCGGCCGCGGCGAGTTCGAGGAGGCCGTCCGCGGAGCCGACGTCGTGCATGCGACGACGGCCTCGCCGGAGCCGGTCGTCCGCTTCGAGTGGCTGAGCCCCGGCACGCATGTCAGCTCCGTCGGGTCGACGCTCACCGGTGGGTTCGAGCTCGATCCCGCGATCGTCGAGCGGGCCGACCTCGTCGTCGTCGAGCAGCGCGACTCGGCCTTCGCACCGCTGCCCGCCGGCGCGCCCGAGCTCGACCCGCGCGGCCGCGAGGGAGTCGTCGAGCTCGGCGAGATCATCGCCGGCACGGCCACCGGGAGAAGCTCGGAGGATCAGATCACGCTGTACAAGTCGGTCGGCGTCGCCGTCCAGGACCTCGCCGCCGCGGCGCTCGTCGTCGCGGCCGCGCGGGAACGCGGCATCGGCCAGGAGATCGAGCTGGAGGAGATCAACGCATGAGCAGCAACGACTTCAAGCCGGGCCTCGAGGGGATCGTCGCGGTCGAGACCGAGATCATGGAGCCCGATCGCGAGGGCGGAACGCTGCGCTACCGCGGCGTCGACGTCGAGCCGCTGATCGGCCGGTACCCCTACGAGAACGTCTGGGGCCTCCTCGTCGACGACGACATCGACTCCCGCATGCCGCTCCCCGAGCCATTCGAGCCCGTCGGTCTGACGGGGCATGCACCTGCCGACCTGCAGGCGCAGACGGCGCGGCTCTCGGGTCTCTGGGATCTCGGCAAGCTCAACGAGATCTCCGACGACCAGGCCCGCGACGATCTCGGCCGCATCTCCGGCCAGATGATGTCGATCGTCGCCGGCTCGGCTCGGCTGGCCGACGGGCACACCGACGACGTACCCGCTGACGTCGTCGCGCAGGGGAAGACGGCCGCCGAGCGGTTTCTGCTGCAGTGGCGCGGCGAGGCCGACCCGAGAGCCGCGCAGGCGATCGACACGTACTGGATCTGTACGGCCGAGCATGGTCTCAACGCATCCACCTTCACAGCGCGCGTCGTGGCGTCGACCGGCGCGGACTGCGGCGCGGCGCTCTCGGCCGCGGTCGGCGCCCTCTCCGGACCGCTGCACGGCGGCGCGCCCGCCTACGTGAAGCCGATGCTCGAAGAAGTCGCCGCGATGGGCGACCCCGACAAGTGGGTGCGCGACACGCTCGACTCCGGCAAGCGGATCATGGGCTTCGGCCACCGCGTCTACCGCGCGGAAGACCCACGGTCGCGGATCCTCAAGCAGACCGCGCGCGAGCTCGGGTCGCCGCAGATCGAGATCGCGGAGAAGCTCGAGGCTGCGGCGCTGGCCGAGCTCGAGCGGCGCAAGCCGGACCGGCCGCTGAAGACCAACGTGGAGTACTACTCGGCTCTCGTCCTCGACATCGCCGAGGTGCCGCCTCCGCTCGCGCCGGCGATGTTCGCCTGCTCGCGCGTCGCGGGCTGGTCGGCGCACATCCTCGAGCAGAAGCGCACGGGGCGCCTGTTCCGGCCGTCGGCGCGCTACGTCGGCCCGGGAGCGCGCACCCTGCAGGAGGCCTAGCGATGAAGGCGATCGCAGCGGTTCTCCTCGGCCTGCTGCTTGCCGGCTCGCTCGCGGCGTGCGGCTCATCGATGCATACGTCGACGAGCGGGAGCACCGCCAACGCACAGGCGCAGATCAGGAGCGCCTACGAGCAGTTCTTCTCGGCCAACACGCCGCTGGCCGACCGCGTCGCCGTGCTCCAGGACGGCTCGAGGTTCAAGAAGGTCGTCGCGAGCTTCGCGAGCAACCCCCTTGCGAAGAACGTCCACGTGACGGTTTCCTCGGTGGGAGTTCAGGGCGGGGGCAAGGCGAGGGTCGTCTACACCGTCAAGTTCGGCAACACATCGCTCGGGCAGCAGCCGGGCACCGCCGTGCTGCAGAACGGAACGTGGAAGGTGGGGTTCGCGAGCCTCTGCAAGCTCGTCGCGCTGAGCGGCACCACTCCGTCCGCCTGCAAGTCGTAACGTCCGCGTCGTGAGCTCGGTCGCGCTGTTCCGGCAGCGTCACGCGCGCGAGGCCGCCCTCGCGGCGGTCTGCGCGATCCTCTTTCTCACCTTCCTCGACAACACGATCGTGAGCGTCGCACTCGCGGACATCCAGACGTCGCTCTCGACGAGCGTCACGGGCCTGCAGTGGATCGTCGACGGCTACATGCTCACCTTCGCCGCGCTGATGCTCACCGGCGGCACGCTCGGCGACCTGTTCGGACGCAAGAAGGTCATGCTCGGCGGCGTCGCCCTCTTCTGCGCCGGCTCGATCGTGGCCGCGGTCGCTCCCGGCACGAACGTCCTCATCGCAGGCCGTGTCGTGATGGGTGTCGGCGCCGCCGCCTCGGAGCCGGGGACGCTGTCACTCATCCGGCACATCTACCCCGAGCGCCGGGAGCGCGCCCGCGCCCTGGGCGTGTGGGCGGCCGTCTCGGGGCTCGCGCTCGCGCTCGGGCCTGTGCTCGGCGGAGTCCTGGCCGACGGCGTCGGCTGGCGGAGCATCTTCTGGTTCGGGCTCGGCTTCGGCGCCGTCGCGTTCGCGGTCGCCGCGGTCACGCTCACCGAGAGCAAGGATCCGGAAGGGCGACAGCTCGACGTGCCAGGGCTCGTGACCGGTGCGCTGGCGATCATGGCCGCGACGTTCGCCGTGATCGAGGGCGAGAACAACGGCTACGGGACGTGGTGGATCGACGGCCTCTTCGTCCTTGCAGTGGTCTTGACTGCGGTGTTTGTGATCGTCGAGCGCCACGCGCCCGATCCCGTGCTGAGGCTCGAGTTCCTGCGCAACCCGACCTTCGCGGCGGCGAACGTCGTCGCCTTCGCCACGAATCTCTCGGTCTTCTCCGTCTTCTTCTTCACGGCGCTCTACCTGCAGCTGATCACCGACTTCTCGGGCTACCAGATCGCGCTCGTCTTCACCTCGCTCGCCGTGGCGATGATCGTCGCCGGGTTGGTCGCCGGCCGCTGGACTGCCCGCGTCGGGCCGCGGGGGCCGATGGTGATCGGCTGCCTGCTCGCCGGGCTGGGGCTCCTGCTCGTCGACCACCAGCTCACGGCGACGACGAGCGTCGCGGCGCTCGCCTGGCCGCTGGCGATCGCCGGAGTCGGCTTCGGGATCGCGCTGGTCACGATGACGGCGGCGGTGCTCGGCCTGGTCCCGCCCGAGCAGTCGGGTATGGCGGCCTCCACTGTGAACACGAGCCGCGAGCTGGGCGGAGTGTTTGGCGTCGCCGTGCTCGGCGCGGTCGTCAACGCCCAGCTCACGAGCGGGCTCAACGAGAAGCTCGTCAACCTGCACATCCCGCTGCTCTACCGAAATGTCGTGATCCAGTTCGTCACGACCGGCGGCAACATCGCGAGCGCCGAGAACAGCCCCGGGGTGAAAGGTCACACGGCGCTGATCGCCAAGGTGCTGCTCGCAGCCGAGGGCTCGGCCGGTCACGGCGTCCACCTCGCGCTCGAAATCGCCGCCGGGATCGTCCTGGCGGCGGCCGTCGTCGCAGCCTTCGCCGCGCGGCATAGGGTTGCCGCTGTGGAGGGTGTGGAGGTCTAGTGCCGCGCGCGGTCCTGATCGGCGGCACGGGGATGATCGGCCGCGCCGCGGCGCGCGCGCTCGCGGGCGACGGCTGGGAAGTCGTCGCGGTCTCGCGCTCGGGCACGCTGCCCGAAGGCCTCGCCGAGCTCGGAGTCGAGTCGGTTGTCGCCGACCGCGCGGACGCCGCGCAGCTTCGGGCGGCGATCGGCGCCGGCGCTGACTTCGTCCTCGACACCGTCGCCTTCGACCGCGTGCAGGGCGAGCAGCTCAACGGCCTCGCCGGCCTCGTCAGCTCGGTCGCGGTCATCTCGAGCGCCTCGGCGTACGCGGACGACGACGGCAGGGCGCTCGACGGCGAGGGGGGCGACTTCCCGGAGTTCCCGGTTCCGGTCTACGAGACGCAACGCACCGCGGAGCCCGGCGACGCCACCTATTCGACGCGCAAGGCCGAGCTCGAGCAGACCCTGCTCGACGGCCCGCTGCCCGCCACGCTCCTTCGCGCGTGTGCGATCCATGGTCCGGGCGCGCAGTTGCCGCGCGAGCTCTTCTTCGTCAAGCGCGCCGTCGACGGGCGCAAGCGGGTCGCGCTCGCCTGGAATGGCGAGAGCCGATTCCACACGACGTCGGTGGAGAATCTCGCCGAGCTGATTCGCCTCGCCGCGGCGCAACCGGGCTCCCGGGCGCTCAACGCCGGCGACCCCGATCCGCCCAGCACGCTCGAGATCTGCCAGGCGGTCGGCGCCGCGCTCGGCCACGAGTTCGAACCTGTGCTGCTCCCGGACGGCTCCTTCGGCAACCCGTGGGCGGTACCGCGGCCGTTCGTCGTCTCGATGGAAGCGGCAGAGCGCGAGCTCGGCTACCGGCCGGTCACGACCTACCCGGAGGCGGTCCGCGAGACGTGCGCGTGGCTCGTCGGCGAGCTCGAGCGTGGCCGCAGCTGGGACGGCACCTACCTCGCCGAGACGCTGGACTACGCGGCCGAGGACGAGGCGATCGGAATGCACGCGTGATCGACGCCGGCCCTATCGATCCAGGCCGGTATCGCGGCCGCTTCGCGATCCTCGACTCTTGCACCTACCTCATCAACCACTCGCTCGCGGCGATGCCCGCCGCGGCCGAGGACAACCTTCGCGAGTACGCGCGCATGTGGCGCGAGCGCGGGATCCGGTCCTGGGGCGAAGGCTGGTGGGAGATGCCGGTCACGGTCGGCGACCAGCTCGGCCGCATCCTCGGCGCGCCGCCCGGCTCGATCGTCATGCACCAGAACGTGACCGTCGCCGAGGCGATCGTCCTCTCCTGCTTCGCGGGCATGGACCGCGGGCGGAACCGGATCGTCTACGAGGAGGCGAACTTCCCGTCGGTGCGCTACCTCTACCAGGCGCAGCCGGGCCTGGACGTCGTCGCAGTCGAGGACGACGAGGCGATCGTGGACGCGATCGACGAGCGCACCCTGCTCGTTCCGATCAGCCACGTCCTGTTCAAGAACGGCGAGATCCAGGACGTCGAGCCGATCTTCCGCCGGGCGCGGGATGCAGGTGCGTACGTGGTGCTCGACTGCTACCAGTCGGCCGGGATCGTGCCGTTCGATCTCACCGAGCTCGGCGTCGATTTCGCCGTCGGCGGCAGCGTCAAGTGGCTCTGCGGCGGGCCAGGTGCCGGCTGGCTCTACGTGCGTCCCGACCTGGCCGAGCGGCTCGAGCCGACCCTCGTCGGCTGGCAGGGGCATGCCCGTCCATTCGCCTTCGAGCCCGAGCTCGAGTACGCGGCGGGCGCGAGGCGCTTCCTCACCGGCACGCCGAACGTGCCTGCTCTCTACGCGGCGACGGCGGGTTACGACGTGATCGAGGAGGTCGGCGTGCCGCGAATCCGCGAGCGCTCGCTCGCGCTGACGCAGCTGATGATCGACCTCTGCGACGAGGCCGGACTGGACATCGTCTCGCCGCGCGAGGCGGAGCGCCGGGGTGGCACCGTGACCGTCTCGACTCCCGACCACGCCGCCTGCCACGCGGAGCTCGGCGAGCGAGGCGTCGTCTGCGACTTCCGGCCCGATCCGGTCGGCGGGGTCCGCCTCGGCCCCCACTTCTTCAACAGCGAGGACGAGGTCAGGCTCGCCGTCTCCGAGCTGGCGGACATTGTGGCGACCGGCGCGTTCGAGCGGCAGCAGGGAGCAGCTGCCCGTTTCTAGGGTTTAGGCGGCTCGAGCCGTAGGCCGATGAATGGGCCGTGCGGCGGTTGTTTCTGCTCGTTCTCGTGGTCCTCGCGCTGAGCGCGGGGTCGAGCGCTGCGCGCACGGCGTAGGCGACGGTCGGCGTGTATCCGTCGGGGACGACCTTCACCGCTTCGGGGGCGGCTCCGGCCGGCGCCGGCTCGGGCGTTTCGCTCGCGATGCCGGTCGGCGGCGTCGACGATGCAACGATCCTCGTTCGCGGAGCGCAGAACGTCTCGATCGTGTTGCCGGCGATCGCTCCGCCTTTGCAGCTGAGCCTCTTCTTCGCGCACTACGTCTGGGTCGACGGCACTCCGGTGCCCGACGCGCTCATGCCCTGGGATGGCTCGCCGCGCTCGACCGAGGAGTCGAACCAGCCGCTCTGGGTTCAGGTCACCGTCCCCTACGGCACGGCTCCGGGCTCGTACAGCGGCTCGGTCTACGTCGTCGCCGACGGAACGAGGAGCGTCGTGCCGATCAGAGTCACGGTCGCGCCCGTGACGCTGCCGAAGCCGAACCAGGTCTCGGGGAGCCTGCTCACCGCCTTCAACTTCTCGCCGCAGTCGTACTCGAACAAGGCGGCGAGCCTCTACGGCGTCGACCCCGACTCGACGCTGCCCGGGCTCTTCAGCTTCCTCGCCGCGTACCGGCTGTCGCCGAACAGCTGGGGCTACGGTAACCCGAAGGCCGCCTCCGGCTACACGAGCGACCGCCGCTGGTGGCTCGACAAGACGGCGCAGATGGTCGCCGCCGCCGGCCAGCCCTCGCGGTTCGCGTCCATGTGGATCCCGATCTCGAGCAACCGCTGGAGCAAGAGCACGTACGTCGGCGGCGAGTCTCCGTTCAAGCCGCAAACGTGGTGCTCGTACCTGAAGTCGGTGCACGGGTTCTGGCAGAGCCACGGCTGGCTCGCGGGCTCCTTTCCGTACCTGTGGGGAATGGACGAGCCCGGCCTAGCGCGGTTCCGCGTGGTCCAGCAGCAGGCGAAGGTCACGCACTCGTGTTTCCCCGGCAGCCACGTGATCGTGACCGGCAAGCCGACGGCCGAGAACCGCATGCTCTGGAACGGCGGCTCCGACGACGTCGACGTCTGGGCCGTTGTCGCCAGCCGTTACTACGGCGAGTACACGAACCCGTCCCTCTCGCGCCGCGGCATCTCGCACGCGACGCAGGAGCTGAGGCTGATCGACGCGGCGCGCCGCCACCACAAGCAGATCTGGACGTACACGTACGACGCCGCCTCCCACTCCACACCGGGGCTCGCGGCGACGGAGCCGGCCTCCGACCCGCGCGTCTTCGTCGACTGGGCCGCGCTCGAGGGCATCTCCGGCCTGCTCTTCGGACAGGGGACGACGACGTACGCGAAGGGCGACCCGCTCGTCTCGAACGACAAGGCGAAGGGCTCCTTCGTCCTCGTCTATCCGGGCCGGAACGGACCGATCGCGAGCGCGCGGCTCGAGGTGCTGCGCGAGGGGATCGAGGACTGGGAGATCCTGAACGTGGTGCGCCACAAGCACGGCGCCGCGGCGGTGCGGAGGCTCTTGTCCGGGCTCTTCTCGACCACGGCGAAGGGCGCGAAGCTCGGCTGCACGGTCGGCTGCGCGATCCGGACGTCGACGCCGTACTCGTGGCCGCTCTGGTCGCACGACGCGAGCACGGCGCGCTCGGTCGCGCAGATGCGCGCCGCGGCGCTGAAGGCAGCATCCAACTAGACTCGCGGCCCCGTGACGACGCTCGTCCGAGACGGCCTGGAGCTGCACTACGAGGTGCACGGTGGGTCCGGTCCCGGCCTGCTCCTGCCCTACGTGAACTTCTCCTGGCCGGAGGTTCTCGATCTCGCCCCGTTCACCGAGCGCTTCACCGTGATCACGGCAAGTCCGCGTGGATTCGCCGCGAGCGGCCGGCTTGCGGCAGACGCCGAGTATCGGGCCGGCGACCTGGCCGACGACCTGGTGGCGATGATGGAGGCGGCCGGTTTCGAGCGATTCTCCGTCCTCGGCTACTCGTTCAGCGGCGTGTTCGCAGCGTGGCTCGCGAAGCTCACCGGCCGGGTCGACGCGGTCGTCGCGGGCGGCTTTCCCATCGCCGGCGACTACGCCTATCTTGGGCCGGAGATCCAGCGCTACACCGACGAGGCCAAGGCCGATCCCGAGGCCTGGGCGTATATCGACGCGCACTTCGACCCGCGAGTCGCGCTCGCGTTCTACGGCGAGCTCTCGGAGCTGCCCCCGGACTCGCTCGTCGCCGACGTGACGTGCCCGCTGTTCGCGTTCTGGGGAGATGAGGACGAGGAGACAGGCCCCGGCGGAAGAGAGCAACTCGCCTCGGTCCTCGACCGCCAGGGGAGCGAGCACGTCTCGTTCCCGGGCCACGACCACGAGGGGATGCTGAAGCACCTCGAGGAGGCCGTCCCCAGCGTGCTCGCCTGGTTCGACGGGCTCTAAGAGGTGGAGGACTCGAGCAATTCGCGGAGGCGCGCGGCGTTGGCCGGTGCCGTGGGCTCGTCGTCGTGGCGGAAGTAGACGTAGGCCGGCTCCCGCGCTGCGGCCACGGCTGCGGCGAAGGCCGCATCCGGCGGCTCGCGGCGGCGGAGGTAGCGGAACGGCGCCGGATGGTCGAGGTCGCCGACGCGAACGGCTCCCGCTTCCGAGAGCCGCGGCTCGATTCCGTCCCACGTCGGATGTTCGAGATCGAACGCGAGCCGCAGCGACGGATCGAGCGAGCCGAGCAGCAACTCGAGCATTCCCTCGTCGCGCTTCGACTTGAGCGAGATCCGCACCGGGCCGAGCCGGTCGCCGAGGTGACGCACGCGGCTCTCGAACTCGGCGACCGTCCGCGGCCGCTCGCCCGGCAGCTTCGGCGAGAACTCGAACCCGTCGGGCACCTGCTCGGCCCAGCGCCGGAACTGCTCCTCGGCCGGCAGCCGGTAGCCGGTCGTGTTCAGCTCGACCGTCGGGAAGCGCTCGGCGTAGAAGGCGAGAAAGCCGGACGGATCGAGCCCGCGCGGGTAGAAGCCGGGCCGCCAGCTCGGGTACGACCAACCGCTCGTGCCGACCGACACCCGCTTTACTCTCTGCGATCCCTTGGCCACCATGGAGACCGTGACATACCCGCTCGAGCAGTTCACGGAGGAGGAGCAGGCGCGGCTCGCGCCGCACTTCACGAACCTCGACCGGCCGGTCTTCGCCCTCGTCAATCTGCCCGAGACGGTCAAGGGCGCGCTCTTCGCCCGCTACTCCCGGTACGCGGGCACGCTGCGCCGGCTCTTCCTCGACGAGTTCGCCGAGTCCTTGCCCGAGATCCCCGTCGTGGATCTCTCGGAGGGTGAGCGCGCCGCGAAGCTCTACGCGACGATCTTCCTCGGCTACGGCGACGACTCGGTCGCCCAACTCGGCGGCGCGCACATCGCGTGCGAGTGGACGTCGAACCTGCTGACCAAGATCCTGCAGCGGCCGCGGCTCGCGGCCTATCTCGAACAGTCGACGCGGTACATCGCGTACGACTCGCAGCTCGACGGGTTCGGGTACCGCTACCACCGGGACGCGCGGTTCGGGCCTGCCTACGAGGTGGCGATGGACGAGTTGTTCCGCGCCTACTCGGGTCTGCTCGAGGGCGTCTCGGCCTGGGTCGACGAGCGGTTTCCGGCGGCAGAAGGCGAGTCGCCGGCGGCTCACCGGCGCGCGGTGCGGGCGAAGGCGCTCGATCTCGTCCGCGGGATCCTGCCTGCGGCGTCGCTCTCGCACGTCGGGATCTACGCGACCGGACAGACCTACGAGCAGCTCGTCCTCCACCTGCTCGCCAATCCGCTCGCCGAGGCGCGCTCGTACGGTGAGATGCTGCTCGAGGAGCTCGAGACGTTGATGCCGAGCTTCGTGGCGCGCGTACCGCGCCCGGACCGCGGCGGCCGCTGGATCGAGTATCTGCGCGAGCGCGGAGACGCCGCCGCGACCGTGGCCGCGAGGCTCGGCCTCTGCGAGGCGACCGAAGAGGTCGCGGCTCCGTCGGTGCGCCTGCTCCGTGCGCACGGCAGCGAGGAGGAGCTGCTCGCGGCCCTCGTGTACGAGGCCTCCGCCGTCGGCGAGGAGCAGGCGCTCTCAACCGTCGCGCGGCTGTCGCCGGAGGAGCGCACAGCGCTCGTAGGCGACCTCGTAGCCACGCGCGAGAATCGCCGGCACCGTCCCGGCCGCGGCTTAGAAACGCTCACCTACCGCTTCGAGATCGTCTCCGACTACGGCGCCTTCCGCGACCTGCAGCGACACCGCCTGCTCACGTGCCAGTGGCAGCGGCTGTCGCCGGGCCTCGGCGCCGACGTCCCGCACGAGGTCGAGGAGTCGGGCCTGGGGCCCGACTACGAGCGCGCCCTCGAGACCTCGCGAGCCGAGTACGAGCGGCTGCGCGCAGACGGCTTCGCCGAGGAGGCGCCGTACGCGCTCTGCCTCGCCTATCGCATCCGCTACGTACTCGAGCTCGACGCGCGCGAGGCGCTCCACCTGATCGAGCTCCGCTCCGGCCGCGAGGGCCATCCCTCCTATCGGGCAGTCGCACTCCAGATGCGGGAGGCGATCGCCGCCGTCCACCCGAGCGTCGCGGCGGCGATGACCTTCGTCGACGAGGAGACCGAGCCTCGGCTCGAGCGGCTGCTCTCCGAGATGCGCAATGAGGCCCGAGCGGGACGCTGAGCTCGAGCACGAGGTCTACGAGAACGAGAGCTTCCGCGGGCAGGATCTCTCGGGGCTCCGCACCACCCGGTGCACGTTCCAGGCCTGCGACTTCTCGTTCGCCCAGCTCAACGCGTCGGAGCACCTCGGCTCCGACTTCGCGAACTCGGTCTTCGAGGGCGCGAACCTGTTCGGCGCGCGCTTCGAGGAGTGCCGGCTGGTCGGGGCGAGCTTCGCCGGCGCGGCGCTGACGGGCGTCACCGTGGAGGGCGGCGACTGGTCGTACGTCCTGCTCCGAGGCCACGACCTCTCCGGCTTCGACCTGCAGGGGCTCCGTCTGCGCGAGGCCGATCTTTCCGAGGCCGACCTGACGAACGCCGACCTGCGCGGCGCCGATCTCACCCGTGCCCGCCTGCACAATGCGGTGCTCGCGGGCGCCGACCTGCGGGAGACGCTCGTCGACGGCGTCGACCTTGCGGCCGCTCGAATCTCGGAGGCGCGCCTCGATCTCGCCGGCGCAGTTCAGCTGGCGCGCTCGCTCGGCGCGGTCGTGGAGTAACTACGCGTTGACCGGCTCGAGCACGGTCTGTCCCGGCTCGGCTCCGCCGGCGCCCTGGCGGGTGACAACCCAGCTGTCGCCCTTCTGGAGGGGATATGGCGCGTTGAGCGTCACGACCACCGGATTTCTCGTCTGCTCGACGCGGAACGTGCCGCACGAGCCCAGGATCTTCCCGTTGCGCACGACGTAGACCTCGTAATACCGGCGCGACGGGAGCATCTCCAGCCCCACCACGCTGAGAGTCATCGGCCAGTTGCCATCCTGCGGATGCCAGACCTCGAGGCTCGCCTCTGCGTTCGGCGCGTTGGAGGTGCCTTTCAGGTTGAGCGTGGTCACGAGATTCCCACCGCCGCTACCGCCCTTGCCGTTCCCGATTGCGTAGCCGCCGATGAAGACGAGGACGCCCACGAGCGCGGCTGCGAGCAGCATCATGGCCCGCCCCTTCGCGCGCTGCCGGCGCCGCGCGAACGTGGTCTGCAGGCTGGGCCCGGCCTCGAGCTCCGGAGGCAGCTCCGGCGGCGGGCCGGCCCGGAGGAGCAGGTCATGCACGCCCAGCAACCGCTCCCGCTCGGCGCCCGTCGTCTCGGCGTCGACCAGCTCGTCGAAGTTCGGCACGCGGTTCACTCCAGCTCACCCTCCAGCACCGTCGCGAGCCGAGCGAGCCCGGCGCGGGTCCGCGTCTTCACCGTTCCGAGCGGGAGGTTCAGGTACTCGGCCACCTCGCTCTGCGACATCCCGCTCCAGTAGGCGAGCTCGATCACCTCGCGCTCGCGCGGCTGGAGATCTTCGAGGGCGCGGTGCACGCGCCACGAGACGTATGAGTCCTCGGCGCTCTGCGCAGGTCCGGCCTCGGCAGAGGCGAGCTCCGGCAACTCGGCATCGACAGAGGGGCCGTTGCGGCGCAGCCGGTCGACGATGGCGTTCCGGGCGACCGTGTACAGCCAGCCGCCGGCCGCGCCGCGTTCCGGCCGGTACGTCGAGGCGGAACGCCAGATCGCCGCGAACGCCTCCTGGACGGCGTCCTCGGCGTGGCCGCGATCCCCGAGCCTCCGGAGGGCAAGGCTGAAGACCGGCCGCACGTACCGGCCGTAGAGGACCTCGAAAGCCTCGCGGTCGCGTTTTCCGACACGCGCCAACAGCTCGGCGTCGGACGGGTCGGCGACGTCGGGCGGAGCGGGCGCGGGATCCGTGGGAACGGCGCGCAGGCGGGGCTGAGGCACCTCGATTGCAAGTTCCATATCGCCTCTGTTCTTACGCATCCGACCGTGCGCCGGATTGCAGCACCAACTCGGGTGCGGCGCAACCCGTCCCTAGTTCTGGGCCTCCGCGAAACGCCGTTCGACGTCGGGCCAGTTGACCACGTTCCACCAGGCCTCGAGGTACGCCGGGCGCTTGTTCTGATACTTGAGGTAATACGCGTGCTCCCAGACGTCGATGCCGAGCAGCGGGACGTGCGACTGCAGGATCGGCGAGTCCTGGTTCGCCGTGGAGTAGACGGCGAGACCGGTTCCGTCCCAGACGAGCCAGCTCCAGCCGCTGCCGAACCGCTTCACGCCGCCGTCGTTGAGCGCGGTCTTCAGCTCGTCGAACGAGCCGAGCGAGTCCTCGATCGCCGAGCGGAGGGCGCCGCCCGGCTCGCCGCCGCCGTCCGGGCTCATGATCTGCCAGAACAGGGAGTGGTTGGCGTGGCCGCCGGCGTTGTTGCGAACGGCGGTCTGCTTGTCCTCGGGCAGCGATTCCAGGTTCGTCAGCACGCTCTCGACCGAGGCGTCCGCCAGGTCGGTTCCCTCGAGCGCGGCGTTCGCGTTCGTCACGTAGGCGCCGTGGTGGAGGTCGTGGTGGATGCGCATCGTCTCGGCGTCGATGTGCGGCTCGAGCGCGTCGTACGCATAGGGCAGGTCGGGGACTGCAAAGGCCATCTCAGGGGGCTCCTTTCGGCTGCTCGTGCTTCTCGGTCGGAGGATATGCTCCGCGCTCGTGTCCACGCTGGTGTACAGGTTCGAGGAGATCGCCCCGCGGCCGCTGAGGCCAGAGGTGCTCGAGCTCGACGGGATCTCGCGCGCCTCGGTGGAGGCTCACTACAAGCTGTACGAGGGGTACGTCGCGAAGCGGAACGAGATCCTTCGCCGGCTCGCCGACGTCGACCTCGGCGCGGCGAACCAGGTGTACTCGGAGCTGCGCGCGCTGAAGGTCGACCTCAGCTTCGCGATCGGCGGCATCAAGAACCACGAGCTCTACTTCGGCCATCTGGGCGGAGGAGGCGGCGACCCCGAGGGCGCGTTCGGCGACCTCGTCGGCCGCCACTTCGGCTCGGCCGACGCGTGGCGCGCCGATCTCAAGGCGACCGGCATGGCGGGCCGCGGCTGGGCCTGGACCGCGTACGACTGGGACGAGGGCCGCCTCTTCAACTACGTCGGCGACGCGCAGAACACGTTCCCGGTCTGGAACGCGACGCCGCTCGTCGCGCTCGACGTCTACGAGCATGCGTACTTCCTCGACTACCAGACCGACCGCGCCTCGTACATCGACGCGTTCTTCACGAATCTCGACTGGGATGTCGTGAACGGCTGGGTCGAGCAGTACGGCGTCCCGTCCTAGACGGGGAGGAGTAGTTGCTCACCGCTGCGTTTGTCGCTGCCGGCTATCTGTGCGGCTCGCTGACGTGGGGCTACTGGCTCGTGCGGATCTTCCGCGGCGAGGACATCCGGACGAAGGGGAGCGGCAACGTCGGCGCGACGAACGTCTGGCGCGTGTACGGCCCGCAGCTCGGGCTGCCGGCGGCCGTCCTCGACGTGGCCAAGGGCTTCGTGCCGGCGTTCGCCGCGACCGTGGTGGTCGGGCACGGCGCCGGTGTTCTCGCCGGCGCGGCCGCGATGCTCGGGCACTGGCGGCCGATCTTCCTCGGCTTCCAGAAAGGCGGGAAGATGGTCGCCACGGCAGGCGGTGCCTTCCTCGGCGTCGCGCCGCTCGTGGGGGTGACGGCCGCGGGCGTCTGGATCCTCGTCTTCGCGCTCACGCGTTACGCGTCGGTCGCCTCCATCACCGCCGCGGTCTCGCTGCCGTTCTGGGCCTGGCTCTACGGCTATCCGTGGCCGGTGATCGCCTTCGGGGCTGCGGCCGCGGCGGGCGTGATCTTTCTCCATCGCGCCAACATCGGACGGCTCTGGCGGGGAGAGGAGAACAGGATCGAGCTGCGGCGGCGGGCCGCGCAAAGCGCGGTCCCGCCGCCGAGCCCTCGTCCTAGACCGTGAACTTCTTCTTGACGGTCTTCGAGACGTTGCCTGCCTTGTCGATCGCCTTGACCCGAACCGTGTGCTTGCCGTGGCTCAGGTGCTTGTAGAGCTTCGGCGAGTGACAGCTCTTGAAGGATTTGCCGTCGAGCTTGCACTTGAACCGCAGGCCCTTCGAGCCGTTCCCCGGGTCGGTGCCGTGGAACGTGACCTTGGCCGACTTCGCGCCGTGGTTCACCTTGACCTTGACGCTCTTCATCTTCGGCTTCGTCGTGTCCTTCTTCTTGGTGAAGCTGGCAGTGACCGAAGTCGCGGCGTTCAGCGTCACCTGGCACGTTCCCGATCCCGAACAGCCTCCGCCTGACCAGCCGCCGAACTTCGAGCCCGAGCCCGCATGCGCCGTGAGCGTCACGGCGGTGCCGCTCGCGAACGAGGCCGAGCAGGTCGAGCCGCAGCTGATCCCGGCCGGCGAGCTGGTGATCGTGCCGGAGCCCTTGCCGGCCGTGCTCACCGAGAGCGTGACCTTCTCGGAGAACGTCGCGGTCACGGCCAGGTCGGCGCTGAGCGTCACGTGGCACGTGCCGGTGCCCGAGCAGCCTCCACCGGACCAGCCGGTGAACGTGGACCCCGCAGCCGCCGTTGCGGTGAGGGTCACCGACGCCCCAGTGGCGAATGAGCCGACGCAGGTCGCGCCGCAATTGACCCCGGCCGGCGAGCTCGTGACCGAGCCGGTGCCGGTCCCGCTCTTGGCGACGGTCAGCGTATGGCCGACGTCCACGATCTGAGCCTTGTTCCCGACCGTGTTGTGGAAGTGGACGATCATCGCGCCCATTCCGTGGTCGGCCGCATACGACGCGGCGTCACGCTGAACCGTGAGCGACGTGTTCGGCTCGTCCTGATAAAGGATGAAGCCGTTACCCCCGCTCGAGTTGACGTCGCCGAACACCGAGACTCCCGGGTTCAGCACGTCCGTGCTGAGCGACCCGTCGGGGTTGTCCGCGTTTTCGAGCCCGACGCTGTCCACCGGATCCGAGGAGAACTGCCCGAACGTGACGATCCCGTAGGTGATTCGCGAGTTGCCCACGCTCACCCCTTCGTCCGCCATGGGCTTGAGCCAGACCGGCATCACCAGCGTGTCGCTGTCGTAGAGCGCGGTGTCGGTGTCGGCGAATCGGTCGTTGAGGGGCTCCTCGTCGACGATCTGACCGCTGTTGAGGTCGATCGTCTCGTCGATCAGGATGTCCGTCCCGTCCAGCCGCGTGTTGAACGTGACGAGGTCGGGGCTCCCGTCGCCGTTCGTGTCGATGTAGATGTCGTACTCGTTCTGCGACGCCGCCGTATGCCACGGCCCCTGGGTCGTGATGGCGAAGTACTCCTCACCGTCGTTGCCGAGCTCGTCCGCGGGGTCGTCGCCGAGCTGCGTGAGCTCCGGCGCGTCCGACGTCGTGCCGACGTACTTCAGGTCCGCGGCCTTCTCGTCACTCGCGTGGATGCAGCCGCTGGTGATGCTGTTGCTGCAGTCCGGCAGAGCACCGCTCTTCGCCTGGAGCTCGAAACCGGCCACGATCGACTCGATCGTCTCGGGGCCCGAGCCCTGGTCGACGCCGGTGCCGGTGAGCGGCAGCGAGGCGCTCTGGATCGAGCCGCTCGGCATGTCGAGCGAGGACGGCTGGGTCATGACCGAAGCCGGCCGCGGAGCCGAGTAGACCGGCACCCGCAGCGTCGGGCTCGAGTCCTCCGGCGTGAACAGCACGCGGCCGCTCGCGTCGGCGACGAACTCCCGCGGCAGTCCGTCCTGCAACGGATCCGTCGTCGGGTCGGCCGTCTTCGTGAGCTGGGTCGGGTCGATGGTCAGCGTGAGCGTGACCGTCGCCGTCTGGCCTGCATCGACCGTCACCTGCGACGGCGAGACTGAGTAGTCGGCGCCCGGCACAGAGGTCAAGGCGTCGTACGAGGTGTCGTACGTCTCGTCCGATCCTCCCTGGTTGTCGAGCTTGATCGTCTTGTGGAGGGTCATCGGGCCGGTCGCCTCGATCGTGCCGAACGACGCACTGACGGCGCCCGGATCGTCGGTGACGTAGGCGAGCACCTGGTTGTCGAGTGCGGCCTTGGCGTCGATGCGGCCGGCTCCCACGCGGTTGGGCGCGTAGTTGTCGCCCGTGTGGTTGCTGCCCGTGAAGAGGTCCTGGTCGGCCGTGTTCATGATGTCGGCCTTGACCTGCTCGGGGTTCCAGCTGCTGTTCTCCGAGCGGACGAGGGCAGAGAGGCCGGCGACCATCGGCGTCGCCATGGACGTACCGCTGTCCGACAGGCCGTCGTCGCCCGTTCCCATGCCGGCCGAGAAGACGCTCTGGCCGACCGCGCTGACGTCGGGCTTCACGTCGCCGGCGTTGCGGATGCCACGTGACGAGAAGCTCGCCACCTTGTCGTCGTCGCCGGGAACGAGTTGCTCGAAGTTGTTCGGATCCGTGCCCGAGACGGACACGGTCTGGCTCGCGTCGAGCGCCGTCTCGATCGCATCCGACGCGGACTTGACCACCTGGACGACCGGGATGTCGGCACTGCCCGTGATGCCTGCGGAGAACGTCTCCTGGTCTTCGCCGAGCACCGCGCCGATCGCGCCGGCGTCCTCGGCGTTCTGCGAGCGCGCGGCGGAGCCGCAGCGGCGGACGGTGGAGTCGTCGGTCCACTCCAGGAACACGACCTCGCCCGTCAGATCCTGGCTGATCGGATCGCAGCCGTCCGTGTTGTTGGTGTCTGAGGGTGGCTGGGAGTGGTCACCGATCTCGACGACGTTGCCGGAGATGTCCGGGTCGTTCGCCCAGTCGTAGGCGACCGAGCGCTGAGCGCCGTAGTCGTGGTCGGTGCCGTTCACCGTGGCGTGCAGCGTGTCGATCTGGTTGTAGGCGTCGACGCTCGCGGCCACGCCGATCACACGGGTGGCATCGCCGGGCGAGCCGCCGATGTCGTAGAGGTCGCCGCCGTTGCCGGCCGCGACCACGACGCTGATGCCCAGCGCCGAGTCGGCGTTGGAGAGCACCGAGTCCCCGTCCTGCGGCGAGCCGAAGTCCGAGCCGAGCGACATGTTGACCACATCGACGTGGTCGGAGGTGTCGCCGTCGTTGTTCGGATCTGCGGCGCGGTCCAGCGCCTCGCCGACCACGTCCGTGCTGCCCTCGCAGCCGAAGACCTTGTAGGAGATGATCTTCGCGTCCGGAGCCATCCCAGGCCCGATCTTGAACAGGGCTTGGTAGTCGGCCGAGTCGAGGCCGCCGAGGCTCGTATAGTCACCCGTGTACGTGGAGCCGTTGGGGTTCTCGCCGTAGCCGGCGATGATCCCCGCTACGTGGGTGCCGTGGCTGTTGCAGTCGAGCGGGTTGTTGTCGGGCGCGGGCGTCGGGTCGAAGCCCGGATCCTGCGGGTCGGCGTCGTAGTCGTCGCCGGCGAAGTCGTGGCCGCCGATGACCTTGCTCGGATCCGGATACGTCGGATCGGCCGTGTCGTCGGCGAGCGCCGTGTCGTAGGCGCCGGTGGTTCCCGGGCCGCCGAAGTCGGCGTGCGTGTAGTCGATGCCGGTGTCGATGATCGCGACCGTGCTGTTCTCGCCCGTGTCGCCGTACGTCTGCCAGACCTGCGGAGCCTTCTGGAGGTGGACGGCGTAGGAGTTCGAAGGCGTCTTCGGCGCGATCGGATAGATCTTCTCGACGCCGGAGATGCGCTGCAGAGCCGTCAGGTTCGCGACCTTCGTGTAGACCGCGACGCCGGCCAGCGCCGCATGCGTCTCGTAGAGCACGTGCGAGCCGCTCGGCAGCGCCGAGACCACGCTGCTCTGCGCGGTGCGGACCGCCGCGAGCTGACTCTTAGCGGCCGTGCTGGCGGCGCTCTTGCCGGCGTAACGGAACGCGTTGTACGCCATCCCGGTCGGCTCGGTCTTGAGCTTGAGCAAGAAGGCGTAATTGCCCCTCGAGGGCACGCCTTTCAGGCTGCGCGGCATCGTGCCGCTGGTCTTGGAGAGGGGAATGTGACCTTTCGTCACGGCTACGCCCTTCGCGAGCGGCCCCCCCGAGCTGTTCTGGGCTGCTCCTGCGGCAGACACCCAGAGAACGACGGCGGTCGCAGCCGCGACGGCCAAAAGGACGAGTGCTTTCACTCCCCTAGCTCCTTTCGATTTTCGACATCGAACCGCGGGCACGTCGACGAACGTACGGCGGTACCCCCTTGCCGGCGCGCCGCCCAGGATCGTAGACGCTCGAGAGGGGCTTTTCTAGGCCTGCAGCCAGTCTTCGAGCCCGGTGTGCGCGGCCGGGCCGTGGCGCCCCGCAGCCTGCTCGAGCTCGGTGCGCAGCTCGCCGAGGGTGCCGTGCCGTTCCGCGACCACCTCGTGGGCGTGGATCGTCTCGAAGTTGACCTGTCGCGAGGAAACGAAGTCGCCGTCGCCGAGCTGAGGCAGCTCGTCGACGACGGTCTTGAGCGCGACGCGCACCGAGTCCTCGACAAAACGAGGCTGGAGGTGCGCATGCTCGACGACGAAGAGCTCGTCGGGCCGCTTCAGGAGTTCGTAGATCGGCGAGCTCATCGAGCCCTCCACGATCTCGACGAGCCGCTCGGCGTTGAGGCGTTCCGCGGTGCCGACGAGGAGCGTGCCCCGGCCGCGCTGGTTGTGCGTCGCGAGCGGGACGAGCTCGAGAATCCGCTCGACGTCGCCGCCGTCGAAGCCCGCGTCGAGCAGGCGGTCGGCGGCCGCGCCCTGCACGAGACCCTGGGCGCACGGGCACGCGTTGATCCCGGTCGCCTCCACCCCCACGACGCGCCGCACGCGTTCGCGTGAAGCGGCCGCGATCCCGATCAGCGAGACCATCTCCTGCGTGGCGAGCTTCGTGACGGGCGTGCGCCGTTCGTACGGGTAGCGCGCGACGATCCGCACCTTCGCGAGCAGGGCGTCGTGCCGGTCTACGACGCGACGCGCGACGCGCTCGGCGAGATCCTCGACGAGAAACGCGTCGTCGTCGACCACACCTTCGACCGCCTCCTCGAAGAGCTCGGGGAAGCGGGACATGTGGACGCCCTTCTGGCGTGGGTCGAGATCGACGGTGCAGTCGATCGTCGCCGCGATGAGCTTCTCGCTCCGGCCGTCGCCGACGCGGACGGCCTTCTGGACGCCTGTGACGCCGACGCTGGAGAGGCCCAGCGCCACCTCCGGCGCCGCGGCCTGGAGATCGGGGGCCTCGGTCCGTTCCATCCGGTTAGGTTAGACCCGTGGCAGAGGATAGCGACTTCGCCCGCCTCGTCTCGCTCGCGTGCCACGACCTGCGCACGCCGCTCGCGACCGTGCACGGCTTCGCGACGACGCTCGTGCGCGCCGGGAACCTGGAGCCGCCGGCCGACCGGTACGTCGAGATGATCGACGCCGCCTCCGCACAGCTCGCCGAGCTGGTCGACGAGCTGTCGCTCGCCGCGCGGATCGAGTCGGGCCGCTACGACCCCGCGCCGCGCGAGGCCGACACGCTCGAGCTGGCGCAGGCTGCCGCGGCGCGCCTCGGCGAGGATCGGGTCGGCGTCAAAGGCGCCGGGGCGTCCATCCTGACCGACCCGGACGCCGTGGAGCGCGGACTGGCGGCGTTGTTCCAGTCGGCGCTACGTCACGGCGGCCTCGACAGCGTCGAGGTGGAGGTGGACGGCTCCGAGATCCGGCTTTCGCGCGTCACGCCCGCCTCCGCTCCGGTCGTCCTGGGCGACGACCTGCGCGATCTCGGCGCGGCGGTGGCGGTGCGGCTCGTCAGGCGGCTCGGCGGCTCGGTCGTAATCGACGGCGAGACGCTGACGATCCGCCTCGCATAACCCACCGCGTCCCCTTTTCACGGCCGCGAAAGCGTGTTAGGACTCCAGGCGCCTGTTGGACGATCTCGAAGGAGGATTCCGGTGAGACTTACGTTGCATCGGCTGCTCGGCGTCGACGCGGTTCTGGTCGTGATTTTTCTCGTGATCGCTTTTGCGTCGCACAACCACCAGAGCGGCCCACACTGGTGGATCGCCTCGATCAGCTGGTACGGCTTCCTGATCACGCTGCTGATCCTGATCGCGCTAGGGCTGACCTGGGCGGTTCGTAGAGTCACGGGCCGGCGCCGACCCGCCATGTAAGCGGCGCTTGCGCTGCCGTCTAGACGGCGGTCAGGCCGAGCGGCTGACTCAACCGATGACAGCTTCGACAGCGAGCCTCGTACTGCTCGAGCGCGCCGACGACGATCGTCGCGCCGTCGGCCGGAGCCGGGGCGCCGTTGACGAGGCGCTGTGTCATCGTCGCCGGGCCGCCGCAGCTGTGGCACACGGCCTGCAGCTTGTCGACGAGTTCGGCGCGGCAGAGGAGCTCCGGCATCGCGGCGAACGGGAAGCCGCGAAAGTCCTGGTCGAGGCCGGACGCGACGACGCGCAAGCCGCCCTCCACGAGGCCGTCCAGAACCAGCACGATCTCGGGCCGGAAGAACTGCACCTCGTCGACGCCCACCACGTCGTAGCCCTCGACGAGACCGGGGATGTCGGCCGGGTCGTCGACGGCCACGGCCCGCATCGTGGCGCCGGCGTGGCTGACGACGTGTGCGATGTCGTACCGGTTGTCGATGCGCGGCTTGACGATCAGCACGCGCTGGCCGGCGATCTCGGCGCGCCGCAAGCGGCGGATGAGCTCCTCGCTCTTGCCGCTGAACATCGGCCCGCAGACGACTTCGAGCCAGCCGCCGCGGTTGGGAAAGAGCCGGATCACGCGCCGACCCTACTCGGCGGACCCGACGGACTCCTTCCCGTGCTCGAACTCGTACTGCGACAGCCGGCGCAGGCTGACTATGCCGAGCAGCCGGCCGTCTTTCGACACCGGGAGATGGCGGAAGTTGCGCTCGAACATCATCTTCGCGGCCTCCTCGACGGTGGTCTCGGGCTCGATCGTGATGACGCTCTCCGTCATCCACTGCCGCACCCGCGCCTCGGCCGCGCGCGCCCGCTGCGCGACTGCGCGGAGGAGGTCGCGCTCGGTGATGATCCCGACCATCCGCACCATGTCTTCCATCACGACGACGGCGCCGACACCTCCGTCCATCATCTTCTCGGCGGCTTCGCCGATCGACGCGGTCGGGTCGACGGCGAGGACGTCCGCGTTCATGACTTCGGCGACCGTGGCCATGGCGAGAGCCTAACGGCTCGCCGCTCGGGAAACGAGGGCGCCCAGCTCAGTCTGCGGGCGTGACGAGAGCGAACACGCAGGCCGGCACGACGACGACCAGCCAGAGGACGAATGTCAGCGAGATCGGCGCTGCATCCGGATCGGGCTCCCAGTGTTACGGCACGACCCCTGAACTGCCGATACTGAACGGGTGAGCGAGACGGCGACGGTGACGGGGCGACGTGTCGTGCTTGTTGTCGCGGGCGCGGCTTGTTTCTTCGGCGTGGCCGCTTCGGCAGGCTGTGGGGGAGCCGGAGTGGTGGCCAAGGACTCGGCCTGTCTGCGGAGCCACGGCTGGAAGGTCGAGCAGCTCTCCAAGGGGTTCTTCGTGGCAACCCGCGGTCAGGAGGGGTTGGCCTATGGCTCCGCCGGCATTCCGAACTTTGGCGGGCCACCTGGCACGACTGGCCTACCCTCGAAGACACGGCAGCTTCGCTTCGCATGCTTCCCGAAGTACACGGTCAGCTGGGTAGAGAGAGGGAATTCGTCCACCGTGACCTTGTCTTCGTCGCCCCACCGCTGAGACCCCTTAAGGCGCTCGCTCGCCTGCGCGAGCGATGCTCTCACCTGAGCAGGCGCGAAAGCCGTCGGTCCTTGAGGACGCGGCCGCCGGTCTGGCAGGTCGGGCAGTAGTAGATCGTGTGCTCCTCGAAGTCCACCTGCGCGATGGCCGTGCCGCACACATGGCAAGGCTCGCCGAGGCGCCGGTGGACGCGATAGGTCTTCTCGTCGGAGGCTCCTGTCTCGCGTAGCTCGAGGCCGCGTTCGAGTTCGGCGTCGATGGCCTCCGCCAGGCGCGCGACCTCCTCGTCGTCGAGGTCGCCCGAGAGCGCGTACGGCGACAGCTTCGCGGTGTGGAGGATCTCGTTCGCCCAGGCGCGGCCGATCCCGGCGATCCGGCGCTGGTCGCGCAGCAGCGCGTGCAGCCGCCGCGACTCGCCGTGGACGATCTCGCCGAGCCGCTCCGGACCGAGACCTAGCGCCTCCGGTCCGAGATGCGCGAGCTCGGCCTGTGCGGCTTCGGGTGTGAGCAGCCAGACGCCGGCGCGCTTCTTCCGCGCGTTCTCGGTGAGGACGAGCTTCGAGCCCCCCTGAAACTCGAGCGCGAACGCGGGCGTCTTCGGGCCTTTCTCGCCGGCCTGCAGGAACTTGAGCCTCCCCGCGGTCATCAGATGGACGAGAAGGACGAGCTCGCCGTCGTCGGTGGGGAAGAGGAGGCGCTTGCCGCGCCGCTCGGCGCCGCGGAAGCGACGGCCCTCGAGCGCGTCGAGCGCCGGGTCGAACGTCTTCAGCGTCGCGATGTGCGCGGGTCCGGCCTTCGCGATCGGGAACGTCGACACCGGATCGTTCAGCTGGCGCCGCCACGCCTCCATCTCCGGCAGCTCGGGCATGTGCTGACGGTACCGCCCTAGGCATCTACAGCAGCGGGGCCGCCCATGAGGCCCGGCTCGTGCAAGAGCGGCACCTCCTCCTGCTCCGGGAACTCGCGCAGGGTCCGGAGCGGCGAGAGGAGAACCGGGAGCAACGAGACGAAGCCGAGGCACGCCCCGACGATGAGCGCAGTGCGGACACCGAACGCCGTCGCGAGCGCGCCTCCGACGAGCGACCCGAGCGGGATCGTCCCCCAGACGAAGAAGCGCATCGACGCGTTCATCCGTCCCTGCAGCCGCTCGGGCGTGATCGCCTGCCGCAGGCTCACCTGCTGGATGTTGTAGACCACGGCGCCGAAGCCGCCGAGCATGCCGCTCAAGGCCAGGAATGGGATCGCCGCGTGGCCCTCGGGTGCGAACGGGATCAGCAGGGCCGCGGGGGCTCCGACGGCCATGCCGAGGATGGTGGCGCCGTTCACACCGAGCCGTCGGCGCAGCCAGTCGGCCGACGCCGAGCCGATCAGCCAGCCCGTCGCCCCGAGCGCACCGACCAGGCCCAGCAGGGCCGGGGTGAGGTGGAGATACCGGTACGCCCAGACGAAGTAGACGGCGAAGACGACGTTCGTGGCGAAGTTCGAGCTTCCCGTGGCGAGTGCCTGCGGGAAGAGAAGCCGGTGACCCGTCACGTAGCGGAGCCCCTCCCAGAGCTCGGCCAACAGACTTCGGCGGTCGGCTGCCGGAGGAAGATCCTCGCGCTTGCGGATCGCGGCCGTGAACCCGCCGGAGACCAGGAAGCTGGTCGCATCCACGAGGATCGCGTACGGCGCGGTGAAAGCCGCGATCAGAACGCCCGAGAGTCCCGGCCCGGCGATCGCGGCGCCCGAGACCGTCATCTGCAGCTTCGAGTTGCCCTCGACGAGGGTCTCGCGGTCGACGATCTGCGGCAGGTACGACTGGTACGCGACGTCGAAGAACACCGTGTTGATCCCGACGAGGAAGCCCACGACGTAGAGCTGCGCGAGCGTGAGGTGTCCGAGGAAGTAGGCGAGCGGGATCGAGGCGAGCAGCGCGGCTCGTCCGAGGTCGCCCGCGATCAGGATCCAGCGACGGCGCCAGCGATCGACCCACACTCCTGCGGGCAACGTGAAGAGCAGGAAGGGCAGGAACACGACGGTCTCGAGCGCCGCCACCTGAAACGGGCTCGCCTTCAGCGTCAGGACCGCGACGGTCGGGATCGCGAGCTGCGAGATCTGCGAGCCGAACTCGCTGATCGTCTGGCCGGTCCACAGCTTCAGGAAGTCGCGGTGCGACCAGAGAGCGCCACCGGGTTTACGCATCGGCAGCTGCGGGGCCGGGGAGCGGACCCGGCTCGAGCACGCCGCCCTCGAGCTCGGCCTCCGCCGGTGTCGGCTGGTCGACCGGCTCGGGCATCTCCCTGATGGTGCGGAGCGGCGAGAGGAGCACCCAGAGGAAGGTCGGCGTGCCGAGAATCGCGCCGACCCAGAGGGCCGTGTGGAGCGCGGTGGCCTGCGCGATCACGCCGCCGGCGAGCGTGCCGAGCGGGATCGTCCCCCAGACGATCCAGCGCATCGCGGCGTTCATCCGCCCCTGCAGCCGCTCGGGCGTGATCGCCTGGCGGTAGCTGACCTGAAGGATGTTGTAGGCGACCGCGCTGAACCCGAAGAGCATCGTCCCCGCCATCAGCACGGGGAGCGGGAACGAGTGTGGGGCCAGCGGATACGCGAGCCCGGCGAAGGAGAAGATCACGGCCATGACGACGATCCCGTTGCCGACGCCGAGCCTCTTCCCGAGCCGGTTCGCGAGCAGCGCGCCGGCGATCGACCCGGCCGACCCGACTGCGAACACCAGGCTCGCCGGAATCGACGTGAGGTGCAGAGTGCGCACCATGTAGAGGATCAGGATCGCGAACATCAGGCTGCTGCAGAAGTTGGACGTTCCCGTGCAGCCGGCAACCGCGCGGAGATTCGGGTTGTGGACGACCCACGCGAGGCCTTCCTTCACCTGCGGCCACATCTGCGGCCGTGGCTCTTCGGCGTCCTGGCGCGGGAGGTTCTCCCGGTGCTTCATCGAGATCATGAAGACGCTCGAGATCAGGAAGCTCACCGCGTCGACGAGGATCGCGTAGGGCGCGGTGATCGCGGCGATCAGGGTTCCCGACAGCGTCGGGCCGCCGACCTGCGCGATCGAGACGGTCAACTGAAGCTTCGAGTTGCCGTCGATCAGATGCTCGCGCTCGATCAGCGCCGGCAGGTACGACTGGTACGCGACATCGAAGAAGACGGTGAAGATGCCGATCACGAACGACAGGACGAGCAGGTGCCAGATCTGCAGAAGGCCTGCCGCCCAGAGGATCGGGATCAGCGCGAGGAGGACCGCGCGGGCGCTGTCGCCGACGATGAGAATCGGGCGGCGCCGCAGCCGGTCGACCCAGACGCCGGCCGGCAGCGCGAACAGGATGAACGGCAGGAAGCCGAGGACGCCGAGCAGCGAGAAAGCCAGCGGGCTCGCGTGCAGGTCGACAGCGGCGAGCCACGGAATCGCGAACTGCGAGACCTGGGAACCGACCTCGCTGATCGACTGGCCGGTCCAGAGCTTGACGAAGTCGGGGTGCGACCAGAGGCCGCCGCTCGGCCTACGCATCGTCGGTCTCGACGGCCCAGATCCCGGCGGTCAGGGAGCTCGGCGCGCCGCCGGGCTTGTCGGCGCCCCGGAAATCGTCCATCAGCTTCTTCAGGCGCCGCTCGAAGCGGTCGATCTCCTGCTGGGTCAACCGAGCGCGAACGAGGCCGAACCCGGCCACCAGGGGCGCGAGATCGACCTCGTTCGCGGCTTGCCGGAGGGTGACGGCAGAGATCGCCCGGCCGTCTGCGGGATCCTCGGTCTGGTAGAGGAAGAGTCGAGCCGTGCGGCCGTAGAACTTCTCCGTCAACGCTCGCACCTTGCGGGTGCGGACGACGCGGATCAGGCCGGCGGACTCGAGAACCTTCAGGTGGTGGCCGACGGTCCCTTTTGGGATGCCGAGCTGCTCGGAGATCTCCTGGGTGGAATGCGCCTTGTCGCGCAGCAGCTGGACCAGCCGCACGCGGAACGGATCGGCCATCGCCCGGAGCTTCGCGGGGTCGGAGACGAGCAGGGTCTCCTCGGCTTCGTAATCGTGGCCGTCAATGGTCGGCATCGGCCGACCATACGGAAAATCTCGACCATTCGCAAATCCACGTATGGTTCGCGCGCGTGAGCGAGCCGATCGTCGTCGAGGTGCGCCGGAACGAAGCTGTCGAGGCGGTGCATCGGGTTCACGCAGTCGCTGTTCGCTCGGGCGAGATCGTGGCCGCGGCGGGCGACCCGTCGCTGACGTGTTTCATGCGCTCCTCCTCCAAGCCGCTGCAGGCGCTCCCGCTCGTGCGAGCTCGCAACGACCTGCCGGACGACGAGCTTGCGATCGCCTGCGCCTCGCATCACGACACGCCCGGGCAGGTGGCTGCAGTTCGGGCGTTGCTTGCCCGCGCCGAGGCGACGGAGGGCGACCTCGAGCTAGGGGCGCAGGAGGGCCGGCCGCCCGAGCGGGTCCACAACAACTGTGCGGGCAACCACGCGGGGATGCTCGCCCTCTGCCGCGCGCGCGGCTGGCCGATCGAGGGTTATCGCCTGCCCGAGCACCCGGTGCAGCTCGCGTGTCTCGCCGTGCATGCGGAGGCGGCGGAGGTCGAGCCGGAGTTGCTCGGGACCGGCACCGACGGTTGCGGCATCGTCACCTTCTCGCTCACACTCGAGCGGATGGCGCACGCGTTCTCGCGTCTCGAGTCGCTGGCCGGCGGCGCGAGGGTCGCAGCGGCGATGCGGGTTCGGCCGGACCTCGTCGGCGGTCCGGACGGCGCCGACTTCCTGCTCATGACGGGCGCGCCGGGCTGGTTGGCGAAAGGCGGCGCGGAGGGCCTCATCTGCGCAGCCGGGCCCGACGGCACCGGCGTCGCGCTGAAGACGGAAGACGGCGCAGCCCGTGCCCACGCACCGGCCCTCGCGGCCTTCCTCGATCGGCTCGGCGTCGACCTCCCCGGACTCGCGGCCCGGCCGGTCCTCAACACGCGCGGCGAGCGCGTGGGCGAGGTCGTCACAAGTTCTTTACGAATTGCGCGGTCCTGACTAGTATCCGGCGGGCGATTGAGGGAGGACCGGGGCGCGCGGGGGAGAGGGTCTCGGTCGGTTGTGGCAGTGCCGTTGTGCAACCAACTAGGCCGGGAGGTAACGGGGACGTGCTCACCGTCGACATCTCACTTCCTGACGTCGAAGAGCTGCACAAGCTCGTCGCCGAAGGGAAAGAGAAAGGCTTCCTCTCCTACGACGAGATCGTCAACGGGCTCGAAGACGTCGAGCTGACCAAGGAGCAGGTCGAGGACTTCTATACGTATCTGGTCGAGCACGGCGTCGACCTCGTAGAGGGCGAGCAGCACAAGGCGCCCCCGCACGAGCCGCCGCCGCCCGAGGACGAAAAGGTCGTAGCCGTGCCGAAACTCGACCTCACCGTCGAGCCGTCGCTCGACTCCCTTCGGCTCTACCTCCGCGAGATCGGCAAGGTCAACCTCCTGACCGCCGACCAGGAGGTAACGCTCGCGAAGCGGATCGAGCGCGGCGACATGAGCGCGAAGACCGCGATGATCGAGGCGAACCTGCGCCTCGTCGTCTCGATTGCGAAGGGATATCTCGGCCGCGGGCTCTCCTTTCTCGACCTGATCCAGGAGGGTTCGCTCGGCCTGATCCGGGCGGTGGAGAAGTTCGACTACCGCAAGGGCTACAAGTTCTCGACGTACGCGACCTGGTGGATCCGGCAGGCGGTCACCCGCGCCATCGCCGACAAGGCGCGCACGATCCGGATCCCGGTCCACATGGTCGAGAAGCTGAACAAGGTCGTCCACATCGAGCGGCAGCTCGTGCAGCGGCTGGGCCGCGAGCCGAGCCCGGAGGAGATCGCCGAGGAGCTCGAGATGACCACCATGGAGGTGCGCGAGATCCTGCGGATGTCGCAGCTGCCGATCTCGCTCGAGAAGCCGATCGGCGAGGAGGAGGACTCCTCACTCGGCGACTTCGTCGAGGACGAGGCTGCCGAGTCGCCGTACGACACGGCTCAGCTGATGCTGCGGCGCGAGGACGTCGTGCACGCGCTCAACGCGTTGCCGCGGCGTGAGCGCGAGGTGATCGAGCTTCGCTACGGCCTGCTCGGCGGCGAGCCGCGCACGCTCGAGGAGGTCGGTCGCGCCTTCGGAGTCACGCGCGAGCGGATCCGGCAGATCGAGAACAACACGCTGAAGAAGCTCGAGCACCTGCCCGAGGCGCAGGCGCTCCGCGACGCCGTCAGCTAGGCGCGTTCACGTCGGCGTCGTTCGCCCGCTGGAGCGGGACGAAGAGCCTGCAGTGCGGGCACTTGAAGCCGAGGTAGCGGGCCGCCCGGCCGCCTTCGATCGGCGCGCCTGCGAACCGCTTGTGACAGTGCGGGCACTCGACCTCGAAGCTCCTCTCCTGACCGACTCCACTCACAGGCTGCACGTACCCGCCGCGGACCATCGCCACTCCTCGGAGCTCTGGCACGCCCGACGCGGGAGGAATATGCTCGCCGCATGGATTCGTCACCACTCGGTTTGCGCCTCGCTGCGGAGGCGCTCGGCACCTTTCTGTTCTTCTTCCTCGGCTTCAACGCGATCGCCGTTTCGGTCGACATCGGCGGCGGTGCGATCACCAGTCTCGGGATCGCCTTCGCGTTCGGACTGGGGCTCGCGCTTGCGATCACGGCTTTCGGACAGGTCTCCGGCGGTCACTTCAACCCCGCCGTCTCCCTCGGGCTGGCCGTGGCGCGCAAGTTTCCCCCGCGGGAGGTGGGCTTCTACTGGGTTGCGCAGCTCGTCGGCGGGTTCGTGGCCGTTCTCGCGGTGGCAGCCGTGTATTCCGAGCGTGCGGTCGACTCGCTCGACACGGCGCCCGGCCTCGGGATCTCGAGCGGGGGCGCGCTCCTGCTCGAACTGATCGCGACCGCCCTCTTCGTCATGGTGATCTGCACGGTCGCGACGGATGACCGTGCCCCCTGGAAGGGCGTCATGGCTCCGCTGCTGATCGGGCTCTTCATCTTCACGGCCGCGGACGCGATCGGGCCGGCCTCGGGTGGCTCGTTCAACCCCGCAAGGTCGCTCGACCCCGTCATCTTCAACTGGGACTTCAGCAAGGTCTGGATCTACCTCGTCGGCCCACTCCTGGGAGGCGCGATCGGCGGCGCCATCTGGGTCTTGTTCGGCCCGACTCCGAAGCACGAGCCGGCGACCATTCGCGCCACCGGCGGCGTCCCGCAAGGTGACGCCGAAGAGCCGAGCTAGGGCAAGAGCTCCACGTAGGACTCGACCGGCTCGCGCTCGCGCGGGGCGGGCTCGCGCGCCGCGGTCCCGAAGTGCAGGAGGCCGAGGACGCGTTCGCCTTGCGGGATCCCGACCGCCTCGCGGCCGAGCTTGGTGCGCAGCACCTGCGGCGTTCGCCAGTACGTCGCGATGTCTCGCTCGGTTGCGGCCAGCAGCACGAGCACGATCGCCGCGGCCGTTGCGCACACGTCCTCCTCGTCCATCGCAAGCTCGCCCGTCAGCGCGGCGGATGCGATCACGAGCGTCGGCGCGCGGTCGAGCTTCGCGGCCTCCTTCTCTCCGGCCACCCGCTTCAGCTCTGCGAGCGTGGCCGGACCGAGGACGCGGAAGCGCCACGGCTGGTTGAGGTGGTGAGTGGGCGCGAAGCGCGCGGTCGCGAGCAGCTCGAGCAGCGTCTCGCGCGGGACGGGCTCCGGGCCGAACGTCTTGTGCGTCCGCCGAGCGGCGGCGAGCTCGGCCAGGGTCACGCGAGGCGTGCAGTCAGCGTGACCGTCGCGCCGGCGCGCTTCAGGAGCTGCGAGAACGGACAGCCTTCGTCCGCCTGAGCCGCCGCAGCCTGCAGCGCCGCATCGTCGATTCCGTCGACCCGCGCGACGATCTCGATCCTCGAGCCGACGATCTGGTGTCCCTGGCCCTCGACCTCGTCCATCACGATCGTGCACGCCACGTCGAGCCGGCCCGGCGGCGTGCCGGCCGAGGTCAGCTCGCCCGCGAGGGACATCGTGAGGCAGCCGCCGTGGGCCGCGGCCAGCAGCTCCTCGGGGCTCGTCTTGCCTCCGGGATCGCCGATCCGCGAGGGGAGGGAGAAGGGAAGGCGCGCAAACGCACCGGTCGCGGCGTCGAGCGTGCCCGCGCCGCGCGCGAGGTTTCCGTCCCAGCCAACGTTTGTGGTGCGTTCGATGTGCGGCATCAGCCGGCCGCGACGACGGCCGCGGCGCCGTCGGGGTAGTAGGCCTCGGCCGGCGAGCCCGCCGGGCGGAACACGCCGAGCACCCGCATCTCGCCCGGGCCGTGGTTCTCGACGCAATGGACGAGCCGGGCCGGCAGGTGGAAGCATGAGCCGGCGCACAACGGCGCGCTCTCGCCGTCGACGTGGAACGCTCCCTCTCCCGCGAGGATGTACGCGACCTCGTCGTAGAGATGGAAGTGCTCCGGCGCACGGCCGGCCGGGATATAGCCGACGAACTGGGTCACCGACTCGCAGCCGTTGTCAGGGTGCGCGAGCAGCGTGAACTCGCGTCCCGCCGTCGCCGTGCCGCGCTCGCCGCTCGCGACGAGCGCGTGGCTCGCCGATGCGGGCTGCGGGTCCTCGACGAGCACGGAGAGGAGCTTCAGATTCTCGGCGGCGTCGACCCGCCAGGGTGTGCCGTGCGCGACGAAAATGCCGGTCCCGGGCCCGAGCTCCTGCTGTTCGCCGCCGACAGTCGCAGTCGCTGTCCCGTCGAGCACGTACAAAACCTCGTCGCGCTCGTCGTCGAGGCGCTCCTCACCGGCGCCGTCGAAACGCAGAAGGCGCTGCCGGAACTCGGGCACGGTGAAAAGCGGCGTGACGTGCCCGCCCGTTTCCTCAGCCTGGATGCAATAGCGCACCGAGCGAGCCTATACCGCGGCGGCTGCCCTTCCTCTGGCGCACGTTGCGGAGTAAAGTCGCGGGCCAGTCTTTGCTTGATGCAAACAAACCTCGGGCGGCGGAATACGTCTTAGGTGTGGGGGCGTAAACAAGGAGGGCATGAATGTTGAAGAAGGTTGGAGTAGTCGCAGTTCTCGCGGCGCTGTGCTCGGTTGTCGTTGCGACAACCGCGTGGGGCTCGGCCAAGCCGAGAACGCTTGCGGCGGCGACGGGAAGCGTCAAGTGCGGCACGAAGGCAACGATCGGAGTTGCGTACCCGGCAACGGGTCCGGCCGCCTCGCTTGGCGGCCCGCAGTGGGACTGGGCGAACTTCGCGAAGAAGACGTGGAACAAGAGCCACAAGCTGAAGCTCGCCTTCGTTCCCGGCGACACGCAGCTCGCGGGCAACAACCCGCAGGCAGTTCAGGTGGCGCATGCATTCGCGTCGAACAAGAAGATCCTCGCGGTCACCGGCCCCGCTGGTAGCCAGGAGATGGAGGACACTGCCTCCGTGTGGAAGGGCGCGGGCCTCGGGCCCGTGTCGGGCTCCGAGACCCGCGTCGCGTTGACGCGCGGCTCGGCGGGCACTCCCCGTGAGACCACGCCCGGCTACTTCTTCCGCACGGTGCCGAACGACGGCCAGCAGGGTGACAACGTCGCGACGTTCATCCACAAGAAGCTGAAGAAGACGAACGTCCGGATCATCGACGACGAAGAGGCATACAGCCAGGGTCTCTCGGCGCAGGTCAAGGCCGACCTGCAGGCCGATGGGGCAACCGTGACCACGGACCACATCAGCCAGCAGAACCCTGACTACAACTCGGTCATCGCTGCGATCCCGGGTGGCACGCAGCTCGTCTACATCCCGTGGCAGGTTCCCGCCATGGCGCAGCAGTTCTTCACGCAGATGCGGGCGAACGGCAAGAACCAGGTCATCATGGGTTCGGATGGCACCGACGACCCGAGCACGTTCAAGGGCGCCGGCAGCTACGTATCCGGCTTCCCGGCTGACACCAAGTCCGGCGGCTTCGCGAAGTTCAAGAAGTCGCACAACGGCCAACCGGAGATGTTCGGGCTCCCGACCTACACCTCGGTCATGGTCAACGCGACCGCGATCCAGAAGGCGTGCAAGGCCGGCCACGGCAAGACGACGCGGGATGCTATCCGCAAGGACGTGGCCAAGGTCAAGCTGAGCAAGACCGTTTCGCTGCTCGGCTTCCCGGTGGCGTTCCTGAAGTCGAACCACGCCAAGTTCCAGGGTCCCGGCGACCTGGGCGGCGCGTCCGCATTCGGGATCTTCAAGATCGCGAAGAACGGCACGTACCAGCGCGTCGGGTAACCGACAGCACCGATCCAAGCGAACGGCCCGCTCGTGCGGGCCGTTCGTCTATCTGTGAGAAAGTACGCGCTCCCCGTGCACCTTCTTCTCTTCAACATCTACGACCAGATCCGATCGCTCGGATGGGAAGGCTTCTGGACCCTGCTGCGCAACGGGATCGTCAGCGGCAGCCTCCTCGCGCTCATCGCCCTCGGCTACACGATGGTGTACGGGATCCTGAAGCTCCTGAACTTCGCCCACGGCGACATCTACATGGTGGGAGCGTTCATCGGCTACGGAGTCCTGGTCGCCTTCGGCGGAGCGCTTTCGCCCACCATCCCGATCGTCCCGCTCATCATCCTGATGTTCGCCGTCGCCATGGTCGGCTCGGGCTTCCTGGGCGTGGCGATCGAGCGCGTCGCCTACAAGCCGCTGCGCAACGCACCGAGGATCGCGCCGCTCATCAGCGCGCTGGGCGTGCTGTTCTTCCTCGAGAGCAGCGTGCAGCTCCTCACCAACTCCGCCCACGTTCTCTATCAGGGCTATTACCTCGGCGGGAAGAACGGCCAGTTCGGGCCGCTGCTCAACCCTGTCTTCCACGTTGACCACATCCCCTTCACGGTCGTCCACACGCTCGTGGTCCTGACGGCCGTCGCGCTGATGGTGGTGCTCGTCTGGCTCGTCTATCGCACCCGGTTCGGAAAGGCGATGCGGGCCGTTGCCTTCGACCGGGAAGCCGCCGCGATGATGGGGATCGACGTCGACCGGGTCATCTCGATGACCTTCTTCATCGGCTCCGTGCTCGCCGGCGCGGCCGGCGTGATGTACGGCCTGTACATCGGCGACACCTACTTCTTCCTCGGCTTCCAGTACGGCCTGCTGGCGTTCACCGCCGCTGTGGTCGGTGGGATCGGCAGCATCCCAGGCGCCATGCTCGGCGGTCTCCTGGTCGGGCTCTTCCAGGCGTTCTCGACCGGCTACGTCGGGGGACAGTGGGCGGAGATCGTCGTGTTCGGCATTCTCATCGGCTTCCTGATCATCCGTCCGAACGGACTACTCGGCTCCCGGGCCATCCAGAAGGTATGAGCGACAGACCCGACACTCCAGCAGCGCCCGAACCGCCTTCCGAGCCGGAGTCGGGCGCGCAGGTCGGCGTCGACTCCTGGGTCGCGTCGCACGAGGGCCGCAGCGGCCGAGGCGGACTGCTCGGCTGGTTCACCCGAACCTGGGAGTCCATCCCTGACGCGGTCAAGCTGCTCGCCTTCGTCGGCGATCGCCGCGAGCCTGCCCTTCTGGCTCCTCACGAGCGAAGGCGATCTCTTCAACTTCGGGCTGTTCACGCTCCTCTTCATCGGCTTCGGGCTCGGGCTCAACGTCGACGTCGGCTGGGCGGGCCTACTCGATCTCGGCTACGTGGCGGCCTTGGGTATCGGCGCTTACACCTATGCGATCCTCTCGTCGGGCTATTACGGGATCCACTGGCCCGCCGAGGTGGTGCTCCCGATCGCAATGGGCGTGGCGATGATCCCGGCGGCGATCTTGGGTTTCTCGGCGCGCCGGCTGCTCGGTGACTACCTGGCGATCGTCACCCTGTTCTTCGCGGAGGCGTTCCTGGTGTTCGCGAACGTGGCCAACCCGACGATCTTCGGGAAGGGCTTGACGGGAGGCGCCAACGGGATCCCACAGCTGGACCCGCTGACGTTCTTCGGCCACAGAGATCACCTCCACGAAGGGGCTGTACTTCTTCCTGCTCGGCGCGGTCGCCGTGGTCGCGGCGGCTCTCTATCTCGCCAACCAGTCGCGTACGGGGCGCGCCTGGCGGGCGTCGCGGGAAGACCCGCTCGCCGCAGAGGTGATGAGCATGCCCGTCAACAGGCTGAAGATCTCCGCGTTCATCTTCAGCTGGGCGGTGGCCGGACTCTTCGGCGCGATCTACGCGGCGATCCTCACGGCCACCGTGTCGACCAACTTCAGCATCGGGCTGCTGATCACGATCTACGCGGTCATCATCCTCGGGGGCCTCGGCAGCATCGCCGGAGTCGTCGTCGGGGCGATCATCATCAACTGCGTGTTCGTGTTCCTCGAGCCGCAGACGGACCATCCCGGATTCAAACGCTGGCTCTTCTACGGCGTGATCATCCTCCTGATCGCGCTGCTGAAGCCGTGGTACAAGGCCGTGGTCGTCTTCGTGGGGACGATCGCGAGCGGGTTCATCGCGCATGCCGTGGTCGGTGCATGGGCCGGGTCGGCGTGGACGTCCGGCAAGACGATCGCTGGTGCGGGCTGGCTCTCGCACTGGGTCGTCATCCCGAAGGTGAGCCACGGGAACGTCAACAACATCCTCTACATCGCACTCGTGGTGGCGATCGTGCTCGTCGCAAGCCTCAAGGGATGGTGGCGCATCATTGCGCTTGGGCCGACGCTCTATCTCACCGCCGTCGTGTGGGAGAACGTGCTCAGCGAAAACCCGGGGGTGACTGCGTTGATCCTCTTCGGAGCGATGCTGGTCGGCTTGATGGTCACGCGGCCGCAGGGGCTTCTCGGGCAGGCGACAGTGGAGATCGTCTGATGGCCGCCGCTCCGGAGCCCACCACACCGACTCCGCTGCTCGAGCTCAACAAGCTCTCGATGTCGTTTGGCGGGTTGAAGGTGATCGACGACCTCGACCTCGTCGTCAACCAGTCGGAGATCGTCAGCGTGATCGGCCCGAACGGCGCCGGCAAGACGACGCTGTTCAACCTGATCACCGGGATCTACCGGCCCGACGCGGGAGAGATCCTTCTCGGGGGCGAGAGCCTCGTCGGTCTGCCGCCGAACCAGATCACCCGGCGGGGGTCGCCCGAACGTTCCAGACCTTGCGGCTCTTTCTCAACATGAGCGTGATCGAGAACGTCATGGCGTCGCAGTACGGGCGGACGAAGGTGGACGTCGTGCGCGCGATGCTCCGCACTCCTGCGATGCGCCGCGAGGAGAAGGAGATCAGGGCGCGGGCAGAGGAGAAGCTCACCTTCTTCGGGCAGCGCCTGATGGGCTACCGCTGGAACCAGCCGGCGTACTCGCTGTCGTATGCGAACCGGCGGCGTCTCGAGATCGCGCGTGCGATGGCGACTGAGCCGAAGATCCTCCTGCTCGACGAGCCCGCTGCCGGCATGAACCCGACCGAGACGCACGAGATCACGGAGCTGATCGGGCAGCTGCGGGACGAGGGCGGCTACACGATCCTCCTGATCGAGCACGACATGCACGTGGTCGAGGGCATCTCGGACCGGGTCGTCGCGCTCGACCATGGCCTCAAGATCGCCGAGGGCTCGTTCGACGCGGTCGCCACCGATCCGCGGGTCGTCGAGGCGTATCTCGGGACGAAGGCGACGACGAAGTGAGCGAGGCGAGCGGCAACGAGAACGGTGCTGCGACCGAGCCGTTGCTGCGGCTCGACTCCGTCGACACGTACTACGGGCAGATCCACATCCTCCAGGGCCTGAGCATCGAGGTGCATGCCGGCGAGCTCGTGTGCCTGCTCGGCGGCAACGCGTCCGGGAAGTCGACCACCCTGAAAACCGTCCTCGGGATCGTGCAGCCGCGGAACGGGGCCGTGTACTTCGCAGGCGAGGATGTCACCTCCCGCTCGACGAGCTACCGGATCGGCAAGGGCATCGCGATCGTCCCCGAGAACCGGCGGCTGTTCGGGCCGATGACGGTGCTCGACAACCTCGAGATGGGCGCGTACCTCCGCGGCAAGGGAGCGAAGGAGGACTTCGACCGCGTCTACGACCTCTTCCCGCTCCTTTACGAGCGGCGCTCGCAGCTGGCGGGAACGATGTCGGGCGGCGAGCAGCAGATGGTCGCCATGGGGCGGGCGCTCATGTCGAAGCCGAAGCTGCTGCTGATGGACGAGCCGTCGATGGGGCTCGCGCCGATCCTCGTCGAGCGGAACTTCGAGATCATCAAGCAGGTGCACGAGTCGGGCACCGCGATCCTGGTCGTGGAGCAGAACGCGAACGTCTCGCTTTCGATCGCCGACCGTGGCTACGTCCTCTCGACCGGCCGGCTCGTCCTGGAAGGCCCGGCCGCAGAGCTCCGCGAGCACGAGGATCTCCGCAAGGCCTACCTCGGGCGCTGAACCGCAGCTCTCAAGCCGCGGCGCACTCGACCTGCCCGGAAGGGCCACGTCTAGGTGTCAGACACCTGACACGTCCGCGGTAGGCACGTCTGACAGAGGCGAACGGCCGCAGCAGTGCGAAATGAACGCTCGCCACGCCTACGAGAGGCACGTCCCCACGAGCCACGTCGGGTGTCAGACACCTGACGTGTCTGGAGTGGACGCGGCCGGTTGCGCTGCTCGGCACGACTAGATTGAGCGAGATGGCCGAAACGCAGCAGCAGGCCGCCGTCGCAACCGTCGTTGCGACCCGAAGCTCCGCTCCGCGGCCCGTGGGGTCGAAGCTCATCGTGCGCGCGGATGGGAGCATCGAGGGCTCCGTCTCGAACGGCTGCGTCGAGAGCGACGTGATCCTGGCCGCGCAGGAAGTGCTCGCCGGCGGGGAGCCGCGCCTCGTCACCTACGGGATCACCGACGAGATGGCGTTCGGGGTGGGCCTGCCGTGCGGCGGCGAAATCGACGTGTTCGTCGAGCCGTATGCGGGCCGAGGCTCGGACGTGGTGCTCACGGTCGTCGCAGGCGACGGCGTCGGCGAGAAGCTCGACGATCCGGAGCTCGAGCAGACGGCACGCCGTCGCGGCCGCAGCCACGTGTTCGAGCTCGAAGGCCGAACGGTCTTCGCCGACGTGAGCGTCCCGCCGCCGCGCCTCTTCGTCTACGGGGCAGCCGACACCGCCGAGGCGCTCTGCGCGGGCGCAAAGCTGCTCGGCTGGCGCACGATCGTGGCCGACGCACGGCCTCGCTTCGCGACGCCGGAGCGGCTCCCGAGCGCGGACGAGATCCTCGTGCTGTGGCCGGAGGAGGCGCTCGAGCACGTGGCGCCCGATGCGGCGACCGCGGTTGTCGTCCTCACCCACGACGACAAGTTCGATCTCCCCGTCGTCCGCGGCGTGCTCGCGACCGAAGCGACGTATCTCGGCTGGCTCGGCTCGCGCAGGAACCAGGAGCGGCGGCGCGGGCTGCTCCTCGAGGAAGGCGTGGCGGAGGAAGACCTGGACCGCGTGCGGGGGCCGGCCGGCCTGGACCTCGGCGCCGCCTCGCCCGAAGAGACGGCCGTCTCGATCCTCGCCGAGATCCTCGCGGTGCGTGCCGGTCGGTCGGGCGGGCCGCTTCGCGAGACGGGCACTCGCATCCACGCGTAGGATCGCAGCGATGCTGCTGCGCGAGGTCGAGTACGCAAAACCCGGATCCGTGGCGGAGGCGCTGGAGCTGCTGGGCGCCAACGACGGCGCCCGCGCGCTCGCCGGCGGGCAGACGATCGTCAACGTGATGAAGGCGCGCGCTGCGTCGCCGGACATGCTCATCGACCTGAACGGCCTCGACGACCTGAAGGGGATCGAGCTCGCCGGCGACGGGACGCTGACGATCGGAGCCATGACCACGTACTCGGAGCTCATGGCCTCGGCCGAGGCGAAGGCGCGGCCGATCCTCGGGGAGGTATGCGCGACGATCGCCGACGTCCAGGTGCGAAATCGCGGCACGATCGGCGGCAACGTCTGCTCGAACGACCCGACCAACCATCTGCCGCCGCTGATGGTCTCGGTCGGCGCACGGATGACGATCGTGGGCCCCGGCGGCGAACGCGAGGTCTCGGCGGAGGAGTTCTTCCTCGGCGTCTACCTCACCGCGGTCGGGCCGGGCGAGCTGCTGGCGCGGATCACGATCCCCGCGGGCAGGAAGGACGGGTTCGCCGCGGTCACGCTCGGCGCCGACGGGACGTGCATCTGCAACGCCGCCGCCACCGTCAACGGCAGCGTGCGCGTCGCGCTCGGGTGCATCGACGCGGTGCCGGTGCTGCTCACGGTCGATTCGCCCGACGGCGTCGCCGCTGCGGTGCGCGCGGCCGACCTGATGCCCCCGTCCGACGTCCACGCCTCGAGCGAGTACCGCGTCCATCTCGCCACCGTGCTCGCCGAGCGCGCCGCAACGGAGGCCTCGACGCGCTGATGGACGTCACGGTCACCGTCAACGGGACGACCTACGAGCGCGACGTCGAGCCGCGCAAGCTCCTGATCCACTTCCTGCGCGACGATCTCGATCTCACGGGCAGCCACATCGGCTGCGACACCGGCAACTGCGGCGCCTGCTCGGTGATCTACGACGGCGTGCTCGTGAAGAGCTGCATGCTGCTCGCGGTTCAGGCCAACGGCTCGAGCATCGAGACCGTCGAGGGGCTCAGCGAAGACGGCGAGCTGACGCCGCTGCAGCAGGCGTTCAACGAGCACCACGCGCTCCAGTGCGGCTACTGCACGCCGGGGATACTGATGAGCGCGACCGCGCTCCTGCGCGAGAACCCGAGCCCGTCCGAGGACGAGGTCAAGAAGGCGCTGCAGGGCAACATCTGCCGCTGCACCGGCTACTGGAACATCGTCGAGGCCGTGCAGTCGGTGGCGAAGTGACCGAGACGACGATCGCTCCCGAGCAGGTCGAGGTGCAGAAGGGCTGGGGCGGCCAGAGCGTCAAGCGCAAGGAGGACAAGCGGCTCCTGCAGGGCGAGGGCGTCTTCGTCGACGACATCAAACGGCACGGCATGGGCTACCTCCATTTCGTGCGCAGCCCGTACGCGCATGCTCACATCACGCGCGTCGACGTCTCGGCGGCCGAGGCGATCGACGGCGTCTACGGGACGCTGACCGGCGAAGAGGTCGCAGCCCTCACCGATCCGTTCTTCCAGATCTCGAGCGTGCCGGGCGCGAACATCAAGGACTTCGCGCTCGCAGTCGGCAAGGTGCGCTTTGTCGGCGAGGCGGTCGTCGCGGTCGTCGCCGAGACGCGCGAGCTCGCGCGCGACGCCTCCGAGCTGGTCGAGGTGGAGTACGAGCCACTCGACGTGGTCGTTGACGCGCGCACGGCGCAGGACTCCGACACGGCGGTGCTGCACGACGACGCCGGCGGGAACCTGATGTGGACGGGGCTCTACTCGTGGGGCGATCTCGACGCCGCCTTCGCCGAGGCCGACCGCGTGATCAAGATCCCCGAGCTCCACTTCCACCGCTTCAACTCGACGCCGCTCGAATGCGACGGCGCGCTCGTCGAGTTCAATCGCGGCGTCGGGCAGTGGACGATCCACACGAACAACCAGTTCCCCGGTTTCGCCGCGATCATGATGGGGCCGGCGATGAAGGTGGGGCTCGACAAGCTCCGCTTCGTCACGCAGGACATCGGCGGCGGCTTCGGCAACAAGATCACGTCGCACCCGCAGCTCGTGGTCTGCTGTCTGCTGGCGCGCAAGCTCAACCGGCCGGTGCAGTGGACGGAGTGGCGCACCGACTTCCACCTCTCGATGTCGCACGGGAACGAGCGCTGGTTCCAGGACACCGAGGTCGCGGTCAACGACGACGGGACGCTGCTCGGCTTCCGCACGAAGGCGCTCGACGATGCCGGCGCCTGGTTGCGCTACGAGCCGCTCGGCGGCGTGATCTGGGCGCAGGTGACGCCGGGGATGTACCGCTGGCGCCACATCGAGCTCGAGTTCACGCAGGTCGCGACGAACAAGGCGCCCGTCTCGCCGAACCGCGGTTACTCGCGCATGCAGCACCTCTGGTTCACCGAGCGCGTGATCGACATCGTCGCGCACGAGCTGGGCCTCGACCCGGTCGAGGTGCGGAAGAAGAACTACATCCGTGCCGAGGACATGCCGTACGAGACGCCGAACGGCTGCGTCTACGACTCCGGCGACTACGCCGCGATGCTCGATCTTGCGCTCGAGCTGATCGACTGGGACTCGATCCCGGCCCGGAAGGCGGAAGCCAAGGGGCGCGGCAAGGTGCTCGGCGTCGGGATCGGCTCGACCCTCGACTCGGGCACGAACAACTTCGGCCAGTCGCGGCTGATCAACCCGGAGCTGCAGTTCTCGGGCAACAACGAGGTCGCGACCGTCAAGCTCGACATCTTCGGCGAGATCGTGGTCACGCTCGGCACGACGCCGCAGGGGCAGGGCCACGAGACGACTGCGGCTCAGGTCGTCGCCGACATCCTCAACTGCTCGGTCGACGACGTGCACGTGCGCGCCGGCCACGACAGCTACTGGAACTCGCATGCCGGCTTCTCGGGGACGTACGCGAGCCAGTTCGCGGTCACCGGCTTGAGCGCCGTCAAGGGCGCGACCGACATGCTCGCGGCCGAGATCAAGAAGCTCGCGGGCGCCGTCTTCGGCGGCGTGCCGCCCGAGGCGCTCGAGCTGGCCGACGGCGGCGTGCGGATCAAGGAGAGCCCCGACGCGTTTCTCCCCTTCATGGCCTGCGGCGCGATCATCAACGCGAACAACGCCGGCCTACCGGAAGACCTCGACGTCACGCTCAATTGCCGCTACGTCTACCGGCCGCCGTTCGAGGTGCCGGACGTCGAGAAGAAGTTCGGCAACCTCACGCTCACGTACGCCACCCAGATCCATGTCGCGGTCGTCGAGATCGACCCCGAGACCGGCGCGTACGAGATCGTCGACTACGCCGCCGTCGACGACTGCGGCAAGCGGATCAACCCGCAGATCGTCGAGGGCCAGGTGATGGGTGCGACCGCGCAGGCGATCGGCGCCGCGGTGCACGAGACCTTCGAATACGACGAGGACGGAAACCTGTTGACGCCCAACTTCTACGACTACCACGTGCCGCATGCGCTCGACATGCCGCCGCTCGCGACCGGCGCGACCGAGAGCCCGTCGCCGTTCACCCCGCTCGGCACGAAAGGCATGGGCGAGGGCGGCGGAGCCGGCATCCACGCCGTCTGCGCGGCGATCCAGGACGCGACCGGACAGGTCGTGACCGACAGCCACAACCCGTACCAGCGCGTCTGGCGGCTGCTGCAGGAGGCGCAGGCATGAACGTCGCTCACCTTCGGCTCGCTCCCCGTGGGGGAAACCATGTTTCCCCTACGTTGCCCCCTTCTTTCGTCTCGTGTGGGGGAACCTCCCGGTTCCCCCACACCCCCTCCACTCGTTCATCGACCAGCCGAGGCTGGCCGATGAACGTCTCGGGCGAGCGCGACTTCCAGGCGCCCCGCGACGTCGTCTGGCGCGTGATGAACGACCCCGCGGCGATGGCCAAGACGATGCCGGGCGTCGAGAGCTTCGACGTCCACGACGACCGTCACTGGACGGCGAACGTGAAGATCCCGCTCGGCCTCGGCGGCCTGAAGATGAAGGTCGACATGCAGAAGGTCGAGGAGCGTGAGCCCGACTTCGCGAAGATGGCGATCAAGGGCAACGGCGTCGGCGCGATCATGAACATGGAGACGTCGTTCACGCTTTCCGAACCGGACGCGGGCGCGACCTCGATGGCTTGGAGCGCCGAGGTGAAGATCCTCGGGCCGGTCGGCTCGATGGGCCAGCGCGTGCTCCAGCCGATCGTGAACCAGCAGGTGCAACACGTGCTCGCGGCGCTGGACACGCAGGTGCAGGAGGCGTTGGGGAAGAGCGGTTAATGGCGCCTCCGCTCAGGTTCGGCGTCATGCAGCTCACGATGGAGCCGCTCGAGGAGATGCTCGCCTCGGCGCGCGCGATGGAAGAGGCGGGCCTGGACACGATCTGGCTCGCCGAGGCCTATCCGTGGTGGCGCAAGCACGGCATGGAGGCCCGCTCGTCGACCGGCGTCGCCGCGCTCATGGCACACCAGACGGGGCGCCTCACGATCGGCTGGGGGATCATCGCCGCCTCGACCCGCCATCCCGTGCAGGCGGCAATGGACGCTCGTGTCGTGCAGGAGGCGGCCGGACCGGGGCGCTTCATCCTCGGCTTCGGGACCTCGAAGATCTTCCTCAACAACACGAAGTCGCAGACGAAGAAGACGCTCGGGCCGATGCGAGACGCGGTCACGATCGTGCGCGGTGTTCTCTCGGGCGAGCGCTTCGACTACGACGGCGACACGTGGAGTGCCGACGTCCCGGCGATGGCCGCGGATGCGCACGCGCCGCGCGAGGTGCCGCCCGTCTACGTCGCCGCGACTGCGCCGAAGATGCAGCAGCTGTCGGGCGAGATCGCCGACGGCTGCCTCACGCCCTCGATCACGACGCCCGGCTTCGTCCGCTACACGCGCGGCAACGTCGGCGACGAGATCGATGTCGGCTGCACCGTCGTCGCGTCGATCCACGCCGACGACCGCGACGCCGGCCGCGACGGCGCGCGCGAGATCGCGGGCATGTACCTCGCGAACAAGGTGCAGAACATCCAGGGCGCCGCCGACACGCTGCTCGAGCTGGCCGGGATCGAGCAGGACGAGATCAGGCCCGTCGCCGAGGCGATGGAGCGCGGAGGCCGCCTCGCCGCGAAGGCCGAGGTCTCGGACGCGCTCCTTGACAAGTGCCGGCCCATCGCGGGCACGCCGGCCGACTGCATCGAGGCGATCGAGGAGTATCGCGACGCCGGCTGCAGCCACGTGATGCTCGAGCTCTGGGGAGCCGACCGACACGAGCAGATCCGGCTCTTCGGGGAGAAGGTGCTGCCGCAATTCCGTCGCGGATAGACACCCTGGTCGCGGACGCGCGCTCGCGGATCCGGCGCTACACGCCCGACGAGGTGCGCGCCGATCCGGACCTGCTCGTCATCGACACCCGGCCGCCCGACGAGCGGGAGCGCAGCGGCGACATCCCCAGTTCGAAGTACATCCCGTACTCGGTCCTGCCGTGGCGCGCCGACCAGACGTCGGAATGGCGAGACGAGGAGCTCGCGGGCCGGCGGATCTGCCTCGTCTGCGCTCACGGCGAGTCCTCGTCGCTGGCGGCCGCGCAGCTCGTCGAGCTCGGAGTGGACGCCGGCGACCTGATCGGCGGGTACGCGGCATGGGCGTAAGCGCAGTGAGCGTCGACCGCGACCGGCTCGTCGAGACCGTGTCGCGCCTCGTCGGCGTGCCGAGCTTCACCGGCGACGAGGAGGCGGCGGCGCGCCTGATGGTCGAGCTGTACGAGTCGATCGGCCTGCAGGTGCAGTGGCAGCAGGTCGAGGAGGGACGCGCGAACGCGCTCGGCATCTGGCCCGGCGCGGGGGGCGGGAAGTCGCTCATGTTCAACGGTCACCTCGACACCTCGTACTCCGGCCGCGAGCCGTGGCTGCGCAGCGTTCCCGGCTTCCAGCCGCAGGCGTTCGAGCGCGACGGCCGGCTCTACGGACTCGGCATCTCGAACATGAAGGGCGCGGTCGCGTGCTACGTCGAGGCGGTGCGCGCGCTGCAGGACGCCGGTGTCCGGCTGCGTGGAGACGTCCTGATCGCGGCGGTCTGCGGGGAGATCGAGAAGACGCAGCAGGGCGACGCGCAGGGTGCGCAGTACCGCGGCTATGCGGCCGGCACGCGTTATCTCGTCTCGCACGGCGGCGTCGCGGACATGTGCCTGCTCGGCGAGCCGACCGAGGGCAAGGTGGTGCTCGGTCACTTCGGCGCGCTCTGGCTTCGCATCCGCGTGCACGGCGACTTCATCCACACGGCATTCAGCGAGGGCCGACGCGATCGCAACTCGATCCTGCGCGCGCGTGAGGTGCTCGACGCGATTCTCGAGTGGATCCCGACCTGGGAGGACGACCCGGCGAACGGGTACCGGGGCGCGAAGGCGATCGTCAATGTCGGCGCGGTCGAAGGCGGCTTCGGCTGGCGTGCCTCGCGCACCCCGCACCACACGGATCTGTTCCTCGACGTGCGCGTGCCGCCGACGAAGCCAATGGGAGTTGCCCGGGGCGAGGTGCTCGACATGGTGCGCGGCCTCGGCGAGCGCTTCCCCGCGTACGGCGTCGAGGGCGAGGTCTTCGTCACCGCGCCGGGCGCGGAGATCGAGGAGGGGCACGAGCTCGTCGCCGCGATCGACAAGGTGCACGCCGAGGTCTGGGGCGAGGCGCCGGGGCGCGACGTGACCCGCTGGTTCAGCGACGCGTCTGCGCTGACGCGGTACGGCGTGCCGACCGTCAACTACGGCACCTCGACCGGGCTGATGGACGTCGAGTTGGGCGAGAACCTCGAGATCGACGGGCTCGTGAAGACCGCGGAGGTGTACGCACGTGTCGCGATGGAGATCTGTGGCGTCGCCTGAGTGGCCCCTCTCCGAGTGGACCGTCGAGCGGCATCTCGAGGCCGGGAGCGAGGCCGGCTGCGCGCTCTGGCACCGCTTTGCCGACCTCGTCGCTCGCTGCGGTGAGCATTCGCTCTCGGTCGCCAAGACGACGGTGACGTTCAAAGGGCCGAAGCGCGGGTTCGCCGGCGCGCGACCGAGGGGAGACGAGCTGGTCGGGTACTTCGACGTCACGTACCAGGTCGACGATCCGCGCATCCGGAGCGTCTCTCCGTACCAGAAGGACCTCTTCGTCCATCACTTCCGCGTCTCGTCGATCGACGACGAGTTCGCGGGCTGGATCCACGACGCATACGAGCAAGTGGGGTGTGGCCGCCGATGACCCTCCTCGCGTACGACGACGGCCAGGCCGCAAACGGACACGTCCGGTGTCTGACACCGGACGGTGGCTCCAGTGGCTGTGTCCCTCCGCGCAAGGCCGCATCGTTGCGCGCTGGCCATGGCCCCTCGGGACATGTTGGGTGTCTGACACCTGGCCGTGGCTCGAAGAGCCAGGTGCGAGCATGAGGCTCGTCACCTACGACGACGGAAAGGTCGGATACCTCGACGGCGAGGAGATCGTCCGGCTCGACGTACCCACCATGCGTGCCTGGTTCGAGCGCGGCGGCGCCGACGAGACCGGCGAGCGGACGCCTCTCGAGGACGCGACGCTGCGCGCGCCGATCCTGCCGAAGAAGTTCTTCCACACCGCGGGCAACTTCCGCGAGCACGAGGAGGAGTCGAAGAACGTCGACTGGTCGCACCGGATCGCGCCGTGGATCAACTTCTTCCAGAACGTCGACGCGATCATCGGCCCCGACGAGCCGATCATCTATCCGGAGCACCTCACCGAAGAGCTCGACTACGAGCTCGAGCTCGCGGTCGTCCTGAAGAAGGCCGGCAAGTGGTTCTCGCCCGAGGAGGGGGAGGACTACATCGGCGGCTACGTGATCTTCAACGACATCACCGCCCGCGACATCCAGCGCGGCGAGATGCGCTCGGGCGTGTTCAGCTTCTGCAAGGCGATCGACACGTTCTGCCCGCTCGGGCCCTGGATCGTGACGCCCGACGAGATCCCCGATCCGCACGACCTCGCGATGGAGCTGCGCGTCAACGGCGAGCAGCGGCAGGAGTCGCACTCGAGCCGCATGAGCGTCACGATCCCGCAGATCCTGAGCAACTTCTCGGCGCTCGGCTACAGCGCGGGTGACGTGCTCTCGACCGGCACGGTCGCGGGAGTCGCCGGCTTCAAGTCGGAGGAGGAGCGCGCTCTGCTCTACCTCAAGCCGGGGGACGTGGTCGAGGCGCAGATCGAGGGAATCGGCGTGCTGCGCAATCCGGTGATCTCGTGGCAGCAAGGCCACGGCGAGCCGGCGCCGCCTCGCATCCGCCCCTGGGGCGACTGATGGCGTGGCCCAAGGACGATGCGAAGCTCGATCGCGTCCGCGCGCTGATGGCCGAGGCGGAGCTCGACGCGCTCGTCGTCCGCGCGCCCGACAACGTCCTCTACCTGACGAACTTCTGGGGGATGAAGGGCTACGACGCCTGCGTCTTCCCACGCGAAGGCGAGCCGGTGCTGATCACGATCGAGGCGTCGGAGGAGGACGCGGCGCGCATGTCGTGGACCGAGGAGGTGCGCCTGATCCGCGGCTACGACCCTGAGGACCCGCGTCCGCCGCTCGCGCGCACCCTCGACACGGCGGTCTCGGTCGCGCGCGACTACGAGCGCGTCGGGCTCGAGCTCTCGCTGGGCACCCAGGCTTCCGACCGGATGGTCGGCGAGCCCACCACGTTCACCGCGGCGTGGTTCGATGCCTTTCCCGAGGCGGCCGACGCGACACCGCTCCTCGTCCGCGCTCGCTCGCTCAAGACCGAGCAGGAGCTCGAGCGGCTGCGGCTCGCGAACGAGATCGCGGCGGCGGCCATGGAGCACGTCCGTGCGCGGCTCGCGCCCGGGCTGAAGGAGGCGGAGGCGGCCGCGCTGTGGCAGGGCTTCGTGCACGGCGAAGGCACGGGCTGGGGCGGCGGCAAGGTCGAGCTCGCGCTCCCGTTCTCGCTCGTCTGGGCCGGCCGTGGGATCAAGACCTTCACTGCGACAGGAGACCTGCCGGTCGTCGAAGGCGAGCCCGTCCTGTTCGAGATCTGGGTCTGTGCCGACGGCTACTGGGCCGACCACACCAAGAATCTCGTGATCGGCGAGCTGAAGCCGGATTACGCGGAGGTCGAGGCGATGCTCATGGGCGTGTACACGGCCGCGCTCGACTCCATCCGGCCGGGCGCCTCGATGGCCGCGCTCGACCGGCAGATCCGGGAGCAGCTGCACGAGGCCGGCTACCCGGGCCAGCCGACGCACCCGATTTGCCACGGCGTGGGCGCGCGGGCACATGAGCCGCCCTATCCGCACCAGGCGGGCGGCGGCGAGTTCGCAGAGGGGATGGTGCTCGCAGTCGAGCCCGGCGTGTACTGGCCGGGCGGCGGCGGGCTGCGGGTCGAGGACAACTTCCTCGTCACGAGCGACGGCGTCGAGAAGCTCTCCTCGTTCCCGGACGGAGTGGTTCCGTGTCCGACCTGATCTGGACCGGCTCGCTCAACGACGCCTACCGCGTCGGCGGCCGCGTCGGCCTGTACGACACGACTCTGCGCGACGGTGAGCAGACCGTCGGCGTCGTCCTGTCGCCGGAGGACAAGCTCGAGATCGCGCGGCTGCTCGACGGCCTCGGCATCGAGCGGATCGAGGCGGGGTTCCCGCGCGTCTCCGAGGACGACCGGCGCGCCGTCGAGCTGATCGCCGGCGCGGGTCTCGGCGCCGAGGTCTGGGGTTTCTCGCGCGCGGTGCCCGCCGACCTCGAGCTCCTCGTCGAGCTCGGCGTCAAGGCGTCGGTGATCGAGTCGCCGATCTCGGATCTCAAGCTCGAGGCAATCGGCGTCTCGCGCGAGAAGATGCTCGGCCGGATCACTGCTGCGATGCGCTTTGCGTCGGAGCACGGCATCCGGGCGGCGTTCTTCGGTGTCGACTCGACGCGCGCCGCACCGGACTTCTACGAGCGCGTGTACTCGAGCGCCGTCGAGGCGGGCGCGCGCGAGGTCGTCGTCGTCGACACACTCGGCATCGCGTCGCCGGAGGCCGTCGCCGAGCTGGTGGGGCGGACCGTCGAGACAGTCGGACGGGACGTGCCCGTGCACTTCCACGGCCACAACGACTTCGGCGTCGCCACCGCCTCCGCGGTCGCGGCCGTGCGCGCGGGCGCGACCTGGATCCACGGCACGATCAACGGGATGGGCGAGCGCGCCGGGAACGCCGATCTCGGCGAGATCGCGATCGCGCTGCGCGCGCTCTACGGCGTCGAGACCGATCTCCGCCTCGACCGGATCCGCGAGACCGCCGTCCGCATCCAGGAGCTGTCGGGCTACGGGCTCGCCCCCTGGAAGCCGCTCACCGGCGAGACGCTCTTCCGCCGCGAGTCCGGGGCGGTCGCCTCCCAGTTTCACGACCCGCCCTCGATCGAGCCCTATTCCTCCGAGCTCGTGGGCGCCGAGCGCGCCATCGTGCTCGGCAAGAAGAGCGGGCTCGACTCGATCCGGATCAAGGTCTCCGAGCTCCGCCTCGACGTGCCCGAGGAGCGCTGGCCGGAGCTGCTCGCGCAGGTGAAGGAGCTCGGCACGCGCAAGCGCGGCCTCGTCACCGACGACGAGCTGCGGGAGCTCGCCGGTGGCTGAGTACGACGCGATCATCGTCGGGAGCGGCGTCAACTCCCTCGCCTGCGCCGCGCTGCTCGCGCGGGCGGAGTGGCGCGTCTGCGTGCTCGAGCGCAACGACTGGTTCGGCGGCGCGATCAAGACGGAGGAGCTGACCGAGCCGGGGTTCCTGCACGACGTCTACAGCGCCTGGCATCCGCTCTGGGTCGGCGGCGCCGCGCACGCGGAGCTCGGCGACGAGCTCGCGGCGCGCGGGCTCGAATACCTCAACACGGAGCTGCCCACGGCGACCGCGTTCCCGGACGGAGGCGCGGCGTTTCTCCTGCGCACGGCGGACGGCAACACGCAGGAGCTCGGACCGGAGTGGCCCGGCGTGCTCGAGCGCTTCTTCCCCAACGCCGATCTCGCGTTCGGCGTCCTCGGGACAGAGCTGTGGTCGGCGGCGGGATTCGCGCTCGGGGCGAAGGCCGTGCGGCGACTCGGCCGCCCCGGCGCCGTCGCGTTCTCGGGCGAAGTCCTGCAGTCGAGCCGGGACTGGCTCGAGACGACGTTCGCGTCGGAGCGTGCTCACGGCGTGCTGGCGCCGTGGGTGCTGCACACCGGTCTCGGGCCGGATCAGGCGACGTCCGGCTTCATGACGCAGGTGATCGCGGTCGCGGTGCAGGAGGGCGGGATGCCGGTTCCGCGCGGCGGCGGCGCGAAGCTCGCCGACTCTCTCGTGCAGCTGATTCGCGACCACGGCGGCGTCTGCGAGACCGACCGCGACGTCGAGCGCGTGCTCGTCCGTTCGGGCCGCGCCGTCGGCGTGCGGCTAACCGACGGCGAGACGATCGAGGCCACGCAGGCCGTCGTCGCGAGCGTGACGCCGACCCAGCTCCACGAGCGCCTGCTCGCCGACGCCGACGTGCCCGCGCCGGTGCGCGACGGTGCGCGCCGCTTCCGTTACGGCCGTTCCGAGATGCAGATCCACTACGCGCTCTCCGAGCCGCCGCGCTGGAACGGCGACGAGCGGCTCGGCCGGACGGCGATCGTTCACGTCACGCCGGGCCTCGACGGCGTCTCGCGCGCGGTGAACGAGGCGGAGCGCGGGCTGCTACCCGCCGAGGCGACGATCGTGGTCGGGCAGCCGCTGACGATCGACCCCTCGCGGGCGCCCGAGGGTCGCGGGCTGCTCTGGATCCAGCTCCAGGAGCTGCCGTGGCGCATCAAAGGTCACGCTTCCGGCATCCCGTACGTCGGCAGCGGCGAGTGGACGGACGAGCTTCGCGAGCGGTACGCCGACCAGATCCAGGCCCGGCTCGCGCGGCACATCCCGAACCTCGAGTCCTCGATCCTGAAGCGCGTCGCGCTCGGGCCGCACGACCTGCAGCGCGCGAACGTCAACCTCCGGCACGGCGATCCGTACGGCGGCTCGCTCGCGCTCGACCAGAACTTCCTCTGGCGCCCGTTCGGCCGCAGTCCTGGACACACCACGCCGATCGAGCGGCTCTGGCAGATCGGCGCGAGCACCTGGCCCGGGCCCGGTCTCGGCGCCGGCTCGGGGACGCTCGTGGCGCACAAGCTCCTCGAGCCGCCGCTCTCACAGCGGGCGGTGGCGCGTGCTCGCGGGTTCCTGCAGCGCTAGAACGCGAAGATGCTGCGGCCGGCGAGCTCGACCTCGTAGATGTCGCTGGCAAGCTCGAGATGGGCGTGTAGCGCCGAAGCTGCGCGGTCCGAGTCGCGGGCGGCGCAGGCGCCGAGGAGCTCTCGGTCCAGCTCCGCATGCCGGTCCTGCGGCGACCCGGCTCCCGAGCAGGACGGGCCTGTATCGCTCGCAGCTGTCCCAGGCGGGCCGGATCGTGCGCAGCAGCCGCGCCCGAGCGCGCAGCCTCGTAGAGCGTGAAGTGGAACGCCGTGTGCGCCCGCATCGCGGCGCGCACGTCGCGGGCTCCTCGCGCCCGGTCGAGCTCGGCCAGGTGTGAGCGCGCCGCGCGCTCGTCCGCGGCGTCGAAAAGCTCGGCCGCGCGCCTGACGGCCATCGTCTCGAGCGCAAGCCGGATCGAGAAGAGCTCGCGCAGCTCCTCGATGTCGAGCCCCACGACCTTCGCCCCGTGGTGCGGAACGTGCTCCGCGAGCCCGAGCGCCTCGAGTTGGCGCACCGCCTCGCGGATCGGCGAGATGCTCATCCCGAGCGAGCGGGCGAGGTCCTCGAGCCGCAGCGGCGTGCCCGGCGTCAGCTCGCCGAGGATGATCGCCTCGCGCAGGCGCTCGAGCGCCGCCTCGGCCATCGTCGGGTGGCGAGCCGCTGCGCCGTCCCGCGACAGCGTCGACTCCACGCTGGGCTTCACGAGATCGAGAGTGACGCACGCTTGATCAGATGTCAAATGCGTGCAACGATCACGGTTCCGGGTGTCGAGGGCCACTCAGCAACTGCCGCTGATCTCGATCTCGCAGGTGAGCACGCTCGCCGCGAGCTTCGCCGACGACCTGCGCGCGTATGCCGATGCCGGGTTCGACGGGATCGGCATCTGGGAGCTGAAGCTCGGCGACGGATCGGACGAGGAGGCGCGCGCGCAGCTCGCCGCGAGCGGGCTCGGCTCGGCGACGGCGGTCCCCGCCGTCCCGTCGATCCTGCCGCTGCCGCTCCTGCCCGGCCCGGCCGATCCCGCGCAGCGGATCGCGTCGCTCTGCGCCTCGGTGCACCGGCTCGCGCGGTTCGAGCCGTCGGCGGTGCTCTGCTTCACCGGTCCCGCGGGAGACCTGGACCCGGGGGAGGCTCGCGCGATAGTCGTGGCCGGTCTGCGCGCGCTCGCCCGCGACGCCGAGAGCGCCGGCGTGCGGCTCGCGCTCGAGCCGTTCCAGCGCGAAGGGGTCGAGAGCTGGTCGTTGATCTCCACGCTCGGCGAGGCGGCCGAGCTGATCGACAAGGTCGGGAGCAAGGCGATCGGAATCCAGTTCGACGTCTGGCACCTATGGAACTCCGACGTGCTGGAAGAGCTCCCGCGCTACGCGCACCTCCTCGCCGGCGTGCACGTGAACGACTGGCGGGAGCCGACGCGCGGCTGGGCGGATCGTGTCCTGCCAGGTGACGGAGCCGCTGACTTGCCCGCGCTTCTGGGCGTCTTAGCAGAGGTGGGCTGGGAGGGCTTCTACGACCTCGAGATCTTTTCCGACAACGGTGCCTTCGGCAACGCGTATCCCGACTCGCTCTGGGATCTCGACGCAGCCGAGCTCGCGCGCCGGGGCCGGGAGGCATTCACCCAGTGCTGGCTGAACAGGAGGGTCACGGCTGCGGCCGTGGGCCAGAGAGGAGAGACATGAGGGTAAGCAAGCGGGCGCGGTGGGCGCTCTTGATCGTCGCCGCGTTGGCGCTCGTGCTCGCCGCGACCGCGGCGGCGCGCACACACTCCACCACCGCGAAGAAGCCGATCGTCATCGGTTGGGCGTACGACGGGAGCTCCGGCGGGCCGATGAACCCGTTCGATGCGCCGGCACTCGCAGCGGCAAAGCTCGAGATCGCCAAGGTCGACAAGAAGGGCGTCGACGGTCGCAAGATCGTCCTCAAGACGTGCAACACGCAGGGCGACAAGGCAGCGGACTCGAGTGCGTGCGCAGCGAAGCTGATCAGCGAGGGCGTGAACATCATGTTCACGACCTGCGACGTCGATCTCGCTGCTCCGGTCGTGCAGCCGGCCATCAACAAGGGCCTGCTCACGGTCGCGCCGTGCATCGGCACCGACCAGATGGGGCCGAAGCGGTTCGGCTCGAAGGGCAAGCTCGCCTTCAGCTTCGGCAACGTCGCGCAGGACGAGGGCTCCGCGATGGCCCAGGTCGCCTGGAATCACGGCTGGAAGACGGCCGACCTCGCCACCGACACCGTGATCGTCTACTTCAAGGCAGTCGTCACCGCCTTCAAGGCTCGGTTCGAGCAGCTCGGCGGCAAGATCAACTACGAGACGACGTACCAGGACCAGGCTTTCGGCGGCAACAACGTCGGCAACGCCGTGACCGGCGTCAACGGCCACAAGTCCGACGTCGTAGTCACGGTCACCGCGGGCGCCTACGGGTCCCTCGGGCCGTTCATCACGGGCATGCGGACGGCGGGAAACAAGGCGCCGATCCTCAACTCGTGGGCGGGCGACGGAACGTACTGGGTCGGCGGCCTCAATCCGAAGGTCACGAACTACTGGTACGTGACCTACGCGAACGCGTTCGGGCACGACCCGAACCCGGCCGTGAACAAGCTCGCGTCCCAGATCAAGGCGGCGACCGGTGGCTTCATCACCGGCCCGGCGGCGATCGACGGCGTCGTCACGGCGATCAAGCGGGCGCATGGCTCGCTCGTCGGCTCGAAGCTCGCCGCTGTGATGCAGAAGTTCCACAACGTCCCGACGATCTCGGGCAAGGTCAGCTTCTCGAAGAAGCTGCACTCGGTCTTCGGTCGCCAGTACCGCGTGATCGAGATCAACAACAACGTGCCGATCGAGAAGAGCCTGATCCGCGCCAAGAAGGTCCCGAACAGCCCGGACTCGTAGGGCTTGGCGAGGGACGAACAGCAGAAGGGGAGGCCTGGAGCATCGCTCCGGGCCTCCTCCGTCTCCCGTTCGTTTGCGGGCGTCGAGGCGCTGCGTGACGTCTCGCTCGAGCTGGGCCGGGGCGAGGTGGTGGGGCTGATCGGGCCGAACGGCGCCGGGAAATCGACGCTCGTCAACGTCCTCAGCGGATTCGACCGGCCGAGCAGTGGTCGCGTCCTGCTCGAGGAACGTGACGTGACGCGCTGGTCGGCGCATCGGCGCGGACGGCACGGGCTCTCGCGCACCTTCCAGCACAGCCACGCCTTCCGGGCCCTGTCCGTACGGGAGAATGTCGAGGTCTCGGCGCTCGGCGTCGGCGCCTCGGGACGGGAAGCGCAGCGGCGGGCAGACGAGCTGCTCGGGCTGCTCGGCCTCGCCCAGTACGCGGATCGTCCTGCATCGGACCTGTCACACGGCGACGAGCGGCGCCTCGGCGTCGCGCGGGCGCTCGCGACCGATCCGCGCTTCGTGCTCATGGACGAGCCGGCCGCCGGACTGTCCGAGGCGGAGATTCCGCGTTTCGCGATTGCGGTCAATACCGTGCGCGACCGAGGCGCGGGCGTCCTGCTCGTCGACCACAACGTCGCCCTCGTGCTCGACGTCTGCGAACGGGTCCACGTGCTCGACCAGGGAACCACGCTCACCGTGGGGACGCCGCAGGAGATCCGCAGCCATCTGGGTGTCGCGGCCGCCTACCTCGGCGAGAGCGCGGCGGCCGGGGAGGTCGAGTGACCGCTCTGGCAGTCGAGAAGCTGTCGGTTCGCTATGGAGCAGTCGACGCGGTTCGCGGTCTGTCGCTCGAGGTGAAGCCCGGCCAGATCGTCGGCCTGATCGGCCCGAACGGCGCCGGGAAGTCGTCGACGCTCCACGCGATCATGGGCTCGGCTCCGATCAGCGGCGGAGACGTGCGGCTCGACGGCCGCTCGCTCGTCGGACGCCGGCCGGAGGACATCGCGCGGCGCGGCATCGCGCTCGTGCCCGAGGGACGCCGGATCTTCGGCGAGCTGACGGTGGAGGAGAACCTTCGCCTCGGTCTCGCCGCGAGGCGAAAGCAGCGCGAGGGAGGCGGCATCGAGCGCGCCTACGAGCTGTTTCCGATGCTGCGCGAGTTCCGCTCGCGTCACGCGGGCGCGCTCTCGGGCGGGCAGCAGCAGCAGCTGGCAATCGGCCGAGCGCTCGCCTCCGACCCCGACGTCCTACTCCTCGACGAGCCCTCGCTCGGGCTCGCGCCGAAGATCGTCGACCTCGTCTTCGAGGCGCTGACCCAGATCAGAGACGCCGGCCTCGCCGTCCTCCTGGTCGAGCAGCGCGCGCAGCGCACGGTCGCGCTCGCGGACGAGTCGTACGTGCTCGCCAACGCCGAGCTTCGTCTCACCCTCGGCCCGAAGGACGCGGGGGACACCGAACGGCTCGTGGCGGCGTACCTCGCATGATCGTCGCCTTCGCCAATCTCTCGTGGCCGGTCTTCGCCGACGCGCTCGCGCTCGGCGGGATCTACGCGCTCATGGCGGTCGGGATCGGCCTCGTCTTCGGCGTTCTGCGCCTCGTCAACTTCGCCTACGGCCAGCTGATGATGGCCGGCGCCTTCGCGCTCGCCTTCGGCGACCAGTGGGGCCTACCGAACTGGCTCTCGATCCTCTTCTGCTTCGGCGTCGTTCTCGCCCTCTCGGTCCTCATGGACCATCTCGTCTTCCGCCCGCTGCGGACGCACTCGCCGGCGGTGATGCTGGTCGCGACCTTCGCCGTTGCGTTCATCCTCCAGAACGTCGCGCTCATCGCCTTCGGCTCGTTCGGCAAGACGGCCGGATCGCTCGCGGTGTGGCAAGCGCCGGTGGACATCCACGGCGTCTTCATCCGCAAAATCGCCATCATCGCGATCGCGACCGCCGCGGGCTGCCTGGTGCTGCTCCAGCTCCTGCTCATGCGGACGCCTGTCGGCCTGCACATGCGCGCGGCCTCGATGGACTTCCGGACCGCGCGGATGCTCGGCGTCCGCGCAAACCGCGTGATCGGCGGCGCCGTCATTCTCTCCGGGCTGCTCGCCGCAACTGCCGCGGTGATGCTCAGCGTCGAGCAGCCGCAGATCACGAGCACATTCGCCTTGTCGGACACCGTCTACGTGCTGATGGGCGTCGTCCTCGGCGGTCTCAACCGGCCGATTCCCGCCACGCTCGGCGGCTTCTCGATCGGCTTCGCCTTCGGGCTGCTGGGCGGGATCCTTCCCTCCAACCAGAGCCAGTACCTGCCGAGCTTCATCTTCGCCGCGGTGATCGTCGTGCTGCTCGTCCGGCCGAACGGGCTCTTCACCCGCGGAGGCGCCGCGGTGGAGCGCGTATGACACAGGCTCGCCGGCTCCCGGAGCTGCTCGCGCCGGCCGTGCTGGTGCTTGCGACCGCGCTACTGGGACTCGTGGTCTCGAGCTATCTCCAGGCGTACTTCCTCGACACCCTCATCAAGGTCGCGATCGTCGTCGCGCTCTACGTCTTCATCGGCAACTCGGGTGTCCTCTCCTTCGGGACGATCAGCTTCGTCGCGGTCGGCGCCTGGACGGCCGGGGTGCTTACGGTCCCGCAGGGCCAGAAGAAGGTCACGATGCCGGGCCTTTCGCACTTCCTCCTCACCCACAACGTCGGCAACGTCGAGTCCCTCGCGCTCGCGGCCGCTGTGGGAGCGGTCTTTGCGCTGGCCGTCGGCTTGGCGCTGATGCGCCTCTCCGGCCTGGCCGCCGGGATCGCGACCTTCGCGGTGCTCGGGATCACGTACAACGTGCTCACCTACGAGCAGTCGATCGGGCCGGGCCTGAACGCGTTCTCGTCGGTGCCGCAGACGACCGGGATCTGGCAGGCGGCGGTCGCGGCCATCATCTGCGTGGTCGTCGCCTACGCCTACCAGCGCACGCGCTTCGGCCGGATGCTGCGCGCAACCCGCGAGGATCACGCGGCGGCCGCTGCGGCCGGGATCTCGACCTACCGCCAGCGCCTTCTTGCCTTCACGCTCTCCGGCGCTCTCGCCGGCTTCGCCGGCGGCATCTACGTGCACCTGCTGCCGCTCCAGGTCGGGAACCTCTATCTCGATCTGACGTTCATCACGCTCGCGATGCTCGTCGTGGGCGGCTCCGGAAGCCTGCTGGGCGCGGTCGTCGGCACGCTCGTCCTGAACGGGATCTACTCCTTCTTCTCGGCCGCGACGAACACCGTCGACGTGCTCGGCTGGCACCTGACGGTCCCGTCGGGAACAGCCGAGATCGTGCTCGGCGTGCTGATGGCGGTGGTGCTCATCCTGCGACCCGCCGGACTCACCGGCGGGCGCGAGTTCTCCCTGCCACGGAGGCGTCGCCCCGTGGCCGATCTCGAGAAAGCGAGGGCGACGACATGAGGTTCAGCATCTACACGGAGGTCCAGAGTTGGCCGGGCAAGTCGTACGACCGGCTCTACGGCGAGGTGCTCGAGCAGATCGAGAACGCGGACCGGCTCGGCTACGACGCCTACGCCGCGATCGAGCACTTCTTCTTCCCGAAGTTCTCGGCGTCGGCGAACCCGTTCGGGTTGTTCGGGATGGCGGCCGCGAGGACGCACCGGATCAACTTCCGCACCATGCTCCACGTGCTCCCGTACCACAACCCGCTCGTCCTGGCGGCTCAGGTCCACGAGTTCTCGCTCCTCACCGGCGGCCGCTACGAGTTCGGCGTCGGCCGCGGCCACGGCTGGATCCCGCTGCCGTCGGGGCTGCCGCTCGACGAGACCTCGCGGCCGCGCTACGAGGAGGCGCTCGACCTGTTCGTCGAGGCGCTGCACTCCGACGTCGTGAGCTACGAGGGCGAGTACTGGAACGTGAAGGACAGCCACGTGATCCCGTTCAGCGGGCACAAGTTCCGGGTCGTCCTCGGCGGTACCTCCGACCGCACGTACGACCTCGCCGCGAAGCACGGCTGGGCGGTCGCGGTGCCGCCGCTCCTGCCGTACGTGGCGCTCAAAGAGCAGCTCGACTTCTACCGCGCGAAGTGCGCCGAGTACGGCACGACGCCCGACATCATCTGGATCCACGCCTGTTACATCGACGACGACCGCGAGCTCGCGCTGCGCGAAGCGGAAAAGCACCTGCCCGGCTTCCTCAAGGGCAACGCCTCGCCGCTGACGGACTATCCGGTGCCGCCGGCCGACGCGCTCAACGCCGCCGGCTACGGCTTCTACGCCGCCGGGATCATGGAGAAGCTCGCAGCGACGCCGTACGACGAGATGGTCGCCGGCGACATCGTCTGGGTCGGAACGCCCGACGACGTGATCGAGCGGATTCGCGAGACGATCGAGGTCTGCGAGGGGCTGACGGAGATCGCGATCACGACGAATCCGGGCGGCGTCGAGCACTGGAAGGCGATCAAGGCGCAGGAGCTCTTCGCCGAGCACGTCATTCCCGTGATCCAGCGCGAGACCGGAGCGGTCACGGTCGAAGCATGACGTCCCTCACGTCTCTGGGGCGGCGCCGGCAAAGGAGCCAAGCACACGCTGCGAAGGGCAGTACATCGAGGTACGGCCGAGCAGCGTGTGCGCAGGATCCTGCGGCCGGCGTCGTCAGCCTTTCGCGGAGCCCGGCTGCGCCGGGCGGGAGCGGAAGGCGGCCAGAGGCGTGAGGAGCGTCGTCGTTGCTGGAGCGGGCTCGATCGGCTCGCTCCTCGCCGCCCACCTGGCACGTGTCGCCGACGTGACGGTGCTCACGCGGCGCGAGGAGCACGCCGCCGTGCTGCGCGAGCAGGGCCTTCGCGTGTCCGGGCGCAGCGACTTCACCGTGCGGCTCGACGCGACTGCGGATCCTGCGGCGTTGCCCGCCGACGCCGAGCTGGCGATCCTGGCGTGCAAGAGCACCGACCTCGACCCGCTCGCTGCGCGGCTGGAAGGGACACTCGCGGGCGCGACCGTGATGACGATCCAGAACGGGCTCGGCGCCGAGGAGATCGTGGCGACGCACGGCGACTGGCCGCTCCTCTCCGCCGTCACGTTCATGAGCGGGACGCGCCACGGCGACGCACACGTCGAGTACGTCCTCGATACCGCGACCTGGATCGGCCCGTATCGCGAGACGACCGAGGCCGACGCCGGCCGGGTCGCAGAGCTGATCGAGGCCGGCGGCCTGAAAGCCGAGGCCTTTCCCGACCTGCGCCCCATGCAGTGGTCGAAGCTGGTCTTCAACGCGACGGTGAACGGAGTCGCCGCATTGACCGGCCTCCCGCACGATTTCCACTTCGCCCAGACCGAGCAGCTGTCGGATCTCGGCAGCCTCGTCCGCGACCTCGTCGACGAGGGGAAGGCCGTCGCCGCCGCGGCGGGCGTCGAACTGCACGACGACCCGTGGGAGATGAACGTCCTCGCGACCCGGCGCGGCCACCGGCACTTTCCCTCGATGCTCGAGGACGTCGAGGCTCGGCGCCCGACCGAGGTGGAGCTGATCAACGGAGCCCTCGTGCGCGAGGCCGAGCGGCATGAGGTGCCGGTGCCGCTGCAGACCGCCGTCTATAGGCTCGTCAAGGCGAGGGAGGCGAGCTACTCGGAGTGAAGATCGCGGTAATCGGATGCGGGGCCGTGGGGTCGCTGTTTGCGGCGCACCTGTCGCTGCTCGACGACGTCGAGGTCTGGGCGTTCGACCTGAACGAGCTGCACGTGGCCGCGATCAACCGCGACGGCCTCAGGCTCACGGGTGCCGGCGACCTGGTGGGCAGCCCACACGCGACGAGCGACGCAAGCGATCTTCCGGCGTGCGACTTCGGGATCGTGGCGACGAAGGCGATGCACACGGAGCCCGCGATCGCCGCCACCGCGCACGCGTTCGCGGACGGCTGTGTCGCGACCGTCCAGAACGGCCTCGGCAACGAGGAGACGATCGCGCCGCACGTCGAGCGCGTGATCCGCGGCACGACCTTCCCCGCCGGGAAGCTGCTCGGGCCCGGGCAGGTGCAATGGGACGTGAAGGGCGATACGACCTTCGGCCCCTACGACGAACGCACATCGTTCGGCGACGTGGAGCGCCTAGCGGACGCCTGCACCCGAGCCGGGATGCCGGCGGTCGCGGTCGAGGACGCCCGTGGGCCGCAGTGGCGAAAGGTCATCTTCAACGCCTCGACGAACCCGATCGGCGCGCTCACCGGCCTCACCCACGGCCGCGTCTGCGAGCGCCCCGACCTCCGAGCCCTCGTAACCGGTCTCGTCGACGAAGGCAAGGCGGTCGCGGCCGCGCAGGGCATCGTGCTCGACGCCGATCCCGAGGAGCTGATCGACCACGCGGCGCGCCCGGAGGTCGCCTACGACCACAAGGCTTCGATGCTCCAGGACGTCGAGGCGCGGCGACAGACGGAGGTCGACTACCTCAACGGCGGCATCGTCCGCTTCGGCGAGGAGCGCGGGGTCCCCACTCCGCTCAACGCCGCAATCCAGGCACTCGTGAAGGGAGTGGAGGCCTCTTGGAAGCAGAGTTGACCGCGCGCCACGCGCGGGTGCGCGAGGCGATGGCGCGGGACGGGCTCGACGCCGCGCTCGTCTGCGGCTCCGAGTACTCGGGCTTCGAGGGCGCCGTGACCTACCTCTCCGGCTTCCAGATCGTCCATCGCTACGCGTACGTGCTCCTCCCGGCCGAGTCAGAGCCGGCGATCGTCTTCCCGACCGAGGCGCGGTACGTCGGTGAGCACGGCGACTCCCAGATCGCCGACCAGATCTTCGCCGACCGGCCGGGAGAGTGGCTCGCCGAGCGGCTGCGCGGGCAGCGGGTCGGCGTCTACGGGCTCGACTACGTGATGACGGTGCGCGACTACGCGCCCCTGGCCGCCGCAGCCGAGCTCGTGCCGTGGGACGAGAAGTTCGACCTCGCGCGCGCCGTCAAATCGGAGGCCGAGCTCGAATCCGTCCGCGAGAGCGTCGAGATCAACACCGCCGGCTTCCACGCCTTCCGCGAAGCGTGGGCTCCCGGCCGCAACGCTGCCGAGGTGCTCGCGCCGGCCGAAGAGTTGTTCGTCGAGCGCGGCTGCGGGCGGCTGACCATGAACATGGTGCTCGTCGGCGCCGAGTTCGCGATCGCGCGCGACGACACGGTCTTCGGCGAGTTCACCGTCCCCTCGCTCGAGATCGCCGGGCCGGGCGGCCACTGGGTCGAGGTCTCGCGCGCGCTCGGGACGCCGCGCGCCGAGGTCCAGCGCATGCTCGAGGCGTATGAGGAGTACTACGAGGTCGCGCCGAGCGCGCTTCGCCCGGGCGCGACCGCCCATGACGTCCATCGCGCCGTCTCGGCGGGTTTCACGCAGCGCGGCTACCACCTCGGCCACGTGACCGGCCATTCGATCGGAATGACGATGATCGAGCATCCCAAGATCGGCGAGGGGATCGAGACGGAGCTCGCCGCGAACATGGTCTTCTCGATGCACCCCCACGCGATCGCGGCCGACGGGGTCGAGTGCCTCTACATGCAGGACACGTGGCTCGTGACAGAGGAGGGTGGTGTCCCGCTGGCGGGCCTCGAGATGAAGGTCTGGTAGCGATGCCGGAAGCCCCGGAGCCCGCGACACCGGAGTCGCAGTTCGAGACCGAAGGACGTCGCCTCGTCGGCCTGATCGTCGCGGTCGTCGCGCCGGTGACCCTGATCACGGCGCTCGCCTACTACTTCGGGTACCGGCGGGAGGAGGCGTTCGCCGGCTTCTTCGGGATCGACCCGAGCGCGCTCGGCTTCACGACGAACGACTACGTCCTCCGGAGCGTCGACGCTCTGTTCGTCCCCGTCACCGTCGTGCTGCTCTTCGCCTTCGGCGCGGTGCTTCTGCACGCGCTGGTCCCCGACCTTCCTGGCCGAAACGATCTCGCGCCGCTCGCCGTTGTGGCCGGTCTCTGCTCCCTCGCCGTCGGCATCGCGCTGCTCGCCGGCGGCCCGCTCGCAAACGGCTACGGCTACCTCCAGGCGCTCGGGCCTGCGGTCGGCGTCGCGCTTCTCCTCTATGCGCTCGCACACAAGCGCTCGGTGACCCGGCGGACGCTCTCGGCCGCTGCGTTCGTCGGTACTGCGGTCGTCCTCGTGAGCCTCTTCTGGGCGACAGCCGAGTACGCCGACACGCGCGGCCGCGACGAGGCGAAACGGCTCGCGCGCGACATCACCGTCGACCCCTCGGTGACGATCTTCAGCAAGCAGAACCTGGACATCGACCCGCTGGCTGCCGGGGGAGGAGTGCCGCAGTATCCGAAGCCCAAGCCGGGCTCGTGCGCGGATCTGACCGTCAAGCACCTGAACGCGGGCGCATACCCGTACGTCTATACCGGCTTCACGCTGCTCATCTCGAGCGGCGGCAACTATTTCCTCACGCCCACCCCGGTCGACCCTGGGCCGTGGGATCCTGCGATCGACTCGGTCTTCGTCATCCCGGACAACGACAACGTTCGAGTCGAGCTCACGCGCGGTGCCGACTACGTCGTCAATCCGACCGAGGAAACGGCGCAGGGCCAGACCACGCTCCCCTTCACCTGCTAGGTCGGTGAAGTAGGGTCGGCCGCATGGAAGCACCGCACGGAAACGAGGACGAATTCGCGCCGATCCTGCCGGGCGCGGGCGGCTCGGACTACGAGCGCTACCTGCGCACCGACGAGTTGCTCGCCCTGCAGAAGACCGCGGACGAGTGGGTGCACCGCGACGAGCTCCTCTTTCAGACCGTCCATCAGTCGTCCGAGCTCTTCCTCAAGCACGCGTGGATGGAGGTCGAGGAGGCGACGCGGCTGATCGAGGCGCGCGACGCCGCCGGCGCGTTGCGGCTGCTCGGCCGCGCGAACCACGCGATCCGTTACGTCATCTCCTTTCTCGAGCACCTCGAGCTGATGTCGCCGTGGGAGTACCAGGAGGTGCGCCGCGTGCTCGGCCACGGCTCGGGCTTCGACTCGCCCGGCTTCCGCATGATCCGGCAGGTCTCGCCCGACCTCTACGCCGCCTTCGACGGGCTGCGCCGTGAGCGGGGGCTCTCGCTGCTCGAGGTCTATACGCGGGGCCGCGAGCGCGAGGATCTGTACCAGCTCGCCGAGGCATTGATCGACTGGGACGAGCAGGTCGGCGTCTGGCGTTTCCGCCATGTGAAGATGGTCGGCCGCGTGATCGGCGAGGACGTGGTCGGGACGCAGGGCACGCCGGTCGAGCTGCTCGCCGGGCTGATCAAGCACAAGATGTTCCCCGAGCTCTGGACAGTTCGCACGGAGCTCACGGAGCTGGCGAAGCAGTCCGACTAGGTGATTTCCCTCGACGAGATCCGCCGGGCGCGCGAGCGGATCGGCGACGACGTCCTCCGCACGCCGCTCGTGCCGCTCGGGACGGAAAACCGGATCCTGCTGAAGCTCGAGTGCCTGCAGCCGATCGGCTCTTTCAAGCTCCGCGGCGCGCTGTCGGCGGTGCGCGCGGCGTCGTCCGGCGAGCTCGCCTCCGGGGTCGTCACGGCGAGCGCGGGCAACATGGCGCAGGGCGTCGCCTGGGCGGCGCGAGAGGCCGGTGTGCCGGCGCGCGTGATCGTCCCGGAGAGCGCGCCGCGCGCGAAGCTCGACCGGATCGCCGCGCTCGGCGCAGAGCTCGTCCCGGTCACGCACGAGGAGTGGTGGCAGGCGATGGTCGACCACGGCCGCGAAGGCGTCGACGGCCTGTTCATCCACCCGTCGGGCGACGAGGCAGTCATGGCCGGAAACGGCACGATCGGCCTCGAGATCGCCGAGGACGCTCCGGAATTCGACGCGGTCGTCATCCCGTGGGGCGGCGGCGGGCTGACCTCCGGGATCGCGAGCGCGATCAAGGCGCTGCGGCCGGGCGTTCGGGTCGTGACGGCCGAGCCCGAGACCGGCGCGCCGCTGGCCGCGGCCTTCGCTGCGGGCGAGCCGAGCGAGATCGAGTTCGAGGCGTCGTGGGTGGACGGTGCCGGCGGCCGGGCGCTCCTGCCCGGGGTCTGGGAGCGTGCCCGCGGGCTCGTCGACGAAGCGGTTGCTCTTCCGCTGGCCGAGGTCGAGGAGGCCGTACGTCTGCTGGCCGCCCGCGCGCACGTCGTGGGGGAGGGCGCCGGAGCGCTCGCGCTTGGGGCCGCAGTGAGGCGCGACGACCGCTGCGTCTGCATCGTGAGCGGCGGGAACATCGATCCCACCGCTCTCGCTCGCATCCTCGCTGCCCCCGAAGTCTCCTTGTAACAGTCTGTTACTAGGAAAGGCTTGACCGTTTCCGACACTTCGGCCGTGGAGAACAGCGGCTTCGAGCGGCAGCTTGTAACAGTCTGTTACAAGGGCGTGTGGGGAGGCGGCGTCGGCGTCGAA
>CAWCDC010000001.1:0-108914 GCA_963794255.1 uncultured Actinomycetes bacterium | reverse complement strand
CCGAGTTGCCAACCTTGTCGACAGCGGGATGGGCAGCGTCGGTCAGGCGTAAGGACTGCACAGGCGAACGTGCGGCGGTACCGGCGGCGAGCGGCGGCCGCGGACTTTTCGGGCTCCCGCTGCCAATGTATGGGTGAATGGCTCGTGATCGCCGTCTGTCTGCTGCCGACCATCGGAGCGATGCGCAGCTTCTAGCGTCATCGCGATACGAACCAGACGCGTTCCTGGGCGTCTTCGATCGGCATTTCGATCGGATCGCCTCGTACGTCGCACGGCGAGCGGGCCCGCTGGCGGCCGAGGAGCTGACCTCCGAGGTTTTCGTGCGCGCCTTCGCGAATCGCTCCCGCTACGACCAACGCACCGGCGCTGCCCTGCCGTGGCTCTACGGGATCGCCACGAACGTGCTCCGCGAGCACGCTCGACGGGAGGAACACGAGCTGGAGGCGGTCGTCCGCGAGGGGGCCGAAGCTCTGGTGGCCGCGCCGCACTTCGCCATCGATCAGGGCCGACTCGATTTGCCGCCCGTCGTTGCGAGGGCGCTTCTCGACCTGTCGCGGGACGAGCGCGAGGCGCTGCTCCTGCATGTTTGGGGCGATCTCGAGTACCGCGACGTAGCCGAGGCGCTCGAGGTGCCGCTCGGCACGGTCAAGTCGCGGATCAATCGGGCGCGCACGCGGCTGCGCGACGAACTGGAGAGCGCGGGCTTCGCAAGTCCGAGCCTTCCACGAGAGGAGGTAACCAATGGATGAACTTGCTGTCCTTGAAGAGTTTCGCCCTCCGGTCGCTCCTCCGTCGTACCAAGCGGTTCGCGCTCGGGTTGTCGAGACGATTGGACGCGAGCGCGGCCGCGCCGGTGTCGGCGGCAGGCTTCCCCGGCGTGCCCTGATCCTCAGCGGCGCAGCCGTCATCGCTTCCCTCGCCGTCGCGCTGCCCGCGTTCGGGCTTGCTCGCGATGTGATCGACTTCTTCGCCGCACCGGCGGCCCCGTCGGCAGCGCAGAAGTCGTTCGCTTCGCTCGACGTTGGCGCGCCGGCCGGTATGGCTCCTGGCGTCAGCGGACCGGCGCGTAGCGTGATGCAGGCGACAGTCGACGGCCGGACCGTGCAACTCTGGGTGTCCCCGACGCAGGCCGGTGGCTTCTGTGTCCTGCTCGAGAACTTCGGCGGCGGGTGCGACCGCGATCGCACGCTCCCGATCAACATCGGCCTCAGTGCACATACCCCTACCAGTACTCTCGTCCTCTCCGGAGACGTGCTATCCCCGGACGCGGATCACCTCGAGTTGCACTACGCGGACGGCGACAGCATCTCGATCCCACTCGTGCACGTCTCGCCTCCGATCGACGCCGGCTTCTTCGTTTACGTGTTGCCCGGCACCACGCTGCAGACCGGCAAGTGGCCGACTACGGTCGACGCGGTCAGCGCGGACGGCTCGATCGTCGGGAGCACGCCGTTCCTGACACGCTGCGATCCTACGCCGAGCGGTTGCGCACCTGGTCCCGCCGGAAGGGGTTGACGTGGCCGCGACCTGCGGAGCCAACCGCCCACGAGTGCGATCAGGGGAACATTCCCCCGCTGTGAGTGTGTGGCTGTCCCGTCTGGGGCTGTTGTCAGGTTGGTGCCGGTGCTCTTTGTTCGTGACTCGATTCTCGAATGACCCGCTGTTGCGGTGTCTTTCCAGTGATGTGTCCGGGCGGAGAGTCCGGTGTCGGCCTGGCGGCCGCTTGCTGGCCTGATCAGAAGCCTGTCCGCGTTCTGAGCGCGTGACCCGTCACAGTTCTGCCGCTCGCGGTTTGCATCCCCAGACCGGCACCGGTTGGTGTCCCCCAACGCTTGGCTGGAGGTCGGTTCTCGGATGCTTGCAGATCAGCTGGACTACATCGTGGGTGTCGATCCACACCGCGACTCGCACTCAGTCGCGGTCGTGCATATCGTCAGTGGCGCCGTTGTTTTTGAGTCGACGATCGACGCGAACAGCGACGGCTATGCGCAGGCGCTGGCCCTCGTCGACGAGCACGCATCGGGCCGCCGTGCGTTCGCGATCGAGGGCACCGGCTCTTTCGGTGCCGGTCTGACCCGCTTTCTGACCGCGGAGGGTGAGTGGGTGCTCGAGGTCAGTCGGCTACGCCGCGAACGCCGCTCGGGCGGCAAGACCGACGCACTCGATGCCGTCCGTGCAGCCCGTAGCGTCCTCAGCGAGCAGCGGCCCGCGACACCCCGCGCAGGCGGCGAACGGCAAGCGTTGCAGGCACTTGTCGCCGCACGCGAGGGCGCCGTCAACGCCAAGCGCGCCGGGCTTTGTCAGCTGCGCGACCTATTGATCACAACGCCGGAGCCGCTACGCAGCCAGCTGCGACCACTCACCCGCGCACGGCTACTACAACGGCTGACAGCAACCCGCCCGCACGGTCGAGGCGATGCCGAGCTACGCGGCAGCCTGCTCGCGTTGCGCTCGATCGCCCGTCGGGTGTTGCAGCTGACCGCCGAGGAGCGCGAGCTCGCACGCGAGATCGAAACGCTCACCCGCAAGCTGGCACCGCAGCTGCTCGACCAGCCCGGCGTCGGACCACACGCCGCCGCCCAGCTCGTCCTCTCCTGGTCACACCCAGGCCGCATCAGCTCCGAAGCAGCCTTTGCCAGGCTCGCCGGCGCCGCCCCGATCCCGGCCTCCTCCGGCCAGACGATCCGCTACCGCCTCGACCGATCAGGCGACCGCAAACTCAACCGCGCCTTGCACATGATCCTCGTCACACGCAAACGCACACATCCCCCGACGATCGCCTACATCGAGCGCCGCACCCAGGAAGGCAAGACACGACGCGAAGCAAACCGCTGCCTCAAGCGCTACCTCGCCCGCAACCTCTACCGGCTACTAGAACACGGACAGCCAATCGCGACTTGACAAACATAGAAGCATCACTGGCCCAGGCGAGTGTCAGGAGTGTCTGGCTAGCCTGGGCTCGGTTACCGGAAACACACGGGTAAGGGATGCTCCCCCGGACGTAACCTTCTCGGCAGTCCCAGCCTCTTTAGTAGTGCAGTGGGAGCCCCGACAGTGTCCGAGGAAACGATCGAGCGTGTCTACCGCGACCACGGCATGCAAATTTGGCGGGGCATCTACGCGTTCTCTGGTGGCCGTGCTGACATCGCCGACGAAGCAATCGCTGAGGCCTTCGCGCGCGCTCTAGAAGGCTCGGCTCGAATCCGCTCGCCCTTACCGTGGCTCTATCGGGTCGCTTTCCGGCTCGCGTCGGAACGGCTGCGGGATGAGGGTCGGCATGGCGAGGCGCCCGCTACACCGGATGTCGACCGCGCTGAGGATCTCGCCGAAAACCCGCCGCTCGACGCGCTAGCACTGCTGACACGGCAGCAGCGTGCGGTCGTCTTTCTCTTCTATTACGCCGATCTCTCGATCGGCGAGGTAGCCCGCGCGACTGGATCGAGCCGAGTCGCAGTCCGCGTCCAACTCCATCGCGCACGCGAGGCGCTGCGCCGCCACTACGGCTCCGCTGCTGCGATGCGCGAGTGGTCACCGACAGGAGGCAGTGATGAACGAGAACTGGTCTGACGAGCTACGAGCGCTCGATCTGGTCGGCCCCTCGCGCGATCTCTGGGCCGAGGCGCTCGCACGGGCTGAATCCACTCGTCCTCGCTATTCCGACGCGCACGGCCGCTTCGATGTGCTCGCCCGGATGCGTTCGTGGCGCCGCCGCACCGCGGTCGCCGTCGGCGTCGCGGTGCTCGCTTCTGTCGCTGCCGGCTCGGCACTCGCTTATCACTATCTCGGGCCGTCGCCTGGATTCAGTGCGGGCTTGTCTGGACTAGAAAGCCTGCCGACGGTGCCCTGGCCGAGCAGCATCCAAGCCAGTGCGCTTCCCGACATGGCCTCTTCGACCGGCCTCACAGTCAGCGAGGCAAAGCAACGAATGCGCCTCGTCCAGAGCGGGCTGTCACTCGGGGACAAGGCCGGGATCGATTTCTACGCCTTCCCAGGGAACTCCGGCACCGCCTGCCTCTTCGTTACGGCCCCGCTCTCCGGCGCGATTTGCCTGCCTAAGTCCTCGACGACCGATCCAGCGCTGGACGGCGTTGCATGGGCTGCCTGGGGCGGCGATGGCCCCATTGCGCCAACCGGCCCTCTTGGCGTATTCGGGCTCGTGGCCGACAACGTCAATGGGGTCGAGGCTGAAATCAGCGGAACCACGCGCAACATCCCGATCATCCACAACTCGTTCTACGCCGACTACGACCAGATCACGAGCAAGGACTCGATCAAGCTGGTCGTCCAGTTCGATGGTGGAACCACTCGGACTTTCACCGCACCCAACCCCTACGCGGACAATGGGCCAATCAAGATCTTGCCCTACACGCCAAAACAGATACCCAACCCCTGAAGCTGGCGTCGTGAGGGGTCGGTAGGACTCGGCGGCTCGCTACCCAACTCCGTGCCAGATACGATGCGCGCGGGGATCGGATCGCACGACCAGACGGGACCACTACCCCCTACGCCGTGAGCCTCTGCAGGACCCCGCGCACGGTGGACGGCCACCACCTCTCCCGCCGTGAGCAGTCGGAATACGTTCGGCACTGAGGTCGTCGGCGATTTGGCGGAGGCTCTTGCCTGCGGAGCGCTCGCGGCAGATGCGCTTAGCGATCTCCGGTGAGATGGCCGGTTTGCGTCCCGGCGTAGCCGGCTCGAGTCTCGGTCGTGCCGTCCGTCGCCGCTCGACCGCGATTCGCTCGAGTTCGTCGATGGGGATCAGGCTGGTGCCCCAGGGCAGCTCGATCGTCTCGATGTACGGCAGCAGCCGTCGCAGGGTGGAGCGGCTGATGCCGAGCGCCATGGCGGCCTGGCTTCGGGTGTAGGCGAGCCGTTCGACGTATGCCGCCTCGCGGACAACCACTCGTGTCGGCAAAGACTCCCCTGCGAGCGGAGGCCTCGGGCCGGGAGTCGGTGGGAGGTGGCGGCGCGTCTTGCTGGCGCGGCGTTGCTGGCGGCGGCGCGACATGGCGTACGAGCGTACACGAATTATAGGACGTTTCTGCACCGTGGTGCATCTGTGTCACGCCTGCTATTTGTGTACGGAAGAAGCGGCTATCTGCGTGCGGTCGAGGGTCAGCGCTCGATGTAGAGGCCGCGCCTGAGGCCGCGCTCGAGCTCGATGACGCGTTGCATCGTCTGCAAGGCCGGCCGGTCCTGCTCGCGGCCGAGCACGGCGAGCATGCGCGCGTGGTCGTCGGGGGAGGCAACCGAGGGGCGGAGGCCTTGGCCCAGCGGCTCCCGTTGGGCGCGGCGGCGTAGGTCGTCGTAGCCGCGCGTGCCCGCCGGCTCGGGCACGATCTTCAACTCGCCCGCATCGGTGCGAAGCTCGAGCACACCGCGGCCAACGAGATCACGCTCCAGCGCCGGCTGCTTACCGTCCGCGCGTCGGGCGTTCAACTCCTCCAGAGCGAGCCCGAGCCGCCGCAGGTTCTCCTCACGCGTCGACGGGACGATGTCGATCCCGTCGGTCAACTCCGTCGAGCCATGGATCACCCGACCCAGACCGCCGACCACGACATACGTCACCCGATGCCGCTCCAGCGTCTGCAGCACCTCATAGGGATCGAAGTGCTCGGCCACCTAGCCTCCGCGCGCCTTGAGCATCGCCTGCAGCCGCTCCTGCGGGGTGCGCTCCAACGCCCGCTGAAGTTCGGCCTCGTCGCCCGGATCGGGCGGCTGGTAAAGCACGAGCGTCATCTCCAGATCGAAGCCGCATGCCTGCAGCAACTCGCGCAGGGTCTCAAGACTCGGCGTCACGACATCACGCTCCCACCGCGCGATCTGCGCCCGATCCTTCCCGCTCCGCTCAGACAACTGCCCCTGCGAGAGACCTGCTCGCGTCCGCGCCTGTCGGATCAGCGTCCCACTCGTCATGCACGTATCGTACGCGCCTGATGCGTTCCGCGCATTGGTGACGGATTTGTTACAGTCCCTCCGGAATGGCGCGAAGGGTGGATGCGCAGCAGCTCCGGCTCGATGTGGAACGGCCATCGAAGCCCGCTGGGCGAACGCGACAAGCCGAGCAAACTTCCAGAACTCGCAGTCATCCACCGGCCATGGAGCTTCTCGATACACCGGGGGCGCTCCTGAACCGTTCTCACCTACGTGAGCTCGGTCTCGAGCGGCGAGCCGTCGACGCCGTCTTCCGGGCCCTGCCCGTCGTCGCGCTTCCCGGCTACTCGCGCCCGCTGATCCGCGCCGACCAATACCTCGAGCTCGTCGAGCACCACACGTTCCGCGGCGACCGGGTGCGCCCGATACGGTCAAACGGTGGCTAGCGCATGGATCACGACGCGGCCGACCGCCAGCGGCCGCAGCCGGTACCGCGTGATGTACCGCTCGGCGGTCGGGAGAGCATGCCCCGCTACGCCGGCTCGTTCGCGACCAAACGCGAAGCACTGGGTCGTAAGGCGTGGGTACTTGGCGAACTCGCCGCGCTGCGCGTTCCCGATCTTCGCCTCGTGGATGAGCGAGCGTCCTCCCCCACGCTTGCCGATGTCGCGGAACGGTGGCAGTCATCGCGGGTCGACGTCGCTGCCGGCACTCTCCAGACCTACCGGGTCGCCCTGGGACGCGTCCTGCCAAGACTCGGCGACCGGCCCATCGGCGACATCGACGCCCAGATCGTCGCGGACATTGTGTCAGACCTCCACGAGCAGGGACTGAAGAAGCAGACGATCCGCAAGACGGTCAGCGTGCTCGCAATGGTCCTCGATCACTCGCGCGTCCAGCCGAATCCCGCCCGCGATCGCCTGACGGTCAAGCTCCCCCGGGAGGAACGCCGGCACGTTCAACCCCCGACCGCAGATCACGTCGAGGCGGTCGTCCGACTACTGCCGACGCGGTATCGCTTGCCAGCGGTGATCCTCGACGCCACCGGAATGCGCATCGGTGAGCTCGAGGCGCTCACCTGGGGCGACGTCGACGAGCCGCGCGGACGCTGGCGCATTGCGACGAGCAAGACCGGCCGGCCGCGCTGGGTGAGCCCGCCGCCGCTCCTCTTCGACGCGGTCCTCGAGCTCTGTCCGCGCGACGACCGCCACCCGGACCGTCGAGTCTTCGAGCAGGTGACCAGCGAGCGGCTCCGTACAGCCCTAGCACGCGCGTGTACCGCCGCGGGAGTGCCAGCGTTCTCGCCACACGACCTCCGCCACCGCCGCGTTTCGCTGCTCCACCTCGGCGGGATGCCGTGGGCGCGGATCGGCGAGCTCGTGGGCCACGACGACCTTGTGACGACGGCCCGCACGTACACGCACGTCGTCGCGGACGAGCGCGAACTCGCCTACTTAGAACTGCTCACCTGAGCGGAGCCCATGCCAAGCAGACCTCGAGGCCGCCGGCACGATCTTAGATCAAGGATTCGCCGACACCCTCGCCCAGGCGAAGCGGCCAGTCCCGTCGGCAAAGCCGAAGGGACTGGCCGCAAAGCGAGTTACTGCGGAGGCGTCCATTCCGCGACCTGTGTCCCGGTCGCGTCGAATGCCGTCACTCTCTCCAGTTTGGCATCGCCTGGGGTCGCAGGCTTGGGAATGGAGGCGAGGTAGAAGTGCTCGGCCACCGGGGCGGTCAGCGTCGATCCGTCCTGGAGAGCGATCTTGACGGTCGCGGCGTCAACCTCGACCCTGCCATAGATGGTCAGCAGATCTGGGTGGTCGATGCCCCACTCTGGGCCGGCTGCGACGATCTTGTAATCGCCGTGAGCATCCTTGAAGCAGCCGCCACTTCCAGGCTTGCCCCCACTGGAGCCCGCTGGGTCGTTGGCGTAGTCGATGAAGTAGCACTGGCCGCCCTGGTCGTTCGGTGCGGCCCATAGGTCCTGCGGGCCGTCCGGTGTCTGGATCTCGATGACGCCGTGGGCGTGGCTCACGTCTGCCTGTGGAAACGCTTGGGCCATGCCCTGCTTGGTGGCATCGGCGACGATCGGCTTCGGAACGTTGAGACCACTCGTGATCTCCGGTGGTGCCGGGGTGCCCTCGAAGGCACCCAAGCCAGCCGCGACGGCAACTCCTGCGCCCGCGAGTGCGGCCACAACGAGCGCGACGGCGACGACAGGGCGGTGGAACGCGTGGCGGGCCCGCCGTTGCCGAGGATCTTCCGGCGGAATGCTCGGCGACACGAGATGCCACCGGCCGCGCTGCTCGTTGTCGATGACGGCGAGGAGTTGGCGCTTGCTCGCGGCGCGGCGGTCAGGCCGGAACTCGCGCAGCGGCGGTGTGGGATGTTCGGTATTCACGGCTTCAGCACCTCCGAGACGGTTTCGGTTTCACTCTCTTTATGTCCGAAGGCCGGATCGAGTTTCTGCAGACGCTGCCGGGCGCGGAAGAGCCGCATGCGCACCGCGCCGATCGGGACGTCGAGAGCGAGGGCGGCGTCTTCGTAAGTCAGCTGCATCCAGGCGCAGAGCACGAATACCTCCTGCTCGGAACGCGGCAACTCGGCGAGCAGTCCGCGCACGTGCTGCATCTGCTGCTCGTCGTCGATTTCCTCGTCCGAGCGCTCGGCGAAGTCCGGGTCAGGCTGCGGCGCGGGGATGCGCCGCAGCGCGGCGGCGAAGCGCCGCTCGGACCGACGCCGATTGCGGAGCACGTTGGTGGCGATCCCGTACAGCCACGGCAGCACCTTTTCGTCCGCTAGCTGCTTGTCACGGTGGCGCCACGCCTCGTAGAAGACGACGGCTACGAGATCCTCGGCCTCCGTCCAGCTGCCAATCCGGCGAAAGCAGTAGTTGTAGACCGCTCCCGAGTGACGCTCGAAGATCAGCCCGAAGGCGTCACTATCGCCCACACGAGCACGCTCCCACAGGACCGCGTCAGAGGGCTCCATGATCTGCTTATGTCCGCAGCCGCTACTCACGTTTCGAGAGCTCGCCCGGGGAGGCGCGGAGACTCCAAGTGCGGTTCCACCGCGCCTCCTCTGCTTCTTCAGCCTGCGTTCGGTGAGCCTTAGAGGGCCCAGCCACTCGTTGGGACTAGTGGCAGACGTACCAGTCCTGAGGGGTGGAGCTCAGGTTGTGTCCACCGAAGCGCCGGTTGGTGAACCCGAGGTTGGACTTCTCGTGGAGCGGGTCCGTGTAGGGGGTGGCGCGTAGCTCCCGTGGTACTGGTTCGTGCCGTCTAGTTTCTGCAGGTACCACTCATAGTTGTACGGCGACTGGACTCCGTAAAAGTTCCAGTAGTCCGTGTACTCATAGTTCGACCAGGCATAGACACCCTGGCCGACCAGAACTCCTCCACCCGGGATGTAGTTGCAGAGACTGTCAGGCGACGCCGTGATCGTGGGGCCATCATCGACCTGCGCAGCCCCAACCTGCGAGCCGGTCCCGTGCCCATGAAGAAGACGACCGGATCACATGTCACTCCTGCCGCGGCCGCCGCGTCCGGATGCTCCGCGATCCAACTGCACGTATAGACATTGCCGGGCGGAGCCAACTGCGCCGGCGCAGCTGGACTACCTGCCGAAGCAGGTGCGGCGGCCGCCGCGGCAACCACTACTACAAAGAAAGGACCGAGAACTTATGCGTGAAGCGTGTCACCTTGACCTCCTCGCAATCTGAACACTGCAGATCCGCCGCAGAGGTCATGCTTGTCCGGCGCCTTAATCGCACCCTCCTCGCTGCGGGTTGACCCACGGCAACACGGAACATCGACATCATTAACAGGTCAGCTCGCCACATGTCGTGCCCCCAACCCGGCCGGATGGCGTCCGAGGGCTTCAACAGCACCGCTAAGGAACGCCACGCGCTCGATGATCTGCGGACGCGCGCACTCTCGTAGAACTTTGGCACGGCGTGCTCGGTTGCGCGGCGGCGGCCTAGGGGTCATTCCGCAACTCGTCCTCCTCGTCGCGCCCGCCCGGTGGGGGCCAAAGACTCACTGCAGGGGCAGGCCTTGTGCCGGATTGGTCGGAGAGGTCCGAACGGTGCAGACCCCGGTGCAGACCTCGAGCCGAGAACATGCCGATTTGCAGGAAGGTTCGAATCCCGTATGCGCCTCTGAACCGCATATCCCGACATGGGACGTGCGCCCGGCAAAACTCCGCTTTGCAGGAGTTTTCCCTACGTGATAAAGCGGTGGATGGCTTCGTTGGCGTTGTCTTGAAACGACGGGTTGGCGAAGTCGGGGAGGATGTCCGCTTGGTTGACCAAGGGACCCTTGAGCGTGTTGGCTGCGCTGGCGTAGAACATGCCGCTGGCCAGAGTCGGGTCGGTGACGCCGTCGACCAGTCGCTTCGCGCCCACGTCAAGTTTGTGGGCGAGACCCAGGGTGGGCATGACGTATTTGGCCGCTATACGCAGCGGTAGCTTGAGCTCATTGGGTGCTTGGGTGCCGGTGGTGTTGCCGGGGCTCACGGTGATGAGTCGGCGCTCGGGGTGTTGGCGGGCCAGGTAGGCCATCCAGAGGGCGCCGATGTACTTGACCTGCCCGAAGGCTAGGTTGGGGTCGGTTTTTCTGTCGGCGAAGTAGCTGCCGTCGATGACGGTGGCGAGTTCATCGGCGGAGGCTGAGACGAAGGATGGCCGTTTCATCCGCAACTTCGGGACTCCTCTGGCTGCTTCGCTTCCGGCGAAGACGGCCACCTCGCCAAGTCGGTCCTCGGCCAGGAGCCCTTCGAGGAGAACGACGTGGCCAAGAACGTTCGTCGCGAACAAGTTGGTGACCCCGTCAGGGGTCAAGTCCATCGAGTTGCCCCCGATTCGACCGGCGTTCATGACCAGCGCGTCGAGGGATCCATTGATGGCCGCAAGGCCGGCGCGGACCGAGCCTAGATCGGAAACGTCCATGAGAACGATGTCGAAGATGCGCCGGCCGGTCAGGGCTTCGAGTTCGGCCTTTGCGGTTGTCGCCCGGTCTTGGTTTCGGCACGCCAGGTAGATGTGGGCGATCTCCGGGCGTAATGCGAGTTGCCGGGCCACGTCCTTGCCGATCCCGGCGTTGGCGCCCGTGATCAACACGGTCTTTGCGGGGAGTGTGCTCATCGGGATTCCCTCTTGTCTTTTGTAGGTCCAGGCCAAGATTGTTGGCTGACTGGAATGCGTGTTCCACTAGAACATACATCTTCTGGATTGGCCAGGCCATTTTTAGCGCTACACTTTCGCCATGCCCTCCAGGAGCTCTGGTCGGCCGCGGCTGACGCCCAAGGGCGCCGTGACGCGCGCGCGGATCGTCGACGCCGCGGCGGCGCTGATCTTTCAGCAGGGCATTGCCCGCACCACGATCGAGGAAGTGCGCGACGGTGCGCACGTGAGCAGCTCGCAGCTCTACCACTACTTCGAGGACAAGCCGGCGCTGGTTCGCGCAGTCATCGAGCGCCAGGCCGACAGGGCTATCGGCACGCAAGAGCGGTTCGACCTCAGCAGCCTCGAAAGCCTACGGGAGTGGCGTGATTTTGTGGTCGATCACGCCCGCAACACGGACGGCCGCGGGGGTTGCCCGGTCGGCTCGCTCGGTCCCCAGCTCGCCGAGACGGATCCCGAAGCCAGGGCAGTGGTTGCGGCGTCCTTCAAACGCTGGGAGGCCAGCATCATGGCCGGTCTTCTGCGGATGCACGCGCTTGGCCGACTCGCACCGGAGGCCGATCCGCGCCAGCTCGCGCTGGCCTTGCTTGCCGCGCTCGAAGGGGGCCTCTTGCTCGCTCAGATCCAGCGCGACCCCGAACCCCTCGCGGCCGCGCTCGACGCGATGCTCACGCTCATCGCGACCATCAGCAGCACCACGAACACTTCGCTCCACCGCTGAGCCCTCGGCGCCGACGAGCTACGGGAGGGTGTCCCGGAGCGCGGATTGCCAGATCGGCGGATCTTGGAGTACGTGAGCCAGTCCTATTAGAGTCGGCGTCAGTTGGAGTGGACTGTGTGTTCCTCTGGAAAGCAACTCTTATGACGCATAAGCTGCTGGGAATGAGCCGTCGCCGTCGCATCTGGATCATCGCGCTGCTGCCGGCCGCCCTCGTGGCCGCTGCCGTTGTCGTGCAGGCGAGTGCTGCGGCGCCGGCCCGGGCGACGAGTCCCGCGTCCACCGTCGACGCCACGTACTCGTGCCACGTCGGGAGCGTGAACAGCGTCACGATCTACGGGGGCGTAACCCTCCCGCCGCTCAACGGCCAGCGGCAGCCGGGAGTGTTCGCCCTGACCACGAACCCGAGGAGCGTGACGAAGAACGGCACCACGACCACGCTGTCGCAGATCGGCTTCGGCGCGCGGAAGAACAGCTTGAGGATCGACAAGTCGTCCTGCCACAGTGTGAACAAGAAGATTCCGTTGAAGTCCAAAGGGCTGTCCGGCCCGCCGGAAACGGTGACGCCGACCAAGTTCGGCCACCTCAACTTGAGGTGCGGGACCCACGGCACGGCTCTCGTGCGGTTCCGGCTCACGATCACGGCCGGAGTCCCCACGCACGCGCTCGTCGCGGTGCGCAACGGCACGAAGAACCGGCCGCTCGCGTTCTACAGCTGGAGCCCGCGCAAGATCACCGCGTATTCCGGCAACAGCTGCGTCGACATCGGCTAGCGCGCCGGCTCGCTTACGCGAGCGGCAGCGCGACGCGGAAGGTCGACCCCGTGCCGGGCTTGCTCTCGACCTCGATCGTGCTCCCGTGCGCTTCGGCGATGACCTGGGAGATCGCCAGGCCGAGCCCGCTGCCCGGAACGGCGCCCTCGACCGCATTCCGGCCGCGGAAGAAACGGTTGAAGAGATCCGGCAGGTCGGCCGCGGGAACGCCGGCCCCGGTGTCCGTGACCGCGAGGATCGCCGCCTCTCCTTCGCCCCGTGCCGAGAGGCGAACGGTGCCGCCGTCCGGCGTGAACTTGACCGCGTTCGTGACGAGGTTGTCGACGACGCGGACGCAGCTGAGGCCGGTCGGCGACCGCCGACTGCGGCTCGATTAGCCTCGATCTCGAGCGTGATGTTCTTCGCCGCTGCTGCCGGCCCGGCATTCTCGGCCGCCTCCGTCAGGAGCTCCGCGAGATCGATCCGCTCCCGGCGAAGCTCGAGCGGGTGCGAGTCGGCACGCGCCAGGAAGAGGAGCTGGTCGACGAGGACCGCGAGCCGGTTCGCGTTTCGCTGCGCGATCCTGAGGTGGTTCTCGCGCGCCGGCGAGAGAGAGCCCTCGGCCGGGTCGAGGGACATCTCGAGATAGCCGCTGAGCGAGGTGAGCGGAGTCCGCAGCTCGTGGGACGCGGTCGCGACGAACTCGTCCTTCAGGTGGTCGAGCTCGAGGAGGCGCTCGTTCTGCGCGCGCGTCTCGGCGACGAGGCGCTGCACCATCAGACCGGTGATCGCGGCGACGGTCGTGAGGACGAAGGCGCCGCGGAAGCCCGACGCCGGATAGCGCGGCGGTCCCACCAGCCCGAGCGGGACGAGCTGGGCGACCGCCATTGCGAACAGGATCGCGGCGAGCTCACGCCGTCCGGCCGTGACGGCGAGCCAGAGGACCGGGAGCAGCAGAAGGCCGCCGAATCCGGAGCTGGATCCGCCCGCAGCCTCGCGCAGGAGCGCGACGAGCGCGATGTAGCCAACCGGGATCCCGATGGCGGCGATGCGCGGGAAGTTCGGCGCGGCGAGGCCGAGCCCGAGCAGGGCGCACGCGAGCAGCCCTGCAGCCGAGACCTCGCGGAAGTCGAGAGAGCTGGGCGGCACGAAGAGCAGCGCGTACGCCGTGGCGACTGCGATCGCCGTGAACGGGAGCAGCTGCGCCGGCGGCTCGGCTTGCGCGCGTGTGTCGGCGCTTCCCGCGCGCGAAGCGGGCCGCGAACTCGGCGGTGAATGCAGACGCAGTCAAAGTCGCTCCTCTGAGCCCAAGAATCGGAAACCGCGCAGGAGTCCCGTATCCCCCGGTGGAATGAGATGCGATGACCGGTTCCCGGATCCTCGTCGTGGACGACGAGGAGGACATTCGCGGGCTCGTGCGCACGCTGCTGGAGCGGGCCGGGCATGAGGTCTCCGAGGCGCCGGACGGCCGCGCCGGGCTGCGCGAGCTGTATACGGCCTCGCCCGACCTGGTCGTCCTCGACGTGACGATGCCCGGTCTCGACGGCTGGGCGACGCTCGAGCGGATCCGGGAGGTGACGGACGTTCCCGTCCTGATGCTGACCGCGCGGGACACCGAGGTGGAGCGTGTTCGCGGGCTGACGGGCGGGGCCGACGACTACGTCGTCAAGCCGTTCGGCCGTCAGGAGCTGGTCGCGCGCGTCGATGCTCTGCTCCGCCGTTCGCGTGGCAGCGACCAGCAGGAGACCTACGCGGACGCGCTGCTCAGCATCTCGTTCGCACAGCAAACTGTTCGCTACGACGAGCGCGAGATCTCTCTGACGCCGCTCGAATACCGGCTCCTGTCCGCGTTCGTACGTCACCCGAATCAGGTGCTGAGCCACGACCAGCTCCGCGAGCTCGTCTGGGGCGACTCGCTCGACACGTCCCGCGACGAGGTGAAGCTCTACGTCGGCTATCTGCGCCGCAAGCTCTCTCCGGACGCCCCTCGGGGTACCCCGATCGAGACAGTTCGGGGCTTCGGCTACCGCTACCGGCCGCCCAGCTAGACCGCACGGCTACGCGGTTTCCGCGCAGCCCGACCCAGCCGACCCCGACCTCTGCCCGCAAACCTCCCGGTTTCCTCCCCGGGCCTCCGATCGTCGCTGCCAGACACCACGGGGGCGATCCCACCCATCTTTCATCCCCTTCGAAAGGACAGGAACCATGTTGAGTTTGCGGCAGCGTCTGGCTCGTGAGGAAGGCTTCACCCTCATCGAGCTCCTCGTCGTTCTGCTGATCATCGGCATCCTGCTCGCGATCGCCATTCCTTCGTATCTGGGCTTCCAGAAGAAGGCGCAGCAGACGGCGGCGATGTCCGACGTCCGTGAGGCCGTTCCCGACGCCGAGGCGTACTACTCGGACAACAGCAGCTACGCGAGCATGACCGCCGGCGGGCTGCGCACGACCTACGACTCCGGCCTGGTGGTCTCGGTCAGCGGTTCGCCCGGAATCGTGAGCGCGAAGCCCAGCGCGACCAACACCCAGGCCTTCTGCATCTCGGCAGTCGACAGCGGCCACTGGGCGCACATCGCCGGGCCGGGAGGCACGGTCGTGAACGACACCACGGCGGTTTCGGACCCCTGCGCCACCTTCTAGTAGGACCGCGGTAACCGAGACGAGAGCGAGGGCGCGGGCAGCCGCGCCCTCGTCGTTTCGGGATCTCGTCCGCTGAGGGTGATGCTGCGCCAAGGCGGAGCGACGAGGTTGGAAACGTGAGCGCCGAAGCCACCGCCGGTCCGGCCGAAGAGTCGGGCGGCGACACGCTCGTCGCGATCCTCCTCTCGATGGCGATGTTCGTGCTCGTCGTCGACACCTCGCTGATGAACGTCTCGATCTCGGCCGTCGTGCACGACCTGGACACGACCGCGAGCGGCGTGCAGTCGGCGATCGCGCTCGAGGCGCTCGTCTCGGCGGCCTTCATCCTCATCGGCAGCAAGATCGGCGACCTGTTCGGGCGCAAGCGCGCCTACATCATCGGCCTCCTCGCGTACGCGGCCGGCGCGCTCTCGATGACCCTGTCGCAGAGCCTCCTGCCGATCGTCATCTTCTGGGCGATCGTCGGCGGGCTCGGCGCGTCGCTGCTGCTGCCGGCGATGCAGTCGTTGATCCACGGCAACTTCCAGGGAGCGATGCAGCGCCGCGCCTATGCGCTCGTCGGCGCCGCAGCCGCGATCGCCGCCGCGGTCGGACCGCTCGTCGGCGGCTTCATCACGACGTACCTCTCCTGGCGCGTCGCGTTCGGCGGCGAGGTCGTGATCATCGCGATCGTGCTTCTCGGCAGCGGGCGCGTCCACGACGTGCCGTACACGGGCGAGCGCGGCATCGACCTCGTCGGCGCTGTCCTGTCCGCGCTCGGGATGGGCGGCGTCGTGCTCGGGATCCTGGTCTGGCAGGAGGGCGGCGGCGCGGTCGGCGCGCTGCTCGCCGTCGGCCTCGGAGCGCTCGGCCTGCTGGTGTGGTGGCTGCGGAAGCGCAAACGCGAAGGGAAGCCCGCACTGATCGACGTGGTCCTCTTCAAATCCCGCTACTTCCGGCTCGGGATCTCGGGCCAGACGCTGCAGCAGATCTCGCTCGGCGGGCTGATGATCGCGCTCCCGATCTACCTCCAGATGGTGCTCGAGTACAACGCCATGCAGGCGGGCCTCACGCTTGCGCCGCTTTCCCTCAGCATGTTCGCGGTCGCGCTGATCGCAGGCCGCAAGGCCGGGGACAAGAGCCCGAGCAAGATCATCCGCGGCGGCTTCTTCCTGCTCGCGTTGGGCGTCGCGATCCTGATCCCGATCATTCCGCGTGCCCATTCCGGCTGGTGGATGGTCGTCCCGCTGCTCGTCGCCGGCACCGGGCTGGGCCTCCTCGTGTCGCAGCTCAACAACTTCACGCTCTCGCCGATCGAAGAGGAGCGCGTGAGCGAGGCCGCAGGTGTCAACTCTGCCGGCGGCTCGTTCGGGCTCGCGTTCGGCCTCGCCTTTGCGGGAGCGATCATGCTCGCGTCGCTCTCGCTCCTCTTCACGCACGACGCGAACTCGAGCGACGTGCTCTCCTCGCGCCAGGCCACGCAGGTGTCGAAGGCGCTGGACAAGAACGCGGAAGTGATGACGCAGACGCACCTCGACGCACTGCTAGTCGGCAAGCCGCCCGCGGCCAAGGCCGAGATCCTCCGCATCAACGAGAAGGCGCGACCGAAGGCGCTCCAGATCGCGCTCCTCCTGCCGCTGATCGCATCGCTGATCGGGCTGCTGACCGGCTTCCGGATGACGCGGCTGCCCGATCCCGAGCCGTCCTCCTCGGCGGAGTCCGTGCTCGGCGGCTGAGGCTCCTAGCTCGTCCGGCGACGGCAGTACGCTCGCCGAAGCTTGACCAGCCATCTGATCGACGCCAGGGGAACCGTCGAACCGAACGTCGACCCTGAAGGCGTCGAGTCGCGGCTTCACGACGGCGTCTTTCTCTGGCTCGACGTCGATACTCCCACGGACGCCGACTTCAGGCTCCTCCACGACGCGTTCGACCTGCACCCGCTGGCGATCGAGGACGCGCGCAAGTTCGGCCAGCGCCCGAAGATCGAGGACTACGGCGACTTCACACACCTCGTCGTCTTCGGTGCCGTCGACGCCCCCGACCGCCGCAGCGGGCTCGCACCGATCGAGGTGCACTGCTTCTACTCGCCGAAGTGGCTCATCACCGTCCACAAGGGCGAGTGCCCCGTCTTCGAGGAGCTCCGTAGCCAGACGCACCGCCAGCTGAAGCGGTACGAGGAGGGGCTCGGCATCCTCTACCTCGTCGTCGACGCCCTCGTCGACAGCTTCCTGCCGCAGCTCTCCGAGCTCGACGACGAGATCGACCAGCTCGAGGACGCCATCCTCACCGACCCGCAGCCGGCGTCGCTCCAGCAGGCGATCACCATGAAGCACCAGCTCGTGCAGCTGCGCAAGATCGTCAACCCGCAGCGCGACATGTTCGCCGGCCTCCTCTCCGGCCGCTTCGAGCTACCCGGCATGACCGAGGAGCACGAGCGCTACTTCCGCGACGTCTACGACCACCTGATCCGCGTCTCGGAGCAGCTCGACGACTACCGCGACCTCGCCTCGGGCACGACCGATCTGTACCAGTCGACGGTCGGCAACAAGATGAACCTGACCATGAAACAGCTCGGCTGGGTCGCGACCTTCTTCCTGCCGCTCTCGTTCCTCAGCGGCTTCTTCGGTCAGAACTTCGTCGTGCTCGTCACGAACTACCTCCGCCCCGGTTGGACGTTCTGGGTGCTCGGCCTCGGGCTCGAGCTCGCAGCCTTCGTCGCCGTCCTGCTCTGGTTCCTCAACCGCGAGCGGGGCAACCTGCGGCTCCGCCCGCAGGAGGTGCCTGCCCTGCCGCCCCACAAATGAGCACGCCCTTCTGGGCGGCCGAGCACTGGTGCCAGGAGGAGAGCGGCAAGGTCCGCCACTCGTTCGAGCTCGTCGTCCTGGTGTGCGCGCTGCTGATGCTTCCCGCCGTGTTGATCCAGGACTCCACGCTGCATTCGCCGTGGACCGTCCTCTCCTGGGTCCTCGGCGCATTCGTCTGGCTCGTCTTCACGGTCGAGCTAGCGCTCACGCTGCATCACGCGCACGACCGGCCCGCCGCGCTCCGTGCCCACTGGGCCGACGCGGTCGTCGTCTTCGCGATCTTTCCGCTCTGGGGACTGTTCTTCGCGGCGCTCGGCCCGGGCTGGCTGCGCGGCTGGCGCCTGGCGCGGTTGTGGGTGATCGCCGCCCGGATCTTCCGCGCCGAAGGCCTGCTCACGCACCGGCGCAACCTGCCCTACGTCGCGGCCCTGACGCTGCTCCTCGTCACGGTCACGGGGATCGCCGTCCACGAGACCGACCCGACGCGCTTCCCGAATCCGTGGCGCGGCCTCTGGTTCGCGATCGTGACCGTCACCACGGTCGGCTACGGCGACACGTTCCCCACCTCGCCGCTGGGCCGCGTGATCGCCTCGTTCCTGATGATCGTCGGCATCGGCTTCCTCGGTCTCGCGACCGCGTCGATCGCCGGCCACTTCGTCAACCAGGACGCCGAGGACAAACACCGCGAGGCGACCGACAACCAGGCCAAGATCCTCGCCGAGCTCCGGCGTCTGCACGAGCGGCTCGACCGCCTCGAGACGCGGAACTGACGGGGCCGGGTCCGGCCCCTTTCGCAATCGGTCACGCGAGCGTAACCTCGAAGGGGGCGGGCCTCGGTCGCGGCCCCCTTCTCCGGGGCCCGCCCCTCCAGTGCTTAGACGTCGGGTCCGGCCGAGTGGTTCGAAGAATCGTGTAACGACTCACGAGAACCGATCGGCGGGTGAGCGAGTAATAGAGGAAGCACCGACAGAGCTCGGCCAACCTGACGCCGGCCGTGCTCTCCGATCGGGGCGGCCCTGAGCCGTCCCGCTCCTCGCAGGGGGCGGCTGCCACGGCCATGGCAGCCGCCCCACTTTCGTTTCCGAGTCTTCGGCCCCGGGAACGCTGGAGGCTCGATGCGGCTGCGGTGGCGAAACCTCAGGAAGATCGTCCGGCTCTGGGTCGACCTGTTCGATCAACACAACCTGCTGACGTACGCGAGCGCGATCGCGCTGCGCACGTTCATCGCGGGCGTCGCGTGCTCGCTCTTCATGCTCGGCATCCTCGGCGCGACCCACCAGAAGCGGCTCTGGCGATCGACGATCGCCCCCGAGATCAAGCCGAAGGTCCTCCCCCACGTCTTCGCCGGCATCGACCAGACGGTGAGCCGAGTGTTCTCGTCCTCGACTCTGGGTCTGCTCGCTTTCGCGGCCGCACTCGCCGTCTGGGAGGTCTCGGGCATCGTCCGTGCGGCGATCGGCGCGCTCGACGAGATCTACGAGATCCCGGAGACACGACCGTTCTGGGTCCGGTTCCCTCTCTCGTTCGGGCTCGCCGTCCTCTTTCTCGCGGCGGTGCTCGGAGCCGTCGCCATCGTCTGGGCCGGACACGTCTCGGGTGCATGGAGCATCCCCGTCCTGATCCTGCGCTGGCCGGCTGCAGTCGTCCTCGTCGCATTCGCGTTCGAGCTGATCGTGCGCTGGGCGCCGGCCGAGCGGCGACACGCGCGCTGGACGAGCCTCGGCGCTGCGCTCGTCGTGGTCGGCTGGATCGGGCAGACGCTGATCTTCGGCGCCTACGTCCGCTCGTTCGCCGACTTCCGCACCGCGATCGGGAGCCTCGAGGTCTTCATCTTCCTCGCGACGTTCTGCTACGTCGCCGCGATCATCCTGCTCGTCGCGATGGAGCTCGACGAGCTCGTCCGCGCCGACGCAGAGCGCCCGCGCGCGAGACAGAGACTGCTGCCGCTCGTCGCGGGCGTGGTTCGCGGTTCCGCTGCCTAGGCGGCGGTCAGCTCGGCAACGAGCGGCGCGGTGTCGAGCGGGTCGAAGCCGATGCGTCCCGCGATGTTCTCCGTCGAGGGTCGCGTGCCCTCCGCGAACAACCCGCGCAGGATCTCGCCGGTCGCGCTCGACCGCCACCAGTCCTCGCCGACCTCGCCCCGCAGGTAGGAGACGAGCTGCGCCGAGCGGACCCAGGCACGCAGATAGTCGGCGGAGTAGAAGCCGGCGTCCATGTCCGACAGGTAGCGGCGCGCGTCGTAGCGGAGACCGGTGGCCTCGGTGAGCAGCGGCTCGTAGTCGCGCGAGGAGCGTCCCTGCTCCGTCGGGAACTCGCTCCAGAAACCCAGCTCGTAGCGGAGCTTCGCCGCGTAGCGGCGGTACATCAGGACCTCGATGAACCGGACCGCCTCGGCGTTCTCCTCGGCCTCCGCGTCGGACAGGCCGAAGTGGAGCGCATGCCAGCCCGGTTCGTGCGTGACCGCCTCGACGATGTACGAGTAGATCTCGGTCAGCGCATGGTCGCGCGAGATGTTGCGGAAGGTGTACGACAGCTCCGGCCCGACGCCCGCGTAGTGGAGTGCGTGCCCCGCCTCGTGCAGGAACGCCTGATAGTCGGACAGACCGCCCTGCGCACGCGTGATGAGGTGGACGATCTCGGGAGCGTCGGAGGCGATCACGCAGGCTCGCGGGTTCTTCTGCGGCCGATCCTCGAGGTCGAGGCGGATGCTGGGAATCGCCTCGATGCTCGAATCCGAGCCGGCGAACCGTCTCGACGCACACCTCGACCGAACGCTCCTTCGGATAGGTCGACTCGAGCGGCGAAAGGCGACGCAGCCAGCGCAACTGCGCGCTCGAAGGCAGCTCGCCGCTCTCGGGGCCGAGCAGTCGTGCGAACCAGCGCACGCGGAGTCGCTCGAACTCCGCGGCGGCGTCGTCCGCCACCCGGCGCAGAACGCCCTCGAGCTCCCGCAGCGAGATCTGTTTCTGCGCCTCGCTTCGCGCGACGGCGTTCGGCTCGCCCGAGAGGTCCGCCTCGAGACCCTCGCGGGCGACGAGGAGTTCACGGCGCTGCTCGTTGAAGCTCGCGTCGAGCTCCTGCGCCAGCTCTCCGAGCTCTTCGCGCTTCGCGAAGTCGGGGAGAACCGCGAGCTTCGCGTCCGCGGAGCGCAGAGGCAGCTCCTCGCCGTCCAAGGTGAGCCGCGCCTCCAGCAACGCGTTCTCGAGGGCGTCCTGGTCCTCGGCGGTTGCGGACTCGACGAGGCCCTGCTCGCAGGTCATGCGCAGGCGGTACAGCCGCTCACGCTCGTCGCCTTCGGTCAACTCCTCTGCCTCGCGGAGCGCCTCGAGCTGCGGGCGGGTGAACAGATCCGCGTAGCGGCGCGACGATCGCCGCCAGCTCCGAGACCGCCTTCTCGCCGACCCGGACCGCGCGTACTTCTTCGCCCTCGTCCGCGGTAGTACGCCGCGAAGACGTGACTCGTACTCCTGCGGGCTGCGAGTGGTCGTTGTGCTCATCGCTGGGCGTGGACGCGCGCGAGGCGGCCCACCGTCGAGAGTAGTTGGTCCAGCTCGAACGGCTTCGGCAGGACCGCGTCGGCGTCGCTCAGCCGCGGGTGCGCGGGATCGACGGAGCCGGTGACGAGCACGACCGGGATCGGCGGCCGCCGCGACCGGCACTCGGCGACGAGCTCGTCGCTTCGCTCGCCGCGGAGGTGGAGGTCGAGCACGACGACGTCGATCTCGTGCTCGTCCGAGCATCGCGCGCGCGGTGGCGAGCGAGTGGGCCTCGACGACCTCGTGGCCCTCGAGCTCGAAATTCACCCTGCACAGAAGCCGGATCGCCGGTTCGTCGTCGACGACCAGGATCCGGGTAGGCGCCGCATGCCCCCCGGTATCGCGCATCGGCGCGAGTCTAACGAGCACCGCGATCGTCCGTAACCAAGGCTTGCAGGCGCTCGTTTACTCCTTTGAAGTGGCAGAGGACACTCCGCAGCCCGCACGCGACGGCCGCGGCGTCCAGAACGCCGACGTCGCCGGCTTGCCGTTGCCGACCCAGCGCTTCAGGCGCCAGGCTTGGCTCCTCTTCCAGCGCGCGCTCGATCCGCTTGCGCCGCCGAAGCCGCTCCCGCCGGCCGCGATCAGGCCGCCGCCGCCCGAAGACGGCTGAGAGTGACCTCCCGGCCGAGCAGCTCGATGCTCTCGAACAGGCCGGGTGAGATCTTCGAGCCGGTGATCGCGACCCGGATCGGCTGAAACGCCTGGCGCGGCTTGAGGCCGAGCCGGTCGGCGGCGTCGCGCAGAGCCGTTTCGATCGCCGGCCGCCTCGAACGGGTCGAGGGAGGCGAGAGCTTCTTCCGCAGCAGCGAGCATCGGCGCACCACCCTCGAGATCGGCCGGGTCGGGGTGCACGTCGCCGAAGAGGAACCCCGCGAAGCCGGGGAACTCCGCCAGCCGCGAGATCTTCTCCTGCACGAGCGGCGTCGCGCGGGCGACGAGCTCGGCGTCCCAGTCGTAGCCGTTCTCGCCGAGCCAGAGGACGAGGCGGTGCGCGAGCTCCGCGGGCGGCAGGCCGCGCAGGTAGACGCCGTTCAGCCAGTCGAGCTTCTGGTAGTCGAACTGGGCCGGGCTGGCGCTGACCCGCTCGAGCGAGAAGCGCTCGATCAGCTCGTCCTGGGACATGACCGTCGTCTCGCCGTCGGGCGCCCAGCCAAGCAGCGCGAGGAAGTTCATCAGCGCCTCGGGGAGGTATCCGGCGGCCCGGAACTCGTCGATGCCGGTGGCTCCGTGCCGCTTCGAGAGCTTCTTGCCGTCGGCGCCGAAGATGTTCGGCGCGTGCGCGTAGACGGGAACGTCGCCGCCGACCGCACGGATGATGTTCAGCTGCTTCGGCGTGTTCGAGATGTGGTCGTCGCCGCGAATGACGTGCGTGATCCCGTCCCAGACGTCCTCGAGAGGCGACGCGAAGTTGTAGGTCGGTCGGCCGTCGGAGCGGACGATCACGACGTCCTCGAGCTCCTCGTTCGGGTATTCGATGCGGCCGCGGACGACGTCGTCCCACGCGGTCACGCCCTCGTCGGGCATGCGAAAGCGGATCGCGCCGTCGTCCTCGTACGCCTTCCCTTCGCTGACGAGCTGCTCGGCGATGCGCCGGCAGTCGTCCATCCGGTCGAGCTGGAAGGTGAGCGGGCCGTCCCAGTCGATCCCGAGCCAGCGCAGCGAGTCCTGGATCTGGTCGACCGCGGCCGCGACCTCGCGACTCGTGTCGGTGTTCTCGATCCGCAGGAGGTTCTTGCCGCCCTCGTGGCGGGCGAAGAGCCAGTTGAAGAGAAACGTGCGGACGCCGCCGACGTGAAGGAAACCGGTGGGGCTCGGAGCCATCCTGACGACCACGGTCATGCGGATAGCGTAGGCCGGGTGCGAGTCCGGACGCTGACGGTGCGGGAGCTCAATCGCGCCACGCTCGCGCGCCAGCTCCTGCTCGAGCGGCGGCGACTGCCGGTGCTGCGCGCGATCGAGCGGCTCGTCGGCCTGCAGGCGCAGTGGCCCCCGTCGCCGTACCTCGGCCTCTGGACGCGCCTCGAGGGCTTCCGGCGCGAGACGCTCGAACGTGCATTGCAGCGCGGCGAGGTTCTCAAGCCGACGGTCATGCGGGGGACCCTGCACCTCGTCACGGCGCGCGACTACCCCGTCTTCTATGCCGCGTTCAAGGACATGTACACATGGTTCGGGCCTCTGCATCTCGACCGCGCCGTGGCATCGCTCGACGGGGTGCGAGCCCTCGTGCGCGACGACCGAGTCAGCTACGAGGAAGTTCTGGCGCACCTGCGCGACGCGCATCCGGATCTCGAGGAGACCGACTGGCGCCGGATGGTGCACGCGGTGCGCCGGCACGCACACCTCCTGCACGCGCGCGAGACAGCGACCTGGACGACCCGACCCATGGCCACGTACGAGCCACACGCAGAGCCTGAGGCTGTCGAGGTGGGAGCCGCACGCACTGCGCTCGTGCGCCGCTACCTGCGCGCGTTCGGACCGGCTGCGAGGGCCGACATCGCCTCGTGGTCCGGTCTCCGCGTCCGCGACTTCGAGCATGCCCTCGACGGCCGCTGACGACGTACCGCAACGAGGACGGCAAGACGCTCTACGACGCGCCTCGCGCGCCCCTCCCGCCTGCGGACGCGCCGGCGCCCGGTCCGCTTCCTGCCGAAGTGGGACAACGTCCTGCTCGCGCTTCGCCGACCGCCGCCGCGTCCTCTCGGACGAGCTGCGTCAAGACCGTGATCGGAAAGAACGGCGGGACGTCGCGGCCACGGTGCTCGTCGACGGCCTCGTCGCCGGGATCTGGAGTCGGCGCGGCCCAGGTGTGAGCTGTTGGTGCCGCTGACGCGCACGCAGAAAGGCGGAGGTCGCGGACGAGGCGAAGCGGCTCGAGGCCTGGCTGTGCTGATCGGCGCGCACGTCTCCTCCGCGGGCGGGATCGACAAGGCCATCGACCGCGCGGTCGAGCTCGGGGCCGACTCGATGCAGGTCTTCACCCAGAGCCCGCGTGCGTGGCGGCCGACGAACCACGACCCGGCGAGCTTCGAGCGCTTCCGCGAGAAGCGGGCGGAGGCAGGAATCGGCGGCGTCCTCTGCCATGCGCGTCTATCTCGTGCAACCTCGCCTCGCCGCGATCCCGTTGTGTACGAGCGCTCGGTCGCGGCGATGCGGAACACGACGGAGGTCGCCGCGCGCGATCGGCGCCGACGGTGTCGTCTTCCACGTCGGGTCGCATCTCGGCAGCGGGCTCGAGGCCGGGCTCGAGCACGTGGCGCCCGCGCTCGAGCAGGTGCTCGAGCTCTGTACCGACGAGACGTGGCTCCTGATGGAGAACTCGGCGGGAGCCGGCGGCACGATCGGCCGCTCGATCGAAGAGCTCGCCGTTCTGCACGAACGGCTCGGGCGGCATCCACGGCTCGGCATCTGCCTCGACTCGTGCCATCTCTGGGTGTCCGGCGTGGATGTCACCGACCCTTCTGCGCTCGACGCGTGCCTCGACGAGCTCGACTCCACGATCGGCATCGACCGGCTGCGGGCGCTGCACGTGAACGACTCCGCGGCGCCGTTCGGCTCGAACCGCGACCGGCACGCGAACGTCCTCGAAGGCGAGCTCGGCGAGAAGCTGGGCGTGTTCCTTTCGAGCCCGCGGCTGCAGGGGCTGCCGGCCGTGCTCGAGACGGCAGGGCCCGAGAACCGTGGCCCCGACGCGAACGAGATCCGCAAGACGAAAGAGCTTCGCGCACGCTGGCTCGACTGACTTCTTTGGCCACGCCCGGTGTCTGACACCGGGCGTGGCCGCGCTAGGCGTGTCCGCGACAGTCGTTTCCGCGGAACCAAGCGCTGGGACACGTCCGCACCAGACTTGTCAGGTGTCTGACACCTAGCCGTGTACGTTCGAGACGTGTCTCCTGCGCGGTATCGGTGGGTCGTGCTCGCGGCCGGGACGGTCGCGCAGGCGAGCTTCTCGGCCTCGTCGGTCGGTTTGCCGGCGCTCAGCCCGACGCTGAAGTCGGAATACGGGCTCAGCCTGACCGAGACCGGCGTCGTGCTCGCGGCGATCGGGATCGGGATGCTCTTCACGCTTCTGCCGTGGGGACTCGTCGCCGACCGGGTGGACGAACGCTGGGTCATCGCGACGGGACTCACCGGCGCGGCGGCCCTGCTCGTCGTCGCCTCGACCACGCAGGGCTTCGGAACGGTCACAGTCACGCTGGTGGGCGTGGGTGCGCTCGGAGCGAGCGTCAACGCGGCGAGCGGCCGGGCGATCATGGCCTGGTTTCCCTCGACCGAGCTCGGCCTCGCGCTCGGGATCCGCCAGACCGCGATCCCGATCGGCGGCGCGGTCGGCGCTGTCGTCCTCCCCGTGCTCGGCTCGAGCGGCGGCACCCATGCCGCCTTCGTCTTCCTCGGCGCCGCGTGCCTGGTGGGAGCGCTGCGTGGCCGCGATCTTCATCCGCGGCGGCAGCGGCGCCGGCGAGGAGGAGCTACGCGACGTCGTGCAGCCGGTCCGCGATCCGTTCATGTGGCTGCTCGGCACCGGCACCGGGCTCTTCCTCCTCGCCCAGATCGGGATCACGGCGTTCGTCGTCCTCTTCCTGCACGAGCACCGCGGGCTGTCGAAGGAAGCCGCCGGCGCGGTTCTCGCCACGATCTACGTGTTCGCCGTCGCTGCCCGCGTCGGCTCGGGAACGATCTCCGACCGGCTGGGCAGCCGCCTCCGCCCCCTCCGGACGATCGGCGTCGCTCTCTCGATCCTCACCGCGTGCGTGGCCGCCGCGACCGACGCGCCGCTCGCGCTGCTGATTCCGCTGTTCGTCCTCGCCGGCGTGCTGAGCATGTCGTGGAACGGGCTCGCCTACGCTGCCGCGGCCGAGGCGGCCGGCGCGGCGCGCACCGGCGCAGCGCTCGGCTTCCAGCAGACGCTGCTGGGCGTCGTCGTCGCGGGTGCGCCGCCGCTCGTCGCCGCCGTCGCGGCCCACAGCTGGCGGCTCGCGTTCTTCCTGGCCGCGGCCGGCCCGGCCGTCGGCGTCCTCGTCCTGCGGCGGCTGCGGGAGCCGGCTAGGAGTCCGAGATCCGCGCGAACACCCGGAATGTCGGCGACCCTTCCGGCAGCTCGCCGAACTCCGGATTGAGGCAGCCGAGCTCGTTCTCGCGGCTCGAGAACGTCGATTGCACCGCCGACTCGCACATGGGCAAGGGCCGACGCAACGCCCGCACGGCGCCGAAGCCCGCCTGCGTCCGCTCGGCAGCAGCGAGCATCGCCACGTCGATCTCCGCCTCGAAGACCTTCTGCAGGCACCCCATGTAGGTGTGCCCGTGCTCGGAGTACGCATAGGCGAACGGACACGCCCGCTCGAGGCACGCCGCCGGGTAGACGACCTTCTCGCAGTGAACCTCGCAGCGCCTGCACTCCGCCTCGTCCTGCGGATGCAGTGGGAGCGTCCTCGTCGCGGTTTGCTCGTTCACAGTCACATTGTCGGAACGAATGCGGGGCTCCGCAAGACTTGACACCGCAGAGAAATCGCGGTAAGCGGCGAGAAGCCCGCTCCGCTGCTCTCTAGGCTTGCCGGATGCTGCGGACGCTGCTCTGGGGGTCGCTGCTTCTCGCTCCGCTCACGATTGCGGTCGACAAGCTCACCGGCGCCGGCGACGTAACGCTCTTCGTCCTGGCTGCGCTCGCGCTGATCCCACTCGCGTGGCTGGTCGGCGAGTCGACCGAGCACGCGGCGGAGCACACCGGCCCGGGCATCGGCGGCTTTCTCAACGCGAGCTTCGGGAACGCGCCGGAGCTGATCGTCGCGCTCTTCGCCGTGGGCGCGAATCTCCCCGTGGTGGTCCTCGGCTCGCTCGCCGGGAGCGTGATCTCGAACCTCCTGCTCGTCTACGGCATCACGCAGGTCGTCGGTCCCGACCGCGCGCGCCTCGACCGACGGTCGCTGCTCGTGCAGCTCGGGCTCGTCGGCGCCGCGGTCGCCGCGTTCACGCTCCCGACCGCGCTCGGCCACAACGGCGCGCCCGAACGGCACACAGTCGTGGTCGCCTCGGTGACGGTGTCGATCGTCCTCCTCGTGCTCTACCTGGCAGTCGTCGGCCGGAACCTGCACGTCCACCGGGAACAGGAGCGCGACCGCGACGAGCCGGGCGAGGGAACCTGGTCGCTGCCGGTTTCGCTCGCCGTACTCGCCGTCGCGACCGGCGCGACGGCGTGGGTGAGCGAGATCCTCGTCCACTCGCTCGGCTCGTTCGCGTCGGCCGTCGGGCTGAGCGAGTTCTTCGTCTCGGTCGTGATCGTGGCGATCGTCGGCAACGCGGCCGAGCACGGCGGGGCGATCCTGATCGCGCGCAACGGAAAGATGCGACTGGCGACCGAGATCGCGATCTCGTCGAGCGCACAGGTCGCGTTGCTCGTCGTTCCGGTCGTGACGCTTCTCTCCCTCTTCTTCACGCACCACCTCGCGCTTGCCTTCCGCTGGTCGGAGGTCGTGGTGATGGCGGGTGCCGCGATCGCCGCTACTGCGACCGTCTGGGACGGAACGTCGCGCCGGAGGGAAGGCGTGCTGCTCGTGCTCGGCTACGGCGCGGCGGTCGTCGTCTTCTATTTCGTCGGCGGCCGGTGAACATCGTGTGAAGATGTTTGTCCTCGCCCGCCGACTTTGGCTAGCGTGTTCGACATGGCCGTGACGGAGGAGTCGAGAGGCGACAGCCTCGGCATGCCCGCGAACGCGGCGGTCGTGGCGCGCGACCTGAGGCGCCAGTACGGCGAGGGCACGACCGCCGTCGAGGCGCTGCGCGGCGTCGACATCGACGTCAAGTCGGGCGAGCTCGTCGCCGTGATGGGGCCCTCCGGCTCGGGCAAGTCCACGCTCATGCACATCCTGGCCGGGCTCGACAAGCCCAGCTCGGGGACGGTGACGATCGCCGGCACCGAGATCACGCAGCTCGACGACTCCGAGCTGACGCAAGCTGCGGCGAAAGCACATCGGCTTCGTGTTCCAGTTCTTCAACCTCCTGCCGATGCTCGACGCCGAGGAGAACGTCCTGCTGCCGCTCTCGATCGCCGGGGAGAAGCCCGACCGGGCCTGGCTCGACGAGCTGCTCGCCCGGATGGGCCTCGACAAGCGGCGCGACCACCGCCCCTCGGAGCTCTCGGGCGGTGAGCAGCAGCGCGTGGCGATCGCTCGCTCCCTCGTCTCGCGGCCCACCATCCTCTTCGCCGACGAGCCGACCGGCAACCTCGACTCGAAGACGGGTGGCGAGATCCTCGACTTGATCCGCGACTCGGTCGACTCGTACGGCCAGACGACGGTCATGGTCACGCACGAGCCGCGCGCCGCCGCCACCGCCGACCGGATCCTCTTCCTCTCGGACGGGCTGATCGTGAAGGAGCTCCACGACACGACGGCCGCCGACGTGCTGGCCGTGATGAGCAACCTCGGCGAGTAGATGTTCCTCGTCGCGCTCAAGGGCCTCGCCGGCAGGAAGATGCGCGCCGCGCTGACGGCGATCGCGATCGTGCTCGGCGTCGCGATGATCAGCGGCACCTACATCCTCACCGACACGATCAAGGCCGCGTTCAGCACCGTCTTCACCACGGTCTACGCAAAGACCGACGCCGTGATCACCGGCAAGGTCGCCTTCGGCAACAGCAACAGCAGCAACAACCTGCCGCCGTCCTTCCCCGAGTCGCTGCTCGGCAAGGTGCGGAATCTGCCGGGCGTGGCCGAGGCCGACGGAGGGATCAGCGACGAGGCCCACATCGTCGGGCGTGACGGCAAGGTGATCGCCAGCGGCGGCGCTCCCGGCCTCGCGTTCAGCGTCCATGCGGGCGGCGACCAGCGCTTCAACCCGCTGACGCTCGTCTCGGGGACGTGGCCCGTCGGCGCCCACGAGGTCGCGATCGACGCGCACACCGCGAGCAAGGAGGACTTCAAGGTCGGCCAGACGGTCGGTGTGGTCGCGCACGGCCCGGTGACCCCGTACAAGATCGCGGGCATCGTCAAGATCGGCGGTGTCTCGTCACTCGGCGGCGCGACGATCTCCGTCTTCGACTTCCCGACGGCGCAGAAGATCTTCCACAAGGAGGGGAAGCTCGACTCGATCAACATCGCCGCCACGAAGGGAACGAGCCCGCAGCAGCTCGTGAACGAGGTCAAGCCGATCCTGCCTCCGACCGCAGAGGTGCGGACAGCGGCCGGGCAGGCCGCGCAGGCCACCAAGGACACGAACGGCTTCCTCTCGATCATCAACGACTTCCTGCTCGCGTTCGGCGGCGTCGCGCTCTTCGTCGGCACCTTCGTGATCGCGAACACGCTGTCGATCACGATCGCGCAGCGGACGCGTGAGCTTGCAACGCTCCGGACGCTCGGCGCGAGCCGCCGCCAGGTGCTGATGTCCGTGCTGCTCGAGGCCCTGGTCATCGGGATCGTCGCCTCGGTCACGGGTCTCTTCCTCGGGCTCGGCCTCGCGAAGGGACTGAACGCGCTCTTCGTCCACTTCGGGATCGACCTGCCGCAGGCGGGAACCGTGTTCGCGACGCGGACGATCGTGGTCGCGCTCGTCGTGGGGATCCTCGTGACGCTGCTCGCAGCGCTGCGGCCGGCGATCCGCGCCACGCGGGTGCCGCCGATCTCCGCCGTGCGCGAGGGCGCGGTCCTGCCGACCTCCCGCTTCGCCCGGTTCAGCGTGACGGCTGCGCTGCTGACGATCGGCGGCGCTGTCGCGCTCATGCTCGTCGGGCTGTTCGTCCACGGGCTCTCGACGACGCAGCGCCTGCTCGCGCTCGGCGTCGGCGCGGCGGCCGTCTTCGTCGGCGTGGCGATGCTCGCGAAGACGCTCGTCCCACCGCTCGCGCGCGTGCTCGGCTGGCCGGCGACCAAGATCGGCGGATCAGCGGGTGAGCTCGCCCGCGGCAATGCGATGCGGAACCCGCAGCGCACGGCGTCGACGGCGTCGGCGCTGATGATCGGCCTCGCGCTCGTGACCCTCGTCTCGGTCCTCGCGTCAGGGCTGAAGACGACGTTCAACAACGCCGTCGACTCCGTGTTCAAGGGCGACTACGCGCTGACCGCGACCGACAACTTCTCGCCCATCTCGATCGCTTCGGAGCAAGCGCTCGCAAAGGTCCCGGGCGTCAAGGTCGTCTCGGGCGTCCGTGCCGGCGACGGCAAGGCATTCGGCAGCAGGATCAACGTCACCGGCGTCCCCGGCGACATCTCCAAGGTCATCGTCGTCAACTGGGAGCACGGCTCGCAGGCAACTCCGGGGCAACTCGGCGAGGACGGCGCGTTCGTCGACAAGGCGTACGCGAAGGCCCAGCACCTGTCGATCGGCTCGCCCATCGCGGTCGAGGTGCCGTCCGGCAAGACGCTGCACCTCACGCTCAAGGGCATCTTCGCGCCGCCGAAGGGCGGCTCGCCGTATGGCGACGTCACGATCTCGCAGCAGCGCTTCGACGCGGAGTACCAGAACCCGCAGAACATCTTCGCCTTCGTCGACATGGCCGGCGGCGTCACCGCCGCGAACACGGCGACGCTGACCAAGGCGCTCGACTCGTTCCCCGACGCGAAGATCGCGACCGCGAGCGAGTTCAAGAAGAACCAGGAGCAGGGGATCAACACGCTGCTCAACCTGCTCTACGTCCTGCTCTCGCTCTCGATCCTGATCAGCCTCTTCGGGATCGTGAACACGCTCGTCCTGACCGTGTTCGAGCGGACCCGCGAGCTCGGGATGCTGCGCGCGATCGGGATGACGCGGCGGCAGGTGCGCCGGATGATCCGGCACGAGAGCATCGTCACGGCCCTGATCGGCGCCGCGCTCGGGATCCCCGTCGGCGTGGCCCTCGCGCTCATGGTCGGGCAAGGCGATCGACTATCCGGCGTTCACGATCCCCTGGGGCACCCTGATCGTCTTCGTGATCGCGGCGATCCTCGCCGGCCTCGTTGCGGCCATCATCCCGGCCCGCCGCGCCGGCAGGCTCAACGTCCTGCAGGCGCTCCAGTACGAGTAGCGGCTACTCGGGAACGCTGCCACGGCCCCGGCTCGCGCGTGACCGGGTAGCCGGCCCAGACCATCCGCTCGACCGAGCCGTCCGCGGCGCGCGACGATGCGCAGCGCCTCCCCGTGCTCCGCACCCGAGATCGTGCGCCAGCGATCGTCCGCCTCTCGCTCGAAGACGGACGACGGCTGCCAGTCGGGCATCCCGTCGAAGCGCGCCTCGAGCTTCCCCTCGCGCCAGCGGAACACGACCCGCGTCGCCTCCATGAACCAGATCCCGAGCATCGGGCACCACGTCGTCCGGCGGCGGCTCGCCGATCCGCCACGCTTCGGGCGCGACCGGCCACTCGTCGACCGTCGTCCCGAGCAGCGAGACGCCGAGCTCGCCGATCTCCGCCTCGCTCTCGTTCGTCAGCAGCGCGACGACGACCTTGTCCTTCGCCGAGAAGACGAGCTGCGCGATGAAGCCGGGCATCGAGCCGCCATGGCCGGCGAGGATCCGGTCGCCGTCCCGGGTGAGCCCGAGGCCGAGCCCGTAGCCCGAGAGCCAGCGCTCGTGGTCGGCGATCGCCTGCACCGTGCGCATCTCCTCGGCGCTCGACGCGGCGAGGACGGACTCGTCGGGATCGGCGAGGAACGCGCCCCAGCGGCTGATGTCGGCGACCGTCCCCCACAGCTGGCCCGCCGACGCCCACGCGCCGGTCTCGACGCCGACCGTCTCCCAGACGCCGTCGGCGTACGGCTGCGCGAGATAGCCCTTCGCGGCCGGCTGCTCCGGCTCGAAGCTCACGCGCTTCAGCCCGATCGGCTCGAACAGCCGCTCGCGGACGTAGTCCTTGTACGGCATCCCGGACACGCGCTCGACGACGATGCCGAGCAGCGCGAAGGCGAGGTTCGAGTAGTGGAACCGGGCGCCCGACGGAAGCACGAGCTCGGCCTGCGGCGAGCGTCTCGAGCAGCTCGTCGGGCTGCGCGAAGCGGAGGTTCAGCCACGAGTCGTCCTGCGTCTCGCGCTGCAGGCCGGACGCATGCGAGAGGAGCCGGCGGATGCGTCGGCGTGTGCGCCGCGCCGTCGACGTGCCGGTCGAGCGTGTCCTCGAGGTCGAGCTTGCCCGCGTCGCGCAGCTGCATGATCGCGGCCGCGGTGAAGGTCTTCGTGATCGAGCCGATGCGGTACTGCGTGTCGGGAGTCGTGTCGAGACCCGCCTCGACGTCGGCGGCGCCGACCGCGGTCTCCCAGATGAGCTCACCGTCGCGCAGCACGGCGGCGGCGAGGCTGGCCAGCCGCTTCTCGCGCTGCGCGCTCCGCACGCGCTGCTCGAGCTTGGCCACGAGGCGTTCAGGCGGGGACAGAGAGCACCTCCTGCATTCGTTCGATGGCCTGGTCGATGTCGTCGTCGTCGATGTCGAGATGCGTGACGGCGCGCAGCCAGCCCGGGCGCAGGCCGCCGACGCCGACTCCGCGCTCGGCCAGTCGCTCGCTCAGGCCGGGCTCGTCGGGGATCGGGACGAAGTTCGTCTCGACAGTTGCGGGATCGATGCCGATGCCGTCGGCGAGCCGCTTGGCGCGCGCGTGGTCGTCGGCGAGCCGCTCGACGTGGTGGTCGAGCGCGTAGAGCATCGCGGCGGAGGCGATCCCCGACTGCCGCAGCGCGCCGCCGAAGAGGAACTTCCCCTCCCACGCCTGCTCGATCGTCTCGGCCGAGCCCGCGAGCACGGCGCCGAACGGGCAGCCGAGCCCCTTCGAGAAGCAGATCGTGACGGTGTCGGCGAGCGCTCCCCACGCCGCGGGCTCGCATGCCCGCAGCGACGGCCGCGTTGAAGAGGCGCGCCCCGTCGAGATGGACGGCGGCACCGCGCGAGCGCGCCGCCTCGACCGCCGCGCGGAACTCGTCGAGCGGCCAGATGCGGCCGCCGGAGCTGCGGTGGGTGTTCTCGAGCACGAGCACGCTCCCGGCGCCGAACTCGTCGACCTCCTCGATCTGCTCCGGCGTCGGCCTGCCCGCGTCCGCTTCGAGCCCCTGCATGACGAGGCCCGAGTGGATCGCCGGGCCGCCCCACTCGTAGATGAGGACGTGCGTCCGCTCCTCCGCCACGACCTTGCAGCCGGGCCGGCTGAGCACGCGCAGCGCGGCCTGGTTCGCCATCGTCGCCGTCGGCAGGAAGAGCGCCGCCTCGTGCCCGAGCAGCTCGGCCATCCGGCGCTGCAGCTCGTTCGTGGTCGGATCCTCGCGCTCCTGCTCGTCGCCGACCTCGGCAGCCGCCATGGCCGCGAGCATCCCGGGCGTCGGCTTCGTGACGGTGTCGGAGCGCAGGTCGATCATCGGACGCCGACGCTACCGTAGCCCGATGGATCTGGCCCTCCTCGAACAGACGCTGCGCGAGCGCGGCGAGCCCGCCTTCCGCGCCCGCCAGGTGTGGGAGTGGACGGCGCGCGGTGCAGCCGGCTACGACGCGATGACGAACCTGCCGCGCGCGCTGCGCGAGGAGCTCGCGGCCGCCGTCCCGTTCTCGACGCTCACGGTCGAGACCGAGCGCGAGTCGCGTGACGGGACGGTCAAGACGCTCTTCCGCACGGCGACGGCCACCCGGTCGAAGCCGTGCTGATGCGCTATCGCGACGGCCGGCGCTCGCTCTGCCTCTCCTCGCAGTCGGGCTGCCCGCTGACGTGCACGTTCTGCGCGACGGGCTCGATGGCGTTCGGGCGCAACCTGACGGCGTCGGAGATCGTCGACCAGGCGCTCCACTTCCGACGACTGACCGAGGTCGACCACGCCGTCTTCATGGGGATGGGCGAGCCGATGCTCAACCTCGACGAGGTACTCGGCCGCCGCACGGCGGCTGCCGGATCTCGGCATCACGCACCGGCGGACGACGATCTCGACTGTCGGCTGGCTGCCCGGCCTCAAGCGCTTCGTCGACGAGGTGAACGAGCCGATCCGGCTTGCGCTCTCGCTCCACGCGCCCGACGACGAGCTGCGGTCGCGGATCATGCCCGTGAACGAGAAGTACCCGATCGCGGACGTCCTGGCCGAATGCCGCCGACACGTAGAGACCACTCGTCGCCGAGTCTTCGTCGAGTACGTGATGCTCGCCGGCGTGAACGACTCGCCGGAGCAGGGCCAAGCGCTCGCCGCGCTCCTCGGCCGCGACCACTTCAAGGTCAACCTCATCCCCTACAACCCGACAGGGTTGTACGAAGGCTCGTCGCGCGACCGCATCGCCGCCTTCCGGCACGAGCTCGAGCGGGCCGCGTCCCCGTCACCGTCAGGCTGACGCGCGGCCGCGACATCGAGGCCGCGTGCGGCCAGCTCGCGACGGCTCCCAAAGCCGGCAGCCCTTCGCGTCGCACGCAGGCCGGCGCCGCGACCTGATCAGACCGGCTCGCGCAGCTCGTGGCGGCGCTGCCACGCCACGAACAGCGTCGACGTGAGCAGGATCGCAACGCCGGCCGCAATCCCCACGTCCGCGAGGTTGAAGGCCACGGATCCTCGAACGAGCGGATCGGGGACGCCCCGGCTCCAGACGAGCGCGGCGACGAACGTTCCGAGCGCACCCCCGGCCGCCGACCCTGCTCCGACCGAGAGCGTGAGCGAGGGAACGCGCGGAGCCAGGACGAGTATCGCGGCGCCGGCGGCGGCGCCTACGGCGAGCAGCCAGAGCGGGCGGGGATGGAAGTAGACCGTGCGTGCTGCCGCCGAATCCAGGAGATCCGCCGTGAGAACGAGCGCCGCTGCCGCGACCGCCAACCCCTGCCGCCGACGCGTGGCCACTAGGCCTCGGCCGTCGCCTTCGCGTCCTCGAAGGAGAACCTGACGACCGGCTGCTTCGCCGCGCGAACCTCGTCGAGCCGCTTCACCGGCCGGTTGTGCGGGGCATCCTTCAGGAGCTCCGGCTCCTCGGCCGCCTCCCGCGCGATCGCGAGCATCGCGTCGCAGAACGCGTCGAGCGTCTCCTTCGCCTCGGTCTCGGTCGGCTCGACCATCAGCGCCTCGGGGACGACCAGTGGGAAGTAGACGGTCGGCGGGTGGAAGCCGTAATCCATCAGCCGCTTCGCGACGTCGAGCGCGGTGGTGCCGTGATCCCGCTTCAGCGTGCGCGCCGAGATCACGAACTCGTGCATGCAGAGGCGGTCGTACGGCAGGTCGTAGGCGTCCTTCAGCCGCGCGAGGACGTAGTTCGCGTTGAGCACGGCCACTTCGGACATCTCGCGCAGGCGCGGCCCCCACATCCGGAGGTACGCATACGAGCGGACGAAGACGCCGAACGGCCCGGTGAAGCCGCGTACCTTGCCGATCGTCTGCGGCCGGTCGTAGTCGAGCCCGAAGCCGCCGTCTTCCCGCCGCACGACCGCCGGCACGGGCAGGAACGGCTCGAGCATCTTGCGCACCGCGACCGGCCCTCCGCCCGGGCCGCCGCCGCCGTGCGGCTGCGAGAACGTCTTGTGCAGGTTGATGTGGACGATGTCGAAGCCCATGTCGCCGGGGCGGGAGATCCCGCACACCGCGTTGAGGTTCGCGCCGTCGTAGTACATGAGCGCGCCGGCGGCGTGGAAGATCCGCTCGATCTCCTCGATGTTCTCGTCGAACAGACCGAGCGTCGACGGGTTCGTGAGCATCAGCGCCGCCGTCTCGCCGTCGACCTTGCCGCGAAGGTCGTCGACGTCGATGTTGCCGCGCGCGTCCGTGCGCACCGGCGTCAGCTCGTAGCCCGCCATCGTGACCGACGCGGGATTCGTGCCGTGCGCCGTGTCGGGGATGACGACCTTGCGACGCTCCATGCCCTCGCCCCGTGCGGCGAAGTACGCGCGCGCAAGCAGTAGCCCTGTCAGCTCGCCCTGCGAGCCGGCGGCCGGCTGGAGCGAGACCGCGTCGAGGCCCGTGACCTCCGCGAGGATCTCCTGCAGCCGCCACATCAGCTCGAGCGCGCCCTGCGCGCCGTCCTCGTCCTGCAGCGGATGGAGCCGCGCGAACCCCGGCAGCGCCGCGAGCCGCTCGTTGATCCGCGGGTTGTACTTCATGGTGCAGGAGCCGAGCGGATAGAAGCCCGTGTCGACTCCGAAGTTGCGCGTCGAGAGCTCGGTGAAGTGGCGGACGAGCTCGAACTCCGGTACCTCGGGCAGGCGCGGCGGCTCGCTGCGGCGCAACTCTTCCGGGAGCTCGGGCGGCGGCGGCAATGCGTCATAGCTCGGGAGCGCAGATGCGCGCCGTCCGGCCTGAGACTTCTCGTAGATCAGCTTCACTGCGCCACCTCGGCGAGCACGTCGGCGAGCCGGTCGATCTCGTCAGGCGTACGACGCTCGGTCACCGCGACGAGCAGGACGTCGTCCATCCCCTCGTAGTCGCGCCCGAGCGCGTAGCCCGGGTGGACGCCGCGCTCGCGCGCCGCTGCGATGACGTCCCGGGCGTTCCGTCCGACGCGGACCGCAAACTCCTTGAACGTTGTCTGTTCTGCGAACACCGCCTCGAGCCCTGCTCGCTCCGAGAGACGCTGCTTCGCATAGGCGGCCAGCGACAGGCAGGTCTCCCCCAGCTCGCGCAACCCCTGCGGCCCCAGCCACGTGAGATAGACGAGCCCGCCCAGCGCGAGCAGCGTCTGGTTCGTCGTGATGTTGGAGGTGGCCTTCTCGCGCCTGATGTGCTGCTCACGGGTCTGCAGGGTGAGGACATAGCCGCGCTCGCCCGCGGTGTCTACCGTCTCGCCGACGATGCGTCCCGGCATCCGGCGGATGAACTCCTGGCGCGCCGCGAGGAAGCCGTAGTGCGGACCACCGAAGGACGGGAAGTTCCCGGCGGCCTGCCCTTCGCCGATCGCGAGCGCGGCGCCGTACCGGCCCGGAGCCTCGAGCACCCCGAGCGAAAGGAGGTCGACGTGCGCAATCGGGAGCGCGCCTGCTTCGGTCGCTGCGGCAACGAGATCGGGCGCCGGCTCCAGGCAGCCGAAGAAGTTCGGCTGCTGGAAGATGACCGCCGCCGCATCGACCGCTGCGCGCTCCAATTCGTCGGGGTCGGTCGTCCCGCCTCGCTGCGGCACCTCGACGACCTCCAGCCCGAAGCCGACGGCGTACGTCTTCACCACCTGACGCACCTGCGGGTTCGTCGCCTCGGTGACGACGATCTTGCTGCGGCCGGTCGCGTGCTTCGCGACGTAGCACGCGTCGGCGGCGACGCTCGTCCCGTCGTACCCGGACGCGTTGGAGACGTCCATGCCGGTCAGCTCACAAACGGCGGTCTGGTACTCGAAGACCGCCTGGAGGACGCCCTGGCTCATCTCGGGCTGGTACGGCGTATACGCGGTCAGCAGCTCTCCGCGCTGCAGGATCGCGTCGACGACCGCCGGCACGTAGTGGTCGTAGTTGCCCGCGCCGAGGAAGGAGAGCTCGCGGCTCGCGTCGGCGTTCCGATCGGCGAGAGCGGCCACCTGCGCGAACACCTCCTGCTCGGAGAGCGCAGGCTCGAGGTCGAGCTCGCGGCCGAGGCGAACAGCTTCCGGCAGGTCGCGGAACAGCTCGTCGACGGTGTCGACTCCGATCGCCCCGAGCATCTGCTCCCGGTCCGAGTCGGTCAGCGCGAGAAACGGATGTGCCGAGTTCACTGGTCTGCGAGAACCTGCCGGTAGGCCTCGGCGTCGAGCAGCGCGTCGACCTCTCCGGAGTCCGAAAGGCGGATGCGAACGAGCCAGCCGCTCCCGTACGGATCCTCGTTCACGGTCTCCGGCGCGCCGACCACCTGCTCGTTCACGGCGAGCACCTCCCCCGAGAGCGGCGCGATGACATCGGACACAGCCTTGACCGACTCGACCTCGCCGTAGGACTGGTCCTTCGTCACGGTTGATCCGACCTCGGGTGGCTCGAAGTGAACGAGCTCGCCGAGCGAGTCGACCGCGAACCAGGTGATCCCGAGCGTCGCCTCATCACCTTCGATCCGGGCCCAGTCGTGTTCGGCGTGGTAGCGCAGGTCGTCGGGATAGCTCTCGGCGGCTGCCACTCAGTCCTCCTTCTCGTAGATCGGCTTCTTCACGATGCGAGCTCGCCGCGGACGGCCGCGGACGTCGATCGTCAGCTCTGTTCCGGGCTTCGCGTGCTCGGCGGGGACATACCCCATGCCGATTCCGACGTCGAGCATCGGCGAATGCGTGCCCGAGGTCACCTCGCCGCCGCCTCCACCTTCGGCGACGCTGAGCTGCATGCCCTGGCGCGGAACGGCCTTCTCCTCCATCACGAACGCGACGAGCCATCGGTCTGGCCCCTCTGCCTTGACGCGCCGGAGGACCTCGACGCCCTCGAACTCCTTGTCGAGCGCGCACGTCCAGCCGAGACCGGCCGAGATCGGGTCCGTGTCCGGCCCGATGTCGTTGCCGTGCAGCGGGTAGCAGACCTCGAGCCGCAGGGTGTCGCGCGCGCCGAGCCCGCAGGGGACCACGCCGCGCTCGAGCACGGCATCCCAGAGCTGCACGGCGTCCTCGCTCATGCACATGAGCTCGCAGCCGTCCTCGCCCGTGTAGCCGGTTCGGTTCACCATCACCTCGACGCCATCGATCGACGTCTCGGCGAAGGTGAACGCCGGGGCTGGCGGCAACCCGAGCCGCCCGATCGCCCGCGGCCCCTGGACGGCGAGCAGCGCGTAGTCGTCGGAGACGTCGCGGACGTCGGAGCCGCGAATCTCCCGCTCCTTCAGCCAGGCATAGTCGGCCGCGCGGTTGGCGGCGTTGACGACGAGGAGGTACGTGCACTCGCCGATGCGATAGACGATGAGGTCGTCGATGATGCCGCCGTCGGAGTTCGTGAGCAGCGTGTATTGCGCCTGACCGACCGAGATCCGGTCGAGGTCGTTCGAGAGCGCTCCCTGCAGAAGCTCGTGCGCGGACGGGCCTTCGACCTCGAGCTCGCCCATGTGAGAGACGTCGAAGACGCCCGCGTCGGTTCGGACAGCACGGTGCTCGGGGATGACGCCCGCGTACTGGACGGGCATCTCCCAGCCGGCGAACGGCACCATCCGCGCTCCGAGCTCGACGTGCCGGTCGTGCAGCGGCGTGTGCAGGAGCGTCGTCGACATCGGCAGGCCGATCCTAGTGATGGGCGCCGGGCCCCGGCTCAGTCGAAAACGTCCCCGGAACGGAGCCGCCCCGGCTTATTCCTTGAAACAAGCCGGGGCGGCGGACCGGGTCGTGGGGTTGACTCTGAACGGGTCAACCCTGTTGAGGGCACGCATCGTGTGCCCCGTTTCGGCGGACCCAAACCTGCTGTGACGAAAACTCGTCGGAGCAGCTATTCGCCGCGCAGGAACGACGGCACGTCGAGCCCGTTCTCGGGCTGATCGGGAGTGCCCGTCGGAGCGGCGAGCTGCGGCTCGGCGGTGGTGCGACGGCGGCGACGGCCGGCGCCGAAGCCGGTGGCGATCACGGTGACGCGAACCTTGTCTCCCATCGACTCGTCGATGACGGCGCCGAAGATGACGTTCGCGTTGGCGTCGGCTGCGCTCGTCACGACCTCGGCCGCCTCGTTGACCTCGAATAGGCCGATCTCGGGGCCGCCGGTGATGTTGAGCAGGATTCCCGTCGCACCCTCGATCGACGACTCGAGCAGCGGCGACGACACGGCGGCGCGCGCAGCCTCGGCCGCGCGGTTGTCTCCGCTCGCCTCGCCGATGCCCATCAGCGCCGATCCGGCCTCGCGCATGATCGTGCGCACATCCGCGAAGTCGAGATTGACGAGACCGGGGACGGTGATCAGGTCGGTGATGCCCTGCACTCCCTGACGGAGGACGTCGTCGGCCATGCGAAACGCATCGATGACCGACGTCTGCTTCTCGACGACCTGAAGCAGCCGGTCGTTCTCGATCACGATGAGGGTCTCGAGCCGCTCGCGCAGGCTGTCGATCCCCTGCTCTGCCTGCTGTGAGCGCCTGCGGCCCTCGAAGCCGAACGGCTTGGTGACGACGCCGACGGTCAGCGCGCCGAGCTCGCGGCCCAGCTCAGCGACGACGGGCGCTGCGCCGGTGCCGGTGCCGCCGCCCTCGCCGGCGGTCACGAAGATCATGTCCGCACCCTTGAGCGCCTCCTTGAGCTCGTCGCGGCTCTCCTGCGCCGCTGCGAGGCCAACGGCCGGATCGGCGCCTGCGCCGAGGCCGCGGGTCGCGGCCGAGCCGATGTGGATCTTGACGTCGGCGTCGCAGCCCATCAGGGCCTGGGCGTCCGTGTTCACCGCGATGAACTCGACGCCCGAAAGGCCGGCGTCCACCATGCGGTTGACGGCGTTCGTTCCTCCGCCGCCTACACCGACGACCTTGATCACTGCGAGGTAGTTCCCGGTCGAGTCCTTCGTGCTCATGAGCGTGGAACCTGAACCTTTACTAGAGGATTGGGGCGGATTACAGCAACGACGCGGCGGAGGGTACGTGCGTGAACGCTCGATGTCAACTGGAGCCGGAGCTTCTTACTCTCAACCTCTACTGGAGGTTCCTAGTGCGAAAGCGGACGGCGATCCACTTCCCGAGACCGGTCGGCCGGGAATGCTGACGTCGAGGAAGGTCGAGCCGGCCGGCAGCATCGTGAGTATCCGCTGGACGACCGCGAGCTTGAGCTTGACGTCGCTCCCGTCGCCGAGAATCAGCTCCAGGCCCGAGCGAAGGTGAAACACGAGCGTGCCGTGTGTGTACGAGGCCGAGACGATGCGCGGTGCAAAGGCACCCGCGAATCCGGCAGCGCGCGCAACCGTGGCGGCGCCCGCCCCCGCGACCTGAGCCCCGGTCCTGACCTGCGTGTGCGTGGAGATCCAGATGCGCGGCAGGCGCGGGACGGCGCTCGACGCCAGGCGCTCCATCACGCGTCCCCGAGTAGAGACGAGCCAGCTCTCGGGCCCACGCCGCAGCACAGCCGCCGGGCGCTCCGGGACGACGGTGATGCGCAGAGTGTGCGGGAAGTCCCGGTCGTAGCGTGCGCTGAAGACCGTCGGAAGCGCGTCGACTCTTTCCAATACGGCCGAGCCGTCGAGCCCGACGAGAGGCTTGCCGGCGAACGGCGCGAGCGCCTCGCGGACCTGCCGTGCGACCGGCGCGGACCCGCCCTGCACCTCGATCGTGTCGATTGCGAAGAGCGACGTCTCGCGCGCGAGCAGGTAACCGCCGAGCGCGAGCCCGAGGATGGCCAGCCCGATCCCGACCGAGCGGCGTGTCGGGGCGAGCCGCGCGAGCCACATCCGTGGGTGCAGCTCCGGCCACAGGCTCTGCCAGGTCGGCGCAAGGGTCTCCACTCGCGCGATGGACCGGGGGAAGCGGACCCTGGCAGGCATCGCTTCGGAGTTCGTCGCGGGAGCTGTCCCTCCTACAGCTCTGGCGGCTCGGGGAGCTCGAGCTCGCCGAGGAACTCGACCTCGTGCTCGAGCCTGACACCGAACTGCTCGTGTGCGCGGCGCCGGGCCTCGGCCATGAGCGCGAGCGCGTCGGCCGTCGTGGCGCCGTCGGCGTTCTCGATGAAGTTCGCGTGCTTCGGCGAGATCTGGGCACCGCCGATTCGGTGGCCCTTGAGGCCGCAGGCTTCGAGCATTCGCCCCGCGCTGAGCTCGTGCTCGGGATTCTTGAAGACACTGCCGAACGTGCGCCGGTTCGTCGGCTGCGCAGCCTTCCGGCGCGTGTTCAGCTCGCGCACCTCCGCCTTGATCTCCTCGGGCGGTCTCGCCCGCAGACGCAGCTCGGCGCGAAGCACGACCTGTCCGTGACGAAGCTCGGAGTGCCGATAGCTCAGCCCGAGCTCCGCCGGAACCAGCCAGCCACTTCCGTCGGCCGTCGCGACCAGCGCTCGCTCGAGCACGCCGGCGAAGTCGCCGCCGTAGGCGCCGCCGTTCATCCAGACTCCCCCGCCGATCGTGCCGGGAATCGCGCAGGCGAACTCGAAGCCGCCGAGACCGGCGGCGCGTGCGCGATGGAGGGCGACGGCGTTCGCCGCGCCTCCGCCCGCCCGCAGCGTGTTCTCACCGACCTCGACCGTCGCGAGCTCGCCGCCGAGCTTGAGCACGAGCCCGTCGACGCCGTCGTCCGCCGCGAGGAGGTTCGACCCGAGACCGACGACGGCGACGTCGAGAGAGCGCTCTCGCGCCCAGCGCAACAGGTCCTCCACCTCGGCCTCCGACTCCGGCCGGGCGAACGCGCGGGCCGGTCCGCCCGTCCCGAGGGTCGTGAACCGGGCCAGCTCCACGCCGTGCTCGATCTTCACGCGAGTGCCTCGAGGATGAGGGACGCCGCGCGGTCGACATCGCCTGCGCCGAGCGTGAGCACGGTGTCGCCCGGACGGGCCCAGCCCGCGACGACCCGGGCCGCGTCCTCGAGCAACGGCGCCCAGCCGATGCGCATGCCGGGGCGGATCTCGGCGAGCTCGTCGACGATCAACCGGCCGCTGACGCCGGGAAGCGGCTCCTCACGGGCGGGATAGATCTCGGTCACGCACGCAGCGTCCGCGCCCGCGAGCGCCTGGGCGAAGCCGTGCGCGAGGTGCAGCGTCCGCGAGTAGAGGTGGGGCTGGAAGAGCACGACGAGCCGGCCCGTCTCGCGAAGAGCAGCCAGATCGGCCGCGAGCTCCGCGGGATGGTGCGCGTAGCTGTCGACGACGGCCACGCCATGGGCCTCTCCCTTCGGCTCGAGCCGGCGGCCGGCGCCGCGGAACTCGACGATCGCCGCCTCGGCGTCGGCCCGGTCCACACCCGCCAGCTCGAGAGCAGCCAGAGCGGCAGCCGCGTTCCGGCGGTTGTGGTCTCCGGGGACAGCGAGCTCGAGAGCCGTCGGCTCGAGCTCCTCGGCCCGGACGACGTGCGGGACCTCGGCCAGCCAGTGCTCGAAGAACGACTCGAGCTCGGCCCGGGAGACAAAGGCGGTGTGGTGGTCGAGGTCGACGTTGAGGAGCACGGCGATCTCGGGTCGCAGGGCGCCGACCGACCGATCCGACTCGTCCCCCTCGACGACGAGCCAGCCCGACCCGGCGCGCGCATTGCCGCCGAGCTGCTCGACGTCTCCTCCGATGAGGAAGCTCGGGTCGAGCCCGAGCCGGTCGAGGCAGAAGGCGATCATCGCGCTCGTCGTCGTCTTCCCGTGCGCGCCAGCAACGACGATCGTGCGCCGGTGCGAGACGAGCTCGGCGAGGAGCTCGGCGCGCGGCCGTCCGTCTACCCGGCCGGCGAACGCCGTGGAGACATACGCCTCCCAGCCCGCAGGAGGCTGCGGTGGCTCCGGGGAGATCTCGACCGTGACGCCGTCGAGATGGCGCAGGTACGGCGTGTCGACGCGGTCCCAGCCCGCAACTTCGGCCCCCCACGCATGCGCGAGGAGCGCGTAGCCGCTCATGCCGGCGCCGCCGATGCCGGCGAGCCAGATGCGCCTACCGGTGAGCGGTTGCGAGGGAGACGAGCCCATCCGCGATCTCCTCTGCTGCGTCGGGTTTCGCGACCGCGCGCATCGCCGCCGCCATCGCTGCGAGGCGGCCCGCGTCCTCGAGCAGCTCCTCCACCAGTCGCGGCGCCCGTGCGGCTTCCGCCTCGGGGACGACGACCGCGCCGCCGAGCGTCGGCGAACCAGCGCGCATTCTTTTCCTGATGGTCGCCCGTCGCGAACGCGCCGGGGACGAGCACGGCCGGCAGTCCCGCCGCTGCGAGCTCCCAGACCGAGCCGCCGGCCCGCGCCAACGCGATGTCCGCCGCGCCGTAGGCGACGCCTATCTCGTCCATGAACGGCTCGAGGACGTAGTCGGGCCGCGTCGCGCGGCTGCGCAGCTCGGGGTAGTCGCGCTCGCCGCAGAGGTGGACGACGGCGGGGCCGCTGTCGGCCCAGGCGTCGAGCGCCAGGTCGTTGAGGAGCCGCGCGCCCAGCGACCCGCCGAAGACCAGCACGACGCGCGCGTCCGGGGCGAGACCGAGCCGGCTGCGTGCCTCCTCGCGCGCCATCGGCCTCGAGGCGGCCGGGATCGGGCGGCCGACCGCACGGTACTTCTCCCCGTGCCGGCCGACGGGCAGCGCGAGAAAGACGCGGTCCACGAGCGGCGCGGCGAGCCGGTTTGCCAGGCCGAGGTGCGCATCGGCCTCGGTGAGTGCGCACGGGATGCCCTCGACGCGGGCGGCGAGCACCATCGGCCCGGCGACGTAGCCGCCGGCGCCGAGCACCGCGTCGGGCCTGCGCCGCCGGAGGATGCTGCGGCAGGCCGCCGGCGCGGCGAGCGCCTTCCCCACCGCCCGCACGAGCTCGAAGTTGGGTCGTCGCGGTAGCCCCGAGACGGCGAACGAGTCGAACTCGTAGCCGCGCTCAGGAACGAGCCGCGCTTCGACGCGATCCGGCGACCCGGCGAAGGTCACCAGTCCGCCCCGCCGCCGCAGAGCCTCCGCGACCGCGAGCGCCGGCGCGACGTGTCCCACCGTCCCGCCGGCTGCGATCAGGAACCGCAGCTGCCGCTCGTCCGCCATTACGGGCGATGTTAAGGAGGACGCCGACTCCGGCGAGCATCATCACGAGGCTCGAGCCGCCGTACGAGACGAACGGCAGCGGGATTCCCGTCAGCGGAGCGAGGCCGAGCGCGGCGGCCATGTTGATCGCCGCCTGCCCGCAGACGAGGGCGGTGATCCCGGCCGCAAGGCGTTTCGCGAACGGGTCGCGGCAGCCAATCGCCAGCCGCACGCCCGCGTAGCCGAAGGCGCAGAAGGCCATGATCACGAGGGTTATGCCGACGAGGCCGAGCTCCTCGCCAACGACAGCGAACATCATGTCGGTGTGCGCCTCGGGGAGATAGCCGAGCGGCTCGATGCCGGATCCGAGCCCGCGCCCGAAGACCCCGCCCGAGCCCAGGCTGATCAGCGCCTGCACGTTCTGGAGCCCCGCTCCGGTCGGGTCTTTCCACGGGTCGAGGAAGGTGAGCAGGCGGTCGCGCCGGTACGGCGACGTCCAGGCGGCGATTGCTGCGAGCCCGAAGACGATCCCGTAGGCCGAGGCGAGCACCGAGACTCGGGTGCCCGAGACAAGCAGGATCGCCCCGACGACGAGGAGGAGAGTCAGTGCCGTACCGAGGTCGGGCTCGACGAGCACGAGCAGCGCGAAGAGGAGAACGAGGGCCCCGATCGGTCGCCCGAGCTCCTTGAGCGTGCGCGGCGGCTTGCGGCGCGAGAGATAGGCGGCGGTCCAGACGACGACGGCGAGCTTCGCGAGCTCCGACGGCTGGAAGACGAGCGGCCCGACCGTGAGCCAGCGGCGCGCGCCGTTGATCCGCGGGCCTACCGCGAGCACGGCGAGGCAGAGGACGAGCGCCGTGACGACGAGGGTCGGCGCGAGCGCCCGGAGGCGCTCCAGCTCGAGCCGCGAGACCACGACGAGCAGCACGACGCCGACGACCGCGTACATCGCCTGCTTCTCGACGATGCCGAGCGGGTTGGCGTTGCCGAGCGCGGCGGATCCGGAGCTCGCGCTGTAGACCATGACGAGCCCGAAGAGCACGAGGGCCGTGGTCACGAGCACGAGTACGTTCCACTCGAACTGAAGCCGTTTGGCCGGCCCGCTCATGTCAGCTCCTCGACGAGACGCCGGAACGTGTCGCCGCGTTCCTCGAAGTTCGCGAACTGGTCGTAGCTGGCGGACGCCGGCGAGAGGAGGACGACGTCACCGGCCTCGGCGTCGGCTGCAGCGTGCGCGACGGCGGTCGGCAGGTCGCCCACGCGGAGGTACTCGCGTCCGGCGGCATCGAGGGCGGTCGCCAGCTCGTCGGCCGCAGCGCCGATGAGGTAGATCGAGCGGACGTTGGCGGGAAGCTCGCGGACTGAAGGGACCGAAGTCCTCCCCCTTGAGCGAGCCCCCGAGAATGAGGCGCAGCGGTGCGCCGTACGCGGCGACGCCTCGTCGGGCGGCCGCCGTGTTCGTCGCCTTCGAGTCGTTGATCCAGCGGACGCCGCGGAGCTCCCGCACGAGCTCGAGCCGGTGCGGGACACCGGGGAAGGTGCGGAGTGCCTCGGCGATCGCGTCGTCGGGCACGCCGGCCGCGCGTGCCGCGGCTGTCGCAGCGGCTGCGTTCTCCCGGTTGTGCCGACCGGGGATCAGCGGCTCCGCCGGCAGTGGATCGTCTGCGGAGAACTCGATCCCGTCGATCCCGAAGCCGCGCGGGACGACCTTCGCCCCCGCGCGCTCGAAGATGCGGAGCTTCGCGTCCCGGTACGCCTCGAAGCTGCCGTGTCGGTCGAGATGGTCCGGCTCGAGGTTGAGGAGGATCGCGACATCGCACGCGAGCGTGTGCACGTCCTCGAGCTGGAAGCTCGACAGCTCGCAGACGATCCAGGAGTCCTCGGAGGCCGTCTCGGCCGCGTCGGTCAGCGCCCGCCCGACGTTGCCGGCGACCTCGACGGAACGGCCGGCAGCGCGCAGGATCGCGCCGAGCAGCTCGGTCGTCGTCGTCTTCCCGTTCGTGCCCGTGACACCGATCAGCTGCGAGCCCGCAGGCAGCAGCCGGTAGCCGAGCTCGACCTCGCTCCAGATCGGGACATCGCGCGACCGCGCAGCGGCCACGAGCGGCGACTCGGCGGGTACGCCGGGGCTCTTGACGACGAGTTCCATCCCTTCGAGCAACACCTCCTCCTCCGTTCCGAGTCGGAGTTCGACGCCGAGGTCGGCGAGCCTGCCGGTGTCGACGTCAGGCGAGCGGTCGGCGGCGACCACGTGGACGCCACGCCGAGCGAGCGCGCCTGCGGCCGCAATGCCCGACCGCGCGAGCCCGATAACAAGGGCGCGCTGCGGAAGCCAGGTCGCTGCCGAAGACGTCTCGTCGGGACGTGTCCCGCTCACGGCGAACGTTCCCCCCCAATGGGGGGCGCGGGTCCCCTGAGGTCAGCGTACGCGCCCGGTGGTGACGGGGATGTGTCGGTTTTCTCGAGGATGCGATACGGGTTCGCCGTCGGGCGCCCGCCTCCTCAGCCGAGCCGTCCGCTGACGACGACCTCCTCGCCAACGTCCACGACCGCGACATCCTCGAAGCCTGCCGCCGTGAGCGAGCGCGCGAGCTCCTCGCCGGCGGCCAGGTCGGGTTCGCCGAAGGAGACGCGGCCACCGGCCGACAGCACGCGGGCGAGCTCCTCGGCGGTGGCGACAAGCGCGCCGTCGTCGGTCGCGATCCGGCCGAGGGCCGCTCCCACCGCGGCGTCCGGAAGCGGCAGGACCGGCGCCTCGCCCATCAGATATGCCACCCCGCTCGCACCTGCGGCATGGGCTTCTCCCAGCAGCTCCTCGAGCTCGTCGACCTGCGACCGGACGACGTAGACCCAACCGTCGCCGATCAGCTCGTGCGCTCCGAGCGCAAGCGAGCCGCCGCCGAGCACGAGCACGTCCTGCTCCGGCTCCAGGCGCGCCGCTTCGAGCAGCGCCGACTCGATCTCGGAGCTGCTCATCGCCGCCGAGCGAACGGGAAGTAGTAACGGTAGTAGAGGGCGAATCCGATGGCGCACAGCAACGCGGCGATGATCCAGAACCGCACCGTGATCTTCGTCTCGGACCAGGCTTTCATCTCAAAGTGGTGGTGAATCGGCGCCATCAGGAAGACACGTCTCCCGAAGCGTTTGAACGAGAAGACCTGAATCATCACCGACAGCGCCTCGATCACGAAGATGCCGCCGATGAAGAGGAGGAGCACCTCGACCTTCATCATGATCGCGAACGCGGCGAGCGCCCCGCCGAACGCCATCGAGCCCGTGTCGCCCATGATCACCTCTGCGGGAAAGGCGTTGAACCAGAGGAAGCCGACGGCGGCACCGATCAGTGCCGCACCGACGATCGCGAGGTCGAGCTTCGTGAGGTTGCGGTGACCGACATGACCGGACCGCACGTATGAGACGACATTCATCGCCATGAACGTGAAGAGGGCGATGATCGCCGTGCCCGCGAGAAGCCCGTCGACGCCGTCCGCAAGATTGGTGCCGTTCGCGGAGCCCGCGATCACGAAGAAGAGGAACAGGTACCAGCCGTAGGACAACGGGACCGTGACGTTGATCACCGGGATGTAGACGTCGGTGCTGAGGTGGAGGTGCCGGGCGACGATCGCGACGACGACCGTGACGCCCGCGAGCAGGACGAGCTTCCAGCGGCCGGACAGACCGAGCGATCGCTTGTGCGTGAGCTTGATGAAGTCGTCCAGGAAGCCGATCGCACCACAGGCGAGCGCGGTGAAGATGACGGTGAGTGCCTGGAGTCGGAAGTGGCTCACCGGCAGAAAGGCGATGGTGGCCGCGAAGAGAATCAGCAGTCCGCCCATCGTCGGTGTGCCCTGCTTGGCGATGTGATGCTGAGGGCCCTCCTCGCGGATGTGCTGGCCGAACTCGTGGCGCCGGAGGAACTCGATGAACCGCGGCCCGACCGCCAGGGAGATGGCGAGGGCGATGGCGGCGGCGATGAGGACGCGGATCATGCGCCGCGTCCCAGCAGAGCGTCCGCCACGACCTCGAGGCCGACCGATCTTGAGCCTTTGACGAGGATCGCGTCACCCGGCCGGACGAGGCCGAGGGCGAGGGGTGTGGCCTCGGCGGCAGTGGCCGCCCATTCGTCGGGGTCGTAGCGGCGTGCGAGCTCACCGACGCCGAGCACGACGTCGAGACTCTCGGCCTCCTGCGCGACCTCGTCGTGGTAGCGCGGAGCCTCCGGTCCCAGCTCGGCCATCTCACCCAGAATCGCGACCGTCCGGCGGCCGTTCGCCCGCTCCGCAAGATGGGCGAGCGCCGCACGCATCGCGACAGGATTGGCGTTCCACGCATCGTTGATGAGGAGACCGCCGCCCGGCAGCTCCATCTCCTGCGAGCGCCAGAGCGAGAACTCCACCTCGACCGGCTCCTCGGGTGGCTCGACGCCCAGAGCCTCGGCCGCGGTCAACGCCGCCGCGGCGTTCGTCGCCTGGTGACGAGCGGCGAAGCCGAACACAACATCCTGTCCCCGCCAGCGCACGTGGGTGCGACCGTCGCGGATCTCGGCCTCGGGCTCGCCGAAGCGCCGCACCTCGAGGCCGTCCGGGACGAAGGCATCGAGCTCGGGCGCGTCCTCCGGCAGAACCGCGACCGCGCCGCGCGGGAGCTCGTCGAGCAGTTCCGCCTTGGCGCGCGCGATGTTCTCGAGGCTGCCGAGCTGTTCGAGATGGACTGGCGCGATCGAGGTGATCATGCCCAGGTCGGGCCGCGCGATCCGGGCGAGGTCGCGAATCTGGCCGGAGCCGCGCATCGCCATCTCCGTGACCACCACCTCGGTCTCGGGCTCGATCAGACAGAGCGTCAGCGGCAGGCCGATCTCGTTGTTGAAGCCACGAGGCGCCGCGACCGTCCGCCGGTGAGGACGAACGAGCGCCGCGAGGATGTCCTTCGTCGACGTCTTGCCGACCGAGCCGGTGATCGCCACGACGCGAGCATCGCTGCGGGCGCGGACGGCATTCCCGAGCGCGGCAAGAGCGGCGTGAGCGTCGTCCGGCACGAGCGTCGCCGCGGCTCCGCGCACCCGCGCGTCGTCGAGGAACGCCTCTCCGCCCGCAACCGCGACGAAGAGATCGCCCGGTTCGACCAGGCGCGAATCGACGCGGACGCCCGTGACAGACTCCGCCTCGCCGTCGAGCCGGCCCAGCGAGAGCGCCCGCACCTCCGCGAGCGGCAACGGGATCAGGTCGTCGCCTCCAACGCCTTCAGTGCCTCCTTCGCCGCCTCGCGGTCGTCGAAGGGGATAGTTCTGTCGGCGAACTCCTGCCCCTGCTCGGCTCCCTTGCCCGCGATGACGACGACGTCGCCCGGTCCGGCGAGCCCGATCGCGCGCCGGATCGCCGCGTCCCGGTCGAGCTCGACCTCGACGTGACCCTGGGCCCCGGAGACGATCTCCGCCGCGATCGCCTCGGGATCCTCGCCGCGCGGATTGTCGGAGGTGATGATCGCCACGTCGGCGAGCTCCGAGGCGAGCCGCCCCATGACGGGCCGCTTGCCCCGGTCGCGGTCGCCGCCCGCGCCCAGGACGCAGATCACGCGGTTCCCGTCGGCAAGATCCTGCGCGGCACGGAGCACGTTGTCGAGCGCGTCCGGCTTGTGCGCGTAGTCGACGATCACGTGGAACGGCTGGCCGACGTCGACCGACTCGAAGCGGCCCGGTACCCCGCGGACGGACTCGAGCCCGCGCCTGATCGCGTCTTCGCCGATACCGAGCGCGCGAGCCGCGTACAGAGCTCCGAGCGCGTTCTCGACGTTGAAGCGTCCGCGGAGCCGCAATTCGATCCCGCCGAGCGCGCTCGCATCGTCCGCCGAGAACGTAATCGCGTCGGGAAGCTCCTCGGCCAGCCGCCGTCCGTACTCGTCGCCGACGTTGAGGAGCGCGAGCGGCCGCGGCTCGACGAGGAAGAGCCGGCGCTTCGCCTGGAAGTACGACTCCATGTCTCCGTGAAAATCGAGGTGGTCCTGGCTGAGGTTCGTGAACACGAGCACCCTGAAGCGCACGCGATCGAGCCGATGCAGGACGGAAGCGTGCGACGACGCCTCCATCGCGCACGACCGGTCGCCCACCTCGAGCATCTCGCGGAACAGCCGCTGCAGGTCGATCGCCTCCGGAGTGGTTCGCACGACGCCGCGGCGCTCGCCGCCGACGCGGGCCTCGACCGTCCCCAGGAGCCCGGGCCGGCGTCCGGCGGCGGCGAGGATCGCGAAGAGGAGATGACTCGTCGTCGTCTTGCCGCTCGTCCCCGTCACGCCCACGACCTCGAGCTCTCGGGTCGGCTCGCCGAAGAAGGTGTCCGCCGCGACCGCCATCGCCACGCGCGAGTCGCGGACGAGCACCTGCGGAACCGGAAGATCGAGCCGGCGCTCGGCGACGAGCCCCACCGCACCGCGCTCGACCGCCTCCGCCGCGAGGTCGTGGCCGTCCGCGCGCTCGCCCGGGACGGCGAAGAACAAGGCGCCGGGCACCACGGCACGGGTGTCGTAGGCGAGATCCAGGACCTCGACCGCTGGGCGTCCGAGCACCTCCACCGGCTCGAGCGCTGAGACGAGGCGCTCCAGATCCATCTCGGCCGCGAGTGTACCGGGGAGGGATCCGCTACCTGAGCCGCAGGTTCGGCGGAACCTCGAGGTACTGGAGGTCGAAGGAAGCGATCTGCTCGAAGGCCGGCGCAGCGACGGTGCCGCCGTAGATCGACCCGTGCGGCTCGTCGACGCTGACGAGCACCACGAGACCCGGGTTCGACGCGGGCGCCATGCCGACGAACGTCGCGACGTACGCGCCCGGGATGTAGCCGTTCGGGCCCGGCTTCTGCGCCGTTCCCGTCTTGCCGGCGACCGTGTAGCCGGGAATCGCGGCGAGCTCGGCCGTCCCCAGATCCGAGACGACGCCCTTCAGCATCGTCCGGAGCTGCCGGTCGACGGTCGGCGCGAGGATCCTCCGCCGCTGCGGCTTCGGTGTCGGCTCGCCGACCACGTGGCCGACGAGGTGCGGCTGGATCCACTCGCCGTCGTTCGCGATCGCCGCGTAGACCGACGCGAGCTGGATGGAGGTGACCGAAACGCCCTGCCCGATCGGGACGGTGCCGATCGTCGACCCAGACCAGTACTTCGGCATGATGCCCGCACTCTCGCCGGGGTAGTCGACCCCGGTCAGCCGACCGAAGCCGAAGCGCGCCATCCACTTCTTCAGGCCGGGCTCGCCGAGATAGCGCGCGGCGATCATGTCCGTCCCGATGTTCGAGGAGCGCTGGAGGATCTGCCTGACCTGCAGCGTCTCGGTTCCGTGTGGCTCTGCGTCGTGGATCACCCGGTCCGCGACCTGGAGAGAGCCCGGTACCTGGAACTTCGTGCTCGGCGTGATGTCGTGCTGCGAGAGCGCGCCGCCGATCGTCACCACCTTGAAGACGGAACCCGGCTCGAACGCGTCGTTCACGGCGTGGTCGAGTGTGAGGTCGTGCGCGAACGCCGAGGGATAGTCGTTGTCGTTGAACCCCGGCTCCTGCGCCATGGCGAGGATCGCGCCGGTGTGCGGATCGAGCACGATTGCGGTCGCGTCCTTCGCGTGCCACTCGCGGACGGTCTGCTCGAGCACCTGCTCGGCGTTTGCCTGGATGTGGCTGTCGAGCGTGAGGTAGACGCTGCGGCCGTTGCGGGCGGGACGCTCCTGGATCGTGTTGACGGCCTGGCCGGTCGCGTCGCGCACGACGGTCGCGCGGCCCGGCGTGCCGGCGAGCCACTTGTTCAGCTCGCCCTCGAGGCCGCCGAGGCCGACGTTGTCCGTGCCCGCGTACCCGAGCACCGGAGCGGCGACCGTTCCCTGCGGGTACACACGCTTCTCGTCCGACTCGAAGGTGAAGCCCGTCAATCCGCGCTTCGAGAGCGCCGCCGCCTTCTTCGGGTCCGCCTTGCGCTCCACGTAGACGAAGCCGCGGCTCCGGTCCGCGAGCTCCTGGTACAGCGGGCGGAGCGGGATCCCGAGCATCTTCGCGGCGACGCGTGCCTCGTGCCGCGGGTCGGAGATCTGCATCGGGTCGGCGATCACGTCGGTCGCCTGCTCGCCGATCGCCAGCGAGACGCCGTTCCGGTCGTAGATCGTGCCGCGGCTCGCGGGAAGCATGAGGTCGAACTTCGTCTGCTTCTGGGCGAGCGAGGCGAGGGTCGAGGCGCGCACGGTCTGCAGCCACGCCGCGCGCGCAAAGAGGGCGGCGAACGTGAGGAAGATGGCAAGGAGAAGAAGGCGGAGCCGCGAGTTGACGACGCGCGTCTTCAACGGCCCGGCGCCGTGAGGTCGGTGTACGAGGTGTTCCCGGCCGACGCCTGCACGAGACCGAGCCGGCGCGCCGCTCGTTCGATCTGCGGTGCAGAGCTCGCCTGGGAGAGCTCGGATGCGAGCGCCTGGTTCCGCGCCTGGAGCTGCTGGCGCTTGTCATCGAGCCGCGACACCGCGACGTGCGCCCGCAAAACGGCCACGTTCACCGCGACCACGCCAGCGAGGAGGAGCGCGAAGACGATCATCCAGACGATGTGGGCGCGGACACGGCGCTGCGCCGGCTTGCGCCGCGAGCGGGCGGGCGTCGCAGGACGCCTCTGCGTCGTGCGTGCCGGCCGCCGCGTGACGGGCACCGGCTCGGCCACCTCGGCTGCGTGCGCGAACCAGTCGACCGCCGCCATCAATCCTCCTCCGCGCCGGCCTTGACGGCTGCGCGCAGCCGCGCCGACGCCGCGCGCGGGTTCGCCGCAAGCTCTGCCTGGCCGGGACGAATCGGCCGCCGCTGCAACGCGCGGAGCTCGGGCTCGTGCCCGCAGACGCAGACGGGGAAGTCGGGCGGGCAGGTACAGCCGCGCTCGCGCTCGCGCAGGAACCGCTTCACGATCCGGTCCTCGAGCGAGTGGAAGGAGATGACGGCGAGGCGGCCGCCCGGCCGCAACATCTCGAGCGCAGCGGGCAGCGCGGTGGCGAGCGAGTCGAGCTCGTCGTTGACCGCGATGCGCAAGGCCTGGAAGACGCGCTTGGCGGGATGCCCATCGCCGAAACGAGCCGGTGCCGGGATCGAGGCCTTGATCGTGTCCACGAGCTCGCCGGTCCGCTCGAACGGCTGCTCCCGCCGGCGCCGCACGATCGCCCGCGCGATCTGCTTCGCGTACCGCTCCTCGCCGTAGGTGCGGAAGATCTGCACGAGGTCGCGCTCGCTCCACGTGTTGACGAGATCGCTCGCGCTCTCGTCCTGGCTCGGATCCATCCGCATGTCGAGTGGCGCATCTGCGGCGTACGAGAAGCCGCGCTCCGGTCGATCGAGCTGCATCGACGAGACGCCGAGGTCGAGGAGGATCGCGTCGGCGCGCACGCCGTTCTCGGCGAGCTGAGGCAGCACCACGCCGAAGTCGCCGCGCAAGAGCCGCGCGTTGACGGGCGAGCGCTTCGCGAGTTGCTCGAAGTACGTCCGCGCCGTCGGATCGCGGTCGATCGCGATCAGCTTCCCCTTGCCGCGCAGCCCGGCGGCGAGGATCGCGGCATGGCCGCCGGCGCCGAAGGTCGCGTCGATGACCGTCTCACCCGGCTCCACCGCGAGGCTGTCCCGCACCTCCTCGGCGAGGACGGGGACGTGGTCAGCTTCCCTGGGCTGCAAGACGTTCGGCAACATCCTCAGCACTCCCTTCGACCTCGGCGAGCTCGCGCTGCCAGGCGGCGCGATCCCAGATCTCGAGGTGGTCGTTGACCCCGGCGACGACGACGTCGCGGCCGAGCTTCGCGTGTGCGAGCAGCGCGGTCGGGATGCTCACGCGTCCCTGCTTGTCCGGTGCCGACTCGCTGGCGCCGGAGAAGAAGTGGCGGTGCATCCGCCTGCCCTGCTGGCTGAGCGGGTGGAGCGTGGCGAGCTGCGAGTCGCGGTAGTGCTCGAACGCGCCCGGCGTCCAGACGTAGATGCAGCCGTCGAGGCCGCGAGTCACGACGCAGCCGTCGTCGAAGGACTGCCGGAACTTCGCCGGAAGTGTGACGCGGTTCTTGTCGTCGATGGTGTGTTCGTACTCGCCTAGGAGCATGGGGCTGCTCTCCCTAATCCGCCACTGCGCCCCACTTTATCCCACGTTCACCCACCTGTCCAGGGCGGAGCCTTCTTTTTCAGCCTGGATCGGTCAGGTAGTGCCCGTAGGCGCCGCGACCGGTGAGGACCGCCGCCCCACATTGCGCCCCGAGCGCGACCGCCTCGTCGACCGCCTTGCCGAGCGCGAGCCCGTACGTGAGGCCCGCGGCGAAGCAGTCACCGCAGCCGTACGCATCGGACACCGGCCCGGGAATGGGTGCCGCACGGAATGGGCCGCCGGGGCGGATCCAGCCACCGAGGTGGCCGGCGGTCGTGACGACGATCGGCGGCTCGGGCTCGAGCTCGCCCGTCTCGAACCGCTCGGCAGCGTCCTCCCCGCTTCCGACCAGCACGTCGACCTGCACGGCCGCGCGGCGCAGCGTCGCGAGCTCGCGAGACGTCGCGACGAGGATGGGCGAGCGGCGTGCCGCCCGCAGCGCGGCGACGTCCCCGCTGACGAAGTAGACGGCGTCGCAGCGGTGTAGCTCCTCCCACGGCAGCGAGCCGTCCTCGCCGGACGGGCGGAGCTTGTCGCCGAGCACCGTGATCGTCCGCTCACCGGCCTCGTCGACGTGCGTGAGCGCCCGGCGCTGCGCTCCGGGCGCGGTGCCTGCATGCACGGTGACGCCATGAGCCTCGAGCTCCTCGCGCGAGCGGCGGCCGAGCTCGTCGTCGGCGAGCGCGGTGAAGAACAGGCACGAGCCCGCGAGGTTGGCGAGCTGGACGGCCGCGACGGCGCCGCCGCCCGCGGGCTCCTCCCACGTTTCGAGCGCGTGCACGATCTCGCCCGGCGCGGGCGCGTGCTCGACGCGGGCGAACTCCACCCACTCGACATGACCGACGACAGCGACCTGCACATCTCACATCTTGAACCCCGACTACGTTTCAATCGATGGTGAGCGGAATTCCTCCCTTCGAACGGTTCTACGACTCGCACAAGGGCGAGGTGCTCGCGTTCCTCCGCAAGCGTGCGGGCCGCGACCGGGCCGACGACCTGTTTCAGGAGACGTTTCTGCGGGCGCTGCGCGCGTACGGGCGGCTCGACCACGGCGAGCAGCTCCGCGCGTGGGTGCTGACGATCGCCTCGAACGCGGTCGTCGACGCGGCGCGGCGGGAGCGGCCGACCGCAGAGCTGTCCGTCGACCCGGCGGGCGAGGACGAGCGGCCGCCCGTCGAGGAGCTCGCGCCGCTGACCGACGGCCTGCCGCCGAAGGAGCGTGCGGCGGTCGTCCTCCGCTACGGCTACGACCTCGATTACGACACCATCGCCGCCGCCCTCGGCTCGAACGAGCAGGCGGCGCGGCAAGCGGCCTCCGCCGGCGTGCGGCGGCTGCGAAAGGAGAAGGAGCAGTCATGACCGGAGTCCCCACCGTCCTCGACGATCGCTTCCGCGCGGCGGCGGTCGCGTCGGGCGAGCTCGACGTGGCCTACGACGTGCTCGACGACACGCCCGTCGGGCCGCTGCTCGTCGGCGTCTCGGATCGCGGCCTCTGCCGCGTCAGCTTCGACCCGGAGCCGGAGGCTGAGCTCGAGCGGCTGGCCCGGCAGTTCGGGTCGCGCGTCCTGCGTGCACCCAACGCGCTCGACGGCGTGCGCCGGGAGCTGGACGAGTATTTCGACGGGCGCCGGCACGCCTTCGACCTGAAGCTCGACCTCCGGGCGACGCCGGAGTTCCACCGGCGCGTCCTCGAGGAGCTGAACCGGGTCGAGTACGGGCACACGACGACGTACGGCACGCTCGCGGCGCAGGTGGGCGCTCCGCGCGCGGCGAGGGCCGTCGGCACCGTGATGAACCGGAACCCGCTGCCGATCGTCCTCCCGTGCCACCGGGTGGTGGGCGCAAATGGCAGCCTCACGGGCTACGGAGGCGGCCTCGACCGCAAGGAGTGGCTGCTGCGGCTGGAGGGCGCGCTCTTGTAGCGAGCGGGTGCTCCGCACCCGCTCGCTGGATCAAGGAACTCCGCCAACGGGAGAGCGCGGTCTCCCGTTGGCTCCGTGCTGAGGGCACATCGGGCTGGGGAGGTTCAAGCGCGGGTTCCGTCGCGGTGGCGTCACGCAGCGTGGCAACTGGCCGTTCTCTGCAGAACCCTCTAGCCGATGCCTGCGTCGATCTTCTCGGCGTCGGCCAAGAGTTCATGCGGCAGACGACGAGACGCGCCAGCCACGTCCAGCCCCAGGATGCGTCCCTCGGGGCTGATGTCGACCTCTATCCATCCATCCAGATGTTCGAGCACGCAGGAGTCGGTGAATGCAGCTTCACCCCTGCCGATCTCCTTGAACGCGATGTACGCCTGATCCGTGCCGACGCTGTGTGTGACCTTCATCGGGGCATCGTGGCACGCAGCGTTACGCCGCCGCCTCGGTTGCCAAGAGAGCTCGGAGCGCTCAGATTGTCCAAGCGTCAAGGCTTAGCAGGCCGGGACGTGGCGGAGCTTGTAGCCCACTCCCCAGACGTTCACGATCCAGCCCGGCAGGCCGGACGCGGCCAGCTTGCGGCGGACGCGCGAGGCATGTGACTCCAGTGTCCTGGTCGGCACGTACGTGCGGAAGCCCCAGACGTCGCGCAAAAGCTGCTCGCGGGTGAAGACCCGGTCCGGGTCGGACGCGAGCTTGACGAGCAGCGCGTACTCCTTCGCCGACAGCTCGACCTCGCTCCCGAGCACCGTGACGCGGCGGGCGGCGCGGTCGATCGCCAGCGGCCCGACCTCGGTCAGCTCGACGCGAGGCGGGCAGCGGCGCAGGAGTGCGTGGATCCGCGCGAGCAGCTCCTCGTAGACGAACGGCCGCGGCAGGCAGTCGTCCGCCCGCTCGAGTGCGCGGACGCGCGAAGCCGGATCGGAGCCGCCCAGCACGATCACCGGACAGTCGGGCACGACGCCGCGGTCGAGCGCCTCGGCGTCTCCCAGCACGAGGAGGTCGGGATCCGCCGCGCGCGGCAGCTGCTCGGCGCGCTCGCACGCGACGACGTCGAAGCCGTCGCTGCGCAGCTGGCGCTCGAGGAACCCGCGGACGTTCGCTTCGGGCTCGGCGAGCAACAGCGCGGTCATGGCACCGAGGCTAGGCGCCGCGAGCCGCGACCGCCAGATGTCCTTTCACGCTAAAGCGTCACGAATCGAGGGCTCGCATCAACGCCATGTGCCACTTCCGCGCCAATGGCGGGAGGGTAAGCCTCCGCGTAGCGGGGCTTAGCCGGAGGCAATCCCGCTCCCGCAAACGCCGCGAAGCGGCCTCCGCGGGCGGGCGACAAGCACTCAGCACGAAGCGAGCCGGAAACCGCGCTTTCCGGCCCGCGGAGTTCCTTTGCCTCCGGGCGAAGAGCGCAGCTCTTCGCCCGGCTAAAGGCGGCCGGAGCGGACGACGCCCCAGAGGAGCCAGATCCCCATCACCGCCGAGAGGGCGAAGCCGACGATCGAGATCACGTTCACGCCGAAGATCTGGGGGCCGCCGGTGCTGAAGGCGCCGATCATGCTCGAGCCGATCAGCCCGCCGACCACGATCAGCGCGACCACGAGCCGGTTGGTCAGCGTGTCGAACTTCGCGAGCAGGTCGTCGAGCCCCTTGTGCACGAAGCCGACCTCGATCTGGCCGTCGCGGATCTCCTCCATGAAGTCGTGGAACTGGTGCGGCGCCTCCGCGAGCACCCGCGCGTAGCTGATCGCCTCCTTGCGCGCACGCCGCGCGACCCGGTCCGGCCTGAACCGCTCGAGCATCAGGTCGCGGGCGTAGGGGCGCGCGACCTCGAAGACGTTGAAGTCGGGATAGAGCTCCGTGCCGACCGACCCGAGCGTGGCGATGGTGCGGTCGAGCAGGAGGAACCGGGCCGGCAGGTGGAGGTTCATCGAGTAGATGAGCTGGAAGCCCTCACGGATCACCTGCACCGGATCGATCTCGTTGAGGCTCGCCCCGTAGTAGCGGAAGTAGAGCTCACGGATCTCGGCGAGGAACTCGCCCTCACGCTCCTTCGGGTAGCGCACGCCGAGGTCGGCGAGGCGCTTCGGGAGCTGGTCGATGTTCTCGTTCGCGGCGTCGATGAAGAGGCCGGTCAGCTTCGACATGTCGTCTTCGGTGAGCGTCCCGACCGCGCCGAAGTCGACGAGACCGATCGTGCCCGCTTCGTTCGGGATGAGGATGTTCGCGGGGTGCGGGTCGCCGTGGAAGAAGCCGTGCCGGAAGATCATCGCCATCCAGGCGTCGGTGATCCGGTAGGCGAGGTCGCGACGCTCCTCGATCGTCGTCGTCAGCATGTCGACGTCGGCGAGCTGGATCCCGTCGATCCACTCGAGCGTCAGCACGCGCGGGCGCGTGTACTGCCAGTAGACCTTGGGGACGCGGACGTGCGGGTCGCCGGCGAAGTGACGGTGGAAGTTCTGCGCGTTGCGGGCTTCCTGGCGGTAGTCGAGCTCCTTCCGGATCGAGCGGGCGAACTCGTCGACCAGCTGGCGCGTGTCGACGAAGTCGAAGGCGCGGATCCGCTCGCGTGCGAGGCGCGCAGCCTGGTAGAGGAGGCCGAGGTCGGCCTCGATCTGGCGCGGCGCGCCGGGGCGCTGCACCTTGACCGCGACTTTGCGTCCGTTCGGCAGCGTCGCGCGATGCACCTGGCCGATCGACGCGGCCGCGACGGGCTGGGGCTCGAAGTCGAGGAACAGCCGCTCGAGCGTGTTGCCGAGCTCCTCCTCGATCACCCGCTCGGCCTGCTCGAAGGGGAACGGCCGCACGTCGTCCTGCAGGCCGCGCAGCTCGACGATGATGTCGGGCGGCACGACGTCGGGCCGCGTCGAGAGAAGCTGGCCGAACTTCACGAACGTCGGCCCGAGCTCGTCGAGCACGTCTCGCAGGTGCTGGCCGCGAGCCGACGAGGATCCCTGCTCGGCCGCAGCGCTGGCGAGCCGCTCCTCCGCCGAGCGGCCGGGCAGGAGGTCGCCGAGCTTGTGCGCCTCGAAGAAGTAGCCGAAGCCGTGGCGCACCATGACCTGCGCGATCTCCGACAGGCGACCGATGCTGCGCGTGGTGTTCGTGCTCACCAGTGAAAGGCTACGCGGCGCGCCTGCCGGCGGCCAGACGGCGACGGGATTCGCGCCTCCGCGTCCACGGCCCCGGCGGAACGAGCAGCGACTCGGCATGGAGATACGCGAGCCCGACCGCGGGCAGGTCGGTGAGGCGCTCGACGCAGATGTAGCGCGGGCGCCACTCCGGGAAGAACTTGCGGTTGAACGAGTAGAGCCGCTCGAGCTGGAAGACGTTGTCGGCGAGCAGGATCCCGCGGCGGACGATCCGGCGCACCGGCGTCCGCACGCGTTCGGGCGCGAGGAAGTCGGTCAGCGCGCAGAAGTTGAGCGAGAGCTCGCTCGCGCCAGTGTCGCGCGCCCAGGCGAGTGTCTCGACGACGAGGAACTCCGTCAGGCCGTTCGGCGCGTTCGGGCGGCGGCGCATCGCGCTGAGCGACCACCCGCCGCCGCCCAGACCGCCGAAGGCGGTCGGTCTTTCCGGCCGGGCGTCGGCGGCTTGGCCGCCGGCGCTTCCAGCCCGCGGCGACGGCGCGAGATGGAGATAGCCGCCGACGCGGCCGTCGGCGTCCTCGGCGAGAGCGAGCACCGTGCCGGGGATGCGGAGATCGTCGATCGCCATCGAGAAGCCGCGTTCCGGTTGGCCACCGCGCCAGGCCGCGGAGACCGCCTCGAGCTCGGCCTCGAGCGTCGGGCCTACGTCCTCGGCGGCGACGACCCGGAACGCATAGCCGGCCTTGCCGAGCCGTGAGACCGACTGGCGCACCTTCCGGATCGCCCGCCCCTCGAGCGAGAACTCCTGCGGCAGCAGCACCGCCTCCTCCCCCATCGAGATCGGCTTGAGCCCGAGCGCGCGGTAACGGTCGAGATGCGCCTCGGAGGCGCCGACGACCGCCATCCGCCACCCGTGCGCGCGCACGATGCGCTGCAGCTCGGAGAGCAGCAGGTCGATCTCGGCCTCGTCCCCCACGGGATCGCCGCTGACGAGCGCCGTGCCCGCCACGACGCGGTAGGCGAGAAAGGCGCCGCGCGACGGTGAGAAGAGGTAGCTCTTGTCGCGCCGCAGCGCGAAGAACGAGAGGCTGTCGCTGCCGTGCGTCTCGACGAGAGCGCGCACGACCCGCCGCTCCCCCACCGTCTGTGCGACGGCATGTCCGAACGGCCGCAGCCAGAAGAAGAGGGCGACGAAGCCGAAGACGACGCCGAGGCCGAGCAGCGCGTCGCCGGAGCGGGGCGACAGCTCGACGCCGCGCAGCTCCGTCCCGACGACGACCGCGGCGATGCCGCGAGCGCGGCGCCGAGACCGAGCAGCGGCCGGACGCTCGCCGGATCGCCCGGCACGTCGAAGCGTCGCCGATAACGCACGAGCGCGACGAGCAGGAGCAGCGAGATCGTCGCCTCCTCGAAGTCGAGGCCCTTCGCCAGGTGCGCGACCGCCGAGGCCACGACGACCGCGACCGCGAGCTGCCAGGCGCGCCGCCGGCGCTTGGCGAGCGACCGCGAGAGCCAGATCAGGCCGATCGCGAAGGCGACAGTGAGAATTCGCGCGGCCTCCGGCCAGCCGGGCGGCAGGATGCCGCGCGCGATCCGGAGCCGGTCCGCCATCTCCGGGTGTCAGCGCCGAGACGAGCCCGATCACGCCGACGAGCGCGGCGGCCCACGCGAGCAGCTTCTCTGCCCTGGGCGGACTCAGCCTCACCCGGCCAGGGTACAACGTGGTCATGAGGGAATCGGGAGAGGACGCCGATTCGGATCCCGCTGCCGCGCTCGATGACCCTGCTGCTCGCCGTCGTCGCGGTGGCCCTCGTGCCCTGGATCCTCTACCTGACGTTCACGTTGCCCTCACGCCACGTCACGTTCCACTACGACACGGCCTGGATCGGGTTCGACGTCGCGCTGCTCGCGTCGTTCGCGGCGAGCGCGTGGGCGGCGTTCCGCGGCTCGCGGTGGCTCGTTCCGCTCGCGGCCGTGACCGGGACGATGCTCGTCTGCGACGCCTGGTTCGACATCGTCACCTCTCAGAGCGGCAGCGAGATGTGGGAGGCAATCGCAGAGGCTGCGCTTCGCCGAGCTTCCGCTCGCCGCGGTGTGCGCGTTCATCGTCTACGACGCCGAGACGTTCCTCGCCGCCACGGCGAACCGCTTCCGCCGGTAGCGCTACGCAGCCGGCGGCAGGTTCGGCGGGCCCTCGAGCAGGCGCAGCCGGTGCTCGAGCTGCGCGACGCTGAGCTCGAGCTCGTCGAGCTCGTCGCGCGTCACGAGGTTGAGCTCGTCGGTGACCGCGCGCAGCGCGGCGAGCGCCCCCTCCGAGAACCGCTCCCGGCTGCCGCGGACGCGGCTCGGCAGCTCGGCGACGAGCTCCTCGAGCGTGTCGAGGAGCAGGTGGCTGCTACCGCGCGCGGCCATGCGGCCTCGAGCGTCGCCGTTGGCGCCGCTTCTCGCGTCGCGCCTGGGCCGCAGGCTCCGACGGCGTCGCAGTCGCGACGTCGACGAGCTCGGGCGTCGGCTCGGCGGCGAGCGCCTCTTCCGAGGCCACCAGAGCCGCGGTGCCCGTCACGACCGTGCCGGCGCTCGAGACGTCGCCGGCCCCGGAGCTGCGTGCCGGCTTCGGCCAGCGCCTTGCGCCGTGCGTACTCCGGCTCGCGCTCCTTCCAGATCGTGAGGATCGGAGCGGCGAAGAAGATCGAGGAGTAGGCACCCGACGTGACGCCGACGATGAGCGCGAAGGCGAAGTCCTTGAGCTCCGCGCCGCCGAGGATGTAGAGGCAGATGATCGGCAGCAGCGTGATGAACGTCGTGGCCAGCGAGCGCCTGATCGTCTCCCACAGCGAGACGTTGGCGATCGTCGCGAACGGCGACCGGCGCATCAGCGGGATGTTCTCGCGCACGCGGTCGAAGATGATGATGGTGTCGTAGATCGAGTAACCAAGGACCGTCAGGACGGCCGCGACGGTGGCAACGGAGACCTCCCGCCCCGAGATCGAGTACACGCCGATGGTGACGAGGATGTCGTGGATCATCGCGAGGATCACCGGCATCGCGAACTTCCGGTCGAACCTGATCGCGATGTAGATCGTGATCAGCAGCAGCGAGACGACGATCCCGTAGATCGCGTCGATCGCGATCTGGTGCCCGAACGTCCCCGAGACGTTCTTCACCCCCGTCTTGGAGGCTCCGAGATTGCTCCTCAGCGACTGCGTCAGGTCGACTGCTCGCCCGCCTTGAGCGTGTTCGCCCGGACCTGCCAGTCCACGAACTTGCCGTCGACCTCCCTGCCGGTCCCCTGGACGACGGCGTCCGGCTGGCCGTTCTGCGCCATGAACTTCTGCACCGTTCCCGTTGAAGTCGGCTGGGAGGTGGTGAACGTGAGCTGCGAGCCGCCCTTGAAGTCGATCCCGAGGTTGAGGCCGTGCACGCCGAGCGAGACCACGCCGGCGAGGATCACTGCGCCCGAGAGGGCGAACCAGACGCGGCGCTTGCCCATGAAGTCGATCTGCAGCCACTTCGCCGTCTGCTGCCCCTCCGCGCCCATGAAGCGCGGGTTGTCGAACCACTTGAAGCCGCTGAGCAGGCCGAGCATCGCGCGCGTCGCAAAGACCGCGGTGATCAGCGAGATCACCGTGCCGATCAGGAGCATCAGCGCGAAGCCCTTCACGTCCGCGACCGCGATCAGGAAGATGACCATCGCGGTGATCACGGTCACGACGTTCGCGTCGAGAATCGTGTGGAAGCCCTTCCCGTAACCGGCCGAGATCGCCGCACGCACCGAGCGCCCGGCGCGCACCTCTTCCTTGATTCGTTCGAACACGACGACGTTCGCGTCGGCCGCGACACCGATCGTGAGGATCATGCCGGCGAAGCCCGGCAGCGTCAGCGTGACGTTGAAGAGGAGGATCGCCGCGTAGTAGAGGAGCCCGTAGATCACGAGGCCGAAGACCGCGACGAGGCCGAGGAAGCGGTAGAGAACGAGCAGGAAGAGCGCCACGATCAGCAGGCCGGCGGCGGCGGCGAGGATCGCCTGGTGCAGCGAGGCCTTGCCGAGCGTCGCCGTCACGGTCGTGCTCTCGATCTGCTGGAACCTGTACGGGAGCGAGCCGCTCTGGAGCACGAGCGCGGTCTGCTGCGCCGCCTTCGTCGTGCGGCTCCGAGATCTGCGCGTTGCCGGCGATGCCCTGGGAGAGCTGGTTGTCGGTGTAGTCGATGTACGGCGTCTCGACGAGCCGGCCGTCGAGGACGATGGCGTTGTGACCGGCGTACGTCGCGATCGTGTTCTGATCGCTCGTGTTGAGCTGGCCGGCCTGGCCGGCGTTCACGCGACCGCGGTTGAACTCCTCCTCGGTGATCTTCTTGAACTCGCTCGACCCGTGACCCGTGAACTGCAGCGTCACGATCGGTGAGCCGGTGTTCTGGTCGACGTCGGCGGTGATTCCCGACTCGACGAGATCGTTCCCCGTCAGCGCCGGCGGCAGCTTGAACAGGTACCAGTACTTGCCGCTCGTCGAGGTTCCGTTCTGGCCGGCGCCGGGGCAGCCGTTCGTGGCGGTCGCCTTGCAGTAGATCGCCTGCTGGCCCGCCGGCACCTTCAGCACCGTCGTGTCCTTCGGCTGCTTCCCGTTCTTGTACGGCAGCAGCAGCTGCTTCAGGCTCTGAGTGGGGCCCTGGACGATCTCGTGGAAGGTCACCGTCTTCGTGACCTTCTTGCCCTTGACCTTCGTCGTGACAGGCTTCTTGACCGTCTTGGCGAGGTAGTAGTACTCCGGCGCGCCCTTGCTCGCCTGCTTTCACCACGGCCGTGTCCGTGAGCAGCTTGTAGAGCGAGCCGAACGGCGCAGGCTGCTGGTTGCCCTGCACGGTCGGCGGCACCAGGCTCGGTTCGAAGTCGAAGATTTGGAGTTGGCCGGTCGTGCCGATCGACCTTGGCGGCTTTGCTCGGGTCCTTGAGACCCGCGAGCTGGATCACGATCTCGTTGGTGCCCTGGATCGCGACGTTCGGCGAGGTCGACGCCGATCTTGTTGACGCGGCTCTCGATGATGTTCTGAGCCGTCTGCATCTGGGACGCCTCGACCGCTGGCCCTTGGTGCGGAATCGCACGCAGAACGACCTCGATCCCGCCCTGCAGGTCGAGGCCGAGCGTCGGAGCCCTGTAGATCGGCGAGCCCGGAATCGCGAGCAGCAACGCGCCGACGAGGGCGGCGGCGATCGCGCCCATCAGCAGGAGGTAGTTGCGACGCTCTTTCACGCTGGACCCTTCAAGATCGCGGAAAGGTTAGCCGCGGTTCTCCGCGTCCGATGGCTCCGCAGCTTCGATTGGCCCAGTCGGGTCAACCGCCTGCCCGGGGCTCTCCACCGCCTCCGCTTCCGGCGCCTCAGGCTCTGTCTGACTCCGGTTCCTCCGGCTCGGGCTCGGTCGTCACGCCTGCGATCGCGCGCCTGGCGACGCGCACCTGGGTCTGCGGCGCGATCTCGACCGTGACCTGGTCGTCGTCGAGCTCCAGGATCGTGCCGTAGATCCCACCGGCGGTGAGCACCTCGTCGCCCACGCGCAGCTCGTTGACCATCTGTTGCTGCTGCGTCTGCTTCTTCCGCTGCGGCCGGACGAAGATCAGCCACACGACGAGGACCGCGATGACGATGATGAAGATGAAGCCCGACCCGCCGCTGCTCGCTCCGATGATCATTCGACAGTTCCTTTCGCTCGTCGGAGCGCCTCGTCCTTCCACGTGAGGAACTCGCCGCGCTCGATGGCCTGTCGCGCCGCGGCGACGAGGTCGAGCAGGAAGCGGAGATTATGCAGGCTGAGCAGCCGCAATCCGAGGATCTCCCGCTGATTGACGAGATGCCGGACGTACGCGCGGCTGAAGCGTGAGCAGGCCGGGCAGGAGCACTCGGCATCGAGCGGCCGCTCGTCGCGGGCAAAGCGGGCGTTGCGGAGGTTGAGCCGGCCCTCGTGCGTGAGCGCACTGCCGGTGCGGGCGGTGCGCGTCGGCAGCACGCAGTCGAACATGTCGATGCCGCGGGAGATCACCTCGAGCACTCCCTCCGGATCGCCGATCCCCATGAAGTAGCGCGGCTTGTCCTCGGGCAGGAGGGCCGCGGCCCCCGTCGTCGCCTCGAACATCGGCTCGCGGTGCTCACCGACGCTGAGACCGCCGATCGCGTAGCCGTCGAAGTCGAGCGCGACGAGCTCCTCCGACGAGCGCTGCCTCAGCTCTTCGTCGAGGCCGCCCTGCGTGATCCCGAAACGAAGCTGACCCGGCGCTCGGGGCAGGTCGCGCTGGCGTTCGGCCCACGCAGTCGTCCGTCGGACCGCCTCCTCGAGCTCGGTCCGTGACACATCCGGCGGCGAGCAGATGTCGAGGCACATCGCGATGTCCGAGCCGAGCAGCTCCTGCACGCGCGCGGCCAGCTCGGGCGTGAAGCGCTCCGCCTGCCCGTCGTAGACCGAGCGGAAGGTGACGCCGTCGTCGTCGGTCGCAAGCAGCGTGTCACGCAGGGAGAAGACCTGGAAGCCACCGGAGTCGGTCAGGATCGCGCCGTCCCAGCCCATGAACGTGTGCAGGCCGCCGAGCTCGGCGATCAGCTCCTCTCCGGGCCGGAAGTGCAGGTGGTAGGCGTTGCCCAGCACGATCTCGGCCCCGAGCGCGCGCAGCTCGGTCGGATCCACCGACTTGACGGTCGCCTTCGTTCCGACCGGCATGAAGGCGGGCGTCCGCACCTCGCCGTGCGCGGTGCGCAGGACGCCGGCCCGCGCTGCGCCGTCGCGGGCGGTGACGGAAAAGCTTTCGGTCACGCGGCGAATGTAGTTACTCAGCGCGAGGGGGTTGCGCTCTCGAACCAGGAATAGACCCGTCCGGCCAGCTCTGCGTCGCGCGCCGGATCGGGCGGGGCCTCGAGCTCGTGCTCGCGGATCCGGCCGAGCTCGGAGACGAGCGCGCGCAACGGTGCGCCGCTGCCGAGAAGCGTCGCGATTCGGACGCTGTACGGCGCGAGCTCGTCGAGCTGTGCGGTCAGCTCACGCTCGCCGCCGTCGCGCCAGAAGTCACGCCACTCGTTTGCGCTCCGCGGCCTCACGGTTTCGGCGTGGCGAGCAGAAGCGCGAACTCCTCGGCTTCGTCGGCCCACCAGGCGACAGGACGCATTCCCGCGGCCGTGAGCTCGCCCTCGATTCGCTCGCGCCTGAACTTCGTGCTCACCTCGAGCCTCAGCTTCTCGCCCTCGTCGAGCTGAACGACGGTGTCCAGCTCGCGGAACGTGACCTGCTGCGCCACGCGCGCGCGAAAGCCGATGTCCATCCACTCGTGCTGCGCGTCCCAGCGAGCCTCGAACGCGAGCTGCTCCTGGTCGAGGTCGGCCCGCAGCTCGCGGTTGACCGCGTCGAGCCCGTTGCGCACGAAGGACTCGGTCACGCCCTGGCTGTCGTTGTACGCGGCCTCGATCCGCGCCGGGTCCTTGACGAGATCGACGCCGAGCAGGAACGAGTCGCTCGGCTCGAGCGTGGCGGCAATCGCGGCGAGCAGGCTCGCGCGGCGCTCGGGATGGAGATTGCCGATCGTGCTGCCCAGGAACGCGATGAGCCTGTTCTCGCCGTGCGGGATCGCGCTCAGGTGGCGCTCGAAGTCCCCGACGATGGCGTGCACCGCGATCGGGTAGGCGGCGGCGATCGCGGACGCACTCGCGCGCAGCACCTCGTCGCTCGCGTCGAGGGGGACGAATCGCTCGAGCGTTCCGTTCGTGCAGAGCGCGTCGAGCAGAGTGCGCGTCTTCGCAGACGCCCCCGCGCCGAGCTCCACGAGCGTGCGCGCCCCGGTCGAGGCGACGATCTCGGCCGCGTGCGCGGTCAGGATCTCCTGTTCTCGGCCGGTCGGGTAGTACTCGGGCAGCTGCGTGATCCGCTCGAACAGGCGCGAGCCGCGCTCGTCGTACAGCCAGACCGGCGGTAGCTCCTTCGGGCTGGCACGCAGGCTCCAGAACGTCTCGTCGAACAGCGCCGAGCGGCGATCGGCCTCGTCGAGCAGCCGCTCGATCCGGATCCTCGGCTCGGTCGCTGCGTTGCCGCTCTCAGGCATCGGCTGCACACCGAACGCCGGAGAAGATCTGCCGCCGCTGCGGGTAGTCCCAGTTGCGGAAGCTCGTTCGCGCGACGACCGGATCCGTGATCCAGGCGCCGCCGCGCAGCATGCGGTACTCCTCGCCGAAGAAGACCTCGGAGTACTCCGCATAGGGAAAGGCGCGGAATCCCGGGTAGCCGTCGAAGAACGAGGACGTCCACTGCCAGACCGCCCCCTGCAGGTGCTCGAGCTCGTCGCCGGCGACGCGGGCCGCCTTCTCCCACTCCGCCTCGCTCGGCAGCCGCTTGCCGGCCCAGCGCGCATAGGCATCCGCCTCGTACCAGCTGACGTGCTGCACCGGTTCGCGCGCCGGAACCGGCTCGACGCGGTCGAAGCGCTGGAGCAACCAGTGGTCGCCGTTGCGCTCCCAGTGGAGCGGCGCGTCCGCTTGCTCGGCTGTCCGCCACTCCCAGCCCTCGTCGCTCCACAGGGTCCGCTCCTCGTACCCGCCGTCGGCGATGAAGGCCAGCCAGTCGGAGTTTGTGACGAGCGCCCGGTCGATCCGGAACGCCGGCAACGTCGCCTCGTGCCTCGGCAGCTCGTTGTCGTAGGCCCAGACGGCATCCTCGTCCGCGCCGAGCGAGAACGGCCCGGCTTCGACGAGCACGTCGCCTTCGGCCGTGACCGGCGGCGGCCCGAACGGCTCCGGGCCGGGCAGTGCGCCAAGCTCGAGCGTCTGCGTCATCGTCTCGACGTGCTGCTGCTCGTGCTGGACGATCAGCCCGAAGAGGAAGCCGTCGTCGAGCAGCGGATCTCCGCCGTCCAGGCCGACGCCCGCCAGCTGCGCCAGCACGCGGCGGCGCACGTCGGCGACGTACTCACGAGCCGCCTGCGGCGGAAGCATCGGCAGCTCTCCCCGCTCGCTCCGCTCGTGGGCGAACGCGTCGTAGACGTCGTCGTGCTCTGCGCGAACCGGCGGCTCGCCGCCGAGCTCACGCAGCAGCCACAGCTCCTCGAAGTAGCCGATGTGGGCGAAGTCCCAGACGAGCGGCGACATCAGCGGAGACACCTGCACGAGCAGCTGCTCCTCGGACAGTGGATCGAGGAGGGCGTCCGTCCGTGCCCGAGCACGCGTCAACTCGGAGGCGATCAGCTCCTGATCGACGGCCCCCCGACCGATCGTCAATTCGCCCAACCCGGGGAATGGTTCCACACCGCCGGCTTGCCGCGCTACACGATGAGCATCGCGTCCCCGAACGAGTAGAAGCGGTACCGCTCCTCGACCGCGAGCCGGTACAGGCGCCGCGTCTCCTCCACTCCCGCAAACGCCATCACGAGCGCGAGCAGGGTCGAGCGCGGCAGGTGGAAGTTCGTCAGCAGCGCATCGACGCGCCGGAACTCGAAGCCCGGCGTGACGAAGAGCTCGGTTCGGCCCGCGAGCGGCCCGCCGTGCGCGATCGTCTCGAGCACGCGCACGGTCGTCGTGCCGACGGCGAGGACGCGCTCGGCGGCGCGGATCCGCTCCCAGTCCTCCGGCTCGACGTGGTAGCGCTCGCCGTGGATCTGATGCTCCTCGAGCCGTTCCTCGGTGACCGGCCGGAACGTGTCGAGGCCGACGTGGAGCGTGACGCGTGCCGGGTCGAGCGCCGCCAGCAGCTCCGGCGTGAAGTGCAGCCCTGCGGTCGGCGCGGCCGCCGACCCCGGCTCGCGCGCATAGACGGTCTGGTAGCGCGACGGATCGTCGAGCCGTTCGGTGATGTACGGCGGGAGCGGCGTCTCGCCGGCCGGCTCTCCGTCGAGCCGCAGCCGCCAGCGCCCCTCGCCGAGGTGCTCGAGCAGCTCAACGGGGCCGTACCGCCGACCCGCCTTCAGCCGTCGGGTCGGCCGTGCGAGCGCCTCCCAGGTTCCGTCCTCCCGCTGCTCCAGCAGCAGCACCTCGCCGCGCGGAGAGTCGATCGGAATCCGCGCGGGCACGACCTTCGTGTCGTTGACGACCACGAGTTCCCCCCGAAGCTCGTCGGTGAGCTGGGCGAAGGCGCGGTGGCGGACCGCGCCCGTTCTCCGCTCGTAGACCAGGAGCCGCGACGCGTCGCGCCGCTCGGCCGGATGCTGCGCGATCAGCTCGGGCGGCAGCTCGTAGTCGAGCTCGGAAAGGTCCATCCGACGCGAGTTCTATCTTCGCCTTCGTGGACATGGACGCCATAGCCCGCGCTCAGCAGCGGATCGAGGACGCGGCCGCCGGCCGCACCGATCCCGCCACGTTCGACGCGACGCTCGAGCGCGCACGGCACGCGGTCGAGTCTCTCGCCGCGACCACCGCGCGCTTCGAGGTCGGCCTGCCCGAGGCGATCGACGACGGCCTCCGCCGGCACTTCCGGCCGAGTGCACGCCACCTCGCCGAAGTCCGCGGCCTTACGAACCAGGCCATCCGCCGCCTCGAGCGCATCGAGGGAGACATCCTCGCCGAGCGTCACGCCCGGGTGGACGATCTCGCGCTGCTCGTCGACCTGATCGCGTCGGGTTGGAGGAGCGTCGAGGAGCGGCTGACCAAGCTCGAGGAGGGACTGACGCGCGACGGCGCCGTCGTCTACCGCCTCGACGAGCATCAAGCAGCCGGCTGAGACTCCCGCAGCGGTAGGACGAGCACGAAGCGGCTCCCCTGGCCGGGCTCGCTGTGGAGCTCGAGCCGGCCGCCCAGCGCGAGTGCGAGCTCGCGGGCGATCGCGAGACCGAGCCCGGTGCCGCCGCCGTCCCCGGACCAGAACGGCCGGAAGATGCGCTCGGCCTCCTGAGGCGCGATCCCCGGCCCGGTATCCGCGACCGCGACCTTGACCTCGCCGTTCGCCGCGGCGAGCTCCAGGTCGACACGCCCTCCCGACGGCGTCCAGTGGAGAGCGTTCGCGATCAGGTTCGTGACGATCTGCAACACCCGGTCGCCGTCGGTGATGAGCACGGCGCCACCGTCGAGCTGGAGGTCGTACTCGATGCCGCGCGCGCGGGCCTCCTCGGCGAACGTCGCGTATGCGCGCTCGCACAACGCGCGCATGTCCACCTCCTCGCGCAGGACCGCGAAGCGGCGCGCGTCGAGCTTGGCGAGGTCGAGGACGTCTCCGACCAGGCGCTCGAGCCGCACCGCCTCCTCCGAGATCACCTCGAGCGAGCGCTCCTGCGACGCCTCGTCGTCGACGACACCCTCTCGCAGCGCGGCGACGTGCCCGCGGATTGCAGTCAGCGGCGTGCGCAGCTCGTGCGAGACCGACATGAGGAAGTTGCGGGAGAGCTGCTCCGACTCCGCAAGCCTCGCGGTCATCTCGTCGAAGCGAGCGGCGAGCCGGTCTACCTCGGTACCGGCACCGGTGTGCGCCGGGACCGCCACGTCGTAGTGGCCGGCTGCAACCTCGTCCGCTGCAGCCGCGAGCGCCTCGAGCGGCTCCGCGATCCGGCGTGCGAGGAAGACGACGAGGACGCCCGCGACGGGAATCCCGATCCCGAAGGCGAGCGCGAGCTCCCACGCAAGCTGCAGCCAGCGGGCGCGGAGCGCGGACTCCGGCTCCGCGACGACGAGACTTCCGGAGTAGACGTTGTTGTTCCCGAGCGTCGCCGCCTGCGCCACGCCGAGATACGAGCCGCCGTTCACATGGAAGTCGAACGCGGGCGGCGGCCGGCCGGCGACAGGTGGGGTGCCTGGAAGCACGCTCGCCGACAGCGGCGGCAGCGGTCCGGCGAGCAGGCGGCCTCCGGGAACGGCAGGAACCCAGAACACCTTGTCACTGCCGAGGGCGAGCTTGATGTTCTTTTGCGAGACGTGGCCGATTCCCGCCTTCTGTGTGTAGAGCTGCACGATCCCGGCCGACTCCGCCCGCAGCTCCGCAGCGGCGTGCGCTCGGGTATTGCTCTGGAAGAACCGGACGGCGATGAGCGTCGCGACGAGCCCGGCGAGCACGATCCCGAGCAGGAACAGCGCGGGCAGCCGGAAGCGCAGCGATCTGAACACGGCGCTACCCGCCGGTGGCGGGCGCCGGGGCGGCCTTGTAGCCGATCCCCCAGACCGTGACGATCGGCGCGTCGTCGCCGAGCTTCCGCCTCAGCTGGCGGACGTGGACGTCGACCGTCCGGGTGTCGCCCGCGAACGTGTAGCCCCACACGCGCTCGAGCAGCTGGTCGCGCGTCAGAACGAGGCCTCGATGATCGAGGAGCTCCCAGAGGAGATCGAACTCCTTCGGCGCGAGTCGAATCTCCTTGTCGCCGAGGTGGCACTCCCGCCGGCCCGCGTCGAGCACGAGGTCGCCGTGGCGCATGACTCCCGCATCGGGCTTCGTCCGGCCCGAGTTGCTGCGGCGGAGGATGGCCTTGACCCTCGCCACGAGCTCGCGTGGATTGAACGGCTTCGTGAGGTAGTCGTCGGCGCCGACCTCGAGCCCCGCGATCTTGTCGAGATCGTCGTCACGGGCGGTGAGCATCAGCACCGGCATGGTGCTCGTCTCGCGGATCCTTCTGCAGACCTCGAGCCCGTCGAGGTCGGGCAGCATCAAGTCGAGGACGACGAGCGCAGGCGCGACCGACTGGACGAGCGTCAGCGCCTCGCGCCCACTCGCGGTCATCTGCACCGTGAAGCCGTCCTTGCGGAGATACGCGGCGACGAACGATGCGATCGCCTGCTCGTCCTCGACGACGAGGATCGTCTGCGCGTCTGCCATCTTCGTCACCCCTGTCCCAGTCGGCGCGTGAGCCGCTGCGCGGGCAGCGAGCGGAAGGGTCCACCGTCGATCGCGTACTTCCCGTCGCTCTTCTTGTTGAACGAGGAGCCATGGACCGCGATCGTCCCCTGGCCGCCGACGTAGAGATAGACACCGGAGCCGCGCACGACCAACCGGTAGTAGCCGCCCGTCGCCCGGAAGCGGAAGCCGCTGCCGTTGTACTCGTGACCGGGGCGCCCGTTCCACCTGATGCTGGTCTTGGAGACGTTGGGGGTCGTCTGCGGAGCGGCCTCGCCGGGCAGCTGGTAGATGTCGACCCTGGCCTCACCCTGGGAGCTGACGCTGCCGAGCACGAAGCCGTGCACGACGACCGTGACGATCGCGTGGCCGTTGACGCCGCCGTCACCGGCCGCATTGCGCACGACGGCATAGCCGGGCTTCGCTTCCGTCTGCGCACGAGCAGCCGCCACTGCGGGCAGCGAGAGCCCGGCGAGAAGGGCGCAGGTGAGAATGAGACGCCGCATGGCGCCCCAAGGGTACTCCGCATGGAGAGGAGCGCCCCACCTTTTCGCGAAGCTTTGTTGTCATGGTGGACGATCGTCTGCAGCGGCGCGCCGACAGGCTCGCCGCGCGCGTCGAGGCACTGGCGGAGGCGCTACGGGCGGGCGGCGTCTCGGAAGAGGCGTCGGCTCGGCTCCTCACCAACGCCTCGGCCGCCGTTCTGCAGGCGCTCCAGCTCGAGCTGATCACCGCCGAAACGCCGCGCGTTCCGGCGAGTTAGTTCTCAGCCGTACTCGTAGAAGCCGCGGCCGCTCTTGCGGCCGAGCAGGCCGGCGTTCGCCATTGCGACGAGGCGGGCCGGCGGCGCCATCCTCGGCTCGCGCAGCTTCTCCCAGAGCGCTTCGCTCGCGTGCACGTGCACGTCGATTCCCACGAGGTCGACGAGCTCGCACGGCCCCATCGGCCAGCCGGCTCCGTACTTCATGCCGGCGTCGAGGTCGGCAGGCGTGACCCGGGCCTCGTCGAGGACGCGCACGCAGTCGTTGAGCAGCGGGATCAGGACTCGGTTGACGACGAAGCCGGGCGTGTCGTGGCAGCGGATCGGATGCTTGCCCAGCCGCTCGGCGAGTGCGTAGGCCGCGTCGAAAGCCTCGTCCGAGGTTCGTTCGGCACGGACGATCTCCACGAGCGGCATCAGAGGCGCAGGGTTGAAGAAATGCATCCCCACGACGCGCTCGGGAGTCGAGGTCGCGCCCGCGATCTCGGTGACCGAGAGAGCCGACGTGTTCGTGGCCAGAACCGCGTCGGGACGGCAGACCTTCTCCAGCTCGCCGAACAGCTCCCGCTTGACGTCGAGCTCCTCGAGGACGGCCTCGATCACGACGTCGCAGTCGGCGAGGGCGGCGACCTCGGTCGTCAATGTCAGCAGCCCGATCTCGAAGGAGTCGATCTGCCCCTTCTCCACCTTGCGCGAGAGGAAGTGCTCGATCCGGCCGCGCGCGGTCTCCCCCAGCTCGTCGGTCACCTCGCGCCCGACGGTCTCGAGCCCCGCCTCGACCGCGAGCTGCGCGATGCCCGCGCCCATCGTTCCCAGACCGACGACTCCGACCTTCACGCGGCGGAGCCTACCCAGCCGGCCGCCAAAGGCGGCCGGGGCCTTCCTGGCTGTGAGTTAGGGAACGAGCTCCTCCAGCGCGCGCAGAAGTGCTGTCCGGAGTCGCTCGTCCCGTTCAGGGGTGGGGGCCAAACGCACGGGACAGAGGGCGCGCTGGCCGTGACAGCGCGCGTATGCCTCGGCCTCCGAAAGTGCCCGCTCTCTGCGTCGGGTGCGTGTCGCCGGTACCAGGGTTGCTCGACTCTCCTCCTCGGCCGGCCCGAACGCAACCAGCTGTGGAAGCCGTGGAAGGTGTGGACAACCCCCGAGGCATAGAGTCACGCGGGTGGAGATCCGCGAGGGCACGATCGCCCTGCCGCTCGACGGCGAGGAGGCCGAGACCTGGTACCGGGTGACGGGCGACCTCGACGGGGACGCAGCGCCGCTCGTCGCACTCCACGGCGGCCCCGGTGCGACGCACGACTACCTCCTCTCGCTCACCGACCTCGCCGGCTCTCGCGCCGTCGTCCACTACGACCAGGTCGGAGGCGGCCGCAGCACCCACTATCCGGACCGCGGCGCCGAGTTCTGGACGCCTGCGCTGTTCGTCCGTGAGCTGCAGAACCTCGTCGAGGCGCTCGGGATCGCCGATCGCCACCACGTGCTCGGCCAATCCTGGGGCGGTTTTCTTGCGGAGGAGTACGCGTTCACCCAGCCGGCAGGGCTGCGCTCGCTCGTCCTCGCGGACACCGCTGCGTCGTGGGCCGATTTCGCCACCGAGGCGAACAAGCTTCGCGAGCAGCTCCCGGAGGACGTTCAGGCGACGCTCACAAAGCACGAGGAGGCCGGGTCGTATGACGACCCCGAGTACGTGGAGGCATGCCTCGTCTTCTACGCACGCCACGTGTGCCGCATCCCCTGGCCGCCCGAGGTCGCGAGGTCGTTCGAGTATCTCGAGGAGGATCCGACCGTCTACCGGACGATGAACGGGCCGAGCGAGTTCCACATCATCGGCTCGTGCAAGGACTGGCAGGTGAAGGACCGGCTGCCCGAGATCCGCGTGCCGACGCTGCTCGTCTCGGGCCGCTACGACGAGGCGACGCCGGCGCTGCAGCAGGTGCTGCTCGACGGCATCGCGGGCTCGGAATGGGTCGTGTTCGAGGAGTCGTCGCACATGCCCCACGTCGAGGAGCGGGAGCGCTACATGCAGATCGTCGGCGACTGGCTCACGCAGCACGACTGAGAGCTCCTAGTTTTCGCTTAGACCCTCGTCGTACTCGTCTACTTCGATGCGCGCCCCAAGGCGAGCCAGCAGCGCCATTGCCTCGCCCTCGAGCCTGAATCCGAGCGGATGCGTTTCGGCTTCCTCGGCATCTGGATCGTTTAAGTAGCGGACGATCTCCAATACGTAGCCGCCGTCGGGCTCGATCTCCGAGCGCAGCTCGGTGAGCTTCGCCTCGAACGGTGCTATCCGTGACAGAACCTCCTCAATCTGGCCTTCAAGAGGTTCATGGGCTCGTCGCGATTGGATCTCCCACATGTGCTGAATCGGAAGCGGCCGACCGGGATCCTTGCTACCGCGAACGAGCGTGTTGTCGGCCGCTAACCCGATGCGATCTTCCATTTCGGCGGCCGACACGGTTGAACTGAACGCTGCGAAGTGAACGTAGTGCCTGGCGCGCACGGTCGCGCTAGACGCGCTCGATCACTGCGGCGATGGCCTGGCCGAAGCCGATGCACATCGTCGCGAGGCCGTAGCGTGCGTTCCGCCGCTCGAGCTCCGACACGAGCGTCGCGGTGATCCGCGCGCCCGTGGCGCCGAGCGGATGGCCGAGCGAGATGCCCCCGCCGTTCGGGTTCACGTCGCCGGCCTCGTAGCGCTCCTGCAGGCCGGTATCCGCGAGGAACTGCGCCACCACCGAGGCGAACGCCTCGTTCACCTCGATCACGTCGATTTCGTCCCACGTCAGCCCCGCTTTGGCGAGCGCCTTGGCCGACGCCTCGGGATTGCCGTGCAGCATGAGGTGCGGGTCGACGCCCACGACGCCGAACGAGACGAAGCGCGCACGCGGCTCGAGACCCAGCTCGGAGACCTTCGCCTCCGAGGCGACGAGCACCGCGGCGGAGCCGTCGACGATCTGGGACGAGTTCCCGGCCGTCACCACGCCGTCGGGAATGAACGCCGGCTGGAGGGTCGCCATCTTCTCGAGCGTGGTCTCGCGCCGCACTGCCTCGTCGACCGCGAAGCGCACCCGCGTGACCGTCGGCGCAGCACCGGACTCGTCCTGATCCGGCACGTCGAGCTCGATCGGGACGATCTCCTTCTCGAAGCGCCCCTCGTCGATCGCGCGAGCCGCGCGCTGATGCGATTCGTAGGAGATCCGGTCGAGCTCGGAGCGCGGCAGGTTCCACTGCTTCGCGATCTCCTCGGCCGAGATGCCCTGCATCACGATGTCGTGGCGTTCCCAGACGAGCGGCGACATCGAGCCGTTGTTCGAGCCCATCGGGACCCGCGACATCATCTCGACGCCGCCCGCGACGACGAGGTCGAGCTGCCCCGACCAGACCGCCGCGGCCGCATTGAAGTTCGTCTGCATCGACGAGCCGCACTGGCGATCCACCGTCGTCCCGGCGACCGAGACCGGCCAGCCGGCGGTGAGCGCGACGTTGCGGCCGATGTTCCAGGCCTGCTCGTCGACCTGCGTCACGCAGCCCCACTGCACGTCCTCGATCTCGGCAGGGTCGACGCCGTTACGGGCGACGAGCGCATTCACGATCTGGGCGGAGAGCTCGTCGCCGCGAATGTGCGAGAGCGTGCCGTTCCTTTTGCCGATCGGACTACGAACGGCATCGACGATCATTGCCTCCGCGCGCTCCATCCATGAGACTGTACCTCGGTCGATGCTGCGCAAGAACGCCAAGATCGAGTTGCTGAAGAGCGTGCCGCTGTTCGAGCGCTGCTCCCAGCGCGAGCTCGCGCAGATCGCGGCGCTGGCCGACGAGCTTCACCTGCCGGCGGCGCGCAATCTCACGAAGGAAGGCGCCGGCGGCGCGGAGTTCCTCGTCCTCGTCGAGGGCGAGGCCGACGTCCTCCGCAAGGGACGCGTCGTCAACGAGCTCGGCCCCGGCGACTTCATCGGTGAGATCGCGCTCGTCTCGGGCAAGCCGCGCACCGCGACGGTGAAGACACGCGGCCCGGCTCGGCTGCTCGTCCTGACCGCAGGCGGGTTCCGGGCCCTGATGCACGACGTCCCTTCGATCCAGGACAAGGTGCTCGCCGCGATCACGGCGCGGCTCCCGGACGACTAGCAGCTAGCTAGTTCGGGTGCGGGACGTGCGGCTCGCGGACGTGGGCGAGGTACGTCGGCGCGGCGAGCTCGAGCACGAGCCGCTTGCCCGGCGTGTCGGCTTGCCCGACCTCCCTGAAGGTGTGCCCGACGTCGCCGCCGAGCACGACCGGCCCCTCGTCGGTCTCCACGACGACGATCTGATGGCCGCGCGTCTCCCCCGGCGCCGGCACGATCCGGATGCCCGGGAGGATCTCCGCCTCGCCGTCGTGCTCGACGTAGTTCGCGTCGGGGAAGTCGATCCACTCACGAATCGTGTAGTCGTCCCGGGTGCGCGCGTCCGCGAGCTCGATCCGCTGCACGTGAATCGGGACGCCGGGAAAGAGCCGGTTGGCGCCGTGATGATCGAAGTGCAGGTGCGTGATGACCACCTGCGTGACGCGCTGGACGAGCTCGTCGGGCAGAGGGTGCGGAGTCGGGTGGAAATGCTCGTCGAGCAGCGGCGTCGACTCGATCATCCCCGTGTCGACGAGGACGAGGCCCTCAGGATGCTCGATCGTGTGGGAGAAGCAGGGCCACGTGGTGCCCTCGACCACGAGCTCACACGTCAGGTGGATGCCGATATCGTCACGCGTGAGCACGAGCTGAGCATATGGCGACTACGACCGAAGAGATCGAGGTTCGTTCCCCGTACAGCGGCGAGGTGGTCGGCCGCGCCCCGAAGTCGGGTGCCGACGACGCAAGGCGGGCCGTGGACGCAGCAGCGCGCGCGCTCGAGTCGCCGCTGCCGGCGCACGAGCGAGCCGCCATCCTCGACCAGGTCGCGGCTCTCCTGCGCGACCGGCACGAGGACATGGCGCAGACGATCTGCGCCGAGGCCGGCAAGCCGATCAAGACGGCCCGCGTCGAGGCGTCGCGAGCGGTCTCGACGTATACGTTCGCGGCCGTCGAGGCGCGGAAGCTCGCCGGCGACGTCGTGCCGATGGCAGCCTCGGAGGCCGGCGAGGGAAAGATCGCCTTCACGCTGCGGCGACCGATCGGAGTGATCGGGGCGATCTCGCCCTTCAACTTCCCGTGCAATCTGGTGGCGCACAAGCTCGCCCCCGCGCTCGCCGCCGGCTGTCCGGTCGTGCTCAAGCCTGCGAGCTCGACGCCGCTCTCCGCGCTTCTCCTCGCGGAGCTCTCAGAGGAAGCCGGTCTCCCGCCGGACTGGCTCACCGTCCTCGTCGGTCCGTCCGCCGAGATCGGCGACGTCCTGGTCGCCGACGAACGCGTCCGGATGATCACGTTCACCGGCTCGAGTGGAGTCGGCTGGGGCATCGCCGAGCGCGCCGCGAAGAAGCGCGTCCGGCTCGAGCTCGGCAACTCGACGCCCGTCGTCGTGGCCGCCGACGCCGACCTCGACCTCGCGGCCTCGAAGCTCGCCGCCAACGCGTTTTCGTTCGCCGGCCAGAGCTGCATCTCCGTCCAGCGGATCTATGTCGAGCGGCCTGTGCTCGACGACTTCCTCGAGCGCTTCGTCCCGAAGGTGGAGGCACTTGTGGTCGGCGACCCGGCGGACGAGGCGACCGACGTCGGGCCCGTGATCGACGCCGACGCGCGCACCCGGATCGCGGAGTGGGTCGAAGAGGCGCAGACCGCGGGCGCCAAGCTGCTCGTCGGCGCAACCGACGCGGATCCGCTCGGCCCGATCGTGCTCGCCGAGGCACCAGAGACCGCGCGCGTCGTCTGCGACGAGGTCTTCGGCCCGGTCTGCGTCGTCAACGCCGTCGACTCGCTCGACGACGCGTACGCGCGCGCCAACGGAACCGACTACGGGCTCCAGGCGGGAGTGTTCACCGCCTCGATCTCCACGGCGCTCGCGACGGCCGAGGCGCTCGACTTCGGTGGCGTCACGGTCAACGAGGCGCCGACGTTCCGGGCCGACCAGATGCCGTACGGCGGCGTCAAGGGCTCCGGGAACACGAAGGAAGGCCCCGCGTACACGATCCGCGAGATGACCGAGGAGCGGCTCGTCGTCCTCCAGGCCTGACGTTCGCCGTTTTGCCGGCGGGCGAGCGGGGTATGCGAAAGCGACGAAGCACGTCCGACCGCTTGTTTGCTTGCCGGGCAACAAATCGGGCGACTTTGTGACAACGCCGTTACCATGTAGGATCGAGTGACGTGCAAAGGGGATGCACGCCGGGATTTGGCTTCAGACAGGGCCTTGCGGGGTCTGCGGGAGGAGACGGAGACGCAGGTGATCGAAGAGAGAACTGCCCAGCTGCAGCAGTGCATGTATCAATACTCACGGGCGATTTACCGCTCCGTGAAGGACATGATCGATCCCTACGCCGACCGTGAGACCCAACTCGAGTCGCGCCGCGGAGTGCTGATGGCCTGCGAGCAGACGATGGAGCGCTTGGCCAACGATCCGCTCTATTTCGCGAAGCCCGATCGGGCGCTGTTCCAGGACATCCGGCGCTATTTCCCCATCACGGCGCAGGCGCAGGTCGCCTGGGCGGTCGAGCAGGGAGTGAAGGCCGCCGTCGACTTCATCGAGGAGCAGATCGAGTCGGGCCTGCTCGACGGCGGAGTCGCCCGCTGCCGGGCCACGACCCGCAAGGGCAAGCCGTGCCAACGGACCCCCCTGCCCGAACGCGACTACTGCCCGTCGCACCAGCACCTCGAGGCCAAAGCCGCGGCGTAACCGCCGCCGTCCACAGGCTTCCACAGCAGCGTTCCACAGGCGCCCGGCTATAGGGTGCAGCGCGGGGTGTCCCACGACACGGACAAGCTGATTCGGCAGCTCTCGCTCGTCGCCTTTCTCATGGCCGAGCGGAGAGCGCTGACTGCGCGCGACGTGAAATCGAACGTCGAGGGCTACTCGGAGATGTCGGACGAGGCCTTCGCGCGGCGCTTCTACTCGGACCGTGCCGAGCTGCTCTCGCTCGGCGTCCCGCTCCAGTCGCAGCGCGACGAGTTCACCGGCGAGGAGCTGTACACGCTCCGCTCGGAGCAGTACTTCCTGCCGCAGCTCGAGCTCGAGGACGAAGAGCTCGCGGCGCTCCAGACCGCCTTCTACCTCCTCGAGGGGAAGTTCGCGTACGCCGAGCCGCTCCGCCTCGCTCTCCAGAACCTCGCGCTCGGACGGCCGGGCTTCAGCGAGGCGCCGACCGAGACGGCAAGCCGCGTCGAGGTGCTCGATCCCGACTATTCGCCCGAGACGCCGGGGCGGCTGGCGAAGCTCGAGAACGCGATCTCGAAGCAGCGGACGGTGCGTTTCGAGTACTGGTCGATCTCGCGAGACGAGGAGAACGAGCGCACGCTCAACCCGTACGCGCTCCTCAACGACAACGGGCTCTGGTACGTCGTCGGCCACGACCTCGATCGCGAGGAGATCCGCACCTTCCGCGTCTCGCGCATCCGCGGCGACATCAAGTTCGCGACCCGGCGCGAGCGCGACTTCCGCGCACCGACCGACTTCGACGTCGAGCTCTATCGCGGCCGGCCTCCCTGGCAGATCGGCGAGATCGTCGGAACGGCGCGGATCGACGTGCGTGGCGACACCGCGTGGTGGGTGCGGCGGACCTATGGCGCGACGGGACGGCTCGAGGACGGCGTCTTCGTCACCGACTACTCCTCCATCCCCCAGCTCGCGTCGTGGGTGCTGCGCCAGAACGGCCGCGCGGTGCCGCTCGAGCCGGCCGAGCTCAAGCGCGACGTCGCGCAGGCGCTGCGGCGGGTGCGCGACGGCCACGAAGGCGAGTCGCCGCAGCCGGCACGCGAGAAGCCGGCGGCGATCGACGACGGGACGGTGGAACGGTTCGCCGGACCGGTCGCGCCCGAGCGATTCGCGGTCCTCCAGGCGCTGCTCGCATACCTGCTCGCGGCCTGCGGCGAAGAGCGCGACGCCGAGATCCCGGCGGCCGAGCTGCTCGAGAAGTTCCCCTCGATCCCCGAGGACGAGCTGGAAGAGCATCTCTCGCTGCTCAACCTCGTCAACTTCGGCGGCGGCTGCTACACGATCTACGCCGAGCTGCGGGACGGCTCGGTCCACGTCGACAAGGAGCTGTGGGGCGACACGTTCCGCGCCGCGCCGCGGCTGACGCCGCTCGAGGCGCGCGCGATCCGGCTCGCGCTGGAGTACGTCGGCCCGATGATCGCGGCCGACGCGCACACGCCGCTCTCCCGCGTCCGCAAGAAGCTCGAGGAGACCTTCGGCCAGTTCGAGCTCGCGCGCACCCCGGAGCCGCACGTGGGCACCGAGGAGGTCGACCTCGTCTCGCGGCTCGCGCGCGGCATGCGCGAGCGCAAGCTCGTCGAGATCGAGTACCAGAAGGAAGCCGACGCCGAACCGTCGACGCGGCTCGTCGAGCCCTACTCCCTCGAGCGCCAGCTGCCCAACTGGTACGTCCACACCTGGGACCGCACCTCGGACGGCGCGCGCTCGTTCCGCCTCGACCGGATGCGCAGCGCGAAGCTCACGCGCGAGCGTTTCGAGCCGCGCGAGGGCTTCGAGCCGACGCGGCTCCGCGACGCGCGCACGGCGAAGCTTCTCTACGACGAGGAGATCGCACGCTGGGCGATCGAGCGCGGAGCGCGGCCGCTCGCCGACGGCAACGCGGTTCGCGAGCTGCTCTTCTCGAGTGACGACTGGCTCGAGAGCGAGGTGCTCTCGCTGCGCGGCGAGGCCGTTCTCCTCGAGCCGGACGAGCTACGCCACTCGATCGCGGTGCGTGCGAAGGCGCTCGCGAAAGAGCTCGGCGTCGAGCGCATGCGCGCCGCCCGCGCCTAGCGGCCGACGGGCAGCGACACCGTGAACGTCGAGCCCTGCTCGGCGGCGGAGCTCACGTCGAGCGAGCCGCCGTGGGCCTCGGCGATCGAGCGGGCGATGAAGAGCCCGAGCCCGGTTCCCGGCTTCGAGCCGCCTTCGACGTCGGCGCGCCCGAACTTCTCGAAGATCCGCGCCTGCTGGTCACGCGGGATCCCCGGCCCACTGTCTCGCACCGAGATCCGCACCGCCCCGTTCGACGCCGCAGCCGAGACGCGCACCTCGCCGCCCTCCGGCGAGTACTTGACCGCGTTCTCGATCAGGTTCCCGAGCACCTGCCGAAGCCGGGCACGGTCGCCGCGGATCGCCGGGAGCGCTCCTCGCACCGAGGCGACGACCGGCACGTCCTGCTGCGCGAGCACCGCCGTCTCGACTGCCTCGTCGACGACGCGGCCGAGATCGACCTCGTCGAAGCGATAGCTGAACGTCCCCGCCTCGATGCGAGACGTGTCGAGGACGTCGCCGACGAGCTCGGCCAGCCGCGTCGTCTCGTCGCCGATGAGCGCAAGAAACGACTCGCGCTGAGCCGCCGACAGCATCCGCCACCGGTCCTGCAGCGTCCGAGCGGCGCCGATCACCGCCGCCATCGGGCTGCGCAGCTCGTGTGAGACGAGCGACACGAAGTCGGCGCGAAGCTCCGACAGGCGCGCGAGCTCCTCGACGCGTCTCCGCTCGGCCTCGTAGGCGCGGATGTTCTGGACGGCGGTCGCAACGAGGCGACCGAGCAGAGAGACGAGCTCGATCTCGTCCGGGCTGAACGCGTCCGGACGGTCGCGCGACAGGCTCAGCATCCCGATCGTGCGCGCGCCGACCAACAGCGGCGTGACGAGCTCGCTGCGCAGCCCGAGCGCAAGCAGCTGCTCGTCGGCCGGGGAATCGCGCTCGGCCAGATCGCGGCGCACGACGAGCTTGCCCTCGAGCACCCGCTCGAGCAGGGAGCCTTCGATCGGGTCGCTGTTCCCCGGCGGGAAGACCTCGCTTGCGCCGCGACCGGCAGTGGCCATCGTGGTCGCGGTGTCTCCCTCGACGAGGACGATCGCCGTTCGCTCGAAGGGCACGAGACCGCGCAGCTCGCGGATGAACGCCCCGAACGCCTCGTCGAGCTCGAGTGACGAGCCGAGAGCTCTGGCGCAGCGATTCGCGGTCTCGAGCACGTCGACGCGGTGGCCGAGCTCGTCCCGCAGCCGCTCCGCCTCTGCCGCTCGCGCCTCGGCGCGGCTCTGCTCGACGGTGAGCGTGTCGCGCAGATAGCCGATGACGATGCCGGCGAGCATGCCGACGAGCACCCGCGCGAACGCCGTCCGCCACTGCAAGCCCGGGCCGAGAGCGTCGACGACGATCGTCGCCCCCACCATCACGGAGCCGCCGACGATGCCGCCAACCAGGCCGAAGCGCAGCGCCGCCGCCGCCATCGGAATCAAATAGAGCGCGCGCCACGGCTCGCCGGTCTCGAACGAGAAGACGGCGACGAACCCGATCGCCGCGACGGAGTCGAGCGCGAGCAGAAGCACGCGCGCGCGCACCCGCGCGACCGGGCCGAGCTCGATCACGGAGAGCGCGCCCGAGACGACGGTCACCGCGGCGAAGAACCCGACCACCGCCCAGGCCCAGGGCTCGTAACCGGGCGGGAAGGTCGTGAGGCGCGACCGCCACCGCGCCCACCACCACGAGCAGCACCCGCAGCAGGACGAGCCAGCGGCCGGGGCGGCTAAGCATCTCGCTCCTCGAGCCGCGCGAGCGCCCAGGCGGCGAGCTCGCGCATCGACTCGTCGGGATCGTCGAGGAAGGCGGTCACGGCGTCCCGTTCGCCGTCGCCCCCCACGTTGCCTGCCGCGACAAGAGCGTTCAGCTGCAGGCGGCGACCGTCGTTGCGGGGCACGTAGAGCCTCGCGAAGCGCCGCCGCAGCTCGTCGGGCTCCGAGCGCAGCCAGTCGACGAGCGAAACGTGCGGAGTCGCGTCCTCGGGCAGCGGCTCGCCCGCAGCGCCGCTTCTCGACGCCGCGATTCCACGGGCAGACGTCCTGGCAGATGTCGCAGCCGTAGACCTGCGCCCCGAGCTCGGCGCGATACGCCGCGGGAGGAGGCGCGGGCGCCTGCGTCCAGTAGCTGAGGCAGCGGGTCGAGTCGAGCGTGCCCGGCTCGTCGAGCGCACCCGTCGGGCAGGCGTCGATGCAGAGCCTGCACTCGCCACAGTCGAGGTCGAGACGGCGGCGTCGGCTCGAGCTCGACGTCGGTGACGAGCGTTCCGAGCACGACCCAGGAGCCGTGGCGCCGCGTGATCAGGAGCGTGTTCTTGCCGTAGAAGCCGACGCCGCTTCGCGCGGCCGCCTCGCGGTCGACGTGCTGGTTCGCGTCGACGAGGACGCGGTACGCGCCGCCGAGCCTGCGGCCGAGGACGTCGAGCTTCTCCCGCAGCGCCGCGTACGCGTCGAACCACGTGTAGCGCGGCAGCCGGCCCTGACCCTGCGGCCGCTCCGGCTCCGGCAGCCAGTAGCAGAGCGCGGCCGAGACGACGGTGCGGGCGCCGGGCAGCAGCGTCTCGGGATGGCATGACTCCTCCGGCCGCGCCATCGTGAAGCGCATGTCGGCGAAGAGCCCGCGCTCGCGACGCTCGCGGATGTGGCGCTCCGTGCCCGCGTAGGGCTCGGCCGGCGCGGCGCCGATGGCGTCGAGCCCGAGCTCCCGTCCGAGCGGCTTCGAGTTCCGCAGCGGTCACGCGGATAGTCTGCCGCGGTGCGCGCGGTTCGGATCCATCAGGACGGCGGGCCCGAGGTTCTGGTGCTCGAGGAGGCGCCGGATCCCGAGGCCGGGCCGGGAGAGGTACTCGTCCGCCTCCGCGCCTCGGCGCTGAACCATCTCGACGTCTGGATCCGCAAAGGGCTCCCGTCCGTGCCGAAGCCGCGCATCCTCGGTGCCGACGGAGCCGGCGTCGTGGAGGCGCTCGGCGACGGCGTGACCGGCTTCGAGCCGGGCGAGCGCGTCGTCCTCAATCCCGGGATCGAGGCCGGCGGCGGCCAGATCCACGTGATCGGCGAGCACGGCGACGGCACGAACGCCGAGCTGATCGCGGTGCCCGCCACCAACGTGCATCCGATTCCGGAGGGGTTGAGCTTCGAGGAGGCGGCGGCGTTCCCGCTCGTCTTCGAGACTGCGTACCGGATGCTCGTGACGCGGGCCGGGCTCCGCGAGGACGAGTGGGTGCTCGCCTGGGGCATCGGCGGCGGCGTCTCGACCGCGGCGCTCGCGATCGGAAAGGCGCTCGGCGCGCGCGTGCTCGTGACCTCGTCGAGCGACGCCAAGCTCGAGCGTGCCCGCGAGCTCGGCGCGGATGCGGCCGTCAACCACGCGACGGGCGACGTGCGGGCGGCGGTGAAGGAGGCGACCGGCGGCCACGGGATCGACGTCGTCGCTCGAAAGCGTCGGCGAGGCGACGTGGGCCACGTCCCTCCAGGTCGCGGCGCCGGGCGGCCGGATCACCGTCTGCGGCGCGACGTCCGGCCCGAACCCGCCGGCCGCGCTGCACCGGATCTGGTGGAAGCAGCTCTCGATCCTCGGCTCGACGATGGGGACCGGCGAGGATTTCGCAGGCGCCTACGAGCTCGTGGCGAGCGGGCGCGCGCTGCCCGTCGTCGACTCGGTGCTGCCCCTCGAGGAGATCCGGACGGCGCACGAACGTCTCGAGGCCGGCGAGCAGCTGGGCAAGATCGTCCTCACGATCTGATGCCGTTCCAGAACCGGGTGACGCCGTTGGGCGAGCTGGTCGCGACGCCCGAGCGAGGTCTCGTCTACGGCAACCGCGGCCGCCTGCACGACGACCACGGACGGATCCGGCGGCAGTGGCAGCTCAGACGCTGGATCTCCTGCCACCTCGAGTTTCGCGGCCGCTACCGCGCCGGCGGCCCGATGGCGCCGGGCCGCTACACGGGCCTCTTCTTCCTCGACGAGGCGACCGCGCTCGCGGCCGGACACCGGCCCTGCGCCGAGTGCCGCAACGCCGACTACAAGAGCTTCCTCGCCCTCACCGGAGCAGCGGGCGCCGACGCGCTCGACGAACGTCTCCACGCGGAACGGCTCGGCGCCGACACCGCCGGCCGCCGCCTACACGAGCGGCGATTCGCCGAGCTGCCCGACGGCGCGTTCGTGCTCCTCGACGACGCACCGCAGCTCGTCCTCGGCGACGCGCTCCTGCGCTGGACGGCCGGCGGCTACGCCGAACGACGAGCGAGGCCGCGTGGACGCGCCGTGGTGATCACGCCGCCGACGACCCTGGCCGTCCTCGACGCAGGCTGGGAAGGAAGCGTGCCGCTCCTCCATCCGTCGAGCGGCACTGCAACCTAGACCTCTACCTCCTGGCCGGGATCACAGCCCCGATGATCCAGAACAGCGGGATGAAGAACCCGAGAATGAACATCACCCAGTGGCCTTTACGCAGGCAGCTGAGTCCCAGGACGATGAGCAGCACGAGGTACAGGATTCGAGCCCGAACCGATGCCGTACCACACGCGCGCAACCTCCTTGACCGTCGAAGTGCACTGACCGTCTCAGGCGCGAGCGCCCAACGCATCGCCTTGAAGGGATGACGTCTTGAACTAGCCGAAGCCGAGGATGAACTTGGCGTCGTCGGACATCCGGTCCGGCGTCCAGGGCGGGTCGAACGTCAGCTCCAGCTCGACGTCCTCGACTCCCTCGACCTGCCGGACTGCGCTGTCGATGTCCTGCGCGATCAGCGGCCCGGCGGGGCAGCCCATCGAAGTGAGGCTGTACAGCACCTTGACCTTCGCGTCCTCCACCTCGGCCTCGTACACCAGTCCGAGGTCGACGATGTCCATCCCGAGCTCGGGATCCTCGACAGATCGGAGAACCTCCATCACGTCTTCGCGCGTCGCCACGCAGCCAGTCTAGAGACGCCTACGATTCGGGCGTGGTCGGCACCGTCGGCAACGGGGCACTGACCGTGATCCTCCTGGTCGCGGCGATCGGGCCGGTCATCGTCGTGATCTGGTTCGCCTGGTGGTTCCTGCGCGCCGGCAAGCGCTTCGACGAGCAGTGAGCGGGCGGCGGGACGACGCCCGCCGCCCGGTTACTGACCCGCGCTACTGTCGCGGGCTGGATGTTCTGGTTGACCCGGAAGACGTTGTCCGGGTCGTACTGCGCCTTGATGCGCGCGAGCCGGTCGTAGTTCGCGCCGTACATGCCGCGGACGCGATCCGGCTCCTCGTCCATCTGGAAGTTCGAGTAGCCGCCCGGCATCGCGTACGGCCTGGTCGCGTCGGAGAAGCCACGCGCCCAGTCCGAGACGACGCCAGCATTCGCGGGATCGGGGTCGATGCCCGCGACCACCTGCGCCCAGCGCGCGCCGCGATATGCCCACGCCGTGTCCTCGTTCGCCGGGACGTGAGGCCGCGCCGTCGATCGCGTACATGTGCATCGTCGACTTCCACGTCGGCGCCTTCGGCATCCATTCGACGTTCGCCTCGATCAGCCCGTCGCTCAGCTCGTCGAAGAACTCGCCGCGCCAGTACCACTGCTCACCCGGCGGGAACAGCCCGTCGAACGCCGTGTTCCAGACTGGGAACGGCATCGGCGCCACGCCGTCGAGCAGGGGCTTCCCGTACGCGCGCCCCTCGCGGAGCGCCGGAGTCTCCTCCTCCCCGGGCTGCGTCCAGACGAGGGCGCAGACCTTGCGCAGGTGTAGCTCCTCGGGGAACGGCGGGCCGGGGGGCACGGACAGGTACGCGAACCAGCCGCCGAGCTCGTCCGGCGCCGACGCCGATGAAGCCGTCGTACCAGCGCATCACGTCGGCCACGTCGTCGAGGTCGTAGAGAACCGGGCCTGCGAGGACGTTCGTGAGCGGATGGCAGCGGAACGAGAACGACGTCACGACTCCGAAGTTCCCTCCTCCGCCGCGAATCGCCCAGAAGAGATCCGGCTCGCGTTCGGCGTCGGTCTGGACCACGGAGCCGTCGGCAAGGACGACCGTGGCCGCGACGAGGTTGTCGATCGTGAGGCCGAAGTTGCGGCTGAGGTGCCCGACGCCGCCGCCGAGCGTCAGCCCGCCGACTCCGGTCGTGCCGATGATCCCGACCGGGATGGTCAGGCCGTGCTGGTGCGTCGCCTCGAGCAGATCTTTGAGCAGGACTCCGCCACCAACCCGCGCCATCGACGCGGCCGGGTCGACGCTGATGTCGTCGATCTGCGAGAGATCGATCACGAGCCCGTCGTCGACCGAGCCGAGGCCGCCGCCGTTGTGGCCGCCGCCGCGCACCGCAATCCGCAGGCCGTGCTCGACGCCGTAGCGCAGCGCCGCGGCGACGTCGGCCTCGTCGGCGCAGTAGGCGATCGCCGCCGGCCGCTTGTCGATCATCCCGTTGTAGAGGGCCCGCGACGCGTCGTAGTCAGCGTCGGCCGGCGAGACGACACGGCCTTTCACCGCGGTCGCGAGACCCTCGACTGAAACAGCCATCTTGTCCTCCTCCCCTGGTTGTTGCGCCGACTCTACGCCGGCGATTCGTGTCTTACTAGACGCCGAGGAGGCGCACTTCTTCCCTCCGCTCGCGGGCGAAGAAATGGATCCCGTCCACGAACCGCACCCAGTTGCAGCGAGTGCACATGACGAGCGAGTGCGTACGGGCGCTGTCGGCGAGGAAGCGGACGCCGCGCAGGAGGTCTCCGTTCGAGACGCCTGTCGCCGCCACGATCACCTCCCCCGGAGCGAGGTCCTCGGTGCCGAAGACGCGCTCGTAGTCCTCGATCCCGGCCGCACGCAGCTCGTCGATCTCCCGGCGGGACGTCGGCCAGAACTGGGCCTGCAGCTCGCCGCCGAGGCAGCGGAGCGCCGCCGCCGAGAGCACCGCCTGCCGGGTGCCGCCGATCCCGATCGCGAGGTGGTCGTTCGTGCCGCGGATCGCGGCGGAGATCGCAGCGGTGACGTCGCCGTCCTGGATGAGCTTGATTCGCGCTCCGGAGTTGCGGATCTCCTCGATCAGGTCGTGGTGGCGCGGACGGTCGAGGATGATCGTCGTCACGTCGTTCACCCGGCGGCCGAACGCCTCGGCGATCGCCTCGATGTTCTCGCCGACCGGGCGGAGGAGGTCGATCGAGCCGCGGGCGAGCGGGCCGACCGCCATCTTCCGCATGTAGATGTCGGGGAGCTGCGTGAAGCGGCCGGGGTCGCCGACCGCGATCATCGACATCGCGCCGTTGCCGCCGCGCGCGACGACGCCGCGGCCCTCGAGCGGGTCGAGCGCGAGGTCGACCTCCTCTCCTCCGGCGCCGACGATCGCGCCGGGCGTGAGGCCGCCCGAGTCGTCGAGCGAGCCGAACACGACACGGCCGCTGATCGGCAGGACGTCGAGGGTCGCACGCATGCCGGTCGCGGCGCTCTCCTCGGCCGCGTGCTCGTCGTCGCGTCCGAGCCAGCGAGCCGAGATGAGCGCAGCGCGCTCCGTCGCCCGCAGGTACGACTGGCACTGGCAGGGCCGCTCCGCCCCGGCTCCGTTTTCGACGCTCTCGCTCACCGTGCCACCGTACGGCTCTGCGCGGCCGCGTCGAGGACGAGATCGGCGACCGTCCGCGCCGCCTTGTCGGCGTCTTCGTTCTCGATCACGGGCACGCCGGCGCGCTGCGCGCGCGCGACGACGAGCTCCTGCAGGCGGCGGATGTCGCCGAATCGCTCGAGATAGCGCGACTCCGGGCGCTCCGAGTCCTCCTCGTCGCGGAAGCGGAAGTGGCGGACGTGCTCTTCCTCGTCGGCGATCGACAGCACGACGAACACCGAGACCGCGAGCTCCGGCCGCGGCAGCTCGACCATCCCCGGCACGAGATGGACGCCCTCGAGCACGATCGACCAGCCCTCCTCGAGCGCCCGCTCGGACGACGCGCCGACGCCGACGAGGACGTTCCTCGCCTGCTGCAGGAAGCCGAACTCGAGCGGGTCGTCCGCGTCCGGGAACGACGTCACCCGCCTCGAAGCTCGACTGGTGGATCGTCGGCATGAACGTCTCCGAGAAGAACGCGCGCATCGTCTGCCGCACGAAGTCGGTCGAGGTGACGCGCGTGATCCCGAAGCGGTACGCGAGCTCCGTCGCGACCGTCGACTTGCCGGTGCCGGTCGCGCCGCCGATGAAGATCATGATCGGCAGGTCGAGCTCACGCAGCTCCTGGTAGCGGCGCAGGCGCTGGATCGACTCGCGTCCCTCCTCCTCGCCCAGCACCTCGACCGCGAGCTCTTCGAGCCGCTCGAGCTCGATCTCGCCGCGTCCCTGCTCGCGCAGCTCGTCGTGGACGCGGCTCGCGAGCGCGTACGCGCGATGCCCCGCCACGCCGGCGGCCATCAGCGAGCGCGCCATCAGGCCGCGCGAGTACGGCAGGCCGAGCTCTCCCCCGCCCAGCGGGAGCGGCATGATCCGCCGCGGCTCGTTCATCACAGCTCCGCTCCGGGACGAGTGACGCCAGGCGCTCGTCGAGCTCGCTCGAGACGACGTCGTTCGCGGCGAGGACGACTTCCGCGCCCGCGCGCGAGCGCCGCCTCGGCCACGACGTCGACCGCGGCGGCCTTGAGCTCGACGAGATAGACCTCGGCGTCGACGTGCTCGAGCTCCTCATGCAGCGCGTCCCGCCGCGCGAGGTTGCGTGAGACGTGGACGACTTCCGCGTCGAGCCCGTCGGTGGGCGCGGGTCCGGTCGTGAAGACGGCGGTGCGGCGGCCGTCGAGCGGCTCGGCCGGACGCAGGCGAAGCTCGGCCGCGACGACCGGCACGTCGGAGATCGAGCGGATCGCATCGCGATCGGCGCCGCCGGTGTCGACGACGAGGTCGGAGATGAGGACGCGATAGGCGTTGAGGCCGGCGCGCGGATCGTGGCTCCCGTTCGTGACGAGGATCCGTGCATCCGCTTCGACCGGCGGCACGGCGGCGCCGCTGCCGTCGAAGACGAGCAACTCGGGATCGAGCTGCAGCGCGAGCGACGCGCCCTCGAGCACGTTCGACTCGAAACGGAGCGCCCGCAAGCCCACCGCCGGCCCGCCGGCAGCCGACTGCGGGCACGCCTGCGAGCGCCGCCGCTTCGAGGTGGTCGGAGGCGGCGTGCCGTCCGGAACGGGAGAGCGCAAGCAGGTCGTCGAGCGTCGGAGGCGTCTCGAGCAGCTCCGGCTCGGCCGGTCCGCCCCGTCCCATCGCCACGACGACGACGCGGCGGTCGCGGGAGAGGACGCGCGCGACGTGGCCCGCGACGGCGGTCTTCCCGATCCGCTTGCCGAGGCCGATCACGGCGAGCGACGGCGTCTCGACTCGGCTGCAGCGGCGGCGGATCGAAGCGGAAGTCGGCGCCGACGTACGGCAACCCGAGCGCCAGCGCGCGCGACGCCCACAGCATCCGCTCCCGCGGCCCGAGCACGGGCTCGTCGGAGAGATCGACGACGAGATCCACCTCGACCGCGTCGAGCGACTCGACCAGCGGGACGCCGTAGTCGTCCTCGCCGCGCAGCTTCTCGGTGCCGCCGACGAGCAGCGCGCCGACGACCTCGTACGGCAGCGCGGCGAGCGCGTCCCGCACCACGGGCGCGTAGTGCTCGCCGTCGATCAGCGCGAGCGCCCTCACGTCGAGCGCACCTCGTCCTCGATCCGCGCGGTGTACTTCTCGTACGTCTTCGTCTCGGTCGAGAACTGGATGATCAGGTCCTGGCCGTGGAACGGATAGCGGCGCCAGACGTTGACGTGCGTGCCCTCGACCTCGACGACGTTGTAACAGGGCCGGCCCTTGCCTCTCAGCCGCGAGGACGAGACGGTGCCGGCGTTGACGACGAACAGATCCTCGAGCCGCCACGCGTAGGGAACGTGCTTGTGGCCGGCGAGGACGAGATCCACTTCGGCGCGCTGGAGGCATTCGAGCGCGTCGCCGGCGTCGTTGACGATGTTGCGCTCGCGGCCGGTTCCCGGGATCGGGAGCAGGTGGTGATGGAGGACGAACACCCGCAGGTCCGCCGCTCCCGCGAACGCCTCCTCGATCAGGCGGTACCGGCCGCGGCCGATCTGGCCGTTGTCGAGATCGGGCTCGGTCGAGTCGACGGCGACGATCGTCGCCCGGCCGACGTTGAGCACCGAGTTCCGCTCGCCGAAGTAGCTCCTCGAAGTGGACGTAGCCGACGTTGCGGGAATCGTGGTTGCCCGGGATCACGACCATCGCCTCGCACTCGACGCGGTTCAGGTACTCGCGCGCGAGCACGTACTCGTCCTTGAAGCCGTTGGACGTGAGGTCGCCGGAGATCACGACGACGTCAGGCTGCATCTCGTTGACCTCGGCGATGGCGCGCTCGAGGTGCTGCGGCAGGAAGAACTGCTGCCCGCAATGCAGGTCCGACAGTTGCACGATCCGGAACACGGTCCGGGAACGCTAGAAGATCCAGAGCTTGTGCGGATTGTCTCGGCATCCGACGGCGTGGCTACCGTGACGCTCGATGGAGCTCCAGCTCCCGGTCTTTCGGGCGTATCGCGGCTCTGAGCCGCCGCGGTTCGCGAGTCCCGCGGAGCTCGAGTGCGCCAAGGTGCTCGACTACTACGACGTCGCGTGGGAATACGAGCCCCGGACGTTCGTGCTCGAGCAGGACGAGAAGGGCCGCGTGACCGAAGCGTTCACGCCCGACTTCTACCTCCCCGAGCAGGACCTCTACGTCGAGATCACCGCCATGAAGCAGTCGCTCGTGACCCGCAAGAACCGCAAGCTGCGCAAGCTGCGCGAACGGTATCCCGACGTCAAGATCAAGCTCTTCTACCGGCGCGACCTGGAGCGCCTCGCCCAGCATTTCCACCTCGACCTCGCCAGCTGAGTCCGGGCCGGTGCCGGGCGACGACCGGATCGGCGAGATCCATCTCTCGGCAGCGGAGATCGCGGCGCGCGTCCGCGAGCTCGGCGCCGAGATCGCCGCCGACTACGCCGATCGCGAGCCGGTCCTGGTCGGGTCGCTCAAGGCGAGCCTCGTCTTCGTCGCCGATCTCTCGCGTGCCATCCCCATCTTCCACGCGCTCGACTTCGTCGAGCTCGCGGGTTACGGGAGCGCGCGCATGGGAGGCCACCAGCAGATCCGCGTGCTCAAGGATCTCGATCTCGACGTCCGCGGGCGCGACGTGCTCGTCGTCGAGGACGTCGTCGACACCGGGCTCACGCTCAACTACCTCGTGCGCACGTTCGAGCTCCGCGGGCCGGCCTCGGTCGCGGCGGTGACGCTGCTCGACCGGCCGTACCGGCGCCTCGTCGACGACCTGCCCGTTCGCTATGTCGGCTTCGTCGTCCCCGACGAGCTCTACGTCGGCTACGGCTTCGATCTCGACGAGCGGTACCGCGAGCTCCCGGACCTGCACCTGCTGCATCTCGGCTGAGCCGTATCTCCTGCCGCCACGTCTGCGTTTACGACTTGTAACGCGGAACCGTTTCGCAGCTCGGGGGACAGCCTGCATTGGGGTCCCGCTCAAGGGTCGTCTCCCGACGACGCCGGCCGCCTCATAGGGGCGGCCGGCTTCATTACGCTGCGAGAGTGGTCTCCGAGGGCGAGCCTGCACCGGACTTCACCGCCGTGACCGACGCCGGCGAACGCGTCAGCCTGTCCGACTTCCGCGGCAAGCCGGTCGTCCTCTACTTCTATCCCAAGGACGACACGCCCGGCTGCACCGCCCAGGCGTGCGGAATCCGCGACGCCTACGGGGACTTCGAGCGCGCCGGCGCGGTCGTGCTCGGCATCTCACCGGACAGCGAGGGGAAGCACGTGAAGTTCAAGGAGAAGTACGGCCTCCCGTTCACACTGCTTGCCGACCCGGAGCACGAGGTCTCGGAGCTCTACGGCACCTGGGGCGAGAAGAAGTACATGGGGAAGACGTACTGGGGCGTCAGCAGGACGACGTTCCTCGTCGCGCCCGACGGGACGGTCGCGAAGGTGATGAAGGGCGTCAAGCCCGACACCCACGCCGACGACGTGCTCGCGGCGCTCGGTTCGGCCTAAAAGCACCGCCCGAGGGCGAGAAATCCCCCGGCCGAGGGTGTCCGAGCGCAGCGCGCCGCTGCCAAGATTGGAGCTGCGGCATGCAGCTCTTCCTGCGCGATCCCTCGTACACCGACCAACTGGCGGAATTCCTGACGAGCGTCGGACGGCGCGCCGTGGTGGGGGCGCCGGACCGTGTGGATCTCGAGGAGTCGCCGGAGGACTCGGAGCACCTCGAGCTCGAGCTCTACCTCCGCGTCTGGCGCGTCCTCTACCCCGACGCCGAGGTCGAAATCCCCGCCGCGGCCTAGGCATCGTCCCGGCTTTCTGCGACGCTAGCCGCGTGCTCCGGTGGCTCAGCTCGCTCTTCCGCCGCGGGCGGCGGAACGAGGCCTCGCCGATTCGCGAGGCGGACGCGTATGCGCGCAGTTACGGCGACCGCAGCGGCGAGATCGTCAGCGTCGTCCGCCAGGAACCCCAGCGGATCCCGCGCCGGACGGGAGACATGACCGGAGAGCTGCTGCGCCGGGCGTTCGAGACGAGGCTGGACTCGCGCGGCAAAGCCGCTACCTGAGCCCCGCTTTACGCCTCAGCCGGAGCGTTCCACCACAGAGCCGGCAGCGGGAGATCTTCCGGATAGCCGTGCTCGCTGAGCCGGGCGCGCTCGTCTGCGAGCGCGGAGTGCACGTCCGAATTGATCTCGCCCAGCCGGTCGAGGAGTGCAGAACCGACGGGCCAGGCACTGAAGCGCGCCCCGGTGGGGGTATCGGCCTCTACCGAAAACAAGTGCGGCCTCGCCGCTGCAGTCACCACGTGTCTACCTCGCTCTGTTTGAGTCGTGCATTGCCGTCGAGTCGAATCGATACGTAGGTCGACGGCGAAAAACGACACACACCCGTTCGGCTAGGTCCCGGCCACCGGTGGTCCAAACCTGCGTATTCCTGCGCGAATCGACCTGCGCCAGAGCGATGCGGATGAGAGGACTTGAACCTCCACGAGCCGAAGCCCACACGGACCTGAACCGTGCGCGTCTACCAATTCCGCCACATCCGCGCGGACGGCCAGTTTAGCCGTGATCGGTAGCCCCAAACGGGGCACCGCCATTCGCGCAGAAGCCACGTACCATGCGGCCTCCTTGCGTCGCTCACCGCTCCCGTTTGCGCTCGTACTCGTCGCGGTCTTCGCGCTGCTGGCGGGGGGATCGGCGGCCGCGCCGCCCCGGGGATCCGGCAACCTGGTCGAGGTCGTCGTCACCCTGCCGCGCCCTGCCCTTGCCCTCGCGGTCGCGCACGACCGGACGCTCGCCGCCGCCGCCAAGCGAGCGCCATTCGCTCGCTGTGAGCGAACCCGCAGCGGCCTCCTACCTGCACACCCTGGCCGCCGCGCAGCAGACGCTCGCAGCCCGGCTCGCCGTCGCGATCCCCGCGGCACGCGTCAACTGGCACTACGGAGTCGCGCTCGACGGCGTCTCCGTCGTCCTCCCCTCGTCCGATCTCGCACGCCTGCACGCGATCCCGGGCGCGACCGTCTGGCCGAGCGTCACGTATCACGCACTCGATACGCCCGCCTCGACTGCTGCGACCACGGCGGATCCAGGCCCGGCTCTGATCGGCGCGACCGCGCTCTGGGGCGCGAAGCTCGCCACCGCCGGCGAGGGCATCAAGATCGGGCTCGTCGACGACGGGATCGACCAGGCGCACCCATACTTCAAACCGACCGGCTACTCGTATCCCGCCGGCTTCCCGAAGGGAAACACCGCGTACACGACGCCCAAGGTCATCGTCGCGCGCGCCTTCCCGTCGCCGTCGACGAGCTGGAAGTACGCCGACCGGCCGTTCGACCCCGTCTACTCCTTCCACGCGACGCACGTCGCGGGGATCGCGGCCGGCGACCACAACACGCCGACGGCTGCCGACGACGGCTCGCCCATCTCGGGCGTCGCGCCGAAGGCATATCTCGGCAACTACAAGGCGCTGACGGTGCCGACGGCGGATTACGGCCTCGACGGCAACTCGCCGGAGATCGCCAAGGCCATCGACCAGGCGGTGGCGGACGGGATGAACGTGATCAACCTCTCGATCGGCGAGCCCGAGGTGGAGCCTCGTCGGGACATCGTCGTCAAGGCCCTCGACAACGCCGCGGCCGCCGGAGTCGTTCCGGTCGTGGCCGCCGGCAACGACTTCGACGTCGGCCGGGTACGGCTCGGTCGGATCGCCGGCCAACGCGCCCGCGGCGATCACCGCCGCCGCCTCGACCATGGGCGGCGACGGGACGAACCCGGATCACCTCGCCTCGTTCTCGTCCGGAGGCCCGACGCCCGTCTCGCTGCTTCTGAAGCCGGACGTGACGGCACCGGGAGTCGACGTCCTCTCCTCCATCCCGGCGCACGACTTCGAGACGCTCGACGGCACGAGCATGGCCGCGCCCCACGTCGCCGGCGCCGCAGCGCTTCTCCTGCAGCGACATCCGACCTGGACGGTCGAGCAGGTGAAGTCGGCGCTCGCCTCGACGGGAGACACGGTGCATCCGGCCGGCCGTCCCGGCGAGGTCTCGGTGCTGCGCGAGGGCGGCGGGCGGATCGATCTCGTCCGCGCCGACCAGCCGCTGATCTTCACCGATCCGACCTCGCTCGGCTGGGGGCTCGTGCGCCGCGGATTCTCGGACACGAAGCAGCTCTCCACCGCGGACGCGGCGGCGGCAGCGCGCCGTGGAGCGTGTCGATCCACGCGCAGTCGATGCCGCACGGGCGCAAAGCTCACGCCGGCCGGCAGCGACCGTCGTCGCCGGAGCGTCGCTCGCTCTGCGGCTCACGGTGTCGGCGACGGCCAGGGCGGGTGACGGAACCGGCTTCGTCGTGCTGACGCGCGGCGACGACGTTCGGCGAGTCGCCTTCTGGTTCCACGTCGAGGTGCCGAAGCTCGCGCTCGACCCGCACCGGACGCTGCGCACGCCCGGCGTCTACCGCGGGGACACCAAGGGCCGAGCGTCGCGCGTCTCGTCGTATCGCTATCCGGAGCTCGGCCTCGCGCCGGGAGTTCCGACGCGCCTCGGCGGGCCCGAGCAGGTGTTCCGCTTCACGCTCGAGCGACAAGTCGCGAACTTCGGCGTCGCGATCATCGGCCACGCGCAACGGCGTTCGTGTCTCGCCGCGCCTCGTCGCCGGCGACGACGAGAACCGCGTAGTCGGCTACACCGGAGTTCCGGCGAGCCTGAACCCGTATCAGGGATTCTCGAGCCCGGAGCCGGTCGTGGGAGCGGTCCTGCCCGATCCAGGCACCTACGAGTTCGTGTTCGACACGCCGACCGGGGCGAAGCCGGGCGCGTTCAGGTTCCGCTTCTGGGTGAACGACACGTCGCCGCCGTCGATCCGGCTCCTCGGCGGAAAGCACATGCTCGGGCGGCCGCTCCGCCTCGCCGTGCACGACTCGGGCTCCGGAGTCGATCCGCAGTCGTTCCACGCGAGAGTCGGCGGCCGAGCCGTCCGACTCGGCTACACCCGCGGCGTGCTCTCGGTCCGCACCAGGGGCCTGCGCCCGGGCAGGAGGACGCTCGTCGTGACCGCTTCGGACTACCAGGAGACGAAGAACATGGAAGACGTCGGGCCCGTGCTTCCGAACACGCGCACTCTTCGCACCACCGTGACGCTGCGCCGCTAGCGCGCGATCTGTAAGTGTCCCCGTCCCGGTGAGCAGCCTGCCTCAGCAGCTCGACCTTGCACTCGCTGTGCGCCTGCGTCAGGTTGTCGCGGGCGAGATCGTGTCCGAGGCCGAGCTGCGCGCGCTGGACGACGAGGCCGGCGGCTGGTTGCGAGCGACCGAGGCACAACTGCGCGCCGCCGAGGATCGACTGACGAAGCTGAACTCCGATCCGGCGACACCCCTCGCCGAGATCGCGGCCGAGGTGCGCCGCGCCGAGACGCTCTCACGCGAGCGCGACGAGGCTCGGCGACTGATCGACGGCCTCGAGCAGCGAACGCGCGAGGTGCGCACGGCGTGGCTGAAGCATCACGCCGACGCGGGCTCGCCGTCGGGGCCGCGCAGCTAACGCGAGCGGCGTTCGCGGTCGTCGATCGTCGGGAGGTTGGCGAGATCCCGCTCGACGCTGGCCGCGAACTCGTCCGCCTCGTCGTCGCCGACGACGCGAAAGGTCTTCTTCCGCTTGGCACGCTGCCGCTGGCGGCGCGAGTCGACCCCGAAACGCTCTTCGAGGCGCGGCCATTCGGCGCCCGCGACCAGAACGACAGCGACCGCGAGCAAGGCGATGTACAGCCAGCTCACGTTGCGAGTCTACCGCAGCGCCGCCGACCCCAGATCTACGCCGACGCGAGCGCCTCGACCTTGGCGCGCAGGTACGCGAGGTACGGCTCCGGATCGAGCGGTCCGCCCGCGGCCCGTTGCATCAGCTCGGGCGGCTCGAAGGCGCGCCCCCAGCGGTGGACGTGCTCGCGCAGCCACTCGCGCAGCGTGCCGAACTCCCCTCGCGCGAACTGCTCGTCGAGGTCGCCGAGCTCGCCCGTCGCCCGCTCCCACAGCTGCACGCCGATCACGTTCCCCAGCGCATAGGTCGGGAAGTAGCCGAAGTTGGACTCCGACCAGTGGACGTCCTGCAGCACGCCGTCGACGACGCTCGCGGGCTCGACGCCGAGGTACTCGCGGAGCTTCGCGGCGAAGGCCTCCGGCAGGTCGGCGGGAGTCACCTCGCCCGAGAGCATCGCCCGCTCGAGCTCGAAGCGCAGGACGATGTGGAGCGAGTACGTGACCTCGTCGGCGTCGACCCGGATCACTCCCGGCGCGACGCGGTTGAGCGCCCGGTGGAACTCGGGCAGCGGAACGCCGGCCGAGCTTCTCCGGGAAGATCTCCTGCAGCCGCGGATAGAAGAAGCTCCACATCGAGAGGCTGCGGCCGACGATGTTCTCCCAGAGGCGGCTCTGCGACTCGTGGAACGACGACGAGGCACCTTCGGCCAGCAGGCGTGCGCGAGTACCGCGGATCGACCTGGCGCTCGTACACCCCGTGTCCGAACTCGTGGAGGCACGAGAGGACACCCATCAGGTCGCGGTCGTCGAAGCGCGTGGTCAGGCGGATGTCCGACTCCGACAGGTTCGTCGCGAACGGGTGCACGGTGTCGTCGAGCCGCCACGACTGGTCGTCGATCCCCCAGCGCGAGAGAACTTCGAGCGAGAACGTGCGTTGCCGCTCTACCGGGAAGTCGCCTCGGATCGGGGCGTCGTCGACCGGCTCCCCAAGACCGGCGACGAGCGGCACGAGGACCTCCTTCAACCGCCCGAAGACCGCCTCCACGTCGGCGGTCGACATCCCCGGCTCGTGATCGTCGAGGAGGACGTCGTAGGGATCCTCGAACGGTGTGAAGCAGTCGACGTACTGCCGCGTGAGCTCGAGCCGACGCTCGAGATTCGGGCGGAAGATCTCGAAGTCGGCGGCGGCGCGCGCCTCGAGCCAGTTGACGTACCCGACGGAGCCCGCTCGCGTGAGCTCGGCGCGCAGGTCGCTCGGAACGCGTCGCTTCTTCTCGTAGTCGCGCCGGGCCACGCGGATCACGCTCGCCTCGACCGACTCCGGGTCGGAGGCTTCCTCGAGCTCCCGCAGCTCCTCGAGGAGCGAGCCGAGCTCCGGCGCGGTGGCGAGCTCATGTCCGATCCGGGAGAGCGTCGTGGCCTGCTCGGCCCGCGCAGGTGCACCGAGCGGCGGCATCTTCGTCTCCTGGTCCCAGCTGAGCAGGAAACCGACGCGCTCGACGTCGGAGATCTCGCCGAGGCGCCGCAGGAGCTCGTCGAAGCGGGAGCGGAGGTCAGCCACGACCGGGGAGCCTATCGTCCCGCTCGAGCCCGGACGACAGCTCGCCCGACTCCTGCCACCGCCATCGCGTCGTCGAGGCCGAGTCGCTCCAAACGGGACACGTCCGTTTCGGACACTTGACAGAGTTGTGGGGTGAAGAGACTTGCTCTGATCCTCGCAGCGGTCGTCGCCGCCCTCGCGTTCGCAGGCTCCGCCCGCGCCGGTCTCGCGCAGCAACAAGCCCTGGCGGAGCGTTATGCGCCCGTCGTGCGGCTCGTCGCGGGCGACGGGAGTTGCGGCCCCGACTCGCGCTACGTGCCGATCGACGTCGATCGGCTCTTCGGCGAGCCGACGGTGGCGTTGCGCGGGCCGTGGGGCGACGATCTCGTCGGGATCGGGCCGACGGCGAAGGAGCTCGGGCACGGCCTGTACGGCTACCACCTCGACTTCCCGGGAGACGCCCTTCGCCCCGGCTGCGACTACCTCCACTGGCAGGAGCACATCGGCGGCGAGCGGACGCCGACGACGTACGCCCACGTGGTGACCGATCCCACCCATCCGGGCAAGCTCGCTCTGCAGTACTGGTTCTTCTACGTCTTCAACGACTGGAACAACCTGCACGAAGGCGACTGGGAGATGATCCAACTCGTCTTCGACGCACCGACGGTCGAGGCGGCGCTGCAGCAGCAACCCGTCGAGGTCGGCTTCAGCCAGCACGAAGGCGCCGAGCGAGCAGCCTGGGACGACCCGAAGCTCGAGCGAGTCGACGGCACGCACCCGGTCGTCCATCCCGCAGAGGGCTCGCATGCGAACTTCTACGGCGAGGGGCTGTACCTCGGTAGCTCGGCCCAGGAGGGCGTCGGCTGCGACGACACGCGGGGCCCGACCGTCGACGTGCGGCCGAAGGTGGTGACGATCCCGAGCGACCCCGCCGCTGCGGATGCCGGGTATCCGTGGATCGCGTTCGAGGGGCGCTGGGGCGAGCTCCATCCCGCGTTCTTCAACGGGCCGGAAGGCCCGAATCTCAAGGAGCAGTGGACGCACCCGATCGCGTGGGCGAAGGACTGGCGAAGCCGGAGCTACGCCGTACCCGGGAGCAGCATCTTCGGACCTGGAGCGACGGGCTTCTTCTGCGGGGCAGTCGCCCATGGCTCGCGGTCGCTCGTCAAGCTCGTCAGGAGCCCCGTCGCGTTCACCCTCGTGCTGGCAGGGCTCGCGCTCTTCACGATCTTCCTGATCTCCCGGACGACCTGGCACCCGACCGCACCGCTCCATCTCGCGCACCGGCGCGCCTGGGGCCAGATCCTCGCCGCCTCGGCGCGGATGTACGTCGGGCGCTTGCCTCTGTTCGTCGGGCTCGGTCTTCTCTTCGTCCCGATCGGGCTGCTGATCACGCTCGTCCAGGCGGTCCTGCTGCACGCGACGAACGTGCTCGCGGTGCAAACGGGACACGGCAGCAGCGGCGCCGTCGGTTTCGTCGCGCTGGCGTTCGGGACGACGCTCACGTTGCTCGGCCTCGGGTTGGTGCAGGCGGCGACCGCGACGGCGCTCGTCGAGGTCGACGCCGGCCGCCGGGTCGGGCCGCTCCAGGCGTACCGGCTCTCGCTGGCGCGCGCCGGACGCCTCTTCAAGGCGCTGCTGCTCGCGGTGGTGGTCGTCTCGCTCCTGGCAAGCTCGCTCTACCTGCTGCCGCTCGCCGTCTGGCTCGCCGGTCGGTGGGCGATCGTCGTCCCGGTGGTGGAGCTGGAGGATCGCGCCGCGCTCGCCGCCCTCGGCCGCAGCCGCCGGCTGACCAGGAGGAGGTGGCTGAAAGTCACGTCGCTGGTCGTCGTCGGCGGCGGGCTCGTGCTCGTGCTCGGGCCGCTGATCGGAGCGCTCCTCCTGCTCGCAACCTCCGCGCCGTTCTGGCTCGTGAACATCGTCGCGGCGGTGATCTACGCGGTGACGATGCCGTTCGTCGCGCTCACGACCGCGTACGTCTACTTCGACTGCCGCGTGCACGACGAGCTCGCCGCCGAACAAACCGCGGACCGGCTGCCGGCGGAGATCCGACTTACCGTCTGACAGTCGCCTGCTCCGCGGGCAGGCCACCGCCGCCGGGGACCGGTGCGATGTCCCAGTCGATCTCGACCTCGTCGCGAATGCCGCGCATGAACGCGGCGAAGCCGCCGTCGCAGGCGTGGATGACGAGCCAGCGTGCTGACTGGTCGCCGGCGGTGCCGTAAGCGTGGGCGAGGCCCGGTGGCACGGCGACGAAGCCGCCGGCGCCGATCGTGATCGGCTCGCGTTCGGCTCCGACCTGGAAGGTCAGCCTGCCTTCGAGAACGTAGAAGGCCTCGGTGTGCTGGTGGACGTGTGAGTGGGTCACGCGTTCGCCCGCTGCGCGGCCGGCATAGGTGAGGCTGAGGTTCTCGTCTGCGACGAGGAGGCTGATCTCGCGGTTGTCGTTGCGGAGGATCACCTCCGGTCTGCCGATCGGAACGTCTGCGTCGCCGGCTCTGGGGAGGGTTCTAATCGCCATAGAGGTCGTTCCAGTCGACGGGGTGCCACGTTGCGTCGGCGGGACAGCTGTCTTGGGCGAAGGCCAGGGCTTCGGCAAGGGTGTCGCCGACGCCGACCGCCGACCACATGCGACCGTCAGGCGCGGCGAGGTCGACCAGGAGCACGGACTCGAGCAGGGGCGGCCTGCCTGGAGGGCAACGGGACGACCAAATGGGTGAGGGCCGAGAGGGTCATGGGGTTTCCCTTCTTGCGCAGGCGGTCAGGAGACTGGCGTGAGTCCGTGGCGGCGCATCACGGCAGCGATTGCCGCCAGGTCGGGCGGTCCGCCCGCGGCGGTGTCGAGGATCTCGGCGACTTCGCGGAAGTAGTCGGGGCCGAAAAGGCCGGGAGTGGCGATCGCCAGCGCGCTGGCGTCGAGGTTGCCGGTGTTCGCGAACTGGTGGACTGCTCCGCGGGGGATGCAGAGCACTTCGCCGGCGCCGACCTCGTGCGTTTCGCCGTCGAGCGTCCAGACGAGCGTCCCCTCGAGGCCGTAGATCGTCTCCTCGAAGCCGTCATGGCTGTGTGGCGCCGCGACCTTGGAGCCGGCAGGCACGTCGAACTCGAACACCGCCACCGCCCCGCCCGACTGCTCGCCTTCGAGCAGGAAGCGAATCGCGATCTCTCCGACCCTGATCTCCTCGCGTGTGCTTGCCGCCATGATCTTGCGCCTCCTCGGCTGCGGTTGGTAAAGTAACTTGACGATATATGATCGACGAGAACACGTCAAGTCGCTTTACGAACTCGGGGGGTGCCGCTGCAGAGCCCTTCGGCCCGCCCCTGATCGGCGCGCTCCTGCGCGTGCCCTGGGAAGCGGTGCAGGAGCACATGCTCGCTCGACTCCACGCCGAGGGCTTCGACGACTTCGACGCCAGCTATCTGACGGTCTTTCGCTACCCCAGCCCACATGGCGAACGACCGTCCGAGCTCGCCGCCCGTCGGCGCATCAGCAAACAAGCGCTCAACCACCTACTCGGGCAACTCGAACAGCGCGGCTACCTCGAGCGCGAAGCCGACCTCGAGGACGGACGCTCCAAACGCATCAGCCTCACCCCGCGCGGCGCGAAAGCCGTCCGCGTCATCCGCCAGGCAGTCACCGAGATGGAGGACCGCTGGGCCGGACAACTCGGCCCCAAGCGCTTCGACCAGCTCCGCACCCTCCTCCAGGAGCTCAACGAACCCGTGCCCTAGCTACTCGAGGCGGCAACGCCTCTACGCAGGGCATTCTCGAGCTCCCCGGGTTGGACTCGAACCAACAACCCTCCGGTTAACAGCCGGATGCTCTGCCAATTGAGCTACCGGGGATTGGCGGCGGCCATTGTAGCCACGGCTACGCGAAGGCTCTGATCTCGTCGCGAAGCTTCGCGAGCGCCTGCTGGAGCTCGACGAGATGCTCGCCGTCGGCCTGCGAGAGCTCACGGTCGAGCCTCCGCTCGCGCAGCCGCAACAGCAGCTGGCTCGCCGTCTCGAGCGTGATCTCCTCCCGGTCACGAAGCGCGTAGAGCTCCGGCAGCAGCGCGTTCAGCTCGCCGTCGGGCGCCTCCTGCCCGAGCAGGAACGCTCGCGCGCGCCGATGCAGGTCGTCGTCGAAGTGCTCCGGCCCGAGCAACTCGAGCTCCGGCAGAAGCGAGTCGTGCGCTGCGACGCCGGCGAGCGCGCTGCGCTCGAGGCGCTGCCCCGCGTCGAGCAGGCGCGGCGACACGACGCCGGCGGTTCGTGCACCTCCACGCGCCGGAGCAAGACCGGCCTGCGTCTCCGGCGGAAGATCGAGTAGGTCGGCGGCGACCCGGATCGCCTCGAGGTGCTCCGGCGAGTCGGGAAGCGACCGGAGGAAGGCCTGGATCGCCGCGAAGGCCGCCTGACGGTCGGTCGCCCGCGCGTGCTCGAGCCGGACGCGATGCACGGGATAGCTCACCGGTCTCGCCAGCTGCTCCTGGAACGCGGCCGGATCGTCGGCCGGATCCGTTCCCGCGCGGCAGCGGCACGACGCGGACCGTGAAGCCGTCCCGTACGGCGAGCTCCATGCCTCGCAGCGTCGCGTCCTGCCCGGCGGCGTCGGCGTCGAAGCAGAGGAAGAGTCGCTTCGTCAACCGCGTCAGCTCGCGCAGCTGGGCCTCGGTGAGCGCGGTTCCCATCGAGGCGACGACGGGCGCGAACCCGGCCTGCCGCAATGCGATGACGTCGGTGTTTCCCTCCACCACGACGGCCCTGTCCTCCCGCGCGATCGCCTGGCGCGCGCCGTCCAGCCCGTAGAGGAGGTCACCCTTGCGGAACAACTCGCCTTCCGGCGAGTTGACGTACTTCGCCTGCAGCGGGTCGTCGTCGTGGAGCTTCCGCGCCTGGAAGCCGCGCACCCGGCCCCGCGCGTCGGCCAGCGGGAAGACGATGCGGCGCTGGAAGTAGTCGTTGCCGCGCCGGTTCGCGAGCCCGACGGCGAGCAGCTCCTCCTGCGTGTATCCCTCCTGCAGCGCGCGCCGTGTGAGCATCGCTCCCTGCGGCGCATAGCCGAGCCGGAACTCGCGGCAGATCTCCTCGCCGAGCCCGCGAGAAGCGAGGTACTCGCGAGCACCGGCGCCGGCCTCCGAGTCCCAGAGCATGCGCGCATAGAACTCCGCAGCACGCTCGAGCAGGGCCTTCAGCCGCTCACCGCGCCGGCGCTTTGCGTCCTGCTCGGGCGACGCCTCCTCGTACTCGAGCTCGACCCCGAAGCGCCGCGCCAGCAGCTCGATCGCGTCGATGAAATCGAGGTTCTCGGTCTTCTCGACGAACGTGATCGCGTCGCCGCCCTCACCGCAGCCGAAGCACTTGAAGGTGCCGCGCGCCGGCGAGACGGTGAAGCTCGGCGTCTTCTCCGAATGGAAGGGACAGAGCCCTTTGTACGTGCTCCCCGACTTGCGGAGGCGGACGACGTCCTCGACGAGCGGGAGGATCTCCATCGCCGCCTTGACGCGCTCTACCGACTCGTCCTTGATCCGCGCCACGCGCTAGTCCAGCTCCGCCGCGTACGAGAGGGCGAACCGGTCGGTCATGCCTGCGAGGTAGTCGGTCGCCGCCTCGGCGTCCAGCCCACGCCGCTCGACGAGGTCGTCGAAGATCCGCCGTACGGCAGCCCGCGCCGGCCCGTGATCCTGCGCGTGGTAGACGCGCTCGAACATGAAGCTCCGCAGCGCGAGCATCGCCTCGCCGACCTGGTCGCTCTGGACGATGTCGCCCGCGCGTGCCGAGTGCTCGACCACGTCGTGGACGAGCGTGTCGATGCGCCGCGAGCCGGTGTCGCCGAGCTCTTCGATCGGCTCGGCCGGCAGGTCGGCCGGGTCGAGGTGGCCCGCCCGCACCGCGTCGTCGATGTCGTGGTTGATGTAGGCGAAGCGGTCGACGAGCCTGACGATGCGCCCCTCGAGCGTCTCGGGGTCGTCCGGGCCGGTGTGCTTGAGGATGCCGTCGCGCACCTCCCAGGTGAGGTTGAGGCCGCGGCCGTCGCGCTCGAGTCGCTCGACGACGCGCAGCGAGTGCTCGTTGTGCCGGAAGCCGCCGAGGCCGCGCTCGCGCAGGAGCTCGTCGAGCGCCTGCTCCCCGGCGTGGCCGAACGGCGGGTGGCCGACGTCGTGGCCGACGGCGATCGCCTCGGTCAAATCCTCGTTCAGCCGCAGCGCCCGGGCGACCCCGCGCGCGATCGCCGGCCGCCTCCAGCGTGTGGGTGAGCCGGGTGCGGAAGTGGTCGCCCTCGGGATCGACGAAGACCTGCGTCTTGTGGCGCAGGCGGCGGAACGCCTTGGAGTGGACGATGCGGTCGCGGTCGCGCTGGAACGGCGTCCGCAAGCGGCATTCGGCCTCGGGGGCCTCGCGTCCGCGCGTCTCGTACGAGCGCACGGCAAGCGGCGAGAGCCACTGCTCCTCGTGCTCGCGAACCGCGGCCGCAAAGCCGTCGGCGACCTGTCCGGCGATCTCGGGCATCTTCGGCCAGCGTATCCCGCTCAGATGATGATCGGAACCGTGCCGCCGTCGGCGCTCCATGCGGCGCCGGTGACGTAGCTCGCGCGCGGCGAGCAGAGGAAGGCGATCACGGAGGCGATCTCCTCGGGCTCGGCGAGCCGGCCGAGCGGCCTGCCTGCGGCGACCTTCGCGAGCACTTCGGCGCGGTCGCCCTGCTGATCCGCGAGGCCGCCTTCCCCGAGCCACGCTTCGGTGGCCGTCGGGCCGGGGGTGACCGCGTTGCAGCGAATCCCGTCCTTCGCGTAGAGGTCGGCGACGAGCCGGGAGAAGGACAGCAGTGCGGCCTTCAGCACGGAGTAGTCGGGCATCCCCGTCGACGGGCGCTTAGCGGCCGTGGAGGAGACGTTGACGATCGTGCCCGCTCCCCGCTCCCGCATTCCCGGCAATGCAGCCCGCGTGGCGCGAACGGCACTCAGCAGGTTGAGCTCGAACGACGCCTGCCAGATCTCGTCGGTCACATCCTCGAGCTTGCGGATCTCGCTGAAGCCGACGTTGTTGACGAGCACGTCGAGGCGGCCGTGCCGCTCGATCGTCTCCCGGACGACGCGCTCGGGCTCTCCCGGCTGCGAGAGGTCTGCCCGCACATCACCGCCACTGCGTCCCGTCGTCACGACGGTCGCGCCCTCCGCCCGGAGCAGCTCGGCCGTCTCGAGGCCGATCCCACCGGTCGAGCCGGTGACGAGGCAGACGCTGTCGGCGAGCCCGAGGTCCATGGCTGGCTAGCGTAGTCAGTCGTGACCACGCTCTTCCTGGTTCGCCACGGCGAGACCGACTGGAACGCTGCGGGGCGCTGGCAGGGACATGCCGACATCCCGTTGAACGAGCGCGGCCGCGCGCAGGCGCAGATGCTGGCCGAGGAGCTCGTCGCCCAGGAAGGCGTCGAACTCGTCTACGCGAGCGACCTGGCTCGGGCACGCGAGACGGCCGAGATCCTCGCCCGCCGTCTCGGCGTGGAGGTCGTCCTCGATCGGGATCTGCGCGAGATCGACGTCGGCTCGCGAGAAGGACGCACGTGGGCAGAGATCGACGATCGGCCCGAATGGGACGGGGAGCCTCAAGAGGCGCACGCCGACCGCGTCCTCGGCGCCCTGCAACGGGTCGCGCAAGCACACGACGGCGCGCGGATCCTGGTCGTCACTCATGGCGGCTCGCTGCGTCGGGTCCACGAGCACATCGGGCTCGAGAGCCCCTTCATCGAGAACTGCTCGGTCTGGGGCTGCATCGTCGAGGGCGACGCCTTCCGGCCGTTGGACTAGACGTGACCGAGCTTCTGCTCGTCCGCCACGGAGAGACCGACTGGAACGCCGTCGGCCGTCTGCAGGGCCATACCGACCGGCCGTTGACCGACTTCGGCCGCCGGCAGGCGCGGCAGCTCGCGGCCGAGCTCGAACGCGAGGAGCTCGAGGCGATCTATTCGAGCGACCTTGCGCGGGCGCGGGAGACGGCGGAGATCGTCGGCGAACGGCTCGGCCTGCCCGTCGAGCTCGACTCCGATCTGCGCGAGAAGGACTGGGGCACCTGGGAGGGGCTGACCGCCGTGGAGCGCGATCGCGTCGAGTTCGTCGGCGAGTCCACCCAGGCGCATCAGGAGCGGATGCTGCGCGCGCTCGCGCGGATCTCGTCGCAGCATGCCGAGGGAGGAACCGTCCTCGTCGTCACGCACGGCGGCTCGATGCGACGCGTCCAGACCGCAGTTCTAGGTCTGGCCTTGCCGGTCGTCGAGAACTGCGGCCGCTGGCTCTGCACCTACGAGAACGGTTCGCTCCGCGCAGTTGACTGAGCCTCCTCGCCGATCGTGTACCGCCGCCGTCAAACTCGTTTCCGTCGCGATTCTGTCTACTTGAGCGGAACGGTGACCGGTCCCGGGATGCGCCGGACCCGAACGGCGCATGGCAATCTCTCATGAGAGCGAGCACAAGGAGGCCCCAAGATGGCGGAGACGAGGCGAACGACGACCGAAGAGGCTCGTCGCGTCGGCGACGAGATCGGCGTGGACTGGGGTCGCTTCGACGTCGATCAGTTCAGGCATGGAATGGACGTGGAATTCGAGCACGGATCGCATGATCCCCAGACGGACGTCACCCATGACGACCCAATCGTGACCGGGAAGATCGCGCTGGCGCACATGAAAGAGTTCCCGGATTACTACGAGCGCCTCGAGCGGATGGAGACCGAGG